>JAHHGV010000038.1 GCA_019359695.1 Brasilonema angustatum HA4187-MV1
TGTCACGACTATATCCACATGAGCAAGGGAAAACCCTAGAACATCGGGAGCCGGATGCGTAGAAATACGCACGTCCGGATCTAACAGAGAGGTGCGGGAGATAATACTCCCCATCGACTCTAACAATGATAACCAATCAACCAGATTTGATATCAAAAGAAGAAATCTAGTTGGATTCGCGCTCATTACTATCTCACTGCTGCACAGTTACTAGTAGGTGCTGGCTGCTCACGTTGTGGACCAGTCTTAGTCGGATCATAAGCTACCAGCACCACCTGACCTTTGTCGTTATATATCCAACCCTGTGCTGGTATTATACGCTTGACAGGTGGCTGTTGAGATGGTTTCTTTTCTGTTGCAGTTGTTGAACTTACCTTACTGGGAACAGGTTCAACTAAATCAACCCGCACATTGTCACTACTGAGGATTTTATTGGGGTCAGATGGCAATCCGCCACGTCCGGTGATGGTGAAAGTACTACCAAAACCTTTGACACAGGGATTTTGGGCAACCTGCTGTGCGGGGTCGATTACAGTTTCTGTCAATTCAAATAATCCTTGACTGGGGTCTACATATTCAATGAACAACTGTGGACCAAGCACAGATGTGGCAGTGACATCGCTGTCTGGAGAGCGAAAAAAGCTTTTAGCTCTAACAACTACGTTTCCATTTAAGCCTGATTCGGCCCTGGCAGTGATGCCACTATTTTCTAGAACTAAGTTACCAGTGTTAATGCTTATGTTGCCTCCATCAGCCGTGCCTGTGGCGTTAGCGGTGATTTTGCTGTTGTTGCGCAAGATTAAGTCACCGGAATTGAGGGTAATGTTGCCTTTTCCCCCACGAGTGTCGGCGTTAAGCGAACTGTTATCAAGCTTAATGGTGTCAGCCGAAATCTTTAAATCACCAGCTTTACCATTACCAAAGGAGTTAGTAGTTATCTCATTTATCTTTGCACCGCTGGCTACAGTCAATGAACCTTTAACAAGAATGTTGATGTTTCCAGCGTCACCAATACCCGCAGTGGTTGTAGATATAAGTGTGTAATCTTTTGGATCTGGATTTTTTGGTAATTCCAGAGAGTTTGCGGTAATGTTGATTTCTCCACCCCGACCTGTGCTACTTCCCTGCGCCTCGCTACGAATCTCTCCTTTAAGCTGAAAAGAATTTGCATTGATGTTGATTTTTCCAGCGTCACCCGTGCCAGAGGTGTTAGTCCTTATACCTGATTTGTTGATTGTAAGAGAGTCTGCGACATGAAAGTTGATTTCTCCGCCTTGACCTGTGCTTGTGTTTGTCACACTGCTAGTGACAGCCGAGTTTTCAATCTGCGAAGAATTTGCATTTATGTTGATTTTGCCAGCGTTACCCGCGCCACTGGATTCGGTAGTTATACTTATACCTGCTAGAGTCAATGGACCTGTAACACTAACGTTGATGTCTCCAGCGTCACCTTTACCATAAGTGTCTGTAGATATAAATGCTATCTCTCCTGGATTTTTTAGTACTTCCAGAGAGCCTGCGGTAATGTTGATTTCTCCACCCCGACCTGTGCTATTTTGCAGCGCTTGGCTAGAAATTACTCCTTTAAGCCGAAAAGAACCTGCGGTGATATTAATTTTTCCAGCGTCACCCGTGCCAGAGGTGTTAGTCCTTATAACTGATTTGTTGATCGTAAGAGAGTCTGCGACATTAAATTTGATTTCTCCAGCTTGACCTGCCTTTCCCACAGTGCTAGTGACAAGCGAGTCGTCAATCTGCAAAGAATTTGCACTGATGTTGATTTTGCCAGCGCTACCCGTGCCATAAGAGTCAGCATTTATACCTGTATACGTTATAGCCATCGGACCATTGACAGTAATGTTGATGTCTCCGGCTTTACCAGTGCTAGTTCCTGTCGTTCTGCTCACAAAGCCAGTTCCGCCTTCGATTCCCAAAGAATTTGCACGAACGTTGATATTTCCGGCATTACCCCTGTCCGATGTCTGAATGTTTACACCACTGCGATTCTCAAACTTGATGTTGTTGGCTTCCAGTTTAATTTGTCCGCCGTTCCCGGAACCGAAGGTGTTAGACAGGAGGCTGGAGCGATTGAAAGCTATAGAGTCACCAACAATGCTAATTTCTCCCCCATTTTTATCAGCAAGCGTATCAGCTAATAGAATTGACTCAGAGGTGAAATTGATATTCCTACCTTTGATCGCAATAAAACCACCGCCATCTCCAGTGACATTCACGAACGATTTATTAGAAAACTCGATGTCTCTAAAACTGGGGGTGCTTTGAGAAGCAAGTGAAAAACCTTCAGATTGTGCTGGGATGAGATTTACAATTTAATTCCCATCAAAACTACCGATTTCAATACGTCCGCCTTGTGACCTGAGTACACCACCCTCAACAAAGACATTCCCTCCTACGAGTGCTAAGGTTTTTCCGGGTTCGACTTGCAATCCTGTAACGTTCGAGTCAAATTGGTTACGGTCACCTGACTTAGCAAGATTATTATAGTCAACTCCGTGCCCTGGTCCTCGTACCTGAATGCTTCCAGGATTATCCCGAAACCTCAACCCAATCGGAACATTTATCGTTAACAACGGGGGTGCTTGTGGATCAGTTGCACTAAACTCAAATCC
This sequence comes from Brasilonema angustatum HA4187-MV1, assembly GCA_019359695.1. Classification (GTDB taxonomy): domain Bacteria; phylum Cyanobacteriota; class Cyanobacteriia; order Cyanobacteriales; family Nostocaceae; genus Brasilonema; species Brasilonema angustatum. Next base: position 2,631 of record JAHHGV010000038.1, read on the forward strand.
ATTGTCAAAGACAAAACTGTGCGCTGTACTCCCCAAAAACGAACCACCAATATTTAAGCTGGCATTTTGTCCAAAAATAATCCCCGCAGGATTGAGTAAAAATAAGTTTGCCTTGCCGAGTGCTCTAATCGCACCATCAATATTAGAAACAGAACCACCTGTCACCCGACCGATGATGTTTAGGACATCAGCTGCATTGTTGAAATTAGCCGAACCACCTGTGGGTACAGAAAATTCTTTGAAGCTGTGAAAAAGGTTTCCTCCTCTTCTGGTTCCGTCATTGATGTTGAAATTTTTGCCGTCAGGAGTAGTGACGGTGGTGGATACAGTTCCATCAGGAGTTACTTGTTGAGTGACTTGTTGTGCTGTGGCTGTATCTAGAAAAGTTAAACTCCCTATTGCGCATAGGGGTAAGGTGAATAAAATTAGTGAATGCCAACCCTGTTTCATGATCAACTCCAAATCTAAAATTCAGCGATTGTGAGTAAGCGAGTCTGAGCCTGTTAATAGAAGTTCTCAGTAATCTACTGGGAACGAGGCATTAGTTGAACCCTTCAGGCAAACAAGGGCGATCATTTCGTAATTTTTTTTCAAATGATTGTATTTAACTACAGATGCTGATAGATATATTGACTTGTGAGCATTTGCGTGCATCTGCGTGCATCTACAGTTCCAAGTAGCGATTAGAGCGAAAACGATGCTACATCTTGTCTTAAAAGAATAAATCTAGTTTGATCAAGAAATGATACAAATCTTAAATATTTTCTCAGAGAAGTTGAAGCATTTGCTTTTGGAGTTGATACATCAGGGCTATGATTTCTACATACTTCTTAATAAAGCCACAGAGAAATGCCAAAACGTTCTAATCTAAAAGCTGACTGGGTTAATTTTTTTTGGCAGTCTTGAGGGCAGCAATCTTAACGCATAACTGCACCAATGTGTCAAGCCTAAAAGCAACCCAGACTTAACACAAAGAAAATATGATAGGAGTTTTACAAATCCGATGAGTGTTAAGGCAAGTGGTGGAAGCTCAGTTGCGCGTCCGCAACTATATCAAACCCTAGCAGTATCAACAATTTCCCAAGCAGAGCAGCAAGACCGCTTTCTGGGAGCTGGTGAATTAAGTGAACTGGCAAGGTTTTTTGCATCTGGTACCAAGCGTCTAGAAATCGCTCAGAGGCTTACGGAAAATTCGGAGATTATTGTCTCTCGTGCTGCCAACAGGATTTTTGTTGGTGGTTCGCCAATGTCTTTCCTAGAAAAGCCCAGAGAACCAGAAGTGGTGATGGCAGGCGCACCGAAGAATGTTAGCAGTACCACAAACTCAGGAACTCTCACTTACGCAGAAAGTCGTGGTGGTTTCTTAGAAAATTTGCGGTCAGTCTTTAACAGTTCACCCAGTGGTCCGACTCCTCCGGGTTTTCGACCAATCAACGTCGCCCGTTATGGTCCGGCGAATATGGCTAAGAGCCTGCGGGACTTGTCGTGGTTTTTGCGCTACGCTACCTACGCGATCGTCGCTGGTGACCCCAGCATCATCGCTGTCAACACGCGTGGTTTGAGAGAAATCATTGAAAACGCCTGTTCTGGTGAAGCGACAATTGTTGCTTTGCAGGAAATAAAATTCGCAGCGCTTTCCTATTTCCGTCAGGATGCTGAGGCAACAGACATTGTGTCTGAGTACATGGATGTTTTGATTACAGAATTCAAAGCACCCACTCCTTCGACTAAAGTGCGTCAACGTCCTTCAAGCGACCAACAGGGCTTACAACTGCCTCAGATTTACTTCAATGCGGCAGAACGGCGTCCCAAGTTTGTCATGAAGCCTGGGTTGTCAGGAGTTGAGAAAAACGACGTTGTAAAAGCGGCATATAGACAAATTTTTGAGCGCGATATTACCCGTGCTTACAGTCAGTCAGTTTCTTACCTGGAATCCCAGGTCAAGAACGGCACTATCTCCATGAAAGAATTTGTCCGTCGCCTGGGCAAATCTCCGCTTTACCAAAAACAATTTTTCCAACCGTTTATCAACAGCCGTGCTCTAGAGCTTGCTTTCCGTCACTTCTTGGGACGCGGACCAAGTAGCCGCGAAGAAGTACAAAAGTACTTTGACATCGTTTCCCGAGGCGGTCTGTCAGCCTTAATCGATGCACTGGTAGATTCTGCGGAATACGGTGATTATTTTGGTGAGGAAACGGTTCCTTACATTCGGGGACTTGGTCAAGAAGCACAAGAATGTCGTAACTGGGGACCACAGCAAGACCTGTTTAACTACAGTGCGCCTTTCCGCAAGGTTCCACAGTTTATCACAACTTTTGCTGCCTATAACAAACCGCTACCAGACCAGCATCCTTACGGTTCTGGTAACGACCCCTTAGAAATTCAGTTTGGGGCAATTTTCCCGAAAGAAACCAGCAACCCCAATACTCGTCCTGCTCCTTTTGGTAAAGATACCAAGCGCATCCTGATTCACTCTGGACCAGGAATTAATAACCAAAACAGCAATCCTGGAGCGCGAGGCGAGAACCCTGGTACCCTAGGTCCCAAGGTGTTCAAGTTGGATCAACTGCCTGGTACAAGAGGTAAAAAGACACCAACTGGACTCAGTGTTAAGTACTCAGAAAGCTCTACGCAAGCGGTAATTCGGGCAGCTTACCTGCAAGTTTTCGGTCGTGATGTTTTCGATGGTCAGCGCCTGAAAGTGCAAGAAATTAAGCTGGAAAACGGTGACATCTCCGTACGGGAGTTTATCCGCGCTTTGGCTAAGTCCGATGTGTTCAGGAAGATGTACTGGACATCCCTGTATGTCATGAAGTCAATTGAGTACATCCACCGTCGCTTGTTAGGTCGTCCTACTTACGGTCGTCAAGAAAACAATAAGTACTTTGACCTCGCCTCTAAGAAGGGCTTCTACGCAGTTGTTGACGCCATCATTGGTAGTGTAGAGTACAGTGAGGCATTTGGTGAAGATACAGTTCCTTACGAACGGTACTTAACTCCTGGTGGTGTAGCATTACGGAAATTGCGCGTTGGTAGCATCCGCGAAGATATCACCCGGAGAATTGAGAAAGAACCAACTCCACTATTTGTTGAACTCGGTACTGTGGGAGACCGGCCAGAACTTGAGATTCAGCAGCGCATCAGCCAAGGGGTCAGCAAGAAGCGCGAACAAACGAAAGTCTTCAAGTTGGTGGCAGGTAACAACGATAAAGTTGCAGTGGCAATAGTTATTGGTGCTGCTTACCGTCAGATTTTCGAGCGCAATATTGAACCGTACATTGTCAAAAACGAATTCACAGCGCTTTCAAGCAAACTGGGTAATGGTGAAATCACCGTTAAAGAATTTCTTGAAGGCTTGGGTTGTTCCAGCCTATACCTGAAAGAGTTCTACACCCCATACCCCAACACCAAGGTCATTGAACTAGGAACTAAGCACTTCCTGGGACGTGCTCCACTGGATCAAGCGGAAATACGTAAGTACAATCAAATACTAGCGTCTCAAGGTATTCGCGCCTTTATCCGGGCAATGGTCAACAGTCCGGAATATCTTGAAGCGTTTGGTGAAGATACAATACCTTACAACCGCTTCGCGACCTTCCCAGCGGCGAACTTCCCGAATACTCAAAAGCTCTACAACCAGCTCACTAAGCAAAATCCAGATATTGTTGTCCCTAGCTTTGAGCCAGTGCAGGCGCGCATAAAGACAACCGCAGACACAGTAGAGACATCCACTGAAATTGAGAATGAACAGCCGCAGCCCGTCGAAGTTGGTCGTTCTTTTAATTCCAGTCAGGGACAGTTGGTTGAATCTGGTGTGGATACAACCCGCCGCAACCCAGCTCGTATTTACCGCATAACAGTAAATACAAATCAAGCTGAGATAGAGCAGGTGATAAACGCTATTTACTCTCAAGTAATGGATGTGTATGGCGATCAAGTTCGTGATCACTTCCACTATCCTGAGTTGGAAAGCAGACTGCGCAATGGTGAAATTTCTGTGAGAAAATTTGTGAGTGAACTTGCTAGCTCAGAAATTTATCGCCAGCGTTTCTGTGTTTCCTATCCCAACGCCAAAGTGGTTGAGTTCCTCTTCCGTCATCTGTTGGGACGTGCGCCAGCAACTCAGGTGGAAATTCACCATTACACCAACTCACTGGCAAGTAGCGGTTTAAAAGCTGCTGTCGAGGAGATTGTCAATAGCTCTGAGTATGCTCAGTACTTTGGTGAGAATGTGGTGCCATACCAGCGGTTCCCATCCTTGCCTGCGGGTAACTACCTTGGTAGCGTGAAAGCGCTTGATTAAGTGAAATCAGTCAATCGTCAATAGTCATGTAGTCATGAAGTTGGGGTGTAGGGGAGTCAGTACTGAAGGAGGGGAGCCAGTGCGTTGCGGTGAATCCAGCGCTGCAGGAGGGTTTCCCTCCGTAGGCGACTGGTGAACCCGAAGGGAGCCAGTCCTGCAGGAGGGTTTCCCTCCGTAGGGGCCTGGCGTTGGGGTTCCCCCCGTTGTAGCACCTGGCGTTTTCCCGACCTAGGTATCTGGTGAGACAGCGCTGCAGGAGGGTCTCCCTCCGTAGGCGACTGCGAACCCGAAGGGCGTGTGTAGGGAGAAAAACAGAAGCAGGGAGCACCGGAGTAGGGAGAAGACTAGTTAATGTGAACTAATTTCCCCCTGCACCCTGCACCCAAGCGTTTGCGCAGCGCTCCTCTTAGGAGCTAGCGTGCTCCCTACTTCTTCCCCCTTACACCTTTAAGAAGTAGGGACCAGGGCGCAGGGGGCAGGAAGAAAGAAGAGTTAACGTCCATTGAGATTCTTCCTCTCCCCATCTCCGGTGCTCCCCGCTCCTGGGCTTCTTCTCCTACACCCTTACACCCTGCCCGTAGGACTATTGACTCGCAAAAGGTATTCTAACCTTTGCCAACATTAGCTTTTGTGATTGTCGCTAAGGCAGTAAACATGAAAAGCAATGTTACAAAATATTAAGAGCAGTCATAATTGCTCAACATAATGCCCGAAAATAATTCCGGAAGGTAACTGAGTTTATGAGCTTATGTACTAGCCATTACGCAAGCGCACTCGTTTAGGTATTAGTTGCAGCAATTGTTTGGCTGTTGTATCTAAAAAATGAGAAAATAAGCTTAGTTAACCAATCAAAGCCGCACCAGTTTAAGATTCTGGTTTTATTTAGTACTGGAGGAATCCATTAATGAGTATCGTCACGAAGGCCATCGTGAATGCTGATGCAGAAGCTCGCTACCTCACTCCTGGTGAACTAGACCGGATTAAGGGATTTGTTACTAGTGGTGAAAAGCGTCTCCGCATTGCTCAAGTTCTCACCGACAACCGCGAGCGTATTGTGAAGCAAGCTGGTGACCAAGTGTTCCAAAGACGTCCTGATGTTGTTTCTCCTGGCGGTAATGCTTACGGTCAAGAAATGACTGCTACCTGTTTGCGCGACTTGGATTACTACCTCCGTCTGGTCACCTACGGCGTTGTCGCTGGTGATGTCACCCCCATTGAAGAAATTGGGCTTGTGGGTGTTCGCGAAATGTACAAGTCCCTTGGTACTCCAATTGACGGTGTTGCTGAAGGTGTCCGTGGTTTGAAGAATGCCGCAGCTGCACTGTTGTCTGGTGAAGACGCTGCTGAAGCTAGTTCTTACTTCGACTACGTAGTCGGTGGCTTGCAATAGGGTGAAGTTATTTCCCTGCTGAAACTGAACTAATGCAATAAGGTTGGAAATAAGGAATTAACTAACATGGCTCAAGACGCAATTACCTCTGTTATTAACTCTGCAGACGTTCAAGGTAAGTACTTGGATACTTCTGCTCTTCAAAAGCTTAAGAGCTACTTCTCAACTGGCGAACTGCGCGTACGTGCTGCTACTACTATCAGCGCTAACGCATCTGCAATTGTCAAAGAAGCTGTGGCTAAGGCTCTGTTGTATTCTGACATTACCCGTCCCGGCGGCAACATGTACACCACTCGTCGCTATGCTGCTTGCATCCGCGACTTGGATTACTACCTCCGTTATGCTACCTACGCTATGTTGGCAGGCGATCCATCCATATTGGATGAGCGTGTCCTCAATGGCTTGAAAGAAACCTACAACTCCTTAGGTGTACCAGTCGGTGCTACCGTGCAAGCTATCCAAGCAATCAAAGAAGTGACTGCTAGCTTGGTAGGTCCCGATGCTGGTAAGGAAATGGGTGTTTACTTGGATTACATTTCCTCTGGCTTAAGCTAAAAGCTAGGTTGCACTTGAGAATGTAAGTGCGGCTTTATTAAGTAAGGTCTGGAAATCAATCGTGAGTGCTAGAACTTTTAATCGCTTATCTTACTAAAGATGTATGTATGATGAGTGTTAAAAGTCTAGTATTGATGCTTGATTTCCAGCCTTTGAGTGATTAGATAAAATATGCACTCATAATTCTTTGAAATAAAAAAGTTTCCACTTCACTATAGGGAGATATCAAAACATGGCAAGGTACTTTAAAATTACTGCTGTTGTTCCTAGCAAAACCCGAACTCGTACTCAGCGTGAACTGCAAAATACCTATTTTACTAAGTTAGTTCCCTACGAAAACTGGTTCAGTGAACAACAACGGATTCAAAAAGCAGGCGGCACAATTGTTAAGGTAGAGTTGGCTACTGGTAAGCGGGGAACTAATACTGGCTTGTCTTAATCTCACTTATTGTAAGTAGCCATTTTGAATTAAATATAAAATGTAGTGCTGCCCAGAAAAGCCGCGTTGGTAATAAAATAGGGAGATTTTTGGCTCCCACTAGTGCTATCTACAAATTAATTACGGCTACTTATTTATGTGAATACGACTTGTAGGAAGTTGTTAAGAGGTCAGGTAGACCTCTTTTTTGTTTGCGCAAAACGCGGTTAAAAAACCTGATTATTCTGCTAGCTTGATGGAGGTCGCTTTGGCATGTTCTGGTGAAATTTCTCCAGTTGTTGTCGCTGTTCATCAGTGAACACTGATTTCACTTCTTCATGAGATGACTGCATAATCTCCTCAATTTTTGCTTTTTGATCATTACTAAGATTCAAGTCAGCAAAAGGACCATTTCTCCCTGCTTCTGGGGGAGGCATACCAGGGCCAGGACCACCAAAGCCACCGTTCATCCCACCTCTACGGTTTTTCATTTGAGCGAATTTTTCTTGTAATTTCTGCCGTTGTTCTGATGTGAGAACGGCATCAATTTTTTCTTTGGTTTGTTTGTCAATTTCGTTCAAACGTTGTTTTTGGTCATCACTCAGGTTTATATTTGGAGGTTGACCTGGTGGTCCTGATTGGGGAAAGTTTTGCGCATGGAAAGCTGGACTTGATGGGAAAGGTAAAGCTTGTGCGCTTAAGGGAACAGCTATCAAAGTCAGCCCAATCACTAGAGAGAACATCTTGACAAGTTTGAGTTTCATTATGACCTCGTTGCCAATTTATTGAGTTCAACATCAAAATCATAAGAATTTGCATGATTCTTTGAGATGGGGGAAAAGTCCCAAATCTCACTTTTTTGTCGTAGAGAAAAAGTACTAAATTCAAACAGGACTTTTCTCCTACTTGATCGGGATAGGGGTGTAAGGGTGTAGGGGTGTGGGGGTGTAGGGGTGTAAGGATGTGGGAGAAGAAGCCCAGGAGCGGGGAGCACCGGAGATGGGGAGAGGAAGAATCTCAATGGACGTTAACTCTTCTTTCTCCCTGCCCCCTGCGCCCTGCTCCCTACTTCTTAAGGGTGTGGGGGAAATCTGGCGGTATTTTATTTCGATGGGTAAAATCTGGGTTGACAACGTAATATTCTTCTCATACCTGTCGCAAGGTTTGAGTACTGTAATGATCGCCGCTGCTTGGTGGGAGTTCTCAGTTTGCTCAAGTCTAATTCTGAAACACAGAATCAACAACTTAATCCCTTTTGAGTGCAAGTTGGTATCATTAACGTCAACTCTAAACGATCGCACCTTACAATCTAAATTTTATTCATCGTGAATCTACGCCGCCTGACTTTATTATTTGATGACTCCGTGTCCAGCTGGGCATTAGAGGCGCGTTTATTGCGCTGGTTAACGCTGGTTTGGCTGTTTGTGGGATTAGTGATGCTATTTTCGGCATCTTATCCCGTAGCTGATGTTCGTCAACATGACGGACTCTACTACTTTAAACGTCAACTTTTGTGGGTACTAGTCGGTTTAATAGTATTCAATATTGTTGTTCATTTGCCTTTGCATAAGATTTTAAAGATATCCCATTGGTTTGTGATAGTGTTTTTGGGGTTGATTTTCGTCACCCTAGTACCGGGATTAGGAAAGAAGGCGTTTGACGCATCCCGGTGGATAGCTTTAGGACCGATTCCAATTCAACCTTCTGAATTAATTAAACCTTTTTTGGTGTTGCAAAGTGCGCGACTTTTTGGTCAGTGGGAAAACCTGAGTTGGCGTGTTCGCTTCTTTTGGCTGGGTATTTTTGGTCTAGTCCTGTTGGGTATTTTGGCACAGCCCAACTTGAGCACAACGGCATTGTGTGGTATGACGATTTGGTTTATTGCCCTTGCTGCTGGATTACCTTACAAGTACTTAGGAGGAACAGCATTGGGGGGAGTGTTGTTGGCAGTACTCAGTATCAGTATCAAGGACTATCAGCGTAAGCGGGTGTTGTCATTTCTCAATCCTTGGGCTGATGCAACTGGCGATGGTTATCAACTGGTGCAAAGTTTGCTAGCAGTGGGTTCTGGTAGAGAATGGGGTGCCGGGTTTGGGCTTTCTCAACAAAAGCAGTTTTATTTGCCAATTCAGGATACTGATTTTATTTTTGCAGTGTTTGCTGAGGAGTTTGGCTTTGTTGGTGGTGTCGTGCTGTTGTTACTGATTGCTTTATACGCCACTTTAGGATTAATTATCGCTCTGAAGGCAAAGCATCCAGTGTATCGATTGGTGGCGATCGGTGTCACAATTTTGATGGTGGGACAATCTTTACTCCACATTGGTGTGACTACTGGTGCTTTGCCAACAACGGGTTTGCCATTGCCCATGTTTAGTTATGGTGGAAATTCGATGATTGCAAGTTTGATGGCATCTGCTTTGATTATTCGGGTTGCACGCCAGAGTAGTGAAGCTGAGGTGGTACCGTTGCGAGAGGAGGGTGAGAAGAGGCGCAAACGACGGTTATTTCAGAAGAAGTAAGGCGAACCTCAGTAGTGCATAAGTAGTGTAGGGGAGCCAGTAGTAGTGTAGGGTGGGCACTGCCATTAAAACTCTCATATAGTAGACAAGATCTGATTAGCAGTGCCCACCTACGTGTGTTTCTCAGGTGGGCACTGCTACTAAAACTCTCATATAGTAGGCAAGATCTGATTAGCAGTGCCCACCCTACATGTGTTTCTCTCGATACGGTTCGGATAAGAAATTTGCTTGTTAAGGAGCCAGTAGTAGTGTAGGGTGGGCACTGCCATTAAAACTCTCATATAGTAGACAAGATCTGATTAGCAGTGCCCACCTACGTGTGTTTCTCAGGTGGGCACTGCCATTAAAACTCTCATATAGTAGGCAAGATCTGATTAGCAGTGCCCACCCTACATGTGTTTCTTCACCAGTGAACTCACCTCAGTTGTGTATAAGTTAACTTTGGTTTTATCTATAAAATAATGTGTGAGTATCAGCAAAAAATTTCATTGTGCTGATTTGGTCTACATACCATATATAGTCTATTCTGTCAAAAAGGTAATTTATCATACTTCTTGCATCTCGCGCTATGAGTGAAAACACCCGTGTCAAAACAATTTTGCTCTTGGCGGCGAATCCAAGAAATACTTCCCAGTTGCGGCTGGATGAAGAGGTACGGGAAATTGATGAGGGATTGCGACGGGCAAATAAGCGGGAACTGTTTAAGCTAGAGCAAAAATGGGCGGTTCGTTCGCGCGACTTTTATCGGGCAATCCTCGACACTCAGCCCCAAATTATACACTTTTGTGGACACGGTGCTGGGGAAGATGGAATTGTGTTGGAGGATGAGACGGCGCAGGTAGCGTTTGTGCAAGCAGATGCGTTGGCGAGTATGTTTAAGCTATTTGCTAAAAAGGGAGTTGAGTGTGTTCTCATGAACGCTTGTTACTCCCAGGTGCAAGCAGAAGCGATTAGCGAACACATTGAGTATGTGATTGGGATGAATCGGCAGATAGGGGATAAAGCTGCGATTAATTTTGCTGTGGCGTTTTACGATGCTTTAGCGGCTGGGGAAGAGATGGAGTTTGCCTATGAGTTGGGTTGTTCTCAGCTTTTTGGTTTGAAGGAAAACCAAACACCTGTGTTTAAAAGAAAATTGCTGAATCATCCCGTTGCACAGAAGACGACGCGCCAGCGTATTTTTATCAGCTATAAGCGTGATGTTGAGCCGGATGAACCAGTGGCTTTAGAGGTTTTTCAAGCGCTGTCGCAGCAGCACGAGGTTTTTATCGATCAACGAATGCAAGTTGGGACGCGCTGGGCTGAACGCATTGAAGCGGAAATTAGTCAAGCTGATTTTCTCATCGTTTTCCTTTCGTCTCGCTCAGTTTACAGCGAGATGGTGGAGCAAGAAATCCGGATGGCGCACGATATGGCGCAAGTGCAGGGAGGGCGTCCGGTAATTCTCCCGGTACGTTTGGGATATCGAGAACCGTTTCAGTATCCTTTGAGTGCTTACCTGAACAATATCAACTGGGCTTTCTGGCAAGGTGAAGAGGATACGCCACGGCTGATAGCAGAGTTGACACAAGCTGTCTGCGGCGGCGAATTACCGATTGATAAGGCGCAAGCCAAAGCGATTTTACTTGAAACAAGCGAACCTTCACCGTTACCTCGACCTTTTGCTTCAGCCCAGCCAGTAAGGTTGGAAATGCCAGAAGGGACGATGGACAGCCAATCTGCATTTTATGTGGAACGTTCATCGGATGCGATCGCCCTCACGACAATTGCTCAACGAGGAGTCACCATCGTTATCAAAGGACCAAGACAAGTTGGTAAGAGTTCGCTGTTGATTCGCGCAATTGAAGCTGCGGTGAATGCAGGTAAGCGGATTGCTTTCTTAGATTTTCAACTTTTTGACAAAGCCGCCCTCACAGATGCTGAACTTTTCTTTCGGGGCTTTTGCAGCTGGCTGACTTATGAGTTGGAAATGGAAGATCGAGTGGAGGAGTATTGGAAGACGCCACTGGGAAATAGTCAACGTTGTACGCGCTATGTTCAACGCCATATTTTGAAAGAGTTGGGCAAGACGCCGCTGGTTTTGGCAATGGATGAAGTGGATAAGGTTTTTGACGCCGACTTCCGCAATGATTTCTTTGGGATGTTGCGCAATTGGCACAATAGCCGCGCCACAATGCCCATTTGGAAGCGACTGGATTTGACATTGGTAACTTCCACAGAACCTTATGAGCTGATTGACGACCTTTACCAATCACCTTTTAATGTGGGACAGGTGATTGAATTACAAGATTTTACACCAGAACAGGTTGCTGATCTCAATCGCCGTCACGGTTCACCTTTCAACTCCAGTGAGGAAAGACAATTGATATTGCTGTTGGGCGGGCATCCTTATTTGGTGCGGCGGGCGCTTTACTTAGTGGCGAGTCAGCGAATTTCCACGCCCGAGTTGTTTGCCAATGCAACTGCTGGTAATGGTGCTTTTGGTGATCATCTGCGTCACCACATTTCACTACTGCACAAAAAAACAGAATTGATTCAAGGGCTGCTGCAAGTCATTCGCCAGAACACCTGTGATGATAAGCGTGTCTTCTGGCGGCTGCGGGGTGCGGGTTTGGTGCGCGAACAAGGACGAACTGTTTTGCCACGCTGTCAGCTTTATGCCGAGTATTTCCGGGAGAACTTGCGTGAGTGATGCTAATACTAAGTTGCAATCAAAGGTACCATCTGTCATTGCGAGCGGAACGAAGTGGAGCGAAGCAATCGCAACGGTTTGAGATTGCTTCATTCCGCTCCGCTCCATTCGCAATGACAGGCGTAGGTTGGGTTGAGGAACGTAGACGCCCGGAGGGCGGCTTCCCGGAGGGTAACCCAACAATATTAAGCGTCTGTTGGGTTTCGCTTACGCTCTACCCAACCTACCATTTTTTCTCTGCGCCCTCTGCGCCCTCTGCGGTTCGTTCTATAAATTCTATCTATGACTGAAACTCGACACAACCCAAGCATTTACACTGTTGGCGGTACTGTGCAAGCCAACCAAAATGGTGTCTACATTCCCCGCAAAGCAGATGAGGAATTGCTGGGGCTGTGTCGGGAAAATAAGTTTGTGTATATCCTCACTTCACGCCAGATGGGTAAATCTAGCCTAATGGTGCGGACTGCTGAACAACTGGCAGAAGAAGAAATTCAGACGGTTGTGATTGATTTGACTCAGGTGGGCGTGCAGGTGACTGCTGAACAATGGTATCTGGGGTTACTCACAGTTATTGAAGGAACTCTAATGCTGGATACAGATGTGGTGCAGTGGTGGCAAGAACGCTCACATCTGGGTTTTACGCAACGGCTGACTTCATTTTTTCAAGAGGTGTTGCTGCAAGAAGTTGCCGAACCGATAGTGATTTTTGTTGATGAAATTGACACGACACTCAGCTTAGATTTTACTGATGATTTTTTTGCTGCTATTCGCTTTCTCTACGTTGCTCGCGCTTCAGATGCAGAATTTCAGCGTCTTTCTTTTGTCCTGATTGGTGTCGCGACTCCGGGCGATTTGATACGTGACTCCAAGCGTACACCGTTTAATATCGGTCAGCGCGTTGACTTGACTGATTTCACTTTTGAGCAGGCAAAACCACTGGCACAAGGACTAGGGCTGTCAACTCAGGAAGCGCAACAGGTGTTGAAATGGATGCTGGAGTGGACAGGGGGACATCCGTATTTATCGCAGCGTCTTTGTTGCATTATTAGCCAGCAGGACAAGAAAACTTTGTCAAAAGCTGATGTTGACGGCTTAGTGAGCAGTACTTTCTTGGGTGCAATGAGCGAGCAAGACAATAACTTGCAGTTTGTCCGCGATATGCTGACAAAACGCGCACCAGACAAAGAAGGTGTTTTGAGTGTCTATCGAGAAATTCGTCGGGGTAAGCGTGATGTTTTGGATGAGGAGCAATCGATAGTTAAATCTCACTTGAAGCTATCGGGTGTGGTGCGGCGTGAGCAAAATGTTTTGAAAGTGCGGAATCGAATTTATCAGCAAGTGTTTGATTTAAAGTGGGTGAACAAACATTTGCCAGGAAAGTTGTGGGAAAGCCTTAAGCCAGCGTTACCCTGGCTTGCGGTAGTATGGGCAATTTCAATGGGGGCACTGGCGCAATATGCCTTTATTGCAAAAGAAGATGCAGAGAGACGACGAATTAATGCTGAAATCATCTTAAATACCCTCACCGCACAAAACTTGGCTGGTTCTAATTCACTAGATGCTTTAGTAGAAGGTTTAAAGGCAGGAAAACAGCTCAAAAGATATGACAATGATGTAGAGTCAAATACTCAAACAAAAGTACTAGCTGCTCTTAATCAAGTTATTTCTAAAATATCTAAACCCAACCAACTGGAAAAATATAGCGGTAAGGTCACAAGCGTAGTATTTAGCCCCGATGGCAAGACGATTGCCACTGGTAGTAGTGACAAAACGGTGAAGCTGTGGAATCTCGCAGGGCAGGAACTCAAAACTCTTAGAGGGCATAGCGGTAAGGTCACAAGCGTAGTATTCAGCCCCGATGGCAACACCATTGCCACTGCAAGTGATGACAACACAGTACGCTTGTGGAATCTCACAGGGCAAGAACTCAAAACCCTCACCGGGTTTAGTAGTCCGGTCACAAGCGTAGTATTCAGCCCCGATGGCAAAACCATTGCCACTTGTAGTTCTGACAACACGGTACGCTTGTGGAATCTCGCAGGGCAGGAACTCAAAACCCTCACCGGGTTTAGTAGTCCGGTCACAAGCGTTGCCTTCAGCCCCGATGGCAAAACCATTGCCACTCGTAGTTCTGACAACACGGTACGCTTGTGGAATCTCACAGGGCAGGAACTCAAAACCCTCACCGGGTTTAGTAGTCCGGTCACAAGCGTTGCCTTCAGCTCGGATGGCAACACCATTGCCACTGCAAGTGATGACAAGACGGTAAGCTTATGGAATCGTAATGGACAACTACTCAATACCCTGACTGAGCATAGGGGTTCTGTCACAAGCGTTGCCTTCAGCCCCGATGGCAACACCATTGCCACTGCAAGTGATGACAAGACGGTACGCTTATGGAATCGTGATGGACAACTACTCAAAACTCTAAGTGGGCATAGCAGTTCTGTCTGGAGCGTAGCATTCAGTCCAGATGGCAAGACCATTGCCACTCGTAGTTCTGACAACACAGTACGCTTGTGGAATCTGCAAGGGCAGGAACTGACAACCCTCAAAGGTCATAGCGGTTCTGTCTTGAGCATCGCTTTCAGCCCCGATGGAAAAACTATTGCCACTAGCAGTTCTAAAACGGTGAAGCTGTGGAATCTCTCAGGGCAGGAACTGACAACCCTCAAAGGTCATAGCGGTTATGTCTTGAGCGTTGCTTTCAGCCCCGATGGAAAAACCATTGCCACTAGCAGTTCTGACAACACGGTACGCTTGTGGAATCTCTCAGGGCAGGAACTGATAACCCTCAAAGGTCATAGCAGTTCTGTCTGGAGCGTCGCTTTCAGCCCCGATGGAAAAACCATTGCCACTGGTAGTGATGACAACACGGTACGGTTGTGGAATCTGGATTTGGATGACTTACTGGCACGCGGTTGCGCTTGGGCGCATGATTATTTGAAGTATAACCCTAGTGTTAAGGATGGCGATCGCAAGCTGTGTGATGATGTTGGCGATCGTCGGTGAGTTGGGTTGTGGGATTGGTGGGCGTGTTGCATTCATACGTGTTACCTCACCCTGCCCTGTCGGGCATCCCTCTCCTTAAGGAGAGGGAAAGATTTTTACGCAGTAAAAAGCGAGGGTGAGGTTGGATTGCGGCGATCGCGCAAAGTACGCGCTTTTAGGTGGCGATAGCTTCGCTGCTGCCTTCGGCAGATCGCTCTTTCATTCAAAGCCAAGATTCTAAAGATAACGTTCTAACTTGCTGAATGCAGTCAAAGTCACTATCAGCTGAGACTACGGTGAGATTGTATTGTACAGCAATGGCAGCAATCCAAAGGTCATTTTCATCAAATCCCAAATCAGTGATTTTAGTTTTTCTGCGCTTACTTTTCTCTGTTGGACCAAAATGGTTGAATAAAGCTGCCTTAAGTTGACCGTAAATAGTAGCAGTATCTTTATCTACATGATAGATGCGAATATCTTCAATAAATTCTGCCAACCGTGCCAGATTAGTTTGCTTTTGTCGAGAATTTTCCATCATGTAGGTAAGTTCTCCTTGGACAATCACACAAGTTGAAACATTGAACTCTCCTACCTCTGCAACTCGACGAATGACCTTTGGTTCTCCAAGGAGAATGCTGCTACAGTGATTCGTATCCAACAAATACATTACTCAAACTCGTTATCATCAAATTTTGCTTTACCGCGAGAGGCATAAACGAGTTCTAGACACTCTTGGTAGTCATCACCAGCCCATGTTCCTGCATGTCTGAGTATAGAACGCCCAGAAGCAGGAGTGTAAGAAAGTTGAGATGCTTCAGATGAAGTTTTCTGTGAATCATAAGAATGAATAGACGTTGGCGATTCGTTCTGGTGAGGTGGAGATATCGCTTCTGATGATTTCTCTTGCTGAGTTTTCAAAAAGCGCAAAAAGTCTAGTGTTTCTGCTAACAGAGATTCTGAAGTCGATTCAATTTCTTCAATAAGTTGTCGTTTAATAGTCATTATGCTTAGTCACAAAATTTCGTTATTCAACTGATATATTAACGATTTTATTGCTACGCATGCGAAGACGGCGCACGCTACAAAGAACAGAATGGTGTTGCTGAATCAGGGTATGAATTGTCATTCTGTAGACGCTTTGCGGCTTCCCGCAGGGTGCGTAACGCAGCGTAGCGGTTCCTCTTAGGAACTAGTGAAGCGAAGAATCTCGCAGATGCTTCATTTCGCTCCGCTGCATTCAGCATGACAAAGCTGAATTCATACTTCAAATCAGCAATGCCAACAGAATAACAGAATTTTGTTGTGCACAAAGTGGGCGATCGCCTTGAGGTTTCACGCCAGTCGCCTGGGGAGGACATACCCGACATGAATGCAACGCGCATATCAATCAGTAGGGGATTTGTCGATGTATAAAGGCGTCTGCCTATTGCGAGCAACTACATATACAACTTTGGTGAGATGGTGGCAAATTAACCAGTCATCAACTCATACTTTTCTAGTAACTTTGGTAAAATACATAACTTTATTCCAAAGAGAAAAGCGGGTAATCTATTAATACTTTAGAGGGATGCAGATTTTATATCTGCTTTACCACGGGAAGCTGAAGTATGAAAAACTGGATAACAAGATTATTAATATATATAGCCTTATTCTACAACCTGTTGCTAGGAGCGAATGACGCGGCAGCTAACCAACTTTCAGATGTTTATGTACAGCAATTAAATACAATTCCAGGAATGGAAAAGTTAGCAATTGCTGACAATCTCTTTAAAGAGAACAGAAGAGACGATTTCCGAAGATTTCGCGAGATAATTAAAGGTGCAGATAAGTTAGAGGGACTTTTTACGCTTTATCGCGCTAAAGATTCTGGCGAAATCTATTGGGAAATTAAGCCAGAACAACTCAACAAAAATTACTTGGGTATCGTGACGTTGGAGTCAGGCGTTGGGGAAAGCGGACTTTATAGTGGACTCCCGTTGCAAGATTTTCTGTTCTACTTCCAGCGAGTTAACAATAATTTGCACTTTGTCATTCGTAATGTGAAGTTCCGTACAGAAGCGGGACAACCAGAAGAGCGATCGCTTGCTCGTTCATTCAGCGACTCTGTTCTCTATGCAGTGAATATAGTTTGTATCGACCCATACAGTAAAAATCTTATTATTGATATAAATGACCTGCTGATGCAGGACTTTCCGGGATTAACTCCTCTATTAAAATATTTTTTGCAAACTGAATATCAGTTAGAAGAAAATAAGTCATATTTGGGTGATGTCAACAGCTTTCCTTTCAACCTAGAGATTGATTCTATTTATGGTTTCTCATCACCAGAAGGAGCAAATTTAATTACTTTACCTGACAGCAGGGCACTCACGCTCAAAGTACATTATAGTTTTTCTCAACTCCGAGAAAACAACGGTTATATTCCCAGACTTGCTGACGACAGAGTTGGATATTTTATTACTGCCTTCCAAGAGTTTTCTGGCAATCATAGCAAAGAACCATTTGTACGTTACATCAATCGTTGGCATCTGGAATTATCTGATCCAAATGCTGCTTTGTCTCCACCTAAAAAACCGATTGTGTTTTGGATTGAAAATGCCGTACCCTTGGAATACCGCGACGCAGTTCGTGAAGGCGTTTTGATGTGGAACAAAGCATTTGAAAAAGTAGGATGTCTAAACGCCATTGAAGTCCGCCAAATGCCAGATGATGCTGATTGGCATCCCGCAGATGTGCGTTACAACACAATTCGCTGGTTCAATTCTCTAGATGCAGGTTTTGCCAGAGGACCAATGCGCGTTAACCCATTCACTGGGGAAATATTGGATGCAGACATCATTGTCGATGCCAATATGGTGCGTTCACTTCAGCAAGATTATCACACATTAATAGAAGCAAATTCAGACGACCTCTACTCCACGAGTATCTATGCAAAGTCTGGAGTTGACCCCGAGCGGCTTGCCCTGAGCGTAGTCGAAGGGAGCCGAGGGGTCAAAATAAACCAGCCTTACGCGACTGGAATTCATAAATCAAGAGTTGAAAACAGAGAATCTTGGTCTAATGATTCTGACTTCTACTACAGTATGGAGTCATCTTTTCAAGCCGCAATGGGAGCATTAACGCTCTCACTCGTGCAAGATGCTACACCAAGTAGTGACCAAATGAAAAAGTACGTACATCAATATTTACGTTCTCTGATCGCTCATGAAGTTGGACACACTCTTGGTTTACGCCACAATTTTCACGGCAGCACAATGTTAGCGCCACGGGAATTAAACGACACACAAATCACTCACACCAAAGGTTTGGTAGGTTCAGTGATGGATTATCTACCTGTGAACATAGCACCACAAGGAGTACAGCAAGGCGATTATTTTCCAGCGGTTATTGGTCCCTACGATGAATGGGCTATTGAGTACGGTTACAAAAGATACTCAAATTTCATGCTTGAAGCAATGACTCCTGTTACTGAAAAGCCCTTTTTAGAGCAAATTGCTTTAGCCTCGCCTCAACCAGAATTATCCTACGCAACTGATGAAGATATCTCGGATATCAATCCTCTGGCAAATATTTGGGACATGAGTAGTGATGTGTTAGTTTATTCTCAATGGCAAATGGATAATGCCCGGATGATGTGGCAGCGTTTGGATAAGGGTTCTCCATTAAGAGCAGAAGGTTATGGTGATCTACGTCTGTTATTTAACAGAATACTGAACTACTATTTCCGTAACGCCACCTTGCTGACTCAATACATTGGTGGGCAGTCTTTTAGGCGTCACCATGCTTTAGATCAGACTCATGCTCATTTTGTACCAGTTCCTCTAGAAAAACAACGTCAAGTATTGACAAATTTGCATGAGTATGTGTTTGAAGAAAATGCGTTCAGTTTCTCTCCACATTTGCTAAATCAATTAGCACCATCACGTTTTTCACACTGGGGTAACCCCATACCTGTTTACCGTCTCGATTATCCAATTCATGAGCGGATTTTGTACATCCAAAGCGTGATATTGCAAAGCTTATTAAGTGGCGATCGCCTAAATCGTTTACGGGATCTAGAACTAAAAACTTTGCCTGGGGAATCCCTGACAATACCAGAACTGTTTGACACATTGCAAAAAGACATTTGGACAGAAGTTTTCACTTCTGAATCACATATGTCAATTTCTAGCATCCGCCGTTCCCTGCAACGTGAACATCTGAATATCTTACTAAGCATGGTGTTGCGTAAGACTTATGTGCCTGAAGATGGTCGTACAATAGCTTGGTATGAATTGCGTCAACTGCATAAAGCAATCGATGCTGGTGTTAAACAACACAGTGGCAACTTGGATATTTACACGCTGGCTCACTTGGAAGAAAGTGGCGATCGCATTACCAAAGCTTTAAACGCACAATTGCTTTCATACTAACTTTGATATCAGAATACAGAATTCAGCAATATTAAGAGTTAACGAACGTTAGCTCTTTCTTCTCCTGGCTGTTGAGTAAAGAACCTAAAACTTGCTGCATAAGTTGATTTGACTGACAACTATTCAAGATTTAGGTGAGCAAACAATTAAGTAGCCATCATGAATTAACTATTTTATACAAAAACTGTATTCCAGAACACATAACATGATGAAAAAAATTTTAATATTATCAGCCAATCCTAAAAATACAGATAAACTGCGCCTAGACCAAGAAGTGCGGGAAATTAAGGCGGCGATCAAACGTGCTAACAATCGAGAGCAGTTTGAAATCGTTACCTCCCTTGCGATACGAGTTGAAGATCTGCGCCGTGCACTGTTGGAATACCAACCGGCGATCGTTCACTTTTCTGGGCATGGTTCAGGTAGTACTGGCTTAGCTTTAGAGAATAATTCTGGGCAAGTGCAACTCGTGAGTACAGAACCTTTGGCAAGGTTATTTGGATTGTTTCAAGACAAGATTGAGTGTGTTTTACTCAATGCCTGTTATTCACAAACTCAAGCAGAAGCTATTCACCAACATATAGATTATGTCGTCGGCATGAATCAGGCAATTGGGGATGTGGCTGCTATTGAGTTTGCCATTGGATTTTATGATGCACTGGGTGCTGGCAGATCTTATGAGGATTGTTTTGAAGTGGGTTGTGCTTCTGTTGATCTACAGGGAATTCCAGAGTCAGATACACCAGTACTCAAAGCAAGACGGCGATTGCTCCGTTGGGGAGAACAAACGAGTGGTGAACAAACACAACCCAAAACCAACTCCAGAGATGTCGTACTGGCAAAATCAGCAGAAAACAACTCACAGCCAAAATACTATGGTGGAATTTCTCAAAGTCTGAGTGGTGGACAAATGTACGGTGGGATGCAAGCGGTACAAGGCGACTACAACCAACAAACTATGAGGATTAAAAATACTGCCTCTGCTAATGAAAAACAGCTTACCCAACAACAAGCCGTTCACTTGCTAGTGCAAATTGAGCAGATGGTAAAGGAATTCCCAGAATTGCCAACTATCACAAAAGAAAAATCACTCAGGTATTTGGCAGCATCTATTGAAGAAGTTCAATCAAATGATCCAGATAAACAGTTCGCAGCTGGAAATCTCAAACGCATGGCTGAAACATTAAAAACTATAAGTGAAACCTCGGCATCTACTAAAGGCTTATGGGAGAATGTAAAAGCAATACTCATGCAACTATCGACTTGGTTAGGTATCGCTCAGAATTTCTTCCCAGAGTAGGACTAACCTATGAACCAGCCTTTGGATCCCAGAAGCAATCTACCATCCGCGCAACAGCCAGGAATTTCACAGCAAGTTGATGGTTCCACATTAGGTGGTGGAATGCTGGCTGCAATCGGCGATGATAATGTCCAAATTGAGGGTGACAGCAACATTGTTACTTTTAACAAGACAGAGATTTTACAAATCGCTGTTGAAGAGATTAAAACCCGTCAATTCATAGAAACCTCACCCTACAAAGGCTTAAAGAAATTTGAGCCAGAAGATAAAGATTTATTTTTTGGTCGTGACCAATTTCTCACAGGTTTGGTCAATGAACTAGAACAAACTAACTTAATTTTACTTTTAGGAGCTAGTGGTAGTGGCAAGTCATCAGTCGTGCGAGCGGGTTTAATTCCCTGGCTGTCACAGAAATTGGGTTCGCGATTTGTACACCTGACGTTTACTCCAGATGGTGATCCTTTTGAATCTTTTTATGCTAGTTTACTCAGTAAATATAAGCAAGCACAAGTTCAAGGTGCTCGTGAGGCGAAACTAGGCACGCTCACTCAGGTAGTCACTCGGCTCAAGCAGCCTGATGATTATTGGTTCATCTTGATTGACCAATTTGAGGAGTTGTTCACTACCACTCAACCAGAAAAGCGTAACCAATTTATCGCCAGCTTGGTGCAATTGAGTAAAACTAAGCAGCGTTCTGTCAAAATTGTAGCGACAATGCGGGCTGATTTTCTCGATCAATTAAGTCCTTATCCCCAGCTTGTAAAAGCTACAGATAAACATCGTCCATTTATTGCTGAGATGCAACAAGATGAGTTGCGGTTAGCAATCGAACAGCCTGCGGCTCAGCATGGAGTGGTATTTGAAAAGGGATTGGTAGAAGAAATCATCAAAAATGTACAAGGACAGGCAGGATATTTGCCGTTGTTGCAATACACACTAAATTTAGTGTGGGAAACAGAGGTTAAAAATCACGATATTGGCGATCGCACTCTCAATCTTAGTACCTATCGGCAGTTGGGTGGCGTGTGGGGCGCACTCCACCAACGAGTTGAGAAAATTTACAACAACTTGACAAAAGAAGAGCAAACGTGCACAAAACGCATTTTTCTGAGGTTAGTTGAGATTGGTGGGGATGAAGAATCGGGAACCGAGTGGAAACCCGTTCGTAGACGGGCGACGCGATTTGAGTTTAGCGAAGAACTCGAAAAAAAAGTGTTGACTCAGTTGATTGATCAAAACTTGTTAGTCAGTAATCGTCAACCTCAGTCTGAAGTCTCCACTGTGGAAATTGCTCATGAAGCTTTGCTAACTTCTTGGACACGGTTGAATGAATGGATTGGAGAAAACCGTCAAGCGATCGCCCTGCGCAACCGTTTGAATGAAGATGTCGCACGCTGGCAAATAAAGAAAGCAGATGATGAATTGTGGAGCGGTTCGAGACTAGAGCAAGCTTTGGAACTTAGACTGAATGAGGTATTTAATCAGGTATTGGGTGGGTTTTGTGATATTGCCAATCAGTTTATTGATGCTAGTGTACGAAGGCGCGATCGCATTCGACAACGAGAGATCAGGCAAGCTAGGAGGATTGCAACTGGTGCAGTGAGTGCTGCGCTATTAATTAGTGCTGTAGGCATTTTTGCATTCGCTCAATGGACAGAGTCCCAAAAACGCAACATTTTAACCTTAGTCCAATCAGCAAAGGCGAATCTACTCGCTAATCAGCCGCTTGAAGCGATGATAGACGCTGTGAATGCAGAGCAACAAAGTAGGCATCTGTTGTTTGGACGCAAGGATGTAAATGATCAGACTGTTGGTATGCTGATTTGGGTTGCGAGTGAGATCCGAGAACGCAACCGATGGCAAAGTATGCAGAAGACAAGTATTCGGAAAGTGGTGTTTAGCTCGGATGGTCAGCGGTTGGCAATTGTCGGACTTAACGGCGATGTAAAATTGTGTGACTTGACAGGCAAACTTACTGTCAAATTTACCACGCACCAAAAAGAAGTTTATAGCATGGCGTTTAGTCCAGATGGTCAGCGTATTGCCACTGCTGGCAACGATGGTACGACTCTGTGGGATTTGGCAGGCCATCCCCTTGTCACGATTGCCACGCAGCAGAAAAGTGTTTATGGTGTGGTGTTTAGTCCGGATGGTCAGCGTATTACCACTGCTGGCAACGACGGTACGATTAAACTGTGGGACTTAGCGGGCAAACCCATTAGTTCGATTGCTACACAGCAGAAGAGCCTCAATGAAGTAGCATTCAGTCCAGATGGTCAACGTATTGCCACTGCTGGCAACGACGGTACGACTAAACTGTGGGACTTAACGGGCAAACCCATTACTTCAATTGCTACACACCAGGGGAGTGTTTTTGATGTCAAGTTTAGTCCGGATGGTCAACGTATTGCCACTGCTGGCAACGACGGTACGATTAAACTGTGGGACTTAGCGGGCAAACTCATTACTTCAATTGCTACACAACACGAGCAAGTTTGGAGCTTGGCGTTCAGTCCGAATGGTCAGCGGTTAGTTACTGCTGGACCTGACGCCACTATAAAACTGTGGGATTTAACGGGCAAACCCATTACTTCGATTGCTACACAGCAGGGCAGTGTCTTGAGTGTGGCATTCAGTCCAAAGAGTCAATGGCTAGCTACTGGTGGATCTGATGGTACTACTAAGCTATGGGATTTGGGCAAACCTGTGACTTCGATTGCCACACAGCAAGGACCTGTCTATAGCGTGGTCTTCAGTCCGGATGGTCAACGGTTGGCAACCGGTGGAGATGACAGCACCGCAAAACTGTGGGACTTAGCAGGCAATCGCACTGCTAAGATGACCACACAGCAAGCAAGTGTCTGGAGCGTGGTCTTTAGCCCAGATGGTCAAAAGCTTGCTACCACTGGATATCAGGACACCGTAAAACTGTGGGACTTGACAGGCAAGCTCATTGCCAAGATAACTACACAGCAAGGGGAGCTCTATAGCCTAGCGTTCAGTCCAGATGGCAAACAATTGGTCACTGCCGGAAAAGACAGCACCATAAAATCGTGGGACTTGACAGGCAAGTTCATTACCAGCATTGCTACACAACAAAGAAGTGTCTATGGCGTAGTCTTCAGCCCAGATGGCAAACAATTGGTCACTGCCGGAAAAGACAGCACCATAAAATTGTGGGACTTGACAGGCAAGCTCATTACCACCATTCCTACACAACAAGAAAGTGTTTTGAGCGTAGCGTTCAGCCCAGATGGCAAACAATTGGTCACTGCCGGAGATGACAGCACCATAAAATTGTGGGATTTGACAGGCAAGCTCATTACCACCATTCCTACGCAACAAGGAAAAGTCCGGAGCGTAGCGTTGAGTCCACGTGGTCAACAACTGGCTACTGGCGGAGATGACGGCACCGCAAAGTTGTGGGATTTAACGGGCAAACTTATCGCTACCATCTCTATGCAGCAAGGAAGTGTCTATAGCGTGGCGTTTAGTCCGGATGGACAATGGCTTGCTGGTAGCAGAGCGGATGGCACAATAAAATTGTGGCAAATTGGTGATACCAAAGAACTGCTTACAAAAAGCTGCGATTGGCTATGGGACTACCTGCATAACCCCAGTGAAAATCGCAGAGAGAAAAACAGGAATCTCTGCGATGATGTTAGAGAAAGTCGAATCAAATAGACATCTCCAGAAACTATAGTGCCTGTCACTTTGTTGCAATACAGTTGAAATCCGCTCTATATTTTTTACACATCTTTGAAAACTAATCTCAAAGCCTTAAGCTGTCTGAACTAATGTTTATTTTGGAGGAATATTTTCTAATTTGTTGACACTTCCTTGCCTTTAGGCTGCAAACCACGACCTCCTAGTCCTGGAGGTACACCAGCTACATTAGAAGATGGACTTTGGGATTTATCGGAAGGGGAAGGTTGATCATTCACTTGGATAGTCATAATTTCACCTAGATAATATAGAATATTTTTGGATGTGGAACAACTTTGATAGAAGTTTTCCTTCTCAATATTTAAATAGGCTTCACTCAAATCAACTTATGCACTTTTGAAAGCGTTGCTAAATCAAAGTATGAATTAAGCGATAAGCCGGAGGCTTGACGCTACGCGTACGCGCGGAGCGCAGTACCGTTACGGGCAATTGTAGGAATCGAACCATACTTTATTCACTAACAACCTGAATTTCATCAAGTCGATTTATCACCACATCCGCACCTTTGACATTCTCTGCCTTCCCCACCCAAGTGATACCAATGCAACCAGCAGCTTTGGCATTACGTGCCATTTGCATATCACCGACAGAATCTCCTACCATCAGCGTGGCACTTGGTTCGACTCCTAAAGCTTGGCAAGCGTTCAAAAATAAAACTGGATCTGGTTTACTTGGTCCCTTATCGACTCCCATAGATAATTGAAGGTAATCACCTAATTGATGATGCTTGACAAAAGCACGCACTTCTTGGGTTGTCGCCGCCGAAAGAATTCCTAATTTCAATCCAGTTTCCGACAAAGACTTTAGCACTTCCAAACTACCTACAAACAAAGGTGAAGGCGTATTGCCAAGGTATTTTTCAGCATCGTCCAAAGCTTGACGGGCGATCGTTAACGACTCAAACCAACTCCGTCCAGTTTCTGCAATATATGCTGCAGCAGCGATTTCTGTTTCGCGACGACTCCCCACCGAGATTAAACCTGCTGGATCGAGCTGATCACCATTAACGCCAAACGCCATTAACAACGGTTCCCCAGTTCCAGGAATTTGGGCATCAATTATCCGTGCAGCTTTTTGTGCGAAGGCACGTAAATCAGCTTCTGAGTCTTCTAACGTACCGTTTTTGTCAAACAGAATCGCTTGGATATTGGAAAACGTTACATTTCTACACTGAATAGTTGCCAAAACAGACCTCTGATAAAGGGGCATAGCATATAATATCGCGACGAGGGGTAATACTATAGAATCAGTTTCTGAGCAATACTGATAATGCTTGCTGTTTTGCCACAAATGCTATGGATGAGGAACTGTTATCCTGCTTAGTTGACGAAGCTTGTCAACACCTACCCGGAAGCCCAGAACGTCAAAAACTGCTGACGCGAGTTATTCGCTTAACCTCAAGCAAACTCTGGAGGGAAACGACTCCTTACTATCAGGATGCATTGCAACAAACTTGGTTATATTTTTGTCGCAACATTTGTGAAGGAACAACAGGTCAGAGGTACGATTCTTCTTTAGGTAGTGTTATAACTTGGCTGAATGTTTATCTCAAACGCAGACTGCAAGATTTTTACCGTGATCATCAACGACAACAAGCCAGAATCGTTTCTCCTAGTATCAATCAGTCTCGTTCGGGTGAAGCAAGTGAAATTGTTAATCCTGTAGATAACCTTGCTGCTGAACCTGATATTCCTCCTATTTTAGAAAACGTTAGATCCTGGGCAAAGAAAGACGCTGATGGAGAACTGCGCCAGACATACATTCAAGGACATCCGCAAGTGAATTGTCAAATGTTAATTTTGAAACGTATGCCACCAGAAGTGAGTTGGAAGGAACTATCAGCGGAGTTTAAGTTGCCTGTTTCCACTTTGAGTAGTTTTTATCAACGGCAGTGTCTTCCCCGTTTACGAAAATTTGCTGAGAAAGAAGGGTATTTTTAGAAAAAATTACACAACAAACTTGCTAATATAGCTATCCAGTTCTTCGCAAAGCCGCTGTAGCAGGAGTGACTGGGATGAGTACACAAAAAAATGATCTCCAGGAAACATCTGTAGTGAAAAAGCACCATTAGTCTGTTGTTGCCAACCTGCTAAATTTTCACGAGTGACTTTCCAATCTTGTAAGCCCCCAAAGGCAGTAATGGGAAAATCTAGTGGCGCAGAGGGAGTGTAGAGGTAATTGTCCAGAACAGCAAAATCTGCGCGCAGGATTGGAACAAGCAGTTCCATGAGTTCGGAGTTATCTAGTACTTCTTTGGGCGTGCCGTTATAGCGGCGTAGTTCATTTAAGAATGCTGGTTCTGGCAAATCGTGAATAGGTGGTTCTGGATCGGGAATTTGTGGAGCGCGGTGACCAGATACATATAAATGTAATGGAGTCAAGCGATAATTTTGATAAAGTCGTCGGGCAAGTTCAAAGCTAACCGCTGCGCCCATGCTATGACCGAAGAAGATGAAAGGTTTATTGAGGCTTGGCAACAGGGCTTTTTCTAGCGCCTGAATTAAGGGTTCAAACTGAGTGAACAAAGCCTCCTTCATCCGTGTTCCACGTCCAGGTAGTTCAATCAGACAAACTTCCACAGAGGATGGTAAATAATTTAACCAGGGGCGAAAGCTTAAAGCCCCACCTCCAGCATGATGGAAACAAAATAGCCGTAGTTTAGCTTGAGGATTTGGCTTGGGACAGGTAAACATCAGTTAGCAATTAAGAATGATAAGCAAGCTGCTAAGTGTTATTACAGAGATTGGATTAAACAAAGAAACTCAACTTTGCTTGGTCAGTTCTCATATATTCAACCCAACCTACAAATACAGTTACCAGTGAGCCAGCACGGCGCAGGAGGGTCTCCCGACCTAGGCGACTGCGTTAGCGCAGCGGAACCGGAGGTTCTCCCCGATAGCCGTAAGGCGTGGCGTTAGCCATAGGGTTATCAGTTATCAGTTGTTCCCTGTTCCCTGTTCCCTGTTCACTGATTTCATGACGAATGAGTAATCATTCCATCATCTGTGCTGTTTTCTCCTTATCTAACTTGAGGATTAATACTCCCAAGGGTGGCAAACATAAATCCAGCGAGTATGAACGATTGTGAAGTGACCAATTATCCGTCCACTTACCGCCTAAGTTACCCATATTGCTACCGCCATACTGACGAGCATCACTGTTGAATAGTTCAGTGTAAAATCCTAGTTCTGGAACACCGATACGATAGTGGGAATGGGGTTGAGGTGTGAAGTTGCAAACCACAACAACGAAATTATCGGAATCCTTGTCGTGACGGATAAAAGAAACTACGCTGTGGCGGTTATCGCTACAGTCAATCCACTCAAACCCTTCGCGGCCAAAATCTTGGGTGTACAAAGCTGGTTCGGAGCGGTAAAGATGGTTTAGCTCTTTGAAAAACTGTTTTAGCTGTTGGTGTGGCTCATGCTGGAATAGCTGCCATTCCAAGTCACCCCAGACATTCCACTCACTCCACTGTCCAAATTCCATGCTCATAAACATGGTTTTCTTACCTGGGTGAGTAAACATATAAGCAAACAAACAACGCACGTTAGCGAACTTCTGCCATCTATCTCCAGGCATTTTGCCGATAATATTGCTCTTACCATGCACCACTTCATCGTGGGACAGTGCCAGCATGTAGTTCTCGCTGTGGTGATACCACATACTAAAGGTGAGATTGTTTTGGTGGAATTGGCGGAACCAGGGGTCCATGCTGAAGTAGTCCAGCATATCGTGCATCCAACCCATATTCCACTTCAAGTTAAAACCCAAGCCTCCGGTGTAGGTAGGCCAAGATACCATTGGCCATGAGGTGGATTCTTCGGCAATTGAGACAATACCAGGGAAATAGCTGAAAATAGTGTGATTGACCTGACGCAGAAAATCTGCAGCTTCCAGGTTTTCTCTACCGCCGTACTGGTTGGTAACCCATTCTCCATTTTCGCGGCAATAGTCAAGATAAAGCATTGAGGCGACAGCATCAACGCGAATACCATCAATATGGAATTTGTCAAACCAGAAGAGGGCATTTGCTGCCAAAAAATTTCGGACTTCGTTGCGGGAGTAGTTGAACACGAGAGTACCCCATTCCTTGTGTTCGCCTTTGCGGGGGTCAGCGTGTTCGTAAAGGTGAGTACCATCAAAGAATGCTAAACCATGACCATCTTTGGGGAAGTGAGCGGGAACCCAATCTACAATCACCCCAATACCATTTTTGTGGCATTGGTCAACGAAGTACATAAAGTCTTCTGGTCTACCAAAACGGGAGGTGGGAGCATAATACCCAGTGACTTGATAACCCCAAGAACCATCAAAGGGATGCTCAGCAACAGGCAGCACTTCAATGTGGGTATATCCTAAATCTTTAACGTAAGGAATAAGCCGTTCTGCTAGTTCCCGGTATGTTAGGAAGCGTGCGCCTGGCTTGAGTTCTGAAACTGTGACGACTGGCTGGGTTTCACCATTGGGCAGTAGTGGTGGTTCTGCACTAGATCCATGTAACCAAGAACCTAAATGCAGTTCGTAAACTGAAAGGGGTTCGGTGAGGGGATCGCTGTTACGCCGTTTTTCCAGCCACTGTTGATCACTCCAGGTGTAGGCATCCAAATCAGTGACAATGGATGCGGTTTTGGGGCGGGGTTCTTGTTGAAAACCGTAGGGATCAGATTTTTCGTAAATGTGTCCTTCAAAGTTTTTAATTTCGTATTTGTAACTCTCTCCTACACCAAGTTCGGGAATGAACAATTCCCAAATCCCAGTGTGACCTTTACGCATCTGGTGTTTGCGACCGTCCCAAAGATTGAAATCTCCTAAAATTGACACATTACGGGCGTTCGGTGCCCAAACAGCAAAATAAACGCCTTTAACACCGTTGATTTCTGTGGGGTGTGCTCCCAGTTTTTCGTAAATCCGGTGATGGTTACCTTCGCTAAACAAGTGCAAATCAAATTCAGTCAGGCGGGGAGAAGGGAAAGCGTAAGGGTCATACATGACTCGTTCGTGTTCCCCTTCTTTTATCCGTAACTGGTAGTTCGCCAGTTCATTTGTTTCTATCGTGCATTCAAAAAAGTGGGGATGATGCACCGCTTCCATTGGGTATTCCTTCCGTTCTTCAGGAAGGATAACCCACGCCTCACTCGCACTTGGTAGGTAGGCTCGCACAGCCCAAAAGCTTTTACCATTCTGTTCTATAGGATGGGCACCTAGTACTTCAAACGGATCTTGATGTTGATTCCAAACGATGCTGTTAACTTGTTCTGGGGCTATCGTGGTCATAGACATGGAGCTACCTACGTTCGTTGAATAAAGTGATTAAGTAAATTTGCTTTGTAAAACGTCTATATATATTCTTTACATTCTTTACATTTCTTTGCAAATTTTGTTGTGATAGTGATCGTACCTTGGAAGGAGTACCTTTGGAAGAATGTGCTTCATCGGTTGAGTGAGTAGTGAACGTGGGATGATGTGCACTCATTGTTTTATCCCCATACCCTTCATATCGTGTCCGGTTAAAGACTTATCATTAAGACTCTTCGGGAGCAGGGGGAAAAGAGCACCGGAGAAAGGGTTTTCGGTTTCTGCATAGATTTAGGAATAATAACTAATCAACTGGACTTGATATCAAATATCTAAAAATGGGAAAAGCTGAAGCAATGTCTTACGCAGTCGTATCAGAAAAACTTGATCTTGAATTCGCGGATCAAGTTTTGGTGGGGGAGCTTTTTGCAACTGGGCTTGCAATTGAGCGTATTCTCCAGCAGTTAGGGGCTTACCATCAACAGGCGATCGCGCTGTTGTAATAACCTGGGTTCGCAATATTTCTTCTGGTAAATCTTGTTCTGGCGGTAATGCCATGACCAATGCTCCCTGTGAAGTGCTTAACCCTACCAATATGCTAGTACAGACAATTAAAAGCAGAAACTTTATCACTTTTCTCATTTTCCCTCTATTCCCGGTCATAAGCTAATACCGTTTTGAAAAAAGAATGCGACACATGATGGCTCATATATAGGTTCTATCTGTCGCAATCTTTTTAAGTATCAAAAACAACATAATAAATACGTACAGTCAACTGGCAGGATGCTTGATCGAAGAAAGTTTCTTCTTTTTGTGAGCCTAGAGCGTGGCAGAGGCATATTTTGAATGCATGAATTTTGAACAGATCCTAGTCTTCTACTTCCTATATTTTTATCTTTCCAGCAGCTTACCTGCCAAGAAACCCGGTTTCTTTATGAAACCGGGTTTCTTGGGGAAGTTGTTGTCAAAGTCTAGCAAGTAATGGTGCTACTGGCTGGGCACTTTTCCAGATTAGGTAGGTTAATACAAATTGTGAGTAGCGCACCTTTGGGAATTCTCTATGAGGCACTCCCGACCTAGGTATCTGGTGAGACTAGCACGGCGCAGGAGGGGAGCCAGTGCCGACGCCACATGCCGTGAGAGCGGGAGACCGTCCTACAGCAGTGGCTCGTCTTGGGGTCTCCCCAAGTAGAACACAGCGCGTTTTCCCGACCTTGGCGACTGGCGTTAGCCGTAAGGCGTGCGCAAAGCGTATACCCGAAGGGCGTCCGGCTTAGCCGACATTCACGCACGTGCCGTCCCGTTGAAGCGACTGCAAACCCGTAAGGGTCAGCGAGCGTGATTAACTTAATGCACTCTTAAAACATAGCCGTCTAGATCTATGAGTTTGAGAGTATCAACTCAACCAATGTAGTGCTCCTCACTACAACAAAGTGTTTTAGCTGTTTTGAGACTGCTATTAAGGAGTCTTGCTTGGCGTAGCAGGAGTAGTAGCAGAGGTGGGAGGAGTAGCTGTAGTGCCACCAGCTGCGGGAGGGGTAGTTGTCATACCACCACCAGAAGGGCTAGCACCGTCTGATGGCTCAGCAGGCGTAGTAGCAGTACCTCCAGCACCTCCAGCACCTCCAGGACTGGCTTCGGGTGCTCCACCGCCACCCTCACAAGCTCCGAGAGCTGCGGCCAGACCAAGAATTAATGCAAGACTAACGATTTTTACTTTCATAACTCCTCTTTCACCAATTGCGGCAAGAACTATTTTAGTCTGTTGATTAAGATACCCTATCTGTTGCTTTTTTTTAAGTGACTTGATATCACAGATTTAAGCAAAATTCCTGAGTTTATTGTAGGGTAACTTAATTGTTTAGGGTAGCATTACCAAATTAAGTCACGGAGCGCGATATCATACCAAAAATTCCGATTTTATTCGCATACTCTTGCTTATAGTGACAATGCGTTGTCATACTTTTAAATACGATACCTGAGCACTCAAGATATTCAGGGTTGATTCCAAAACTATCAAGAAATCTAAATTTCTTTAGGAAGCCATGTTTCTTAAGGATACAAAGATTAGTGCGCCTACCTATCACAATATATTGACCGAGTTAATGGTGTTATTTGTGGTTATTGTCTGATGGGCAATAATAACAAGAGTAAAAACAGACAATGAGCATACAGTAAAGTCTCATAATCCAAAAATTCCAAACAATTATGGCTGTAGCACGTAAATCAGATGTTTATCCGACGGGCGGTAGGCTCCCGACAGAAGTGAAAAGTCGCAGAAAACGTCGCTCTGCTCAACAAAAAAAAGCGTCCACCAAACCTGAAAAAGTCCCAGAGGCAAAGCAGTTAAAAACTTCAAATGTTGATCTGCCTGCTGTGTATACACCAGTATCCACCAGAAAACAAGGGGTTTCGTCAAAAAAATCGTCACTCTCTCCACAAGAACTTGCAAGGGAAGGTTCTAGCGCCAAGAAACAGACAACAACATCAGTGTCAGACCCCGGCAAACAAAAAGCGTCAACTGTGCCCGTGATGCCATCTGCTGAGTCCGTACCTTCCTGGCTGCTGCGCTTGTATACTTTACATCGTTATTCTTCAATTATGGCGTTTGCACTGGTAAGTGTAACACTTGTGGTTTATGGTTGGACTGTGTATTCTCAACAACTCTGGAGTCAAGCATACCGTAAAATGCAAAACTTGCAACGCCATGAGCGCCAATTGATGACCACTAACGAGGTACTAAAAAACAAAATGGCACAAGAAGCAGAACGTCCACCTGCCAAACTCGTATCGCCTTCTCCCGATAAAATGATTTTTTTGAATCCAGCACCTGTTGAGCCTAACTCAGTACCCACCACAGCACCAAATTCCGAAATACAACAGCATACCCCTAATCCACTGGGATATTAGTTATTTGTCATTTGTCATTTGTGAGACCAGTGCTGCGGGAGGGGAGCTACTGCTCGACTAGGCTTTCACAGGCTTAGACGCGCACCAGAAGGTGAGGGGGTCGCAGTCTTGGCGGTGAGCGTCGATTGCGAAGAGCGAAGTTCCTCTGAAAGAGGCACCCCCGCTCTATGGCGTTCCGCCATGCCTTACGGCTATCGCAGCGTGCCCGCAGGGCATAGGTCATCCCCGGAGGGCTTCCCGCAATCTGTCGCATGTGGCGTTTTCCCGACAGCCAGGCATCTGGCGTATCTCCTCCACCAGACGCTGCGCTAACGCCGTAAGGCGTGCGCTTTGCGCACACCCGAAGGGTCATTGGCACTTAGACAAAAGACAAAGGACAAAGGACAAAGGACTATTTTCATGCCAAAATCATCAAGCAGAACAAAATTAAAAAACTTTAACTTTCCGAAACCATCATTCAAGAAGCGACAACAGAAGGGTTCGAGACGAGAGGCGAATGGCAAACTTGCTGACTCCACGCAAGAGCAACCACCCAACATAAAATTTAGACTTCTCATTGTTTGGAGCTTTCTGATTGCGGCTGGATTCGGTTTAGGTGTTAATTTATACAATTTACAAATTATACGGGGAGCAAAGCTAACAGAAAAGGCGCGAAACCAACAAATGGTGAATTTGCGACCTTTTATACCCCGTCGCCCAGTGGTGGATCGCAATAAAGATTTGCTGGCAATTGACCGTCCGGTATATACTTTGTATGCTCATCCCAAACTCTTTGAAAAGTCTAACAACCAGATGGCAGAACTGCTCTCGCCAATACTGGATCAAGATGCTGATGAGTTAGAAAAAAAGTTTGACAGTAAAAAAAGCGGTATTACACTTGCTAATGCCTTGTCAGAAGAAATTGCAGATCGTATTTCTTCACTACATCTCAATGGTCTAGAGTCAATTCAAAAATACTCCCGATTATACCCACAGCAGGATTTAGCTGCAGAAGTAGTAGGTTATGTTAATCTTGACCGTCGTGGTCAGGCTGGTGTGGAGTACAGCCAAGAGAAGTTGCTAGAACGTTCTATGAATATGGTACGGCTCAGCAGAACAGGTAACGGGTCGCTGATGCCAGATTATGCTCCAGACGGTTTATTCAATTCTGATGATCTGCGACTACAACTGACTATAGACAGCCGTCTACAAAGAGTTGCCCGCTTTGCTCTTAAGGCACAAATACAAAAGTACCGAGCAAAACGAGGGGCAGTGATTGTTATGGATGCGTGGGATGGTTCGCTACTCGCTTTGGTTTCTCAGCCCACTTATAATCCAAACGAATACTCTAAAGCCGATATCTCTTTATTTAAAAACTGGACAGTAGCAGATCTCTATGAACCAGGTTCAACTTTCAAACCTTTGAATGTAGCTATTGGTTTGGAAGCTGGCATTATTAAACCTGAAGATATGTTTAATGACCCTGGTTACATTCAAGTAGGTGACAGAACAATCAAGAATGCTGAAAACAAACGTTACGGGCGGATAAACATCGCTCAGGTTTTGCAGCACTCCAGTAATATAGGCATGGTGAAAATTATCCAAAGAATGCAACCCTCTGTCTACTACGGTTGGTTGGAACGTTTGGGTTTAAGGCAAAGCGTTGATACAGATTTACCCTTCACTGTTAGCAGTCAGCTTAAAAGCCAGCAAGAATTTCTTGCTACACCAGTTGAACCAGCAACGACCTCTTTTGGTCAAGGCTTTTCGTTGACACCGTTGCAGTTGGTGCAAATGCTTGGTGCTTTAGCGAATGGGGGTAAATTGGTCACACCCCACGTAGTCCAGGGATTGGTAGATACCAAAGGGCAGATCCACTACTCACCCAATCGAGCTGCACCCCGTCAAATCTTCTCATTGACGACTGCCCGAAAAGTTGTAGAGATGATGGAAACTGTGGTTGATGACGGAACAGGGAAAGAATCACAAATTCGTGGATATCGCATCGCAGGCAAAACTGGCACAGCCGAAAAAGCTAGTCGCGCTGGTGGCTACATCATCGGAGCTAAAATCACTAGCTTTGTGGGTATTTTACCTGTGGAATCTCCCCGCTATGTTGTGTTGGCATTGATTGATGATCCCAGGGGTCAAAATGCCTATGGTGGTACTGTAGCAGCACCCGTTGCTAAGTCAGTGATGGAAGCACTGATTACTATTGAACAAATTCCACCAAGTAAACTAATGACTCAAATACCTGCCAATCAAGCACCTACCAGTCCGCGTTGAACAAAAGCGGAGCCAGCCTTTGTGCCAAGAGTTGTCCCTTGCGGAGGTGTCCTCCGCCCTTCTGGACTGGCGTGACAAGCAGCATATCAACTCAAAATTCAAAATTTTGAATCTCCCCATCTCCTGATCTTTGTATGCCTGTATACTGAATTTTTTATCAATAACTTAATTTTTCTTTATCACTCGTGGGAGATGTACTTAAATTGACTTAATGGAAATCTAGATAGTAGACGCTGAAATAATTTCATGCCAGCCTTTACTAGTAAAATGTTCCATGCAAAGCAATTTAATGATATCTCCTCTCGCCGAGGTTGAAGCAAAGAGTACGCAGATACCAGAAAAAGTAAGTATAAATTACGATATTGTTGAGCAGCAATTTATAGAACTGCTGGCAACAGAAAATTTAGACAAAAAACTAGATGCAGATCCCTCACAGAAGAACGAGTTTGAAGACACACTCGGTGTAGCAATTTCTGCTGCTTATCAAAATGGCGCTGGTGATGATGCAGCCCATCGTTTTCTCCAACGCATACTATATCGCATTAATCGATTAAATCTGTTTTGGTACGATGATCTACGCCACTACATAAACGAGCGTTCTCCTTACTTACATAAGGTGCGTGACCAAATTGAGACAGCTTGGCAAGAGTGGGAACTTGGACAAATCGATGTGGCTGCATTGCAACAACTAGATGTTAAGCAAGCTCTCGTTGAGCGTGGTGCTTACGATTTAGAACCGCCTTTATCAGAAGATAGTCGCTACATCCGGGAGGAAATGAGCGAGGCTGGCTACCGTCACTTACTGGCTATTGGCTCGTTTGACGGTTTAGTGGAAGGTAGTCGTCTTTCCCGCATTTTGGGTGGCGCTGCTAATCAAGTACAGTGTACTTTGGTGCGAGTCCTGTTGGAAGAGTACGGCAACGGTCGTTTTTCTCGCAAGCACTCTACATTTTTTGCCCAAATGCTGACTGAATTTGGGATGAATACTGAACCAGAAGGATATTTCGATTTAGTTCCTTGGGAAGTTCTGGCCTGCGCTAATCAGAACTTTCTACTGACTGAGTGCAAGCGTCATTTCCTACGGTATAGTGGTGGGTTAACCTATTTTGAGATAGCAGGACCTGCGGCTTATAGAAACTATCTTGCTGCAGCACAAAGACTTGGACTGTCTGACGCAGCGATGGGTTATTGGGAATTGCACATTCGGGAAGATGAACGCCACGGACGCTGGATGTTGGATGATGTGGCTTTACCTTTAGCCCAAATGTATCCCAATGAGGCGTGGGAACTAGTGTTGGGGTACGACCAAGAAAAGCTGATGGGCGATCGCGCGAGCTTTGCTGTTGTCCAATCAATACGTGAAGCAGAACAAGCTGCCTCATCTATCTAAAACATCTTAAAAGTTAGAAACTCATTAGTCTTTACCTAAGAGCAAACTATTTCTTTAGTCATCAATTGCTTGGCTTAAGAACAGTTTGTGCTTGCCTTTTTGCAAAATTTCCTAGGGTGAGCACTGCCCTTCATAACAAATGTAATCTACAGATAGTGAAAGTCAAATGAAAAACATTTTTTCTTGCCCTGAAGAATCTAATTTCTATTCCCATTGCTTGGAAAACTTGGTTTTGAGAAATTGTAAAAAATCGGAATGTGTTGTTGAATTTGGCTCAGGAGATGGCAGTCCAGTTATTAATTCACTCTTGAAAAACCGGTTTGATGGTGTCATACATGGATTTGAATTAAATTCTTCTGCTTGGAAAGCCGCTAATTCAACGATAGATGAATATAATCTTGGTCATAAATACATCATCTATAATTCCAGTTTGTTTGATTTTTCTCAACCCGAAGCAGAGTATCTAGTAGCTAATCCACCTTATCTCCCTGCACCAGATAATGATATTTATATGCCTTTGTTATTTGGTGGAGAAGATGGAGCAACAGTTACCAACGAACTCTTATCATTAGGTTATGATAATGTATTACTTTTAGTCTCTAGCTTTTCCAACCCAGAAAGTACGATTCATCATGCAAGAGCCAACGGTTACCATGTAAAGAATTTTGTGGTTTTACCTTTGCAATTTGGCTACTATAGCTCTGAGCCAAAAGTGAAAAAACACATAGAGGAATTACGAGAAAACAAAATGGCATTTTATTCTGGCGATTATTACTTTTTAGCTGGTGTTTTATTTCAAAAATCTCAAGAATCTAGGGTGGATTTATCTAAGGAATTAGCTCAAGTCATGACTAGTCTGTAAAATAGGCTGTGAAAAATTCATCAATAAATTTCACAGCTAACTATGAAATAAAAACTTCTTGAAGTGTTTCTGTCTTGCTTCAAGAAGTTTTTTCACAAAAACTAAAGATTAGGATTTAACGTACCGAGGAGGAGCCAATAAATGTCCAAGTTGCCATATATGTTCCAGCGTACTTATTGGAATAGTCAGCGCTACTATCTGGAACAAACCAGTCAGGCGTCGTTTTCTGCTGTCGAATCTTTTTATCCAAGCCGAGCAGCAGAGAAATATTCTCGTAAACAATTTTTGCCTTGGCAGTTTCCAGCATTTCTTCTACGGAATTTTGTAGCCATTCTGCTCGGGTATACAGATTATGAGATGGATGATCGCCGTAGGCAAAAGGTACAGTGATGACCAAATATCCTTTGTCACTTATTATTTTGCCCAGACAAAATTGAATGAATTCCTGATCGTCTTTTTTTTCTAGGGTTTCCTTGTCAGTAGTATGAAAAAGGAGTCCGCATAAAACAACTGCATCAAATTTTTTGTTCTTTGCAACAAGTTCAGGCAGTACAACCGATAGATCTTTAGCAACGAAGTTCCTGTTGGGGTAGAGCTTTAAACAGTATTCAATAGCCAATTCACTGTGATCGACTCCGAAGTAGTCACAGCGCTCAGGTAAATACTTACACAAAGCACCATTACCACATCCCAGATCCAATAATGAAAATGACTGTTGCTCAAAAGCGTCACCCAGAAAAGAAACTGCCGGTTTATATCGAGGGGCATTTTCCGGCGACTCAAAGTAGGAATAATAGTCATCTTGAAAACGTTCTTCTTCAGACGTATTGCGCTCAGGTAAATGTTCTCCCATAAGTACTATCACTGATAACCATAATTTTTTTAAAACATTCATCCAGGAATTTCATTAGCATTTATAGTCATTTCATTTATACTTAGTAAAGTTGCTCAATCAAGTTACCTGCTAGATGATAATAATCATTGCATAAATAAATTTGAAAGAACTTTGCATAAATTTTGTAACATGTCAAATATATCTGTAGGACTCCTATTTAATTTTTGTTGCCGCAGCCTGCGCTTTGCGCTTAAAAAACCCCGTACACCTTTATTGCTTCTTCCCTATTCCCTGTTCCCTGTTAAGCGTTCCCTGCCCT
Organism: Brasilonema angustatum HA4187-MV1; assembly: GCA_019359695.1. Classification (GTDB taxonomy): domain Bacteria; phylum Cyanobacteriota; class Cyanobacteriia; order Cyanobacteriales; family Nostocaceae; genus Brasilonema; species Brasilonema angustatum. Next base: position 40,816 of record JAHHGV010000038.1, read on the forward strand.
GACTTTGTTAGTTCACAAATAAAACCGGATTCCTATATTTGTACATACCTCAAACATGTAAGTGTCGTCATTGCCTAAGTACCTAAGCTTCTGTTCTGATTGAGCATGAAACAAAAAGATCATTTCCACTAAAAATTCTATCTAAAAGTAGATGTAATAATTTTATTCTTCTTCTTATAACCATAGAGTGTTATTTAGGATACACAGAATGTTATATAGTAAATTTGAAACGAGTCACAATTTGGATCTGGTTTTTAACAGGATATGACTGTAACCGCTTTAGCAGCCAGTAATTAGTCAGTTCAAAGGGCTTTTTGACTCGCATTGCACAAGTAAATTGAGTGTCTTTAAGTACTTGAGAAGCACAACACCATATTAAGAAGATACATTTTTTCAAAAACTAACCTTTGAAGATCTATCAAAGAAAGATGAACTCACAACCCCCACTCCCTAACAATGAATTGGATAGACTCAATGCACTGCGCCAGTACCAAATTCTTGACACTCATCCTGAAAAAGTCTTTGACGATTTAACCTTCCTAGCTGCACAAATTTGTCATACTCCAATTGCGATCATTAGCCTTGTTGATGGGAGTCGGCAGTGGTTTAAATCGAAGGTGGGTTTAACAGCACCTGAAACAAGTCGGGATCTTGCATTTTGCGCTTACACCATTTTGCAGCAAAAACCATTAATCGTCAGAAATGCGTTGGCAGACTCTAGGTTTGCAACAAACGCCTTGGTACTCGATGATCCCAATATTCGTTTCTACGCTGGCGCACCCCTGATTACACCTGAGGGATTTAGACTTGGATCGCTATGCGTCATTGATGTTATGCCTCGAGATTTGAGTCTTGAACAGGTGGAAGCACTACGGGCATTGAGTAGTCAGGTCATGGCACAATTTGAGTTGCGACGCCATGCGATAACTTTATCACATACTATTATTCAACAACAGCAGGCAGCAGAACAGCTTCGTCAGCAACAGGATTTTATTGAAGTTTTCTACCGCCGAGGAGAAGAAAAAGCTCGAAAAGGAGACTACAAAGGAGCCATTGTAGACTTTAACGAGTTCTTGAGACTTAATCCTAACGGCTTTAAGGCTTACTATAACCGAGGGCTTGCCCGTCAAAAGTTAGGAGACTACCAAGGTGCAATGATAGATTTTGATCAGTATCTGCAATTCAATCCTAACGATGTTGAAGCTCGCCAAAATCGGGGATTGCTCCGCTTTGAGTTAGGAGACTACAAAGGAGCAGTTGCAGATTACAGTAGCGCCATGCACCCTCATCCTCACAATTTGATTCCTGGTGATATGGGGTTTACTTACTCTGATGTTGACAAAAAAGAAGCAGTTGTAGAACACACCCATTATTTGGAACTCCATTCCACTGATATGGATATGGACAGTGATATCAATATCAGCCAGACTCACACTCACTCTATCTTGGAAAATAACAGTAACACATTTGAGGATAGCATCCAGTATCTGCCATTTAATTCTGACGATGCGGAGAGTTACGTTACCTTAAGTAACACCCAATATCAGCCTGAAGAAAGTACCGCTACTCTGTTACTAAGTTCTGATCAAGCCAAGTTATATATTCAACGGGGTAATGCTCGTTGTGATTTGAATGATTATAGTGGCGCGATCGAGGATTACACACAATCTTTGAAGATGAATCCTCACGATCCACAAGCATATGTCAGCCGGGGAAATGCTCGTTTTCTACTCAAAGATTACACTGGTGCAATCGATGATTATACTCAGTGCTTGTGGATAAATCCGAATGATGCTAAGACTTACATTAGCCGGGGCAATGTTTATTGTGAGTTAGAAGATTACACTGCCGCAATTAAAGATTACACTCGGTGTCTAGAATTGAATTCCAACGATGCTGAAGCTTACATCAATCGAGCTAATGCCCGCTCTCGGCTAAAAGACTATCATAGTGCAATTGAAGATTACACCTACTTTCTACAGCTCAATCCTAACGATCCTAAAGCTTATATTAGCCGAGGTAACGCTCGCTCTAAGCTTAAAGATTACAGCGGCGCAATTGAAGATTACAAAAGAGTTTGGTCAAAAGCCATTGAGCAACTACCTAAGCTTTCTAGCGAACAAATGTAAGTAGAAATTAAACTGAGAGGATTTTTCAATCGAAAAACTCTCTCAGTTTAATTTCTCACCCAAGAAAAGCTCACCAAAATGAAACAAGAGCTATTTCTGATAAAAATAGAAGTTCCTGCCGTAAATTCTTCAATAAATCTAAAGTTTTTTCGTATAAGGTGGTTTGTCCCAAGTTTGCAAAATATTTAACCGCTTTTTGTAAGTCTGGTATTGCAGTCTGTTCATAACCAAGCTCATGATAAGCTATACCCCGGTTAAAATAAGCATGAGCATCGTTAGGATTCAACTTCAGTGACTCAGTAAAATCCTGAATTGCACTTTTGTTATCTCCGCTTTTGCCACTAATACAACCTCGATTAAAGTAACCTCTATAGTCCTGAGGATTGAGACGAATTGCTAGAGAAAAGTCGTGGTTGGCTGCTTGGAAATCTTGCAACTGAAAACGAGATATCCCTCTATCATTGTAAATATCTGCAAGTAGAGGACTTGGATAAGGAGAAATTTGACTTAAGGCTGAATTATAGTTTGCTATTGCTTGTTGGTGATTTCCTAACATAGCATTCGCGATCCCTCGGTTATAGTAGGCTCGGAAATCATAGGGTTTGAGTGCGATCGCCTGACTATTATCAGCGATCGCAGCCGGATAATTTCCTTGTCTGTACTGGGCAAGTCCACGGTTCACATAAGCCTCAGCACCGTTTGGTGCATTTTTTATCGCCTGGTTGCAATCTGCTACCGCCTTCTGATAATCTTCTAATTGAAGATAAGCGAAACATCGATTACTATAAGCCGCACCAAAACTGCTCTGGCGCTCAATTGCTTGAGTGAAATCTTTAATGGCTTGCTGATAGTTGTCGTTCAGCACATTTTTGACTCCCATCTTAAAGAAGTCATCCCCTGTGACTTGGGTGCTGGCTGTAGCTGACAAGTGTATTGGTGAAATCAGCACAAAATAAGCAAGTACCACAGCAACACCAAACTCAAGCGTGAATCGAAAACAGCGATTCAAGCGATTCATAAGAATGTCTCACATTGCTAGCAGAACAAAATAGTAGGTAAGGCAAATGCCCTACCTATAAAGCTGATATTTGTACGTAGATTACTAGTACTGATTTTTACTTCCAACCATTATCAGCTTGTCCGAGCACATATGCTGCTACATCTCCAATTTGCTCAGGTTTTAAACGACCTTTGAAGGCAGGCATGGCACCTTTACCTTTTGTCACTTGGGTGATAATAGCTTCTTCTGAGTACATATCAAACTTTTGCAAAGCCTCTTTTTTTAAGGTTTTGGCACCGTTAACTAGGTTCTTTCCACCTGCATGACACTGAGCGCAATTGGCACTGAAGAGTTTAGCTCCCTTAGCAGCGTCTGCTGCAAGAGCTGGAGAATTGAAGGCAAAGGTAAAAATTACCATCACCAACAACAATACTGAAAAAATCTTTTTCATCCCGTGTTCTCCCGAGAATTGGCATATTCTTTAAGAATCACCATAATTTTGATGTTTCCAGCAGTTGTTGTCAAAAGACAGGCTGTCAAACTTAGGTACTACAAAATGACTGCCAATATCGAAAAACTTCACGAAATTTTAACTTGGATTTCAAGACGCAATGATGAAACTGTCTCTTCGGTGAAAGTCAGCCTCAGTTCCTCGATGAGTCAACGCCCAGTAAGACACTTCATTTCTATATTTAATGACGGTGGTGATGGCAATTTCAAGGGCTTGGTTTGCTGCAATGATTTTATCTAAATTGACATCCAACCCAAGTGTGAAACTGTCCGATAGATACTCAACATGAAACGGGAGTGTTGTAAAAGCTGTTTCTTCTTGCATTCCTTGACGATACGCTTCAAACCGATAGACATTCCAGTCTCCAGCTGGGGAGAGATTGAATTCCCAATACCTGTCAGAATTCTTGACACCAAGGAAGAACTCAAAGCAGGTGTCTTTCCACAGTTCGTGCTTTCGCGCTGGTGTGTCTGATGGTGTAGGAATGACAACTTCTTTTAAATCACCGAGAAGCGCGTAGTGGATAGTGAATTGATTCGCTTGTCGGGCGATATTGCCTGTAATCTTTAAATTAGGTATTGGTTCAGCAGAAGGAAAGGGTTGCAGAGAAAACGTCTGGTTGCTCATTTCAAATCCTCAATTATGTTGCGAATCGTTGTTTCCTGAGATTCGATGCTTTGGGTGAGTTGAAATTGGACAAGCGCCCTCGCAAGGTTGTGTTCTGAGTGTTTTACCTTGAAGTAGACATTCCCTGCTAAATAGTCAGTAAAAAATCTCAGTCCCAACTCAAACGCAATCAGACGGATTGCATCGTATATGTAAGCATAGTCATTCTCGGTGAGAAACGCCTTTGCCACAGAGAGATAGCCTTGTAGAATTCCCTGACACAAATCAGTATCGAAAGAAACGCTTTCCCACTGCTCGGTTTCTTCTCCGGCGAGATTGCAGCCCGATCGCAAACAATCGCCAATATCGTAATGTACCAAACCTGGCTTAACAGTGTCGAGGTCTATCACGCTGACAGCTTGCTGGGTTACAGTGTCGAACATAACGTTATTGATTTTTGGATCACCGTGCATCAGGCGCAGTGGTAGGTTACCTGTGGCTTTGGCATTTTCAAGGACATGTGCGACGTTAGTGCGATCGCTCACAAATTGTAAGCAGTAATTCACTTCCGGAGATTGGCGCGGACTAGTTTTCGCCAGAACTTCCTCGTAGTGCTTCAGGTACAGCGGCGTAATGTGGAACCCGAACAGGGTGTCAGCAAGTTTTTCCGGCGGCAAGTCGCTGATAAGATTGTGGAACATCCCCAAAGCGTAGCCAATTTCTTTGGCGTGTGAGCGATCGCGCATCGTGTCGAAAGACTGTGCACCTTCAATAAAACTGATTGCCCGCCAAAACGAGCCCTCCGGGGAGAACCTCCGGTTCCGCTGCGCTAACGCAGTCGCTTCAAGCCGGGGAACCCGTCCAACGCGCTGCTCACCGTCAGCATCTCTCCAGTGATCTTGAGCATCCTTGGTTAACAACACCCGAGGTACTTCCCAGCGACGGCTGAGACTTGCATTTTGTAGCCGTTTATGAATATGCTCAGTGAAGGTACGCATATTCTGCATGATCAGTTGTGGCTGACGAAATACCTGTGTGTTGATGCGTTGCAGAACAAAATGCTGTTCCTCTGGAGAATCTAGACTCACTAAAAAAGTATCATTAATATTACCACTTCCCAAGGATTGGACGTCCGTAACCTTCCCTTGTAGGGTAAATTGCTTGGCAATGGTAACAAGATTGTCTGTATTCTGTGTCTTGAGTTCTTCTGTCATCTTAGTCTTTAACCTGCGCGACTCCCCACGTCATTGCACGAGGCAATAGGAGATATCGTAGCTTAACTCATCCCACCGTTAAATTACTCCCTCCCCATCGTAGCGCCCCTCTGGAGCCAGATGTGCTGATAACCTAATAACTGATAGCAAATAACTGTTACAAAAATGGGGTTTCGCATCAGAACTCATGAGTGCTAAAAAGTCAATACTCATGAGCAATAACTAATGATTAAAGAAGTTTAGTCAAGGATTTTTTGGGATACCTTACTGATATAAAATCAGATTAACAGGTGTGCGAGGGATAATGTTAGCCAAAGACCGATTCTACAAAGCACTCAAAAAAGGTCTTGAGAAAGAACAGTGGGTGATCACACATGACCCTTTGAGGATTTTGTTTACTGAGGAAGATGAAATTAGAGTTGACTTGCTTTCAGAACGGCTGTTAGTAGCTGAGAAATTCGGAGAAAAGATTGCAGTACAAGTCAAAAGTTTTTTGAGTGACTCAGCATTTTTTGATTTCCATATTGCTCTGGGTCAATATTTAAATTACCGTTTAATTTTAGAATTAAATAAGACAGAATACACCTTATATTTAGGTGTTCCTATTGCTGCTTATGAGTCATTTTTTCAACATGATTTACCCAAAGCGTCAGTGAGCAAATATCAAGTCAAACTGATTGTATACGATCCAGTGGATGAGGTAATAGTCAAATGGAAAAATTAGAATTTTATCGTCAGTGTATCCAAGAACTCTTGAGAGAATACAGCAAAAGTACACTGAGTAATGACGAAATTGAGGTGCAAACAATTTTTGATACACAACACGACCATTATCAAATTGTTGATTTGGGATGGGATAAACATCGCCGCATCTACTACTGCGTTATGCATTTAGATATTAAAGACCGTAAAATCTGGATTCAACGCAACCAGACTGATAAATTGATTGCTGATGAATTGGTAGCAATGGGTGTGCGAAAGAATGATATCGTGTTGGGTTTACAACCTGTGTACGTAAGAGAGTATACGGGGTATAGTGTGTCGTAAGAGGTAAGGAAATCTTGAATAGTTATTACTCATCCGCACATTCGCACAGATGGGCGTAAACGTAACGCAGCTTAGCGCCAGTCATCGTACAAAGTTTTAACGCTTATTGATGTTGTGTGCGTTGGCGTTGAGCAATTTGCATTAATAATCGTAATGCTTCGTTGACAGACTCATCAGTTGGAAATGCTTGTGCTACGTCAGGATCAAGTAATACGAGATTATTTCCAGCTTTATAGCGTTCTGCATACTTCCCCCGAACACCACCTGTCATTTTGGAAAAGTCGTATTCAGGACGTAGCTCATCCTCAAACTCGTTTTCAGTCTCCTTCCTCATAGAATCTCCGCTCTCGCCGTGTTGCTTCTCTTGCACTGATAATCCGGATACGCTCATCTTGATCGGTATGAGAAACCAGCAGCAAGCGATCATACCTGGATAATCCGATAGTAACGTATCGACTCTCTCCTATCGAGTGATCAGGATCTGGAAATGTTATCGATAGGCGATCGCCAAATACAGTAGCGGCTTCCTGGAATGAAACGCTGTGCTTTTTAAGATTTGTGTCTGCTTTATCAGGATTCCACATTTATTTGTTGAGACATTTGTTCTTTCTCTTACACCCCTACACCCCCATACCCCTACACCCCTTTCTTGGTCAGAAGCGCTATGCTCAGCTTATGTCTTCGACTAAAATAACTTAAGAAGCTTGCTACCAAAGTGCATGGACTCTTTAAACGACGATTCCAAGTCAAGATCCCTAGAAGATTTACAATCAGGGGTAAATAATACCGAAGATGACAACATTCTGGATATGAGCGTATTATCCAGTACTATAGAACTTATAGAAAAAATTGTCACCCGAATCAGTCAATCTGCTCAAACAGGTGATCAAAGCGAAAATACTAAACACAAAAATAGTCTGACAATAAGATCCCTTGAGCTTAACTATAGTGAAAGACCAGAAATGGAAGAGACACTAGAGCTTTTGTGCGAGCAAGTAGAAAGTTTCAAGCAACTGCTGTACCACAAAGAATTAGAACTGCAAGAGATACAGCAAGAGTTGCGTGATACAAACGAGGATTTCTTAACTGCACTTAATTCACCGTGCCTAACACTTAATTCGGCGAAAAAATTAGTTAAAGAAATTTTGGTCAGTAAAAAGCCGATAATTGGTGAAACTTTAGCAACACTCCTTAGCGCTATTTATAATTCGACTGTCGAACTACAAGAGTTAGAACAGAAAGAAAAATCCAATTATTCTAAACATTTGATAAGCGCTCCAGGCAATTGTATGCGTACCAATAATAAGGTGTATGAAATTCAGAGGACAGCGGTGAGAAAGCAAGCTACTGAAAATCGGGCGAAATTTATAAAGTTGCAAGCTCAATTCATGGAAGTGGAAATTAACTTTATTGGTTCTCAAGCTCAATTCAGGCTCCGTGAGCAGAATTTTAAGCACAAACAAAAGCCGAAAACAATTGATCTGGCGGACGTTAGTCCGCCAGATCAATTGCTCGATTTTGGAGTTATAGATATTCTTTTTTATAACTAATCAACCGGACATAATATCACTCACCAACCGCACCCTCTGGAAAAATCCGACTCAAGTTCAAGAAAGCATCTTCAAACCCAGGAATTGACACTGACTGATTCGCCAAAGAAATCTGTTTACTCAGATAATTAAACTCACCTTGAATATTTTGATAAGGCTGACTGTAACGCTCTAGTTGACGAGCTTGCAAATTCACGATCCAGTAATCAGAAATTCCGGCTTCTGCATATAGCTTTAGTTTCGTTGTTTGGTCATAAGTCAATGTGGAATCGGAAATTTCGACAACAAGCAAAATATCTTCGGGATAGGGATGGTGAGCAAGATAGTCAGCCTCATCTCCTCGTGCAATCACTGCATCTGGTTCAGGCTCACTATCTGACGGGAGAATGATAGGCTCTTGACAACGCACGACAGCTCTATCGCCTAGCAATCGATCAAATTGACGGCAAAGTCGAGTTGTACAAAATGTGTGAGGTGTGCCCTTTGCAGTCATTTGGATCAGTTCTCCCCGAATCAATTCAATCCTGTCTCCCTCCGTCAGAAATCCAATTTCAATCAGTCGATGATATTCGTCGATTGTGAATCGCTTTGGTTTGACAACAGTCATGGCGTTTATTCAGATATAGCGGCTTCCACTTTAAATTTAATAAATTTAATTTCCACTCAACGCCTCAAACTGCTGCCAACACAAATACAACGCACGCGGGACGTGAAAGCAACCCTTCCATTTCCCACCTTTAAGATTTAACAACACTTCTCCACGGCGATTGAGGTATCCAAACCACTCAGCGTATTCTGGATCGGCAAAGTGCGACCAAGTGTAATCGTGGATCTTGTGATACCATTCCCGACACGCATTACGCCCTGTTAGGCGATCGCCGGAGGCGCAGCTATGCTTAACGCCCATCGTCAATGCAACCAAAGTTTCTAAATGAACCCACCACAATTTTTGATCCCATTCCAGTTGCTGTGGCGGATGACCATCTGCATCCATAAAATAATACAATCCGCCGTACTTACTATCCCAAGCAAAATTCAGGATATTTAGCACCACATCAACAGCTTGGTTAATCGTTTGAGTATCGTTGCGACGACGAGCAATGTCCATGATGAACCACATCGCTTCAATACCATGACCGGGATTTATCAGACGTCCCTCAAAACAATCAATGTGCGAACCGTCCGGAGCAACATTTTCAAACATCAATCCGCGTTCTTTGTCAAGAAAATCGCTCATCACTTCCTGAACGGTTGCAGTCAAGACGTTCTCAAGGGTTTCGCTTGGTAGTAGCCATTCCATTTCCAGAGTCAGATTGGCTAAAATCATCGGTACAGCCAGAGATTTCATCGGACGTGTACCAGGATAGGTTTTGGTATACTTGCCTTTGGGGTTATCTTGGCGGCGCAAAACATTGTTGTAAGCTTGCATAGCTACATCTTTTGCCCATTCTTCACCAGAAGCGAGGGCATATTGACTGAAAGCCATTGCTGCAAAGCAATCCGAAAAAATATTGTAAGGCTGAACCAGAGGCTTCCCTTCACGAGTTAGCGCAAAGTACCAATTTCCGTCAGCATCTCGACCATGTTGTGCGAGAAAATTCGCGCCATTGCTGGCAATTTTCAGCCAATTTTCGCGTTTTTCTAGTTGGTTGTAAAGCATGGAGAAAGTCCACACCTGACGGTTTTGCAGCCAGATAAATTTATCTGTGTCATAAACTTTCCCCTGACGATCAAGACAAGTGAAATATCCGCCTTGCTCCCAGTCAATCGAGTGTTTTTCCCAAAACGGGAGTACGTCATTGAGGAGCGCGTTTTTGTAAAGTTCAGCAAGCTCTTTAAAGTTGTGCTCCATGAATTCTGTTACTTATCCTTTTTCTAGTCAACCCAAGCTTTGAGCTTAGGGGTTAAAATTGTTTGAATTTTTTGTTGTACAGCTTCCTGACTCAAGCTAGCATCCACACGAACAATTTGCTCTGGGTGAGAGTCGGCTAAGTGTGCATATCCTTGCTGGACGCGACGATGAAAGGCTATTGTTTCTTTTTCAATGCGGTCAAGTATATCCCCGCCTCCTCGTTTTCGAGCAAGTCCCACCTCAACATCAACATCAAACCACAAAGTTAGGTCACTTTCTAACCCGGATGTCGCAATGGTGTTTAGCTGATGAATTAAATTGATATCTAAACCACGTCCCCAGCCTTGGTAGGCAATGGTAGAGTGAGTGTAGCGATCGCACAAAACAATCGCCCCATCTGTTAGGCTGGGCTTGATAACTTGTTCTACGTGTTGCGAGCGATCGGCAGCATACAAAAGTAATTCGGTTTTATCTACAATAGAGTGAGAGCCTGCTTCTAACAAAAGTTTTCGCAGATACAACCCTAACTCTGTTCCTCCTGGTTGACGAGTCACAACTACCGAAGTCTGAAAACTTTGTAACCACTCTTGCGTGAGCTGTATTTGACTAGTTTTTCCGCAACCTTCCACTCCTTCAAATACAATTAATTTACCCTTCATATTTTTTGGAATTTTTTGAAATTTTTATTATCTCATGATGACTAGCAGTTTACCTAGTCATCCTCGATATCACCCGATTGGGTGACCCAAATGGATGAAGTCTAGTTAATGACAAACATTGTATTGTTTGTATCAACGAGTAATAACAGTAGCAATAAACAAACTTAACTATGAGTAACCAACAGGAAGCAGATATTAAATTAGCATATCAAGCAGCGGCAGAAATGACATACATTGTAGCCGTTGGTTTGAGTAAAGTAATGGAAAACCAGAAAAAAAGACAACTTATTAGCAAGCGACAAAAGCGAGTGAAATCAAAACCAGAATCTTCTACCGTTGCAAGTTCTATTTAATACAGATTTTGAAATATATAGTGGTTCTGTTGTTGCACCCCACCAAGGTAGGGGCACAGCATGCTGTGCCTTGGATAAATCCTGCTCACCCGTTGGTCAACCATTATCATTCTAGATAGGTTATATCCGGCTTTTCGGCGGCATTCAAACCTAACCAAACATAACACTGTGCATCAAAAACGAGTATTTCAGTTGGCCATTTTGACTCTTGTTGACCAACGCGTGAGTAACTTTCATCAAGCCCTCTACAAACAGCTGTATTAGACTTAGATCAACTATCCGCACTAAACTGCAATCAAGATTTTGGAGATGGACTGGTTACGGGTTTAGCAGTACCAGATGCTGGTTTTGAACCCGGTTTCTGGTAATAAGCTACAACTTTTTTTACATAGTCAGCAGTGAAGCCGCTGTTGCAGCCTGTGTAGTTACCAGTCATCCACCAACAAGCAACACCACGCACAGCAGCCGTTTCATTGTTACCACTAGCAGCCAACTGCTTACTTAACTCCCGGCGTGTAATACATGAGACCACTTCGCGTGCTAACCCAGCATCACTGTCAAACTGCGCTGGTGTCACTTCCTTCTTGAGACAATTTTTTGACCAACCTTTCAGGGTTTCTGGTTTGACTCGCCATTCACTATAATATCCATCATCTTTAGTACCACTTTTCGGCGGTGCTGCTTGCCGCAGTGCTTCTACCATCGCGTTTATTTGGGTTTGCGACGCTGACGACTGTGCTTGAGCTAAAGATGAATCTGGCAAAACAAGTGAAGACAATCCAAAGCTCAGAAGGACTCCACTTAGTAGTAATCGCATTAATTTTCTCCTCACGACGTTAAACTTCTCTGTTATAGCAGAATTCGTAAAACTGAAAACTTCGAGGGTTGCATAAGTCTTTTTTAAACTTTGTTTCAACCTAGGAATCATTGCAAAAAATCTCGATATCTTAAAGAGAGGGCTTTATATAAATCAAGAAAGTCGAGATAGCAAAGCGAAAATATCATGAACTTTGCTCTGGCTTATCTTGCATTTAAACTTATTTTTTTGCAATAAGTAAAACTCTTGGTTGGAGGTGAGCACAATGACAGGAATACTTTGGTTTGTGGGTTGCTGCTTTCTTTGGCTTATTGGTATAACCCTTTTAGCAGAAATTTGGTTTTTTGAGGAAGAGCAGGAGTTTTGACGACAAATTGTGATGTTTTCTTTTACAGAAAACGGTGAAAAAGCTCCGTCCTTTCTAGTACTTCACCACAAAAACTTTCATAAACTTGTTCCCAGTCTCAGACTAAACTTGTTCCCAGTCTGAGACTGGGAATACAGTTATCGAGGCTCCGCCTCGCATTTAGCAGAACCAGAAGCTTCACACATTCAACACTCGTTTTTCTAACTTCACCTCAAAACGATCGCCTGGTTTAGGATTTATCACCTGTGTTGATAAATTGTTCTTTTCTAGTAACGAACGAAATTCCTCAATGCTTCCTTTCGTCTGAAGAAAAGAGCTAAGTAATCCTTCAAAAGTGACATCACCTCCAGCTGCAGTTGATACCATGACTTGAGGTTGCAACCACTGAGCAACTTCTAAAGCGTATTTATTCCCCTTGATAAATGCGCCAACTAAAGGTAAACCCAACTCAGTTAACGGAGTGATAACGACATCCACTGGAGGAATTTCCTTGAGTATGGGGGAATGATTTCCATGAGGTTCGTAATAAAGAGTCAAACCGCTTTCCAATTCTTTGAGGAGATAACCATTTTCCACCAAATTTAGACCAACCAGTGAGCCAGGAGTTGCTTTAATTTCAACACTTTGATTCAGGGTGAAGCTTTCCCCGTGAGCAAGTTTTGTGACTTGAGTGTAATTTAACTGCTGTACAACTTTGGTAGCATTGGGAGAAGCTACGACTGGAATATTGTGGTCAAGTTGCTTCAGCGTTGGTGGATGAGCATGGTCTTCCAAACCTTGAGATAGTAGAATTAAATCTATGTTCTCTGGTATTGGGCGTTGTTGCGATCGCGAGCCTTTGAAGAACCAATCCTGACCGCTAAAAGTTAACGAATCAACTAACCAAGGATCAAGAAGTATCCGTTGTCCGCCGATTTCAATCAGCCAAGAATTGCTGTCTAACCAAGTTAAATACATAAACTTTTGTAAAGATAACACCTAAATTTATTATGAACTAACCAAGGTAACCTATGTCCTGAAGCATTTGGACATGCTTGTGTAAAGGTGCGAGTGTATTTGCAGTCGTCATCCCACTCGCGGCGACTGCAGGTAAACCAATACCAGGAAAAGTCGAGTCTCCACAACACAAAAGCCCTGGAATAGGTGTACCAGAACCAGGAAAGAAACCTTTTCCAGCCTGAATGGCAGGACCATATGAACCTTTATGGCGTCGCAAATAGCGCTCGTGTGTCAGTGGTGTACCAACTAGTGTGACATCGCAACGCGATCGAATATCTGGAATAATTCGTTCTAAGGCTTGCCACATAACTTCTGCACGCAACTGCTTTTGTTCCGCATACTCCTCACTTTTTCGATTCATCCCTTGCCATAGTTCATAAGGTTCGTTACCAGGAGTGTAAACATGAATAACGTGCTTTCCTGGTGGTGCTAATGAGGGATCTAAAACTGAGGGAATAGACACCAATACGACGTTCTGAGGAGCAGTGACACCATTTTCCCAATTATTAACAACTATATAATGACAAGCAAGGTCCCAGCGCAATCCTTGTGCATCAATACCTAAATGGAGATGCATAAAACTATCGCACTCTGGAGTTGCTTGTCGTTCCTGAAACTTTTTTGGTAATGCTTCTTGTGGAATCAACTTGAGCGTATCCCATACCGAAGCATTAGAAATGACTGCCCGACGCGCTTTTATTTGTTTCCCACCACGCAAACGCACACCCACAGCACGCTTGCTTTCTACAAGAATTTCCTCAACATGAGCGTTCAACATCAATTCACCGCCGTGACGTTCCAGTCCCCGTACCAAGGCGTTTACTAAAGCACCACTCCCACCTATCGGATAGTCAAGCTTAACGCCCGGTCGATACCAATCTGCAAACATAAACGCCATCTCTGCGGCACTTGTTCCATCTGCTGGTAGTCCAGAAAGAAGAAAACACAGCAAGTCCAGCCAGTTGCGTATGAAAGAGTCTTTGATAACGCCGTCCATAATTCGGCTAAACGGTCCCGTGAGCTTGCCTATGTCTGCAATATGTTGGAATAAAGACGGGGCAAATCTACTCACAGTCATAATCGCGCCGACATCAAGCCGCAAGGCTGCTGGCGGTAGTGCAGTTGCAGCACGCGCCAATGGTTCCATCACACGCTGTAGTTCACGCCATTCGGCTATAGCCTCAGCACCACTAAACCGTTGTAGCACCTCACAAAACTGGTCAGTGCCAACTGAGGTGTCAAAATCTCCTTCTGGTAAACAGCAACCCCACGTATCGTAGGTGACGCAAGGTAACTCCTCACCGATTGCATCTAGTACTTGTTTGAGAGGATTAGCAGAGGGACTGTAGGATAAGCCAGAATAGAGTGATGGACCTGAGTCGAATTTGAATCCATCACGCTCAAAAGCATGTGCTGCACCACCTGGAATTGAGTGACTTTCGCAAACTGTGACATCAAAGCCATACCGTGCCAGAAGAGCTGCACAGCTTAAACCGCCAATACCACTACCAATGATGATAAAATCTATCTCTTTCTGACCTAAGATAGATGCTGTATTAGAAGAAGTTTGCTGTACCACTGAGCGTACCTTGTGCTAGTCTTGCGTCATTCAAGGATATTGTAATGCAACGTAACAATTCTTAAAACTGCACATAATGCCAAAAACCCGGTTGTTGTAACCGGGTTTTCCATAGAGATTGGGGTTATATCCCCTGCGGCTCATATAGATGTTTAGTTATAGAGGAGTCAACTAACAATATCTACAATCAGAGGTTTATCTTTTCCGGAAAATCACAATATTTTTTTTTGGCAGTAGGTTATATGCGCGTCTGGTACAGGTTCTAGGAATTGACGCTAAATTAGTGCTAGGCGTTTGAAGATATTTTTTGGCATTACAGGTGCACTATCGCCCAAGAATAGCTTTACTTCCATCAAGCAATGCATTATCGATACAAAGTTTACACACGGCGATTGTTACTAGCTACCGGGATAGGTTTACTAGCTCTACTATTATCACCACTCATATTCTACGGCTGGCGGTGTTTTCTGCGTCCCCCCCGCACGGATATGGAGCAAGTCTTGTTTCGTGGAATTGTTTACAAACGTTATCCTCTCTCGACACCACGCCCAGGAATGATCCACATTGTCACCATTGACTTAAAAACACCAGGAGTTAAACCACTTGTCACTCCAGGAGAACCAAAACCAACGGATAGAGAAACAAGCGCACGGAAAACCTCTGATTTTCTCAAAGAATTCAAGCTGCAATTAGCAATTAATGCTAGCTTTTTCCATCTTTTCCACGAAAAGTCCCCTTGGGACTACTATCCTCACAGTGGTGATCCTTCTCATCCAATAGGCGAGGCTATCTCTAATGGATATCGTTATTCACCACCCGAAGCAAATTTCCCCATGTTGTGCTTTTCTGCCCAAAATCGTGCTCAAATCTTGAAAAGTCCTAACTGTCCTGAAGGGACAATTCAAGGTGTTGCAGGGAACCAGCTTTTGGTTTATGACGGTAAGCCAATTAATGACAGTTTAGAAAATAATAAGCCGTATCCACGTGTTGCTGCTGCTGTCAATCGAGAAGGGACAAAACTGTGGCTGATTTTGGTAGACGGGAAGCAACCACTTTACAGTGAAGGAATCACAATGGCTGAATTAAGAAAAATTGTCGCCGATTTGGGGGTTCATACAGCACTAAATTTAGATGGGGGTGGATCAACGACATTGGTGATGGGAACTAATAATGGCTCAAAAATATTAAATGCTCCAATACATACCAGAGTACCAATGCGTGAGCGTCCTGTTGGTAACCATTTGGGATTTTACGCGGCTCAGTGAGTCCTACACTTTTCACTACTTCTTGCGCTAATGGGAATTCTAATTGCAAGACACTGCAAATAGAGGAAAGCTTTATGAAAAAAGATTTTGAGGGAATTGATTACACACAAGTGAAAAGTTCATCGCAAGTCGAGAGTGAAAAGCCAGATGTTGGAGTGCAAACAGACAGGAGTTTCGTTGTAAGGGAAATTGAACACTCCAACAAAGAACACATTAGATCTATAGATTTAAGTAAACTTGAAGCATTTAACGAGTGAAAGAGCCTGAACTATTGTAACTCGAAGCTTACGACAACAAACAAGGAAATCGTTACCCCACATCTAAACTACTTGAAAAGTAGGTTTTCAAATTTCCTGATCACAAACAGGGAACTCTAAGTTTGAGTGTAATCAGGAAATTTGAAAGTACTCAAAAACAGAATCCAAATTTATCCCCATCTTTTCCATCCACAGCTTTGTAGGTAGGAATAGTGGGGATTTCTTTTGTTTGATATCAAAAGTATGGTTTTCAGCAATTTAAGCAACATCCTTTGAAGCTATATTTACCAATTAAATGGATTGCCGAGTTTTTCTCAAAATCTTCGACTTCATAAGTAAATTCACTATATATGGTCTAAAATAAAACTAAAAAACTCCGATAAATGGCGAACCCTAGTAACCTCAACGACATTATTCAACGCATCCTCAACGGAACTCAAACCGATTCCGATGTTGAAGCTTTGCGTCAGTGGTTAAATAGTGGTGGTGTTCAAAATGTGGAAGTAGGAAAGTACAACGTCAATATCGGACAGGGACAAGATATTCATATAGGCGATCGCACTTACCAAGGGCTTGATGCCGAAGCGATTCGAGAAGTTGCTCGTTCTGTCCTTCAGGGTTCTAACGCCGCAGATATTCGAGAAATTGTTCGCTCTATGTTGAAAGAGGAATTTCCGAACTTGGCTCAACGAGAAAATCCTCAAAGTAGTTCGGGTAATTCTCGTACTCCTGAAGACAATTTGCAAAGTATTTTAAATAATGTACGGGTTGGCGGTCACTTATCTATCGGTCATATTACACAAATTTACGGTGCTGGAGAGGTTATTCAACCCGTCAATACATCTGAAGATTCGCCTTTGACGAATACAGGAAACTCGGTTGATGACTTGGTGCAACAAGTGCGATCGCATGGACACGACACCATCCAAAGCTTACACGGTACGATGCCGTTATGGGGAAGAGACAATTGGGTGCCTTTGGGAGAGTTATTTGTAGACGTAAATATCCTGGAGTCACTTAGCAGTAGCCGCAGGTCGGAACTGGATGATTTGTGGCAGGATTTTACAAGGGGTAATTCCGACTACCGCAGTTTGGATCGAATTGGTTTGGGTAAGAAACAGCAGCGCATGTCAGGTTTGACTGTACTGGAGCGAAATACTAACCTGATGGTGCTGGGTAAACCTGGTTCAGGAAAAACAACATATCTCCAAAGAATTGTAACCGAGTGCAATGCTGGAAAATTACAAGCACAGCGAATTCCTATTTTGATTAAGCTGCGCTATTTTGTGGACGATGGACGCAAGTATACATATAACTTGGAGCAGTTTTTGGAACAAGAGTGGGGGTTAAGAAATACAGATATAAAATTGGTGCTAAATCAGGGACGAGCATTGGTGTTGCTGGATGGGTTGGATGAGGTAACGGGAGAAGCAGGCAAGCAAATCGCCAAGGAAATCAAGCGGTTTGCCCGTGTTTATCCGCAAATGCAGGTGGTGGTAACTTGTCGGACGCAAACTCTACCAGATTTATTCGATTGGAAATCAATACGTTTTACTTGTGTGGAAGTGGCGGATTTTAATGAGGAACAGGTAAGGGCGTTTGCACAGCATTGGTTTGAGACGGTGTGTGCAGATGGGAAAGGGGAGACGCAAGCGCGGGATTTTTTGTCACAGTTGTTTCGAGAGGAAAACAAGTCGATTCGGGAACTAGCAATTACGCCGATTTTACTCAGTTTGACATGCAAGGTGTTTAATGACACAGGGAAATTTTACTCGAAGCGTTCCGAGTTATATGAGGAAGGGTTCAAGTTATTGTTGGAACAGTGGGACAAATCGCGGAATGTTCAGCGGGATGAGATTTATCGGGATTTGTCGGTGAAACGGAAGTTGGAACTTTTAAGCTTTTTGGCGGTGAAGAAGTTTGAGCAGGAAAAGTATGTGTTGTTTGAGCAGGAGGAGTTGGAGAGATATATTGCGGAGTTTTTAGGAATTGAGCGGCGGGATAGTCGAGGGGTTTTGCAGGCGATCGAGTCGCAGCATGGGTTATTGATTGAGAGGGCGCATAAGGTTTGGTCGTTTTCGCATTTGACGTTTCAAGAGTATTTGGTAGCGAAGTGGTTTGTTGAGAGTGCAAAGTGGGAAAATTTAACTAACAGTCTAATTGATTTCCATTGGAGTGAAGTTTTTCTTCTTGCAGCAGAGATGTCATCTAGTGCTGATAATTTTTTCCTAAGAATTAAATTTGCCATCGATAAATTGCCTCAATATGATACTCTACTGAATCAGTTTCTTACTTGGTTAAGTAACAAGACTTTAACTGTACTAAACGAACTAGAAACTCCTTATTCTCTAATAATTATTAGAGCTTTCTATTTTGAAAATTTTGTATTATTTGGGTTTAAGCGGCAAGGACTTATGCGTCGTGCTGGATTTCAGGATATGTATCTCAAAAATACAATGACTCTTGATAGTACGCTTATCCACTACTTTTTATCAGGGTGTTCGTGGATAGGTGGTCGTGACTACATCAGTGGAGAAGTTGAGCAAAGTGCCACTGACTTTGCCCGAACCTTTGATATTAATACTTGTAAAAATGCTTATGAGGGTAGCCTTAAGCAGTTTCTTGAAGAATTAAGAGACAGATTGCCAGTATTTGATGGAAATCTGGATAATTACTTTGATTGGTGGGCAAAAAATGGTAGCATTTGGCTTAAAAATTTATATCAAGTAATGCAATATCGAAATCTAATCTGGATTGATGGGAAAAGGTTAACAGAAGAACAAACGGAAGTTTTCAAACGTTACCACACACTAAACTGGATCATACTTGATTGTTTGAATAGTGGTTGCAATGTTAGTCAGGAAGTAAAGCAGGAAATAGAGGATACTTTACTATTACCCATTGCCGAAATCGAAAAACGCAAACAATTTGCTTCGCTATAAACAGACGCTCAAGACGGCACTTGCACCCGTTGAGCTAAATCTTGCCCAAGCCGAGTGAAGTGGCTTGGATTCAGCGTGAGTAGTATATCGACCTCAGCTTTGAGAGCAGCTTGAGCAATTAGCGCATCAAAAATTCCGCCACCCGGAAGATTTAGCCTAACCATGCAGGCGATCGCTTGTTGGTAATCATCAGCAGTGAGGGAAATTGCTTCAAACAAATGGAGGTTCTCATTGATCAACCGTTGGGCGATCACCGGAGAAATTGGCGGTTTTACAGGTAAGCGAGTCAGAACGGAATAGAGTTCAGCAAGGGTATGGGTTGAGAGGTAGCCATCAATTTCCTTTTCTTGTACCCGTTGCAACCACGGTAGACAAACACCATGCCGAGGATGGCTCACTTCAAACGCTGCTACTAATACAGATGTGTCAAACAGGGCTTTCATAATCTGCGATTAAGCCACTGAGTCGTTCTTCCCGCATTTGGTTAACAGAGGTTTCCAGATTGCCAATTGGGGTGGATTGAACGACTAAGGCAGTTCCAACCCGGTATACCTGGGGTTCAGCATTCAGTAAATTTTCAATCGCGGCTTTCAAAAACGCTTCAGGTGTTATGCCCTGTGCTGCGGCTTGAGCTATCAAACGATCTTCAATTTCTGGAGCTAATTCAAGGGTAATTGTCATAGAATCATCCAATCTCCATCGATTTAGAAAAACCGAGTCTTTGCTTAACCTCTTCCCAGTTTGTTTCTATGTTCCTATTGTAGGGGCACAGCATTGCTGTGCCCTCATACTTTACTTTATAAATTAAGCGATCGCAGTTGTTGAAAAAGCATCCTTGTCTGCTGATGCTGGGCAATTATGAACTACCGCTGCTCATGCAAAACCTGTTGCAGTGCTTCTAAAAGTCGGTCAACACTTTCCTTACGACTGTTGAAGCCCATGAGTCCGATGCGCCAAACTTGACCTGCGAGTTCGCCAAGACCACCCCCAACTTCGATATTATGTTCATTGAGCAACTGCCGTGCAACTGCTTTACCATCTACTCCTTGTGGAATCCGGACGGTGGTGAGAGTGGGTAATCGGAACTGTTTGTCAACGTGCAAACTCAGTCCAAAGTTCTCTAACCTCTCCCAAAGATACTCTACGTTCTTTTGATGGCGTTGCCAAGAATTTTCTATTCCCTCTTCGGCAATCAAGCGCAGTGCTTCTCGCAGAGCGTAGTATAAGTTAATGGGCGCTGTATGATGATAGGTGCGTTCTTCGCCCCAATACTTGCTCAACAACGTCATATCCAAATACCAGTTAGCCACCTTGGTTTGACGCCGATGCAATTTCTCGATCGCACGAGGACCTAAAGTCAATGGCGAAGCACCAGGAGGACAACCCAACCCTTTCTGGCTACAGCTATAAGCTACATCAACTCCCCACTCATCTAAAAATAAGGGAACTCCACCTAAACTCGTGACTGTATCTATCAACAGCAAACAGCCGAATTCACGACACAACTCACCAACTCCTTCCAGTGGTTGACGTGCTCCTGTGGAGGTTTCTGCATGGACAAGAGCTAAAATAGCTGGACGATGAGTTTGTAGGGCAGTTCGCAACTCATCAAGTGAGAAGACTTGTCCCCAAGGTTTTGTGATGGTTCGGACATCGGCATCATATCGAGAAGCCATGTCAACTAAGCGATTGCCAAAATACCCAGCAACACCAATCAAAACGACATCTGTTGGTTCTATTGTATTGGCGATCGCCGCTTCCATTGCTGCTGATCCTGTGCCGCTGATTGCGATCGTCCACTGATTTTTGGTTTGCCACACGTAGCGCAGCAAAGACTGAATCTCATCCATCAGTGCCAGAAAAGCTGGATCAAGATGCCCAACTGGGGAAGTATTCATCGCTTCCAGAACTGCGGGGTGGGCATTTGAGGGTCCTGGTCCCAACAGTAGGCGTGATGGTACTGTAAGGGGGGAAAGTTGTAACCGCTCGCTGTTGTCGATAGAGAGTGTTTGCATAATTATTTTTTCTACAGAACTCCGTACAGTTTATGTTAAGGGTTCGGGTGTTCCCTGTTCCCTCTTCCCTAGCGAGACTAGTAACTTCATAAACCAAACCAGATTCCTATAGCAGATTTCATTTGTTGGCTTGACATAGCATTCAAATTACGTTAAAACTTCTCAAAACTCAGTTCATTTGTTGTTACCTAAATTACTCTTGTGCAAGTGGTTCATCCAATTGGGTGAATGCGAAATTAAACTCGGGAATATAACCTGAAAGAAGAACGACTTTTTAAAATTTTGTTTGGTTGCTATCCAAATACCGGATAAACTGCCAAAGAGTCGATAATGGTCTTCCGTGATACATTTATTACTTCATGAGAAAAAGGTCAGAGTGTGAATGAAACCGTGAAAGCACTGCAAACACCAAATTCCCAACAAGGAACTTTACCCCTGCTGGAAAAAATTGCTGCCAATTTGCCAGGAATGATTTTTCAATTCCTGAAGCTGCAGGATGGATCTCAGTTTGTGATATATGCCAGTTCTGGGTGTAGAGAACTGTTTGAATTGGAACCAGAAGTGCTGCTTCAGGACTTTCAAGTACTCAACAAACTGACTCATCCTCAGGATATCAAAGCGTTTGAAGAATCTATTGCTGCTTGTTGTGCTACGGGAGAACCTTGGCATTGGGAGGGTCGCATCATCACTCCTAGTGGTAAACTCAAGTGGATTCAAGGTACTTCTCGCGCCGAAAAACAACCACATGGAGACATGATTTGGGATGGTTTGCTCATCGATATTACAGATCGCAAATTGGCGGAGGAAAAATTACGAGAAAGTGAAGCACGCTATAAGGCGATTTTAAATGCTATCCCTGATTTAATGTTTCGCATAAGTCGCGATGGCAAGTATCTCGATTTTAAAGGTGAGGGAGCAAATGTCACTATTCCCAGACATGAAATTGTTGGGAAAACTTTGCAGGAATTATTACCTCCAGATGTTGCTTTAAAAAGCCAAGAGGCTATTGCCAAGGCTTTGGATTCAAAAACTTTACAAACCTGTGAATATCAACTGCCAACGCCTTTGGGAATCAGAAATTATGAGGCGCGATTGGTTGTCAGCGGACAAGATGAAGTTGTGGCAATTGTACGGGATATTACAGAACGCAAACAAACAGAAGTCACTTTGAGAAATTTGGCTCAAAAGTTTGCGACAGTTTTTCATTGTAGTCCTAATCCGATCTCGATCAGCACTCTTGCAGAAGGACGCTACATAGAAGTTAATGATAGTTTTGTCAAACAGTCGGGTTATGAACGAGAGGAAGTTCTTGATCGCACTGATTTTGATTTACATATTTGGGTGAATCGGAGCGATCGCACCACTGTGTTACAAGAATTGCAAAAACATGGGGTTGTTCGCAACATGGAATTTGAATTCCGCCGCAAGTCCGGTGAAACACGCACTGGACTGTTCTGTGCCGAAGTCATTCATTTAGATGGCATCCCCTGCTTATTATCAGTGAATCACGACATCAGCGAACGCAAAAAAGCAGAGCTTGCCTTACGCGAGTCGGAGGAAAAGTTTTCTAAAGCTTTTTGTTCGAGTCCTAACTCAATGACTATCGTGACTCTTAAGGATGGACGCTACGTTGAAGTTAACGATGCTTTTGTCCAAATCACTGGCTTTACCAGAGAAGAAGTGATTGGTCGTACCCGCAGTGAGTTAAATATGTGGGTCAATCTTCCTGACGATACCATACAAACGTTACAAGAGCAAGGGTTGATTCGCAATTGTGAAACAGAATTTTACACAAAGTCTGGTGAACTCAGAGTGGTGCTGTTCTCAGCCGAGGTGATTACTTTGGGTGGAGAAGCTTGTATGCTTTGTGTGACCAATGATATAACAGAACGCAAGCAGGCGGAAGAATTACTGCGGCTGTCTTCAAAACGCGATCGCCTCTTGACTCAAACACTATCGCGAATTCGTCAATCGCTGAATCTAGACCAAATTCTGCAAACGACTGTTAACGAAGTTCGGCAATTTTTAGAAGCGGATCGAGTTTTTATTGTTTTAAATGATACGAATCTTTACTCAGGAATCTTTGCTGAATCAGTAGATCCCAAATATCCATCAGTCCTGAATTGGAAAAATGAGGATAAAACTCTTATAGAAGAACTGAAAACAATCTTGAGAAGCAACCGGGTGCGTATAGTTGAGGATACCACAAAAATATCAGCATCTGCGAAATTAAAAAGGCTGTACAAACAATTTCAAATCAGAGCTAACTTAGCTGTACCGATTATGCAAGGTAAGGAATTGTTTGGCGCGTTGATTGCGAACCAATGCAGCAAACCACGCCATTGGAGTGCGATAGAAATTGACTTGCTCCAGCAGATGTCTGAACAAGTGGCGATCGCCATTCAGCAAGCACAGCTTTATCAAAAACTAGAGCAATTTAACACGAATTTGGAGCGTCAAGTAGAAGAGCGTACTGCACAGCTACAGCAGAAAATGCTGGAACTTCAAGAATTAAACAGCGTCAAAGATGTTGTTTTGCACACCGTTTCCCATGAACTGCGGACTTCAGTGATGGGTAATTTGATGGTATTGAATAATTTACTCAATAGAGGACAACAGGAGGACACCTCTGTGCGCAAGTCCACGACTTTGAGGGGAATAAACAAGGGACTCAGGGGAGGACACCCAGAAGTTGATGGGAGTATCCCAAGACTTGGAAACCACGCCTCCGTACTCAAGTTTCCTCGGTTGAGGGGAATGTTTATAGACAAAAAGCACTCTTTGTGCATTTCCCCAACTTCCACCCTGACTGCATTCTCTATCCCAGTATCTGGCTCAATTATTGAGCGGATGATTCAAGGGAACGATCGCCAACTGGAAATGATAGAATCACTGCTGGAACTACATTCAAGCGAAGCACAGGGGATTGTCCTCCATCGTGAGGTAGTTTCTTTTCACTCATTGATTGATAAAATTATTAAAGATTTGCAGCCAATGCTGACACAGCAAAAATCAAGTGTGAAAAATTTGGTTGCAGACGATTTACCATCAGTGATTGTCGATCCAGCTCAACTGCAAAAGGTTTTTGTCAACTTATTAACTTATAGTTGGCAACACAATCCACCAGGAGTCAAGTTTACCCTAAAAGCCACAGTTGAGACAGGAAGGATTCGCTTACAGATTCAAGATGACGGCGTGAGTATGAGCAAATTCGAGTGCGATCGCCTTTTCGATTTGTATGTACGCGCACCGCAAGCCCCATGTTCCACAAGAATTGGCTTAAAAATGTATCTTTGTCGGCAAATTATTAAAGCACACGGTGGTGAAATTGGCGTCTGTTGTAATCGGAAACGCGGTTTAACCTTTTACTTCACATTACCTCTAGCAATCTCGTCTTAAGATAATAAGTATCTGATTGACTTATTTGGAATTTATGAGGTGATGAATACAGATCATCCGCAGTCCAAGTTACATAAGAGGGTGCGATGCCAAAAATGAAGAAGGCAAAAGCTTTCCTTGCTGTGGGAAGATTTGGTCAGAGGTTAAAGGCGACTGTCTTTAGAACAGCACAAAACTGTTGGAAAAAAGCTTCTGTCTTCACCAGTTCTCTACCTAGTTATAACATTGCATCGGATTACGAAGCTTGGCGCGATCGCTTTTTATGGCAGAGATTACATCTGGCGTTGTGGGTTGCGATCGTCTTAGTCTTGACTTTTGCCTTCCGAGATATTTACGATGCCTTATTTCACCTCAAGGAGTTGGCACAAATTCCCAAGGAAGCCAAACGCCTTTTTTTTGTCCTGTATGCTGCGATGGTGCTGAGTTTATTGAGCTGTTTGGCTATCCATAAAACTCAATTCGGTCGTCGTTATCCAGGGTTTGTGTTTCTTGGCTTAGGCTGGTCGATAACTATTGTCGAGCAAATTTGGGCAACACTCAACAATTTCGCTCTACCAGATATTTTCGCTTGGTTCGTGATGTTCCTCAGCCAAGCCACCCTCATCCCGGTACGCTTTCCTTTGCATCTTGTGTCTCAGTTGGGTGTACTGATATATTATTTTGGCGTGAATACAGCACTGGGACTCAAGCAACCGCCACCGGACAGTAATAAGCCAATTTACAGTGTGACGATGAGCTTAGCTCTGTTTTGGTTCTGTTTTATTTGTAATTTTGGCGTTTATCTGTATGACCGTTTGCAACGTTCTGAATTTTTTGCCCACAAAGAACTAGAAACAGCATATCAGAAACTAGGAGCTACAGAAGAAAAATACCGCAGCATTTTTGAAAACGCAGTCGAAGGGATTTTCCAAAGTACACCAGATGGACATTACATTACGGCAAATCCGGCGCTAGCACGTATTTATGGATATTCTTTTCCAGAAGAACTCACCGCAAACTTGACTGATATTGAACATCAAGTGTATGTTGCTCCCAATCGTCGTACAGAGTTCATGCGCTTAATTGAAGAGCATGGCAGCGTGTCCGAATTTGAATCTCAAATATATCGCAAAGACGGCAGTATTGTCTGGATTTCCGAAAAAGCATACGCCGTGCGTGATCAAAACGGAAAACTTCTTTACTACGAAGGAGTGATTTCAGATATTACTAAGCGCAAGCAAGTGGAAGAAGCGCTACAGGAACAATTAAATTTTTTACAAGTATTAGTTAATACTATCCCAACCCCAGTATTCTATCAGAATGCTCAAGGTTTATATGTTGGGTGTAATAAAGCTTTTGAAGAAGACTTAGGTTTGAGTCAAAAGCAGATTCTGGGGAAGACAGTGTATGAAATTGCACCAGAAGAGTTAGCTGAGAAATACTATCAAGCGGATAAAGAACTCTTAGAACAAGGGGGAGTTCAAACTTCTGAAGGCTCTGTTATTTATAAGGATAACACAAAACATGATGTCATATTTTATAAAGCAACTTTTTCCAAAGCAGATGGAACCCTTGGCGGTTTGGTGGGAGTGATTTTGGACATCAGCCAACGCAAACGGACTGAGGAAGCATTACGAGTCTTTTTCCATGCAGTTTCCCATGACTTACGCAACCCAGTATTGGGAACTTTGATGGTGCTGAAAAATTTGCTTTCTCATCCAGAAGAAAAAATATTGCTGACTCGCTCAATTTTAGAGCGGATGGTGCAAAGTAGCGATCGCCAATTGAACTTAATTAACTCATTGATGGAAGCTCATGTTAGCGAAGTACAAGGTATTGTTTTGCAACGCCAAACTCTACAATTGCACATAGTGGTGGAAGCTGCGATTGCAGATTTAGAGCCAATGTTGAAAGAAAATCAAGCTTTCCTGACAAATTTAGTTTCACCTGATTTACCGTCAGTCAATGCCGATTCTACACAATTGTGGCGAGTGTATTCTAACTTAATTGTTAATGCTATTAAACATAATCCCCCTGGATTAAATATTACCCTTGATGCGATCGTTGAGGGTGATAAGATATGTTGCACTGTTGCTGATAACGGTGCTGGTATGAGTCAGCAGCAGAGTCAGCATCTATTTGATCTTTATTTTCGGGGTAGTAATGTTCGCAATTCTTTAAGTTTAGGATTGGGGTTGTATCTGTGTCGGCAAATTATTACAGCACACGGTGGGGAAATTGGTGTGAAAAGTGATTTGAGAAAAGGGGCAACTTTTTGGTTTACTTTGCCGCTAAACGATAGTGTCAAGTCTGCTGAATGACAGTAGTCTTACGTTATATCATGTCCGCTCAATTACCCATAATAAATTGACCCCATCCGCGCTACCGCGCACCCTCCCCGAACTCCGGCTATACATTGCCCGGATCTTTTTAAACATTGCTGTAAGTTAGACAGCAGAAGAATTTTGGCATAATGATGGAATCAGAGGACTTGACAGAAAAGGAAAAAAGTGTGTGCAAGTATTGTTCACAGTGTTGTACAGTAAACTAATTTGTAGTTGTTGAAAAGTCATCAAAGAATTTCCATTGACATCCTCCCACCGCGCTCACGGAGTACCCTTACAGCGGGGGATTCCAAACATCACTGATTGGGCTTGCTCGACGTAATTATAGTACAGAGATTGCTAAAACCACCACTGTTCTACTCCCCCGCAATAATCGGTCGTAGAACGTGGTGGTTTTAAGCCGCGATTCATGAGCCAGTGCTTGATGAGGGGAGCCACTCCGTTGGGCGGCTCTGCCGACTTGTAGACGCCCGGAGGGCGGTGAGGGGGTCGCAGTCTTGGCGGTGAGCGTCGATTGCGAACCCCCGAACCCGGAGGGCTTCCCGCAGGGTAGGATGTGGCGTTTTCCCGACAGAGGTATCTGGCGTCCTCACCGGCAAATCAAAGATTATGGCGGGAGCCTTCTCGCGGAAATAGGTAAACTTTTGCAAAGCGCTTATAGCGCTTTGCAGCTTGCACAGACTTTCTATACGTTAGCCTTTATTGCTGTGCCGACAATCGTGTCGTAACCGCTGTATGATACACCACCAGGACCTACATTCACCTTCGTACCTCCCCCGATTCCATCCGTCTGAGTGGACAAACCGTTTTTGTCTGCGCTAGCAGTCACAATACCTGCTGGACCTATAGCGCTCAAATTAAGACCACCAGAGATAGACGCTAATTCTTCGTCTGATAACTCTTCCCAACAATCAAACTTCTTTGTGCTTTCCATTGTTACTTTTCCTTTTGTTCTTTGAATTTTTGAACCCTCCCCTGCCGGCATGCTAGGGGATTCACGCCACATCCCCATCTGACTTTTCGCCCCTTCGGGAACGCCAGTCGCCTGCGCCAGGGTTGCCCTACCAAGAGCGCTGGACTCACCTTGTTGGCTATCTGGTCAGTGGTTAGTAGCTTGTTGGAGACCCACTCTGAGGGAGAATCAGACTGCCTGCTTTCGGACGTGCTTACTTGCTCGCGGGTTAACCCTTCGGCTAGCCCCTATTAGGGGCTAGCCGAGGCTTTAAATAACGCTGGTATGCCTCCAACAGGATTGGTTCCAACCCCAGATATCCGTTTTGAACATCTTGCAATACCAGCTTGTTCTGATTAACTGACCTACTCAAAAATGCACTGAACAAGTCACGGTGATGTTCCGGAATGCCCGTTACATCCCGGTGAACTCGTTGAGACAAGGATTTTTTGATGCGCGTCCCGTCCAAATGAGTTTGGCTCAGTGCCGTTGTTTGAGTAGAAAACTTGATAACTGTACCGCCAGCATTTTCAGCTTTACGGAGCAGTACGTAGGGTACAAAACCTGGGGATTTAGCAGATATGGCTTTACCATGACGTTCTCAGTTTTGATATGTTTGCCATGCCTCAAAATCTTATTAACAACACGACGATTCTGAGTCTTGGCATAAGCAACTTTTCGTCGTTCTATTTCACGTTTCTTATTTGCAGCTTTTTTGAATGCTGAGCTACGCTCTTTTTTCTTGGTTCTAGGCAACTGTCTAGCCGTCTGGTATGGTTCGGAGTTACGGACCAAATCAAGTAGCTTCATCGCTTCATTAAGGCACGCATTGTATAGTTGCCTTCCTGCTTGGAAACGAGACAAAAACTCTGCTTCCTGCTTGCTGTCTACAGTTAACTGCACTTCTGTTATGAACGACAATGTTGTACTCCGAGCCAATTAAATCACCCCCTATCTTTTTTTTATTTCTGTTAGTAAATTACTCTAAAATCACGTTAATTAATACATCTTAATGAAAACTTTACGTGACGATTGTTTTATTCATCGTGTCGCATTTCCACCCCGATATAAATAACGTGAATCTATCAATTAAGTAGAACGGCGCAAAAAAACCGAAGTATGTAACGGAAAGTAAAGTTGCCCAAAAAGCTCTTCTCTTCTGCCTTCTGCCCTCTGCCTCCTGCCTTGTCATAACGACAATTTTCAACACCGACCTACTTAATTTAATTTCTTGATAGATTAACTTCGGGGCTATCATGCTCCCGCGTGAATCAGCGTATACTTTTCATCTTGCTTATAAGTAATATAATTTAGTGCTTAGTTATATAACTTCTACCTAAAGGGATAAAAAGCATGTGAGCCTTCCATAAACTACAGCAATAATTATTGCGGACGAAAGGAAAAGATAGTTTCCTTGAACTACTTGAAGAAGTATTTTTTTATCTTCTCTTGTACAAAAAATCAGGTCTATTAATGGCAATTGAAACATACAGCAATTATCATCCTTGTTTGACTGGATTCTTGAAAAAATTAGACTTTTTGAAGTCGATCAATAAAATTATTCTGGGGGTATTGCTGCGATTCCAAACTTCATGCTCAAACGTATCATCAAAAACTAAGCACTTGCCTTCTTCCCAGGTTTTCGTTTCATGCTCCACCCGTATCTCACAGTCATCAGGCACAATTAAACCCAAATGACAACGGAGTACAGTGTTTATATATCCCTTATGAGGAGCAATGTGAGTTCCAGGTGCAAGGCAAGAAAAAGTCGCCGTGGTCATTCCAGGAATAGATTCTACTAATTTTGTTGTTTCTGGACAAAAGCGGCAGTTATCCTCTAATTTTTTCCCAAAAGAATGCAAACTAAAGAGATCCCAGCCTTTGTTATAAAGAAACTCTTTTTGCCAATGGCTAGAATTAGCATGTTGCAGTCTGTTTAACTCTTCTTTGATGAGCAGCCAGTTTGATTCTAGGCTCTCTATAAATTTGAAATTAGTAGTTTCGTAAAACATTTTTTATTTGATTATGTTACGTTCGTTGGCTTGAAGGTAATGGGGAGAGCCTTGAGGCTGCGAAAAGCAACTTTGTTTCGCCACTCAAGGTTGTCTTGTGACAGCTTTATGTCAGGTAATTGTTGCACAAGAGCATTAATAGCAATTTCAGCTTCAATCCGCGTCAATACTGCACCCAAACAATAGTGGATACCATCAGCGAAAGCTAAGTGACTATTATTAGCGCGTGTAATATCGAAGCGATCTGGATCGGGAAATTGTGCAGGATCGCGATTTGCAGCGCCTAAAACAACAACAACTTTCTCACCAACTCGAATAGTGACACCATCTAAATCAACGTCTTCAGTTGCCACTCGTGTGGTGATTTGGATTGGGCTATCATAACGTAGTATTTCTTCCACAGCACTTTGAATCAGCATTGGTTGTGTCTTAATCTGTTGCATCTGCTGTGGGTGACGCAAGAGGGCAAGCATCCCGTTACCGATGAGATTCACTGTGGTTTCTTCACCAGTAAAGAACAATAACATACAAACAGAGATAATTTCTTCTTCACTTAGCTTGTTATTTTGTTCTTTAACTGTAATCAAAGCACTCAGTAAATCCTGTTGCGGGCTTTTTTGTCGTTGTGCAATTAAGCTTTTAAAGTAATCTGTAAATTCCAGGGCAACTTTATTCATCTGCTCATAGTCTTCCAAAGATCTGAGCGGATCTAAAATATTAGATAGTTCATCAGACCAATGATACAGCTTCAACCAATCTTCAACAGGTACCCCCAGGATTGCGGCAATAACATTGCAAGGTAATGGGCAAGCAAAATCGGATACTATATCCATGTAGCCTTGATGGCGAATTTTGCTAATTAATTCATCGGTGATTTGTTGAATTTGGGGACGCAGAAATTTGACGCTTGTAGAAGAAAACGCTTTACTAATTAGCCCTCGCAATCTAGTATGCTCAGGCGGATCTAAAAATATTAACCATTTGCTAATGGCTTGTGCAAGTGTATTGAAATCCTTCTGCTTCAAATAATTGCCTTTGTGTTTAACATTGTTTGGCATTTTATCAACACAAAAGCGAGGATCGCGCAAAACTGCTTTGGCATCAGCATAGCGAGTAACTACCCACATACCCTTAAAGCTCTGGTGTATTGGTTCAACAGAGCGGAGTTGGTGGTAGATGGGATAAGGATTCGCTTGAAACGCTGGGTGATAAGGATTAAATTTGACAGCTTTTGCAATCTCTGATTTTTGAGTCTTATTTGTATGAGCAATTGGCTCCATTTGACACATCTCCTGTCAATAACCAAATTTAACAGAAATTACTTAGCAAGTAAAACTTACAGGGAGAGCCTTTAAGCCACGTATGACTATACTCTTTTTCCACTCAATCTTGTTTGAAGCTAACTTTATATCAGGGAATTGTTGAATTAGTGTATTAATAGCAATTTGCGCTTCCACGCGTGCTAATGCTGCTCCTAAACAATAATGAATACCATCAGCAAAAGCAACGTGTTGATTCTGTCCTCGATTAATATTTAGCTCGTCGGGTTCTGGGAACTGGGCTGGATCTCGATTAGCAGCTCCCAAGCAAAGAACTATTTTTTCACCTGCTTTTATTGTTCGGTTACCGACTTCTAAATTATCAATAGCAATACGCGTTAACATTTGAATTGCACTATCGTAGCGAATTATTTCTTCTACAGCACTTTGGATTTTTGTTGGTTCTGTTTTGAGTTGTTCTATTTGGTTAGGGTGTTGTAGCAATGCCAGTATTCCATTGCCTATTGTATTACCTGTGGTTTCTTCACCTGCCCCGAATAACAATGTGCAAATTGCCAATATATCCTTTTGACTTAACCTGTCATTTTGCTCTTGAGCTGCAATCAAATTACTAATTAAGTCTTCTTGTGGATCTTTTTCTCGTTCGGCAATCAGAGTACGTAAATATTCCTGAATCTCTTTTGTAGCTTTATTCATCGCTTGATATTCTTCTAGTGACACAAGTGGATCTAAAATACGAGACAAAACATTAGTCCACTGATGAAGCTGCTGTTGAGCTTCTTTTGGTATTCCCAACAGCATACTAATTACACTGACAGAAAGTGGACTGGCAAGATCGGCAACAATGTCCATACTCCCCTTGTGCCGAACTTTGTCAAGCAATTCATCCACAATTTCCTGAATATGAGGACGCATACGCTCAACAACTACAGGAGAAAAGGCTTTACCTACTAACCCACGTAATCTCGTATGGTCTGGCGGGTTCATATAAAATAAAAATCGGCTGGTGGTATAAGCAAGAGTATTTAAATTCTTTTCCTTGTCTTTGAGATATTTGTTTCTTTCTTGTATTGATTTTGGTCTATCATCAGTCCGAACACGACCACTTTTTAAAACTGCTTTGACATCGGCATAGCGGGTAACGATCCAATCACCTCCAACAAAGTATCTATGTACCGGATCTGACTCTCGGAGGCGATGGTAAGTTGGATAAGGATTAGCGTTAAACTTAGGGTCAAAAAGATTGAATTTGAATGCTTTTGCTGACTCTACTTTTTCTGATGTTGTAGTACTAATTGCTTCTTTGTTCATATTAATGTCTCGGCAATTCCATTTTTTTCAAACACTAACTGAAGATTGGATTGATGGCAATGAATTATATTCCTCTGCTAAATACTGCGCTAGTATTTCGATGCTAGGGTATTCCCAGAAAAGAATAATTGCAAGTTCACAGCCAATCCATTGACCTAATTCACCTGTCATGCTGACTGCCACTGCTGAATCTAAACCATATGCAGTAAAAGGTTCTTGAATATCTATTTCATCAGGAGGTATGTTCAGGTACAAGGCAAGATGAGAAATCAGCCAGGTTTGAATCGCTTCTTTTGTAAAAGTTGGCTTTAACGATTTCTGGTCAACCTCAGATTTATTAATATTTGAATTAACATCTGAAGAATGCACTTGTTCCCAAAGGTCGTCTACTTCTGCTTGAAGTTGTTGTAAGTCTTTTTGTTCAAGATTCGCTGTCCAATCTCCGACAACATCCAAATTTCCATCTAGAAATCCAACTCGACAAGCGTGACGCTGAATCTTACCACTAGAAGTTTTTGGGATGCTCGCCGTCTTTAGCAGCACAATGGCATAAACTTGTAACTGGTGCTGCTCTGATACTGCTTGACGAATAGACTTAACGATTTCATCTACATCCAACTGACGTAAGTAAGTACGCTCTATCTCTTGAGTAATAACTAGCTGCTCAACACCATTTGTCTCCACAGAAAATGCTGCGCCGCAGTTTGCTCGCAGTGCGGGATGACTATTCTCGACTGTCAATTCAATATCCTGGGGATAATGATTTTGCCCTCGAATAATCATCATATCTTTGAGGCGACCTGTGACAAATAGTTCGCCATCAAGCAAAAATCCTAAATCTCCAGTGCGTAGATATGGTCCTTCTTTTATGTTTTGCAGTTGGGCATTGAAAGTTTGTTGAGTTTCTTCCAGTTTCTTCCAGTAGCCACCAGCCACACTCGGTCCTGCAACCCAAATCTCTCCTATTTGTCCATCTGAACAGCGAGTTAATGATTCTGGGTGAACAATGACAATTTTTTGGTCCAAACTACTATGACCAACACCAACAATCGTTCTTGCATCTTCATCTTTGCTATTAGTAGTCACAATCAGATTCTGCTTAAACGCTTTATCTTGCAGAAAGCCAATCACTGGTGGCTCTTTTTTCAAACCCCCAGACACAATCAAGGTTGTTTCCGCCATTCCATAGCAGGGGTAAAAAGCACTTCTTCTAAAGCCACAATCTGCAAATGTTGCTGAAAACCTCTCAATAGTTTCCGCCCGTACAGGTTCAGCACCATTGAAAGCAACCTCCCAACTGCTCAAATCAAGCTGTTGGCGTTGTTCAGGAGTAATCTTGTCAACACACAAATCATAAGCAAAATTAGGTCCACCACTGGTATTCGCCTTATAGTCCGAAATAGCTTTTAGCCAGCGAAAAGGTTTTAGTAGGAAAGACTCTGGCGACATCAGTGTAACTGAACAACTGCCATATATAGGCTGTAGCACTCCACCAATCAACCCCATATCGTGGTAAGGAGGAAGCCAAATCACACCTCGACTGTCAGGTGTATGCTCAAAAGCCTGATAAATTAAAGCAGAATTATACAGTAAATTGTCATGATTCACCATCACCCCTTTCGGGTTTCCTGTCGTACCAGATGTGTACTGGAGAAGTGCCAGTGAGTTGTTATTAATTTCAGGAAAATACCAA
Source organism: Brasilonema angustatum HA4187-MV1 (assembly GCA_019359695.1). Classification (GTDB taxonomy): domain Bacteria; phylum Cyanobacteriota; class Cyanobacteriia; order Cyanobacteriales; family Nostocaceae; genus Brasilonema; species Brasilonema angustatum. Next base: position 74,949 of record JAHHGV010000038.1, read on the forward strand.
TCATCTGCTAAATTCTCGGCTATATTATCAGTCGTTATACATCGCAAAGCTGCTAATTCTGGTTCTTCTTTGAATGTTTCTCCCAATTTAGTCATTACAGATGAAGTGGTGAGTGCAAAAGTTGCCTGTGCATCTTGTGCAATAGCTTGCAATCTTGTCATCCGCTGTTTACCTCGTGGTGGATACACAGGCACAACAGTTACACCTGCATACAAACCTCCAAAAAAAGCAGCAATAAATTCCAGTCCGGGCGGGTAGAGAAGCAGCACTCTTTCTCCAAAAGCTTTCATGCTTTGAAGCAATGCGGCAATGGTGCGTGCTTTTTGGTCTAATTGTTCATAAGTGAAGCTAACTTTTTCTGTTTCTCCATCTACCAAAAAGGTATATGGCACCTGGTTTGGTTGTTGTTGCGCTCTATAACGTAACAGGTTAACTAAAGTCGCTTCTTGCTGTGAATGTGGTGAAAATAAATCGTGATACATACCTATGTTTGTACTTGAAGTAGTTAGAAATTTCTGAGAAATGTTCTTAAATAGTTTGACTGACTGATTGATAAAAGAATCTTGTTATTTTTTACAGCCAATGCCTAGCACTGCTTAGAGTTCTGGCTATATTTTGCTAAAAAAGCGTGCTATTTAATCATAAATAAAATAGGTCGATATGGATTGCTCCTAATACCTTGAAGTAAGCTCATAAAATCTGACATAATCGTGTTCATTGTACTTTCTAAAAAAATCGACATCGTATTCTATCTCTCCAAAAATGTATTTTTTTGAGCATGATCAGATTCACTTTTAAACAAGCCCAACTGGGTTTGTAATTGTTGAGCCAGATCAATCAGGGTCATATCTTCAAATAACAGCTTGATTGACCAGTCAAAAGCAAAGTCTTGTTTAATGCGGTTTACCAGTTGAATTAACATCAACGAGTTCAACCCCAAGGTATTGAGCGGTTGTTCAACATCTAGCTGGGATGGAGCCAATCCCAACACTTTAGCAATCTGTTCTATCAAATATTCTTCAAGCAGTTGCTGCTGTTTCTCTGGAGATGTTGCAAGTTGTACTCGCCTTAACTCAATAGTCAATTCAGGGGCAATAACTTCAGGGATGGGTAGGTCTCGATTTGTGGTTTGGTTAATCAAAGAAAATTCATGTTCATCGGTTGAGAATGCAGTTTCCTGGTGATGTCGAATTAGAGCGGTGATTAGTTTTGGTAGGAGTTGCACTTGCTCTAATGAAAATGGTTCGGTTTGGGCAAGAAGCTGAACAATCTGTTCCGTCGAATCTCCCCGGTCAAGTAAGCTAGAAATCAAAGAGCGGTGAGGTAGTGGGGATAGATCGCTTGATTGCGACGAGCGACTACTGCTGAACCAATAACTTTGTCGCTCAAAAGGATAAGTGGGCAGTCGTAGGCGATGACGGGGATAGTCACGATCAAATCCTGACCAATTAACAGGTGCTCCTAAAACATAAAGTTGTGCCAAACTGGACAACATCTGTTGCCAGCTTGATTGCCCCGGACGTAAGCTTGGAAGCCAAACCCCAACTCCTTCAGGTAGACAACGGATGCCCATTGACAATAGATTAGGCTTTGGTCCGATCTCGACAAATACCGTGACTCCCTGCTGGAGCATGGTTTGCATCCCTGTGAAAAACCTCACGGGTTTCTGGATCATCGTCCTCCAATACTCTATGGTGGTCATTAAATCACCAGACACCTGCCCTGTGACACCAGAAATTATCGGGATTTGGGGAGGAGAAGGAGCAAAATCTACCAGTGGTGATTCCATCAAAGGCGAATGATACGGGTAGGATACACTCAGTCGAATCGTTTTGATTCCTTCTGCTTCCAAAGCAGCCATAACGGCATCAACTGCCTGTTGCTCACCGGAAATCGTCAGCAATGGTTCGGCGAAAAGACCAATGACAACTTTGTCAGCGTAGGGTTGAATTGCAGCTGCCACTCGCTCTTCATCTGCAAATACAGCGCCTATCGTCCCTTTCTGGCTTTGAGATTGAACCTGCTGCTCTCCTCTGATTGCAAGCTTGAGCGCGTCTTCCAGACTCAAAATACCGGCAACACAGGCAGCGGCATACTCTCCCAGGCTTATTCCCATCACAACCGACGGTTCGATACCCCAAGATTTCCACAACTCGCAAAGCGCTATTTGCAGCGCAAATAATGCCGTCCAGTTGTCAACTGGATCGATGACAGTTTCCTTAGCTGCACAGATATAAAGAACGTCGATCAGAGATTTTCCAAGCAACGGCTGGGCGATCGCATTACAGCGATCAATAACTTGGCGAAAGACTGGCTCTTGTTCGTACAGTTGACGATCCAGTTCTAGTTTGCCGTAAATCAAGCCAGTGAACAAGAATCCAATCTTGGGAACTTTCTTTGGCTTGACAACGCCACTCACCAACTCCGCCGACTGCCCAGTTACAGCAAACGCCTCCAAGCGTTCTGCAAATTGTGCTGTAGAGTCCCCAATCACAGCCAGCCGATAATTAAATGAGGTTCTGCCAGTATTGGCACTAAAACAAACATCAGCAATTGGCACATCAGGATGATTAACTAGAAACTCGTGATAACTGTGGGCTAGCGATCGCAATGCCGTTTCTGTTTTGGCAGATAAAGTCAGCAGATGTAGGGGACGATCAATAAAAGAGGACTCCTTGACTTGATCGGGGGAAGCTTCCATCACTATATGAGCGTTTGTGCCGCCAAAGCCGAACGCACTCACGCCTGCAATGCAAGGGCGATCGCTCTTGTAAGGCTCCAAGTTTTGCTGCACTTGCAATGGCAGTTTATCGAACCCCACATTCGGATTTGGCTGCTGAAAATGCAAAGAGGGCGGTATCTGTCCATACTTGAGGGACAACGCCACTTTAATCAATCCGGCAATTCCACTAGCTGCCTCTAAGTGTCCAATGTTGGTTTTGACGGAACCAACACGACATTTATCTCCAACAGAGCGATTTGCTCCTAAAACGGTTGCCAAGGCTTTGAGTTCGATCGCATCCCCCAACAGAGTTCCAGCACCTTGTGCTTCGACATATTGTACTGAACTTGGTGAAATTCCAGCATTTTGATAAGCTTGCTGCAGTAATGCCTGTTGTGCTTGCAGATTAGGAGCAGCCAGTCCATTACTGCGTCCATCTTGGTTGACTGCACTACCCCGGATGACAGCATAGATTGGATCGCCGTCTGCCAATGCTTGAGACAGCAATTTTAGCACTACAACACCAACTCCTTCACTGCGCACCAAGCCATCGGCCCCTGCATCAAATGCTCTGCAACGTCCTGTTGTTGAGATCATCCCTGCATTTGTTAGGCTTGTTGTCACTTCCGGGAATAGCATGATGTTGGTGCCTGCAGCTATTGCTAAACTAGACTCAAACCTATACAAACTCGCAATTGCAAGATGAACTGCCACTAGAGAGGAGGAACAAGCCGTGTTAATTGACAAACTCGGGC
>JAHHGV010000039.1 GCA_019359695.1 Brasilonema angustatum HA4187-MV1
TTGTGTTTTTGAGTTCATTTAAGTGGCGGTTGCGCGACGCGCAACCGCACACTTCGTTGTGAACGATCGCACGACTATTCAAGTGCAAAGCACCCACAGGTTGATAACCCGCAACTTGGGTTAATACAAAACATAGTTGTATAACCCAGATTCCGCACCTTGATCTGTGAACTGTTACAGAGCATAATTACTGAAAAAATTTTTCAAGTAATTAATTATGCCTTGATATTGGGGGCAAATTTTGTTGGAAATACACTTGATCAGTACGCCCAGTATTTTAGATAGCATCCTTGCATCTTTAAAATAGTGAAAACCTTTGACAGCCAGTTGAGGGGGCGGAAGATGGGTTATAAATCTTTCTGTGTGGCAGATCTGAACCAGCCATAGCCGTATTCATTGGGACAACAGACACTTCACCCAACTCAGCTACAGCAGGCAAATTATAGCCACAAATTTTATCACGACAATGTACCTCACCCTGTGGAAAAAAGCTGTACAAAACGTGAAGCGAACTTCGTTCCGCTGCGCTAACGCGCATGGTCATAGGACTTACGCACGCGCTACGAAAAAGAGTGGGTTGCGATTGCTTCCCTATGCCCTCCGGGCACGCTGCGCTAACGGTCGCAATGACTATAACTACGTTGTTCGTGCGTAAGTCCTGTTAATCATTATTCCAAGTTTTGTAGTCCCATTGCAATCTTGCTGTGCTTCTCAATTTGCCCCATCACTTGTTTTGCCCGTGCAATCACAACCTTTGGTAAACCCGCCAACCTTCCCGCTTCAATCCCATAAGACTTATCCGCACCTCCTGGTTGGACTTGGTGCAAAAAGATAATTTGGTCAGCTAATTCCTTCACCGTCACTTGGTAATTAGCAACATTTGGTAACAGCGAAGCCAATTCATTTAACTCGTGGTAGTGCGTCGCAAAAATCGTCCGCGCCAGAATCTCCGTTGCAATGTACTCCGCCACCGCCCAAGCAATAGAAAGACCATCAAACGTCGCGGTTCCCCTGCCAATCTCATCCAACAACACGAGTGATCTTGACGTTGCATGGTTGAGAATATTCGCCGTCTCATTCATCTCCACCATAAAAGTCGATTGACCAGTCGCCAAGTCATCTACTGCACCTACACGAGTGAAAATGCGATCGCACACTCCCAACCTAGCAGACCCAGCAGGCACAAAACTACCAATCTGCGCCATCAGCTGAATCAACCCCACCTGACGCAAATAACAACTCTTACCACTCGCATTCGGACCAGTGAGGATAATTAAATCAGGAGATGAGGGAATATTTTCTCCCCCTGCTCCCCTGCTCACGCCAGTCGCCTCAACGGAGGGAACCTCCGCACGGTGAGACAGCGCTGCAGGAGGGTCTCCCGACCTAGGCGACTGCGTTAGCGCAGCGGAACCGGAGGTTCTCCCCGAAGGGCGCTGGCTCCCCTGCTCCCCTGCTTCCCCTCCCAGCTGCGTCGAATTCGGCACAAAAAATCCTGCAGGCAAAGACTGTTCCACCACCGGATGACGTCCATCCACAATCATAATTTCTCGTCCTTCCACCATCTCCGGACGACAATAACCTTGATAAACTGCCAACTCAGCCAAACCACACAACACATCCGCCGCTGCTACCGCACGGGAAATATTGCGAATAACTTCCGCCTGTCCCCCCACTTCTTCCCGCAACGCCACAAAAATCTCATATTCTAACTGATTCAAATCATCTCGCGCCGTGAGAATCCGTGCTTCCCGTTCCTTCAACTCAGGCGTGATGTAGCGCTCCTCATTAACCAGCGTTTGCTTGCGTATATAATTAGACGGCACTTGGTTGGCTTTTGCACGAGAAATGCTAATGTAGTAACCAAAAGTTTTGTTAAATCCCACTTTCAGCGTCGGAATTCCCGTCTTTGCTCTCTCCTCAACTTCCAAATTGGCAATCCATTTTTGGTCGTCTTCGACAGTTGCACGTCTTTCGTCCAACTGAGTATTTACCCCAGGGCGAATCAACCCGCCTTCTTTGATATGTATGGGTGGTGACTCCACCAGATGGGCGCGAATTTTCTGTGCCAGTTCTTCTAAAACAGGTGGTACCTTTTGCAATGCTTTCAGAAATGGAGAACGAGCACTACCCACCAAGCGGGATAATTCCGGTAAACGAGAGAGCGAGTCTGCCAAAGCAACTAAATCCCTTGCATGAGCAGTACCAGAACCAGCCCGTCCCGTCAGGCGTTCTAAGTCATAAATTTGACGTAATAACTGCCGTAGATCTTGACGAAGAGTTGTATTTTCTACCAATTCTTGGATAGTCTCTTGCCGGGAACGAATACCCTTAACATCAAGTAACGGTTGTAATAACCACCGTCGTAACGCACGACTGCCCATCGCTGTACTGGTTCTATCCAAAGCCCACAAAAGCGAGCCGACAAAACTACCATCGCGGACAGTTTGCGTAATTTCTAGGTTACGACGAGTTTGATAATCAACAATTAAAAAGTCAGTGAGGGTATAGGTGCGTAACAACTGTAAGGGAATTGCGTTTTCTTTTTGCGTATCTTCTAAATATTCCAGCAACCCACCTGCGGCGCGGACGGCTAGCGGGAGTTGGTCACAGCCAAGTCCTTCTAGGGAGCGTACTTTAAATTTTTGCAACAATCTTGCTCTTGCTTCTGCTTGAGAGAAGGGAATTTGCGATCGCAAACAATAACAAAAAGATGGCGGCAAACATTCGGGTAGATGTTCCGATTTTTCTCCTGCACGCAGTAGTAAACTTCTCAAGTCTGGTGCATTGGTAGGAACGAGAACTTCCGCAGGCTGCAAGCGCATGAGTTCCTGTGTCAAATGTTCTAAATTGCTACCTTGCGTAGTGAGGAATTCACCGGTAGAAATATCTGCATAAACCAAACCCCAATGCTCTCCAGCCATGACCACAGCCGCCAGGTAATTATTGCGACTTGACTTGAGCATTCCTTCCTCTAGCAAAGTCCCAGGCGTCAAGATACGGGTAACTTCTCGCCGCACCAATCGGCCAGCAGCTTCTGCTGCATCTTCCACTTGGTCGCAAATCACAACCGCATACCCTTTTTCCACCAATTGCGTCGCGTGGCGTTCCCAGGCGTGATGCGGTACACCACTCATCGCCACTCGTCCTACGTCGCCTACAAGCTTGCTGGTGAGGGAGAGTTCTAATTCCTGCGCTAAAGTCACAGCATCTTCAAAGTAACATTCAAAGAAATCTCCCACTCGATACAGTAGCATCGCGTGAGGATACTTATCCTTGATATCCACATAATGCTGGAACATTTGAGTCAGCTTACTGCGATCCACTAGCCGATGATCGGCGTGAGGTGCAGTTGGGTTACTGGGTTGGGTTGTTTGGGATGCAGAGTAAGAAGCGCTCATCGATGTCTACCAATACACATGACAACCTGCCAATATCCGATGATACCTTGATATCGAGGATACTCTCAAATTGTTCAAGGTTTTTAACTCTTCGACGAGTTCAGCTAGGAATCTGGATAGAAACTGTTAATTCTTAACACTCCCCACGGCTATCAAAACAAGGCGTTAGCTCGTTTTAACTTAAAGCTGGGGGATTCTTGGCGGGGGCGTCGGAACTTGCAAGGGACTGGCTGGCGGCTATTATAGCGATACTCAATTTCCTTCCTACAACTGACAAATTGCTTTGAGAACTTGTAACAATAAGATTGAACGCTGTCTTTCCATCAAATTTAATTCGCTCATCAAGTGATAAGTTTGAAGATGTCCCTGTTGGATCTTGACAAACTGATAACTTCTTCCATTGGTTGTCAAACCCCAAACTGATTCTTGATGCTCTAAACTTTTATAAGCGTATGTCAGCAGTTGAGGTAATCCTGTTGATATGTCAATCTGACTTTTTTTAGATTCAATTAATAATACCCAGAAAAATGCATTAACTTTTGTACGTTTGGCTTTGGTAATAGCTAAGATATCGAACCTACCTTTGATTTTTGTATCTTCATCTTCAACTTCTATATCAGCTATATCCTCTTCCAAAATAATCTCTATAGGGTAGCGGTAAAAACCAGCCAACCTCATCAAAAGAGCAAGGACAAGAAACTTTACCTGCCCTTCGGAAACTGTGCCAGTTGTGAGGTAACGCCGAAAGTCATCCCGTATTTGCACAAGTTCTTGCTGTTCGACTTCTGTAAGTGGCTCGATAATAAGGGTGTGAATGAGTCACTGTAATGTTATTGGAAGCCTAAAAGGCGCTGAACATCTTCCAATGATAAATTGCTATCTTTGAGGATTGTCATAGTTATGTTGTGCGTATTTTGAAGACTTATTTTCCTTTAAATTTTATAGCAACCAGACTTTTAACAGTTATCAAGTAAGTGCAGTATCAGTTCCATTCCTTAATGAACGGTCGGTTCACTACTCGAAACATTCACGCATCATAAACTTAAAAGAAAAATCTTTTTTTGAACTTAGATCCAAAGCGCTTTGCTGAGGACGCGATCGCTATTATCTAAGCGCAAAGCCCATGAATCAAGCGTGATTCGCGCGTTTTTAGTGGAGGAAATACGCGCTTCGCCATGTGGGAATACTTTGAATTAAGCCCAGCGAGTGGCAAGTTGAAATCTTCCAACGCGAAAGCCCAATGTCCGCAGCACGCACGCTCCTGCAGGACTGGTTTTACCAGCTAGCTGCCTGGTAGCTATTCACTGATTTCACGGAAATTTCTAAATTTCAGATTTTTCCTTGCGAAATGGACTAATCAGGCGGTGATTCTAAGCATACAAACACATTGAGGAATAACAATGACCATTACAAATGAAGCTGCTTCTGCTCAACTTAATAAACCTGTTCTCAAGGAAGGTTCAAAAGGTGACGCTGTTAAAGAACTGCAAAAACTGTTATTAAAATGGGGTGCTTTTGTATCTCTTGATGACGAGGGTGCTTGTGTATTTCCTGGTGAAGAAGTTGTTGACGGTATATTTGGTCCCAAAACAAAAAGTGCGGTTATACTCTTCCAAGGTAAAGTGTTTCTTGTACAAGATGGAATTGTTGCAGATAAAACTTGGCGAGCACTTTTTCTGAATGCGCCAGTTGATATGCCTATCCTCAAGAAAGGTAGCAAGGGAGATCTTATAAAGAAGGTTCAAGAAAGACTGGCGATCGCCGACTACTATAACGGTAAAATTGACGGTGATTTTGCTAACAGTACAGAAAGAGCAGTCAAAGCTCTGCAAAAGGAGGCAGAGTTACCTGTGGATGGAGTTATTGAAGCTCGCACCTGGTTTGCGGTAAGCCAAATTAATACAATTTTCTGTTAATTAATTCGCTTTGAAAAGACCCAGTTTCTTTGAGAAATTGGGTCTTTTTGATTGTGGGACTTTTAGAAACTAACACCAAGTTTGTACAACTCGACCTGTTAATTGCTGTCCCAGCCAAAATGTATTACTAGAAAGTGTATGTAGATTTTGCTTTTCGACTTTCCAGTTTTGCTGCGGATCAAATAAAGTGAGTTCCGCTTTTTGACCTGGCGCGATTGCACTTATTCTCTGTTGTAAACACTCTGCCGGACGAGTACTAAAAGCTTTCCACAATTCTAATGCTGTAAATTCTCCTGTTTCTACTAGATGCTGCCATAAAAGAGGTAATGCTAACTCGTAACCAATTGCCCCTGGTGGTGCTTCGGCAAAAGCAACGGTTTTTTCTTCGTAGGTGTACGGTCTGTGGTCTATGGCTATTGCATCTATTACACCCGTCCGTACTGCCTGCCGTAACGCTGCTACGTCATTAGGAGTTCCCAAAGGGGGCTCTAAACGAAGACTTGGATTATAGCTTTTCAGTGCTTGCATGTCAAGTAAAAGATGCATCCAAGTGGTACTGACGGTAATCGGTAGACCTCTGGCTTTGGCTGATGCAATCAGTTCGACACTGCGAGCAGTGGAAACACGCATGATATGTACTGGCGTACTTGTGGCGGTGACTAATTCCAACAAAGCGGCGATCGCAGAGGTTTCCGCACTAGAAGGTATAAAAGGCAGCCCAAAACGGATAGCATCTGGAGCTTCCCGGATCACGCCATTTCCCATCAATTGGCGATCGCAACACCAAAATGCAACTGGTTTCCTCAAAGGTTGGATATATTCCAACACCCGACGTACCAGCCCAAAATTTTCCCAAGGCTGACTATCAGTAAAGCCAACCACCCCAACTGCTGCCAAGTTTGCCAATTCAGTCATTTGCTTGCCAGCAACATCTAAACTAATTGCACCCCAGACATTGACCTGGGGAGAAGACAATGAGGACAAAGGAGAATTTTGCTTCTCCCTCATTTCTACACCAGTCACCTGCTCTGGTAAATCTTCCTGGAGTTTACGCTTACCCTGGCGCTGGCTTTTCATCTGGCTCATCACCTCCAACTCCCCTCCTCGCTTCTGCAACTGTGCTACCACAGCCGGATTATCAATCACGGGTAGGGTATCGGGTAAGATACTAATTCGTGTAAAGCCCCCAGCAGCAGCAGCTTGCAGGAGAGACACGAAGGTTTCGCGTTCTTCAAATCCTGGTTCTCCAGAGTGGCTATACAAATCTACCAACCCTGGTCCTAATATCAACCCTTGACAATCTCTGACACGAGTGTTGCTTGGCACATCAGAAATGTGATTCGTTACAGACTTGATATAGCCATCATCAATGAGCACATGAGCAATTTGGTCAGTTCCAGAAACAGGGTCGATAACCCTGACTTGTTGTAGCAGTTCACTTGTCATTTTCGCTATCAACCATCAGCTATCAGCTATGAGCTTTTTAACTTTTATATATTCTTAACTGTGCGCTTGTGTTACGTAACCCAAGAATCAACTCGCGGCAAAAGGCTGAGGGGGCAAACATTACAATGCTACAATGCTCCCGCCGCTGTTTTATCAAGTACGCCACCACCTAAATGAGCGGTAATGTTCATGGCTTGCAGTACTGGTTTGCCACTTGCTTCCAAGGGGTAGTCAATAACACTTACTGCACCGTTACCCTGACGAAAATTCCAAAAATGCTCTGACGATAAACCCAGAACGTGACAAAGCAGGGTTTTGTTAGTAGCATCATGAGCAACAACTAATCCAATTTTGAGTTCGTTTGCCAATGCAGTTTGGACAATTGACTCCCACGCTGCGACACTACGTTCCCAAACTTGTTGTAAGTTTTCTCCTTCTGGCATTTGGACTTGTGCTGGGACTGTTCGCCAGCGATCCAACTCTCCTGGAAATTCCTGCTCTATTTCTTTTTCTAATTTACCTTCCCAAAGTCCGTGACTAATTTCCCTTAAACCATCCTGTAATTCCAAATTGACATCAGTATGATACCGCAAAATAATTTCTGCAGTTTCTTTAGGACGCACCATTGTGCTACTGAGTGCAAAATCAATCTCTACGTCTTTGAGAAACTGAGCAGCTTTTTGTGCCTGCTGTTTACCATTGTCGTTGAGGGGGACATCAATTTGCCCCTGAAATCTGGTTTGGCGGTTCCACTCAGTTTCTCCGTGACGCACCAGCAACAACCTTACACCTTTGTGATTTGGGCGAAATGAGGGCAGAATATCTCCTAAATGTTGCGTCTGATTCAGAGATTCTAGTTGGACAGGTTCTCCCAATCCTCCAGAAAAATTCAGTACACTGATGCAACAGTTAGATTGTTGTATGGAATGGTAGCGTTCTGGAGGGATTTCCAGTGCCGTGCTCAAAAGAGCACGATTAATGCCATTATGTCCCACAACAAGTATTGTTTCGTTTGGATGGCGAGCTAAAACTTCTTGCCAAAACTGCCGCGCCTGTTCGTACAAAGCCACAACAGGAAAATGTTCTGTTGTTTGCTCACCGTCTTTTACAGACATCCGCAGTAGCTGAGGAGTTTCCTGCCAAATACGGTAGTCTTCACGAAACTTCTCTTTCACTTCAGCAGAAAGCATTCCCTGCCATAAAGGCAGATCAATTTCCATTAACAGATCAGAAGTTTGGGGAATAGCAGACTGCTCAGTATGAATTGTCAACTCACGGTGAATAATATCTACTGTATCTTTTGCACGTTGCAAAGGACTGCTATATATTGCATTAAATAGGAAATTACTGAGGGCTTTGCCTACTTGAGTAGAATCACTACGACCTTTTTCAGTTAACTTAGAAGCATCCAAGCGTCCTTGTACGCGTTTTTCGGTATTATAAGTACTTTGACCGTGGCGCACGATAATTACACGAGTCACGTTTTACCCTCCTGTATCTAAAGGAATCATTCTACTGTAAAGTGTTAGCAGAATAATCTCTTGACAGAAGTCTACCTCATGTGTTGACTACTCTTGCAATTACCTGAAAATGAAGATCCCTCCAAGCTTATAGGCATTTTAGCCCAAAATCTGGAGGGTATTTGAGTTTTTGGATTGTTATGGAGATTTTACCCAAAAATTTCCGTAAAACAACAAGAAAACTCATTATTTCTATTAATTTCCATCTTTATCTAGATCAACCTGTACTTTCACCCCATCATTACTGTAAAACGAGTCATCTCCTTGGGGGAAAAGCAGATTGTTTGGAGTTGTTAACGGTTCTCTACGACGTAATTCGACTTGATCCCCAAGTTGCAAAACATCACCTTGATATACACTTTCTGCATAATTTTTTTGTGGGACATTATTTTGAGAATTTAGTCCTGTAAAAAATCTTGCGAAATCACCTTCGGCTGTTCTATTACTTACGCCAGTTAAGGAATTTCCTTGAATTGTGTAATTCCCAGTTTTTGAGTTTGATGAGACTGAGGACTGTGCGTAAACTTTGGTTTGTAATCCGGCAGTTGCCGCTAGTATAGCCAAGGCAGAGAATATTTTGAAGTTCATTGTTTTTCCCCAAACTTTAGATTATTTTTTGCATAAGTATGAAAAAGCTTTTTGACTTAGCAGTATAGAGTCAGCTTTATACAACAAACGTCTTGGAATAAACGCTTTTTGAAGTTTAAAAAATTTTCTAATAGCCAAAAAGCTAAACCATAGCACGTTATTCAGAGTTTATGTTTGAGAACGCATTATGGAACAAGCACAATTTTTTATGATTGTCGAGCTTGATTAAGCTCTACAGGTTGAGTTTACTGCTGTGCCCCTAATTAGCGAGGTATTAGATACTCACTCTTAATAATTGCTGTTGTCTGTTAATACAAATAAACAAGTACTTTCTAGGATATTAAAGATTTGTAGATTTTTCCTCTTATTTGAGAGATATGTCTATAAGCATAGATGAAATTTGCTAATCTCATTAGCGAACCAACAACGCCAACACTATTGTTTCGTAGATTTATGGTTGTGGTTTCACAGATACATCCCTGGCATATTCTGATCAAAAAATATGCCATGAATTCTCAGGATTAAGAATGGGGTTATAAAACAGATATATACGAAAAAAAACCAGCAATGTCCTTTGATACCCAACTGCTACCCCGCATCAATGCCAAATCAATGCGGGAAGATGGTAAACAATATTACGTAGATACTCAGGGAAATCGCTTCCCTAGTGTGACGACAATACTTAACGCCACCAAACCCCAAGAAGACCGTGATCGGCTGTTAAATTGGAAAGCGCGTGTTGGAGGTGAAGAAGCCACCCGAATTACAACAGGAGCCAGTCGTCGAGGAACGCAAACCCACAAACAAATTGAACGTTATCTACTCGGAGAAAATCCTACTTGTCCTGAAGCCAGTCGTCCTTATTGGGAAAGTATCAAACCTGTTTTAGAAGAAATTGATACAGTCAAACTTGTGGAAGGCTCAGTCTTTCACTACAACATGAGTTATTCCGGCAAAGTAGATTGTGTCGGAAGTTACAAAGGTATTCCCTGCATTTGCGAGTGGAAAACAGCAGACAAACCTAAAGGTTCTATTGAGCGTTTATATGAACATCCTCTGCAATTAACAGCTTACATAGGAGCAGTTAACCAGTGTTATCTTGAATATGATATTGAAATCAATCACGCCCTGTTGGTTGTAGCAATACCAGACACAGAAGCTGAGGTATTTTGGTTTGAGCCAGAAGTCATGAAAGATTACTGGAAGCAATGGGAACAACGAGTTGCTGAGTATTGGAAACGTAGAAACAGTTGGAGTTGGTAAAGCAGAGTTCACACATTAACTACGCAACGAAATCCAATATGACAAGTTGAGGTATCTACTGTTTCTGGATGACGTGCGGCTGGTCGATAACGCTGGCAGTAGTTAGGGGCACACAGAAAGGAACCACCTTTGAGTACCTTTCTGGGTATTTGGGAGGGTGTATTTGGGTCAAAGCTCTCTTCGCGTGTTCCACCTCTGGGGTTGACCGGAATACAGCAAGATTTTGTCTTATTTTCCGGGTGAGAATCTCGATACCAGTCAGTTGTCCACTCCCAAACGTTGCCGATCATATCGTACAAACCATAACCATTTGCAGGATACGAGCCGACAGATTCTGCTCCTGGAGAGCGCGGCTTTAGGTTTTGCCAAGGAAACTCACCTTCCCAAGTGTTAGCCATCCGCTTACCTTTAGGAGCAAATTCATTTCCCCAAGAGTAGACAGCACCCTCCAGCCCACCGCGAGCCGCAAATTCCCACTGTGCCTCTGTTGGTAACAATTTACCAGCCCAAGCTGCGTAAGCTTCAGCATCTTCATAGGCAATATGTACCACAGGATAATTGTCTCGCCCTTTGATAGAACTTCCAGGTTCGGCTGGATGTCGCCAGTTTGCACCCGGCACATAAACCCACCAGCTACAAGTTTGTAAATTCACTGGATGTTTCGGCTGCTGAAAGACAGCCGAACCAGGTACTAAAAGTTCCGGTATAGCTCCAGGATAATCTTCTGGCTTTGGTGGACGTTCTGCCACTGTCACATAGCCAGTTGCTTTCACAAAACGTTGAAACTGTTTGTTAGTAACAGCATAGCGATCCATCCAAAAGCCATCTACACGGATAAGATGGGCTGGAGCTTCCTCTGGGTAATGGTGGTCAGACCCCATCACAAAAGCGCCACCTGGTATCGGGACCATATCTTTATCAGGTGCTTTACCAGGACGCTTGATCGCGATTTGTCTACCAGATTTACCAGATGAAACCTCGTGATGTACTGTACGTTCCTGCATGAATGACTTTTCCTTAAGCTGGGTAAGGCAGTACTTGTCCGTTCCATTCCTCAAAGCGATCGCGCAACTGCTGGAATACTTTGGGATTGTTATCCTTAAGATCAGTTTGTTCGCCTTCGTCAGCAGCAAGATTGAACAGATATTCCTTCTCTCCCTGACGCAAGTACTTCCAATCCCCACTTCGGACTGCTGCTTGGAGTTGCCCTGAAGGACGCCCACCAACATTAGATTTATAGCGCCAGAACAGCGTTCGAGGATAAACGGGTTTTTTGCCCACAAGAACTGGAAGCAAATTCCGACCATCAAGTGGATAGTTGGGGTCGGGTGAAGTACCTGTTGCTGCCAGAATTGTTGCTGTTAAGTCGAAAGTGATAAGAACTTGGCTGTTCACTTGGTTTGGTTGAATCACTCCGGGCCAGCGAATAAAAGTAGGGACTCGTATACCACCTTCATACAAACTGCTTTTTCTCCCTTGAAAAGATCCGATATCAGAGTATCTCTCACCCCCGTTATCACTGGCAAAAATGACTATGGTATTATCAGCCTGCCCAGAATCTTTTAAAGCTTGCAAGACTTTACCAACTCCCTCGTCTAGCCTTTTTAGGATCGCAGCGTAAGTTTCTTTTGACCCTCCGGCAGTATAATCGTTTGAATTGTAGAAAGTTCGACTCAACTCTTCATCTTCTGGTCCTTCCCAAGGCCAATGAGGTGCATTGTAATGAAGGCTCAGGTAAAACGGTTGATTGCGGGGTCTGGTGAGGAATTCAACAGCACGCTCAGTATACAAGTCTGTAGCGTAGCCTGGTTTATCTACAGGCACCTCACCTTCATAGAAGTCAAGTTCTCCAGCTACACCTTTGTGGGTAAAGTAGTCGATCCCCCCACTGTAATTTCCAAAGAATTCGTCAAAGCCACTCTTGAGTGGACCGTAATCTGGAAGAAAGCCAGCGTGCCATTTACCAACCAATGCTGTCTGATAACCATTGGCTTTTAAAAGCGAAGCGATCGTTGGCTGTTGAGGCGGTAATCCTACATTGTCACTTTCAACTAGAGGTTCTTGAAGACCAACTGGCAATCGCGCTGGATAACGACCTGTAAAAAAGCCGATCCGTGTTGGCGTGCAAACTGTTTGCGCTGCATAAGCATTGGTGAAGCGTGTACCTTCGGTTGCCAACTGGTCTAAATTCGGCGTCTGATAGGTTTTTCCATAAATACCAATGTCGCCCCAGCCCAAGTCATCCGTCAAAATAAACAGTATGTTCGGACGCTTTCGTTTGGCAGCGACAGCAGAAAACACACTCGATCCTCCTAATGTCAAGACTGTGCTGGCAAGTGCTGTCCCCACAAACTGACGACGACTAATTGGTGGTAGTTTGCGTTTGTTCATTGATTTCTCCTGATCAGTTTTTGATTACCTAGGTTAAGCATGGTGATTCGAGCCTGAGTGATGAAACTTCAGACTTGTTGGACACACATTTGTGATCTATAGGCTACAAATTGATTGGTGCTATGTCCCTGCTTATATTCCGGCAATAGGATCGGCTAACAGTATTTTTACTAAAGACATAATTGCACATATAGAATGCGCAAAGCAAGTATTTTTATAACAAATTGTGTCGAAGATGACAGGAAAATAGATTAGTAGCCTTCACTCCTATTTTCAAGTTAGGCTGGAGTGGATTGTGTTTTAGAAAAAATTGCCTTTCAAGCCCTTGCCGCAAATTTTCTCTGAAGGTAGAGATATATCCATTGACAGAAAACAGAAATAATAGGAATATAAGCGCCGGTCAAGTCAATAGTAAGCTGCTTGACCATCAAAGGTCAGAGGTTAAAGAGGAATGGGGCGATACGAAAGGCGACCAGATAACCCACGAGAAAAAGGCGATCCATATGGGACAGCAGAAAGTGCCTTACGGGCTGTCACTGAGGAATTGCAAATTCTCCAACGGAATTTGCTTAGGTCTTTACAGGAAGATACCAAGCGGTTGCAAGCAGAAAAAGACCGCTTAACTGAAGACATTAGACGCCTGGAAGAGGAAAAAGAACATCTTCAACAGGCGTATCAAATTAATGAGCAGCAAACGTTAATTCGTCAATTGTCACAAGTATTAGCTAATCATATATCAACGCAGCTGCAATCTTCTTTGGGAACTTTAGCTACCCAAGCTATGGAGCGTGTTTCCCAACCACTGGGAAGTTCTGAATCTGTACAAACCAGTCGCTCCACCAGTGAAGCAAATGAGTATGCAGAAAAACTTTTGGGTTCTTTGGATGACACCCTTACTATTACCTTTAACTCACTGCAACAGGAGTTGAAAAACTATCAAAGCGGTCTTTCTCAGCAGTTGTCCCGAATGATAGTCCAACAAAGGGAAGGCGAAGCAATTTTAATAGAATTAGTGAATAGTCTGCGTAGAGAACTGGAACAAACAACACAACATTCACCATCTGCAATTGCACCAGTTCCCTCTGGTGAGATTGAACAAATTCTACAACAGCAACAGCTGAGTTCTGAGGAAGTACCAACAAAGTTGCAAAGAGATATTCCTCCAGAAACTACAATTTTACCTAGGAGTTTACCCCAGGAAGAAACCCCTGCTTGGAATTCTCTTTCCCAAAGTATAGTCTCGCCAAGCGAAACAACTCAGTCTCCTCCTGTGTTAGAAGAACCAACTCCGGTAGCATCTCCAAGACGCGCCGTTTTAGAGCCAGAAACATCTCCTCCACCAGAACCACAACTTACACCAAGGCAGAGGGGAATTTCTTCTTTACAAATCACAGGAATTATCCTGCTTGCATTGTCAACAGTAGCAACAGCGCTGTATAACGTAGCTATTAAGGTAATTTTCCTGCCTGGCTCCCAAATTTTGGGTGTGTTTGATGCACAACGCCTGATCTCACCAAATTTGGGTAATTCACTTTTCATTTTGATGCTCAGGATGCTGGTGGTTCTACCGCTAATGTTGCTTTTGGCTCCCATGCTACATTCACGAGTATGGCAAGATCTGCAATACCTGAGTGACTCAGTTCGAGGAAACTCCAGTAATCCGAGTACAAAACAAGTGTTGATACTGTCAATTGTCAGTGGATGCTTTTTGTTCCTCTCTCAGGTACTCATCTACCTTGCCATCGGTCAAATTCCGACTGGGATGGCGATCGCACTTTTCTTTGTGTATCCAATTATCAACGGACTGGTGTCATGGTTTTTGTTCCGCGATCGTCTAACTTTATTCAGTTCTGGCGCTATAGCTGTTATTGGCATGGGTGAATTATTGGTTTTAGGAAGTTCTAACAGTAGTGTCATTGGTAATACTCGTATCGGCAGCATTGCAGCAATTGCTTCAGGAGGTGCTTTTGCTGTGTACCTCCTAGTCTCCCGCATGTGTGCAGCCAAACTTCATCCAGTGTCTCTTACCTTAATCAATTTTGCTACGATGTTGCTGTTGTCTGTCTTCGGTTTGATACTGCCTTTACCCACAAGTTGGAACTTGCAACTAAACCGTGGTTACCTGCTAGAACTTGTTTTATGTGCTTTCCTATTGGGTGTACTAACGCTCTTCAGCTATCTGTTCAATAATTTTGGAATTCGTAAAATTGGTGCCTCACGCTCAGCAATTATCGGTGCCAGTATTCCTGCTCTAACGGTCATTTTTGCTGGGTTGATTCTTCAGGAAACTTTGCAACTTGAGCAAGTTTTGGGAGTGCTGCTGGTTAGCTTTGGAGCAGGGGCTCTCTGTTTTGAAAAAATCCGCAGGACTAAGCCTTTTCATCAGTCTTCGCAGTGAATGAGTCCCCGTCCCAATACGGTTCGGTTTAACGGAACCGTATTGGGCAGGTGGATAGTGTGGTTCACAATTGTTGAAATGGGCTGCAAGTAAGAGTCAGAATGGGCTTTGCCCGGCTGCGCTAGTACCGTTTCACTTTTAGGTTGATACAAATGGGCAGCACTTGGGTGCAGGGTGCACCGGAGCAGGGGAAAATAATTGCAGAAAAATCATTTGTATCAAGCCCGGTCGTGAAATCGTATAACAGCAATTCTGATTCAGAATATCCCCACGCATAAATCCGGGGGCTTTAGACCATTATTCATTCACTTTAGTGGAAACGGCCACGCCTTACGGTGAGTAAGCGCGCTATGCAGCAGGTTGTCGTCACCTGCTGCATAGCGCTGTATCACTAGTTCCACAGCTCGTTCGTTCTGAACACCCTATGGCTAACGCCACGCCTTACGGCTATCGGGGAGAACCTGAGCCCTATGGCTTACGCCACGGCTGCGCCTAACGGGGCACGGCCCCGTGCCGAACGGTTCCGCTAGCCCCTAAGGGGGCCGGAGCTAACGCTAACGCCAGTCGCCTCTGTCGGGAAACCCTTCTGCAGCGCTGGTCTCACCAGACACCTAGTAGGTCAGGAAATTCTCGTGCGTAGTGCTGGCTCCTCGTGGCGACTGACGCCTCTATTGTTCTGAGGTAAGTGTCCTACATAACCTAACCATCTGTCGCATTATTTTTTTAAATCAGTATTACCCATTATGGCAGCAGGGGAAGCTTAACCGAGCAGTTCTTCAACTCCGGAGAAAAAAAGGAAATCTTATACCGGAAACCCACTAAGCATTTAGTTAATAAACAGTTAGCTCTAAATTCTGAACTTTACTGCTCAATCCGGAAAATTTACAAAAAAGTTTGTCTTTTAGACATTTCATTTATGTACTGTTAGCAATTTAATACTTATTACAAGGAGGGTTTTATTCAGAATTTTGTCTTTTTAAGACTGAGGGGTTAAACCCCACACCCTTTTATTCCACTTATTAAGATATACATTTATGTTGTTGGCTCCTAAAAATGCCTACAAGTACTGATAAGTCAAGCATTTATTAGACAAATAAGTTGTTATTTAGCACCTTTTGTTGATATTTTTTTAAAAATCTGAGTTACATTTATACCATAAATTAGACTTTTTATTTAATTAAAATATTTAATTATATTTAATACTATAAATTAATTGTCAATTTTACTGTTCTAACAAAAATACTTGAATATTTTGTATCTTCTCTAACATTCCTATATCAGCCAGATTGATAAAATTAACAAAAATTGTCGAAACAGGAAGGTAGTTTGAACCTTGGATTATCTTTTCAACGTAAGGTCAGCGATTTTCCCGAAAAGAAGTTGCTTTTACACCCAAAACATAACTATCAGTTTTGAGCAGCACAGCAATTTGCAAAGAGCCGCACCACCTGTTACTGTGTCAACTTTATTACAAAGGCAGGTGAAACACTGAAACCTGCATTCTATCGGGATCTATATTGAGGCAGACTAAAACTGTAGGGAAGATATCGAATAAATGCGGGAAGGGAGTAACTCGCTTACAATTATCTTGCTCTACCCAGTACTACCTAAATTCGTAAGAACCCCACGAAAATTACCTTTGTTTGAAAGATACATCATCCATTAGCCGTAGGCACTAGCTAGTTGTTGAACTGAAACAATCCCTTCAAAGCAGGCATTCTCCTTGAAACCATGCCTTCTTTGTCGGAACTAATTTTCTACTGTGTCGGTTCAAGCCTCTAGAGGAAAGGTGCGCTTACGAAATGGTTGGCAGTTTATCCTGCGTATATGCTCTATATGATACCTACGATTAAGTGACAGAAATTTTCGGTTTTTTCCTAAGGGAATTCTACATATAGAGTGCAAGCTCGGATTTATTGCTTGAAAACACGGATGAATTACCAACCATGACTACCATCAACACTCATACTTAACGCATAATAGATGATCTAAGGGAAACACATTACCCTAATGTGGGTGTATACTACTTACTTTCCATTGACTGACAATTTTGTAAACGTGCTATTCAACTGTTTGTAATATGAGTAACGACGTAGATCTGATCAAACGTCTCGGCCCCAGTGCAATGGATCAGATCATGCTATATCTAGCTTTTAGCGCTATGCGCACAAGTGGGCATAGGCATGGGGCATTTTTAGATGCAGCAGCAACGGCTGCAAAGTGTGCAATTTACATGACCTATCTGGAACAGGGACAAAACCTGCGAATGACAGGGCATTTACACCACCTTGAGCCGAAGCGAGTCAAAATCATTGTTGAGGAAGTTAGACAAGCGCTAACTGAGGGTAAATTACTGAAGATGCTCGGTTCTCAAGAACCGGGCTATCTGATTCAGTTACCTTATGTATGGATGGAAAAACATCCTTGGCGACCAGGGCGATCGCGGGTTCCAGGGACAAATCTGACATCAGAAGAGAAAAAACACATTGAGCAAAAACTGCCGTCTAATCTGCCAGATGCTCAGTTAATCACCTCTTTTGAATTTTTGGAGTTAATCGAATTCCTGCACAAGCGCTCTCAGGAAGATTTGCCTCCAGAACATCGTATGGAACTGAGTGAAGCATTGGCGGAACACATCAAGCGCCGTCTGCTCTATTCTGGTACGGTGACACGCATTGATTCACCTTGGGGAATGCCTTTCTATGCTCTGACTCGTCCTTTTTATGCTCCAGTTGATGAGCAAGAGCGGACTTACATCATGGTCGAAGATACTGCTCGGTATTTTCGGATGATGAGAGATTGGGCAGAACGCAGACCAAACACCATGCGTGTTTTGGAAGAACTGGATATCCCACCAGAGCGATTTGAGAGAGCGATGGAAGAATTGGATGAAATTATACGTGCCTGGGCAGATAAATATCACCAAGACGGAGGAGTTCCGATGATTCTACAAATGGTGTTTGGCAAGAAAGAAGACTAAAAGCCTGTTAACAGTTAACAGTTAGCAGTATTAAAGTTGATTGATAGCTGATAACTGACTGATAACTGATAACTGTTAGTAGAGCTTATTTGCTACTGGGATTTGCCGGGGTTTGAGATGGTTGAGATGGGATTGGATTAGACTCAAAAGTTGGTCTGAAATCCGTAGGTTGCCGATTTGACGGGATAAAAGAAGGCAAAAAGCCGCTAACTTTGTCGCTGGCGTCGATACAAGTCTCCATTGCTTGAGTCGGGGTAAAATCTACTTCAGTACGCAAACCGACTACACATTGAGCAAAACGTACAGGTAACAAGCTACGACCACAATAATTTAAAACTTCCTGACCAACACCCTCACGAGTGTAGCGGCTGATACCAACAACACAACTCCCTAACTCTTCAGGACGCCGTGCTTGCCGACAAGTTGCTAGGGCTTCAGATGCTGCAATTTGTGTTTGTCGTCCAATTCCAGTCACACAGGCAGACAAGTCCCCAGGACGTACTGCTTCAGCACAAGCTTGTGACGCTACTTGTGCAGCTACACCCACACTCAAAAGTCGTCCAGCACATAAACGAAAATCATTTGTGTATGTGGTAGTGACAGCCAACGCTGATGAAGTCATTGCAAAGCATCCAGCCACAGCAAACATTGGTGTGGCTAGCACTACAGTAACTCTAAAAATAACTGCTTTTAAGGCGTCTGCGCTTCTTTCAAGACGCTGTGCAGTATGTCCAGATCTTTGCCCAAGCGTGTGGGTATCTTTGCTTTTTCTCTTGCCTAACATTATTTTTCGTTCTCCAAACACCCAAAGGTATGCTACCTCATGATAAAAGCCCACTTTGATGCTTGCAATACAGAGCAGGGAAGATGAGGGAGGGAGAGAGTGAGGGAACCAGATACAATTTCCTATCTTTCCTCCTTCCATTCTCATTGCCTTGATTTCGCAATCTTATTTAGGACTGCTATATAATTGTATGTCTGGGTAAAGTTAAGCAAGATTAAATTTAGGAAACTCATGTCCCGATACAGAGGACCACGCCTTAGGGTTGTACGTCGCTTAGGCGACTTACCAGGATTAACTCGTAAAAGCGCTAGACGCGCCTACCCGCCAGGTCAACATGGTCAGAACCGCAAAAAACGTTCTGAATACGCCATCCGGTTGGAGGAAAAGCAAAAGCTCCGTTTTAACTACGGTGTGACTGAAAAGCAATTGCTACGCTACGTACGCAAAGCGAGACGCGTTACCGGTTCTACCGGACAAGTGCTGCTGCAATTGCTGGAAATGCGCTTGGATAATACTATTTTCCGCATGGGTATGGCTCCCACTATTCCGGCGGCTCGCCAACTGGTGAATCACGGTCATGTTACAGTTAATGGTCGCGTTGTCAATATTGCCAGTTACCAATGCCGTGCCGGAGAGCAAATTGCCGTCAGAAACCGGGAAGCATCACGGAA
Source organism: Brasilonema angustatum HA4187-MV1 (assembly GCA_019359695.1). GTDB lineage: Bacteria > Cyanobacteriota > Cyanobacteriia > Cyanobacteriales > Nostocaceae > Brasilonema > Brasilonema angustatum. Next base: position 19,359 of record JAHHGV010000039.1, read on the forward strand.
GTTGGTGGAAGCTAACCTACAATACCCTGGTTTGGCAAACTTACCCAACCATCTGGAGTTTGACAAAAACAAGTTGCTTGGCAAAGTCAACAGCGTTATTGAACGCGAGTGGGTGGCGCTACAAATTAACGAACTGCTTGTGGTGGAATACTACTCACGTCAAGCTTAAGTCAAGAGTCAACACTCAACAGTCAACAGTCCAAAGTCAAGAGTTAAAAACTCTATGAGTTTGGACTACCGACTGGTGGACTAACCACCAATTTGTGACATGGTACGGGTGTAGATACCAGTCGCCGTACCTGAATAACGTTGCTTAAAGTTAATTTCTGGCTTAATTGCCAACAAGTCCCTAACCTGAGCCCGCAATTCGGCAGTGCTGATACCTCCACGCAGAGCAGTTTTTAAGTCAATTTGATCAGCTTCATTTAATAAACAGGGACGTAACCAACCATCGGCGGAAAGACGCATCCGGTTGCAGCGATCGCAAAAACACTCCGACATCTGACTGATAAATCCCAGTGTCCCTTTCGCTCCCGGAATTTGAAACACATCAGCAGGACCATTACCACGAACTTGGGATTCTGTCAATCCCCAACGTTGGCGGATGCATTGGCGTAACTCTTCTGAAGATATCCAACTGCGATCGCCAAACAACTGCGAATTACCAATTGGCATAAACTCAATAAATCGCACGTGCCATTGTTTATCAATCGTCAACGCCGCAAGATCCAGAACTTCGTGGTCGTTGACACCAGGAATGACCACCACATTTAGCTTCAACGGGTCAAATCCTAGGCGATAAGCTGCATGAATCCCCTGCCAAACTTGTTCCCAGCGTGGACGACCGCGATTATTTATAATTTGGTCAAAGGTGTCGGAATCAAGGGAATCTAGGCTAATATTGACTCTTCGCAAACCAGCATCGTACAGGTTTTGCGCCATTGGAGCGAGTAAAAAGCCGTTTGTTGTCATTGAGAGGTCTTGAGTTTGGGGGAGAGAGGCGATCGCTCTCACCAATTCCACCACACGGGGACGCAGTAAAGGTTCTCCCCCAGTCAAACGAAACCTAGTAAATCCAACGGGGATAAACACTTCTTGAATAAGGGTCAGCAGTTCCTTATCAGTCAACAACTGCTGCTTGAGGATGTAATCAAGCTCCGCTCCCTCTGGCATACAGTATTGACAGCGGAAGTTACAGCGGTCTATTAAACTTATGCGGAGGTAATCTACCTGGTTCATGGTTTTATAGAATTATTTTATCGTCTACTTTCACAAGATGATGTTTTTGTCAAGCTATACAAGCTTGCTTTACGAATTTTATTTATATTCTTTTAAGGTAGCGTGTACTAAATATATTTGCGAAATAGCAATCTCAAATCATTAATTGGATAGAGGAGATTTTCGGCTCAACATTGGGATACGATTATCTATGCCGATAGGAATTCCTCTAGAGTCGCCTTCGTCAGGTTTTGCAGACCGTCCCAAACTAGGAGGTATAAAAGGTTTCCTGTCACCTTGCAGCTTAAGTTGACCTGCTTGTTGGGAACTGATGAATTTGGGTGTGATGCTTTGCTGTGGTTTTACCTGTGCTTGTGCTTGTACTGGTGTCCAATCACGACTAGTAATAGTTGTGACACCAAGAAGTCCAGCCAACAAGAGGACGAAAGATTTTTTATTCATTGCTGTTAACACTCCAAATTGAAATATTTGATACCAAGTTGCGACTCAAAACCTCACCCTCGCTTTTAGCTGCGCTAAAATCTTTCCCTCTCCTTACTAAGGAGAGGGATGCCCGACAGGGCAGGGTGAGGTAAGACCAGTGCGCATAAGGAGGATCTCCCTCCGTAGGCATCTGGCGTGCGTGTCCGGAGGACATACCCAGAGGCTGATACGTATGCGTGTAATATGAACTACCATTACTTGCTCTCATCCTTTGCTTAAGAACCAAAAAACCTCATCTCCACTCACCTTGCAAGGTAAAAGCCGCCCAATAGTAAGGGTTTCGCCAATCTTTTTGCCTCCACAGTTTAAGTTGTGCCTCACGCAGAGCAATTGTGGGAGATGTCTTTTGCTGCAACATCGCTGTGTAAAATAGGGGCATTAATTTTGATGTTGCAGTGTCATTAACTTGCCACAAAGACACCACAGCACGTTTTGCTCCTGCATACATTAATCCTCTTGTCAAGCCCACTAATCCTTCACCTTGGACATCTTTACCTAAACCTGTTTCGCAAGCACTCAGCACAACTAAATCTGCACCTAAGTCCAAGTTAAAAATGTCACCCAGGCGTAGAGTACCTGGAATATTAGGTTTGCCTTGTTTGTCTATTTGAGAAAGTATAATTCCCGATTTTTCTGGGTTGATAGGGTCAGCAAAGCCGTGGGTTGCAAAGAGTATGAATCGATATTGTTTGAGTTGTTTGCTAGTTGCGAAGTTGTAGTTAGCATCAAAATCAAAAGCGTACACACTTTCCAAAGGCGAGACAAGTTTTAAGATTTGTTCGGCTTCTGTGCGCGTACCCGGTAGCCGTCCCCATCCTGTACGTTTAAGATTTCTCGCGGTTTGTTTGAGGCTGGACTGTTCGAGATTGATTTCAGGACCGAGGGAAGGGGGTTTACCTGTGAATCGCTCGTCATCAGCTGCAAATATGGGGTCAGCAAGGACGGCTAGGGTTTTGGGTGCGACTTGGTGTTTGTTTAAGTCGTTTCGGTGGATGGCGATCGCCGTGACGGAAGGTAGATTTACAATCTCGTGGTTGACTAGCAGAGGCTGATATAGAACCTCTCCCCCAGCCCCTCCCCTACTAGGGGAGGGGGGTTTATCTTGCTCCCTCTTCCCTGGTAGGGAAGAGGGTTGGGGAGTTAGGTCAGTTAATGCTGCAAAGGGAATTTCTTGCAATCCACCATCCGCAACAATCACCAAGCGCTTTTTCCCCAACTTCTGTGCAACGGGTGCAAGGATAAGCTTGCTGAGTTCAGTTGCAGCTTGGGTGATTTCTTGAAAATCTTTGGCTTTTTGTTCAGCGGGTAACTTCTGGCAGTTTAAACCTGGGTTTTGACATTTTCTCAATAGTTCCTGGAATGTGGCTGCTGATTTTTCTATCACTTCGCGTCCAGGGAGTTCATAAGTATTGAGAGAATTGGGAGTCACCGCCCAAAGATAACTGCGTTCTTTACCCAAGGAATATTGTAATAGCAGGGTGTCTTTATCGAGTTGTTGCTGAATTTGGGGTAACTTGAGGATGTCCCGTTCGGGGTCGGGATACTTCAGTTCAGCATATTTAGGGCTAGTCGTGCGGATTTTGGTTTCTAGTTCTTTTTGTTGAGTCAGGAGGTCTTCGACTTCTTTTTTGAGCTTTGCTTCTGCTGGTTGAGTTTCTGGTTTTTTAGGTAGGTCTTGTAGTCGTTTTGCTCTAGCATCAATTAACTGCTGCAAGCGCTTTTCTTCTGCCAAGAGTTTTGGATCAGCGCCTTTGCGGATATTAGCATGAGCTTCAGTTAAAAGTTCGATCAAACCACGAGCGCGGGAGCGTTCGCTGATGTGCAGTGCAAGAGCATCATATCCTTTTGATGGATTCTTTTTGTGCAACTGCATCAACAGGTCGATGTAGAATTTGTAATAATTTTGCACTGAGGCGAAGTAGGAAGTTCGTAAGTCTTGGTTGTCAATTTTCGTGCGTAAATCTTCGATAATTTTGATTGTTGCTTCGATTTGTTTGCGGGATTGTTCTAAGTTGCCTCGGTAGCGTTCTAGGTAAGCTAGGTTAAAATGGGTTTTAGCTTCTCCATCCCTGTCGCCCACCGCGCGAACCAGTGGAAGTCCTTGGTTGCAGAATTCAAGTGCTTTTTGTTTTTCTCCTAAATCGTCGTAAACTAGCCCGATATTATTGAGTGTTGCGGCTTCTTTACTCCTGTCGCCCACCGCGCGAACCAGATGGGCATTATGAACTGCATGGTGGAGTCATTGTTAAAATGCCGCAACCATTAGGAGGACATGAAGAAATCACAGGTTTTTTATCGATACAACTAGGTGTCCAATGTTATCAATTAGGTCTTCCTTACCTCATCCCCAAAACAGCATTGGTAAAACCACTAGAAAGTGAATCAGCTTATTCACCAAATGTAGTGTTAATAAACCGTGAAAATCTGATCAACGAAGAATTATGGAAACACGAATCGACTGTTACTCAAGCTGCATCTATTCCTTTAGTGGTTGAAGTCGTTAGTACTAACTGGCGTGATGATTATCTCAAAAAATATGCTGATTATGAAGAAATGGGAATTCCTGAATATTGGATTGTTGATTATGCAGCTAATGGTGGCAGAGAATTTATTGGCAAGCCTAAGCAACCGACTATCTTGATTTGCTCTTTGGACGAGGGTGAGTATCAAATTAGCAAGTTTCGAGGCGATGAGCGCATACACTCACCAACATTCCCACAATTGAATTTGACAGTTCAACAAATTTTTGAAGCTGGGAAATGATCAAGCAAGAACTCACCAACTCACGAGTCGTTTTAGTTGAAACTTTGGCACGGTCTTCTTGTGCAACTTAACCAAAACAGCAATTAAAATTGACATATCCCTATTCTGGTTGCTAAAGTGTCTGACTCTCTGCCGTTGCGCGAAAAGTATCTCGCCCTCATCGACGAAATTATCCAAACCACCCTCAAGGGCAAGATTAGCTCTCAAGAGCAGGTTTATCAAATGTTGATCAAAGGTGTGACTGCTGATACGGGGGAAGTTTTTGAACTGGCTTTGAGCGATCGCCTCAATTCCACTCAGCAACAGGTAGACACGGAAAAAGATGAACTCAAGCAAGCCAAAGCAACCCGCAGTCTCAGGGCAATCAAAACCATTCAAAGTCAATGGCAACGCGCTCAACAACAAAATAAAACTACAGAAGCCATTGTCTCAGCATTTAGAGAAGTGACGACTGCGGAAGTGGGAAGTCGTCTGGCTGCATTCTTACGTACTCTTGACTTCAACCGCAAGAATGCACTGAATTTGCAACAAATGCAGCAAGTGTCAAAGTCTTTACAACAATTTGCCCAAGCTGATTCGGATTTTCAGGAAATTTCAGATGGTATAAACCGTGGCATTGTTGGTTGGCAGCGACTGCAAGACCACTTAGTCAGTTGGATGTACGAGCAAAGCCGGGAATCACTGGGATTTGGTGGTGTACCAGGAGAACGTGGTCCTTGGGCAACTTGGGCAAAGCAAGTGAATAGTGAGTTTCCCAAAACACTTTTTAGCTACTTGGCTTTAGAGAAGTCTGCAATTGAATTTGCACAACAGCATAGCAGTGTCAGCCTGAGCAATTGGGTGGAGATGGCAGTTATTTTGCAGTACTTGCAACGGGGATTAATCAACTGGTTTGACCAACAGCCTTACAATGTCAAAGCAGGCTCTAAGTTGTCGATTTCGACTTTCTTGACATTTGCAGTGATTTGGAGTCAACTGGCAAGTGGCTTTGGTAGTACTGCATCAATATACAGCGCTGGTTGTTCTCAAGTCATGGTGCAAATTCTGCGAACCTTTGCACAGCGTTCATACTTTCCTTTGTACGGCGGAATTTTTGCTTCTTTTTCTGGGAAGTACTTACGAGATGCGCTGAATTATTTGGATGAACCGTTGCGTCAAGTAGAAGGAACTCAAGAAAAAGCACGGATTTTGACACTTTTAGGCTCTTCTCAACGAGCATTCGGGCAATATAAGCGTTCTGTGCAATTTCATCAACAAGCTTTGGAGATAGCACGCAGTGCAGGCGATCGCGCTTGTGAAATTGCCAATCTCAACCACCTCAGCCGTACCCACGTTGCCCAAAAAATGTATGCTGAAGCAATTGACTTTAGCCAACGCGCCTTAATACTGAGTCGGCAAACAGGCGATCGCACTGGCGAAGCAAATGCCCTTGTAAACTTGGGATACAGCGAAGTTATGCAAGCCCAGCAACTGGAACAATTAGAACCAGAAGTTTATGAGACAGCAATTAACTACTTGCAACAAGGTTTAACACTCTCAGAACGACTGGGCGATGTTCAAAGTAAGGCTCTGTGTTTTAGTAGTTTGGGTGTAGCTTATTTAATTATCGAACAACCTCAAACAGCGATTAAATATTTTGAAGACGGCTTTCAAGCAGCACAAATTTCTGGTGATTTGTATCTTCAAGGTTTGAACTTATCGAATTTAGGCGAAGCTTATTATTATTTACCCGACCAAGAAAAAGCAATTTATGCTGGTTGTTTGGGAATGTATTTATTAAACCAAATCGCTTCAAATGAATGGCAAAAATCTGCAGTTTGGCTGACAATTTTACAAGGACAAATAGGGGAAGAATCATTCCGAAATTTATTGCAGAAAAATCGTTCTAAAATAATTGCTGTCATTGGTGTAGATGGGTATGATTACATCCCACAACTGTTGGAAGAATATAGGAATCCTAAAAACTGATTTTTGAAGAAGACGGAAGTCACAAGTCAGAACAAAGAAAAATTCTTGCTCCCTACTCCCTACTCCCTGACTACTTCTTCACCAGCATATTCGCACACAAAATACCAGACGCTGCTACAGCAGGTACACCAATTCCTGGCGTAGTGCTATCACCAACGCGATATAATCCTCGTATTGGTGTGTGTGGTCCTGGAAACATGCCCTGTCCCGCTTGAATAGCCGGACCATAAGTTCCCTGATATCTTCGTAGATAATAAGCATGGGTTAAAGGTGTGCCAATAAGTTCTAACACAACACGCTCCCTAATATCTGGAATAATTTGCTCTAAAGCACGATATAAAGTTTGCGCTTTCTCTCGCTTTTTGTGTTCATATTTGTCGTTCCGTTCCCATCCCGCATATGGTTCTAGGGTGTAAGCGTGAACCACATAATGTCCCTCTGGGGCAAGTGTTGCATCCCACACACTAGGAATTGATATCATGCAAGTATTTCCCGGTACTGTGATATCCTTATTACTGTCGTGAACGACAACATGATGTCCGATCAAATTTTCTAAACCATCTGCACGAATACCTAAATGTAAATGCATAAAACTATCAACTACTGGTGTATTCAATGCAGCTTTGCGAAAAGACGAGGGCAAATCATCGGGACGTAATAACTTAGTGTAAGTGTCCCATATACTGGCATTAGAAATAACAATGGGTGCTTTGAGGATTTCACCTTTTGTCAACTGGACACCAATGACTTTGCTATTCTCAACTAAAATTTGCTCTACATGATGTCCCAAAAGTAATTGACCGCCCCAACGTTCTAACCCTCGCACCAAAGCCTTGACAATAGCCGCACTCCCACCCACAGGATACTCAACCCCAGCGCGGGAACGTTCACCTAACATAAAAGCTACCTCTGGAGCAATCGTGCCATGTGCTTTTAAACCAGATAGTAAAAAGCATTCTAGGTCGATAAGCCGCCGTACCCACGGCTCTTGTACTGTTGCATCCATCACATTACCCACAGATGCTTGTACAAGAGACAAATGAGGTAGCATCTTTAACAAAGAGGGTAAGTAACGTCCGAGCAACACAGGAATCACTTGCCAATCTCCTCGTAAAGCTAGTGTAGGAATACCTTTCATCGCGTCGTACAATGGCAATAAGCGTTCCTCAAAGCGCTTGAATTCCTTCGCTCCTTGGGGCGTAATTTTCGCAATTTCTTCACGGTAATGGAACTGATTGCTATAAACAGGTAAACTCGCTTCAGGAAAATGGTAGAGTCCAAGGGGGTCGTAAGGTACAGATTCTAAAGATTCGCCCAAAACGTCAAGAACTTGTTTGACGGGATTCAAACTTCCGGCACTTGTCAGACCACAATAGAATGAGGGACCGGAATCAAATTCAAATCCCCGTCGTCTGAAGGTATGGGCAGCACCCCCAGGTATTGTATGGCTTTCACAGACAATTACCCGCTTACCGTAACGAGCAAGTAATGCAGCAGTAGTTAACCCGCCAATACCACTACCGATAACAATGACATCACTATCCTGCATTTTTCTTATTTGTCAGCTGCTTTGTAAAGTCCAGGGTCAAGAGTTCAAAATTTAGAGTAACTTATTTTAACTAATGACTAATGACTAATGACTGAACCTTTGATTGAACTAAAAGGCGTTTCTAAATCCTTTGGTAGCAATAAGGTTTTAGATAACGTAGATTTGACAATTTACCGAGGCGAAGCACTAGGAATTATAGGTCCTAGTGGTACTGGAAAATCAACAATTTTACGGGTAATTGCTGGATTAATTGCTCTTGATTCTGGAGACGTTTTTATTAAAGGGGTGCACCGAGAAGGATTGATTGAAGATGGGACAGATCCAGTTGGTATTGGTATGGTGTTTCAGCAAGCAGCGTTGTTCGATTCTTTAACGGTGGAGGAAAATGTGGGTTTTTCACTTTATCAATACTCAAAACTGCGGCATTCTCGGATTCGAGAACTTGTTCATGAAAAATTGGAGATGGTGGGGTTATCAGAAGTAGGCGATCACTATCCAGCTGAACTCTCTGGAGGTATGCGAAAACGAGTCAGCTTTGCTCGTGCGATTATGTCTAACCCCGATAATCCCAAATCGGCTCCAGAAGTTTTACTGTACGATGAACCAACAGCCGGACTTGATCCCATTGCTTCCACTGTGATAGAAGATTTGATTCGGCAGTTGCAATGTATACAGGGAATTTGTAATACTTACGCTATTGTTACTCATCAACAAAGCACTATTCGTCGCACGGCTGACAAAGTGGTGTTTCTCTACCAAGGTAAAGTGCAATGGCAGGGTAGTGTCAGTGAAATAGACACTACAGATGATCCTTTGATTCGACAATTTATTAGTGGAAATGTTTCTGGACCAATTCACGTTGCTGGTTAGGGTAATTTTGGATTTGGGATTTTAGATCGAAAAAAACCTACAACCTCAAATCTAAAATCTAAAATCCATAGGTGAGGAAAAATAAAATGCGAGGTTTATTGACAAGCCGCTTCGCCTCTGGGCGAACTTTTCGAGAAGGTTCTGTTGGGTTGTTGCTTTTATTGGGACTGGGAGTGTTTGGGTTAATTATATTATGGCTAAGTAAATTCACTTTTGGTCGTAATTCATACAAAGCTATTGTGGAATTTGCAAATGCGGGCGGTATGCAAAAAGGAGCACCTGTTCGGTACAGAGGTGTAAAAGTAGGCACTATTTCTGCCATTCGACCAGGAGCAAATAACGTTGAGGTCGAAATTGAAATTACCAAACCCAAGCTGATTATTCCTAGCAATGTCGCAGTTGATGCTAATCAGTCTGGATTGATTGGCGAAAGCGTTCTTGACATCACACCAAAAACAGAGCTACCTCCTGGAGCTGTAGTAGGCAAACCCTTAGAAAAAAATTGTAACCCTCAAATTATTGTCTGTAATAATTCTCGATTAAAAGGTCAAATTGGAATCAGTACAGATGAACTGATTCGTTCAAGCACTCAGTTAGCAACTGTATACAGTGACCAGAAATTCTACGGTAATGTGAATAGAGCTGTAGAAAATACTGCTCTTGCTGCTGCAAATATTGCTGAGTTAAGTCGTAACTTCACAGTTTTAAGCAAAAACCTTCAACAACAACTAAACTCCTTTTCGGCGACGACTAATACAGTTCAAAAAGCAACAACTCAACTGAGTGCATCCAGTACCAAAACTCTAAGTCAATTCGGTAATACTGCAGACCAATTTAGTTCCACTGCTAAAGAACTTCGTTTAACAAACACTCAAGTTAGTAAGCTGATTAATAATCTTGATAATCTAGTTACTAGCAACCGCTCTTCACTTGTTGCAGCCTTAAACAATATCACCGAAACTAGCAATCAGTTACGTAAAACAGTTAGCAGTTTTTCACCTGCTGTTAATCGTGTAACTCAAGGAGAATTAATCAAAAATTTAGAAACTTTGTCTGCAAATGCTGCACAAGCTTCTGCTAATTTGCGCCAAATCTCCAACAGCCTTAACAACCCTAATAACGTGGTGGTTCTGCAACAAACTTTAGATTCTGCACGAGTCACATTTGAAAACACCCAAAAGATCACATCTGATTTAGATGAATTGACTGGAGATCCAGCTTTTCGGAAAAATTTACGACAACTTGTTAATGGTTTAAGTAGCTTGGTTTCCTCCACGCAGCAGATACAAGAGCACACGCAAATTGCCAGTACTCTAGACTCAGTCAAAGCTGTTGTTAACAATTCTAATGTGGCAATTTCCGTACCCGAGACAAACCAAGAGCAGACGTCATTTAGTCTGCCATTGACAGCTACCAAAAGTGCTGAGAAAACGTTTCAACCTACCACTATTACTGTGGCGAATCCCACACCAAGTAATCGTCCACAGCAGATGATGTTCGATCTCTCACCTGGTGCGACCAAAAGTGCTGAGAAAACGTTTCAACCTACTACCATTACTGTGGCGAATCCCACCCCAAGTACTCGTCAACAGCAGATGATGTTCAATCTCTCACCTGGTGCAACTAAAAGTGCTGAGAAAACGTTTCAACCTACTACCATTACTGTGACTTCTTCCACTCCAAACACTGAACAACAATCATCTGATACTAAAAGTGCTAGTAAGCAGCCTCAACGTACTAGTGATCAGGTGACTCCCTCTTTAGCTCAAGAAAACCTTTTGAGGAAACTGAGGGAACATCGTGAGCAGGGGAAATTAGGTGAGTAGAGAATACGACAGAGCAAACGCATCTAAGTTACCCGCCTTATAACAAGAGCGCTAAACGGAGTACCGTTATAGCGTGGGGCGAGGGCGCGAAGAAGCTAAAGCTTTTCCCAGAACTTGGAAGCTTAGCAGCATGACACCAACAAAAGCTATCACGGACGCGATTACCAGTCTGGCGGACGCAGAGAACCGCTTTGGGTTCGTCCGCATTGAGTCCGAGGGGTTTTTCTCGGAGTGGTGCGAAAAATTACCAGCCCTAACCGAAGCTGACAAAGCGAACCTCGATGTCCTACGACGCAGGTATCTTTACCACCGGGCTAGCGGTAATTTGCTAAAGGGGACGGTTATGCTGTTGCTGGTTTCCCCGTTACTGGCGCTTGCTGGGTTTTACGATCCGCCGTTCCGCATCAAGGCAGAAGAATCAGTGAATGTCGTAGTGGATGATGGTGAGGAGATTTTGCGCGGACGGATTGATGTGAAGTCTGCCGGACAGAAGATTCTGTCCGGCGAGCTTCACGTGCTGGTGCTGCAAGATCGCTTTTGGGTGATGGTGCTGGAATCTAAAAAAACCACGCTGTCGGTGTGGTCGGCATTACCGCAAGCCCTGGCGTATCTGATGGCGAACCTAAACCCCAATCTACCCGTATTTGGTATGGTGACGAATGGCGATGATATTTTGTTTGTCAAGGTGGAACAGGCGGATACGCCACAGTACGATTTGTCACGGGTTTTCGCGCCGTTTACTTCTGTTAGAGAACTGTACAGCGTTTTGCAAAGCCTCAAGCGGTTTGGTCAGGCAGTTACCTGTGTGTAATTACCCACAGTGCTATGAGTCATCTCAAAAGAGCGAAAACGCTTATTCCAATTCTTGCCAGCCAATCACGGGAAAATCTCACAACCAAACATAAAAATGTATTTCCCCTACACCCCTTTTTCAAGCCAGTACTAATTCCAATCTTCTTCTTCTTTTTTGCCCCGACTTTTGTAAATACCCCCACGACTGTGTAAGGCGCGTGTTTTCTCAAAAAGTTCTTCTTCGCTCAGATTCCACTGCAACAAAATCTTATCCAAATCGCTTTGAATATCTCTTGCCCCAGGAAAACTGGAATAGCGAATTCGCAATCTAGCTAATTCTGCTAAATTATAATCAGTCGCCTCACCAACCAGTAAGTTTTCAATGATGGGGCGATCGCGATTGTACAACGGGTGCTGTTGGTCTTTATTTGCTTTACTCATCTTGATTTTAGGTTGTCAATTCGGACTCGTAAGTGAAGCGCTGTTTATTGTGACATAAACTACCGCTAACCGCCAACGAATGACTACTAATAATTATCCGTCTCTTCGCTTGTATTGACGCTCCTGACGGGTAACACGCCTAAACTCTTACGGCTCTCACTACTGTCACTCGACTTAAAATAAAGATACATTATCCATAAGAAAGTACACAAAAATTCAGGTGAGGGTGAATCTTAGATAGTGATGAGTGCGAATTGTGTGCTGAGTGACGAGAACCGAGTGCTAAATACAATTTCCTAGCACCCGCCATTCATATTCCTCAGAACTACCGTCAGGCTTCATTCTCTATACTACTGAAATCACCATTAGCCCAAGCAGCAAGGGAGCAAAAACCCAATATGTTTGAACACTTCACATCCGAAGCCATTAAAGTCATTATGCTAGCCCAGGAAGAGGCGCGTCGCCTGGGACACAATTTCGTAGGAACGGAGCAAATTCTCCTAGGGCTGATTGGAGAAGGATCAGGGGTTGCTGCCAAAGTGCTGACCGACTTGGGCGTTACCCTCAAAGATGCACGTCGCGAAGTCGAAAGAATTATAGGTCGGGGTTCTGGTTTTGTACCCCCGGAAATTCCTTTTACTCCCAAGGTGAAAAGTTTGTTTGAGCAAGGCTTTAAGGAAGCTCGCAGCTTGGGAAATAATTATATAGGTACTGAACACTTACTCTTGGGATTAACTGAAGCTGGTGAAGGTGTCGCCGCTAAAGTCCTGCAAAATTTGGGGCTTGATTTGTCGCAAATCCGCACTGCAGTTATTCGTCAGTTGGGTGAGGCGACATCTGTTTCCGGTTCCCGTGGCGGCGGTTCAAGACGTACCCAAAATTTAACTTTAGAGGAATTTGGTAGAAATCTTACCAAACAAGCGCAAGAAGGCAATCTCGATCCTGTTGTCGGTCGCGAAAAGGAAATTGAGCGTGCAGTCCAAATTTTGGGACGCCGCACTAAGAACAATCCTGTGCTGATTGGGGAACCAGGAGTTGGTAAAACAGCGATCGCCGAAGGTCTTGCCCAACGCATTGTAAACCAAGATGTTCCCGACATTCTACAAGACAAGCAAGTCATCAGCCTCGACATGGGGTCAGTGGTGGCTGGTACTCGCTTCCGTGGCGATTTTGAAGAACGCCTCAAGAAAATCATGGATGAAATCCGCACAGCTGGTAATATCATCCTGGTAATAGATGAAGTTCACACTTTGGTTGGTGCTGGCGGCACAGAAGGTGGTATGGATGCAGCTAACATCCTGAAGCCCGCATTGGCACGAGGTGAACTCCAGTGTATTGGCGCAACCACTCTTGATGAGTACCGTCAACACATAGAGCGCGATGCAGCCCTAGAGCGTCGTTTCCAACCGATTATGATCGGTGAACCATCGGTTGAAGAAACTATCCAGATATTATACGGGTTGCGCTCTGCTTACGAGCAGCATCACAAAGTCCAAATCTCTGATGCAGCAGTCGTTGCTGCAGCTAACTTGTCAGACCGCTACATTAGCGATCGCTTCTTACCTGATAAAGCTATTGACTTGATTGATGAAGCAGGTTCTCGTGTTCGCCTACGGAACTCTCTCAAGTCTGCTGATCGCGAACTCAAGCGCGAATTGGCGCTAGTGAATAAGCAAAAGCAGGAATCTGTCAAAACTCAGGACTTTGATAAAGCTGGTAAACTGCGCGATCAAGAGTTGGAACTTGAAACCAAATTGCGTGATTCACAAGAAGACAAATCTGTCAATAGCCCAATTGTTGATGAGGAAGATATTGCTCAGATTGTCGCTTCTTGGACTGGCGTTCCAGTCAACAAGTTGACTGAATCTGAATCAGAGATGCTGTTGCATTTAGAAGACACTCTTCACCAGCGTCTCATCGGTCAAGAGCAAGCAGTAACCGCAGTTTCTAAATCCATCCGTCGCGCTAGAGTTGGGTTAAAAAATCCTAACCGACCGATAGCAAGCTTTATCTTCTCTGGTCCCACAGGAGTAGGTAAGACAGAATTGGCGAAAGCATTGGCTTCTTACTTCTTTGGTGCTGAAGATGCGATGATTCGTGTGGATATGTCCGAATTCATGGAACGCCACACCGTTTCTAAGCTGATTGGTTCACCTCCTGGTTTCGTTGGATACGACGAAGGTGGACAACTCACTGAAGCAGTACGTCGCAAACCTTATACGGTAGTGCTATTCGACGAAATCGAAAAAGCGCATCCCGATGTCTTCAATATGCTGCTGCAAATCTTGGATGACGGTCGTCTCACCGATGCTAAAGGTCGGACAGTGGACTTCAAGAACACACTGATTATCATGACTTCTAACATCGGTTCTAAAGTGATTGAAAAAGGTGGTGGTGGTTTGGGCTTCCAGTTTAGCGAAGATGAAGCTGAGGCTACTTACAACCGGATTAAAATGCTGGTGAATGAAGAACTCAAATCATACTTCCGCCCAGAATTCCTCAACCGTCTTGATGAGATTATTGTCTTTACTCAACTTAAGAAAGATGAAATCAAGCAAATTGCTGATATAATGTTGCGCGAAGTCGCAATCCGCTTGACTGAGAAGGGAATAACTCTGGAAGTGAGTGATCGCTTCAAAGATCGTGTGTTGCAAGAAGGCTACAACCCCAGCTACGGCGCAAGACCGTTACGTCGGGCAATTATGCGCCTCTTAGAAGATTCTCTGGCTGAAGCGATCCTCTCAGGTGAGATTGGAGAAGGTGACACAGCTATTGTGGATGTGGACGATGACGGTCAAGTCAAAGTCAACAAGTCCGAGAAGCGAGAGTTGTTACTGGCAAATCTTGGCTAAGATTCGGTATAATGTCGCTTTTTGACTGATGGCACTTTTTAATAGTAGGGTGGGCATGGGTAGTGTCCACCCTACTGTTGTCAAGGTGACTTTTTTGCAGTAGCTAAAAGTTGAGCGGTGGAGAGATGATGATGCGGTAGGTCGTATTTTGGAGAGTCTTTCTTTTCAAAAATGATACCAATTAAAAAAAATACGACAGATGGAATGCTAAAAGCAATTACCAGTAAGTCTTTTACAATCACGCCAGTTCGCTCAAGTCGGGAGACAGGCTCACGCGACTGGCTCCAAAATCTAAAATCTAAAATCCAAAATGGTATGACTATTCTAAATTATAAACTGCGAGCCAACAAGCATTGTACCGATACCAACATCAGTAAAGATTTCCAGTAGCAGTGCGTGTGGAATACGACCATCAATGATATGAGCTGCACGAACTCCTTGAGCGAGCGATCGCACACAACAATTGACTTTGGGAATCATCCCACCACTGACAACACCTGTTGTAATTAACTCGCGGGCTTGTTGAATGTCTACTCTTTGAATCAGGGTAGAAGGATCTTTATAATCCTTGAGAATTCCCCTCGTATCCGTTAGCAAAATCAACTTTTCCGCCCCTATAGCTGCTGCTATTTCTCCTGCAACAGTATCTGCATTAATATTGTAAGGTTGTCCTGTCTCGTCTGCTGCGACGCTAGACACAACAGGAATATAGCCATTATTAACTAGTGTCTCCAAAATTTTGGTATCGACAGAGCAAACTTCTCCCACAAAACCTATGCCTTCTTCACCTTGAGGTCTAGCCTTGATTAAGTTACCATCTTTGCCGCACATTCCCACTGCTGAACCACCAGCTTTGCTAATCAAGGTAACTATTTCTTTATTAACTCGACCAACTAACACCATTTCCACAACATCCATTGTGGGAGCATCAGTCACTCGCAAACCATTTTTAAATTGGGCTTCGATTCCCAGTTTACTCAGCCAACTATTAATTTCTGGTCCACCCCCATGCACCACAATTGGTCGTAAACCAACACAAGATAGGAATACGATGTCACGGATGACTTTATCTTTAAGATTACTATCTTTCATTGCCGCGCCACCGTATTTAACGACAATAGTTCGACCACTAAATTGTTGAATGTAGGGTAGTGCTTCGCTTAGCACTTCTACCCGGCTGGCGGCATCTTGCTTTATCATGTGCTCAGTTTCGCTGACCATTATGGGAAGCTATTGTATAGATATCGCGGTTTTAGTTTCGGTCAATAAAATCCTAATATTGTAGTTAAAGTATTATCTACCTACAAAATAGAAATTTTTATCTTTACTAAAAATTGTTATCATTATTAATAGTAGACAATACTCCAGGTTTAAGAACGCTAGGAATTTGCTCTATAATTTTTGTGGCAATTTCTTCTGGGGTTTCTCCTTCGTTTACGGTAATTCGCAAATCTGCTTGTCGGTAAAGATGTTGTCTTTGTTCCAGGAGAAATTGCAGCTTTGCTTTGCGATCAACATTTTGCAGCAGTGGTCTTGTTGTATCTTCTGCTAATCGATCGCAAATTATTTCCACTGATGCATCCAGCCAGACAATTAAACCGTGGTGTAGGTAACTCCAGTTTTGTTGTTGTACAACAATACCTCCACCTGTTGCGATGACAAGCTTGGTGAAAGCACAAACTTGTGACAGTACCTGAGTTTCTAATTGGCGAAACGTTGGTTCTCCAAGTTCTGCAAATAATTGAGTTATCGATTTTCCACCAGCAGCCTTCTCTACACAAGCGTCAATATCAACGAATCCGTAGCCCAAATTCTGTGCCAAGAAGCGTCCTATAGTCGTCTTGCCAACGCCCATAATGCCAATTAGGTACAGATTAACCCCTTTTAACAAGTCAATAGTCATGATTGTTTGTAGTTGCCCTTCAGCATTAAGACTAACTACTTCTGACTTTACTTTAAATCTATTTTTAGCTTCTGTAAATTCTTTGTCTAGTTTATTCAAACCAGACACCATAACTACCGTTATTTATTTCAAGTTAGCGAAGAAAACACTATAACTATCTTTTATCTTAATTCACATTATATAAATAATAAACTTATATTAATTGAGTAACATTTGTTAGGGAATTTGCCTATTGTTACTTACGTATTTTTGGGCTTATATGCAAATTTAAGAAATCTTGATTGAAACTTTATTGTGATTATGTCGGTCAACATATACGAGCTTGACTACCACTGAATTGCACATTTTTGTGTACAAAAATACACTATTTTTCTCAAGCACTACATCGGTGTCACACTAATGAGTTGCAGTAAGCTGTAGTCAGCAAACCAGTGTTTTCGATCAAGGTGTAAAAGATGACAATTTCTCATGACAAATACAAAAAATATCTGCCAACTAAGCCGTTGAGGTACAAAGCCATTGCATATTTTATCGAGAACAACCTGATTAAATAACTGTGCCATAAGTGTGGTCGTTTGAGGTTTCAACCATGATTCGGATTCGAGATGTTGTGCAAAAAGCTTTAGCAACCGGCTATTTGACCGTTGAGGCAGAAAATCAACTGCGACAGCTGCTGACAACCCGCTATGATCTTGAAGATTTAAATGCTTTCATGAGCTTGCAGGAAGCTGCTATGACCGGAAAAGTTAAGCAGGAGTCACGTGGGGGATGTGGAATTTAATAGGGAGTATTCTATTGTACTCAACGACGGGGGCGCTTGTCGGGATCTTCAATATCCTCATCGAGAAATCCCCAATCATCATCCTGAGCTTGATTGGTTTGAGCTTGATTGGTCGTTGGTGGTTGATAAGGGGGGATAATAACTCGATAATCAGCATCGTAAACTGATTCAGTTTTCCCCACTCCAGAATTTTTCGGTTCGCGGTAGCTGTAGGAGTAAACTGAATCTGACTTGTTACTGCTTGATGGTTCTTGCTGACGTTCGTAAGTCTTAGAGTCCCTAACCTGTGTGTTTTGAGAATTGGGTGTAGGTGCTTGTTCTTTTTTTTCTTCGAAGTCCCAATCATCTGTGCTGTCATCTGTTTCCCAGTCATTAAGTGGATCACTAGTTCGTGTTGACTCAGTTTTACGATCTGATGATGAGGGAGAAGGACGGGGTGCTGGTTCTTCCTTAGGAGTTTGACTCTTTGCTGTCGAAGTTGCGGCTGTTCTCACCGGAGTTTGAGGTTGTTGTCCCGCAAAATAGTTAGAAAAGTTAAATAAGCTTGTGACGAATACAGTGGTAAAAGCACCCGCTGCAGTACTGAATAAAATCCAAATCGCCAGTGGTAATGCTTTAGATTTCATTCCCAAAAAGACCAGTGGGAGGACAGGTGACAGGTTTTGCACCAGTAAAAGCGTTAGTCCTCCTAACACCGTTAATAACAAAAATAAACGAAATACAGCCATAGTTGTTTAGTCATTAGTCATTAGGAGGCAGTGCGGTGAGTCCAGCACTGCGGGAGGGTTTCCCTCGTGCCGGCTCTGGCGTATGCGCAAAGCGCACGCCCAGAGGTCTAAAGCGCAGCGAGACCGCGGGGGTCTTCCCCGTAAGGGTGGACAGGTTTCACAGGCTACAGGAGCCAGTGCGTTGCGGTGAATCCAGCGCTGCAGGAGGGTTTCCCTCCGTAGGCGACGGGCGTTCCCGAAGGGAGCCAGTACTTGATGAGGGTTTCCCGACAGAGGTATCTGGCGTTTGGGTTCCCCCGCTAGTAGACGCCCACCAGAAGGCTTCCCGCTTGGCGTCACCTGCCGTTCATTAGTCAAAAAGTTTTTGAGTGTTGACTTTTGACTTTATCTTTATTACCCCATATTCCCTATTTTGACTAATCTTGACGACCTTGCCATCTTTGAATAGGTATACAATCAACATCTAGTTGATCCAATGCACGGGCTACCACAAAATCAACTAAATCCTCAATGGTTTTGGGATTGTGATACCAGGCAGGAATGGCAGGAACAATTCTAGCTCCGGCTTCGGCTAAAGTCGTTAAGTTACGAAGGTGAATTAAGCTAAAGGGAGTTTCACGAGGAACGAGAATCAATTTTCGTCCCTCTTTGAGTTGGACATCCGCCGCCCGTTCGAGTAAATCGGAACTTAAGCCCGCTGCTAGCTTGGCTACTGTAGCCATACTGCATGGCATCACAATCATTCCTAGGGTGCGAAAGGAACCACTAGCAATGTTTGCCCCAACATTACCCCAAGAATGACAACATAGTTTGCCGCTCCCTTCGACTCCAGCTTGCTGTCGCCAAAATTGCTCTTGTTGAGTGGCTTCTGCTGGCATACGAATATTCTGCTCAGATTGCCATACCATGTAAGTTGATTTGGAAGCAACTAGTTCAATTGCATACTCAGCTTCTAGCAGAAATTTAAGAGCACGAACAGCGTAAATCAGACCAGATGCACCTGATACGCCTAAAATCAGTGGTTTTGTATTAATTGACACGTATTTTTATAAAGGGACTTACCGGAGATTGGGGATTAGAGATGTTGTCATTTCTTAATTGTTAGTTGTTAGTTATTAATTATTAGTTAACCTTTGTAATAACCTACTAACAACTAACTCATATGTCGAGCGCGCAAATCAACACACTATTGGACAAAATATCAAAAACCTAGAACACAAAATTTTTGGAATTTTGTAAAATGTGTGCCCATAACGCTTAGGGCATATTTTGAATTCCGCAAAGCGGTGCTCGTCCCTTTATTCCTCGTCAGGATACAGTTCTAAGTCATCAGGATATTGATCCTCATGTGATAAGTAAAGATTTGTATCTTCTCCATTTGAGAGGTTGACATCCTTACCAAAAACTGGCAAACCATCGCTGCCAACAGTGACTAAATCGATTTGCTGGCGATAATAATCAACACTCTTAACCTGTACGGCTACGCGATCGCCTAATCTATAGGATGCACGATTTTTGCGACCAAACAACGCCTGCTGTCTGGCGCGATACTCATACCAATCGTCTTTGAGAGAACTGACGTGGACAAGTCCTTCTACCCGTAGAGGTACGCGAGGATTGCTAACTGAGTTTGACACAGTTGGTGGAACTTCAATTTCTACAAAGAACCCGTAGGACTGGACACCTGTGATCACACCAGTGAAAACTTCGCTGATACGCTGTTTCATCAGTGAGGCTCTTTGCAATCCTGCTAAATCGGCTTCTGCTTCTTGAACTTCTTTTTCTCTATCGTTGAGCTGAATAATCACCCTTGTCAAATCGCTTTGGAGTTCTTGTTGCAATTCTGGCGGTAGGACATTCCAGTTAATTTCACTCTCGCTATTTGAGTGGCGTAGGTTGACACGCTCTTTGACACGGGTGGTGCGGCGATCGCGTCCGTGTTCAAGTAATGTATAAAATACCCTTTGCATCAGTAAATCCGGGTAACGTCGCAAGGGAGCAGTGAAATGAACGTACTCTGGTAATGACAATCCAAAGTGAGGTCCTTTGGTTGTACTATACGTAGCTGGCTTGAGTGTGTCTTGCAACAAATAGGTCAGAACTTGCTCGGATGCTGATTCTGCAAAAACTCTGGTCAACTGTTGATAGTCGAGGGGTTGAACATCTATTTCTGGATCTAATGACAGCTCGACGCCCAAGTTAATTGCTAATTTCAACATTTCTTGGACATCTTCGGCATCAGGTGCGCTTTGAACTCGCCAAATAGCTGGGATACCTAAAGCATTAAAGTGGGTTGCTATAAGTTGGTTAACGAGTAGCACAAACTCAGTTAACAATGAGTGCACAGGTAAATCATTCACCATCACACACCCCATAGCACCTTCATCATAGTATGGGTTTTGGTTTGGTGGCAGATTTAACTGCAAGCACCCACGGTTCGACCGTACTTCTTTTAACAAGTATCGCAAACTATCGAGTTGTTGCACCATCTCTACAAAGGACGATGAGATTTTGGTAGACTCCTTTGTGAGAATTGCCTCTACTTGTTCTTCACTCACTGAGGCGTCTACTTTGACAACGCTGGGTTGTACTTCCCACTCCAGTACTTGTCCTGATTTTGAATCAATTGTTATTAAGAATGAAATGGCTAAGCGATCGCTTTTGGGTAATAGAGCACAGCGTTCGGCAACAGCTTCTGGCAACATTGACAGTACCAATTCTCCCAGATAAACTGAGCGACCGCGCTTGAGTGCTTCTCGGTCTAGGGCTTCGTCTGGTTGAATATAATGGGAAAGATCTGCAATATGAAAGCCTAAGCGCCAATGTTCTTCGCTTGTTTTTTCCAAGGTGAAAGCATTTTCGAGCATCGTTGAGTCATTACTGTTGCCAATAATGCTCAAAGTCAATTGCTGACGTAAATCGAGGCGATTCTTTAAATCAGCTTTTAGCAGCTTTTTCGGTAATTTTGAGGCTGCTTCCTGTACGGATTCTGGAAAAGTACGAGAAAGGTCATGCTTACAGGTGACTAAATCGATGTCCGCCGCCGCTTCAGCATCACTGCCAAGAATTTGTACAACCCGACCAAGTGGAGGATATTGTGCTAGTGGGTAACGTAAGACCTCGACATGAGCCAGATGGTCAATTGCTTGTTCCAAGTTAGCGCTGTTTAGTTGCAGTTTGAGTTCAAACAGTAACCTATCATCCAAAGGTACCGCACGAAATCCACTTTCTACTTGCTTAATCCGCGCTAGTAAAGTGTGATTGGAGCGTTCTAAGATTAATTTAACCTCTCCTTCTGGGGAGCGACGACGACTACCTTCTTTGAGAACTCTAACCAAAACGCGATCGCCATTCCACGCGTTACTGAGATGACTTTCGCGGATATAAATATCTTCTGAACCTTCCACATCTTGAATTGCAAAGCAAAAGCCTTTACTGGAACAACGGAGTTTTGCTTCAATCAGCCCTTCTTCTGTGACTCGACGATACTTGCCACGTTCTTTGACTAAAACCCCAATTTTTTCCAGTATCTCTAAAGCAATATGAAGTTTTTGTAAACTAACTTCATCTTCGCAACCAAGTTTCTTTTCTAAGAGTTTACGAGCCACCAATTTATCATCAGTGAAATTGGCGAGAAGTGTAGCGATTGAAAATTCCATGCAGTGAACCGGCCTTTGGTCAAAAGATCATTTTTTTTTTCTGGTTTTTTGCTCGTGTACCCTCACGACTACAAACACCCTTTGGCAAACGAATTGCCCAATCATAGAGGGCACTGCACGAACATTTCAGAGTGTTGATGTGTCCAAGCTCCTTGTCCAAGACTATCTTCCAAAGTACGCCCGTTTGAGATTTTGCCCCCTCGCTAATAACGTAACGGGTTTTTGAGTGACGTACGTTGCACAATTCTCCACGCTGCCCAAAAGCTCTCTTTAGGGGAACTACAGGTGTTCGATTGTCTTGTGTGAAGGTACTTCTACGCCATGTAACTCTGATTTTTAACTAGGAGAAACTGCCGATATATCTAATTGACCCATATGTAGGATCGGAAACAATTAGCTCAGCAGTCCATAATAGGTGAGGATGAACCATTACTTCATTATTGTAGATATATAGCGCACTTACAGGAAATACTTCCACATCACTAATTAGGTAATTAGTATAGCAACAACCATGCAATCGCTCTTCCTCAACAAGCAGTCAGGAAAAATTTACCTGAACCAGTAATAAGGCTCACATCTTACCGCGAAGCGTTCGTTAGAGATGAATTGCGAGTGAGTTGACGACAGTCCTCCGACCAAGTAGTCAATGGCGAGGGAAGAGAACACGTAGGAAACAAACAAACTTTTTGTTTTTATGGTCATGTCTTAAATATTTTTGTTACCATGAATCCAGAAACACGGTAATATACCAAGACCCTCCGGGTTCGCCAGTTTGGCGGGACGGAAACCGACACCGCCAACTGGACTCACCATGTATAGGGCAGTTAAAGTTAGAATCTATCCTACTGATGAGCAAGAATCTTATTTAGCTCAGTGTTTCGGTAACACTCGCTGGTTGTGGAATTATATGCTTAATGCCACAACCACAGCATACAAAGAAACGGGCAAAGGTCTTTCTAAGGCTGCGATGGACAAGTTGTTGCCAGGATTAAAGAAGGAATACGAATGGTTAGGACTTGCCTACAGTCAAGTATTGCAACGAGTGACCTTCAATCTTTCAAGTGCGTTTGTCAATTTCTTTGAGGGACGTGCTAAATACCCCAACTTCAAACCCAAGCATGGTAAGCAATCGATCCAGTATCCCCAAAATGTAAAATTAATGCCAAACGATTCTGTTATTAAATTTCCTGGTAATTTGGGGATGCTCAAAGCCGTGTTTCATAAAGACCTTCCACATGCAAAATTCACAACTGTAACTATATCGAAAAATGCTGATGGTAGATACTACGCTTCTATTCTGTTTAATCAAGAGGACAACCCAGTAGTTGCGGTTAATGAAGCTATTGGGGTTGACCTAGGATTAAAGAACTTCGCAGTAACTTCCAATGGGTCAAAATATGATCTCCCTAAGAAGCAACTGGCTTCCTTAGAGAAGAATAGAAAGCGTAAACAGAAGAAGCTATCTAGAAAAACAGCCTTGACTTCAAAGGCGCGTCGTAAGGCAAAGCGTTTAGTTGTAAGGATTTCTAGCAAAATAGCTAGAGTTAGAGAGGATTTTCTACACAAGCTATCTCGCAAAATAGCATACGAAAACCAAGTGATTTGTGTGGAAGACTTGGCAGTTAAGAACATGGTAAAGAATCCTAACTTGGCAAAATCTATTACTGACCAAGGGTGGGGAATGTTTTTAACCATGCTGAAATACAAGGCTGAAAGATTTGGGCATACTTATCAACAGATAGGTCGCTTCTTCCCATCTTCTCAACTATGTAGTGAGACTCTACTACCAGTCCCAATGTTGCAAAATGGCTATGATTCTTTGGGTGTCAGGTTTGTAGACTGTCCACACTGCCACCAAAAACATGATAGAGACATCAATGCTGCCATAAATATTAGAAACGAAGGTTTGCGATTATGGGCGTTAGGAACTAGCGCTTCTGCCCTTGGAGGGGATATAAGACCAAAATCTTCTGGACGAAAAAAATCCACGAAGGCAGAGGCAATCCCCAATGAATTGGGAAGCCCACACAACCCGTTAGGGTAGTGTAGGTAGTTCACTCCAAAAGCTCATGCTACAATCAGAACACGGATGAAATGAGTCGTCGGTCATCGGTTATCAGTGAGCCGTTGGATCAAACTCGTAACTGATAGCACGTAGCTGTTCAAGCTTTAGACTTGGCAAAATAAAATTGGAGTTTAGTCGATAACGGGACGAGAGTCAAAGCTTGGACTGATAGATAATAGTAAACTGTTTGTTTGACAGATTTTAGATTGGTAGCAGTATTATGTTGGCTCAATTTCAGAGCAAATATCCCCAGGGCAGTCTTATTTCTGAATTAGTACAAATTTATCACGGTAAGTATATTGTCCGGGTAAGCATACAAATTGATGGTGTCACACGTGCCACTGGAATGGCTGCAGCAGAAACAGTGGAGGAAGCAGAAGACCAAGCCAGGAACAGAGCACTTGTCGTTTTGGGAATGAGTCATTCGCCAGATTCGGTTGTCATTTCCCCAGAACCTATCAAACCGGTTCAGCCAACTCTGACAACAACCAGATTTAATGAGTCTGCCTATCCCGCTACTGTCAAGACTTTTCCTCAAACAGAAGCAACCCCAACATCACCAGTTATCTCATCCGTTGTCAGTAAAAAGGATATTAAAAATGAGGAGATAATTGAGCGGTTTCCTACAACTGACAACCAGGAAACTCAGTTATTGGAGACCCCGTTCCAAAATTTGGAGATGATGTTTGGTAATCAAACAGAAAATGATATGATGCCGGAGACTTCTGCGAGTAATGTGACACCCTTTCCATCACGTAATTACAGCACCTCAGCAGAGGATGTGCCAACTCAGACACCCACAGGGAAGAAAAAGAAGAAGAGCGAACCTGTGGATCAGTCCGACGATATCGCAAAAATTGGTGTTGAAATGCAGCGCCTAGGTTGGACAACAGAACAGGGGCGAGATTATTTGATAAAAGCTTACGGCAAGCGATCGCGTCATTTACTAACTGACGAAGAATTGCACGATTTCCTCAGATATCTAGAATCTCAACCCACGCCCCCAGATCCATTAGCAGGATTTTGAAACAGTGAACAGTGAACAGTTATCAGTTATCAGTGAGCCAGCGCTGCAGGAGGGTTTCCCTCCGTAGGCGACTGGCGTTAGCGCAGCGGAACCGGAGGTTCTCCCCGAAGGGTTATCAGTAAATCACTGATATAGCTGTTGCCAGGTGTTTGAGGACAGAAACTGAACATAAAACTCAGACACTGAGAGAGTTTCAAGCCTGTTCCCTGTTAAGCGTTCCCTGTTAAGCGTTCCCTGACTACACCATAGCCATTGGACGGCTACCAGCAGCGTGACGGTCAATCACTTGGTCGATTAATCCATAATCCTTTGATTCCTCAGGCGACATAAAGAAGTCCCTTTCTGTATCCTCAGCAATTTTGTCATATGGCTGACCTGTGTGTTCGGCTAAATATTCATTTAGCTTGCGCTTGTGGTAAAGGATTTCGCGCGCCTGAATTTCGATATCAGTCGCTTGTCCTTGAGCGCCACCCAAAGGTTGGTGAATCATAATCCGAGAATGAGGTAAACTCATCCGCTTACCCTTAGTCCCAGCGCTGAGGAGAAAAGCGCCCATACTCGCCGCCAATCCGGTACAAATTGTACAGACATTCGGGCGGATGTGCTTCATAGTATCGAATATCCCCATACCCGCCGTTACCGAACCTCCTGGAGAGTTTATGTACATATAAATGTCTTTCTCCGAGTCTTCTGCATCCAAGAACAGCAGCTGGGCAACAATCAAGTTAGCTACGTTGCTATCAATCGGCTGTCCCAAAAAAAGGATGCGCTCACGTAACAGCCGTGAGTAAATATCAAAGGCGCGTTCGCCACGACCTGATTGCTCAATAACGATAGGAATCATGCAGACTGCTTGTTACTAATTTACATACATTTTATCGATTGCAACGGCTGATTGTTTTCAAAGAACCACAAACCGAACTTTTAAAACGAACCAAGTTTTTAGAACTTACACACTGTACAAAGAGAAAATAATGTGGATTAACTCAAGTGCAACCTGAATGACGTTTTTCTTTAAAACAATTTACAAAATACTCACAAAGTCCTCATATTTCCTATGTATGTTGGAAATGACAATTCTCATTGAGCCGAAATTATGCGTCTTAAAAAAGTTCAAACCGAAGATTTGACTCAATTCACATAATCATTTTTTGACAATGCGCAAGTCCTAGAGATCAAATGTGGATTGGTTCCACCTTTGTTTGAGCGCACAATACCAGACATTGGTCAATGCGTAAGCTCTAGTTTTTATACAGAAGGTTTCAGTTTGTGACTTTTTCATAACATTGTCACCATTTTTACAGCCTTTTCCGGAATCTAACTACTTCTTGCGGTAGATAGATAATATCAGGAGTCATCTTATTACATAAATTCTATTTGAGATGTCACCCACCAAAAGTTAGAGGAAGTCGCCATGCTAGAAAAATTTGTGCAAGCCGCCATCATTACCTTTTTACTCCACCTACTGGCAGGTCTTAGCCCAACAACTATCAAAACACAAGCGACACCATCTTTAAGTACGCTGTCAGCACCAATCGCCAGAACTCTGTCCAACAATCTTGAATAAGATGAATAATTATTATTTCGTCTAAGATGAGAAAACTGTTAGCTTCTAAGGTTATAAAGGTATATTACTGCGGAGTGGTTTAAGGCTGGTAAGTGAATGTCTCTCAAACACAAGCTAAACTGAGCAAAGAAGGCTGTCATCAAGAATCCTATCATGACTAATCGTCTAGCTCAAGCTAAAAGCCTCTACCTCCGCAAACACGCCGAAAACCCTATTGATTGGTGGTCTTGGTGCGACGAAGCACTCGCCACGGCAAAGGCACAGAATAAACCGATATTTCTTTCGATTGGTTACTCCAGTTGCCACTGGTGTACTGTTATGGAAGGTGAAGCTTTTTCTAACCTAGCTATAGCCGAGTACATGAACGCCAACTTTCTTCCGATAAAAGTAGATAGAGAAGAAAGACCAGATATTGACAGCATCTATATGCAAGCTTTGCAGATGATGAGTGGTCAAGGCGGTTGGCCTTTAAACGTTTTTCTCACCCCAGATGATTTAATACCATTCTACGCTGGTACTTACTTCCCAGTTGAACCACGCTACGGTCGTCCTGGGTTTTTGCAAGTCCTGCAAGCAATTCGTCGTTACTACGACACAGAAAAACAAGATTTAAGTGAACGCAAAGCAGCTATTGTTGAGTCACTTCTGACCTCTGCTGTGTTACAGTCAGATGGGATCATAGAATCTCAAGATAAAGAATTGTTGCACAAAGGTTGGGAAACCTCAACAGGCATTATTACACCCAATCAATACGGTAACAGCTTCCCGATGATTCCCTACGCCGAACTCGCATTGAGGGGAAGTCGGTTTGATTATGAATCGCAGTATGATGGCAATAAAGTTTGTACCCAGCGAGGACTAGACCTGGCATTGGGTGGAATTTATGATCATGTCGGTGGTGGATTTCATCGCTACACGGTTGACCACACTTGGACAGTACCGCACTTTGAAAAAATGCTCTACGACAACGGACAGATTGTAGAGTATTTGGCGAACTTGTGGAGCGCAGGTGTAGAACAAGCAGCTTTTAAAAGGGCAATCGCCACAACTGTCCAATGGCTGAAACGCGAAATGACAGCGCCATCTGGATACTTCTATGCAGCGCAAGACGCAGATAGTTTCACCACTCCCACAGAAGTAGAACCAGAAGAAGGCGCGTTTTACGTCTGGAGTTACAGCGAATTGCAACAACTGTTGACTCCGGAAGAATTAACAGAATTACAACAACAGTTTACAGTCACGCCTGACGGTAACTTTGAAAGTCAGAATGTCTTGCAAAGGCGTAACGCTGGAAAACTGAGTGAAACCCTCGAAAGCACACTCGCAAAACTGTTTGCAGTTCGCTACGGTGCTGCACCTGAGTCCGTGGAAACTTTCCCACCCGCACGCAATAACCAGGAAGCGAAAACAGAAAACTGGAAAGGACGCATTCCCGCAGTCACAGATACAAAGATGATTGTCGCCTGGAATAGCTTGATGATTTCCGGTTTAGCAAGGGCGTATGCAGTCTTCCAACAACCAGAGTATCTGGAACTTGCAGCGAAAGCGGCGAACTTTATCTTGGATAATCAGTTTGTCGATGGGCGTTTTTACCGATTGAATTATGAGGGACAAGTTACTGTCTTAGCTCAATCTGAAGATTACGCCTTTTTTATCAAAGCACTACTGGATTTACACAGCAGTTCTGGTGAGCAAAAAAACTGGTTGGAAAGAGCGATCCCAATCCAAGAAGAATTCCACGAATATCTCTGGAGTGTAGAACTCGGCGGATACCACAACACATCAAGCGATGCTAGTCAAGACTTGATTGTGCGAGAGCGCAGTTATATGGATAACGCGACACCTTCGGCAAATGGAGTGGCGATCACCAACCTTGTTCGTCTTGCTCTTGTCACCGACAATCTTCATTATTTGGATTTAGCCGAGCAAGGCTTAAAAGCATTTAGAAGCGTCATGAGCCAAGCTCCCCAAGCTTGTCCCAGTTTGTTTGCAGCGTTAGATTGGTATCGTAACTGTACTTTAGTCCGCACCACCGCAGAGCAGATACAGTCTCTTAACTCCATGTATTTACCGAGTACAGCGTTTGTTGCGGTGTCGAAATTACCTGAGAGTAGTGTCGGGTTAGTTTGCCAAGGTTTGAAGTGTCTAGCACCAGCGGAAAGTTTGGAGAAGTTGTTGCAGCAAGTGCAGCAGAGTCAGGTGAGAGGGTGAAGAACCCCTCCCCTTACTAAGGGGTGGGGTACTTTGGCGTAGCTAAAAGCGGGGTGAGGTTCTCCGCGATGTGTTTTCTCGTTCCCTGGCAAAGCCTTACTCTCACCTTCTCCTGTAGAGCAGCGATAGCTTCGCTGCTGCGCTCCGCGCAGATCGCCTCCTCACGGGTTTGAGCCAATGCCACACAATCAGCCAACTCTGGCACTGATGCCATAAAATACCCCGACTCAACCCGTTCAACCAGAACATGAAGGGACATTTTCTTCAAACTTGCAATGGCTTGAAAATTCATAGACGGCGATACCAGCTTACCTTTCACTATGATAATGCCTCCGCCACCCTTATTATAAACTCGCTCAGGCTACATCATTCAACGGAAGTTTAGGTATTTGATTGTAAACTTCTGCATTCTCTTCAAGAGCTTGACGTAAATCGTATTGTGTTTGTAAATTCAACCAAAACTGAGCGCTGTTACCAAAATAGCGAGATAAACGTAAAGCTGTATCTGCTGTAATACTGCGTTTTCCAGATAAAATTTCACTAACTCGTGTCTGAGATACACCGATATCTTTGCTCAATCGATAAGGGGTGATACTGAGTGGCTCTAAAAATTCTAGTTGCAAGATTTCGCCAGGGTGGATATTTGGCAGACGGTTGTTGTTCATAATTATTGACCTGCGGAGCGTGCTCATCTACCATTTCAACTTCCAAAGCATTGTTCTCATACCAAATCCGGATCTAATACCCCCTTTATTATTTAGTCCGCGTAGGCGGTGAGTCCAGCGCTGCGGGAGGGTTTCCCTCCGCAGGCGACTGGCGTATGCGCAAAGCGCACGCCCAGAGGTCTTCCCCGAAGGGACTTTGTTTGTGTAGCCGCGATTTCTAATCGCTTTGTTTGTGTAGCCGCGATTTCTAATCGCCTGGGTTAAAAGGGGGTTATAAAAGCGGATTTGTTCTCATCTGTCCAAACAAAGCAGATTCGTCATTGATCGTTATAGCAATAAGTAACGCATCATGATGACAACGTTAAAATAAACCCATCAATACCTGATACCATACAAGCCATGTCCCTCGCCAAAGAAATAGACTTTCCTCAAGATATCCCAGAAGATGTTATCCTTCCTCCATGTGATTTATATAGTGACGAACCTCCCTTAGAAACAGAACTACATTTCGAGCAAATAATTCTACTTTTTAAATGCTTGGAATGGTTGTGGCGAGACAGGACTGATTTTTACGCTGCTGGCAATCTGACTATTTATTACAGCCTCAGCAAACGCAAATCAGAAGACTTCCGAGGGCCAGATTTTTTCGTCGTGCTAGACACAGAACGCAAAACCCGCAAAAGTT
The DNA here is from genome assembly GCA_019359695.1 of Brasilonema angustatum HA4187-MV1. Classification (GTDB taxonomy): domain Bacteria; phylum Cyanobacteriota; class Cyanobacteriia; order Cyanobacteriales; family Nostocaceae; genus Brasilonema; species Brasilonema angustatum. The sequence goes on from JAHHGV010000039.1 coordinate 49,433, forward strand.
GGGCAGTCTGGGAAGAAAAAGGTAAATATCCTAATGTTATTCTAGACATGCTTTCGGAATCAACTGCTAATACTGACAAAGAACTTAAGAAAAAACTTTATCAAGATACCTTCCGTACTCCCGATTATTTTTGGTTTGATCCATACACACTAGAGTTTGCTGGATTCCATTTAGTGGATGGCAAGTATCAACCCTTAGAAGCAAATCATCAAGGGCATTTGTGGAGTCAGCAACTAGATTTATATCTAGGAATTCATCAAGGTTTATTGCGATTTTTTACAGCATCAGGACAGTTAGTTCCAACACCAGAAGAAGAGGCTGAGTCTGAACGTCAACAAAAAGAATTAGCACTCAGTAAAGCTGAAAGATTAGCCGCTAAATTGCGATAATTAAACATTGACCCTAATACAATTTAGAGCATTTTCAGTTAACAGTTATCAGTTATCAGAAATATACGTAGGGTGGGCAATACTCACTATATCTGGGTTATATCTAAATTTTGGTGAGCATTGCCCACCTTAGAGATACTTAAATTTTTTCAAAAATCAAACCGGATTGCTATAGTTCTCAGTTATCGGGTAAGCTAATGCACCTTTCAAGCATAGTCTTAGCAGGCGGAAAAAGTTCTCGCATGGGACGGGATAAAGCATTGATTCCCATTCAAGGCGTACCCCTGTTGCAATTGGTTTGTCGAATTGCTGAAAGTTGTGCTGATACAGTGTATGTAGTAACACCCTGGCAAGAACGCTATCAACATTTGTTACCATCTACAGTTCAGTTTATCAAAGAAGTGCCTTTGTCTGGTGAAACTGGCAATCAATCGTTACCTCACGGACCAATTATTGGATTTGCTCAAGCACTGGAGTATGTACAAACAGATTGGGTGCTGCTGCTGGCTTGCGATTTACCTAAGTTGCGCGTTGAGGTGTTGCAAGAATGGGCGGCTGTATTGGATAGTGTGGAAGGTGAAGCAATCGCTGCTCTAGTTCCTCAAGCTAAAGGATGGGAACCACTGTGCGGTTTTTATCGCCGTCGCTGTTTACCTAGTTTGGTGGAGTATATCAATCAAGGGGGGCGATCGTTTCAGGAATGGCTGAAGTGTCATCCCGTGCAAGCATTACCTTTACCAGATCCAGAAATGCTTTTTAACTGTAATACACAAGACGATTTATTTCGATTCCAATCTCAGGTACAATAAGGGATTACAATTGCAATCTTGTGCAGGAGTAGGTGTAGCTTAGCTACATCCTAGGTAGGTCAACATTGAAAAACGTAAAATAGAGTCTTTGCGATTACGTAATGACATTTCACGTTTAATTAGGTTGAGCGACTTAATATCTGTGTTACTTATAACTTACTTCCTCTAGCCTGTGTTGGCGACGATGAAACATACCTTATCAGTACTTGTCGAAGATGAAGCGGGAGTTCTTTCCCGTATTTCTAGCTTATTTGCCCGTCGCGGCTTTAACATAGAAAGCCTTGCCGTTGGTCCTGCTGAGCAATCAGGAATTTCTCGGATTACAATGGTAGTCCCTGGTGATGACCGCGTGATTGAACAACTCATTAAGCAACTATATAAACTGATCAACGTTTTGAAAGTGCAGAACGTTACGGAAATTCCTTGCGTGGAACGAGAATTGATGTTGCTTAAAGTGAATGCAACCAGCAGCAGTCGTTCAGAAATTGTCGGAATAGCTCAGATTTTTCGGGCGAGAGTCGTAGATGTGGCAGAAGATTCTGTTACTCTCGAAGTTGTGGGAGATCCAGGTAAAATGGTGGCAATTGTACAAGTGCTGCAAAAATTTGGCTTAAAAGAAATCGCTCGCACCGGCAAAATTGCTTTAACTCGTGAGTCTGGTGTAAATACTGAGTTGCTGAAGTCTTTGGAAGCAAAGGTTTCCTGAGAAGCCGAATCGCCCGTTTTGCGTCACCCTCACGCTTGTTCTGGCGTGTGTAAGGGTTTGAACACCTACAACGCGCTTGTGCCTCAAGTCGGGGAACCCGGACGCCAGATACCTACGGAGGGAGACCCTCATCAAGTACTGGCTCCCCACGGCACTGGCTCCCCTTACACCCCTATACCCCTTGCCCAAACCCTTGATTTCTCGTTTCCATGCGTAAGTCTTAGTTACTTCAGATAAATCAACAAATTCAATCCCGGAATTGTGCGAGACAGAGTCCACAAAAGTAGCGTGATGTAGAGTATACCCAAAATCCACTGATACCAAGCAAGTGTGGTGATGATGCCTGGGAGGTGTTCATCTCGCAAACGAATGTCATTGAAGCCCAATTTTAGTAAGTTGTTAAGGCTAAAGTCGTAATAGTTAAGCCAATTCCAGCGGCGATCGCACAACAAAGGCAAATATCGCTCACGAAACATTTCATACCTAGGTATGACTGGCAAACGTCCAATCAGTAATCGTAACTGCCGCAAAGTTCCATCTTCTTTGAAGTAGGAAATGTCCATTAAGTTATGGTAGCGTCCTTGTTGGTAAAGTCGGAATAATAAAGTTATTGGCAAGGGGACAATAATAACGAAAAGACACCCTAGTGTGAGCCAAGGTTGTTCTGCACTCCAAAAGATGGCTAAGATCCCAAATAGTGAAAGTAGAGTGAAACTACTTAGCATCCAAATAGTTTCGTAAGCTGTGGGAAGAATTGGTGCTGGAAGCAAGCGACGGAAACGATCAAGAAGCCAAAATAGGAATCCAAAGTAGGCGATCGCAATCAACCCCACACCAATTACCAGCCAAAAATCTGTACCATACCCAGAAAGCAGCAGCAGTAAACTCAACATCAACCAATTCCATGCTTGCAGTAACCACTTAAATGGTGAAAGGGGTTCATCAACTATTAACAGTGAACTGACTCGCGTGTATGTGTCATAATCCATATCAGCTAAAGTGAGTAACTCAGTTTTGTGATGAAATAGTTGTTGAAAACGCTGGGTGGCGATCGCTGTTGCTTGAGTTTCCGAAAAACCCAGATTCATCAAACGTTCTTGGGAAGCAGTGTTTATGTTCGTACCTATCAGACGATGGCTTAAATCCTCTAATTGCAAACGCTGCTTTTTATACTCCCACTCATTAGCATCACTGATTTGCTGTAACTGACGGAAATTTTCTCCTAAATTCCGCAAGACGCTTTGATTCCCTTGTAATCCAGATATCACAAGCTTTTTACCAATTTGACCTGGATTGCCTAAAATCTTTGCTTGGTTAGAGTTAAAAATCAGACTGGAGACATTCACATAAGCACTCTTTGCAAATCCAGCATCACTAAAATCTGCAGAGTTGATAATACTAGCACCTTGCAGATTGATATCTTTGTTAAATTGTGTGTTTACAAAAGTGACAGCTTGCTCAAATGTTGTTTCTACAAAAAAGAGAAACTGTCTGAACATAGCTTTATTAAACTGTGCTTGATCGGAAAAACGTGCATTAGAAAAATCAGTATTTCCTTGCCATTGTACACGACTAAATTTAGTCAATTGCTTAAAATCTACCTGGGTAAAATTGGCTATATCCTCAAAAGTGCTGTCTTGGAAATTTGTACTTTGCTGAAATTTCGCTTGCTTAAAATTAGCTTTATCAAAAAATATACTGCCTTGAAACTGGCTTTCTTTCTTAAAAGTTGCACTACCAAAGTTAACTGCACGACTGAATCTTGTTTCAGTCCAATTTACCTGTTGATTAAAAATAGCACCTTGAGCATCTACAGGCTGAAGGAAAAATGTATTCGCAAACTGCACAGTTCCGTCGAAGCTAGTTTCCAGCAGTGTCAACGAACCACGAAAAACACTGATTTCACTTGATAAAGGTAACTGAGTTGCTAAAAGCGACTTACAATCTTTAGAACTAGGAAAAGCCAAGGCAAGTGACTGCAAACAAATTTCGCGTAGACGTTCTAATTGTTCTTGTTCGGTTGAGATCAAAATGGGGGCGAGTGCTTGAGTATACAAAGGCGTTCTCAAACTCAAATTACTACCAATAAAATCTCCCTGAATCAGAGAACGACTTAAGTCTAAACCCAAAGGTTTTGAGCCTGCTTTTTGCAATTCCTTTCGCAAAATTTGATAAAAACTATCTCGGAAGCTAGCATTTTCTGGTCGTAAATCTATCACCATCTTCTGTAAATCTACCACAACACTACCTTCACGAAGAATGGGTGTATCCAGTCGTTCTTGCAACAATTCTGGAGTTAAAGGAGTACGTTCTATTTGTTCAGGTGCACCCCATGCGGGTAGAGGTTGTAACAACAACAGTAGCGCACATAGACTCATCAACCAGCCAGCCGTTTTCAGCCAATCTACCCAAATAACCTCGTTACCAGGCTGCAGCCTGGTAATGCATTCAAAGAGGCTCCGCCTCGTCATAATATAAAAATGGAGATAAAAATGGAGGTAGAACCTCCTAGTTTTTACTCCCTGGTAGAACCAGAGAACAAGGAAAACGCTCCTGCACCACCACAGATTCTTTCGGAGGGAAACCCTCCTCCGAACTGCTAGCTGTCTGACCAAAATAATTTTCGTATCATTTATCTTCTACTAATAAGATAATTTTACCTGTTACAGACCCCGTTTCGAGCAAATGGTGAGCTTTCGCTGCTTTTTCTAGCGAAAAAGTATGATTAACTTGGATTTGCAATTTGCCTGCATCAATCCATTTTGCGCACTGTTCTAAAATTTCTGCTTGATGTTGCTGCGCTTCTACAATTCCTTGCAACATTGGTATTAGCATGAATTCTAAACCAATGCGGAGATTACGTTGTCTGGCAGATTTCCAAACGGTATTGGCATCTGGTTCTAGTATTGTGACTATGTCACCATAAACTCGCACTGCTGGAAAAGTTTTGTGCAAAGTCTCTGAGCCTACGGTGTCAAAAGCTAAGTCTACACCTTCCCCATTTGTCCAATCGAGTGCGGCTTGCACAAAGTCTCTCTGTTTGTAAAAAATAACATGGTCTGCACCGAGCTTGTGAACAAAATCTGCTTTCTCCTGAGTACTTACAGTCGTGCAGACATTAGCACCTTTGAGCTTTGCCAATTGAATTGCTACATGCCCGACGCCGCCAGCACCTGCATGAATCAGTACCCGTTCTCCAGGTTCCAAGCGTCCCCGTTCGTATAAAGCTTCCCAGGCGGTAATCAGCACCAATGGTGCTGCTGCTGCTTCTGCAAAGGATATAGAAGCGGGTTTACGAGCAACAAATCGCTCATCAACAGTTGTATACTCAGCATAATTGCCTTGGTGTGCGCCCAAGCCACCATGACAAAAATAGACTTCATCGCCTACGCGAAACTTTTGAACGCCAGCACCCACAGCCTCAACAACACCAGCACCATCACATCCTAAAATAGCAGGCATTCTATCGGGATAGAAAGTGCCACGTTTACGAAGTTTGGTGTCAATGGGGTTAATGCCTGCTGCTCGTAAGTGTACCAGAAGTTCAGTTTCTCCTAAACGAACGCCAGGGTTTTGCACATCCTGTAGTTGCAGAACTTCGGGATCGCCAGCTGCTGTCATTAAAACTGCTTTCATGACTTCTTCCTCTGTGTTAAAGGTAGTTGCACTTGACAATTTACCGCAAAGGGGAGGGCATTATGAGCAATTCAAAATTCAAAATATGTCCTACGAGTACGCTTGCTTGAAAAACTGTACAAATATATACTATTATTTTTTCTTACGTAGATAACTTGCTGTAGAGTAAGGACAATTCATCCTTTAACATCTTTTGCAAAATTCCCGCAACCAATGCGGTGGAGATAGATAGCGGACTCCTTGAGCATCTCTATATTTCCGAGAATAAAACATCTTCGTAAACCTCTGCCAGGGAACAGGAAAAATTTACACTGGTTAACTCTAAATCTTGATTTCTTCTATAGCTGTAAAGCACCCATCTTCCTTCAGAATTGCGTCGAAAACAATCAACACGCTGGCGTGTTTGACTGATTAATACATATTCTTGCAATGTTTCTAATTCTTGATAGTCACTAAATTTATCGCCCCGGTCAAAAGCTTCTGTCGATGGTGATAAAACTTCTATAATTAAGCTGGGATAGCGTTTGAAATATTCAAATTTTGTATCTCGTTGGTCACAAGTGACCATGATATCAGGATAGTAGAAAATATTCAGTGTTTCGATGCGGGCTTTCATGTCAGCGACGTAAACACGACACCCTGTTCCTCGGATATGATTTCTTAGCAGGGTAACTAAGTTAGCTGTAATTGTTACATGAGCATCACTTGCACCAGACATTGCATAAATCTGCCCTTGAATATATTCATGTTTAATCGGGCTAGATTTTTCGGTTTCTAGGTACTGTTCTGGGGAAAGATAGGGATGAGATTGACTAAGAGTCATTGAATAACTCCAATTGTATGGCTGTGGTTTCTCGTTGCTGGGGTTAGAAACTGTAACTTAATTTATACACATTTCTTTTCAGAACTAGTCAATTTTGAGTAGGTATTGCTGAAAAGGTGCTAAAATATTACCTATAGTAACGGTTAACTACCGTGCCGTCAGAGGATAACCCTTCCAGCATAGACTGGCGTTTGATAAACGTGCCGCAGGCGAAGTGCAAGCTCCATAGACAAGCGAGTGCGGTCTTGGGGTTTGCCCAAGTGAAGCAACTCGCGTAGAGGGTCGTTAGTAGCGCCTCAAAAGAAGTTTTTTTATAACTTCGACACATATAGCGGTCAGTTAGACCGTTTTAGCCTGTGGACTGGATAATGCCGACATTGCCAGAATGAAGCAGGAAGTAAGCGTCAAGCTACACATGAGTAGATTTGTCTAGTTGTGAGTAGTTATGAATAGGTCTTATGTAACGGTTGTTTCGTTTCTATTTTAAGTTGGTACTTTGATTTATTTTCTGCTTAGTGGGACTTGAGAAATTTTGGACATAAAAAGTACCTGAAACCCTTGCTGGGCAAGGAGAATACGTCAAGCAGGAAAAAACATCTCAACTTCAGTTAAATCAACAAACAGTGACTAATCGATGTAAAACCTCTACCCAATCTATGTTTGAGGCTATTTGAGCCTAGTTTTTTACAAAGTCCCATTAAAGCGAAACGGTGTAAGGGTGTAAGGGAGTCAGTACTTGATGAGGGTCTCCCTCCGTAGGTATCTGGTGAGACCAGCGCTGCAGGAGGGTTTCCCGACCTAGGCGACTGGCGTTAGCGTTTGCGCAGCGCCCAGGGGCTAGCGGAACCGTTCGGCACGGGGCCGTGCCCGTTAGGCGCAGCCGTGGCGTTAGCCATAGGGCTCAGGTTCTTCCCGAAGGGCGTGAAAAAGGTGTTTGTTTCATTCATCACGGGTGGTGCGCCGCCTGTGTGTCGCTATCAGAAAACGGGCTTGGCACTGTGCCCTTACTGGAAGCCTAGGATGTTGGTGAATGGGGAGAGTTGAACCCTGGTGGATCCATACCAAAAAAACAAAAGCCATGAAACTGAATGTTCCACGGCTTTTGCTGTAGTGTGAGGAGCTAAACTTTTTATCATCATAATGGTCACTGACGAGTATAAACACGCTCGTAACGATTTTGGTAACAAGAATTTTTCCGCCAGTATTCACAAGACATCTCGCCTGTGGTAAATTAACACCCTTGCGTATCATCCTCACATTAGGTGACTTTGTGTTTACATTGGATAAAAAATAAATAACCGTGGAAGCTGAGATGAGTCCACGGCTATGAATGTGGTGTGAGGAGACTTAACTTAAAATCATCATAGATCTATTCGAGTTTTGGTAAGGCGCTCGTAACAGTTTTGGTAACGAGATTATTATCAAGCCGCACAAATCACTTGCTCAAGCTTTTCCCAGACAATCAAAGGACTTCACATCAAAGCCCCACCACAGCTCGAACCAGTACCGGCTGTACAGCCATAACAATAAGCTGCTGTCTGTACCTGATCTATCAAGTCCAAAGAACCAGCTTGTAATAACTTGGCGACTGTCAGGTTTTCCCCATCGCGAGTTTTTGCAGGTAAATTCATCATTTGGTTGAAGTCGCAGTCATACACATAGCCCAGATAATCAATTGATATCTCATCCCGACACATCAAATGTTCAACTGTACCAGTATTGAAGTGAGACTCTAAAAACTGCAAATAAGGAGCGTATAATTTCTTTCTTTCTAAATACAGTTTTGTTCTTCCAACTGGTAAGTTGGTAATCGTAAATAGGTTGTTAAAAGTAATACCAAAGTGTTCTTGCAAATATTGCTTATAATCTCTTTCCAGCTTTGTTTGATTTGGAGTTAAGGAAAATTTCTCATCTTTGGGTAATTGTGGATTATAAACTAAATCTACGATTAAATCTGGCTTTTTACCATAACCTTGTTGATTCAGCAATTGCAGTGCTTTGATGGAATCATCATACACACCCGCACCGCGCATTTTCTCCACATTATCTGATAAATAGCAGGGCAGAGAAGCAACAACCCGAACTTTATGTTTGGCAAAGTATTCTGGCAAATCAGCAAAGCCATCTTCAAAAAAGATAGTCAAATTAGACCGGACAATCACCTGTTTACCTATTGTTCTTGCTGCTTCTAGCAATGGTTTGAAACCATAATTCATTTCCGGTGCGCCACCAGTCAAATCAACAATTTGAATTTGAGGAAATCTCTGAATAATCTCAATCAATTGTTGGCAAGTTTCTGGAGAAAGTTCTTCTGTGCGTTTTGGTCCTGCTTCTACATGACAATGGTTACAAGCGAGGTTGCAGCGCTTACCTAAGTTAATTTGTAAAACAGTGATTTCTTTTTTTGTTAAAGGTTTAGATAGCTTCTTTTTAAATGGTGTTAAGGCTGTATCTACTGGTTTTGTCTGCATGGTTGACAACTATCCTCCTATCATTCCTCAAATATTCACTTTTCTCTATCTGTGCAACAATCCATAAGCGATCGCGCTAATAATTGCGGCAGTAGGTAAAGTTAATATCCACGAAAGTAAAATCTGATAAAAAACACCTACGTTCGCTTTTTTTGAGATAAGTCCAACACCAAATATTGAACCAACTGAAACATGAGTTGTAGAAACGGGAAGCCCAAACCAACTGGCAGCAATTACCAGTATTCCTGTTACTATATTGGCAGATAATCCCTGAGTATGATTCATTTCTGTAATTTTTTTACTCATGGTTTCTGCAACTTTCCTGGCGTTCAGTAAACCCCCAACCGCCATTGCAATTGCTACAGCTAACATTCCTCCTTGAATCGAAAGACTCTTAATCATTAAGATCAGTGAAACTATCTTAGGAGTATCATTTAAGCCTCTAGCAAAACTTACGACGCCAGCACTGATAAAATGACAAGTATCAATAACTTGACGGTTGCTTTTTAAAGAACTCTCTGTCGTGGTAGGGTTGACGACTAAACGACTCGTAGTCTTGAGAAATAAACTATAAATCACGCCTCCCAAAGGGATAGCAATAACTGGACTTAGCAATAAAGGCAGAACAAACGAATTTCCCAAAGCTGCAAAATTCACTTTTAGACCAATTGCTACTAACCCAGCACCAACCAAAGCACCTGTTAAACCATGAGTCGTTGAGATCGGAAATCCAGTTATTGTCGCTATGATAACTGTTAAACCAGCCGCGATCGCTACTGCTAAATGAAAGTCTGCAGCATTGGCGATCGCATCTGGAACCAGTCCTTTTCCCGAAAAGTTTTTAATTAGTGTTTCTGCTAGGAAAACTGAGGCTACTGAACCAGCAAAAGTTGTGATAGTCGCCCACAATATTGCTGTTTTGTAGCTTGTTGTTTTACTACCAAATAGTGTGGCGACTCCTTTAAAGTTGTCATTTGCACCGTTTGAGTAAGCTAAAAAAAGCGTAGCCAGAAGTAGAGCAATTAAAAACATTTTTGTTTCTAAATACTAACAGCACCCACCACCAGTATAATGCCAAGTAGAATCAGTAATTATTACGGTTTTTGGCATTTTTGCGGCAAGTTTGACTGCAGTCTTATCACACACTGAGGCTGGAATTCCACGCTGAAGAATATGACCTGCATCATCATCAAAAAATGATTCTGATCCAGCATAAATAGCGGTTTTTCCTGTAAACACACAAGCGCCATCTTCAGGAATGATAACCTTGAAAGCCACAGAATCTAGACTTTCTAAAAGAAGATTCTCTTCTAACTCATAAGTTTGGGTATCTAACAAGCGGTAGGGGCGACGGGCGCGAATTTCTACTTGCCCAAAACCTACATTTATAATACACTGAATGTACTCTTCATAAGTGAGTGCGCCTGATAAACACATTGCTCGCAGCTGCTCATCTTTTTGCAGATGTTGTGGAATGGGACGAGTTGCAATTGGATCACTCATCTGCAATTTTCCCCCTGGTTTTAACACCCGGTATGCTTCTTGCAAAGCACGTGTTAAATCCTCTGGTTCAAAGATATTGAACAGGCAATTTTGGGCTACGATATCAACAGAATTATCAGGAACAGGTAATCTAAAGGCATCGCCTTCGCGAATTTCTACAAAGCTGGCGTCAAACCAAGGATTTTCTTGAGCAGCAATTTCCAAGTTACGTGCAGCAGCTTGACGCATTTCTGCTACTGGATCAACAGCAATCACAGCACCAGGACGTTGAGAAAAGTAGGCAAATTGCAAAGCTTCTAAACCACCACCAACTCCAACATACAGTACTGTGGGTTGATTTCCAAGTTCGGTGGGATGAACAGTCGTCCCGCAACCATAGTTCATTTGCTGCATTTTGCAAGGAATTTTCAACCCTGGTAATTGCAAGGGTGTGCTTTGCACACAACAAAGTCCGACTTGCGGTGTTTGGGCGACTTCACTGTAAAACTGCGCCGCTGTTTCAAGATAACTCATTGCACTCGCTGATGTTGACTACCGTCTTTAAGTGTAGCGGGAACTAAATCGGTAATTTCATATCAATTGGGTAATTTAATTATCAAACAAATGCAGTAAGTAGAACGGCGCAAAAAAACCGAAGTATGTAACGGAAAGTAAAGTTGCCCAAAAAGCTCTTCTCTTCTGCCTTCTGCCCTCTGCCTCCTGCCTTGTCATAACGACAATTTTCAACACCGACCTACTTATGGGGCGTTCAGATTATTCTGGCAGTGCGTAACCAACTCCACGCACAGTTTGAATGAGACGCTTTTCCTGATTCGCCTCCAATTTCAGCCGCAAGTCGCGAATGTAAAACTTATTGATGCTGTAAACCAGGTAGCATCCAGTTTAATATCACTAAATCTGGATGAGACTCTCGTGCAGTCGTTATAACCCTTTCACAACACAACAATCAAAATTAGGTTAAACTTTTTTCAAAAACTTGATTTATTTACGCCACCAAAAGAGCGATGATCTTTTGTACTATATGAAGCTAACAGATTAGAAAAGTTCTTAAAATAAATCTTGCTATGTACAAAACCGCAGATGTTGCGGTTCTAAAAAATAGATATTAATGAATTCATCACCTAAATTCTGCCTTTGCTGCAAAATATGTTAGAAGCTATCGGACGGAAAGTTGATTTTGAACCAGCAATGAATGAGGTGAAAGTAGAAGGAGCAAAGAGAAATGAAAACAAGTATTTATTAATCTTGTGTGGAATGTATTTGAAGCAATTCCAGAAGCAGAGACTGTTAAATCGGAAATTGAGAGTAACACCAATTTAAATCAAGTCTGTATTCATGTTGACAATGGCACTGAACCTATTTTTCCAGAGATTTTAACCGACCTAACCCAGCAATTTTACTCTACAAAATATTTTGAGACCGGGTTAGGACTTGCTATTACCAAATACATTCTAGAAGTTCATAGTGGAGAGCTTTTGATGAAATAAAATCTTGCGGAAGGTACTACACTCAGTGTGTAATTGCCTATAGTGACTGCATGATATTACTACCAGACGTACTATTAGCAATAGGCGGTTACATCTTCACCACATTCATCAGCAAGATAACACAAAGCTTTGAAACGTAAGGTCACCAGTTCTTCATAAAGAGGATTTAACTTACACATAGGTGGAATGTGAAATAGCTTGCGACCAAATAGTTTAATGTCACGTTCAAAAGGACATTGAGCAGGAATTAGCTTGCAGAGTGAATGAGCTAATTTGGCGTTATGAATTTCTATCGAATCAAACCATTGACGAACAGGTTGCAGAAGGTCGTGTTGTGGGCGGACTTGAGTAAAGCTAGTCATAAGATTTACCATCACTTGATAATTGCAAAGTTGGTCTTATTTGTTGGGTTTGAACCCTTTCCTATATATCTATAGGGAGCAGTTGTCTGTCTTATGCAGTTGTTTTTTGTTCTCTTGTTTGGGAACACTCATTACTACAAACTCCAGTTCTAGTGTTCCGGACGATTTCCCCGACATTTTTGTTGCACATAGAATTTTTCGTACTGAAGGGGTTTGACATCCTCAGCTACACAGGTAAAACGTGCCTTTTCTATTCCAAATTCTTGGTTTTCTCTCAGTCCACGTAGGTGGTGAGACACCAAGCACTTCAAAGTCCTTGTTTCCCTCCGGAAGAAACAAGGACTCCTAATGATCCTGAAGCAGGGGGCGCGAATGACCAATGATTTCTTTAGGACTTACGCAAAAATAACGCAATTATCGTCATTGCAACCAAAACGGAGCGATCAGCAATGCTAGCGCTCCCTGCTGGAGCATCGCAAAGCCTTATTTTTCATCACGAGTGCGTAAGTCCTATTCTTGATAGTACAAGTCCCCTAACCCGTCCGTGGAATCAATTCTTTAATCCGTCTTGAAAAGCTTTGATGCCTGCAGCAAGCCGCAAAACGTCTACGGAGGAAACTTCCCTCCAGGTTCGCCAGTCCCCCAATCTCCTGCACAGGCTACGCTAACGTGACGGAAACCGGAGCCACTGCGGTGGACGGGTCTCCCCGCATAAAGGAGCCAGCGCCGGGGTGAGGCAGCGCGGACGCCACATACCTACGGAGGGAAACCCTCCTGCAGCAGTGGCTCGTCTTGGGGGTTTCCCCCATGAGCGACCTCCGTTAGGGTCTCCCGACTTGAGGCGTCTGGCGTCAAGTGGCATCCAAGACGGGGGCTGGACTCACCGCTCAAACTTTTCGCAAAATCCAAAATTCCCAAGAAAGCGGATCAGTCCGTGCGGTCAATTCCATTATCCAAAATTGTCTGACAGCTTTCGATCCGCCAGTAGCTTGTACCGTAAACTGGGTAAAACCACATCTGTGAAGCGGCGATCAATGGAGCGGTAGAAGTTGTATCTACCAACTGCGAGGATGACTACATTAATAAGCTAGACTACTTAGCGATCTGCACTGCGCGCAGATCGCTAAGCTATCGCCCGTATGTTGCCGAGGGGTAACTTTTGCCAAACCCATGGTTCTTGGTTTTTACGCGGGAGATTTATTTTTATGGATCTGCCATTAGCTGTGAAAATCTGGGCAACCCTCCGGGAATGCCCGTCGCCTGGCTGTCGGGAAAACGCCACATGCTACCCGAAGCCTTCTAGTGGGCGTCTACAAACCGGGAAACCCATCTAACGCAGTGGCTCCCCTACCAAAAGCGCTGGTCTCGCCCTTGCTGAGTGACGTGACGTGCGCGTCTGGTTGGGTGGATTTTTCAGTGGTGATACCCTCACCAAGCACAGGATCTATTCGTTAGATGCTGGCGATTTTTGATACGCTTGCCCAGACTTACCTACGGTAAAAATGAAGGGGAGTTTATCAGCCAAGTGCTTACTAGTGATTTATTGATTCCAGCCCTCGAATGAGTTCTCGAATCACATCTGTTGCAGGTCTTCCTGTTTCATCACAATACTTTTGAAGTTTTTCAGCTTCGGCTGATGCCAGATTTAAGGTCATTCGCTTGACCGCCCATTTTTTCTTGAATATCATTTCTTGTGTCATTTGTCAGCTCAATAATTATTACTACGAATTTAAGTTGAAGCAGTAGTTATGCACCTAATAAAACCGGAAATTAAGTCAAATAAATAAATAGACGCTGATTGTCTTACTTGATTTAATACTAACTCTTTATCGCCAAGTATCTTCCTTTTGAAGGAATTTATCTTAAGAAATTATGTATTGCCCTATACTCTAAAGGTAGTTTTTAGCTGAATTTTATTATGCTATTAGCTAAATTTTATCATGCAAATATAGGAGAAAGTATGCAAAAAGCTAAATCTGTCATATTGTCAGGAAATGAAAACGGTAACTCTACCATTTCTTTGTGAGGCTGCGGCAAATTTTGTTGACTTCTTCTTTCTTTCTTTCTTTGTGTCCTACCCTACGAGAAGCCGCTCCGCGTCTATGCGATTCGTTTCTTATATCATTGGGTGCATCTATGTCACTTTACGGGCAGGTTATCATACAGAATTGGTATTACGGTAAAACTAGTAATCATCCCACCTCCAAACAATAAGTAGCTCAACCTAATTAAACGTGAAATATCATTGCGTTAGCGCAGCGGGCAAGGGACGGCATACGGAATGCAGTGTAGACGCGTTTGCGCAGCGCCCCCTTAGGGGCTAGCGGCTTCCCGATAGCCCTCCGGGGAGAACCTGAGCCCTATGGCTAACGCCACGGCTGCGCCTAACGGGCACGGCCCCGTGCCGAACGGTTCCGCTAGCCCCTAAAAGGGGCGCTGCGCAAACGCTTTAGACCTCTGGGCGTGCGCAAAGCGCATACGCCAGAGCCGGCACGAGGGAAACCCTACCAAGAGCGCTGGTCTCACCGTAAGGCGTGGCGTCAGCCATAGGGTAGCGAAGCAATCGCAAGAATCGTATCTTATGTTTTTTTATGTTGACCTACTTAATTGCAACTAATACCAAATCCAGGTCAATAACACCTCATTTCCCCTATAATCACAAAATGTCATAAAATGTATAAACATATACTTTTTAAGTATATGTTTTACTCATAGAACTTTTATCTACTTTCCATAGTGAGTCAGATTTTTGACTATAAACTTTATATAGTTTAAATTTATATTTTTTTTCGATTCCTTGACGCAAAGTGCTTGAAGGATTCAGTAAAAATACATGACTATAACCATTGGGAATTTTAGGAATATTTTTGTCCTTCATCAACAAAAATCGTACCTTTGGCTCTACAAGATAACTCAGAGAAAAGACGTTTCCAGGGAGTATCCCCAAAGAATCACTTATCAAAAGCGGACGAGAAGCCTGATTGATGATTTTGGCGATTTCTGGATTCCCAGAACTGACACCCTTACTCAACCAAGTTTCTGCTTGGGAACTGACAGCACAAGAAAGCACACCACAGACAATAACGACTACAAATATTATTTGCCAAATCCTCCGGAGTGCAAGAATCCCATCATAAAGCTGATAAGCAAACAGGTAAGCTACTGCTAGTTGAATGCCCAAATAAGAAGGTATTAAATACTCATATACTGCTGTCCGCGTTCCTCCAAAAAATAAATCTGGAAGCATTAAAGGTAGTGCTGGAACAGCAATCAATAACACGAGAAATAACCAGATTCTTGGGTGAGTTGTACGACAAAGAAAAGAAATGGAATATCCCACTATAATCAAACAAATATAGGTCGTTGAATAGCTGAAGGGATTCTCTAAGCCAAAGTTGAAATCAAAAAATATATGGCTTAACTTAAGTAGCCAAGATTGGATTAAAGTAAATGGTGACAATTTACCTGTTGTTTCTGCTATTCCACGATGAAATTGCAACAGGTTGGTCAGAATAACTAAAATCCAAGGTGTAAAAGCTAAAAAGCCCAAAAGTGACGCTGTTGTATAAAGTCTGGCTGTTTTAGTCCAGCGAAATCCTGTCATTGTCATGACATAAATTCCATGAGCAACCGCTACAAATCCACTAAGCAAAGATGTATAAAAACTGAGGGCTAAAGCAAGTGTGTAAATTCCCCATGTGACAGTGCGATCGCTCACTTGTCGTTTTGATTCTAATCGTAAAGCTCTCAGCAAAGAAGCGTTAGAGATTAATATTGTGACAACCCAAAGAATATATTCTTGTGCTTCTTGAGCGTAGATGAGATGAATTGGGGAGATCGCTACGAGTGCGATCGCCAAAAAAGGTACAGAAAAAGGTACGTTAAATAATTCTCGACACAGCCAATAAACACAGGGAAATACCAACAAGCTAATAATGACAGATAAACTTCTGATAGCTGTCACCGAAGTGCCAAAGATTTGTGCCCACAATCGTGCTATGACATAATAAAGCGGAGGATGCTGAGGGTCTTCTGTTGCTAAAGACTTGAGTGTATCACCTAAATTTTTTTCAGGATTAATACGCTGGAACGAGAGCAACGCTTCTTTGTTAACGACACGACCATTAAAAATTTGCTGTCTGATTTCTGTCTTTGTATATCCAGAAATTCGCAATGAGGTGTAAGTTTCATCGTGTCCGTAAACTTTGCCATCAATATTGAAGAAGCGAAAAAACACACCCACCACCAACACCACGATAAAGAGAAACCGCAACCAATTTGGAGCGAGTTTGATATGGCGCATAATTTGGTTTCTGTTTTATAAGGAACCGCAGAGGACACACAAGGCAGAAAACTAAGAAAATTGAGCGAAGACAGCGCACGCTGAGTCCTGCGGACACGCGTAAGGGACGCGAACACAACTCAATTAAGATTGCTATAGCTGGATGAAGTTGTGCATGATTTAGCAATGAACACTTTACTATTATCTAGCCTGGAGAGAATTTAGCAAAGTTTTGTTGAACTGATTCATGCTTGAGAACTGTAAATTTGGTAACTGAAATAGTGATGGATCTATATATTAATGTGCTTGCGATCCAAATAACCAACGGTTACAGGTAAAATTTCCTCTGTGAACGTTTAGCCATAGCATACTATGCCAGTCATGCGCACTTTTTCTGGTACTTCTTGGGAATCACAGGTAGGTTACTGTCGAGCAATAAGAGTTGCAAACCATATTTATGTTTCTGGTACAGCACCAGTCGATGAAGCGGGAGAAGTATTTGCTCCTGGCGATGCATACGCGCAAGCAAAGCGTTGTTTTGAAATTATCCAGAAAGCTTTGCAAGACTTGGGAGCAGACGTAAGCCATGTTGTGCGGACGCGAATGTTTGTCACCGATATTAGCCGTTGGGCTGAATTTGGACAAGCGCATCAAGAATTCTTTATAAAATTTCCGCCAGCTTCAACAATGGTGGAAGTGAAATCCTTAATAAATCCAGCGATGCTAATAGAGATAGAGGTGGATGCCGTTTATGTGGATGATAGGTCAATACGGTTCAGTTAAGACATTTATTCGTTGAGACAGCAGGGGAGATGGGGAGATGGGGAGCAGGGGAGATGAAGAGTTAACGTCCATTACCATTAGTTCTTTCGCCTCTGCTCCTGGTGCTCCTCTGCTCCTGTGCTCCTCTGCCCCCCTGCCTGCCTCAACAGATTAATTTCCTTAACTGAACTGTATTGGATGATAGGTGTTGAAAACCTCAACTACTGATTATTTGGAGTATACAAACAAAGCCTGCAGAAGCAGGCTTGTCTGGTAGTTGAGATAAAAAGCTCTATTGAGAAACTAGAAAACAACCTCAATTAGCATGACTCGCACTACTGTAGCGAATTCTTGTTCCTGCCCATAGCAACTTCTCTCGCAGTGTCTGATAATACGAGTTGTTCTCCCGTAAAATTATAAACTTAGCCCGACAATCTGCCATCCGCACATCAACACGGTGTCCAGGCCAAATTGAAGTGGCTAACACCCCATCAGTCCACAACTTGGTACTTAAATCGTAATCACCTAAGGGCCAAATACTGACGACAGAACCAGGGGGTAACACGAGAGGACGACTAGAAAGACTCATTGGACAGATAGGAGTGATGGTAATTGCTTCCATACCATCATGTATAATCGGACCATTTGCAGAAACGGTGTAACCCGTAGAACCAGTGGGAGTAGAAATAACTAACCCGTCCCCTTGGTATTGATCAACGACCTCACCATCAATTTCCATCTCTAGAATTGAGGTAATCATCCGGTCAGCGGAAGCGGGTTTAACACACATTTCATTTAAAGCCAGGTAGCGTTCAGACACTGGTTCCAAATTTGTCCTATTCCCCTCAAAGACCGAAGCTTGCAACATCATCCGCCGCTGCACAGCGTAACGGTCTTCTAAGAGTCGATCCCAAACTCGTTCGGTGTCTTGAAATTCGTCTACAGATTCGGTTAAAAACCCCAGATGACCTCCCACGTTCACTGCTAGTATTGGGATGCCAGCTGGGGCTAGATGTCTTGCACCAGTTAAAACAGTACCATCACCGCCAAGTACCACTGCCAAGTCAATTGGTTGTGCTGCTGAAGCCAAAAATACCGGATATGGGTTATCTTTCGGTCCACTTGGCCCCATCAAAACCTGGCATTGGCGATGTTCTAGTTGCTTTGCACAGATTTCTGCCCAGCGCTTACTTTGGGAATCTCGTGCTTTATAAGCAATAATGACCTGTTTGAGCTCCACAGAATTACCACTTGAGGAGATTAAACTGCTCCATATCGACAGTGTCGCGGTTACGATAAATGGCAAGCACGATCGCTAAACCTACCGCTGCTTCAGCTGCCGCTACGGTAATGACAAATACGGTAAATACCTGACCCTTTATTGCTACTGAGTCTAGGAAGTTGGAAAACGCCATTAAGTTGAGATTAACGGCATTGAGCAGCAACTCAATCGACATCAGCACTCTGACAGCATTACGGCTAGTAATTAAGCCATAGATACCGATGCAGAACAAAGCTGCTGCAAGTAGTAAAAAGTATTGGATCTGCATGAACGTTGGTGTCCCCCCATTGTCAGTTAACAATTATCAGTTATCACTTCGCGCGTTTATTAATAACCCTAGTGGGAACGGCCACGCCTTACGGCTATCGGGGAAGACCTCCGGTCTCGCTGCTATAGCCGAATGGCGTGCCGCAGGTATAGATCGCCAGTTACCTGCGCCAGGGAAACCCTCCCGCAGCACTGGTCTCATCACTGTTTACTGAATATTCCGGCTCGATTCACCGATTGATACCAATTCTCTGGGACGTTCTGGTAACGTCAAAACTTGCTGTTGTTCTGAAGAAATTGTCTGTTCAGGCAGATACTCACGACGTGCCAAAATGATCGCGCCTACCATTGCTATTAACAGCAAAATGGAAGCGAGTTCAAAAGGCAATAAAAAGTCAGTGAAGAAATGTTGACCGATTAAAACAATAGTGTTGCTTGGAGGTATGTCAGTAGACAGTGACCAAGGAGTTGCCAACACCATCGTACTTAAAAGTGCAAACAATCCCAAACTGACTACACCTGTGAGTGCTTTGCGTAACCAAGCACTAGGGAAGGGCGCAAAAGCTTGCCGCTTGTTTACCAGCATAATGGCAAACAAAATCAACACGTTCACTGCGCCAACATAAATTAGCAATTGCGCTGCTGCTACAAAGTCACCATTTAGCAATAGATATAGTCCAGCAATGCTAACAAATACGCCTCCTAGCATAAAGGCTGAATGCACGATGTTTTCAAACAACACCACACCTAATGCTGTCCCAATCAACATCACTGCCAGTATGCCAAATGAAACAACTTGTACTCCTTCCGCAAGATTCACTGTTTTTTGTCCTCACTTAAAACTCAACAATTAGGGGTGTAAGGGGAGCCAGTGCCCTAGTGGGAACGGCCACGCCTTACGGCTATCGGGGAAGACCTGAGCCCTAGTGGGAACGGCCACGGCTGCGCCTAACGGGCACGGCCCCGTGCCGAACGGTCTCGCTGCGCTAACGCAGTCGCCTAGGTCGGGAGAGCCGTCATTCGCGCTGTCTCACCGTGGGCGGGTTCCCCGACTTGAGGCATCTGGCGTGGTAAGGGTGTGGGGTGTAGGGGGAAGAAAATAAAACACTCTTACCTTTGTTTTTCCAAAGTCGTTGGAACCAACAAATAAATCATTCACTTACACCCCTAGTTACTCTCCCTCACACTCCTACACCTGCGTGTTTGGGTCCAGAGTCAAGAGTCAAAAACTATGCACTGTTGACTTTTGACTAATTACTTTTACTTTTCCTGCTCTACAAGGTCTTCTGGACGCGCACCAGGGCGAGGTGCATCAGCAGGTAAACCGTGGGGATCTGTAACGCCCTTGGGTAAATAAACAAGCTCACGCAAGGGTGTGACCATTGGATCTAGAGTCACCTTGTAGGGCAAACGACCAAGCGCCACGCTGTCATAGTTCAATTCATGGCGATCATAAGTAGAAAGTTCATAATCTTCTGTCATTGATAAACAGTTGGTGGGACAAAATTCCACGCAGTTACCACAAAAGATACAAACTCCAAAGTCGATGCTATAGTGTTTGAGCTTTTTCTTTTTGGTTGGCTTATCGAAATCCCAATCCACTACTGGCAGGTTGATCGGACAAACCCGAACACAAACTTCGCAGGCAATGCACTTATCAAACTCAAAGTGAATCCTACCGCGAAATCGTTCGCTAGGAATCAGTTTTTCGTAAGGGTACTGCACAGTGACTGGACGACGCCGCATATGATCAAAGGTAACAGACAGACCCTGACCTATATAGCGACCAGCTTGCACCGCTTCTTTGGCGTAATCACCAACTTGCTTGAGGAACTTCAACATATTGTGTCTCTCTCTTTTTAAGCTATCAGCCTCATTTGTCTTTTGTACGAATCGTCATTTGTGTAAATCTGGATAACTTGTGACTCGTGACAAATGACTAACCACCAAAGGCAAAGGGAAAGGCAAGTTTCAGGGCTGCAGTTAGTAGCAAGTTAACCAAACCAACAGGCAGCAAGAACTTCCATCCTAAATCTAGCAATTGGTCAATACGAACACGTGGTACTGTCCAGCGCAACAGAATTGCCAGAAAGACCAGGAAGTATGCTTTAAGTACAGTCATGGTGATTCCCAAGGAGGCGGTTACAACCTGCAATACGGGATCTGTTTCACTGATTCCCAAAGTGCTCGCTATCAGGTTAATGGGAATTGGAAAATCCCAACCACCCAGATACAACACTGATACTAGCAGGGCAGAAAGCACTAGGTTAACGTAGGAACTCAGGTAGAAAAGAGCGAATTTCATACCAGAGTATTCAGTCTGATAACCAGCAACCAGTTCTTCTTCCGCTTCAGGTAAGTCGAAGGGTAATCGTTCACATTCAGCAAGGGCTGCTATCCAAAAGATAATAAACCCCGCAGGTTGCCGCCATACGTTCCAGCCAAGAATGCCATAACCAGATTGCTGTTCCACGATGTCGATGGTGCTGAGGCTATTGGACATCATGGCGATCGCCAGCACCGCAAGTGCTAATGGAATCTCATAGCTAATTGACTGCGCTGCTGCCCGCAGCCCTCCCAAGAGAGAGTATTTGTTATTGGATGCATAACCAGCCATCAACAAGCCAATCGGCTGAATGCTAGACAAAGCAATCCACAAGAACACGCCCATCCCAACATCTGTAATTACCAGATTCTGTCCAAATGGCACAATCAGGTAGGACAGAAACACTGGCAACACTACGATAATTGGACCAAGGGTAAACAGTATGGCATCGGATTTAGCTGGTACCACATCTTCTTTGAAAACCAGCTTCATACCATCCGCTACTGGAGCCAGCAAACCTAAAGGACCAATATATTCAGGACCAATCCGCTGCTGTGCGGCGGCGGAAATTTTCCGCTCTAACCAAACGCAGGTTAGCACACCAACAGTAGCACCAATAATCATTAGTATCATCGGCACTGGCATCCAAATTGACTTGGCTGCACCAGCGCTTAGTCCCAAATCCATGAGGGATTTTATAAAAGTTCCTTGCAGATCAATTCCTGAATTCATGTCTTTTGCTTTTCAAGTCCTTTAGATCATTGTCCTTTACAACTATCCACACT
This sequence comes from Brasilonema angustatum HA4187-MV1, assembly GCA_019359695.1. Classification (GTDB taxonomy): domain Bacteria; phylum Cyanobacteriota; class Cyanobacteriia; order Cyanobacteriales; family Nostocaceae; genus Brasilonema; species Brasilonema angustatum. Next base: position 71,323 of record JAHHGV010000039.1, read on the forward strand.
TGTTAATAACTCTAAATTCGCCCATTAATATTTCTGCCTAAACCATGCAAAACTTAAGATTTTTTGCAATTCCCATGCCTAGTATATCGTTGGATGGTTTTTGCCCCTTTACCCACAGGAGAATTTCTACTTATGGTAAGGATTGGGATTTACGAAGAAAATCCCTAGTCGTGGGAGTATGGGAGTGTTAGGGCAGCGTTAAGGTTTGCGCAGCGCCCCTTTTAGGGGCTAGTGGACCGTAGGTCGCCGTAGGCTGGGAGTATGAGAGTGTGGGAAAACATTTTTCCTTCTTTTTTCTCTTTTTTCCTCTTTCCCTCCTGATCCCCTCAGCCCTCTATCGCTGGTCGATGGGAGTGTAAGAAACGTCGTGCTTACCGTCGTAAACCTGGGTAGGACGGAAAATCCGGTTTTCTTCTAGCTGTTCTTTCCAATGTGCTAACCAACCAGCTACACGGGCGATCGCAAATATTGGTGTAAACAAATCTGTAGGAATTCCCAACTTTCTGTAGACCAAACCTGAATAAAAGTCAACATTGGGATAAATTCCTTTGTGACCGAGTTTTTCCTCGACCACCCTTTCCATTTCTACGGCAATGTCATAATACTTGTCATGCCCAAACTTGGTAAACAGCTGTTCTGCCAAGTTCTGTAAAATGGTGGCGCGTGGGTCTTTCACTTTGTACACACGATGTCCAAAGCCCATAATCTTGGCTTTGCGTTCCAGACGACCTTCTATGTAGGGACGCACATTTTCTACAGAGCTAATTTCTTCCAACATCTCAATGACTTCTTCATTCGCCCCACCGTGTAGCGGTCCTCCTAACGTTCCCACCGCACTAGCTACCACTGCGTATGGATCAGTTAGAGTAGACGCTGTTACCCTTGCACTGAAGGTGGAAGCGTTCATTGTGTGTTCAGCGTGAAGTATCAAGCAGATATCAAAAATCCTCGCCGCCAATGGATCAGGTTCTTTCTCATTGAGCATGTACAGAAAATTGCCGGAATAGTCCAAGTCCGCATGGGGACGTATTGCATCGTTCCCATTTCGCATTAACTGGAACGCCGCCACCATTGTCGGAATCTTTGCTATGAGGCGAACGACAGCATCCCGAATGTAAGCTGGATTATTCAAGTCACGACGCGAATAAAACAAGCCTAATGCTGCAGCTGAGGCTTGCAGTGCATCCATCGGATGACCGCTTTCAGGAAAGCACTTCATCATGTCGCAAATGTGATACTTTATCCGCCTGTGAGAGTGAACTTCATCCTCAAATGCTGTAAGTTCTCTCGATGTGGGCAACTCATCCCAAATTAGCAGATAAGCAGTTTCCAAAAATGTACTTTTTTCTGCTAGTTCCTCAATCCGGATGCCACGATATTCTAGTATTCCCTTTTGCCCGTCAACATTGCTAATTCCGGATTGGGCGGCGGGAATGCCATCCAAACCAGGCTTATATTCGCACACCATCATGGCAACACCATCTGCTTTTTTTTTGAAAGATTTTTTCAGGCTAACTTACCAGAAATTGTTATCACCATAACAGTATCCGTTCTCCTAAAAGTTCTTTCAGAAACGTTACTCTACTGTTAGAGCAAGTACTTGGGTGGCGTCAACCAAAATATCTGACTACGACCCAGAGGGGAGCCTTTTTCTGGTAGTTTTACCCCAATCATACCCGCTTTTTTCAAAACTAACGTTGCTTTTGCTTGTCCCCATAAAAGAATTTCTGCCCAAGCGCTCAAATCTGGTTCATGTCCAACCAAAGCAAGTTGGGTTTGGGGTGAATAATTTTTTGGACTCAACCAGTCCACAACCCAATTTTCAATCCGACCATCTGGCGCAAGATAAGAACATTCCTCTACTTTGGAACTCAGTCCTGCAGCTATAAGAATTTGTGCTGTTTGGCGAGATCGTATTAAGGGACTGGTCGCAATCAAATCAAAATGTAAGCCCAGCTTTCGCAATCGCTGGGCTACTTTGTCTGTTTTTTCGCGACCTTCTTTTGTCAGTGAGCGTTCGTCGTCTTTAAGATCTGGTCGCCTTTGTTCAGCAATTCCATGACGGATTAAATACAGTTCCACGGCGGAGTGTCCTTTGTGAGCATAAGCTGTTTGGAGGCGAGGCAGTGCGAATAAACGCTCGTCGATGCAAGTGGTGTTTTACCCACACAGTGAAGGAAATACCCCAAGGATATTTAGTCCTTAGTCCTTTGTCTTTGGTAACCAAGGACTAAGGGATGGCAGGTGCTACAACGTGCTTAACCCGACGCCAGTCGCCTCAACGGAGGTTCCCTCCGTTGAGGCGCTAGCTCCCTCCGGGTTCACCAGTCGCCTACGGCGGGAAACCCGCCTGCAGCGCTGGATTCACCGCAACGCACTGCCTCCTGATGATTCTACTCCGACTGTATTGGATTATCTTTTGGATTCACTAACCTTAAAAGCTTCTGCTTAATCTGAGAATCGAAAACTTCCCATTTCATCTTCGCATAAGCAGAATTTTCATTACCTCCAGATAAGAAACCCATCGGAATTTCAAACCCACCTGCGCTTGTCCGTCCACCACCAAAAAAGCGTCCGCTGCTATCTTGACCGAAGGCTTCTTTAATGAACTCATCAGGATCAAGGGTTAGTTTGGTTGTTCTTAAAGAACCAATCACCACCTCTAGTTCTTCATCTTCATCGTGAACGATACCATACACAACAGCTGTGTGGACGTTTTCTTCTGTCACAATAAAATCTGCCGCTTGGGGAATAGCATCGCGGTCATCGTAGCGTAAGTAACCAACACCAGCAATAGAAAAGTTATTTTGCACGATGCGGTTTTTGAGCGATCGCTCTATAACATCCATGACTCGCTTAGAACGATTCGCCTGTAGAATCGCGTTCAGCAACTGCGCGTCATAAAATCTACTTAAATACGCTGCCGCCATAAAATCTTCTTCCTGTGCTTGCATCAGTCTATTAGTATCCGATCGCAAGCCATGCATCAAGGCAGTCGCGCATTTTACATGTTGATTTATACTGCTATCTAGAGTGAGTAACCCGTACTGTAAGTATTGAGTGAAAATCGTTGCTGTTGCTCGTACAGAGGGACGAACATCAAAGAATTCTGATTTGATGTCACTTTGTAAACTGTGGTGGTCAATAACCGCCACTATTGGTATCCCTACCTCTTGCACAATTGGTACTAGCTGAGAAGTCGTTCCCTGGTTGTCTATGAGGACAAAACCTTGGTAGGAAGATAAGTCTTTGCTTTTGAGTGTTTGTACTGTCCAACGCTGCGCGGGTAAGCCTGTCAGCTTGACCAAAGCAATATTTTCTTGATGGCTCAAAGCACCAGCGTAAATGATGTCACATTTTATATCGTATTGCTGAGCTATGAGCTGGTAAGCCCAAGCACACGATAAAGCATCAGGGTCTGGAAAATCTTGAAGAATAATTAACTGGCGTTCTTGTTTATGGGCAAGAAACGTGTTGTGCAGCTCTTCTGATTTCTGATTTAGCAATGAATTGTTACGCAGACCCACAAAAGAACCATCACCTATAAATGCTGTACCTGAGTGTCTAGTGAGTGGAACTTCTGGTAAATCTTTGTTGTCTATTTCAAAATCGTCTGGAGTAGGATCACCCGTTAATGGCAAACTCGAAATCTGAGTCACAGAAGAATTAAAGTGCATACGAAACGTTTTTATAAGTGTGAGGCTCCTTTTTTTCATCAATAGATACTACAGTTTGTATTTCAACACTTCAGCCACACATTACAATCTTTGCAGAAATATCAGAGCATGACATATTATCTCTGAGCCTCTTTTTTTGTCAAGAACTTATCGTTGCTAACTTGCCAGGAAAACGCCTTTAGTACCTACCCCTGATTTTTTGGTAGATTCAGAACGCACCCTGTTGTTTTTGGCCTTAGTATGTGTTATGCTAGCAAAAGTGCCCAAGAGGATTAATACGCTTAATTGCTGCTTTATTATTCATCAGGTAATCAGCTTTTTCGGTTGATCTCTATAAAAATCTGTGAATAAGTTACAATCAAGCGAAAAAGCAAAAAACTGACAACTGCCTGCCTTGTTCAGATTTAGCAGAAGGTGTCAGAGTCCTATAACGTATTTTTGCCATTCTTGGTGAGTACCACTTTTGAGATGTTTGGTGACCTCAAAGTAAAGACTACTATAGGGTCGGCGCGGATTATGGCGTAAGTTCATGTGAGCTTCATTCGGCGTGCGACTACCCTTTCTAACATTGCAGCGGACACATGCTGTAACAATGTTTTCCCAACTATCGCCGCCACCACGTGATCGTGGAATGACATGATCTAAAGTTAAATCATCGCCAGTGTAACCGCAATACTGACAAGTATGACTGTCGCGATGCAGTATATTCCGACGAGTCAAAGGAATCTCCTTATAAGGAACGCGCACATAATGGCGTAACCTTATAACTGTCGGAAGCGGAAAGTCTAAGTAGAGTTGCGTGTTATTAAACTCTACTCGCTCTGCTTTGCCTTTAATCAGTAACACGACAGCTCGCCGCCAGCTCGTGATATTGAGCGGTTCGTAAGAGGCGTTTAAAACTAAAACCTTCCCCATTGATAGGCGCTCAGGCTATTATTTTTACATATATTAACACAATTATATTCAGCTTTGGTGATGAAAAAAAATTATACTATTCCAATAGTTAAAACTACAAATAATAAAAAGTCAAGATCTAAGGATAATTCTCCTTTTTACGAGAACTAGGGTGTAGGGGGTAGGGAAAAATATTTTTTAAAGGTGGTATCGCGCCCACCAAAATTAAAGATGTATGTAGAGACACGCAGTGAGATGAAATGAGCGTGTCCTTATTTCAGTCTCACGTTTTTAAACGTTCGTCCCCACACTCCACACCCCATACCCTACACCCTTTGAAACTAACTCTGTGTTCATGATCTTGTGTCAATTCCAAAATAAGAGGTAAACTTCTTGATTAATCACGATTAGGCTTCTTGCAGTGAGAATGAAAATGATTTAGAAGCTAAAAACTGGTGTGATAGGAGTCATTCAAGATGTTGAGCCATGAGCAAACCTCTAGTGTAACCTCTAATCAGGAGTCAAATACCTACCCCTGGTTATCCCAACGTGCTTGGGTGGAAATTAATTTGTCAGCATTATCGTATAACGTCAAGCAGCTTTTAAGCATACTGTCACCGCAGACCCAACTGATGGCAGTGGTAAAAGCCGATGCTTATGGACATGGAGCATTCACAGTTGCCCAAACCGTGTTAGAATCGGGAGCCAGTTGGTTAGGAGTCGCTACAATTCCAGAAGGAATTCAACTGCGGCAAGCGGGAATTAAAGCTCCAATCTTAATACTAGGTGCAACCCATACCCCAGAGCAAATTCATGCGATCGCTCAATGGAAACTTCAACCAACACTCATATCTCCCAAACAAGCTTTAGTCTTTTCCAATACTCTAGAAGCGATCCATCATAACAAGACCTCACTCCCTGTACACGTTAAATTAGACACGGGAATGTCCAGGTTAGGAACAAATTGGCAAGACGCTGCTGAGTTTGTTCAGCTTGTGGAACGGTTACCTCATCTAACTATCGCTAGTATATATTCTCACTTGGCAACGGCAGATAGTCTTGATCCTACAACGATGAAACAACAGCAACAACGATTTGAGCAAGTTATTGCTGAACTAAGAACAATAGGGATAGAAGCGCCTTGTCTACATTTAGCCAATTCAGCTGCAACCTTAAGCGACAAAGCATTGCACTACGATATTGTGCGTGTAGGTTTAGCTGTATACGGACTCTACCCAGCTGATCATTTTCGCTTAAGCATAGACTTGAAACCCGTTTTACAAGTCAAAGCACGAGTCACGCAAGTAAAAACCATTCCTCCTGGAACAGGCGTCAGCTACAGTCATCAATTTATTGCCTCAGATGAACTCCGTCTTGCTGTGGTAGGAGTTGGTTACGCAGATGGAGTTCCTCGTAATCTTTCCAACAAAATGCAAGTGTTGATTCGCGGTCAACGAGTGCCGCAAATTGGCACAATTACAATGGATCAGTTGATGCTAGATGTAAGTGCATTAGCAGATGTGCAAGAAGGCGAAGTCGTCACTCTACTTGGAACAGAGGGAAAAGAACAAATTACTGCAGAAGATTGGGCAAATCAGTTAAATACAATTTCTTGGGAAATTCTCTGCGGGTTTAAGCACCGTTTGCCTCGTGTTGCTGTGGCTTAGCTAATTTCGATACAAGCCGAGTTGCTGAGAAGTCTATACTTACCCGTTCCACAAGTGTAGGAGTTTGTCACTCAAAGCTGATTATTGGTTCGCGGTTAGTGGTTCGTAGTTAGTTAAACAACTAACTACGAACCACTAATAACCAACCGTTAGATATTGCAAGACATAAGTTTGTTATGATATAGTAGTTATCTAGTGAATGCGGATGTGGCGGAATTGGCAGACGCGCTAGATTTAGGTTCTAGTGCCGCAAGGCGTGAAGGTTCAAGTCCTTTCATCCGCATTATTAAAGAATGGTAATTCAGTGATTATGTTCGCAGGCATTTTTTGTAACCTGCGTAATGTGTGACTGTTAATTCCCCAATGGTTGTGATCAATTGAAAATTGATCACAACCATTGGGGAATTGTTTTTTCTCACCCCTATCCTATTGCTTGCCCGAGAGCAATCGCCCCCAAGTATAGTTGAGGCTTACACTAGGTAGAGTCGAGAGGAGGTATTATCCTCCGTCCCTCTCTGTTAGATCCGGACATGCCCCTTTCGGTGCATCCGGCTCCCGATGTTCTAGGGTTTCCCCTTGCTCATGTGGATATAGTCGTGAC
>JAHHGV010000040.1 GCA_019359695.1 Brasilonema angustatum HA4187-MV1
CAATCTGGGAGTTGCTTACAGTAACAGAATACGGGAAAATAAAGCGCAAAATTTAGAATCGGCAATCGATGCATATCAACAAGCTTTGTTAGTTCGCACCCGTGAAGCTTTTCCTGTTGATTGGGCAGGAACTCAAAACAATCTGGGAAATACTTACAGTAACAGAATACGGGGAGATAAAGCGCAAAATTTAGAATCGGCAATCGATGCATATCAACAAGCTTTGTCAGTTTACACCCGTGAAGCTTTTCCTGTTGATTGGGCAAGGATTCAATACAATCTGGGAGTTGCTTACAGTGATAGAATAAAGGGAGATAAAGCGCAAAATCTAGAATCGGCAATCGATGCATTTCAACAAGCTTTGTTAGTTCGCACTCGTGAAGCTTTTCCTGTTGATTGGGCAGGAACTCAAAACAATCTGGGAAATACTTACAGTCAGAGAATACGAGGAGATAAAGCGCAAAATTTAGAATCGGCAATCGATGCATATCAACAAGCTTTGTCAGTTTACACCCAGGAAGCTTTTCCTGTTGATTGGGCAATGAGTCAATACAATCTGGGAGTTGCTTACAGTGATAGAATAAAGGGAGATAAAGCGCAAAATCTAGAATCGGCAATCGATGCATATCAACAAGCTTTGTTAGTTCGCACCCGTGAAGCTTTTCCTGTTGATTGGGCAAGAACTCAAAACAATCTGGGAATTGCTTACAGTCAGAGAATACGGGGAGATAAAGTGCAAAATGTAGAATTGGCAATCGATGCATATCAACAAGCTTTGTTAGTTCGCACTCATAAAGCTTTTCCTGTTGATTGGGCAATGACTCAAAACAATTTGGGAAATACTTACAGTGATAGAAAACGGGGAGATAAAGCGCAAAGTTTAGAATCGGCAATCAATGCATATCAACAAGCTTTGTCAGTTTACACCCGTGAAGCTTTTCCTGTTGATTGGGCAGGAACTCAAAACAATCTGGGAGTTGCTTACAGTGATAGAATAAAGGGAGATAAAGCGCAAAATTTAGAATCGGCAATCGATGCATATCAACAAGCTTTGTCAGTTCGCACTCGTGAAGCTTTTCCTGTTGGTTGGGCAAGGACTCAATACAATCTGGGAATTGCTTACAGTAACAGAAGACGGGGAGATAAAGCGCAAAATTTAGAATCGGCAATCGATGCATATCAACAAGCTTTGTCAGTTTACACTCGTGAAGCTTTTCCTGTTGATTGGGCAAGGACTCAAAACACTCTGGGCATTGCTTACAGTGATAGAATAAAGGGAGATAAAGCGCAAAATTTAGAATCGGCGATCGCAGCTTATAAAAAAGCTTTAGAAATCCTTACCCCTACTACTCTTCCTCTGGATTGTCTCCAAACTGGAAACAACCTAGGTAATCTAGCCTTCAAACAAGGGCGATGGACAACAGCAATTGAGGCATATGAACAAGCCATAGCAGCAGTAGAACTAACCCGAACTTGGGCAACTTCCGACGCCCGCCGCCAAGAAATTTTGACAGAAGCTATTGGCGTTTATCAAAATCTCGTACAAGCCTTGATCAACATTGGGCAATTAGACAAAGCAATTAAATATGTAGAAAGTTCCCGTTCTCGGCAGCTGGTAGACTTAATGGCAAGTAACGATCTCTACGCTCGTGGAGAAATACCACCAGAAGTCAAAGAATATTTGCAGCAGTTTGAAAATCTGCAACAACAAATTAACCAGGAACAAAAACAACTCGACAATCAATCAGACAATAACAAAGAACAAGGGCATACGAAAGAAACATTTCATGAAACTTCTCGACAATACCGCGCCGCCTTTGGGGCGAAAACGGAAAAGATTCAACGCCTGGAAGCAGAGAAGCAGCAAATTTGGGAACAAATGCGCCGCTTAGATCCAGTGCTTGCAGGACAAACCAAAGTTGATGCTCTTGATTTTACTGCCATCCAGCAACTCATCGATAGTCCTAAGACTGCCATTCTCAGTTTCTATACTACTAGCAACGACACCCATATTTTTATTCTCCGCAATAATGAAAGCCCTCAATTGCACACTTGTTTAGGGCAAGGAATAGAAACTTTACAAAACTGGATTGGAAACAACTGGTTACAATCGTATTTTGATGAAGATAAAAATAAAGCTACATGGGTGAGTAAAATGGGCGCTTTTCTCCAAGAACTAGCCCAGAGGCTAAGAATCAACGAATTAATTGCTCAACACCTACAAGGTATCGAAGAACTCATCCTCATCCCCCATATTTTCCTGCACCAAATTCCTTTTGCTGCGTTACCCGTAGACTCTCCTCAATCTCCCCTTAGTAGTGGGAAACAAAGAAAGTTTCTAGGCGACAGATTTCTGATTCGTTATGCGCCCAGTTGCCAAATCTTGGAATTTTGTCACAAGCGAGAAGATCAACAGACGTTGCATGAAACGTCTCTACAATATGGCATTGTTGAAAATGCAACTGATGATTTGTACTTTACCACCTTCGAGTGTGAAAAAATCGCCTTACTCCACCCTAATCACCAACGCTTGCAAGGTAGCCGAGAAGCAACAGTCAGCAACTATCAAAAACTAGCCAAACAAGTTCAGGGTATCCACTCCAGTCATCATGCTCAATCTCGCATTGATAATCCCCTAGAATCACAACTGTTTTTAGGGGATGGCAGTATCACCTTGGGGGAACTCATGTCTCCTGCTTGGCGACTCCCGCAACTGTTGGAGGTGTTTCTCTCCTGTTGCGAAACAAATTTTGGAGTCAGCGAAAGAACGGATGATATTTTGACTATCTCCTCCGGCTTTCTGTGTGCGGGTGCAAGAAGTGTCATCAATACCCTGTGGGCGGTTGATGATTTGGCGACGGCGTTGTTTTCTATCTTTTATTATGAGTTTCGCCAGGAAGGTTACAGTCGTGCAGAAGCGGTGCGTCAGGCGCAGGTGAAGTTGCGTACTCTGTCGGGGGAAGCGTTGAAAAATGAATATGAGGAAGAATTAGATCTGATGCGGAAGATGAAAAACCAACAGATATATAGTGAAAGAAAAGCTCTACAAAAACAACTGAATCAGCTAGTTCAAGGTACTCCCGCGTATCAAGAATTGGAGAATAAGTACAAGCAAGTACAAGATATCCAGATGAAATTAGGGGAAATGACAGACACTCTTGTTTACTTATACGAGCAGGCTTTACCTTTCGCGCATCCCCAGTATTGGGCAGCTTTCACCTGCCAAGGGATGCGATGACGGGTGTTGACTGAAGCTGAAAACCTTCTGCAGTCGTCTCGCTTTTACCTCACCCTCGCTTGAATCGGCGCTAAAATCTTTCCCTCTCCTTCAAGGAGAGGGATGCCCGATAGGGCAGGGTGAGGTTAAATCAACGTGGAATTAAAGCTGTACCCCTACCCTATAGTGTATGCCACACTATAACCTCTGTAGTATTTTATTCTCAAATTTCTGCATAACTCACCCCTCAAATCTCGACAGTTTCATGAAAGCTCAAATCACATGGAACTATCGCAATGGCAAGACAATATCGCACACCACGCCCCAATAATCAAACATCTGTTAATAACAGCACACCCTCAAAAACCCCTCAACAGCAGGAAAAACTCTGGTGGAAATATCTTGCTATTTCGGGAGTTGGCTTAGTTGGAATCAGTTTTCTCACAGTACCAGTTTGGCTTGATAGCAGAATCCAAAGAGTTATTAGTATTGAAGCCAGTGATGTTTCCGAATCTGCCAAAAAATTTCCATTCCTACAACAGCAACATTGCGAAGCACTTGCCCATCAACTAAAACCTGGTGACACAATTGTTGAAATGCAATTTGCTGATAACCCAGAAGTTATTCGTGACATCACAATTAATAATACCCTCTTCCTTCTCGGTCAATGCAAACAAACAAATCCTGACAGCAAACAACCAAAATCTGACGTTGGTGAGCAACGAGGAACTTCAGTCATTTTATTATTAGAGCGTATTATTACAATTCTTGAAGAGAAGCGTACCAAAGGTTTAAAAAATCCGATGGTAGTAACGATTACTCTTCAAGCTGCTGAACCGGGACCAGGACAACCAAAATTAGATTTTCAACGGATAAAAACGTTAGTAGAAAAAATAACTTCTAACCGGGGCATAGTAGCAATTATGGGAACAACCGGGAAGTTACAGAGTGAGTTAACCAATCATCTCAAAGATAACTCACACGCCAATGTTTGTACATTCAAAGATATTAAAGATTGTGTGGAGTCGTCGTTTCAACAAGGACGAGAAATGCGAATTAATTAAGAAACGTTTGGCGAATAGAATTCGCCAGGTATTTTTTCGTTCCCTGGCTCTGGCAGGGAATGCATAACTGTGGGCTGCTGCCTCAATATAATTATTGGGAGGCGGTAGCCCTCTTTTGAGGCATTCCCATGCAGAGGATAGGAACGAAAAAAATTCTTACAAAAAAACTCCAAACTCAGCATAACTCACATACGTTTTCTCGACAGGTAATTACAGCAATCAAAAAGCAATTAAAAGGAGAATGTGAGTTATGACTTTGCAACCAAAAATTAAATTAGAAGGCATCTCTCAACAAGATTTGCAACCAATTATTATAAGTTGGTTAAATCATCAGCCAGAACAAATTGAACGTTTAGCACATTCCGATAAACCCGAAATTAAGCAATTCTTATCCCAACAAGCTGATGCAGAACTCGCGCAAGCCCGCACTGATGACTTGTCTCATAAAGCAAGACAGTGCAATAAGTCCACCAAAAATCTGATTAAAACGATTGTGATATTTGTTGGCGCTCTTACCTTCAGTGCTGCACCTCAGTTGTTAGCTTCTGGGGCGGCGCGTGGTCCGTTAGCCATTTCTGCTGGTATTCTGGGCGGTGGGGCTGCAACGTTTTTTGTAGAGGAACTGGGAGTTAAAGGTGTAACCAAGAAACGTCGGCGTCACAATTCTCTATCTGCTCAAGACAGTTTGGAAAATCAACACAGCGCCTATCCCTCTCAAAATCAATTGGTAGATTTCTATTTCAATGCACAGAAGGTACGGCTATTACAAGTTGAAGGTGAAAATCTCACAACCGACTTCAAAGCTGATCTTGCCATTGCTGGATTACTGAGTGTAGTAGAAGGCGCTACTGCATTCGTGCTCATCCTTCCTGCGGGTTTAGGTATGGCATTTTTGGCTGCTGGGTTCCCAGTGGCGCTCACTTGGGCTGCAATCTTGTTTCAGAGCAGACATTTTGACTTTGCTGAATACTGCGCTGATTTGATTAAAAAGTACGAACCATTCCAACCTTCCCCTGAGGTATCTGAAGAAGAAGCACGACAAGTTCAATCCTTGGATTACTCTTTCAAATATGTCGCGGAAGGAGACAAAACAGGACTACTCAAAAATCTTGACATGGCGCGGGCGTATTTTGATATCTGTTATGCAGATAAAAAACTACAGCAAATTGCAAAGCACTATATTCACGAGTTAAATGAACTGCGATTACAACTTTGTGAACAACTCAAACACCTTGAAGAACAATGGGTTATGCCCGAAATTGACATTGCTGGTTCTGCACCTACAGAAGAGCAAAATCTTGATGAAAAGCTAAAAAATCAAAAAGCTGAGTGGATTGCACAGAAAACTTGTGAACTCGAAGCTTTGTATCAAGAGTATGCAGAAATGATTACCTTCAAGTATGAGCAACAGTTTTTAGTCTGGCAGGAAGAAAAAGCTCGTGCTCAGAAAATGTTTACCCGTTAATCTAGGGTGACTTCGGACACTTGCATAAAGCAACCAAATTTGATTAATGCTATTTGGTTGCGCTCACGAGATGCGCAGTGTGGTAATGTCCGTTGAGTTCAATGAGTGCGCCTTCAAGACGCGATACGCACAAGCTAAAGCCTCCGGCTTATCGCGCCGCTGTCAAATCCTCCTGATATCCTTCTGTCTGCAAGTCAGCAATCTCTAGATAAGTGGGAGCACTAATATAAGCTGGGTCAAACGGAGACAATGCAATAACACAATACAATGTAAAAAAGCCCTTCCAGCACGAAGAGCTTTCCATGTGTAGAACTAAAAACTGGCGACTCCCAAAGTTAGCCAGTTTTTAACTTTAAACCGACTGACGTTTTAACTCTTGTATCAATACTTGACTGCGTTTGCTAGCATCTTTTGCTTGTTGTCTGTACTGTTTGGCTTGTTCTCGGTCTGTCAAACATACTTCAGTTGCTTTTTTACTAAATTTGACAGCTTGACTACTGAGTTCCTTAATCCGAGTTTTTAATTCTTCAATTGTTTTCATTCTGACTCCAATTCTGAGATGACAATCTCTAAATTTTCTACTTCTGGTTAGGTCGAGGAGGGATATTATTCCCTGCCCCTCCCGTTTAAATCCGGACGTGCCGCTTTCACTGCATCCGGCTTCCGACAATCTTAGGCTATTTGCCCTTGCCCATGTGTATATACTGATGGCATGATTGGTGAACTGCGAGAAGATTCTCTTGTTTCCAATCATTATGATTTCCGTTGATGTGGTGAAGATGTACTTTTTCCTCATCATTGAATCTCAATCCACAGTGACTGCATGAATGGTTTTGTTTCTTCAAGGTTTTTGCTGTTACTCCGTCGTAATATTTTGAATTCCTTTCACTCCAATAGATTACATTGCCGTCGAATGGGGAGGCGTCCCCTTTCACACTGACAAATGCATTTTCTTTGTATGGTACTGCCGGAAAAGCCTTTTTACAAAGTTCTTTCGCTTTTTCACGATTTACTTTAGACTCTTTGCGGAAGACTCTATTTGCTCGTTTGTTCATAAACCATAACGAGAATTTAGAGCCATCCATTTTGCAGTACCTATGATAGTTTCTCCATCCTCTTACGACTGGTGCTAACTTTATAGCCTTGATTAGAGCACCATAATTTGAGTTATTGACGATGGTTTTTACTTTCTGGCGGAATTTTTGAAAATTTTCTTTTGATGGAACACTTCTAAATTTTCCGTTGGATTGTACATAAAAATGCCATCCTAAGAAATTAAACCCTTCTGTCGAATCAACGAGTTTTGTCTTTGAAACTTTAATCCTTAGTCCTCTTGCTTTTAAAAATTTTTCGATTTCAAGAAGTACGTGATTTGGGTTTTCACCAGGTTTTATGAAACATACCATGTCGTCTGCATAGCGGACAGATGGATGTATTTTCTCGATTCCATTAAGCGCTATATTTGCTAATAACGGACTAATCACTCCGCCTTGGGGCGTTCCTTGTTCTGGGAATTCTATTTCAGTTCCAGACTTTAGACATCTCCATAGTCCAGCTTTTATTAATCTGGGTGCGATTACTCGACACATAATGGAGCCGTGATGAATTCTGTCAAAGCATTTTTCGATATCTAACTCAAGAATTCTTTTGTTAATACCGTTTTTATTTGAGGCTAAATTATTTTGAATAATTTTTTGACAGTCATGAGTGGAGCGTCCGGGTCTGAAACCGTAGCTTCTTTCATGAAATGTTGCCTCGTGTGCTGGTTCGATGGCATATTTTATTAGACATTGCCAAGCTCTGTCCGAGATTGTTGGTATCTTTAAGATACGTTTTGTGCCATCTTTCTTGGGTATTGGAACCTTTCTTAGTTTTTGATGTTTCCATTTATAAACTTCTGCTTTGAGCAGTTGGTCAAGTTCTAATCTTTCCTTGAAAGATAATGCCACCTTTCCATCAATTCCAGCGGTTTTAGCGCCAATGTTTAGTTGAGTTACCTGACGGATAGCCAGTAATCTTGCACTTCTGGACTTCAGAATAAGCTTTTGGAGATTTTTGACTCGTTTGTTGTCTCTAGCTCGCATCGCTTTCCACAATCTGCATTGTAGTCGAAAAAGAATTTTCCGGAATTTCTTCCAGGGTAATTCCTTCCAAAGTTCACTATTTCTATTGCTAGTCATGTGTCTAACTGTGCTCCGTTGCTTCATGTGTTCTGATTGCCTCGAAGCAATTACGCTTCGTCCTACCCGAAGACAGAAGAATTCGGCATCTCGTCTTGCTTACTGGGGTTTCGACCTCTCCCCAGACTTCTGTATCGTTTTTATTCGTTCCGTTTCTCAGATTGTTTTGATGATTTAGGGTAGTTCAATTTGCCTATCCTCTCCTCAGAGATTACAGCTAACTTATGAAAATTGCTGTGAGCATAAGGGGATGAGGTCTACATTTTGTTTTCAGGTTGTAGCCTTAGACTAAGACACTTTTCTAGGACTTGTTTACCCATGTCATCTCCCCATTAGCGCCAGGGTAGCTACCTGCTTTGCCCCATGATTGCGCCCTGCTACCCGCTTCAGCCTCCGAAATTCCGAGTTCGGTCACTGTGGTCAGATAGGGAGTCACTTGTCTCCTCAAGGGTAGGACTTTCACCTACATCTGTGAAACAGTTGAGGGTTTTCTAGGATACTTGCCCTCTCTAAGTTATGGATTTACTTAGAAACGAATCGCACTCATAAAGTCTATCTGCTCTACTAGCCAACAAGCTAGCATCATCAAAATCATTGTTTTCTATTGCTTTGTCGTGGGCTTCATACAATTCTTCAATGATTTGGTGTAGTTGTGCATAAGCTTTTAGCAATGCATTTCGTGTTTCTGATTTCATGTTTGCTGGTGTCTTGTTGGATTTATTTTATACTCCCAATGCTTTCAGTTTTAAAGCTCTATTCCACCGTCAAATTCTTCAGGATCGTCTGTTTCTATCAACACAGGTTTAACGAGTTGTTCTTGATGACCATTTGAGCTTGCAGGCGCTGTTGTTGATATTTCAGGTACAACAGAGTACTTTCCTTCTAAATACCGCAGATAAAACCCTATTGCATCCTCTACAAACCGACTCTCACTAACTAAGAGCGCTTCACACCATTGCTGTACTTTGAGCTTTTGATACTTCTTAATTCTGATTTTGTCAGCACCCATTACCCGACCTCCGCTATCAGTCCCATGAGGTTATCAAAAGCGCCATTGGCTGAAATCAAGAAACCTTTCTTCTTTAGTGCAGCATTCAGCAGCGGTAGCTTAGAACCACCTCCGATTATCAGGATTTGGTCACCACTAAGTTTGTACTGTTCTAACTGCTTAATGACTTCTCTGAGTCTGCAATTAATAAAGTCCTGTAGCTCGAACTCATAGACCTTGTAGAAGTTCAGTTCTGAGTCACCATAAGCGAGAAACGGGATTTTTTCACCTGACTCCGACTTCTTGAACTTCACTCCTACCTCAATACTGCGGTTGATAACATCCTTACTAGGTGCTTGTTTGATGAGTGCTTTAAGGTCAGAATTACAGCTAATTCGCTCAATTAGGTATTCAGCGCCAAAATCCTTAACTGCAACTTCTCCTACTGGCTCAGAGTTGAAGAATCGACTGATGGACGTGTTACCGCCACCGATATCACAGATGGTCACCGCACCGTCTAGTTTTTGACTCTTGAGCGCTGCAAAGCCCTCTGGTAATATCGCTTTGATAGTAATCGTTACACTACATGGGACGCCACACAATTCTACCTTGTGCGTCCCTTCGTTCTTCCTGATAATTCCTGAGTGACGTTTAACATCATTGGTAGTTACTGTAACTTCTAGATTCATCTCTGGGTTAATCTGTGGTAGATGAGCTAAAGTGCCTAAGAAGTACTCAAGCCACAGAGATGATTTCCCCATGTAATCTTCCACCAACCTCATAAGGTCACTGCTACCACTGCGGACAGCTTGATTGCCGATTAGCCAGCAACTGTTGATTAGCTCAGTCCTCACACCATTGACATAGCGGACGTGACCAGGTAACTTACTAGAGGTATTGGATAAACAGCGAGCATACCAGCTTGGTTCTCTTATAAGTTCGTAGCCTTCCACGTGTGCTTTAATCCAATGATTACCCAAGTCAGTCACCGACTTGAACTGCTTCTTATTTTTCGCTGGAATTTTAGGTGTTTTTACTCCCTCTATTTTCTGGGTACTTTTGGGTACATTTGCGGTTGTGTCAGTGGTCTTAGAATTCGTCATAAGTCTTAGTCCATTTAGGTTGTAGGTAATTTTTAGATCGGATAACAGTAGGTGAGCAGAGATTTGTACCCTAATGTACCCAAAATTAAATATAACTGCTTTTTCTCTAGCTTGCAAGCCAAGTCATGTATAAATTTTAGCTATTTTCAATTATTAGAAAATAGTGAATGCCAGGTATTTATACTTAATATTTAAGAGAGAAGGAAGGGTGTACAAATTTGTACGCCTATTCATTCTTCATTTTCTGTTTCTGTCCAGATGAGGGGTCTAACACGTAAAAAAATTAAGCCAGCCTTTTGGGGTTGGCTCGTACTCACCACGATAAATCGAAGTGTTTCTAAGGCTGGCTTAATTTTTTCGGGGACAATGCGATAAACTCAGCATTTGTCTGCATACACATAGCAATCGCTTCTTGCAGAAGTCCAACGATATAGTAGCGACGGACTTTGCGATTAAACTTTAAGCGTGTCACGTAACCATCTTCTTCAGCTGTGCGGCTGATAGTGATATATAGGTCTTTCACAGGTAAAGAAACTTCTAAATCTGGCGCTGTCTCTCCAATCCCGGTATCCTGGAAGATATCATCATTCTTATCGTTCATATGATGTATGTACAGAGATGTGCTTGGACGCCTAACAAAACCCTCTGGAGAACCTTGGGCTAACGAACTTATTCGCTTTAATTATACTGCTGGCTCATATACGCCTACCGACCAGTATCCACCAACCATAGAAAAAACGGTTACTGATGGCGATGGAAACTTCAGGATAAGGCTGTGGTGCAATGAGGAAGGATTGAAACCATCCTCATTTGTTTGTCATCTTCCAGGGTGTGATGTATTTGAGTTTACCTTACCTTATGACAGCGATGCTGATATTACAATATCGGAATTGCGATCTAGGGGAGTGCAACCATTCCCATCACCACCACCACCCAAGGTAGAGCAGAGACAGCAATTTATTCCTACATATGGTCAAACTCGGTTTACTCTGTTTACTACCCCAAAGTACCCTCACCTGACTAAGCTTTTTATTAATGGACTCAAAGCATTATTCGGGACGGAATATGTGATAGATGCGTCTCAGTTGACTTGGACTGGGTATTACGTACTACAACCCGATGATTACGTAGAGATTTTCTATTAAGGAGCGATCGCTAATTGGGTCTAACACGTAAAAAATTAAGCCAGCCTTAATATTACGAGTACCCGACTACGACAACGAATCAACAAACGGAAGGCTGGCTTAATTTTTAGGGGACAATGAAAATGCTTAAAGCAAAACAGATTGACAAGATATTGACTGCCAATATCAGAATTAACGGAGTCAGTGCTAATGGAGCAAGCACGAATGTGACAACTCCTATTACCAGTGCATTGTCTACAGCTGGTAATGGAGGTGTGTCAGTTCCTCTACAAGTATCGGCTAATGTTAATGGAATTGGGGTTATCACAGGTGGCGATCGCTGTGAAATGTACAACAGCACAACCAAACAAAGAATCAGTAGTGCAGCAGGGGATGAAGTTTACGGGAAGCTTACTGAAGCGGCTGGGGTATATACCTTAACTTATTATACTCTGACAGATGCAGGTACAGAGACAGCGTACAGCTTTAGCAGCGCGACCAACATTGATTTTAAGTTCAATTACCGTTTTGATTTTGTCAGATACCCCACAGATGCAATCACCTCGATGTCTGTGCAGGTTATTGACCCAATCACGGGTAACCCTGTTACCGCAAAGTGGTTTACTGAAAAGTTAGCAGTCACAGCTATCAATACCATTAGTAACCTAGCCAAGACACCCACAAGCGGGACAAATATATTCTTGATTGTGAATGAGGCGCACCATAATGCTTTTGGGGGTAGTTCGGCTGACTTCACGATTTCAGGGAAGGCGATCGCCTGGTCATCAACAAACGCAGGATATTCAATTGACACAACTGATGATGTGATTGCATTCTATGAGACTGCGGAATAATGACAATTAAAAGCAAGCAGATAAGTTTTGATACTCAAATCACCTATGGCTCACCTACTGGGCAAGTCGTGAGCTACAGTCCCACAGAACCTACAACCAAGACTTCAGGAATGCTTTGGTTTGAGCCTGGAGGAGTTTTCCCACAGCCTTGGACATGGGACGCCATCAACGGTTTATGGATGAGTAGCCCTTTCATTCAAGACTTTGGATACACGAACTTCAGTATATCTACCTCAGATACATCTGGCGCTAACACAAGTTGGACAAACAGAACCGCGCCTTTTTATGGAGTGACAGGCAATAGGATCAGGATAAACCACCTGTTTGGAACCTTATTTAATACTGGTAGTGTAAACCATGACTCAACTCTGTACTATAAGTTTTTTTTGGATAGATTTCTAGGTAGTGCAATCATGGCGCAAACCATAGAAATTACACCAGACACGCAAGGGATGACAGCAGCCACCTACACAGATGATTCTGGTTATGCTCCAGATAGACCCTCTAGTTCATCCATGAAGCGGATTACTATGATGAATCTGACAGATCCAAACAACGCTAGCTTACCTTTGTGGGTTCCAGGTAACGCTTGGTATCAGCGTTTGAGAGCACAGAGGTATGGAACGTCTACAACTTCCAGCGGTGTGACTGCTGCTATTAGTTTGATTGCTGTTTTAAGTTTTGCAAGGTTCTAGCTATGTCCATCTATAACCTGAAGATTTTTAAGAAATCTAAACTTTCTTTTACCGTGCCAGAAACGGATTCTAATGAACGCGATATCAGAGGAAACCGCAAAGCTAACACTGTCCTCAAAGAGATAACTGTTCAGTTATACCCAGAACGTAACCCCATGCAACGAGATAGTGAAGCACATACTGACGACGAGGTTTACTATACAGGGTATATAGTAGAACCCAAGCGAGTTCCAGAAGCACTTAGAAGTGGTGCAGTAGGGAAAGGCGTCATAAATGGGAAGCAGTACAATAGGGTAGAGTTGCAGGCGATCGCCCAATATGACTTAACTCTAATAGATAAAATTTTCCAAGAACCTATCCGTGTGAAGTGCTCTAACCATACTAAATGGGGCACAAGTGTACCACAGGAGTAAAGCGGGGACAATGCAATGGATGTATCAGTGGTAGTGTACAAGAATGACCCTTTTGCATGGACTGAGGGGTTGAATGTGATGGCATTGATGCACGCTCAAGCGATGGGGGAGATAGGGGAGTATCAGCTTAAAGCGGTGCGCGATCGCTTTAATAGAGGTGTAGATTCACGCGGTATTCGCTGGGTTGACTTGAGTCCAGAGACTTGGAAACGTAAGGGAGGACGGGAACTCTTTGGGTTTAGTCTCTTTGGTAGACGGTTTGGTATTGGTGGTACTGGAAGAATGCTTTATCAAACTGGGGCAATGTTTAATGCGATCGCCCTTGAGTACAAAGCATGGGATGAGGTTATTATTGCCTGTCACGACCCCAAGGCAGAATACCACCAATTTGGGACAAGCACTATCCCAGCACGGGAGTTTATAGGCGTTTCTGAGCAAGATGTAGACCAGCACGTTAAAATTCTAGACAAGTGGGCAGATAAAGCAGCGGTCCTAGAAGCAGCAGGCGCGACGGTTGAAGGGCTGGTAAGTGGTGGCACTAAGAGTGTAGCTGATACTGCTCTAACTATTGCCGGAAACTTTTTTGGGTGGGACAAAAATATTTACGGGTATGGGGTAAGTAATCCTACACGTACGGAGTGGTAAGCATGAGTGCAGGATTAGGTTTAACAGAACTTGAACTTGATATCATGACCAATCCCCTCAGAAATTTTCGTGAGGGCATCTTTCCTATTCTTGTCGGAACGCTTCCCCAAGATGCAGGACAGTACGGCACTTCAGAAAATGAAGGGGACATAGTTCTTTTATTCCCTACCTCGGACGCAGCACGCCCAGAGACAGAGCAAGGACAGCAATTAGTAGGGATTGACATAATTGTTCTGATATCCTTAAGGAAGCGTTATGATGATGCGGCTTTATCACCTGATACCAATGGCTCAAAGGCAGCGATTGAGCAAGCTTTAGATGAGGTGATTCGACTTCTTAAGGGATATAAACCTTCCTGTTGTCCATGTGCCCGTCCCATCTTCTTTGTAGGACATCGCCTTTTCCCCCCTGACAATGGTCTTTGGCGCGTTGAAGTTTCTTTTAGATTAGAGAGGTATATTTAGATGCCTACTGCTAGCTCTAAGCATAATTTTAGTTTATGGCTTTTGCAAGTTCTTAAGGCAGATGGTACACCGACATCAGCTGCACAGATAGCCACTGCGGTTGAGTTTCCACCATTGAAAAGGAACTTTGATACAGATGCAAGATCTGCACTTCCTGGTATCATTCCCTACCCTCTGGGGTTCTCAGATCTTGAGATGACTGTTACTTTTAAGGGTCTTTCCAGAGAAATGTTTGAGGTGCTTTATAGCTCTATAGAGCGAATTCTAACAATCAGTATTACTAGTGAAGGGTGTAATTTTGCTGATACGTCTGATGTTCTTCCTATGAGCCTTACAGCAAAAGGGAACATTTCACAGCTTCCATCTATTAATTTCACTGCTCTACAAAACTCACAATTTCAGTGGAAGATGATGGTCAATGAATTTGATTTACTGTTAGGAAATCCCGCAGATGTAGCAGTTAATAAAACAGAGATTTTATACCGTCCCAGTGAGTTTAAATATCTTGTCAATGGTACTAACTTATGGGCGGCAAAAGCTGCAGCTATTGGCATTACTCCACCTGCTTAAAGCGTGTACAAATTTGTACGACCCATAAATAAGGAAAAGTATGACACAGGATAAATCGAAAAAGGTAGAGACAGTAAAAGCTCAACCTATTCCTACAAATAAGCTCCCGGAAAAAACATACATAGGTGATGTTCTAATAAAGACAACAGTAGGTAAATACAAGTTTCAACAGAAGAATGTGGCGGCAATAGAGTTACTGTTGTTTGAAGACAAGAAGATAGATCCGAGGGATGCGATCGCAGGAGCAAGAGCAATAGGTTTTTTAAGCGCGTGTGAATGGTTTATCAGCACTTGCTACGACATAGAAGGAGAACCTGTCACAACCAGGAAATTGAATGAGATTGTGTTAGAAGTTCCTCACCTACTGCGGTTAGTGCAAGCAGTGGGAAGAGGGTCAGTTTTGATAGATTGTCATGATGGGGAGGAGTTAGTAGAGGATTCTGACGACTTCACTATTAAGTTTCCTCTGCCTTTGGTTGATGGTGAGGAATTGAAATATGAGAAAGTCGTCCATGTGAAACGTTTACCAATTGGATGGAGGCACACTCCTCAATATCTTGCAGCACAATCTACCAAGGATTGGGTAAAGATTAATGTAGACATAATCACTCAGTACTTTGAAATTGATGGACGCAAGTGGACAGAAGAAGAGTTGCGCTCGCCTGGTGTGGTAGATTTAAGAGTTTTTAACGTTGTCATGCGACGACTGGGGAAGTATTTGAGTGCGGGATAAGTATCCGCACAGCCCTTATTTTGTGCAAGTGGATGGGGTGGACTTTTAGGGAGTTAGATGATTTGGGGGACATCATTAACGTGGGGATTGTGGCACTAGAAATCATTGATTTGATGGAGGAGGAGAGGAAAGCGATTAGTTCAGCATCGGGCAATATAGCCGCGCCACAGGGACATTTTTATGAACCAATGGGGATGAATAATGGCTACTAGAAGTGTTGATATAGGGATTAGAGCAGATCCAAGTAATGCGATCGCAGGCTTCGCCCAAGCTGGTGCAGCAGCGGGAGCATTTCAAAACACAGTACAAAGTATTGGAACGAGTGTAACCAATTTAGGTAAGACTGTAGGTGTGTTTACTGCGGTTGCAGCTGCTGGGGTTGTGGCAGCAACCAAGCAAGCCATTGATTTTGAGTCTCAAGTTGGTGATGCAGGACGAGCACTTAACTTTACTTCTAGTGAGCTTGAGGACTTTCGTAAGCTTGCTTTAGAAACAGCACCTCCTCTTGGATTATTACCTAGTACCTTTGCTGAATTTGCTACAGAAGCAGGTAAACTAGGCGTTGCTAAGGAAGATATCAAAGACTTCTCCCTGCTTGTAGCTCAGACTAATGCAGCGACTGATGCGGGTGCGGTGTCCATTGCTCAAAACTTCGCTGCAATCAAAGCAATATTTAATACTAATACTGATGAATTACGTAACTATGCAGCAACCCTCAACGCCCTTGATGACCAGGTAGGGGGCAGTTTTGCTACTATCTCAGACTTTGTATCTAGGGTGGGAGCAACGGGTAAGCTTGTTGGCTTAAATGAAAATCAATTAGCAGCACTGGGCGCGACTTATGCGAAACTGGGAATTGCACCAGAGCGTGCAGCGACCTCTATAAATGCTTTTATTAGCCGATTATCAACAGCAAACAGTTTATCAGATACTGCTAAAAATACCTTGGGTCAGTTGGGCTACACCAGTCAAAATCTGCATGATATCTTGACTCAAGACTTCGGCGCGGGTATGAATGATTTCTTTAACAGAATCAAGAGTCTACCCACTGAACAGCAATTAGTTTACCTCACCAATATATTTGGTAGAGAAAGCGCTGATGAATTAGCGACGCTAGTAGCGGGTTTTGATTCTTACCAGGAAGCTTTGGACATTATCAGCCAAAAGCAAGCCAATTTAAACAAACTAGACGCAGAACAACAGAAACGATTGCAAACGACTAGCGGTCAAATCAATGTCTTTCAAGCCAATGTTCAAAGATTTGGCATTGCGATAGGGTCAGCTATTCTACCACCACTCAATGAAATCCTATCAATGGTAATCCCTGTAGCAGAGAGATTTGCTCAATTTGCAGAGCAAAACCCTAAGCTTATTAGGATAGGAGTAGCTCTTGGTGTGGTGCTTGCGATCGCATCTCCATTACTAATAGTCGCAGGTGGTCTCATAAGCTCACTGTCCGTGCTTGCTTCCGTTGTTGGCTTCTTAGTAAGTCCATTTGCTCTACTCGCAGCCGCACTTGCTGGTGTCTTCTTTTATCTTAATAGGATAGACGCTTTGGATTTGCGGGGTATGTTTTCTGGTATCACGTCTAGGGCTACAGGGTTTATTGATGGCTTAACGCGATCGCCTGCTAGCAGAGGAATTACCGCACCCGTGGGAGCGACGGGAGGAGGAGGAAACACGGTTAATATCAACTTCCAACCCGTGTACAATCTTGGCTCAATCGTTGGACAAGCCGTAGATACAGGACAAAACATTCTTGGATACATTAAACGTAATGACCGTCAAATCACAAATGTAATTCAAGAGGCGGTCAACAGGTTGACACGCAGCATCTTCTAGGTAACACTATGCAGATTGGTAGCTTTGGTACGCTCGTTTTTTATGCCTACGAACTCATGGGACTCTCAAAAGAGTACGACATGGGGTATAAGCAGATACCAAAAATTAGTGGGGCTACTGCAATCCAGAAGTTAGGCGATCGCCCATCTGTTATCCGGCTACAAATTCGCTACAACGATGTCTACAATGCTAATCCTAGAGCAGCTGCAACGAACGTTGTCAACTATGCTAAGACAACCACAACACCTCAAGCACTGATTATTGGGACACAGAACTACGGTAATTTTGTTATTTCAAACATTCGGGTAGCTGAACAGAACTACTTTAGAATACGGGTAGACCTTGACATAGAGTTTCTAGAAGTAGCTTAACTATGGCTCTCAGATTTCCCAGAGTTAAGAACATTACCATTACCAATCCGGGACAAGCGCCTGCGACCGCTACAGTAAGCTTGGGTAGCTATTTAAACAGGATTGTGTACACAGATATTCTAGATGCAGCTGCTAGCACCTTAGAATTGGATTTAGTCGTGGGTTCCTCCATCTCGTCTGATGTCTATACCAAATTGCAATTTCAATTTGGATGGAGTAAAGACGGTAGCACCTTTGACCCAATTGAGCCAATGATTGATACCAATGTCATCACCATTGATAGGGATGTTGACCGCTATGGGGAAGACATGAACTTTATGTCAGGTCTTGCTTACAACTACGGGCTTGATATTGGACAGTACACTGGCGAAGTTGCTGATGATGGGAAGACCAACGCTAACCAAGTCTCATATGGAGGAATTACGGGAGGAGGTGTTAAATCAGTTTCTTATATTATTCAAGATATACGGAATTACTTTAACTTTGGCTTGATAGGGGTAGCAGGCGCTGAGACTGCTGGTACTTCCTCCACAACCTTTGACCCAGCTTATATTAGCGCTTCCACATACTTAGAGATGTTGAAGAAACTGGCAAAGATGTATGGCTATGCTTTCAACATTAAACCTGCGACTAGTGGTAATAATGGGAACTTGTTTTTTAATAAATACTTTGGAACTTTGGATAGTGCTGCTGCGATCGCAACTCTCACACCTGCTTCACTTGTTCAGCAAGGCGAATTCACCAGAAACTACGACGGGGTAAAGCGTACCATCAAGATTAAGTACAAGGTGTTTGTTCCTGGCGGCGGTCCAGTCGGAACTGATAGGACTGACGGCTATCTGATGACAGCTGTTGATCCGCGAATTCCTAGTACTAACCAAGAAGTTGCTGACTTGCAGACAGAAGGGTATCAGGAGGACTTGACGGCGGCGCGATCGCGTCTTGAAGGCGCACTCATTGAACTCAACGGACATTACCACACTGCTCATCTCGTGACTGAGGGTAACTCACAGTTTGTTGCTGGAAATAATATTACTCTCTCTGGCTTTGGCACTCAAAACAGTGGGACTTACCAGATTACTAAAGCAGTCCATACGCTAGATGCAACACAAGGCTGGATTTGTGAGTTGAGTATTAGGAAAATTATCACCGTCAACCCTGCTACTATCTATACTGTTCAAAAACTATAGGGTTGTACAAATTTGAGCGAGTCTTGAGCTACGAGAGAGCGAATGGTCAAAAGTGTATGGTTTGACTATCAATTTTAATGCTAGCGCCTGTTCCCTGAACCAAGTTCGCTACTTTTTCGATAGTATTTATAAAATTCTGGTTGGTTAATGGTTTAGACTTTAAATCGTCTACCACTTCTTTAACCGCTTGAGCAAGCTTTGGATCTGCCTTTACTTCTGCATCTATTTCCTGGATAGCTTGAGCAAGTTCACCGTCATTCTGGATAGCTCGTTTTATCTCAACCTCAACCGTATCTACATTTAACGGAGGATTGGGGGCTTGTTCTATAGCCTTTGCTGTATTTGGAAGTTTGATATGAAGCAGTGATAACAATTTACTAGCTTTTTCACGCACGAGTGGTGATAGTAACTCCCTAATTTTCTCAACAAATTGCTCCCCAACTTTTGTTGCTGCCCCCTCGCCAATTTTCTTTATAAACAAGACACCAATTGCCGTAGCCGTCATTGTCATTGGTTCCATAGAACCTATCCTTATATCAACTTATATCAAAAATCTAACATTTATTTAGCTATTTTACCTTTTACCAATTACACCTTAGTGAAAATTGTTGCTATACTAATGAATTAGTGATACCTTTTTTTGCAAGTATGTAAAAAACTTGTGTTATTTATCACAAATATCAATATTCTAGATTCATTTTTCTCTCTGAGGAGTGCTAAGTTAAATTTTTTATTAAAATTCCAAACTATTTCAATGACTACAGAAAAATTAATTCTTTGCAAGTCATAACCTATTTGCTAACCTAGCTTTTTGTGCGTTATTTTAAAAATTAGTCTTCGATAGAAATTTTGAGGCTTCTTCAATGAAGACAGAAAGGAGATGGCTATGAGTGGAGAGAAGCGTCGCTATGTGAGTGTTGAAGAGCAAGAACTGCGTAAATTACGCGAACAAGACACTAGATTACGTTCTCTACAGCGAGATCTACCTGAGCGTCTTAATGCTATCCGAGAACAAGCAAATCGAGAGTTACAGCAACGTCTTGCACCTCTGGAGCAACGATCACAACAACAGGAGCAGGAAGCCCGGAAACTTAAAAGTAATTTGGCAACTTTAGAATTGCAAACTCATCAACGCTTGCAGCAGCAACGCAAAGAATTCCAAAAAGCAATTCGTGATTCTGAAAGTAAGCAGAAACAAGCACTCGAATTTGAGGTAACACGCTTGGAAGACGCGATGCGCGAGGGTTTCGCTGAGCAGCGCAGCTTATTTCTCCAAATTACAGCAGAACAAAGGCAGGAGTATCTGGCGCTAAATCAACATCTTGACCAGAAGTTTACAGAACTGATAGACGAAGAGCGTCAAGCACGTGAACAATTGCAGCAACAGCTGGAGCAAGAAAAGCAGGATAAGGCGACGCTAGCTCAGAATTATCTGGATGATGTGCAGACGATTTGGGAGCAGATAGACCGGAACTACCAACATCAACGCTTAGCTCCTGGTAAGCTAAATGAGTTCAAACGCGAGATAAATCAGGCTCATGGTAATATTCAGAATGGTGTGCCAGAGGCAGCGATCGCCACTAGCCAACAAACCTACTTTAAACTTGCTGACTTGCGTTTGGAGCTAGAGCTAAAGCAGCAAGAATGGGAGATCCTCTACAATGCCGCTTTGGAAGATTTAAGAAGCCTAATTGCAGAGGTACAAGCTAATCGCGAATATGAAATTGAAATTGGGCAAGCCGATGAATCGCAAAAGTTTCGCCTAGAGGTAGATTATTGGACAAATGGCAGCCTCAAACAATATGAGCAAGAACTTCAGGAAATTGAAACCCGTCTGCAAAAAGGTGAGTCATCTTTAACAATAAAGGAAATCAAGGAAATTGCTGACCAGATAGAAAAAAAGCTACAGCCTCGTTTAGCTGAGATTGTAGAACAGGCGCAGCAAGAGATTTTGAGTTCACAGTTAAGAGCAGAAATTGCCGACAAGGTGGCGGGTGTTTTGAGTCGCATGGGATATGTTTTAATTAATCCTCATGCAGATTCTGTCTACGAAGAGAATGATGAGCGTAAGGCTTATATCTTAAAGTTGAGAGATAACAACCAGGGTGAAGTAGTCACTATCATCAGCCCTGACAAGGAGTTTGGTAAGAATTTGGTTTCTATTAATTCGTTTGGTCAAATCTTACGGGATGAAGCTGCCCAACAAGAGAATGCTGAAGCAATTTTTGACGCTCTCAAATCTCAGGGTATAGAAACCCAAGGAACCACAGAATGCAGAGAGCAACCAAGAAGCGATATCGAAACTTTATTTCAAGATGCCTTGCAACAACAAGTCAGTAGAACTGAACAAGTAAATCAGACTGCACAAGAATTATAAGAGTAGTATAGATTATGACTGTCGAGAGAGTTACGGCAGGATTGAACTTAGCAGCAGGCGATCGCTTCATCATTTTTTATGGCGCAAACACCAGCGACCAATTTTGTACACCAGATTTGCTGCTGCGTGATATTGAATGGGTGTTACATCGATATCTCAAGTCTCAGGGATATCAGCGTATCCTCTTCTTTAATCAGCATCGCAAACTTTATTTTCTAGATGGCGAATCTCGTGATCGCTCTCTACCTCGTCGCGCTTCTACCAAGGTATTACCAGCGACAAGCAATGAAATGATCGTCACACCAGGACCGTTGGGACCGAGAAAAAGACTATTGTCAAATAGATCTGAACCTGTGACTTCTCCTACCCCTACTGTTTCTGCTTCCGCCCCGTCGCTGATGAAGGATATTACGGTAATTCCCCATTTTCATACAGCAATGGAAGACAGGGGGCAACTCTCGGCGATCGTGTTTACTGATGCTGAAGGTCTAGCCTACTTTACTAATCAACAGGAATTATTCGGACGCATTATTGAATGGTCACGTCTGCCACCTAACAATCGTAATCGTTGTATTTTTGTATTTCAGTACGATAATCGCAACGTTCTGGCAGAATTTTGTCGCAATTATCGTTTTACTTACCTTCATAACTTCCTACTGCATCGAGAACAAGTAGGGCAATCATTAAATATTTGCCGTTTAGGTGCGCCCAGAGCCGATGAGATTGAGCATTTAATCCATTATTTTCGTCTCGATCAAAAGAAGTCTAAGCCTGTTGACTGGGGAACGATTCAACGTCTGTCGCAATGGATGTCCGCAGAAAATTACACCTTGAATAACTGGTACGCTCGCTTTGATGAAGCTCAGGAAATTTCTTTAGTAGAAGCGAGAAAACAGAAATGGCTTTCAGGCAATGTCTCTACCGAACCTGCTTTAGAGCGTCTCCAGAGAATGATTGGGTTGCAGTCGGTAAAAGCAGTGGTCAGACAAAAAGCAGACGTGTTGAAAATTGAGAAAATATGTCAGCAGCAAGATCTGGAGACAGAGCCACCTCGTTTGCATCTAGTGTTTAAGGGTAATCCTGGAACAGGTAAAACTACAATTGCTAGACTTATTGGCGAAATTTATCGAGATTTAGGGCTACTACAACAGGGACACGTTGTGGAAGTGGCGCGTCAAGATTTGGTGGCTGGGTACGTAGGGCAAACGGCGATGAAGACAGATAGTGTGATCGACAGTGCTCTAGATGGGGTTCTCTTCATCGACGAAGCTTATAACCTTAACCAAGGAGAAAACGATGATTTTGGTTTAGAAGCCATCAACACGTTACTCAAGCGAATGGAGGATGACAAGAAGCGTTTAGCTGTAATTATTGCAGGTTATCCTGACAATATAAACGAGTTTATCAACTCTAACCCAGGACTAAAGCGACGTTTTCCCATGGAAGTCCTGTTTGAAGACTATCAACCAGAAGAACTGATGGCAATTTTTCGCCAGAAAGTCTCCAAGGTACAAAAAGTCATCGCGCATCAGCTAGAAACAGCACTTATAAATTTATTTACCCGACTCTATGAGGAACGGGATGCCCAGTTTGGCAACGCTGGACTTGTGGAGAACCTGTTTAAAGCAATGTATCCCAGGCGAGCGCAAAGGATTTTACAACAAAATTTAGATGTATTCCGCGAACCCTTTCAATTAGAGGATTTACCACCCGAAGAGCGAGAAATCAGCAAACAAGGAGTCAAAGATAAAGATTATCTTGAACAACTCTTACAAAAGCTGAATAACATGATTGGCTTACAAAATGTGAAGCAAAGAATCTCTGAGCTAGTTTACACCGAAAAAGCCAAGCAACTTCGCAAAGCAGAAGGCATAAGTGCAAGTAATACTGTCGAAACTAGGCACATGCTGTTTCTCGGTAATCCGGGGACAGGTAAAACAACTGTGGCGCTGATAGTTGGCGAAATATTTAAAGCTTTAGGGTTACTAAGAAGAGGACACTTTGTGGAAGCAAAATACGCCGATCTGGTTGCAGAATATGTGGGACAAACCGCACCCAAAACCAGAAAAATGGTTGAATCTGCTTTAGATGGCGTTCTGTTTATCGATGAGGCATATTCCTTAGCTGGATCGGATTTTGGACTGGAAGCGATTGATACTCTAGTACCGATAATGGAAAATCAACGCCATCGTTTAGTGGTGATTCTTGCAGGCTATACTCTAGAAATGGAGAACTTTCTCAACACTAATTATGGGATTGCTTCACGAATTGCGGACAGAATAGAATTTCCTGACTACAACCGTGAAGAACTTTTGCGGATTTTCTTGAGAATTTGCGCTGAAGATCAGAGAAATTGTCCAGAGAACGTAGTGAATAGGTTGAGGGAGACTTTTCATAGAATGTCTAATGCTCGCTCCAGACGCTTTGGCAATGCGCGAGAAGTGCGAAATTTTTACGACAAAATGTCTCGGAAACTAGATATAAGAACAGTACGTGAGAATTTAAGGGGAGAAGCAATGTCCACCTTTGTAATTGATGACATTCCTAGTTTGACCTAAATGTATGAAAAATTGTCCTGTTTGCAATTCTGAATATACAGAAGGTGAGGTAACTTGCCAAATTTGTTGCTGGGATTTAACGCCCTATCCGTTGACATTTGTGGGGCAGCTACCTGATGCCTACATATCTAAAGAAAAGGTAAAGTTAAACTGGGCAAGAGAAATTTGGGTGAAGCACCAACAGTTACCAGCTCTATCAGCCGCAGAAATTACACAATTGCAACAAGAAAAAACAAGGTTAGAGAAAGTTATACACCAGATCCAATCACAATTTGCACAAGAGCGATCACATCTACAATTACAAATAGAATCCCTAAATCACGAGAAAAACGATTTAAGTACAAAGTTTCAACTACTTGAACAGGAGCGATCGCAACTCCAATCGCAAACAGAGACTATCACTAAGGAGAAAACAAAAATTGAGCAAGAGCGATCGCATCTGCAAAATCAGGTTGCACAAGTTACTCAAGAAAACGAGCGTCTACTACAGAAAATTGAAACATACGAGCGAAAGCGATCGCAGCTTCAAGCTACTATAGAATCATCAAAACAACAACAAAAGCATCTTCAAGATTATATCAAAAAATTAGAAACAGAAAAATCAGAATTACAAAATCAGGTGAATAGCGCCCAAATTCAACTTTCTGAAATTAAGCTAAGATTGCTCAACGTTGAACAAGAACGTAATCACCTACAAGAACAGCTACAAAAGGTACAAGCAGAACTAAAGAAAGTTAATGACGAGCTAAAACGCCTCCGTGAAAGAATATCAAGCTCCAGTTCAAATGACAATAATCTGTGGAATTTATAACCCGCAAAATCAAAGAAACTGGTAAAATTATTAGCTTACAATTCCCAGGGATCTTTTGCTTGCAATGAATTTTTAGTATTAGTTTCGTTATCAATCTGTTTGTTTTCCGTAATTTCTTTTTCCTTAAAGCCGAAATTTGGGTTTCTATGTTCGGTTTGCCTTAGCCGAGTTGATTGGTCAGTTCTTCGAGAAAAGTAAGGCTCAATGTTAGCAAGCTCCTGTTTTAAGTCTGCTATATTATTTTGTAAATGTTTGATGCTTCTTGTTATTTCATGCGCTTCAGTTTCTTTACCTTCTGTCATGAGGTCTTTTCTTTTTTTTCTTAGTTTTTTTATTGTATCTTGAATTCTATGTATTATTTCCCTTAATTTTATTTCATATTCATTTCTATCTAAATCTACTATTTGCTCGTAGATTTTCTCAACAGTTTCTTTTCCATACATTAATTCAACTGCCAGTCCCCATGTGTTACGCATGAATAAATCCACTGTGTTTGTTGCCCTTTCTCCAATTTTCTCCTTAAGAAATTTTCGAGTTGGTTTAGAAGCATTAACCATTATATCAAGTTCCCAATTCGGCCATTGATCGGTATCATCTCTCACCTGTTGAGAGTTAATGTCCGATTGGCCAAACTCACCAGATGGATGAACCTGTGTGTTTCCATATTGAGGGGAAGATTGTGTATATGGTGAACGATCAATTTGAGGGTTAAGTTGTTGCGGTGATACACTTTGTACTCTTGTCTCTTCTGTTCGACCTTCTACTTCATTGATTACAGCATTCAGAAAACGAGAATCAATTAAGTCTCGCTTGCTCAAATTTCCCAAAGCAATTGATAAAAACTGATGATTGTTTGCAGCAGTAAACCATATATTGCTAGCATTAGCTATATTCCACAAAATAATTGGCGATACCTCTTGTCCTTGTCTGTTGGGTAATAACTGTTCAATTGAAATTTGCTCTTCTTTTAAGCCTTTATTTGCAAATTTCTCTGGACTAAATTCTATGTCATACTCTGATTTCAGTTCTTGCGGAGCTGTTTGATTCCTACCTAGGTCAGCATAAACTTCTTGCCATTTTTGGGGGACAAACTGCTTATAAGGCTCGACAAATAGTTCCAAATTCATAGCTGGGACAGTAGTAATCATAGGGTCTTGTGAAACATAACCCACAAAAGCATACAATGGTCGCCCAACTTTATCTCTTGTTAAATCCTCTAGAGTATTGTCCGCTTGGGAACCTATTAAATCCCTGACCATACAAGTTACACCAACCACGCAACGTTTTTTACTCCTTATAAATATCCAGCGTGGGTTTTCTGGCAGATTTTCCGCTGCACGAGTTGTCACTTTAATATATTCCCATAACCAATTTTTGAGTTGGTCATCAAAGTTATGAGGAATAACAAGAAAACGGAAATCTACTGCATAGGTTCGCCCATAGATAATGGGTGCCCATTTTGATACAAGCGTTGGTGTATCGAAAATAATATCGGAGGTTTCTTCAGACATCGAGTTGTTGCTCCTTCCCGCCAAGGAATATTTGCGCATTTATTAATTCTTGAGCCAATAAAGCCATTCTTCTCTGAATATCTTGCAGTTGATTTTGATAATTTTCTAGAGACGACTCAGTAGCACGTTCATCATCGCCAGCAAATAATCTTTGAAACCAGCTTCCACTTCTTAGTGTATCTAATCTGATTTTTGTTTCATTAACCCTAGCTTGTTCAGTTATTGCATATTCACGAAGCTTTGCATACAGTGCAAAGACTAAAGGTAAGTGTAAATTTTTAGGATCTATTTTTCCTGTTAAACTATCTGTTCCTAACTCTTTACCTAAACTAACTGGACAGAGCATGACCAGCCAATCTTTACTGGGCAGAAATAATGTGTTAAACATTTTTTTTATGTTGTCAAATAACTTGTCTCTTGATACTCTATCTTTTGCACGTTCGTAGCATTTGTCGTACTTAGTAATGACAATTACAATAGGAAAAGGTCTTTGGCTATCCTTCAGATTTTTTGTCAAATCTGCCAGGAAAAGGTTCATTCTGTTAATTCCTGCCTTTCTGGCTATTGACATCAGTTGCATGTCACTACTTGTTTCTTCTTGTAAATATTCCCCAGAAACACATAAAAATAAACAACTCGATTCTCGGAGACGGTTGATGAGTATTTCAACGTCTTCTTGTGTAGAAGTACTTTGCATAGCTCCACCTCGGTAATCTAACCAATCGAAGCTAATCAGTTGTCTCATGCCATAACTGAAGTCAAAATCGTATTGATATGGCTCGTTGCTTGTTGGTGGAGGCCACCGATCTTCTCCTTCATCATCTACCATTCTCTCCCATAAGCTAGTCAATCTCAAGTCCTCATCCATATCAGTGGTTGTTAAGGTGAACCCCTGTAAACCCAACTGCATGGTTGCGTATAGTCCCAGCATGTAGCAGGTTTTTCCCGCTCCAGAGACACCTAGCATTGTGATCTTAGCTTCGGCTGCCATAAATATCTCCTCTATCGTTATGTTGAATTATTAACTTAAGTTCCTAGTTCTCAAAGAGCACCTTAATTTCAATACAAAATTTATTTGTTTGGTATTTAACAGTACTTTCAAATGGACTTTTTGTATCCCAATCATACCGTTTAAGGACATTAACTAGCAACTTACATTATTAGTGCGGTTATTAATTGAAAATCGAAAAAGGATCTAGATTGCTCACAGAATTATCGATAACCCCACCTTTAATTTCTGAAAGCAGTCTAACATAGTCATTTAAGGCAAGATCAGGTTTAATCAGGGGTAACTTCTGGACATAGTTATATAACGACATTGCTGGTTCGATAATTTCCTCAAATTCCTGCTGCTTCTCCACTGCTTGTTTCTTCTCCTTTGCTGCCATTTCTCGATAAGTTTCTTGGTTACTGATTTTGGAAATAACCCAATCTGCCATTCCTCCAAACCCTCGACTTTGTGTTTCGTAAGATTTGGCACGTTCTTCATGGGATTCAGCCGCTGCATAAGTCGTTGTTGCTTGAAATACAACAGCGGCGTGAAGAATAAATAGCAAAGGCATTGGCACATTATGTAATTGTGTGCCGCAGGCTATGGGAAGCAATGCACCCAATACAAACTCACTGGCATCGATAGCTGTAATCAAACCATTCAGACTTTGCAGCAAGTCCACCTGAAAATCTATCACTAAGTCAGTCTTGGTAAGGACAATGGCCAAAGACATTGGACGATCTAACTCTCGCAATGCTTGACTAGCAAGTGTTGTCATCCTACCGATTTGATTGCTGCGCGTGTCACCTTGGGCGAGAGCATTGCAATCGCAAAACAGCATGATGCCATCTGCTGTTTTCAAGTCTTGAAGCAAAGCTTTTGCTTGCTCACTTTCTTGAGTTTCCCGAATTGCTCCACCCCGGTAGTCAGCCCAAGCAAACTTCAAGATATTCTTTCCTTGGTAGCGCAAATAAAAATTATATTCTTGTCTTTGGTCTGTCAATGCCGGATATTTACCCTGCTGAATTTGCTCAGCCATTTCCATCCATCGTTTGTGGTCTTCTGGCTCAGCTGCCTTTAGTTTAAATCCTTCTATGCTTTGTTGCATACTCCCGTAGAGCGATGCCATATAAGTAGTTTTGCCGACTCCTGTGTGACCGAGCATGATGATTCGCATACTTATCTCCATTCCATAAAATCATCTTCTTCTGCGCTATCCTGCTCGGTTTTATCTCTGAAACCAAGCATTCTATTCTGGTTGGAGGATGAAACGCTTGAGTCACGATCATTTTGATGAAATCTAGGTCTGACAGAGGAATTATTTTTAACCAGAAGATTCACTGCAAAAGCAAGAAGCAGTAGAATCCAAGCAATGACCCCTCCGACAAAAGTATAGACCGCAACTTTAGCAGTTCCCAATTTTAGTATTTTAGCTACTAAAAATCCGCCAATCGCTCCAATTATTCCAGCACTCACTTGTAGCAATATGAAAACTATTTTATGCTTTCCACTACCAGAATTTTGTAGGTTCGGTGTGGGTTCACTTAATTTAGAAGCAGAGTCTGGCAAAGGAACAGGAGTTCTTTCCTGTATCCTAATTATCTTTTCCTTTGCTGTGACATCAGCAGCTGTGGCGTTGAGGAAAACTCCATTAATAGCATTGTTCCGCAATGCCAGACCCAAACACAAGGAAACATTGTTACCTGCGCGAATCTGATCAGCTGCAGCAGTCCATAGATAATGCCTTTCTTCTTCCCGATCACACCATAGGTAAACTGCATCATCTTCTGCTACATTCAAGCTAAATTCTGTTCTATTTAAGTCAGCAGGAATTTCAACAATTGGGAGACAATCTTGGTAGTTTGTAGAAATAGCGACACTACTTCTGCTATCATATGACTTGACTCGCCAATTTGCGAATACGTATTGATGGTAGGGACGGCTAAATAAGCTTAAATTTTGACTAAAATAGTCAGGTATTTTAACTACGTCTTGACCTTCGAGTCTCGTGCAATACCCCACAAAGGTGTAAAGTGGACGCCCTCTTTGGTCTCGTGTTATATCTTCTTCATCGTTGGTATTGACTTGACTACCAAGGTCACGCGCCATGCAGGCTACCCCAACTACACAAAGCTTGTCATTGTTGAAAACTGCCCATCGCGGTTTGCCTGGTAAGTCTTCTGGAAGACGAGTCATCGTTTGGATATGAGCCATCATCCAATCCTGTTCTGCCCTACTAAAGTCATGAGGAAGAGCTAAGAGGCGAAAATCAACTTCATAAGTTCGACCATAGACAATCGCTGCCCAACGAGACATTTGTTTATCTCCTTATTTTATTTTCCATCTAGTCCTGTTACTCGTTAAATGAAAGATACGTCTGCAATGCTTCCACAGGTTCAATCAGAGGTTCTAATTCATTGTACTTTGCGATCGCTTTTTCTAGACTCTCCTGAGACATTTCCCTGTAAGTTGTATTGCCTTGGAAAATATCCCATAATTCCTGTACAAAACCACCAAAACCATAAGTTTGTTTTTCATAATATTCTGCCATCTGCTGATGTTCATTAATTTCTTTTGCAAGATAATTTGCTTGAAGATAGACTCCAATATAGAGTACAAATAGTAGAGGTATTTGAACATTCATCGGTTCTGGACCGCAGGTGATCGGAATCATCATACTTGTGATATGCTCACTGACCTTTATAGCTTTCGCTAATCCCTCAAAGGGTTTGAGATCATCCTCACTTAGTTCATCGACTAAATCTGCTTTAGTTAGAACAATCGCCAGTCCAATCGGACGCTCTATATTTCTCAACGCATTTGTAATCAGTGCAGCCATCCTACCAATTTGATTTCGGCGTGCATCTTTTTGTACAAGAGCCTGACAATCACAAAAAATCAAAACACCATCTGCCTGCTGTAAATCTTTTTGTAACAATCTAGCCTGTTCGCTATCTTGAGTTTCTCGGATAGCTCCCCCCCGATAGTCAGCCCATGTAAAGGGGAAAATATCTTTACCTTGATACTGTAAGTAAAATTGATACTCATGCCTTTGGTCTGTAGGGGCAGGATACTTATTCTGTTTAATCTTTTTAAAAAGTTTTATTAGCCTATTGTGATCATTGAGATGAGTTGCCCGCAAACTGAATCCTTCAATGCCTTTTTGTAAAGTGCCGTACATAGATGCCATGAACGTTGTTTTGCCAACCCCTTCATGACCAATCTCCACAATTCTCATATTTTTAGGCTGTAAGTTTGCTTTTAAGTAAGTAGGCATGATTAAACAAAACTATATTAATTTATGTAAAGCGCCATCAATGCTTTAAAAATAGGCTTTTAAACAATTTACATTTCTTAATATAGTTGTGTTTTTTAGCGCCCATCTACTTAGTAAGTAGGTGTAAGTGAAATCAACTTATGCACTTAATAAGATGGAACGTCGATTGTAGATAGCTGAAACATTTCGCAGCCGCAGTGCTTTTGAGCCGCAGATACAGACAATGCTTCCTTTACGTACGCGCACGTTATGCCTAATCCGGTCTTTTTGTACAGTGTGTAAGTCCTAAAATTGAGTTAAGATAAGAATAAAAAATCTCCTGATTTCTTACTCACTATTATCATGGCAATATTCAAATACGATGGCTAGACCTTATTTATAAAGTAAATCTTAAATTTTTAAGGCGGGTTATGCCATCGCTAGTGCGTTAGCGACAGAGGAGCACACACAGAAAGCAGCTTAATGTTTACTTTTATAAATTAACTTTTATGTCCTCACATAAAGTTGGATTTGACTTTGGTACAGCTAACTCAGTAGTTTCGTACCTTGAGAACGGTAAGTTACATACCTTTGAGTACGAGTCTCAAAATAGACAAAAACACATCCCATCCTTGATTGTATATGATGGTGATGGCATAGTAATTGGTGATGCAGCTCGTAGTAAAATAATACAAAACTCGAATATAAAGGGCTATGGGCGCTTTCAGAAGCAACTACTTTTTCATGCCTTAGAGTATTTGAATCGTGATAGAGATCAGCGCCATCGTGCCAGTGTCACAGCAGATTTTTTACGTGAGTTATTGTTTTCCAAAGTAGTTAAGAGTTCTAGTTTTACTCAGCAAAAAGGTAATATTGAAAGCTTAGTTATATCTATACCAGAAAGTTATTACAGAGATATTGCCAGTCAAGAAAGAGTATGCTTAGACCATCTGATTGTGAATGAGCTGGGCATAGAAGAAAAGAATTTTCAATTCATTAGCGAGTCTATTGCTGCTACTGCATACTGGATTTGGGAAAAGCAACGCCAAAACCTAGAAACGCATGGCAACCTATTGATTTGCAACATGGGGAGTAATAGTTTTAATCTGAGTTTGTGTTCCATCAGTACAACAAACAAAGTTAAGGTTCTCTATTCAGACTCACAGGAAGATGCGGGTTTTGCCTTTGATCGTCGATGTGTGCAATTTGCATATACTCAAAAACATGGATATCCTTTAGCTAAGGAAAACCCTGAATTCATTCGTTTGCTGAAAGATTTTGGACTAAAAAAAATTGGCTTTCATCAAGAAAGTACTAGCAAACTGATTACATATTTGAAAATGCCAGAGGCAATGGCAGAATACAACCTCTATTGCTTTGGTGGTGGTTATGCAGTCAAATGCCGACACATCAGTGAAGCATTTGCACCTATCAGAAAAGGAATTCAGGAGATTATCCAACGTTTGCACATCTGGATGCAATCCCATCAACAATCGTTTGATTTTCTGTTTATAATAGGCGGTTTCTACCAATTTATCCTGACTCAAAATGCTATCCTGCAAGCTCTTGACATTCAAAAAAACGATCCACGTTTTGATCCTAGCTTCAACAATGCTTACAGTTCTTTTGCAATCTCTCACGGTGCGTGCATAATAGCTAACAGCTTAATTGACCCAGTTGAAAGATGTGCATATACACTTGGTATTGTCGGGGAAAGTTTGAATGCTAATGCTGAAAGAGAACAACAGTTGATTCCGATTATACGAAGTGGCACAAATTTAGATGACTTACTAAACCCCAAATTTATTGAGAAGCCTTTACTAACAGCATTTACAGGACATTTATCAACTATAACTGTATGGGTAGATGTCCACTTACAAAAATGTATTTTCAAGGAAATGAAGCTAAATGGTATCCAATTACCAAACTATTCTTGCGAAAATCACTGGCGAGTAGGAATGCGAGTCAGCCATTCAAATATATTGTATTTAGTGATTGAAGAGTGTAAAGATAAGCAAAGCTTAGAATACGAGTTGGGAATTCTTGCAGATATTATTGTACCACAATAAAAGTAAAGCTTTGTTTATTGTCAAATGAAGATACAAGCAATTAAGGAAGCTAAATTATGTCCAGCAATGAAAATTTTACTAGCTCTGCACAAAAAGCAGGCTTCGTGAGTCAGGGGGGTACGACAAATATTGGTAGTCAGACCTATTTTTTTGGGCAATCTGCTACAACTTCACAGCCTACGGATTTTCCCATTAACGTTCCCCTCAGTAACGCTACAAAGTTTATCGGTCGTGAGGATGAACTTAAATTTATTCATGAGCAACTCATGCAGTTTGATGTTCCAATTGCCCTCTATGGTAATGGTGGTGTTGGCAAAACAGAGCTAGTTATTCAATATGCATTAACATACAAAAGAAGCTATGAAGGTGGTATTTGCTGGCTCTTTGCTAGAGACACAGATATAGCAAAAAGTATTTTGTCCTTTGCTCATTCGTTTCTTGGTATAATCCCTCCACAAGACTTAAATATCCAAAATCAGTTGGAATTTTGTTGGTCACGTTGGCGTGAAGGAGAAGTTTTAATTGTTTGCGATGACGTAAACAATTTTGACAAAATCTGGGAATACTTACCTTCAAAATCCCGTTTTAAGGTATTGATTACAACACGCTTAACCTATGCTCCGCCTGGTACTGGTATTAAATGTTCAGAGATTCCTGTTTTGAATGAGCCTTTTGCTTTGGATCTGCTGAGATCAAGTCTTAGAGACGGCGATAACCGCATTA
The DNA here is from genome assembly GCA_019359695.1 of Brasilonema angustatum HA4187-MV1. GTDB lineage: Bacteria > Cyanobacteriota > Cyanobacteriia > Cyanobacteriales > Nostocaceae > Brasilonema > Brasilonema angustatum. The sequence goes on from JAHHGV010000040.1 coordinate 33,215, forward strand.
ATGAAGAAATTGATTATGCACGGGAACTTTGTCAATGGCTCGATTATTTACCCCTAGGTTTGGAGTTGGTAGGTCGTTATTTAGCTCGGAAACAGGATTTATCTTTGTCAGCAATGCTTGAACGATTGAAAGAAGAAAAGCTTGCTCAAAAAGCTATTAGTCCTATTAGTACTGCTTTTGATCTGAGTTGGAACGACTTGAGCGATGATGCAAAGCATCTCAGTTATTTCCTGAGTTTATTTGCTCTTGCCCCTATTCCTTGGTTGATAGTTGAACATTTACAGTTCGATCAAAAACCTGACAATATAGAAGAACTGAGAGATGACTGGCTGCTCAAATTTAGTCTCCTGCAACGTCAAGAAACTGGCTTATATAAATTTCACCATCTTGTCCGTGAATTCATACAACACAAGCTTGATGAACTTGATAGTGCAAATGCTATAAAAGAAAGCTTCTACCATGAGATGGTGAATTTAGTAGCTCTACTGCTTAATGAAGAAGTTCCTGATGCAATAGAAACTACTCCAATTATCCTAATTGTGGCACACATTGAAGAAATAGCAAAAACCTTCTCTCATCTAATGGACTATGGGGAACTGTTCGTATCTTATAGGTGGCTGCTGGGTATTTATATTTATTTAGGAATTTATATTCAAGCCGTAGGATGGGGTGAAAAATATAAATTAGAAATAGAATCTCGTTTTAGCAAAGAAGACGAGCGCTATTTTGTTATTCAATATCTACTAACTCAGGTATATTCACGACAGGGAAACTTCAACAAAGCGGAAAAATACCTGATAGAACTACTGCAACACATAAAAAATGCCTTTAACGAAGAAGATACCAAAGCTGTTTTTAAAGCTCTAGTATTGAGTGATTTAGGAAGGCTATTAGCTACTCAAGGTCATTTTGAAAGCGCAGAGAATAATTGCAGAGAAGCCTTGATAATTATGGAGGGAATAGTTGCTAAACAAGACCGTAACCTCACTCCCAATTTGAAACTCGATCTGATTCCAAGTTTAAGTGCTTTAGCTGATGTCTGTCGAATTCGAGGACAATATAAGGAGGCTGAGAAACTTTATCAAAGACTATTTGAATTAGGAGATGTTGAATCTGATGAATCTGAAGAAATTGAAGAATACTTACAGAAAAATCCTGTGATTATTGTTGATGTTTTTATCAAGTTTTCTACTCTTTATCTGGAAGAAGGTTTAACTGATGCTGCTGAAACTTTTTGTGAAAATGCTAAAAACATTGTAGAGAATGTTTTTGGAAATGACCATCCCATATATGCCATATGTTTGAGTAATTTAGCAGAAGTATATCTTATTCAAGGGCGACATCAAAAAGCCGAAGAATTTTGCCTAAAAGCTATTGATATTAACAAATCTAAAGATAATACTGGACATCCTACTCATGCTATCAACCTCATGAATCTTGGTTCAATTTACACTGCACAAGATCGTCATGAAGATGCAGAAATATTTTATAGAGAAGCATTAGAAATCCAAGAACGGATTTATGGACAAGAACATACAGATGTTGCAGAATCTTTATTGCGTTTGGCGGTAAATTATCTGGAACAAGGATTTACTGATAAAGCCAAGTCAAACCTGACGAAAGCACAAAAAATGTACAAATCTGTACTTGGTATAAATCACCCGAGGTATGGTGAATTGCTGTGTGTCCTTGCCAATGTTAGTTATTTTCAAAAAAATTACAAAAACACTGAGAATCTATACAGAGAAGCTATTAATGTGTTTACACAAACCCTAGGAGATAACCATCCCAAATTAGGTGAAAAATTGTCTGTTTTCGCTGGTTTTTTAGTTAGCCAAAATCGTCAAGCAGATGCAGAACCTTTATATCAAAGGTCATTAGCAGTGGCAAAGCAGGTATTTGGGGAAGATAACCCAAATGTTTGTGAATATATGCTGCAGATTGCAGAGTTAAACCGTTCTCTTGGTCGCGAAGATGAGGCGGAAAACATGTATGCTCAGGCAATTGGTATATATGATCAAGACAAGTCAATTAATCCTGATTTTTCAGAGGGATTGATGAGACTGATAGAGGTTTATGAGTTTCAACGTCGTGATGATGAGGTAGTTGCTTTATACAAAAGGTTATTGGAAGTAAGCCGACGACTACTTGGTAAAGAACATCCAAATATCGTTAATATTCTGAATAAATTAGCAAAATATCTAACAGAACAAAAGTTTTATCAAGAAGCTGCTGGGTTCTATGAAGAAGCATTAAATATTAGAAAGATTATTTTTAACGAAAAACACCCCAGCATTGCTAATAATATGGTTAATCTTGCTTATGTTTATCAATCACTAGCAAGGTTTAACGAAGCAGAAGAATTATATCGTCAGGCTCTAGAAATTAATACTAGTGCATATGGTGAATCACATCAAAAAGTTGTTGTGATTCAGAAAGCTTTAGTTCAATTAGATAATCATACAAAACTTAGTAAATCTAATAAAAAAGAACTTAATTCTCAAAATTATGAATCTAGTATGTACAGTGCTAGTAAATCAGAAGTATTACCAAGAGAACAGCCAGCTAATAATGAAACAGCAGTTCAGAGTCAAGAAATTAAAGAACAATCCACCGATGTAGAAAGCAAACTCTCAGAGAGGGAAAATTTACAACAGCAAAAAGCTAAACTGGAAAATGATCTGAAAAATTTGACACAGCAAAATAATCAACTTGAAGATAATCTGAAAAAATTGCAAGAGCAACAAAAGCTGTTTGAGGCGCAGATTGAGAATTATCAGCAAAAAAATTTGGTAGATCAATCAACTATAAAGACTGTTGCACAAGAATTAATTAGATTAACTCGGGAAGAAGATGCAAAACTATCTGAACCTTTAGCAGTTGTTCTTAATGATTTAGCACAGCAAAGACAAAATTATCAGCAAAAATGGGATAAACTACAAACAGTAATTCAACAATTCAACAAATACGCAGAAGAAACAGATGAAATTAGTTTTCATCTCAATGTTCACTATCAAGCTGATTGTGTTCTGACTCAAAATCTTCTACCCCTTAACAGGAATAAAGTAGATAGAATTATACAAACAGTTCGTCAATTATTAGCTGAACTGGACAAAGAACTCTCTGATGCTCGGATTCAACACGAGACAGCGCAGAAAAAATCTATTGTTACCTTTTAAATATGTCTCTCCTAAATATTGCAGAAATTTGTCCTGCTACACACACTCTCGGTCCTGGACAACGTTTTGCGATCTGGGTTCAAGGTTGCTGTTTTCGTTGCCAAAACTGCATTTCTCCAGATTGGATACCCATGATGAAAGCAACTTTAATCGAGCCGAAACTTTTAGCAGATATGGTGCTTTCTACCCCCGATACAGAGGGTATAACAGTTTCAGGAGGTGAACCAATGCTTCAAGCAAAGGCTCTCTTTGAGCTATTCACTCTCCTAAAACAAGAACGAGATATATCCATCATTTGTTTTACGGGTTTTACCTTAGAGCAACTTCGGTCAAAATGCGATTCCAATATCAATAAAGTTCTAAATATCATCGATGTCCTTATTGATGGGCAATATATACAAAAGCTTAACGACAACAAGGGTTGGCGTGGCTCCTCCAACCAAGTAATTCATTTTCTGTCTTCTAGATATTTGCCGCAAGCCAATTTATTTCTTGAGCGTGAACGTAATGTAGAGATTCATTTACGCAATGACGCGGCTTTAATGGTTGGTATACCCCCGCATAATTTTCAAAGAGCCTTCGAGCAAACAATTGAAAATCTAAGTGGTCATCATGAACTGCGTACACCAGAGTGAATGAAAGCGTGATGTTCTTCACACCACAGTACTCGAATATCATGCCAGCCAGCAATTCAAGGTGGTCGATGTCGTATACTTATATAGTCGTCTTTTTCTCTTCTAAATCATAGATAATAGTGTGGCACTTATTGAGGTGTCTCATGGGTAGTGTAAATTTGCGCTAGCGAGAAATCTTTGAGATGCACTACACTCAGTTTCCATTCTTGGGAACAATGCTTACTTTACATGACTTTAAGGCTTAACTGAACTGTATTGTTCTATACCCCCGTTTGGGGAATCATTGCTATCAATGGTGATATCAATTTATGTCGGTTTGCAGCCCTTATGAAAATTAACGTCTCCACAATAAATGCTTTTATCTGGGTGCTTAATCGGTTTGGACTACCTGACCGACTGTCGCTTCTGGAACCTTCTGGCTCCTCATTTGATGGGGTGGAAGAGTCCATCAGAAGCAAACCGCCACCCTACTGAACCTGGGTCGCGGGATCTACACCAGCTTTCAAAATCTTTTGGGCTATTAGAATTTCGCTCTTGCTCCAAAGTAGTCACATTAACTCCCAATCTTTTCGCCAGATTTTCCTGCGTATAGGCTTGAAGTTCTAGCTGTGGCGGGTGATATTGGTAAGATTGTTTTCTATAGTTTGTATATGATCGCTGTCCAAGTAAGGAGATTGCCCTTTCTATTTGTGCTAACCTTTGGGCGATTGCTTCGTATTGTTGCTCCAATAGTAAAAGTCGCTGTTTTAAGCCATCTTCTACACCCTCTTCTACACTATCTTCTACACTATCTTCTATACGAGCGACTCTTGTAAATTGGGTTTCAAGTTGGTGTAGACGAGTTTCTACGCTGTTTACTGTACCAGGAACTTGCCCCAGGACGTGATGCAAGCCGAGTATTACTAAATCGGTGGCGGTGGTGTTGCGTTCTCGTGCGGCGGCGCGGAGTGCTTTAGTCAGGGTTTTAGGCAGTTTGAAATTAATTGATTCGCGTTCTGGGTTGGTCATATCTACACCGCGTATATACCAAGCGTATAGATAGTTTACCGTATGGTGCTACCGTCGTGTTGTCGGTTCACGCGGTGTCGGTTCGCGGACAAAGTGAAAATTGTCGCAGACTAGATGATGGGGAAAGAGCTTTAACCACTACTTGACAGAGTGTCAACTAAACCGACAGATAAAGAGCCGTACTGCTATCAGGACGTACGCTCAAGTACCTACTTGTAGTGGAGACATTATCATGTCCCAATGTTTGTTGCAGTAATTTGATATCAGCACCCGCCTCTAAGCTATGAGAAGCATGAGCGTGTCTTAACCAGTGTGGACTGACCTTTTTCTTGATTCCAGCCCTTTGTGTTGCAGCTTCAACTATCCGATAAACCTGAGTTCTATCTAGATGACCACCTGCCTTGACCTTTCCCTTTCCTCCACCGCGACTTGCAAAAACTGGGGAATTTTCATCAGCATCACCGACAAATTCCATTAATTCTACCCATACATCCTTTGGTAGCAATATCGACCGAGTTTTATCACCTTTCCCTAGTACAGTTACCTGTCCGGTGTCTCCTCGTGCTGTTAAATTCTTACTCGCCAGTCCAGTCAATTCCGATACCCGCAAACCAGCAATATACAACAGTTTTAAAATCAGTAAATCCCGTTGCTTCTCTTTTTTATATCGGTATTTGCTTTCCTCGGTAGCCCAGAGGATTTTTTGAACTTCTTTTGGAGTTAAAATCCGCTCATTTAGCCTATCAGCCGTCTTTTTCAGCTTCATAGCACTGCCCACATTGAATGGTATAAATCCCACTGTATGAGCGAAACTGATGAGTGACTTAATCGCATAAAAACAAGTTTTCTGGGTATTTGGTGCTAGTCCCAGGTTTGCCAAGTGGGCAGAGTAATCATACATATCCTCCAACGTTACCTCTCGCAATGGCTTAGCTAAAAAAGCTAGAAAGTTGGTGCAATACCATTGATAAGCCGCGACTGTCTTTGGAGATTTCCCATGTAGCCACATTTCAACCAGTTTCATCTGAGCATCAGCAGGGGCAAGTTTAGCAAGCTGGCGACGTTCTTTGGTGTGGACTAAGGCGAGAGGAGTCATGGGTATTTATTCTCTTTGATAGAATTGAGTACAACAAAAGTAGTGTTTAGTTGTACTCAATTTAGCATAACGTTGAACCCATGAACTGCAAAATGCTAGTTATTTAGAATATGGCAGTTGCTAATATGTCTAACCCAGAACCTCTCTTACCGTAGCCTCAGAGACTTGAGTGACAGCGCGTTCATTAATTAGCTGTTTCTGACCACATGCATTAAGCACCGTGTAGAGGTGGTGTGTTTTGTTGTGGTTCAGTACTAAATAGACATTGTTCATTCCATCAGCTACATACTTTTTAGCGGGGATTGATGGAGGAACAAACTGCATCATGTTGATGCTGGTTGCGTGTTGCAGGACTGTCATCCAGCCTGCTTTGGAGTTAAGGCGCAGGTTTCCTAATCCTTGAGCAACTGCCCAGGCTTTAACACTCTTGGCTGTTTTGGTGGCGAGCGCCGATCCTAACACCGCATAAACCTGATTTTTGAGTTCTGTAATCGTTCTTCCTGTGGTAGTCATCTGTTTGTCTCCTTTGTTTTTCTCTATAGCTCTATAGTACAATTAATCTTCTAAATATGGGTTTAAATTGTGGCAGTTGTTGAGGTGTCTATTGGGTAGTACAAATTTGTACTACCCATGACGGGGAGCGCTCCCCGTCTTCCTCTAAGCTTTTCTTGCTTTCAATGCTTGGATGCGTTAGCCTTTGGCGGCTCCCTTTGGAGCATCGCTCATTCTCAATGAGCGTTGATGTCTTGCGTGTCTTACTTCTCCGTAGAATTCTAGGTCAGTGACGATTCTTTGGGTTTTAATTTCTGGCTTGCAAACACCTGTGCAAATATCTCTGAGTATTTGTACTAATTCTTCTTGGGTGTAATCGTCTTCACAGAATTTGTAGGGGTTGTAGGTGTAAATGTAAGTTGCGGTTGCGGTGCTCATCTCTTTGTCTCCTTTGTTTTTCTCTATATCTCTATAGTAGAGTTTTAGTTTTTAAACATGGGGATAAAAGATGACAGTTATTGAGGTGTCTATAGGGTAGTGCAAATTTGCACTACCCTTGATAACTAAGCCGCCTCTTTCTTGATGTTCCGATGTTGGAGGACGTAGGCTCCAAGCCTAGCCTTCATCTCTTTCACGATCCCATCAGTCGATAGCCCATACGCTTGCAGGTACTTGATCAGGTCAGGTTTCTTAAGATTGGGAATCGCTGAGACAGTAGGTAACTCTAAGACGACAGATCTTTCAACCTTCCTTTGCTCAGAGACGGGTACGGCTTCTTGCTCAACAACAGCTGTGACGGTTAACACGGGTTCAGGATCTTGCTCTTCTTTAGACTCAGTGTCTAGACCATCAGGAGAAGTAGGAGGTGTGGGATCATCTTCGGGATCAGTTGGGTCTTCATCTTCAGCGATGCTCCCTTGGGAGCCGCCAGAGGCTAACGCAGCTGTCAGTAGAAGCGGATCTGAAGCGTTTTCATCAACAATTGCAACCAAGGCGTTCTTGAATTCCTCAACACCCTCAACGCCATAGGCAGCAAGGACAGCGCGAAAAGCCTTTGAAGCTGTTTCTAACGCAGACTCAGCAGCACCCTTGGCGGTCAATTCTAACTGCTGCTGTTGCTGAAGCGCTGTTAACTGCTGCCGTGCCTCTTCTAACTGGCGTTGTAACTCTTGAATCAGGAACTCAGTTGCTTGGATGTTTGCAGATGTATTGTTGGTGAATGAAGCGAAAAGCATTGTTGATTCTCCGTTGTTTATTTTTAGTGGTGGAAGTTTGGGCGGTGGTCGTTTCTCTCTCGCCCCCATATTTAAAAGGCATACCCATGTTTATCATCGTTGGGGTTATAGTGTGGCAGTTTGTCTATTGTCCACTCTATATCAGTATATTTGTACTATTTAGGAAACCAAAGCCACTCAAGGCGATGGAGTGCAGGCTCCTGGAGCATCGCTCTTGGAACTAATAACGCACACTCCGTGCATAACTAGGGAAATTAGCAGCTAACAATTGAGTGTAGAACTTTGGAGCTACACAAAGACCGAGTGCCGCGCCTGCGATCGCGCTTTGGTCTTCCGGTAAGTAATACCAATCCTCAAAACCTGCAATCAGCTTTGCTTGGCTCATAGGCAAATAGAATGCTTGCCCGTCTTTCCAGACGTTTAAACACATCTTTCTACCTCCTGGCATCTGTCCTTTTGTCTTTCCATCGTTCCACATGGATTTGGTCAGAGTCCAGAAAGGCTCAGACTCTTGCCTAATATGAAAAGTGCGCTTACTACCTGCCTGCTTCCGATTACTGCCTATGGTGTAACGCTCAATGGCGATCGCCTTGACACTGTTGTACTGCAAATAGTCATCCAATGCAGCCTGCTGATTCTCCGTTAGCTCGCAAGGAATCAACTGATCCCAGTCGATGACATCACCCCAACCTTTGCGCGATCGCTTAGGAGGAAACAGCATTGCTCTATCAAGACTTCCTAGTAAGAATAAGCGTTTACGGTTTTGGGCGACTCCATAATCCACCATATCAACATTCTTGTAATGAAACTTATACCCGCAGTCTGTAAGACTATTCAGAATCATTTTAAAGGCGGCTGATTTGTCATAAGCACAGACGTTTTCTAAGGTGAAATACCTCGGTTTAAGCAGGCGTAACGCTTCGCAAACAGCCCAGGCGCTAGAGATGTCGCTATACTCTTCCTCTCTTTCTGTTTTGGCGGTGCTGAAGTTACTGCACACTGGGGAGGCATGAAGTAGAAAGAGATTGCGCGGGAATCTAGGGAATTCAGCAACAGCGCACTCTTGGACGGTTCTAAGCATCATCTCTGAACCATAAGTACAAAAGTTGATTTTGTGTAGCTTAAAAAACTCTTGGCTTAACCCTGGCTCCTTGGGGTTCATTTCAACCCCAAGAACAGGTCTAAAACCTGCACTGGCAGCGCCAGAATCAGCACCGCCTGCACCTGTAAACAAACTAACAAAAATAGGAGCATGAGGGGGCAAGATAGGACGCTGGGAAGGGTAGTGCATATTTGGACAACCTATAAAATAACAATTAACTAGCTAGCTAGAAGTTCTGATCAAAGAAGGTGACATCCCTCCGGTTTTCCTTAAACAGGCACTTTTACCCCACAGACTTCCTCATACCAGGAAATAGCGCCCTCAAAGCGAGCGCGCCCAGAAGCCTCATAAAAGTTAAGCCTACCCAAAAAGCTATTAACAACTTCTTGGACACCACACTGAGCAAAGTTGTCTGGGTAACGGTTTCTGTAAGCATCCACTGCAATATCTTTTATCAACTCATCAAAGTTGTCTGGTGACAGCATTCCCGGTTCTTGTACACCCCATTTACCACACTGGGCAATGATCCATGAAGCTTGATGTTTTGTAATTGCTCGTATTCTTTTACACAGTGTATTGTGTTTGGGATAGAGGGATTGAGACGTAGCTTGGGACTTTGTTTCTTGGATGACTATAGGCTTTTGCTCGTAGTCATTGTACTGAGTATTGTACTTCTGCGCGTTCTCAGGGATGAGCAAAGCTACTATCTTGGCATAGTCGCTGTGCTCATCATCGTTTGGGACATAAGTAATATCTTTTCTTGAGGTGTAGCCATACTTAGCAATTAGATTCTTGATCCCCGTTTCTGTAAAGCCTGCCTTATGAGCAATTGTGTTGAGTCTTGTGACTTGCTTGTCCGTTATTTTTGTCCCAGAGGGTTTCCCATTCGACTCTAGATCTCCACTCAAGGCTTCCAATAAGTTGGTTTTTTCAACGAGTCTAGAGTTCTTTAAGTCAATCTCTATCCTTGGTTCAGTATCTTCCTTCCATTGATTGTCATGGTAGAACTTATAGGCGCGGTTATCCCCTTTTTTGGACATGTACTGGACAAACTTTTTGCGAGCGCTCGTCTGTTCGTCCAGATAAGCACCTATCCCAAATTGCTCAGCCGCATCCTTAAAAGCAGCGCGAAAAGCATTGACAACCGGAGAACCTATAATTTTTCTTTTCCCCTCATCATTCAACTCTGGAAATGTCAAATTATCCGCTACCCCAGTCTTGGTGACTCCACAGATAGTCAGTTCCAAGTACACCACAGTGTAGTCCCCACTGATAACCGTATCCCTGACTCTACTCTCCCAATATCCCGCACAAACATCATTGAGCCGTTGTGTAATCAATTGATGAGGGATATAAAACCATTTCGTGGTAGTTCCTGGCAACTTTCTCTCTTTGTGTGCTTCTGCTGGGAACCATCCGGTTAACTCATCTAATATTTCTTCTAGTTTCATGAGCTTTTGCCTGTCTCCTTTGTTTTTCTCTATACTTTTATAGTAAATTTTTTCTTTAAAATATGGGGATATCTTGTGACAGATATTTTATAGGCATAATGGGGTGTGCAAATTTGTGCAACCCATAGTTTTATTTTTATGCTAAGACAATAAAGACACCGCGCTTATGTCCAGAGGGCACGCTCTTGCAACGTGGTTTTTTATGTACCTTCTCAAAGTTCCCTTGCTGGAGTACTAGTGGCGACAGAGGGATGAGCTTCTCACAACAGGCGTTGCCTTAGTTCCAAAGCTTTAATTAATTGTCTGTGATTGCAATTTTTAAATAGCTACTTAGCATAAGCAAATTGTTTTTGCAAGTGCCGGAGCATTCTTTTCCTCCAAGGCTTGCACAAGTTTTTTCGTACTTTCTGGTAATGGATTTGTAGGGTTGCTATTCATCGTTTTAAGATTTGCTCAAACCTTTTTCAAATCTTATCATGGTGGTATATTCCCTTATTATTAACTCATTTCCATATGGTCAAACAAGTAGCCGTACGCATTGTTAGCTTAGAGGAGTTTTTGACAATGCCTGCACAACAACTATCAAAAATGACTGGAGTTCCAGGTGCTCGGTGGTCCGAGTGGCAACGTGGGCGTGGTTTGAGCGAGCGCAACCTTGTAAGTGTTTCTTCTACTCTTGGGATAAGTCCAGGCACTCTACTAGATTGGATTATTCTCAGAAGGCAGTCTTACCCGCAAAACTGGGAAGACACCAGAGCTAAGTACTAGGGCAAAAACAAGATGAGCACTTTAAACGGCTGTGCAAATTTGAACAACCCTTATAACAAGTTTCAATACTTTGTCAAAGAGGTTCTGCACTTACCATCTCTTTGTAACCAAGCAAGGGCGATCGCCCTTGCTGAAAAGTTTAAGGGTAGAGGTGCTGTCTTGTGTGATTTAACATCTTCTCTAGCTAGTTGGGAAAACGGTACTATAGAAGACTTGCAGCCAGTACCAGTCAGCTATGTGCTTTTGGAAAGTTCTCATGAGTGGTTGTCAGAAAGGACAGAGGAAATATTGACTTTGTTGGAAACGTATGACTTTGAGTTAACCTATGTATTGATAATGACAGCGAGAATGGGTGACGGTTTAAGGAGCATCGCCTTCCAAGTTTTTCTCTTAGACCCTCCTACTTTTTAATATGGGGAAGTTATAATAAAGAAAATATCAATAATGAAGATTACTAACAGACTAACACCATATTTAGCCAATATTATGAGAAAAAATGGTTAGGACATATCAAGGAAGAGAACACGCAGAACCTATCTGCGATCGCCCGTGGGTAGTATCAAAGGGAAAATCAGAAAGTGGGGTACAGCGATGGGTCTGTAGGAATTGTAAGTTATCTTGGACGGGTAATCCTGTTGGGCGTCCTGAAAGAAGAGATATCACTTGTCCCAACTGCTTGCAAGGTAGTGTTAAGAAAAATGGGATAACCACAAAAGGTGGTAAGCCTCATCAAAAGTGGATATGTAAAGAGTGTGGGCAGAACTTTTCTTTTCCGATTCGGGAGGTTGCACAATAAAAGTTTTTATAAAATTATCGATTTCTTCTGACTCTAGCAAAACTTCCAGAAGCTTTAGAGCTTGCGGATACCGAGATAGTTTCAAGCCAGCAGATTGGCGGAGACATTTATAATACAGACAACCAAGAACGCCCAGGTTAACCCATGCCAAAACATCGGGACACAAGGAAGCAGATATTCTGAGGAAGGCGCTTAAAACAACCTAGAACATGAAAGAGCAGAACAAGTTTGCTGCTTATGTTATGGGTTTTTGACACATTAGTTAGATAGCAGAAAACAACTTACCTTCAGTATAAAAACAAGCTTTTATAGTACTGGTGTACTATAAAAAAATGATTAAGAAGGGTTGCGCAAGATTGTGTAACCCCTTACTTACTTGCTACACTCAAGGGTTACGTTTTGGAAGTTCAATACAGTGGTCAATTATACATCTTAGTGCTTGATAGGTGGGTGAATTATGCCACAAAATGTATTGCACTGTCACACTCCATTCCTTAAAATAGTGACAGGAGGTGATAAAATATGCCAAACAAAAACCCAGAAACAGATCACTTACCAAAAAATTACAGCATTTGGCGAGATGCCGAAGGTAAGAAGGTTGACACGAAGACAATGCGTTTTCCTGCTTATCTTGAAGAGAAACTACGAGCGATCGCCCTTAAGTTACACGCTCAGGAAATCGCTAAGCAAAAGGCGGAACAAGCCAAGTAGCTCTTTAAAATTTAAACCCCTCAGCAGGTCCGAACTGCCAAAGGGTGTTCCCCTTCGTGCGAGTAAAAGCTCAATCGTTGTTCTTTAACAAAAAAGAGACTTTCGTTCAACGTTCAACAAAAAGGAGACTTTCATGTCTAATTATAACTCTGTTCCTGGGGGACAGGGAATAGTCATTTGTACTAGTGAAGAAAGACAAAAGCAAGTAAAAGCGTACGGTGTAAACCCTAATTTCTTCCCAAAAACTTTAATTGCCAGATTGGCTGTTGTATGCTGCGAGAACAGCGATGCTGAATTGGTGAGTATAGCACAAACAGACGATGCTGATTTAGGCTCAGTTGCTTTCTTTGTTTCAGAATTCAACAAAGGAAGCGTTAGCGTAGCTCCTCCAAAGGAGGCTCGCAATGACTAACGACAAAATCGAAGATCGCAGTCATCACCCCTTTGTCATTATTGACCTACGAATCTTAGAAATACCTTTGACAACGGAAGCCTTTAGAATTTACGCAGAATTAAAGAAATACGCTAATTCCGAGGGGAAATGTTTCCCATCCTACACAAAGCTGGCTAAAGCGTTCAAAGGCTCATTTCCAGAAGGACACGAATCAACTTTAAAGAAAAAGGCGATCGCATCAGTTCAAGAATTAATTGAGTATGGCTTACTTACAAAAGAAGAAAGACCATACGCGGATACAGCAGCAAAAGTCTCTAATTTGTACGTTTTAACACCTCCATCTAGCTGGAGGGAAAAAACAGAGGAAATATCTGGTTTATCTCACAAAAAACGCCCAAACCAAAAGAAAAACGAGAAAAAAACTCGTGAGTCAGCACTAGGTAGTTCCGAGTCAGCACCACCTCAAGGTAGTTCCGAGTCGGAACCACGTGGTGTCGAGTCAGCACTAGGTAGTTCCGAGTCAGCACCACCTCAAGGTAGTTCCGAGTCGGAACCACGTGGTGTCGAGTCAAGGACACTAACTAGATCCATAAAACTAGATCCAAAAGAAAGAGAAGGCGCGGCGCTTTGCGCCGCGCCTTCTCTCTCTTCTCAAGAAAATGCAAAGCAGCAAGAGAGCCAATTCACAGTTACCCCCTCTGACCAAAATCTCAACAACGTCAACTCAAACGAAACAACGTCAACTCAAGAGGACAAACTTCCCGTGCCACGCCGCAAAGCCGTAACGACTTCGCATAATGCATCTGCTATAAATAATGCATTGTTGCAACCTCAAGAGTTGCCACCGTACAGATTGAGTAAGGAAGAGTTCCAACCTGAGTTTGTGAAATATTGGCAGGAAGAACTAGCCAAGAGTCCAGAGTGGAGAGAGAAACGCAAGGAGAAGCCCATGCAAGGCGATGCAAGGCGCTCTCTTTCCCGAATGCATAGAAACACCCCAGAGGAACTTTTGGGGGCTTGGGAGGCGTTTCTGGAGCGCAAAGAGAAAACGGAAGTTGCGATCGCCACTCGTGAACGATTAGTTGCAGAGGAACTTCCCCAGATTGAAGCGTTAACACCTATCGATTCTACAGCGCTGAAAGAGCGATTGATGCAAAGAGCCAAAAACGCGAAGTACAGACATTTGAGAAATAAGAATTAAAGCAATGACAAATGATGAAAGAATGGAAGCTCAAGGCTTTGAGTACTGGTTTGCCTTGGCTATCCAAACTGAAAGAGAACTATTAGGTCAAATTCTACTAGCCCCATCGGTATTTGAGATGGTAGTAGACAAAGTTAAGCCAGAATACTTTGTTTCTGAGCAACACCGTCAAGTTTATTGCGCAATGTTCAGTGTGTATCAAGAGGATAACAAATTACCTGATCTGATATCTATGCGTCATAAGTTAGTGTCAATTGATGCTTTGCCTGAGTTGGGTGGGCATATGTCCCTTATGCGCTTTTTAGTAGGCTTGATGGATTCAGTAGTGAGTGCTGTTACTGTGGACATCAATGCTGAGTATGTCCAAAAATATTACCAAGACAGAAAAATACGAGAAATACCTGGTACTTTAGCGCAAATAGCGGAAGATCACACAATTAGCCCAGAGGATAAATTGAGACAATTCGATGAGGTGATCGCAAGTGTCAGAGTAGAAGCCCAAGAAGAAGACAATAGGACGCAATCCTTACAAGAAATTGGTATTAACTATTTCAGTTACTTAGAAAGCTTGAATGAAGGTGAAGAAAATGTCGCTAGTATCCCAACAGGTTTTTATGACCTAGATATCATGCTAGCAGGTGGTTTTGGCAGAGGTGACTTAATCGTTATTGCTGGGCGTCCATCAATGGGAAAGTCAGCATTATTACAGTATACGTTGTATAAAATTGCTAAAGCAAGAGGGGAGAATGTTTTCTTATTCAGCTTAGAAATGAATAAACGTCAAGTTGCATCCAGGATACTTTCTGCAATAACAGAAATTTCCTCAGATAGATTAAAGTTTGGGGGATATTCAGAATATGAGTGGACAAAAATATTACAGGCTATGGATGATTTCACTACCGCTCCGATGTGTATCTGTGACAAGTTTACCAGCGGATGGAGTGCGATCGCTTCCGAGTTTAAACGCCGCAGGATGCAATACGGTGATTTCTGTATCTTGGCTGTGGACTACTTGCAGCTGATGGCTGATGGTAGTGACCCACGCTTGGTCTATATCATCGGTGAAATTACGCGCCGTGCCAAGTTGCTAGCCCAAGAATATGAGATTCCCGTTATCTTGCTGTCTCAACTGTCGCGTGGGGTAGAACAGCGTCAAAACAAGCGACCAGTCCTAAGTGACCTTAGAGACTCAGGACGCATTGAGGAAGACGCAGATGTTGTATTGGCTCTCTACCGAGATGAGTATTACAATGGAGACTCACCTGACCGTGGAATTGCAGAAATCCTTGTGCTCAAAAATCGTAATGGTGCAACTGGGACAGTCAAACTGTTGTTTGAACCTCAATTTTCCAGGTTCAAAAACTTAATTAAAAGATGAAAACTACATTAAATTTCTCTTAACACAAAACAGAAAAAACGTTTAAGTATCCTGTACTTAAACGTTTCTAAGATATAGAGAAAGGTCTAACTTTTAAAGTTTCAAAGGAGACCTATTCCTAAATCATAACTCAACCGTACTACAACCTTGCTTAAGCGTAGGACTTTAGAACTTTCTGGGATGAAAACCACCTCAAAGCCTTAGTGGATAAAGCAAATACGTTAACTTTGGTAAAAGTGCTTCAAACCCAGTGACAATAGGGTATGCGCTAAATTGATGTAAAATCCTTGCCAGTTCTAGGATTTCGACTCTTTTAAGCCTAGTTTTTTACAAAGTCCCACTAAACCATTATCTTTGGATCTTGGTATTTAAAAAAAGGTTGTGAAAATTTGCACACCCCTTTTTTCATATAAGGCTATACTATTTGTGATACTAAGATATGGAGAAAGTTAAGTCATGGCGCTCGCGTCAAAGACATCAAAGGAGACAGTTAAAACAGCATGGCGAAAAATGGTAGGAACTCGTTACTTGATAGAAGTAAGAGAGTTATTAGATGAAAAAACAGAAGAGAAGCTTTATCATCCTGTGGTTTTTAAAGATGGTCGCCTAGCGTTTTCATCAGGACTATTGAAAGACAAAGAAGCTGCTATTACCTGGGCAGTTGTTAATTATCATGAGGACTCTGGTGATTTAAAAGAATTGCTTAGAGAAGGCGGAACAACAGAAATTGACATAGACATTGAACTGGTAAGAGAACATCCCAAGAACAAAGAGGTTTATGGGGAAGAAAACTACAGTGACCTCATCAAGTTTATGGATGTTAATGAGCCAGAGGTATCTAGAATTGAAATTAACGTCCAAGGTTTGGTAGTTAAGGGTAACAGACGTACTCATGTTGCACGTTTATTAAATCAGAAATACGATCGCCTGAAATTCCCTAGACTCCCTGTCAGAGTTCGTCATTATGTCAATGAAGATGATGAAATGAAAGCATTGTTATTAGACAATGCTGGACAAAGACAGAAGACAGTTGAGCAAAAGTTGAAAGAGTGGGATCTCTACAAAATTATTGAGGAACGTAGAGCAAGACAAAGAATGTCTGCTGGCGCTTCCTCCCGCTGGGCATCAGAGGACGACCCTACTGTTATTGAGTTCAACAAGGATGAGGATAAAGGGGTTAGAAGTGCTGACAAATCAGCAAGACAAGCCGGGTTTGGTAGTTCCGGTAGTGCGAGGACAGCTAAGAAGGTAAATACTTTTGCTGACTCAGTGCAAGCAACTCACCCGCAGTTAGCAACGGGTTTAAAGCAAATTACAAACAAATCAATCAATGCTGGGCATGAAATTGTTAGACTTGCTGAGCAAGAGGGCAATGATGTTGCACAGCAAGTTATTGCAAGAATTCAAGCAGTCCCCACGGCAGGCGCTAAAAAGGTCAATGTGAAGGCGGCGATCGCCGATGTTAAGCGTGAAAATGCAATACAACAGATCGGAGAAAAGACCTTAGAAACTCAAGAGGAACGTATCAAGATATATGAAGGTTACAGTGATCAGCCTTCAGACAATTACATGACACCTGAAGACATCCTCAAGATGGTTCAAGATGTCTTTGGTGAGGAGGGTATAACTACAGATATGTTTGCTGACCTCACTAAGCGAGTACCAGCTAAAAATCATATCACCATTAGAGAAAATGCCTTAGACCCTAAAACAAAAGTTGAAGGCAATGTATGGGCAAATATTCTTTACTCAAAGCAAGGCGCGTGCTTTGAGGCTATTGACCGCGAAATCAGGAAGAATCACATTAACCGTGTTCTCGTGCTTGCTGAATCGGGAGTACTCAACAACCAGCGGACTCAACCCATTATTGCTGACCACAAGTTTATTGCAATGACTTACCTTGGTAGAATCGATTTTATACCAGGTGAATATCTTGAGTACCGCAAGAAAAAGGAGAAAGAAGCTAGGCTACGAGAGGTTAAAGAACTGACCGGAAATGAAGACGCGGTTCTTACTGAAGAACCGGAGGTAGAAACCCGTGAGGCGAAGAATAGCCGCATTAACTCCGTTTTCTTGTTCTATGACTCAGTAGGCGACCGCATTGACCAGTTTATCAAGATTTTTGGTGCGCGTGGTCAGATTTGGTATCCACAACCGATTTCTTCCACCATCTCCTCTCAAATATTTAATCTCCCTTGGGAAAATAATGAACAGATATTCATGGGGCATAAGCTCTCTGTCCATGAATTAAGTAACGAGTTGTGGGAATCTCGCATAGATGACCAATTCATTGATGATTGTTCACCTGATAGCCGTTTCGCTAAAGCTACAGCGATCGCCCGATGCATTCTTGAAACTTCCTCCTCGAAATCTCTTTATTTGTAATGTGGGCAGGGTGTACAAATTTGCACACCCTTACCAAAAATCATTTGTCATTTAATTAAAGTCAAATAATTAAAGTCAAGCAGATGAGAGTATGAACCACAAAAGTGATCCAGAAACATTATTTAGAGGTGCGGGAGTTGAAGTTTCCCCAGGTATGTCCATAGATGAAATACTAGACAAATCTGGCTTAAATTGGGAGGTTGTTGTAGAACGTCCATTCTATGGTTATAAGGTAGGTAAGGAGGTGCAGTCTAGGGGGCGGTCAATTGTCTACAGAACCGACACTATGCAGGACTTAACCTACTCATCGAATGACTGGAAACCATATCAAAACAGGAGATTCTTAAGCGATTTTAGTAACTTTTGCGATCGCAACGGGTTACAAATTGAGAGAATTGGTTATCTACCAAGCGGGGAAGATCAGTTTAGTTTGGGGAATATGGTTTTTATAACTGCACTTGTCCCAGAGGATTTAAACGGGGTATTCATGTTAGACAAGGATGACGTAACTGTTATGCGTGTCCTTGCTTACAACTATCACACGTATGGTAGAGGTAGTGGATTCCTGACGATGGCAGAGCGACTTATTTGTACAAATGGGATGACTGTTCTTACCCGTGGGATGGTAGAAACTATGAAACA
Organism: Brasilonema angustatum HA4187-MV1; assembly: GCA_019359695.1. Taxonomy (GTDB): domain Bacteria; phylum Cyanobacteriota; class Cyanobacteriia; order Cyanobacteriales; family Nostocaceae; genus Brasilonema; species Brasilonema angustatum. The sequence goes on from JAHHGV010000040.1 coordinate 51,688, forward strand.
CATTCAGTCACATATAGGCGATCGCCAGTATGTCTCTACTCTTCTTGAGTCGCTAAAAGTACAGATTAACTCTTACCGCGAAAACTTAAAGTTGTTAGCTAGTACACCCGTTAAGCCAGGGGAAGCTTTTCAACTTTTCAAGCATTTACTAGGTAGTTCCAAAAAACCGGATGATAAGCAAGAACCAATCGTTAAAGCTTGCTTCTCCATTTTCCAGGGTGAGATGGATGAGGTGTTAGCTTTACAAGGCGTAGATTTGGGGATGAATACCTTGAGTGCATATCAGACTTATTACGGCATATTGCAGGCGTTAACCGCCTATAAAACTCATTTCAGCGGTGATGTGTCATCTAGCTCTTATTTACAAAGCCGAATTCAAGGAAAGAGCGCCAAGCTTGTCAATGCTTTTTACCTAAGCTTGGTAGAGAAAGCAAAAAAGCAGCAACAAAAACAACAAATGATAAGTATAGGAATTTATTACTAAAAAGGAAAAATCAATGCCTAGATCTACATCTACAACTAAAACTACAGCTAAAAAGACCAGAGCCACAAAAGCAAAAGCACCTGCTAAACCCAAGACTCAAGCAGCTGGTGTGTCGTTCGCTCAATTACAAAGAGATGCCTTACAACTTGGTTACAAAGTTACTAAGTCAGTAAAAGGTATTACTGCGTCCAAAGATGGTCTGAAACCTGAAAAAGTTCTGTTTGCTGGAATTAAGGATTTTGAAACCTGGCTTGATGGTAAAATAGCTAATGGAGCGCAGGAAAGCGAGTTACTAAAGCAAGAAGAGGGCGAAGAATCTGAAGCCACAAAAGCAAAAGTACCTGCTAAACCCAAGACTCAATCAACTGGCGTGTCATTCGCTCAATTACAAAGAGATGCCTTGCAACTTGGTTACAAAATTACTAGGTCAGCAAAGGGTATTACCGCGTCTAAAGATGGTCTTGAATCTGAAAAAATTCTCTTTGCTGGGGTTAAGGATTTTGAAACCTGGCTTGATAGCAAAATAGCTAATGAAGCGCAGGAAAGTAAGTTACTAAGGCAAGAAGAGGACGAAGAAACTGAGGATTTGCAACAGGATGAATCAGGAGAGGATACTGAGGAGGATATACCTTCTAGTAAAAACGTCAATCTCATTGACAGGAAGACTGAATCATTCTTCTACAGCTGCATCCCTCTTAACTCGGAAGCAAAGCAAAGGATACAGGACTTACATGACCTATGTGATTATGATTCCTTGGACGCCTGGACTAAGGTACAAGTCTGCAAAGCATTCCAATTACCTTCTAATATCAATGACTTAGACATGGCTGAAATTATCGCCAGACTAGGACTATCTTTGAAGGTGTATGAGCATCCGGATTTGGTACTTGCTTATGATGTTTATGATCCACAAGCAGCAAAACCCTGACTTTTTAAAAGTATCAAGAATACAGTTAGATGAGAATTGCGAGGGTGGTACAAATTTGTACTACCCTTTTATATCTTTGTTGAGCTATTATGTTGGAGGTGCTCAAGGGCAAAGTAGTGATGGAAGGCTTTACACCGAAACAAGAAAGAGCAATTGTCCTATTTGCTCAAGGAAGACGTATTGCAGAGGTTGCTCAAGAGTTAGATGTATCGCATCGCACAGTAGAAAAATGGAGGACTGATAAAAATTTCAAGAATGCAATACGGCTCACTGTTCGTGAAACTTCTATCCAAGTACTTGATGAGGTTGTGGAAGCTGGGAGAGCAGCTATAGGTTATTTACGCACGGTGGTAGGGGATACAAAGGCGACGGAGCAGGGGAGGATAAGGGCGGCGATCGCAATCCTGGACAATCTCAAAAGCTGGCGAGAAATTGACCTAGAAGAGCGTCTAGAAGCCATAGAGGAGAAATTTAATGGGAATCCTGCACAAGGCTCGTATTCAGTCGCGGAAAAAAATTAAGCGATGGGAAGAAGCAGAAAATATAAGTGAGTTTCCTGAGTTAACAGAGTCAGAGAAGAGTCAGATAGATAGTTTTTATAAGTTTTTTTTGGGTGCTTGGAAAGTTTTGCATCCCACGGAAAGATTGTACGAGAATTGGCACTTATTGTTGTTAGCTGAATACTTAGAAGAGGTTTACTTTAACAGGATAGGAAATCTATTGATTAATGTGCAGCCGCGATCGCTCAAATCAGAGTTAATCTCGGTTGCTTTCCCGTGTTGGGTGTGGATTGGGAAACCAGAGAAAGATATTTTAGGGCTTTCTTATAGTTCGGTTCTGGCTAACGATCATAATCAAATGAGGCGCGATATTTTAAAGTCTGAATGGTACAAAAGGCTTAACCCAGGAATAGAGTTAAAGATAGATAAAAACCGTATTTCCGAGTTTAGCAACAATTATAAAGGAACGATGTATGCAAGAGGATTTGACGGTTCTGTGACAGGAATCGGTGGAAATCTGATTTTAGTGGATGATCCCAATAATCCAGTTACTAGCGAGTCTAAGCAAGTTCGCACGGAGACGCTACGCAAGTTTAAGGACTACTCTGTGGGACGCAGAAACGATCCTAAGAACACCCCAATCATCGTTGTTCAACAGAGGACAAATGTTGAGGATGTTAGTGGGTACATACTGAGGGAGCTTGCAGAGGATTATACATATCTTAAGCTGCCAGTGCGATCGCCTATAGCTATTGATATGAAATCTCCAAAGGACGGACGAGTTATTAAGCATCGTGAACCGGACGAGCTATTACACCCAGAAAGGTTTGGTGAAAAAGAAGATGAGGAAGCAAGACGGACACTAGGAGCTTATATGTATGCTTCCCGTTACCGACAAGAACCATACGCCAAGGGAGGCGGTATCTTTAGAAGCAACTGGCAATACTTTACAACTCTTCCTAAGCGTTTTGCACCTGCAATTAGCGTAGATGCAAGCTTTGGTTCTGTGACTGATACTGCGAGTTATGTGGTGATTCAATGTTGGCTGATTTGTCGTCCTAATTTTTACTTGTGGAGTCAGCAAAGAGAAAGGATGACATTTCCTAAAACACAAGAAGCGATAAAAAAGAACCTCAAGCAGTGGGGTGCAGAATTGGGGAAACCTATAACCGCGAAACTAGTAGAAGCTAAAGCAAATGGGGCAGCGATTATTCAAACTTTGAGGGCTGATTTTCCTGGTATTATTGGGATTAATCCTAAATCATCCAAGAAAGCAAGAGCAGAGGCGATCGCACCAACATTTGAAAGTAAAAATGTTTGGCTAAGGGAGGGTGCGGCTTGGCTCTCTGAGTATGAACCAGAGTTAGAAGCTTTTCCCGATTACGATTCAGATGATCAAGTGGATGCAACTTCTCAGTTAATATATTACTACTTGGACAAGTGGCGTAGAGAAGACGCCAATCAAGAATACCCGACCATTGGCTACAGTTATGGGACTAGGTAGTTTTAAGCAAAAGTACTCAGAAACTTTTGGGGTACAAAAGTACCCCAAAAAATGACCTAGCATTTTGAAACTATTGTCAAATAAAGGTTTTAGTTTTTAAAAGAAGAAAAGAGAGATTTGCACCCAGATGAATAAATGCCAATTATTTTAACATCTTCATCTGGTTCGCCTTCACGTGCTATGTAAGGATTTTCATCAGTGGTGCTGTACTACAAGTTCATGAGCCACTAAATTCTAATTATGAACATTTCAATGATTTTGATTTTGCCTAATTCATAAACAGAGTAATATTTGAATATTTCTCACTTTTATGTTTTAAATAATTGGTATGATAGGGATTGTTGTTTGATATTCATATGGGAGAGAATTATCCCTAACCAAAAAACTACTAATACTATTCTTTACTGCTTTTATTGATTCGTACCCAGTTCCTGATTTCTTCCTAGTGTCTTCCCAACTACTACGTTTTGCTCCTGTATAGCCATTCCAATTTAAATTATTAAGGCTATCTATTGAAATTTTTTCTTTTTGAAAGCGTTCATCATTAGATAAAAAGATTTCTTTATGTGGATTAATAATAAAGTCATTCACAAGAATTGTCGTAAATCCTAACGCAAATAATATCGGTTTAATTGGAATTCCGCTTAGTAGAAGTCGATCAGATGCTTTAACAACTGTACCTGGTATAAATTCCTCGCCAGCACGCGAAACTGTATCATCTTGCTCAATGTAGTGAAATACTTTATTTGAATCTCCTTTAAATCTACTAACTGAACGAGTATCAATTCCGGGAGAATTGAACGTAACTGTCCTTCCTGTCAAATCTGGAAACTCCACTGCTGTACGCTGTGCTAGTGCCCCTCCTAAACTATGACCAACTATGTCAGCCTTTCCAAAATTAATAGCCACTTTTTTGAGCCAATTTTCTATTTTGTCATTTAAACTTTCTCTGTTAGGATCATAACTATCAAAAAATTGACTGTACCCAACTCCATTAAGTTCAAGATCAGTGCTGATATCACCCCAATCTGTAACTGTTGTACCACGAAATAATAGTACTGGTGGTTTTCCGTCTTCTTTTGAAATCAATCCTAATGCATATAAGCCCGTAAAAGAATCTTTAAATGTGCTATCTATTGAATAACCGCTATCTGTAATATCTTTGTCTTCATCTTTATAAGAAGCAACTTTAGCCAAAAATTCATAGTTTTTATGAAGATCCAACTTCCACGGTTCTTGTGTTTCTTCTGGATCTTGTATGTTGATTGTTGAACTATAAATAGAGCGATTATTACTATTATTAATATTCAAGAGATACTCTCCTGGAGAGAAGTTATCAGGAAAGTTCAAATTAACTACAAAATTATCATCTTTTAATTCAAAGTTATCTATTTTTAGTTTAGTATTTTCTATTGTAAAATTCAAACTTCGCTCTTTTGTTTTCCCTTTTATAGTTATTTTATCTCCTATTTTGACTTGGTTAGGTATATTGCTAATAGAAACATTCTCCTTTACTGAATCTATAAAAGGTCCACCAACTGGAAGTATTATTCCCCGATCTAACAACAGGGGAGGATTAAGATTCCCATAGAGAAGTTCCTCGCCTACTTCTGAATTGCGCCAATTATGAGACGGGTTAATTAAGTTATCAAAAGGTTCTGTTTCTCCTATTAATCCTTGTGTATAAAAAACATTATCATTGAAATCTCTATCACTATTTCCATCTTCAAGTAAATCTTCAACAGCAAAAACAGAACCACTGCTTAGGGTTCTTCTAAAGAGCGTAAAATGGGAAGCTTTATCAGGATTTAATTCTTTCACGGAATAGAAAGGTTTTTCTTCTTCGCTATTAGGATTAGTCAATACGTCCTTTGCCCTGGAATTGGGAAATAGCATGAAAATAACCAGATCTCCAGGCGTCATGTCAAAGGTTTGAGTTCCCAGGTATTTTCCAGCCTTACGCCTATTAGAATCTCCAGTGAGTCTTGTGCGTTCTGTTGAGTCAGAAATTATGATGTGACCGAATACTGAATTGCTCAACGCTCGTCTAGTAGCTTCTTGTGTAAAAGCATTCGATCCTATTTCATAGTTTTCTAAACCACTAAATTTTATGATTGCTACCTCTGACTCATACGCTGCGTTATGAAGTTCGTTTCTGAAACTCACTTTACCAGTGCTTCCAACTTGAAAAACTCCAGATCTTAATCCGTTTGAGTAGCTACCAGAGATTGTTTCTGACTGTAAATCTGTATTAAAAGCATTGCCAGCACTGCCGTTCAAATCCAGAGCGTTCTCTGTGGTCTCACTTAGCATAATAGTAACTCTATTTACATGTGGATATCTATTAAGCATTGTTACATAAGAAGAAAAATGTGCTTTTCTTTACTGCTTATCTCTAAATCTTTTATAAGTAGTATTAAAGTTGTATTTATTACATTAAAAGTAATATCTATATTAGCGGAGTCACTTAAAATGGTTTTTTTGATAAGGCACTTACAAAGAAAAAAATATCCAACCTTGTTTCCCGCCCGAAGGGCGGGAAACAGCCTAAACCCGTTAACTAGTCGTAGTCCCGTTGTTGAAGGTTGGATATTTTTTTATTGAATCTCCCTAAAAGAAAATGTTTACTCCAACAGGTGATAGCTTTGTGCGTAAAAACGTTTTTATAGTTAATGTATTAAAAAGTACTTATAAAAAAAGATGATACCTTTATATAATCTTCAAAAAAACCAATGTTTTCATGAATATTGCGTGAAAATATTGGTTTTTTACTAGTATACAGACATTATGAGCGCCTAGTGGCGGCTTCTGCATCGCAACGGCATGGCTGGTGTACTTTAGAAGGTAATACAAATTTGTACACCCCATGAGATCTGACTATGATCAAGCCTAACTTTGCTCGTGAGCATGAACGGGATTATTTACACAGAAATTTAGTAGAAGATAACAGAAACTACTACGAATCTAATTTGTTTCAATACTGGATAGGAATTCGTGGGAAGGGAGAGACAGAAGAAGGGCGAGTTGTGAATCAAGCGATCGCCGATATGTTTCAAGATGTGAACCTGATTGAAGAATGTGTTAACCATTATGCAGATGCCCTTTTTGGCAAGTCACCAGCGTTTTCAGTAGCTGGGGCAACTAATTCTAGCATTGAAATTACAGAGACAGTCAATCAAGAAGTTACAGATTTTTGTAACAGTTTATGGCAAGTCTCGAAAAAGCTTATAACTGATGATGGGCATGACACCTTTTATCAGGCTCAACTAGATGTGATGATTGACGGGTATGCTTACTTGCGGATATGCAAGGAGGGCGATCGCATCATCATACACAGTCCCTTGCCAGGTAGCGTCACAGTGATTTTACGGAATTACTTTGGCAAACCGCAAGAGATACATTATACTTTCACAGAAACAATACTGAACGAGAAAGGGAAAGAGACAGAAATTGAATATGTAGAGGTACATAAGCTTTCGCCTGATGGAATGGCTATGATTACCTATGTGGACAGCATAGGGCAAGCCATAGATGAAGAGGAGAAACCATCTATCGTTTTGGACTTAAACGGGGAATTAGCGATACAAGAAATCCGGCGGCGTCCATTCATCACCCCAACAATGAAATCAGCCCAAAATGCTCTTTCCCATGCTGCAACAATGATCCCGCGCAACAACGATTTAAGTAATTATGCGAAAACTTATGTGAATGCAAAACCACCGGGGAAGTTCGTTGAAGATGAGGAGACAGGCGATCGCGAATTTGAGCTTGACCCTAACAAGATAGTTGTTGCACCGGGAATTGTCAACTTTATCGGTGGTATCCCAATTAAGGATGAAACTGGGATGACAAGAGGATACACTAACCCTAGTGTACACGTAGATCAACCAATTGATATTTCTGCTTTTGTCACCTCCGCAAATTTCTTTATTGCTATTATCTACACAGCTGCTAACTTGGGTCATCTCATCGCTAAAGATTTAATTTTGTCTGGGCGATCGCGCGCAGAAATGCGAAATGACTTTATTGTTGCTTTGCAGAAAGATGCTGAAAGACTCTCAAGTTTTTTATCGTCCACATTCATGACTGCTTTACTTATCAATCAAGCTATGCTTGGTAAGCCAGTTGATATTTATAAACAAATTGTTATAAATGTCAAGATTATTATCAATCCAGGAAAACCGACACCAGAAGAGCAGGACGAGATTATAAAACTCTTTCAGGCTGGTTTAATGTCAAGGCAAACAGCGATCGCACTGCTTGGATATACAGATGACGAGAACGCAGAAATTCAACGAATTGAATCAGAGCGCAAAAATGAACCACCATCAAATTCTTGAACAATGATAGGATAAGGTAGTTTAAATTTGCGCAACCCATGAATTATGAAGAAGCGTTAATCAGGATTGAGTCTTCGGAAGGAGGCAAAGAAATCGCTGATGCTATTCGTGAACGTGTTGTCAGCATAGACAAAGAAGCAAGCGCTTGGAAGTCTAAATTTACCCGTGCAGAAGGGCAGATTAGCCGTTTAAATGCGTTGTTGGGTGAGGAAGGGAAGGACGCAGAGGCGACAGTCAAGGGACTTAAAGAAAAGTTAACCAAGACAGAAGAGGACTTAGAAGCGGTTACCAAAGAGCGGGACAAGGCGATCGCAGATAGAGAGGCAACACGTCTATCTAGTGCTGTAAAGGAACTAGGGATAGATGGGGAAGCTTTCACCCAATTCCTCAATAAAGGAATTTTAGATGCCTCCAAGGTCAAGCTAGAGGGTAATAAGGTGCTTGTAGATGGTAAACCTATCAAAGAGTATGCTGAATCTCAAGGTAGGTGGATGGTAAGTGCCTTGTATCCTGTCTTGGACAATCAAGAAGAGGACGGGGGAGACAACAATGATGAGGAAGACAACACCAATACCGAGAATAAGAAGCAGCAACAGAAAAGCAAAGTTCCTACTGGGGGCATGAAAGGCGGTAGCAAAAAGAGAGACCATGTGAAAGTAGCAGCTGACGCTTTGTCGAACCTTTATAGATTTCCTTCAACAAATTAAGGTGGTGGATAATGAAACCTGGCGTATATTTTGGGACAGTGCAAACAACTAGTCCCTATTGGTTAGGGACATCCATTGTTTCAAGCAAAATCACTCTACCAGGTGGTATTCAGCTTGATGCTTCAACCTTTACAGCAGGAAGTGACGGGAAAAGACCCGCTGTTAGTGGGACATTGGTGGCTAGGATAGGGACGCCATCAGCTGATCCGGCGTCTGTTTCGTGGGTCAAGTTTAGCGGGATTGCAGACCCAACCACAGTCACAGAGTTAGCGGTGATTTTCCATGACATTCTAGACGTGGCAGTTGATAATTTAACTGATGCGATCGCAGGCAATAGCGGTAATATCCTTTACTACAATTACTTGCCAGAGTGGGCTACTCTGACAGCGGCACAAAGAACAGTTGTAGGGAAATTCTTTGTTTTACGTCGTGCTTTACCGTAAGGGAAGGTATCAATGGATATTACATCTATCTTAGAATTTATCAGAAAATACGCTACACCTGATTTACTGAATCTCATTGCTAGAAAACCAGAGGTGCAATTTGGTACACCTGCACGTCCTTTCCTTCTAGCTAATTATCTTCCTGTTGTGCAAAAAGATACTAACTACATCGTTGAAGACATCATGAGGGTAGTTGGTGAGATGATAGCTAACGATTCAAGTCCTCTGTCTCCTCCACAAATTAAGAAACAAGCAAAAGGGCTGTCTATGGCAGTCGCATTGAGTCATATAGACATTGCTGACCAGTACGACGGTTCAGAACTAAAAACACTGGGGCAGATGCTCAATGGGAGTGATAGTTCTATTGCAGAGGCAAAAATTAGGGATTGGTTGACTAACAACCTGAGACTGAGTTTAGAAGCAAAGACGGAATTGCAGAGGAGTCAGGCGATCGCATTGGGACAGGTGACTGTTACTCCAATGGACGGCGCACCATTCACAGTTGATTTTCCTTCTGACCCTGGTAACCGTGTCACCGTCCCTTCTGGAACAGTTGCAGCACCCACAGGCTTCTATAGTCAGACAACCAACCCAATCATCCAATACCTAGTATCTGGAAGAATTTCCTTACAAAACCAAGGGTATGAACCAAGAGCGTTGATTGGTTCCTCAAAGATTGCTGGCGTGATTTCTCAAAATCCAATGGTCTTAGCAGCTGGTGGTAGCATTATCATCAACTCATCAGGAAACCTACAACAAACAATCACTCAAGTTAGTGATGCTCAGTTGAATGCCCAGCTTCTAGCAAACGGATTACCACCTTTTACCCGATATGACCGCAGGTATCGGACACAAACAGGAACATCACGCTATTTCCCTGAAAACTATCTAGTTCTGATTGGCGCAACTGGACGCGATACTGAAATCATTGATTACACAGATGAGCGAGATTTAAAGCGCCAACTGATAAACGATACACTAGGATATGTGGGCGAGGGCATTTGTGATGGGCAAACACAACCAGGCGCAGTAATCACCGTTAAAACTAGCGAGCTAAAACCAGTTGGAGTTTACGGAGAAGCTTATACGAACCGTTTCCCGTTGCTTTTAGACTACAACGCTATTCGTGCATGGCAAATCCTTGATCCAACTCCATAGGTAGTACAAATTTGCACAACCTACAATCATGGTTACAAACAATACTAGTGAGACGTTTCTCATAGGAAGAACTCTTTATCATCCAGGGGACGAGATACCGGATGATTTAGCTAAAGAACAGGGCATTTATGCTCAGTTATCTCAGGGAGAGGAAACGAGTGAATCTGTGGTGGTGTCACCCGTTACAGAAGGAGGAACTCAAGGCAGCCCGTTGGTGGTAACAGAAGGACAGACGGCTATCGAAAAGGAGGAAGAAACTAAAAACACAGAAACAGCACAAACAACAGCTGAAGAAACCACAACGACTACTAGCCGCAAGAAGAAAGGAACATCATAATGACTATAGGGGATATAGGGGAAGCACTATCACAATTTAGCTGTATCCCCTCAATAAAGTCTTTGTATGACGAGAGTTGCATGAATGATGCAATTAATATCTTAGAAGAAACAGCAGGCATTTTAAAGGACGGCACGACTGCTTACCGTGTTTACTCAGCTGCTGCTATGTGGCTAGAGCAAAATCCTGAGCTATATTTCATTAAGAAACACGATCGCACGGAGATGGGCAACCCATCCACAGTTATAGCTGCCTTGCGTCGTCGCCAAGCTTTGTATGACAAGGCAAATGGGGTGATTGCACCAGATGAGGGGTGGGCGATCGCAGATGATGACTACTCGCAAACTTTTAGTTTTTTGCCTAATAGGTTGTGACAGTGATCGCTGTTTTTTACAATATAAGAAGTTGGGTAAGTTTTCGGTTTTAGAACTTACCAAGCTACCCAACCCGGTTTGATTTTCGGATGTTGTCACCCTATGGCTAACGCCACGCCTTACGGCTATCGGGTTCGCAGTCGCATGCGGAGGGAAACCCTCCCGCAGCGCTGACTCACCAACATCACAGGGACAAGTATGGGTTCTTCTTTGACACTCCCGGCGAATTCCCATTCGCCGGGAGTGTCAAAGAAGAGCGCTCGCCGCAGCGCACACAACCCAAAAATCAACCTTGGCAAAAATCGATTACTAAGTTAACTCCTAGAAAAGTTGCCCAGGTGATAGGAGGAGTTTTAGCGGATATAACTCAATTAACTTGACAAAGCCAAGATCCGCTTTTAATACGCTCGGCAATAGGGTGTTTCGTTGTTGCTCCAGACTCAGATGTATCACAATGCCATCCCTGCCAAGTCTGTGCAGCGAGATCGGAAAATTCACGCCGCACTTGAAACCAGGTAGGATTATCTTCTCTATTCCATAGGTTACATAGCAAATCTAAAACTTTTTCAGACGTGTGGTTACTCATTGGATTCAGTTTGCTTTTGTTTAATTCACTTAAGTGATCTTCTTCTTTAAAGACCCTGCTAAGTCCTTCCTTGGTGCTGAAGTTACTAAGCTTGTTTGAACATCTGGAAATATTGAAGAGCGCATCACAAATTCGGCGGTTCAAGCCTAAATATACAGACCCCTTAAGTGCCTCCAAAAAACGCTCTAAAGCTTTAGTAGCGTCATCATTAATTAAGAGCGAATATTCCCCATCAAGCAAATGAATTTCTGAAAGAACAGCTTGGCAAAAATTATGACTGTGACCAGCTGTTAAATCAGTTCTAGCAAGTTTATCAGCAAATTTGAGTGTCTGTCTTGATAGATTATTATCTCCAAGTCTGACCCAAACTCGTCCTGCTAAAGCTAGCCATCGAGATACTCGCTGAGTCAAACCAATACGTGATGCGTAGTAAGCTGCTCTTTGAAAATATTCTGCGGTTCTTTCAAGTGTATTTTTATCATTGCAAAGGTAAAAATCTATTCGGGCAGCATTCCCATAAATTTCAGACAAGGCTTGATAAACATCCAAACCAGGGTCTTTATAACAAGAACCTGGTTTAATTGCACTTCTAATTTTATTATTCCATTCTTCTAATTCAAGCCACTTGCCCCTGCTGCTGGATTCAAATAACTCTGGCTTATGTCCACAGGAAAGTTCATACAAATAGACTTCTGAGTGAATTAAAGCTTGGATAGGAACAAGCTCTTCTTTTACTTCCTGGTCTTCCTCAAGAACTTGTTTAATTTCTTGAATGAGCCGTTTTGCATTAATAATGTTACCTTGGAAATTTGACAGCCTTAGCTCCAATCGTTTTGCGATGAAATAGCAGCGGTAGAAGTTGAGTCGATATGGAAAGTAAATCTTTTGCTTTGGAATTTTCTTCAATTCATCTCTAGCTGTATCAGCAATTCTCTTAATCTCGGCAGACTCGCATTCTTGATCAAGAAACTGAAAGTTCTGAAAAGCTATCCTTACTCTGGTTAATCGCTTTCTCAATTCAGAAAGAACTTTGCATGTTGAATCATAAATCTCTAAATTTAGTTCGCCACTTAAGTTCTTATCTGCAAGCCATTGCTTTGCAGCACAAACAATCGCTTGCAGCATAGTAATCATCGAGTCCCGGTCAACCCAAATCCCCTGATACTGTTGCTGATTTCCCAGAAATACCGTCGTTTCAACCAGGGAGTCAATACTGCTGTCCAGGGTTTTTGTTGATAGGGTAATGTTAGCGACCTCCTTAGTCAAGCCTATGTGTAAGCTACAGGCACCGATTGCATTCTCCACCATTGTGTTGCTAGAGGTATACATCCATTCAAGAAGTTCACTCTTTCTACCATCTAGACTAAAACTACAAGTTACTGCTGCCTTAATCACTGGATTGAGCGAATCTAGGGACTGTGTTTCTAGTTCCATTGTTGAGCATACATCCGGAGCATTTAGATTGCGCTCTGCCTGATAACCGATCTGTACGAACCTACGGTATACATCGCTATATTCCTCTTCCTGATTGATGGACTGGGATAAAGTTTGGAATTCCAATTTTTGAACTCTAATATGAAAATTAGCTAGATCTTTGGACATTTGCTCCTGGACAGTAATACTACGGAAAAGCGCAATTGCCTCTTGCCGAGTGAAGTTTGTCTTGCCTCCAGTTTTAAGTCTTTCCCAGGTTCGCCGCAGCTTCTCAATCACCTCCAGTCTTAGTTTTAAGCCCAGTGTTAGGCGAGATTTCCAAAGGTTCTCAATCAGATATATTAGGGAATCATTCTCGTGATACTCAGAATGCTCCTGAAAAAGTTTATGACTTGCAATTGCGATCTTATTGCTTGCGATCGCCAAGAACTCTTGGGTTGTGGATAGTAAATCTTCAAATTCCAATAACTCAAGCAATGCAGCTACTTGAGCAACTTGAAAAAACCTTTTTGAGGTAACCCGAATAATCCTAGTTTTTTCTGGTAAGAAACCAGCAGACTCAAGCAGTTCGTCAGCTCCAATCTCTCCTAACAGCTTTCGTAGCTCGTCAGGATTAGATTCTATTTCTTCTGTTTTTTCACTCTCTGTTTTTGATTTCCTCTTAGATACCTTACGCTTATAAAGATTCTCGCACAGTTTGATCAAGCCTTCACGGTCAACCGGCAACCGTTCCTTTTCCTTGTTCAGAAAATTAATCACAACTGGTCGGCTAACACCCATCCCTTCCGAAAGTTCCACCTGCGTTGCTCCCATTTTATCTAGGAAGAAGTGGAGCATCTCCCTTAGTGCTTCTTGATCTCCAACGTTTTCTCTGCTCATACCCTTTCTTGCACGCACCTAAATGTAAAACCTATTGACATTAAATCTGAAATATATTTATTTTTTGTAACTTTAAGTACATAAATATAGATTAAATTGAATTCATAATTAACATGTTAATTGGAATTCACAATATTTCAGAAAAAATCTCTCATTTTGTATCTTAAAATACAAAAATAGAGTTTTAGACTTGTTTAATATTGACACGTATATCTTATTTACAGATTGCGAGTAAATTATGCTTCCCAAAGCAGTTGAGAATTTTCTCAATTACTGCGAAGAGAAGATAGCTAGGTTTAAACAAGTTAATAACACCGGATTTCTAGAAATCCGGTGTTGCCTTAGTCAAGGTCAGTACAAAGTCGAGTGTCGCTGTGGGAATGTTCAAAATTTCCTGATTTCGCCACAAGACCTAGCTGTCTGGAAAACGACTCCGCTGTCTAGACAGCGGGAAAATCTAGAAACCGTGGAACAGGTTCTGGCAAAACTTGATAGTGCATTATTTGAGACTTTTTGTCTACAGCAAGGTTATGCAACTATCATGATATGGCATCGTGGACATGACAGTCGATACGGGTTTCAGTTTTCGCCATCGGTAGTCCACGGAATAAAGCCTTGTTGATTGGAGGTAATGACCTGAGGGGGTGACATGGAAGCTTATTATGTAAGCGTTTGGAGGAAATAACGTAGAAAACAATAAAACCTGTTTAACGGAACCATTCAACCAAAAATTAGGTTTTTAACCTCTAACTATTGAGAATAGACTCAACAAGCGCCAGACTTGAATTATATCTCAATACGGTTCAGTTAAGCATTTTTTCTCTTCTCTTTTCTTCTCTCTGCGCTCTCTGCGCCTCTGCGGTTCGTTAAAAAAATTAACTTTGACAAAGAGTTTTAGCCTTAACTGAACTGTATTGAATTATATCTCTCTTATGGCAGAGTAGCTTTTATTCCTTACCTGGTAAAAATTACAGGGTGTTTGTCACTCCCTTCAGAGTAACCCTCTCCTAAGAAATCGCAAGGTTTCTTTACATCCATCAGAGACGTTAGCAAAGCGGTGCGATAGCACTTCGCCCGTGAACAGCTTCTGTCACTCTAGGGAAATAAAAACAAGAGCCAAATTTTCAACTGTAGATAGAGCGAGGATTTGAGCGTTTATTTTCGTTCCAGAATGGCTGAAATCAAGATTTTTAGTAAAAGTCTTATGCTGTAAGCATTCTAGATTATTCTCTTCCGAAAGTGATAAAAGCGTCCGAGAAAAGCGATACGCATGATTGCGTCTGCGCTCCGCGCAATCGCATTCCCAATGGATGTAAAGAAACATTTCAGTTTCTTCAGAGAGGGGTAATGACATAAAGCTCCACCTCATGCATTTTTGAGCTGAACGCTTGACATGAGAGTGGTTCCGAACAATTTAAAGAAATCAATCTCTGCCAACAGCTCATCGATGGGAATAACCACGACGGGTGCTGAAGCTGAAGCTTCGTGCATCCGTTTTTTTGTCTCTAGCAACCAACACAACAAAGAAATTAATCATTTGGAAGGAAAAAATGAATCCACTAAACAACTATAACTTTAGGTATTTTACCTATTTAGCTTTGCTCACTACCCTGTTAGCAGTACTAGCAAAGTTTGATGGAAGCGTCACTGTGCAAGTCACACCTTTAAGCTTACGAGTTGAAGTGAACAATCATTCTGTTGGGTGTCCAATTGACCTACAACTGCCGGAGGTTCAGCCCACGCTACCTGAGCAGGAGTTGGCTTAGGCTTAGTAGGGCAAATAAATGCTCTGCTCAGGGGCAAAGTAAAAACTAAAACACTTGTCTAGACAGTATTTCAGCCCGTCAGTTTTTAGATGAATTAACAGTTCAATAGCAATCAGTGCTGCTGCTTGAAAGCTTCTAGTCATAAGCTTTCTAAAATTACTTTGCCTTGATATTACCTTTATTAGTTCTACCCCTTGTTCAACGCAAGTGCCTGTGCAATTGAGTTTTTGTCAACTTAAGACAAATTGAATCACCTACACTCCATATAGGAGTTCATAGCCATGACAAAAAATCAGTATAGTCGTCTATTCAAATTGACTGCTAAGCTCCTCAAATATTTCTTGCTAGCAATATTCACCTTTGTGATCGCCTGCATTCTATCAATGGGTTTTGGGGCTTTGAACATTTTCGCAGTGCTGCTGCCTTTTGCAGGAAATTGGTTTTGTAAGTTGGGAATTCTCCTGTTGTGTTTGATGACAACAACAATAATCTTAGAATCCTTGCGTTAAATCCAACCTATATTCCGCTGATTGCTGAAATGCAGTTCTGCTCTATACTCATATTCAACTCTCCATCTCAGCCGCCTGCGGCTCTGCTACGTAGTACGGAGACGCAGGCGCGTTCGGATACATCTGCATCGCTTTCGCCGTTGGCATCCATTCATCCGACGCCAACATCACACAATGCACACCATCTATCGTCGTTGACGCTAAAGCTATTCGCTGTTTGCGTGCCCAGTCAAACCATTCTTTAAAGCCAACAGCAACGGCTGACTTCTGTGGCTTTGCACCATTCTTGCAGCTACTAATAAACAATCCCTCTGGATTCTTACACCAACCATCTGCGATCGCTTCTCTCACCCGTGCTAAAGCATTATTCACGTTCCCCCAGTGTCTCAGAACAGCACTCATGCACGCCTCTGGGTTGATACGAAGTTGTCGCAGTTCCCGCCTTATCTCACTAATTTCCTCTTGACAAGGTTTATTAGACTCTATCTCTTTTGAAGTCGTAACCGTTTTGACTTTGCAAACGACGACGGAATAATTGTCCTCACGCTTAATTGGCTGGTTAGACAAATCGACCGAGGTTTGTTTATCAACGCAGAGAGTATCCGTGGGTTGGTCGGGTTCTTCCTGGTTACTAACTAACGTGGCTTGCTCTTCCGTAATTAGACATTCACTAACCAACCTGGCTTGCTCTTCCTCAACTAGTTGTTCACTAGTTAACTGGCTTTCTTCCCATCGGGCGACCTGGTTTTCTAGAGTATCCCAATCCACCTCCAAATTTTCTCCCACAGCAGCGTCTTGTTGTGTGTGAGAAATTAATTTTGAATCTAAGGATGATGAATCTATGTATGTGGCGCATTTTTCTACCACTAGTGGTTCATGATTACACTGCTGTTGGTTCCCGAATACACCACTAGCGGTGTATTTTTTCTTTGAGCACAAATACTGTAGTATTACATCTGTATCCATCTTGTAAGCATGACTGGTATCAGTGGGAAACCAGCCAGCTTTTTCACGAACCAGTATGCCCATCTCAACCAGTTCTCTAAGGTGCTTGTGAATGGTTTTTTTACAGTAGCCCAAATCTGCCGCTACGTCATTAAGAGTTAGCCTCACCCACTTATTCAAGCCTTTTGCTATGCGTGTTTTCAACCATCCATCAATCCAGGTTAGGATAGCCGCTTTGGTTCTGCCAAATGCTTCCTTGTATTCTTTGAGGATATTGATGGGATGATTGACTTCACCCAATACAGATGATGTAAATGTTGTCATGTTGTTTTACGAGGAACCTTTCGACTCCCCATCCTCTTTAAACCTCTACAACGGTGTTATGCGCTTCTGAAGCGCTATCTAGCTCGTCCAATAGAAATGCAAGTACTTGGTTCCCCTTCTTGCCACCATCAAGAGTCGCTTTGTGTTTCAAAAAAGCGACATAATCTCTAATTGCATTGCTTCACCATCTGCCCAATCTGGTACTTGGGTAGTGACTAAGTAACATAGTTGTCAGTAACCAAGCTTATTAATCCTTGCTTTGACAATTCGCAAGCAATCCAAAACCTCGAACAATGCGTAATCAGGACAAGACTCCATCTCATCAATAATCATTTGCCTGATGTTTACTGACTTCGCTTGCTCTGTGCGTTCTCTTTGCCTTTCTCTTAGCTTTTGCTCAATTACTTGGGTGAACTGTTCTTCCGAGGTAACTTCAATCCCTGGTGTTTCTCTTACCTTGTCCATGTAAGCGTAAAACGCTTCGTTGTCGTCTCGGTTGACAATAAAGTAGGCTCGTAGCTCCTCCTTGGTCATCGATTCAAAGTCCGGCTTTGTCATTGCTCGCTACTCCCATTGCTGCCTTGTTTATGAACAAAGACTGCACAAGATGATGTTGTCGCTTGTCAGTTGTTTTACAAAATATTATATCCTAATTGTAGTGCATTGTTGGCAAATGCACTACTTTGACTGATAAGAAAATTGAACCCGCCTTATCGTGACGAAGAAGGCGGGTTTTCTTTAATAATTTTCAGAATGCGATCGCGTTGTTGCCTGAGAGATTCGTTCTCTTCTCTCAGGCTTAGGATTTTCCCATCAACTCATCTTGCCGCTGCTTGAGTTGAGAGATTTCTTGCTCGTGCCTGTCCAGCAACTGTTTTACCTCGCTTAAGTTGACTTGGTTTTCTGTTGTGCTTTTTAGGTAGTTCATCATCAACTCAATTATTAGCTGAGATGGTTTTTTGCCTTCCATCTCAGCCTGCTTTGTAAAATCGTCTTTCAAAGCGCTGCTGACCCTAAACGCCATTTGTCCGTCCGCTTTTGTTTTATTCGTCATTTCTTTGTCGCATCTGTTGTCTAACTTTGTCTGACATTAGTATAGATCCTTTCCCACAAAGATTACAGGTTAATGCATAACAATGTTTGACATTGCATTTCATTTGCGTTATCATATACATATAAGGCAAAAAGCAACGCTCCTGTCCTGAGAAAACAAAGCGTCGCTTTCGTGTAACCCAACTCAATACAAGTCAGGTAATCATATAATGACTCATCCATTTTACACAGAACAACAGTTAAGCGTCAAAGCTCTTTGCAAACTGAAAACCATCTATACCCAGATTGGCTGTAATGTAGACGTTGCTGACAAGCGTCGCAAACATGCTTGGGTTGAAGCGATTGTTATTCACCAGTCCTCTCAAATTCAAGCGATTGCTCAAGCAGAGTTAGAACAGTACATCGAAGAACAAGCAGCAGCGATTGCACCAGAAGAGTTTAATTCAGACAGAATTACGTTAACCACTCGCGAAATTACCTTTTATGACCACGAGGTTTTAGCAGGTGAGGAAGTGGTAGCTGAGATTCACTATGACCACAACAATTTTGAGACACAGCGCTGGGTTGTGTACATCAGCGGCAAAGAATTCAGACGCGGTCATACGTTCGCTAAAGCATTTGGAATTGTTTGCCACCACCATACTTTCAATACTTTACCAAAGCATCAATCAGAAGTTCAACCCACACAAACCAGTAACGCAGTTCTTGCTCAAATCAGTGTTGCGGCTGACGAGTTTGGGTTAGAGCTATTGGATGATGGTATCTATAACGGTGATGTAAAGCTGGGTGAAGTGGGTTACAACAACGGTAGTTGGTGGGTCGTACGTTCTGCTTCACTACACCAAGAAAATATTCCGTGTGACTCTGTAAAAGAGGCAGTGTGGTCGTTGTGTATGTGTCGGAATAAGCCACGTGAACTACGTACAAGCCCTCCCGTTCTTATTGCTGAATTGCTTGATAAACCGTTTGACGAAGTGACTCCGTGCGAGTGGCGCATACTTCAAGATTACGATTTCTCGCTTGTAGCTTAATTAACAAGTGACCTTAGAACTGTTCTAAGGTCACACAAATATTAATCATTAAGGAAGAACAATGCAAATTAAAACCGTAGCTATTTCCTACCACCGAAAATTTAACCTAGGCGATTTTGAATCAATTGATATTGGCTGTGACTTATGGGCAAGTCTTGATGAAGACGAAGATTCAGAAGCTTGTACTCAGTTCCTTTACATGCAAGCAAAGCAAGCGGTAAAAGACGCTGCAATGCCCGTTATCAAAGCCTCCGAGTATCAACGTATGAAAATCAAACAGCACAAGCGCGTTATGGGTAAACCCGTAGTGGAAGATTCTATTGATGAGGAGGAAATCTAGCGATGGCAATCAAAGGATTGACAGACAAGCAAGCTCGATTCCCCAAAATTGGGACTATTCGCAAAGGTAGTCCCAAGCACGAGGGCAAGATGGGGCGTGACCTCACCTACTTCCGTTTTGATACCCAAGACTCGGACGCAGCACAAGCATTTCTTCAAGCATACGGCAAAGAACCACGTGAAATAAATGTGATGCTTCCATATCAACAAACTGAGCAAGTATTCCCTTCTTGGATGGAAGAATGGGCAGCTTCTTCTTTAATAAGACGGTGCGATGGTGAACAACAGTGTTTGTATCTTAATAGCGATCGCAAGTCCTACAGCAAAAAGCCAATTCAGTGTGCTGCTCCTCAATGCAATTGTAAACCAGTCGGTCGGTTAACTGTGGTAATTCCAGAACTTCGTCGCCTTGGCTATGTTGAAGTATTGACTCATAGCAAGTTTGACATATTGGGTCTGACTGAGAACTTGGTAGCAATTGAGCAAGCTAGCGGTGATTTACGCGGTATTCCATTTGTCCTGAGTCGCACTCGGCGTTCTATCAGTGTGCCAATGGGTGAAAAGCGGGTGAGGCAGGATAAGTGGTTGTTGTCGATTGAAGCTTCCCCAGAATGGAGTCATCGTATGATTCAACAGCTAGAGGCAAAATCTATGCCGAGGGTCTTACACGAAGAAAATGAGCCAGCCCTCATACAACGAGTACCCGACTACACCGACAGATCAACAAAACAAGGGCTGGCTCATTTTCTAGGGGACAATGCGTCGCCAGCTTTACAGGGTTCTGATTGCAAACATGAGCCAAACTTCAAAATCACAGATGTCTAATAACCATACTGATTTAGAACAACCAGTAAACTTAAAAAGTATACCAGTTGAAGTTGTTGAATTGGAGCTATTGACTCTTGAGGAACAGCATTTACGTTTGCACCTTGAGCGCAAAGTTGAGCGTGCATTTTATGAAGCTGGCAAAGCTTTGATGGAGTTGCGAGACAGACGACTGTACCGTTCCACTCACAGGACGTTTGAGGAATACTGCCGCGAGCGCTTTGAGTATAATCGCTCTCGTTCCTACCAGTTGATTGATGCTGCAACTGTTATGGGTAATTTACAAGAATGTCCACAAATTGTGGACATTTTTCCGACCAAGGAAGGTCAAGTCAGACCTTTGACCAAACTCCAACCAGAGCAACAGCAACAAGCTTGGCAGCAAGCAGTGGAAGAAGCAGGTGGTAAAGCGCCGTCGGGTCGCATTGTCAAAGGTATAGTACAGCGTATTATAGAACGTACCAAAGTACCAAATCCTTATCGAGTGGGAGAGGTTTGTCAATTTGTTGTGAAAGATAATCCAGAACTGAGGGGCAAGAGCGGATGTTGGTGTATTGTCACTTCTGTAAATAATTTCAGTTGTACTGTTAATTCATCGGATGGAGATTATATCGTGAAAATGGAGCATTTGAAGTCGCTTGAATATTCAGATTCTGATTGTGAGCAGCTGCAACTGTTGTGCGATCGCCTGAGTAAACTTCGTAATAGCAGTGATTTGGAACAAGCAGCGGTAAGCGTTTTAAAGCATTTGGGAGAGGTAAAGCGTCCATACTTGACGCCTTTAGAAGAAAAGTTGTTGGGTGTTTTGGAACAGGAGTATGAAGCGACATAGCCTTTGTGTTCTCAACACAGGATGAGACACTTGCCGTTTCTGATGCCTATCCTCTGTTTTCCCCGTCTCTACAAGAATTTGAAAGAATTTTCAAAAACTCTGCATAAACCTACCCGGAAAACTCGACACCCCTATAGCAATCAGTTGAAGGGTAAGTAGAGTCTATGATGTTAACTCAAGAGCCACAATGTAGAGTTTGGCAAAAACCTGTTTATTCCAAAGCTTTGAGCTATGCTTCGTTAGCCATTTCAGCAATAGGCATAATTCTTAACAACCTTGCCATAGCAGCTATTCCTTTACTGCTTATAACACTACTTTTATATCTTCATCTTCAACAGACGTTTGAACCGAGTACAAGCAAATTAAACAAGAACGTTGCTTCTGAAGTCTCTACTTTCATACCACAACTTCCTACCAGTTCTCAGCGTGGACGTGTAGCAATTTTTATTGATGCAGAAAATCTGTATTTTTGTTCCAAAGAGGCGGGGGTCAAAATTAGGTACGCGCAACTCCTGAAAGAATTAACACAATCTGCTTCTGGGATAATTGGAGCATATTACTACACGAGCGTCAATCAAACCAATCTCAATCATTGTCGGTTTGTAGAAACTTTGCAGAGTATTGGTTATGAAATTATCCCGAATCAATTTCAAGAAAAAAATCGTGATTCGGCAATTATTGTTGATATGATGCGTTATCAGGATTTATTCGATACAGTTGTGCTGGTGTCTGGTGATGGAGATTTTTGCAATCCAGTACATTTTTTGAAGGAATCTCATCACCGAGTCGAAGTTGTTAGTTTCCCAGCAAACACTAACCAAAATTTACGAGAGATTGCAACTGAGTACATCGATATCTTATCACTACATAATGTGTCCCAAAAGGTTATAGATTTTAAACATTCTTAATCATTCATCAAGTTAATTCTCGTTTCCAGGCTCAACCTGGGAACGCCTACACACAAGGGCTACTGCCTCGATGATTTAAATTTTGATACAAGTTTAATTTTTGTCTCCAAATATGTCTGACCATAAGAATCGTCACCTATTTGTCTTAGCTGAAACCTCTATGAGCTATCAAGAGCGACTGGATAGAGAAGTGCAGCAGTTGATTCAACAAGCACTGCGAGAACATAGCTTTTTCAAAAAAGTTCTATTTTTGTCTCCAATTATGTTGGAGCATAAGAATCATCACATATTTGTCTTAAAAGCATTGCTACACAGCTTAAGAAGTCAAGCAAGTTCCATCACCAGTCTAATTTCTTTAGCAGAGCAGCTACCGGGTAGTTTGAAAGAAAACAACTTAGGCAGAAATCTTTGCCCTTATTACTACGAGGCTCTCAAAACTACAGAAGCCGACATTATAAAGAATATCGAAAAGTTTTCCCAAAAATATGAAAGTTTGGATATAGCTAATGCCACACCAGAGGTTGTCAGAATACATTTTATCAGATGGTACAACATGATTCTCAAGTGTGACTGCTATGATAAATGGCGTAGCGGTAAGAACAAACCAAACTCAGTGAGTTTAAATGAACCTCTTGGGAAAGATGGCGGAACAACAAAGGGAGAAAATATCGGTGATACTAATATTCTTCCTCCCCTCGAACAAGCAATTTTTGATGAAAATAAACGCCAGAAACAACTACTACTAGATTATCTTAGACAAGACCCTGACCAGACATTACACAATTGCGGTTCTAAAAAATATCCTGATTGCAACTGTTGGGAAATTTGCAAAAGATATTATTTGCAAGAACCTCCAGAAAAATGGGAGGAAATTCCCAAAGCTTTAAATGTTCCGTATGGAACTCTTACACCTCATTGGTATAGAAAATGTATACCTTTGTTAAGAGATATTGCTAAGAAATTCGGATTTGATGCGGAGTAAAAATTATGAATAGCACAATGAATCATTACTTTACTATACACTTAGCTCAAAAAGCGTTTGAATATGCACATAAATTTGCTGCACAACAAGCATCAGCAGAAAAAGCAAGGCAAGTTTATCTAAATACTTTGGCGGTTTCTGCTGTCAACGAATTTGTGCAAGAAGAACTGGGTTTTAGCACAGATTTGCAAGCAGGAGATAGCTGGAATCCGGTTGTGCGACTAGTTCATGATGTGGCGGATTTAGTTATCCCAGATTTGGGAATATTGGAATGTCGCCCGATGCAGCCAGAAGATAGAATAATTTCTCTACCGCCAGAAGTGCGAGAAAATCGGATTGTCTATGTGGCGGTTCAATTTTATGAGCAATTGAATAAGGTGAAACTACGAGGATTTCTCCCAGCCGTTGAGTTGGGTAAATATCCAGAAGAAATTGAGATTAGCCAGCTACAACCAATTGAAGAATTGATAGATTACTTGTATCGATTAGAAACGGCAATTTCAATTTTATTACCGGAAATAGAAGAGGTAGAAGAAAACGTACGGAAGATACTGCAAAGGAAATCAATTGCAGAAATCGCCGCACAATTGGAACTTGTTTATCGGACTTATGATCAGAGCGATTGGTGGAATGAAGGGGGAAAGGTTTTAGCTGGTAGTTCCTCTGGTGCAGGGGGAAGTACGCGTGAAAGCGGGTTAAAAGGCGGGTTTACGCGAGATGTTTCTGATGTTGAAGTTGAATTGAGGGATTTGGCTGAGGAGTTGTTGGAGAAGTTAGCAGAATTTTGGGGAGATGCTGCATAAATGGCGTTGGGGAAAACGATTGATTTTTAGAAGTAGAATTTAGCCAGGGAAAAAGAACAATGGATGAACAACGCCAGCAAGCTTATATCAATCTGATTCAAGCCTTACTCAACTGCCCCAGTGATGAAGAACCAGCTATATTAAGGGCTAATCAAGACTTGATTGATCAAGGCTTGGTACAGATAATGAAAGCGGTAGCCACAATGATGGCAGAAAACGGTAATACTAACGCAGCCCAGTTTTTGCAGAGTTGGGCAACACAACTGACTGCGTTGATAGACAGTACACCAACCGCACAAGATTATTATTCCTTTTTGATGCAGGTACTTCAAGCAACTGCAGAAAGCGACGGTAATCCGCAAGTTGTATATCCGTTGCTGGAAGCAAATCTAGATAAACTGGATGATAATTTTATCCAATTATTCCCAGCATGGGTAACAGAAAAATTGGCAACAGTAGAGTCAGGACAAGATGAATTTATTGCTACGATTATTTTTAACTTCTGCGGGCTTATCCAGAATTTTCACTTAAGCAAAAGGTCGTTAAATATAGATATAGCTATTACTGGTTATCTGTCAGTGCTGTTAGTTTTTACTCGTGAAGCTTTTCCTGTTGATTGGGCAAGGACTCAATACAATCTGGGAATTGCTTACAGTGATAGAATACGGGGATATAAAGCGCAAAATTTAGAATCGGTAATCGATGCATATCAACAAGCTTTGTTAGTTCACACTCATGAAGCTTTTCCTGTTGATTGGGCAATGACTCAATACAATCTGGGAGTTGCTTACAATAACAGAATATGGGGATATAAAGCGCAAAATTTAGAATTGGCAATCGATGCATATCAACAAGCTTTGTTAGTTCACACTCATGAAGCTTTTCCTGTTGATTGGGCAAGGACTCAATACAATCTGGGAGTTGCTTACAGTGATAGAATAAAGGGAGATAAAGCGCAAAATCTAGAATCGGCAATCGATGCATATCAACAAGCTTTGTCAGTTTACATCCGTGAAGCTTTTCCTGTTGATTGGGCAAGGACTCAAAACAATCTGGGAAATACTTACAGTAACAGAAGACGGGAAGATAAAGCGCAAAATTTAGAATCGGCAATCGATGCATATCAACAAGCTTTGTCAGTTTACACCCGTGAAGCTTTTCCTGTTGATTGGGCAAGGATTCAATACAATCTGGGAGTTACTTACAGTGATAGAATAAAGGGAGATAAAGCGCAAAATCTAGAATCGGCAATCGATGCATTTCAACAAGCTTTGTCAGTTTACACCCGTGAAGCTTTTCCTGTTGATTGGGCAGGAACTCAAAACAATCTGGGAAATACTTACAGTCAGAGAATACGAGGAGATAAAGCGCAAAATTTAGAATCGGCAATCGATGCATATCAACAAGCTTTGTCAGTTTACACCCAGGAAGCTTTTCCTGTTGATTGGGCAAGGACTCAAAACAATCTGGGAGTTGCTTACAGTAACAGAATACGGGAAAATAAAGCGCAAAATTTAGAATCGGCAATCGATGCATATCAACAAGCTTTGTTAGTTCGCACCCGTGAAGCTTTTCCTGTTGATTGGGCAAGGACTCAATACAATCTGGGAGTTGCTTACAGTAACAGAATACGGGAAAATAAAGCGCAAAATTTAGAATCGGCAATCGATGCATATCAACAAGCTTTGTTAGTTCGCACCCGTGAAGCTTTTCCTGTTGATTGGGCAGGAACTCAAAACAATCTGGGAAATACTTACAGTAACAGAATACGGGGAGATAAAGCGCAAAATTTAGAATCGGCAATCGATGCATATCAACAAGCTTTGTCAGTTTACACCCGTGAAGCTTTTCCTGTTGATTGGGCAAGGATTCAATACAATCTGGGAGTTGCTTACAGTGATAGAATAAAGGGAGATAAAGCGCAAAATCTAGAATCGGCAATCGATGCATTTCAACAAGCTTTGTTAGTTCGCACTCGTGAAGCTTTTCCTGTTGATTGGGCAGGAACTCAAAACAATCTGGGAAATACTTACAGTCAGAGAATACGAGGAGATAAAGCGCAAAATTTAGAATCGGCAATCGATGCATATCAACAAGCTTTGTCAGTTTACACCCAGGAAGCTTTTCCTGTTGATTGGGCAA
>JAHHGV010000041.1 GCA_019359695.1 Brasilonema angustatum HA4187-MV1
TGAACTCCCGGTCAATGTGATATTTTTTCTGTAACACTTCAAGTCTGCCTTACGATTGAGTACATTTTTTCCTATCTCAATCACTGTAAGGCTTTTGGGTTTCGCACCGCGAACTAGTCTAAAGTCCAATTTTTTTGTAAGCGTTCAATGATTTGGCGTAAATCGCTCAATGCCAAGCCTCAAATAGTGGAAAATCGTTTCCGAACTACTAATGCGATCCAAATTATTGAGCGGATACCTTTTTTTGAATATCTTGTTTGATAAGTTCAAGGTCAGTATAAGAGTCAGCAACCCTAATCAGACTTTCATTAGTCATACAACCCAAACTAACAACTTCCACTTTAACTCCTCGGTAAGTAATGTTATCTACAGCATAAGCAAGGTCGCCATCTCCACTCAACAGAACTAAAGTGTCGCAGTACCTTGCTAGGGTCATCATATCGACAGCTATCTCTACATCCAAATCCGCTTTTTTAGAGCCATTAGGGAGCACAATGAGTTCTTTACTCACTACACGATAGCCATTGCGACTCATCCACATCAAAAAACCTTGCTGTTTATCGTTCGTGTAATCAACACCTGTATAAAAGTAAGCCCTAAGCAGTTGACGCTTTTTTGTTAGATAGCGCAGCAGTTTAGTGTAATCAATTTCAAGATTGAGGTGCATGGCTGAGTAAAACAAGTTTGCACCATCAATAAAAATGGCAATACGCTGGTGTAGCTTGTTGTCTGGATTGTTTTGATCGCACGATCGCACAAGTTTTGCGCTTGCAATATCTGGTTTCTCAAATACAGAAAGCTGTGTCATATTCAACAGTGGCTCAGGCTCCAACTTTAAGCGTCGTTGGTTATTATGCTGAGGTCGTGGAAGTAGCTCCATGAAAATATGACTCCGAGCGTGCGTGATTTTTATTAAAGATAGCGGTGAATATTATTCGACTCATGAATGAATAGATAGAGAAAACTAACAAATTAATATTTTCTTTATGTTCTACTATGCTTTGTCTTGCAAATCATCTAATTACGTACAATTCTTTACTTTTTGTAATCTTTCTTGTAAAAAAAGATAAAAAACTAAAAGATTGGTCAAAAATCTGTGAAGTTGATAGTAGGTTTGGTAGTGGGTCTTCACTGCGCTCACATACATAATCATTGGGTAAATCCTGCTCAAACAAAGCCACCGTCTATAATTGACGTCCTGCTTGAATCCACGCTTCGGGAGCACGCTCGGGTGCTTGTTTAAAACTCTGACAACAAACCCGACAGACAAGTGCGCCCAATTTTGCACTTTCGGCAATTTTGAGTAAGCTTAGTAAAGGGGTTGAACCTGTGTAAAACTGCAAAACTGCCACGAATAATCGTCGTGCCCTCATGGTGACCTGTGGCGACAGCTATAGTTTTATTGAGAAAAATCAGGCTATGGATGCCTCTGTTGCCATCGCATTGTCCATCCTCGCCCAGTTTTACATACTTTTTTTTGATCAAAGCCCGCAGAAGCAGAAATTATACTTAAATACCGGACTTGTCCGGCGTTGTATTAGTTTTATGGAGTAGAGGCTTATGTTTGGATTGGGATGGACGGAAGTAGGTGTCATTGTTTTGGTCGCTGTCGTGATTTTTGGACCAAAAAAAATTCCGGAGTTAGGCAGCGCACTGGGGAAAACTCTGCGGGGTTTTAAGGAAGAACTGAAAAATCCCAGTGAAGATACTAATCCGGAAGAAGAAAAACAATAGTTATTTGTCTTTTGTCATTTATCTTTACGTAATGACAAATCAACGGCACTCACTTCAAATCGGAAAACCCCTATGGCGTCAGCCATAGGGATCGATATACCTGCTGCGGGAAAACCTGCTTGTGCTACAAGGGGGGCTTTGGGGTTCCCTCTGGGATTGGAGGGAGACCCCCCTCCGGGCAAGACCTCCGCAGATCGCGTAGCGCTCCACCAGTCGCCGTGAGAGCGGAAAACCCCTATGGCTGACGCCACGCCTTACGGTGAGTCCAGCGCTGGATTCACGCCTGGGCGTACTGGCTCCCCTCCCGCACTTGGTGTTGTCGTCACCGCCTACAGTGCTGCCTGATTCGGACTATAACAGCGTGTTGACTACAGAAGATTTCACCCCAATTTGAGAATCTATAGTAGACGGGTTGGTTTGCTGGAGTATCTCATCTTTGACGACTCCACGTGCTGTAATTAAGGCAATAGCGCGGCTAATGCTTTCTGGCAAAATGACCACTAGACTGTTATCTGGAGCCATGTCCAATGCTCTGTTAACGGCTTCTGTTTCACTCAGAATTGTTTGATGCTGATAGTTGGGGTTAGTTTGCTTGATACCTTGAACAATTAAATCAGCAGCGCTACCGCGTGCTCGTCCCCTGGTGTCGTCATCTTCTTTGACGATAATAGAGTCAAAAATTTCCGCTGCTAGTTTGCCAAGCATAACGAAATCTTCGTCGCGGCGATCGCCAGGCCCGCCAACAACTCCAATCCGTTTGCCAGAAATCCAGTTGCGGACGAAAGCACCTAAGGCTTGATAACTAGCTGGGTTGTGGGCATAATCTACCAAAGCATGGTAGTTGCCCAAATTAAATAAATTCATTCGTCCCGGTGTTTGACTCACCGAAGCGCGAAAGGTATTTAAGCCAGCACGAATTTGTTCTATGCTCACATTTTGTACGAACGCTGCCAAAGAAGCTGCTAAAGCATTGGCGATCATAAACGGCGCACGTCCACCCATTGTCAGGGGTATATTTTCTGCCCGTTCAATCCGGTGTGTCCAATCACCTTTTAAGATTGACAGATAGCCATTTTCATAGACTGCGGCTACTCCTCCTTTTTGAATGTGCTTTCGCACCAATTCCGATTCCGGATTCATAGTGAAGTAGGCAATATTGGCTTTTGTTTTTTCTGCCATAGCAGCAACTCTGTGATCATCAGCGTTAAGCACTGCGTAACCGTCAGGAAACACAGCTTCAGCGACCACACTCTTGAGATGCGCCAACTGGTCAATAGTATCAATATCGCCTATGCCCAGGTGGTCAGAGGCAACGTTTAATATCACGCCCACGTTAGCGTTTTCAAAAGCCAGTCCAGACCGGAGAATACCACCACGAGCAGTTTCCAGTACCGCCACTTCCACTGTTGGATCTTGCAGGATGAGTTGGGCACTTTGGGGGCCTGTATTGTCTCCTGACTCTACCAAGTAATCCCCGATATATGTCCCATCTGTCGTTGTATAACCTATGACTTTATTAGTCTGCTTAAAAATGTGTGCCAACAGCCGAGTCGTGGTAGTTTTGCCGTTAGTCCCCGTTACGGCAAGAATGGGTATATGACTGATTTTATCCGCTGGGAACAGCATATCTATGACTGCTCCTCCTACATTACGAGAGATCCCTTGACTTGGAGCAACATGCATCCGGAATCCGGGAGCAGCATTAACTTCTACAATCACACCATCCATTTCTCGCAAGGGACGGCTAATATCCGCTGTGACAATATCAATTCCTGCAATATCCAAACCGATAACTTTCACTATCCGTTGTGCCAGCCAAATATTTTCTGGATGAATTTCATCTGTACGGTCTATGGCACTGCCCCCTGTACTCAAGTTTGCCGTTGCCCGCAGATAGCAAATTTCGTTCTTAGGTAACACACTATTAAGAGTGAAACCTTGCTTTTCCATGAGTTGGTAGCTGGTACGGTCGAGTTCAATTTTGGTGAGGACATTATCATGTCCTTCACCACGGTTTGGATCTTTGTTAGTTTGGTCAATGAGTTCAAAGATGGTAGATTTGCCATTACCCACCACATGAGCTGGCACACGTTCAGAAACTGCCACAACTTTGCCATCCACCACCAGTACCCTGTGATCCCGCCCAGTGTAATACCGCTCAACAATAATTGCTCGGGAAACCTGTCTTGCAGAATCGTAGGCAGCTTCCGCTTCTTCCCAGGAAGTGATATTGATGGAGATACCGCGTCCGTGATTGCCATCTAAAGGTTTGATGACAATAGGGTAGCCGCCAACGTATTCTATGGCTTCTTGTAAATCATCCAAGAAGTTGATGACGGTACCTCTTGGTACTGGGACTCCAGCGTTGGCAAGAACGCGTTTGGTGGCTTCTTTATCGCAGGCCAGTTCTACTCCCAGGATGCTGGTATTGTCTGTCATCGTCGCTTGTACCCGCTTTTGATTCACGCCGTAGCCCAACTGAATCAAAAAGCGTGCGCCCAGTTGCATCCAAGGAATGCCTCTTTTTTCTGCTTCTTTGACAAGTGTTTCTGTACTCGGTCCTAATGCCGCATCACGCCATAAGTCTTTCAGGTCTTGCAAATCTTGCTCTAACTCTGCCTTTGGATAACGACCCCGATCAACTATACTTTGGCATAGCCGCACTGCTGCTCTGCCAGCGTAGCGTCCCGCTTCCTCGTTCAGATACTCGAGCACTACCTGGTATACTCCCGATGTTGAAGTTTCTCGGGTCCGACCAAAGCCTACGTTCATTCCAGTCAAATCTTGCAGTTCTAGGGCTACGTGTTCCACAACATGGCCCATCATGGTGCCTTCGCGCACTCGCATCAAAAAACCACCACGACAGCCCGGTGAGCAAAAATGACCTTCCAGACTGGGCAAAGCCTCCACTAATCCTTCATAGAAGCCGGGAATTTCGTTTGTGGGCGTCTCGGCAAGGTTTTCTAAATCGAGGCGCATGATAATTAGCTTGTGGCGTCGAATGCTCCAATAGTTGGGGCCGCGTAAGGTCTGGATCTTGAGGATTCTCATGGGAAATAGGTAGATGGAGATTCGGAACCAATATTCTAGTTTCTTACTGGAATTGACCGCTTAACTGTTCATAGTAAACAGTTTTTTCTTCTTAGATCGTATTATTCTCATTTTTTTGGCTGCAAGCAACCTAAAATCTAGCGGTCAATTCAGTGTTTGTTTCGCTTACTAATGTAACATCAGCTACTCATATCGTCAGCTGGAGACACGGTATACAGCAGGTAATACTGTACGCTGATACATGTGATAACGATCACCATGACTGAGAAGATGCAGTCGTAGATTATGGATGTTTAAGGGTTCAGTTGCTCCGACATGTGGCTCATTCGTGTGAGTGACCTCAGTTGGATCTACAATCGTAACACTACCTTTGCCTAAGACTTGTAGCCACCCATCCCGCTCAAACATGGCACATGTATCTTCGTCAATCCCAATCCCTAAACGATCTGGATGAGCTGCCAGCGCGCTCATCAGCCGCACCATACGATTGCGATTGTGGAAGTGTTGATCTACTATCACCTCTGGGATCAATGCCAAACCTGTAGCCATATCCACTAGGGAGCGATTTGGCGATTCGCCGCTACCACCCCCTGCGATCATGTGATGCCCCATCACAGCCGCTCCAGCACTCGTCCCTGCTACAGTGAGTTGTCCAGATCTAACGCGTTGCCGGATAATATCCATTGCTGGCGTATCAGATAGCACGCCACACAGACGCAATTGGTCTCCCCCTGTCAGAAACACTCCTGTACAGTTTTCTAGAGATGTTTGGATGTAAGAATCTTTACATTGATCCCGTTCTCGAATGTCTAAGATTTCGACTTTCTTAGCACCCATTTCTTCAAAAATACGAATATATCTACCACCTATGATGCTTGGTTCGCGTGAGGCAGACGGGATAATTGTAATATGGCCATTGCCGGCACCAGACCGACTGACAAATGTCCGCAAAATTTCGCGTCCATGTACTTTGTCTTCTGCGCCTCCGATGACCATAACGGCGGTTTTAGTTGCTTGGGGTGTCCTCATTTCCAGCGATTTGACTTTTAATTGCGGCATTGTGTTTGTTCTCCTGTCAACAACTTCAGGTCCATTAAACAAGTTAGCTTTCGCCTGATTCTTTTTATGCTTTGCCTCTTATGGAGGACAGTGCTTCATGTACAAAATGCCTCAGTTTGTGGAATGTCCTTTGCCGTTCCTTTTGGGTTTGTTTTTTCACATTCGCTCCCAGTAGGGTATGGTACAGGGGCACAAAGCTTTGCGCCTCTGGGTCTATACGGGCGCAAGGAATTGCGCCCGTACTGGTGTAAGGTAAGAAGGTGATTTGAACACCTGTGTCCATGAAAATTTGGTTTGAAGTCTGTAAATTTGTTCATGAAGAAAAACAACGAGATTCTTTATTTCATACCCTGAGTTCATGTCTCTCGGGTTCCCTACCTCATACCACCAACACTTCACAGTGGAGGGAGAAAAGCAGATCTTGACACACTTTTTGCTGAGGCAAGCTAGATGCATCGGAAGAAGTTGTTAACTCGGTTCAGTTTAATAATTTAAATGTAGATGTGACAATATTTAAACATAAATTAAGTAATTAGAAAAACTTGTGTTGACACGGAAAACCCAATACTTCCGGTACTTTGAGACACAATTGATGATGTTGATTTGTCTCGTGACACAACATCGTTTTCAAATCATCCAATTTTAGATTAGTGTCCTCCAATACGAAATACTGTGCGCTTTGATATAGTTACGCTGTTTCCTGACTGTTTTACCTCTGTTCTCAATACCGGGCTGATAGGTAAGGCTTTGGCAAAGCAGATTGCCCAAGTGCATTTGATTAATCCACGGGACTTTACCACTGACAAGCACCGGAAAGTTGATGATGAACCTTACGGCGGTGGTGTGGGGATGCTGATGAAGCCAGAACCTATCTTTGCTGCTGTAGAATCGCTGCCAGTTTTACA
Organism: Brasilonema angustatum HA4187-MV1; assembly: GCA_019359695.1. Taxonomy (GTDB): domain Bacteria; phylum Cyanobacteriota; class Cyanobacteriia; order Cyanobacteriales; family Nostocaceae; genus Brasilonema; species Brasilonema angustatum. The sequence continues at coordinate 6,750 of JAHHGV010000041.1, forward strand.
TCGACGAGAGGTTATTATGATGAGTCCTCAAGGTCAAACGATGAATCAGCCACTGTTACGAGAATTGGTAACGAATTATGATCAATTGGTAGTAATTTGTGGTCATTACGAAGGAGTGGATGAGCGAGTGCTGCATTTAGTTGACCGCGAGGTCTCTTTAGGGGATTTTATTCTGACTGGTGGGGAAATTCCAGCAATGGCATTAATGAATGGTGTCGTACGCCTCTTACCGGGAACAGTGGGTAAAGTCGAGTCCCTAACGGCAGAAAGCTTTGAAGAGGCATTGTTGGACTATCCCCAGTATACCCGTCCTGCGGTGTTTCGTGGCTGGAAAGTTCCTGAGGTCTTGCTTTCTGGCAATCATGCTGCAATTTCTAAGTGGCGTTATGAACAACAAATCACCAGAACACGCCTGCGCCGCCCTGATTTGTTCAAAAGTTGGAAAGAGAAGCACAGGGAGCACGAGGAGTAGCGCAGAAATTATAACTCCCAATCCTCGCTTCGTTTTCTACCAAACTCTTGACTTGTGAGTACTAACTAATGACTAATGACTAATGACTAATGACTAATGACTAAAAAATGAATATTCGTATTGGTAACGGCTACGATATCCACCGCTTGGTGAGCGATCGCCCCCTCATTCTAGGCGGAGTTCATATACCCCACTCCTTGGGTTTGCTAGGACACAGCGATGCTGATGTTCTGACACACGCGATCATGGATGCTATGCTGGGGGCGCTTTCTTTGGGGGACATTGGACATTATTTTCCTCCCTCAGATCCCCAATGGGCAGGGGCAGATAGTTTGGTACTGTTGAGTCAAGTTCATCAGTTGGTTCGTCAACATGGTTGGCAAATAGGTAATGTTGACTCAGTGGTTGTGGCGGAACGCCCGAAATTGAAACCCCATATTGAGAAGATGCGGGAAACAATAGCGAAAGTTTTGCAACTGCAGCCAAATCAAGTTGGTGTCAAAGCGACTACCAACGAAAAACTTGGTCCTACTGGACGCGAGGAAGGTATTTGTGCGTATGCTGTGGTTTTGCTTGAGAAGTTGGAAAATTCTGCTTGCTGAATGAATTTGATCAAGAGTGGGGGGTGTAAAAGATCCCCCCGCCTGCGGCGACTCCCCTTAAAACTTCCATTCCGCACCCGCTACTGTCACAATCGGTTTTTTCTGATTTGTCTCTACCACAAAGGCTGTATTTTATACAATTGTCGGGTAATTTGGGTTAGTGATCGCCAATTCAAAATCTTCAAACGTCCAAAATTCGTAGTGTGACACTTTAGGGTGCGGAATGTGGGTTATATCCCAGCGCTAAACGGAGTACCGTTATAGCGTGGGGCTTACGGCGAAGAAGCTAAACTTTTATCGCTGCACGAAGTTCGTCGCGGTTATGCGGTGCATCAAAATCAATAATCGGTCCTTTCGGTACAATTCGAGTTGGGTTAACCTTAGGATGACTTCTGTAATAATGCCGTTTGATGTGGTCCAGGTTACAAGTTTCTTTAACTCCTGGCTGTTGATAAAGGTCTTTGAGATAGTTCCACAGATTGGAATAATCTACAATCCGACGTAAGTTACATTTGAAATGTACATAATAAACCGCATCAAAGCGAAACAAGGTTGTAAACATACACCAGTCCGCCTCAGTGATTTGTTCACCACAAAGATAGCGCTGCTTTCCTAACACCTGCTCCCAGTGATCAAGAGCATCAAAAAGTTCGGTTACCGCTTCATCATAAGCTGATTGCATTGTGGCGAAACCCGCGCGGTAAACACCATTATTTATCGGCTGGTAAATTGCATCAATAGTCTCGTCAATAACTTTTTGAAAATGTTCTGAATAAAAGTTTGCATCTTGTTTCGCGAAGGCATTAAACTCTGTATCTAACATCCGTATAATTTCGCGGGATTCGTTATTGACGATTGTCCCAGTTTGTGTATCCCATAAAACTGGGACTGTCACCCGTCCACTATAGTTGGGATCAGCTTTGAGATAAACTTGCCAGAGATACTGAGTTCCATTGACTGTATCGGGAATGCTCCCTGGTTCATCAGAAAATTCCCAGCTGTTATCATGAATTTCTGCCGCTACCACGGACATGCTGATCACATCTTGCAACCCTTTCAATTGGCGCATAATAGCGGTGCGGTGTGCCCAAGGACACGCCCAGGAAATGTACAAGTGATAGCGCCCTGATTCTGCTTTAAATCCGCTAGAACCATCTGCTGTAATGTGGTTCCGGAAAGTTGTTGAAGGACGGAGAAATTTACCTTGTGAGTCTTCTTGCTCGCGAGAACTGACCCATTGACCATCCTTGAGGATTCCCAAGCCCATAAGTTTAGTTAGTAGTTAGTCCTTAATCACTACTAGTTATATTTAATAATCAACAATGGCATGAGTATCTTTAGATAGAACTACTAGCAGCATTGTAAATTGTTACTAACAATGACTAACTTTTAACTACTAAGTAGCTCAACATAAAAAACAGAAAATACGATTCTTGCGATTGCTTCGCTCCACTGCGTTTTGCTCGCAATGACATTTCACGTTTAATTTGGTTGAGCTACTTAACCAATAAATCCTAACTATTGCTCATTCAATATTTTAGGTACCTTAAAAAAGTTCCCTTCTTGTTCCGGCGCACTCTCAAGAATATCTTCGCGGTTGGGATAAGCTTGTAAATCATCTGCTCGTGTCACATTCTTCACATCAATTGCTCGTAATGTTGGTGGCACATTATTCACATCCAATTCACTCAGCTGTTCAAAATAGTCAAGAATACTTCCCAACTGAGTTGTGAATTTCTCTTCTTCTTCAGACGTCAGCTCTAAACGCGCAAGATGAGCTACTTTATGAACTTGTTCACGGTCAATCATGGTTAGTCATTAGTCATTAGTGAGTCCAGCGCTCTTGGTAGGGGAGCCAGTGCTGATAGCAAAGCGTGTCCGCAGGACATAGACGGGTTTCCCGTCGCAGGATAAGAGCGTTGGGGTTCCCCCCCGTTATAGCACCTGGCGTTTTCCCTCCGTAGGCGACTGGCGTTAGCGCAGCGTGACCGCAGGTCATCCCCGAAGGGTCATTAGTCATTAGTATCATGACAAACGACTAACGACAAATTATTAAAAGAATACGTCAATTTGGGAGCGTCCACTGGTTTTTAACCAGTTTTGAGCTTCGATGTAGTTATTGGGAGCTTGGCGAATAGCTCTAATCCAGTAATCAGCCGCTTTGTCAAACAATGCTTCCCCCCCGTCTTCGTCTCCTGCTTGTTTTGCTTTTTCCCCTTGATAGTGGTAAATGACAGCGATGTTGTTCAAAGCTTGGGGTAGGCGTGGATTACATTCGAGTGCCTGATGATACAAATCTAGAGCTTTGTCATGTTCGCCGTTGCTGGCGTGTATCAAACCCATGTTATAGAGGATATAGCTTCGGTCGTTAGTGTCTTCCTCTAGTTCTAATGCCTCTTTGTAGTTGTCCAAGGCTTCAGCATATTCTCCTTCCGACTGAGCGGACATTCCATCTCGGTAATAAACAAAGGCTTCTTTAGCTTTTTTATTAGTTGGCAGAAGCTTGAGGATCAGATCTGCCATGACTGTAAAGCTTTTGTCAACAAAGTTATCGTTTTTCTGGGTTCTTGGCATAACGGCTTATGTGATAGGTTTGCCGCAATCATGACAATGACTGGGTGTTTAGTCAGTGCTTGAAGACTCACTACAAGTTAATCTAACTGATTAAGACCTCATGAAAAATTACAAAGGCTTAATACAATCTGAAATATTTTGCTTGGGGCTGTTGACAACTTTGCTGACTGGGTAAGCAGTCATCGCTTCGGATGGGTAGGGGCGCAGCAGTTGTTGTAGCGGTTCACGTGTTTGTACTTCTGGATTTAACCACACATCGTAATCCTGCTGTTGAAGAATAACTGGCATACGCTGATGAATCGGCTGCACTAATTCGTTTGCCTCTGTGGTCAAAATTGTACAGGATGTGATTTCTTCACCTTCGGGCGAGCGCCATTGCTCCCACAACCCTGCAAAGCCAAAAGGTTTTCCTTCTTGCAGATGAAAATAATAGGGCTGTTTTTGATTTTCTTGATGCTGCCATTCGTAAAAGCCGTCTGCTACTACCAAACAGCGACGGTGCTTTAATGCAGAGCGGAAAGCTGGTTTTTCTGCTACTGTTTCTGCCCTAGCGTTGATCAGCTTGACTCCGATTCCTAAATCTTTTGACCAAGAGGGAATTAATCCCCAACGTAACTTCTGAAATTTGCGCTCTTCACTTTCTTGATTATACAAGACTGCCTCGACCATTTGCGTAGGAGCAATGTTATATTGCGGCTCTAGATCGGGAAGTTTTTCTACATGTAAGGTTTCGTATAATGCTTCTGCTGTTTGGATTAAAGTAAATCTTCCACACATAGTTTTTATTCTATCGCTTATTAAGATTACAACGTCGAAATCCTGCAATAAATATTACTTTTATTTTTTATTAATCAGAGAATTGTGTTTCGTACTAAAATGCTATATATCAAACAATTTTAGCATATTTATTTGTATTTTTCGATAATATGCTGTATTTGTACGGCATAATTCATTAACCATTTCATCTCAACTTTTTGGCATGAAAAACCTGCGTTTGTATGATTTTTTACCCTCTGGCAATGGTTACAAGATTCGTCTTTTATTGACGCAAATTGGCATGCCATTTGAGAGGATAGAGGTTGATATCACTAAAGGTGAGTCTCGAACGGCAGAATTCTTAGGTAAAAATCCCAACGGAAAAATTCCCGTTTTGGAAGTTGAACCAGGGAAATATTTAGCTGAATCAAATGCCATTATGATTTATCTGAGTGAAGGAACAGAGTTTTTACCATATGATCCCTTTTTTAAAGCCCAAGTACTGCAATGGTTATTCTTTGAACAATATAGCCATGAGCCTTATATCGCTACACTGAGATTTTGGATTTCTATTTTAAATAAGGCTCAGGAATACCATCAAGTTATAGAGCAAAAACGTGAGCCTGGTTACGTAGCTCTTAGGGTGATGGAAAAACACTTATCCAACCACGCTTATTTTGTAGGAGATCGTTATACAATTGCTGATATTGGCTTGTTTGCTTACACTCATGTCGCAGATGAAGGTGGATTTGACTTAACACAATTTCCTGCTATCCAAGATTGGATAGAAAGAGTGAAAGCACAACCTGCCTATATTAGTATTACAGAAGAGTTAAAGCCTTAGTCATACTTCTAACAAGATTCATTTCTTGTGTGTTTTTTGAGATGCAAGTCTTGCCCGTTCAATATTTCAAACGGGCAAGATATTTACCTCATCAGGAAATAGTGACTTTTAGATCAGGGCGGACAGTCTGTTCACGCTATAAAAGAAATAGAGTTGTTACACTCATTCGTTTTCTTAGTGTTCTTGTTTGTGTAGCGTCCACGGGCAGATGCAAACAAGTTGAAAAACCATGTACGACAGTCGCTTGCCTTTGAGTTAGCTTGTTAAATCTGAGATAGTCTAATCTGTATCAATCTCAATCAGCTTTTGCCGAGAAGATAAACCAGACTTAATTTTGATATGCGATTTTGACACATCAAATTTTTCCGCTAGTAGTTTAATTAACTCTTCATTAGCCTTGCCATCTACAGGAGGGGATTTTAGATGCACTTTAAGAGTACCATCAGCTTCTTCCTCAATCTTTTGAATTTTTGAATTAGGTTTAACTTTAACTTTTTTTTGCATAACCTTTAGGATGTAATTGACGCAACCACAACCAACCTAAAACACAACCCAACACATAATGAGGAAAATCCCACCAAGAAAAGGTGGTACCAATTAACCATTTACCTATCAAGGTAGTGCGAAACTCCTCTAACAAAGGTGGATGCCATAATTGTAAAAATTCCAGTATGCAGGTGATAAGAAATACCCACAGAGGAATTTCCTTCACAGCTGCCCGATTTCTAAAAAACACAAATGCAAATAAGCACCAGAATATTTCATAAAAAACAGCTGCTCCGTAATCATTAAACCACTCATGAGCAGGACCAGTGTAGTACTTAAAGAAAAAGCCCATCGTTACAACGATGAGCATACAGACGATAATATAAAAGGTTTGAGTTGGTTTTGATAGCATTTTCGCAACCAGGAACTAACAAAGATTTTAGTCCTTGCACCAAAGCTTTTTAGGTTGGGATTTGCGAAATCTAAAAGATTGTCACGGATATCTTCTGCTACCAGCACCCACCACACCAATTTTGTGGCGATAGGATAGTTCAGCACCGAACCAGCCAGAAGCACTCGTCAGCGTACCGACAATGAGTGAGAGTATGAGTCCCCAAGGTAATATTGCTGACTCAGGGTTGCCGAGACGCAGAATGAAGTTAACGGCGCTCAAGACTAGGATCGCTACGTTAAGAGTCAGGTGCGCCCAGCCAGCAGAACGCTTGCGGACTCGTTCAATTTGCAAAAAATCGCTAATGCCGATCAGCGCTGCTAAAACGCCTCCAAGCAATCCCAGTCCGATCAACCACAGCGAAGCTTTTGCCCAAAAGAAATCATGAGTTAACCAGTAGCCGAAGTCGCTACCCAAAGCGCCGGCTAAAAAAGCTATGGGAAAGACGACACTCAGGGGGTGTAAGGGATGCCCTGCGATCGCAACAGTGCTAGGTACACCAGTATCGTGATACTCTCTATCATCACTCTCAATAACTGGTGGCAGATTTGGGAACGGTGTCGAAGTTCTTTCTGTAGTTTCCATAATTTTTACTCTCCTTAAGGATCCTAATTTTATGCGGAGGGAATTTGCTCTACGTGAGCTTCAGCTTGCAGTATCAGTTTAGGTGTTTCCACTTCAAGTTGTTTAACTCGTAGAGTTATTCCTTCTAAATCAAAGTTACTCAGATTCAGAATTTCACTTGTTGCATTTATCAAAGCTTTTGTCAACTCTGGTGATATTTCCTGTGTATCACCATACTCAACATTTTCTAGAGAAACTGTTTCTCCATTTGCACTCACTTTCGGTACTGCGGAAAAAGCGACTTGGTGAGTTTCATTCGTTTCTTTTAATAGAATAGTAGCGCTTAATGCGACTTTATTATTGCCAGGTAAATGAAAATCCACGTGTTGAGGAATAATTGTTGTTAACTGCCCGTTGACGTGAATTTTCTGGCTTTGCAACTGTGAACGGACATATTCTGAGTTGAAGGCACGGTTGATATCGTTTTCGAGCAAAACAACTTGTGTACTTGCTTGCGTTGGTTTTGTCAGTTCAATCTTACCAAAAGCTGCACTCAAAGGATTAATAGCAACGCTACCCGTTTGCATTTTCAACTCCTCCGCTCGGAGGTCTTTTTGGATTACCAATCCTTTGCCTTCTATTGAAACTGAATCAACTTCTCCTTGAATCACTTTCAGTGGGTCTGTTTTGACATCTACATCGAGACATTCTACTTTATCTAACTGGCTAGATAACGCGATTTCTACAGCTTTGTTCAGTGCCTGCTCCCCTAACCCCTGATTATCGGGCATTCTGAATTGATATCCTTTTTTGACTTTTCTTGCGTAAATCTAGAAAACTAGTATTAAAAATTAATCTATCTGCCGAATGAGCATTAAAAAAACAATTATCTATCTCAAAGTAGAACATAAAAACTTATTAAGTTTTCTTCTCCTTTTTCTACCCATGGTTTATGAGCTATCGGTCAAAAGAAAGATGGAACCTTCTTGATAGCTGTGTCACTTTGAGAGAGGAAATAACGCGAAAAACTTGATCCTGAGGGGATACCAGAAAATGGTTGTAACACTAGATGATACCAAGCGTTCTGCTCTTGCTGTGAAGCTGGCAGATATCAAAGCACTTCAACAATTGCTGATTGAAAATGAGCAGCAGTTGATTAAAGAAGTCAGCGATCAAGAAATAGCTGAGCGCCTTCGGAATATGCTCAATGATGACCAAAAGAACCTGGGTGTTCTGGAAACTGTTATTGGTCAGTATGGCATCCAAGCCGAGCCAAAAAAAACCATTACAGAAATGATTGAAAAGGTTCGTAAATTGCAGCAAGGCTCTGATATGAGCCTGTACGAGAAAGTATTTCAGCATGAATTGCTGAAGCACCAACAAGTTATGAGCGGCTTGACTGTTCACAAAGCAGCACAAAAAATTGGTGCTGACGTATTGCTGGCGATCGCACCTCTAAATACAATTAACTTTGAGAACCGCGCCCACCAAGAGCAACTCAAAGGTGTTCTAGAAGTTTTGGGTGTCCGTGAACTGACGGGACTTGATGCTGATCAAGGAATTTGGGCACGCGTTCAAGACGCTATGGCTGCAGTCAGTGGCGTTTTAGGTAGTGCTGTTACCCAAAACACTGACAAGAAGGATCTGAACATCCAAGATGTTATTCGTTTGGATCACGGCAAGGTTAACACCTTGTTCACTCAACTTTTGGCAAGCAATGATCCCCAAAAGATTCAAGAGTACTTTGGTCAAATATACAAGGATTTGAGTGCTCACGCTGAAGCTGAAGAGCAAGTCGTCTACCCGAGAGTACGTCCTTTTTACGGTCAGAACGATACTCAAGAACTGTACGACGAGCAAGCGCAAATGAAGAAGATGTTAGAGCAAATCAAGGGTATCAACCCCTCTAACATAGAGCAATTCAAAGGTCAAATCAAACAGCTAATGGATGCTGTTGGTGACCACATACGTCAAGAAGAAAGCTCGATGTTTGCTGCTATTCGCAACAACTTGAACACCGAGCAAAGCGAGCAATTGGCTACAGAATTTAAAGCTGCTAAGACCGAGATTCAAAAGAAATTGGGCGTAGTCGGCGCTAAGTAGTTTCTGGAACCACAAGACACAAAAATTTGCATCTTGTGGTTAGTTGTGCTATAATACCAACTCCCAACACGTGCTAGATGGTGGGAGTTTTTCTTTAAAATTAAGTTTATCAAGTTTGGTGCCAGTATTTGTAAGCTGTATACGCCATCGTCACAACTCCAGTAATAATGGCAGATTCATTCACCTCAAAGAGTGGATGGTGCAGCGGGTAATTGATGAGCCTATCTTTGAAGCCCACACCCAAGCGAAACATACTACCAGGAGCGTGTTCTAAATAAACAGAAAAATCTTCAGCACCAAGAGAAGGTTCGGGTAACACTTGAACGCGATCGGTACCCCATGCTTGTTCTGCTGCTGTTTGCGTCAACTGCGTTAGGAAATAATCGTTTTGCACGCTAGGCACGCCTTGGCGATAATCTACCTGATATTTTGCACCGTACGGCTCACATACGTTAGCGACAATTTTTTCAATCCAATTTGGAAGATTAGCACGGGTTTCGGGATGGAGAGAACGGACTGTTCCCAACAACTGCACTTTATCAGCAATCACATTTGGCGCTCTACCACCGTTAATCTGCCCTATGCTTAACACGACAGGACGTAAAGGATTCTGGGTTCGGCTAATTGCTTGTTGCAGTGTAGTTACGACTTGGGAAGCAATCCAGATAGCATCTACCGCCTCATGAGGACGAGCACCATGTCCGGATTCACCGATAATGATAATCTCTAAAGTATCAGCAGCTGCCGTCAACGCGCCGTAACGCACACCAATCGAACCTGCGGGTATCGAAGGGAAAACATGAAGGCTAAGTATATTTGAAACCTGGTTCATTACGCCATCGTCTATCATCCAACTAGCGCCCTGGGCTATTTCTTCTGCTGGCTGAAATAAGAACCGTATTCCACCCGGTAACTCCTCTGCTATTTGAGACAGTACCATTGCCGTTCCTAAGCCGACTGTCGTGTGGACATCATGACCACAAGCGTGCATAATACCTAGTGAGCGAGAGGCGAACTCTAGACAGGCGCGTTCTGTAATTGGTAACGCATCCATATCAGTGCGAATTGCCAATAGACGCTCATCTTTGCCAGTTCCTTGCAGTTCTGCAACAACGCCAGTTTTACCCACCCGCTCTTTTACGTGAAGACCATTAGAAGATAAAACACCAGAAACAAAAGCAGATGTTTGCTGTTCTTGACCGCTAAGTTCTGGGTGAGAGTGGATATGACGGCGAATCTCAATTAAGCGAGGTGCCAGTTTGATTGCCAAGTCTTTAATAAGAGTGAGCATTGGTGAATTAAGTTACACAGTATTTTGTCATTTTTCTCATGATAAAGAAATGTTAACTAAATGCTGATTGAACTTCCATATATTTTGAAAGTCAGGAAGTGAAACAGATAGGGAGAGTGGGGAAGTGATACCGTTTCACTTTAAGGTTGATACAAATGGGGCAGGGAGCAGGGAGCAGGGAGTAGGGGGAAAGAATTAGAAACCAATCATTTGTATCAGGGATTTCGTGAAATGGTATAAGGGAGTGTGAGAGTGAGAGAAAAGACTTATTGAGCATTAACTCTTCCCTCGCTCCTTTCCTCGTTCCCTCCCTCACTCCTGTTTAAGTAAGTCGGTGCAATAAAACCAAACTGTGTGAAGAAAAGTAAATAAGGCTCAAACTCTTACTCTCCCTGCTCAGAGCCCCCTTTTCCCCCTATCCCCAAAGGGGACCCCGAGTCCCCCTGCCTTATCCCAACAATAATTATTTACGCCGACCTACTTACTCGCCGCGACAAGTTGTACCAGGAACCTTTTGGTTTTTGAACTTATCACATTCAACTTGTTGAGCTGGACGCTGTAATGACCAGCCATAATTTTTGTCAGAAGTGACATAGCCTGTGGGCATTGTGGTCAAACGGAAATTTGCGCCTCGAAAGTTTGTATACTGTCGTTTAGCTCCTGTGAGATTGGCAGCTTCTAAATTGGCACCGATGAATCCAGCAGAACTCAAATCGGTATTGTTCAGAGATGCTGATTTGAGATTTGCACCAGTTAAGGAAGCATTCGAGAGGTTTGCGGAGGTTAAGACTGCGGTTTCTAGATTTGCACCTGTGAGATCTGCATTTCTCAGGTTTGCCCCAGCTAAATTGGCACCTTTCAAGTTTGCTTCTCGTAAGTTGGCTCCACTTAATCTAGCTTGAGATAAATCAGCACCACTTAAATCACAACGAGGACAAGTATTTGTTGTTTTCAAAACTTCCAAGTCTTGCTCGTTGAGTGCGAAGGCTTGTGCTGTCAACCCAAAAAAAGTAAACAGAACCGTACTCATGACAATTTTAATGTTCATATTTTTACAGATAGACTCAATTTAGAAAGTTTGGGCAGTAGATGTAATGCTACACTTATATATAAGACTAGTTCAAGAAATAGCGAGAATAAAGAACTAGTAAAGATGTTGTAAAAATACCGTAAATTGTTGCGATAAGACTGTACAAAAGTGAACACAGTTAATAGAATAAAAACATCAAGATATATACCGAAACTCTATAGTCTACGACCTATTTTTCCCCCTGAGCCACATATAAAAACGGCTGGGGGGAATTATTTTTAGCCCACTTTAGCTCACATTTCTCAAGTGCAATACGCCTTTATGCGTCTGTTGTTCCTTTGCGATACACGTAGCGTCAAGAAGAAGGAGTGTAAGGGTGTAGGGAATAAATCAGTTTACTCTTAACTTGCACATTTTAGAACCGTTATACAGTAAGGCTTTGAGAAATCCCAGAAAAATGTGCTTGTTTCATATTTTGCGGGAGCGTTAATCGCGCCCGTGAGAGGCTCAGATCTTGCACCATAATTCTCGTCCGCCAAGAAATAAATTTCTTGGCTCAAAGTTTAAGTCCGTTAAAACTCCTAACTTGCACATTTTATAAGCCTTATATAGCAAAGCTTTTAGCCCTCCTTTGAAAAATGTACAAGTTTTATTTGTTGCTAGCGGCGAAAAAACGCGGCTAGTCGGGCGCTCACATCTTGCAGCAGTTGCGTTATTGCAATTTTTGTAAGGTGGGCACTGCCTAGAGTTCGCTCAAAACCTTATTTTTACGTTGTGGGCAGTGCCCACCCTACGGTGATTGAGAATGGTGCAAGATCTCAGTTGAAATGGACTGAAATTCTTACTCAGTCTTCTTTAGAAGACTTTAGCTATTAGCCTGGGGTTTAAACCCTAGGCGGGTAATGCGACTGGTGCAGGATCTGAGTTAGCGCAATGACGGGCATTCAAGCGGACATGATATGACTCAAAATTCCTTCTGGTGCGAGATGCACTCGCGCTCGGAACCTCACCCTGCCCTGTCGGGCATCCCTCTCCTTATTAAGGAGAGGGAAAGATTTTAGCGCAGCATTCCCTCTCTACGAGACGCACTCGCGTTCGGAACCTCACCCTGCCCTGTCGGGCATCCCTCTCCTTACCAAGGAGAGGGAAAGATTTTAGCGCAGCTAAAAGCTAGGGTGAGGTTTTGCAGCGAATGATATCAAGTTGCCTTCTGTTATAGTAATTTGTGGTTAGGGGAGATTGCTTCGCTGCACTTCGTTTCGCTCGCAATGACAGATGCTACGTTTGATTGCAACTTGGTATGAGTGGGTAAGTAGAACGGCGCAAAAAAACCGAAGTATGTAACGGAAAGTAAAGTTGCCCAAAAAGCTCTTCTCTTCTGCCTTCTGCCCTCTGCCTCCTGCCTTGTCATAACGACAATTTTCAACACCGACCTACTTAATTCAAGAACTTGTGTGTACACCGTAGCTTTTTAAGGGGAGCCAGTGCGCTGTTGTGGGCTTCGGCCGTGAGCTCAGCCAAACGGTTTCCTGACAAAGCAAACTTTGCAAGACGAATTTTGAATTGTTAAGCCATTTGCCTCGCCATCAACTGAGCAAACAGCCCCTCAACTTTAGCCAGTTCTTCAAAACGACCCTGCTGCAAAATTCGACCTTCTTGGAGTACATAGATGCGGTCAGCGTTACGGATTGTACTCAGTCGGTGGGCGATGACGATTCGGGTAACTTGCAGTTTATCTAAACTTTCACTGACGATCGCCTGAGTTCTGTTATCAAGCGCACTGGTAGCCTCATCAAATAACAAAATGCGGGGTTTTAATGCGAGTGCGCGAGCAATCAACAGCCGCTGTCGTTGTCCGCCGGAGAGATTACTACCTCCCTCACTCACGATTGTATGCATTTGCATCGGCATCGCCGCAACATCATCTGCAAAACCTGCCATTTGAGCTGCTTGCCAAGCTTCATCCATCGTAATCAATGCATTACTGGCAATATTCTCAAAAATTGAGGCTGACATCAAGCGACTATTTTGCAGTACTACACCTAATTGGCGGCGCACAGCATGGACATCTAACCCTGCCAAGTCTTGTCCGTCGTAATAAATCGTGCCAGACTTTGGGAATTCAAATCCCAAAAGTAACCTTAATAACGTTGATTTCCCGCTACCTGAAGACCCGACAATGGCAATAAATTCTCCTGGTTGGGCGTGGATACTGACATTCTCCAAGATTAATTGACCATCATCGCGGTAGCGGAAAGATAACCTGTCTACATCTAATTTACCCGATAGTCTTCCTGGATCTGCCTGATGAGACTTGACTTCTAGTTCACCTTGCAGTATAGGTTGAGCACGTTGCCACAAAGGCAAGATTTGTAAAACTTCCACAACTGTGCTACTTAAACTGGTGGCTCCGTTGACAAAAGTGCCAAAAGCTACGTTAAATGCTAAAAAAGTACCAGTTGATAAACCAGAGCCTCCAGGAACTTGGGACTGCCCAATTAAGCTAGTAGCAAACCAGAAGAGGGCAGCAGTTGTTAATGCAGGTAACACGTGATTGATAACGGTGACAGTGTCTTCAATGACTTGGGTACTTAGGATTAATTTCAATTGATGGGTATATTGTTTTCCCCAATAACCAAAGGCGCGGGCTTCAGCTTTAGCGACTCGGAGTTTGGTAACTCCATTAATTAACTGCACCATTACACCAAAGATTTGTCCTTCTTGCTCTAGCAGAGGGCGAACTTTGCGGACAATCAGAGTACCAGAGATGATTGTGACAGCAATATTTACGAATGCTACCACACAAGCTATCAAAGCTAAGGGAAGACTGTAGTAGAACAATAGTCCCAGATTGAGTAGCGAGAACAAACTGGAGAAGATTGTTCTTAAGATTGTACTACCTAGTCTTTGGCGAATTTGAGTAATCGCCGTAACTCTAGAATCCAAATCACCAACTGAGAAGGAGCGGAAAAAGGAAGCCTTTAACTTTAACAATCGATCCCACACTGCGGCTTGAGTAGAGGAATCGGCAAAAGTTTCTAGCCTAATGGTAGCAAATCCAAGGGCTAGTTGAAACAGCATTCCGCCAAAGGCAGCAGCTATCAAACCAAAAGCAATTTGGCTTAACAACCCCCGATTAGCATCTGGGATAGCTTTGTCGATCAGGATTGCTGTAGCTTGAGGTGTTAGCATTCCTAATAAGCTGATAGTCATGCCCATCACTAAAACTGTAATGAGTTCTTTGTAATGACCTTGAAGGGCAAACCGAAGCAAATCAAGAGTTTTGAGCTGTTTATCAGGCAAAGGTCGATAGAATACATAGGCAGTCGAAGCTAACACTCTTGCTATGGGGGTATCCACAGGAATGCGCCTTTGTTCCGAAGGGGCGTAGAGTTCGTAACGCGTAGCAGACACTGGTAATAGTGCTACTGGCAGTTTGTCCTCAATCGTAAATGCCAACATTGCCCCGGAATCCTTTTCCCACCACTTGTCTCGCAACTGAATTCGCCGCACACGGATATGGGAAGCACGGGCGATCGCTTCCACAGGATCTTGCACTCGTGATAAATCTTCTGATGCAGCTGGGGGACAAATCTTAATTCCTAATGCTCGTCCTACGGCACCAGCAGCAATTAGTAAGGCTTGATCTGGATCAGTTGAATCAAGACTACTACTGAATTCTGAAGGATTATTTAGTCTGTCTGAGTTTGGCTGTGGCAATACAGATGCTAATTCTGCTAACGTCTCTTGCATCACTTGCCTTTCAAGACGTTCTCTGGCTTGAAATCTCAGTAATTCTGCATCCACTTCCTGCCGTTGAAGCAGATTAATACAATAAAGAAAATAAGTTTGTAATTGGGACAAACCGCCTAATAAGGAATTGATATCTTCGATTTCTAAGGTGTTAACACTTTTTAGCTCAACAGCGTTATCTGCTTGTAGCCACATATTCGCACCTAAAGGCAAGATTGCTGATGCACGAGTTAACGAGAGTTCCTCAAACCCCATCCATCGAACACGTCCTTGCACGACTTGCACCCACGATATTTGATGCGGCTGGAATATTTGGTCTTTGACTAAGGAGATGTCGCGGGTTTCCGGAAGCGATGTTGGTATCGTTGGTGTAGTGATGCCAGCAAGCACTGAACCTAATTGATAAATCCAGTGTTCTATCAGAGTTACGACTTCTTTATTAGCGTTAGCAAACAATTGGTTAAAGTCGGCTTTGGATACTTTGAGAATTTCTGTCTCCTCAAGCGACACCGCTAAGATTTCTTGCTCGTTGTCTTGTAAACTTGGTGCAGTCGCAAATATCGCCTGTCCTGCTGTGCTACTAAATAAATAGCGACGGGTATCTTTTGGAATGCTATTGTTATTTGCAATCGCAAATAACGCCAAGCAACCAGATTTCACTAGCCAAATTGTCTCAGGCTCATTTAGCTGTAGCGATTCATTGCATCCTAAATAGTAGTGTTGTCCTTTGAGATTTGAAAAAGACAACAAGGAAGAATTTATTTCTCCCCGAGCTCCCCGGCTCCCTGCTCCCTGCTCCCTGCTCTCTACTCCCTGCTCCCTGCCCCCGGCTCCCTGCTCCCTGCTCCCTGCTCCCTGCTCCTCTCCATCACTGCGGATTAATTCTAAGTACAGCCCTTCAACTTGCTGTAATTCTTCATGGGTTCCCCGTTGGACTATCTTGCCGCGATCAAGAACAATAATTTCATCACAATCTCGGATGGTTGAGAGTCGATGCGCCACAATGATGCAAGTGCAACCACGCAACCGCAGATTACGAGTGACGTTCTTTTCTGTTTCGCTATCCAGGGCGCTTGTGGCTTCATCCATAATCAGAATACTAGGATTATTCACCAAAGCACGTGCAATTTCTAGCCGTTGTCGCTGACCACCACTCAAATTGGTAGCACCTTCCAAAAGGTCGGAATTGTACCCATTTGGCAGTGAAAGGATGACATCGTGAAGTTCTGCGTCTTGACAAGCCCGAACCAGATGACTGTCAGGAATAGTAGTATCCCAAAGCGTCAAGTTATCTCTGACGCTACCAGCAAATAACAAAATCTCTTGCTCTACAACAGAAATAGAATTGGCTAGTACTTGACGAGAAATTTCCTGTCTGGGGTTTTCGTCAAATCGAATTTCTCCTTCCCACGGTTGGTATAAGCCACACAAAAGTTTGGCAATGGTAGACTTTCCAGAACCACTTCCACCTACCAAAGCAACTCGTTGCCCTGGCCTGAGCAAAAGATTAAAATTTTCAATCTGCGGTGGAGCAATTTGGCTATAGCCAAATGTCAAATTGCGTAATTCTACGTACCCCCTGAGTTTGGGCAGAAGATAGGGGGATGTTTGCGATCCGACGAGCCGTAAGCTGGAAGACAAGGAAGGTACATAAGGCAAGGAAGAATTTATTTCTCCCTGAGATTCCCTGCCCCTGTGGTCCCTTACTTCCCTGCTTTCCTGCTCAAGCTGCCGATCAATTGGATTACGTAGGATATCATCAAGGCGAGTGAGATTACCTTCCATCTCTTGGAGTTGGCTTCCCAAGTTGATGAGATTACTTACTGGAGCGAAAAACCTTTCCATCATACCGAGAAAGGCGATTAACATTCCGATGCTCAAAGCTCCATCCATAACTCGCAAACCGCCCATAGCTAAAAGTAGCATGGAAGCGATCGCTTCGAGAAAACTTGGTAAAACACCAATTGTCTGGTTTGTTTCCTCTAATTCTTGGTCGGTGTTGATGGCTTTGGCATAGTGACCGGCCCAGCGGGAAAAAAAATCTGATTCTAACCCAGATGCTTTTAGCGTCTCCATACTCTGAAGACCAGAAATCTCTACGCCGCTGACTTTTCCTTGTTCTTGGATGAGTTTAATGTTGGCATCTACGCGCCGCCCTCTCACCCACTGCAAGGCTGCAAGGTTTATAATCACAAAAGCGATCGCAACTAAGGTTAGCACCACATCATATTGCAACATCACTATTACATATAGAAATACAGACGCTGCTGCAATGACTGTAGTCGCTAACTCACCCGAAAGCATATCAGCAACACTATTGTTGAGCTGTATACGGCTACTGATTTCCCCAGCATACCGCTGATCATAAAAACTCAGGGGTAGGCGTAAAATGTGCCACAGATACCGACTCTTCATCCCCACGGACAACTTGATTTTCATCTTCCGCAAGAACTGCAACTGTAACAGCGTCAAAAACCCATTCAGTGCAGCTGTAAATAGCATGCCTAAAATTAGCGGACGCAACCATTCATACCGATGCTCAATCAATACGTTGTCTACAAATACCTGGGAGAATGCAGGTAGCGCCAGTCCGGGAATGACTAGCAAAAATCCTGCCACCACGCAGTAAATCAATGCACTAATAGAACCTCGCAGCCGTGACCACAAAGCTAAGATTGTGCTGGGCTTGCGTCCTCCGCGTTTAAATTCTGCACTAGGTTCTGCAACTAGTACGACACCTGTGTAAGCACCACTAAATTCTTCTAGGGAAACAGTCCGCCGTCCCATAGCGGGGTCATTAAGAAAAACTTGCTGTTTGCCGAATCCCTCTACAACTAGGAAAT
This sequence comes from Brasilonema angustatum HA4187-MV1, assembly GCA_019359695.1. Lineage (GTDB taxonomy): Bacteria > Cyanobacteriota > Cyanobacteriia > Cyanobacteriales > Nostocaceae > Brasilonema > Brasilonema angustatum. The sequence continues at coordinate 24,519 of JAHHGV010000041.1, forward strand.
GGTTAAAGTTCCAAAATATAATATAGGGAAATTTCAACGACTCCAACCCAGCTAAGTTGGTCTTAAAGCATTTGGCGCTAAGTTTATAGTTTCTAGCAGCCTTGAGGATATTTAAAGCACTAACTCCGTCCCGCGATACACCGCAGGCTTGCCTCAGTTCCGTCAGTGGGACAATACGATGGTAATAACTTAGAATAATTCCCAAAGCAGCAGCGCCACATTCTACTACCTCCATTTGCAGCAGAGTAGGAGTGCGACACCGCTTTTTTTTAGGCAATTGCGCTAATGTCTTTTTTAAATTTTCCCAGAACATAAAAATATTTTTTAAAAATTTGAACTGTGATTTAATTTTTAGTCATCAATTATGTAAGGGAACACCAAAAAATAAATTATCCAATTTAGTGAAGTGCGTTATAGCGATCTGCGCACCGCGCAGCAGCGAAGCTATCGCGCTTCTGATGCTGTCTATTTATATCAACATTGAAATGAAAGGGTATAATTTGTGTTCTGCTGGACATGATATTATACCAGATCACGAAATACCACTCCAGGATTTCAAAAGCGGCAGAACAAATGTAATCGGGGCGCGTTCTTCCACAGTGACTTGTACTGAGGTAGTAGTTCCTGAAGTGACTTTCATCTGTGGTCCAGTTGAAGAAGACCATTTGTAGCCGCTAAAGCTCGAAGAGTCTGATTGCAGTCGGGAAGTCATTAAGATTTGCGGTCCTTGTGACATTAAAGCTTCCACAAATTCGGAATTACCTACTACACTTAATGCACCCTGTTTAGTCACAGGAAAGGGTGAGACATCTGTGACACCACCAATGATGCCACCAAAGCGTTCCCGTTGCACTGTACTAGGCGTGACTTGTAACTTCATTCCCTTTTGAATTTTCTTGCCATCGCCAACAGGAAAAAATGCCACACTCATAGGTTGAGTTGATCGCTGTTGTGCGGCTATTGTTCCTATGGCTGTACCCTGTGAGACAACTTGTCCTGGAGTTGCCGAAATTTCTAAAATCCGTCCAGAGTAGCTACTCTTGATTAAACTGCTACTCGACAATTGCAGTGCTAATTGAGCAATATTGCGCCGGACTTCCTGAATTTCTTTTTTGCGAATGGTTACTGCTTCTAAATCTTGTTGCGCTGCGGTTGCTTTTTTACTATCTAGTTGTTTTAACTGCGCTTGCAAATCTTTAATTGAGTTTAGGTTCTCTAAATATTGTCTTTGTGCATCTGCTTCTTTGACATCCAGTTGCTTGAGTTGCGATTCGGCTTCATTAATTTGTGTCACAGCATTTAAATAATCCTGCTGTGCCTGTAGTACCATATCGCCAGCAATTGCTCCTTCGTTTAATAACTGCTGACGGTTGTTCAATCTCTGTTGGAAAGTCGGTAGCAGTTTTTGCAGTTGTTTTAAAGTTTGTGTTTGGTTAACGCGATCGCGTTGAATCGAATTTAGCCCTTTGTCTCTTAAAATTGGTGTTAATTTCTGTACTGCCTGGAGGTTTTGCCGCAAAGATTCGCTTTGCTGCTTCATCGCTTCTTCGTCTGCTTTTTGCCGCTGTAGTTGCACTAAACTAGCAAGGCGATCTTCTGTTTGTAGTTGCCCTAATTTAGAGCGTTGTAGTTGTAGCTGTTTGAGAAGTTCGCTTTGGTCTAGCGTTGCCAATATATCTCCTCTATTTACAAAATCGCCAACCCGGATGTTAACTGTTTGTAATTTACCACCAAGCGGTGACTGAAATGAGGTAATTGTACTGGGATAGACTATAATTCCAGTACCCGTGACCGTAATTGGGATTCGACCTAAAAAACTCCAAGTCAGCCCCATCGCCACCAACGAACCAACTGCAACTATAGGTAGCCACTTTTTCGGGCTGACTACCTGCATGATGTGATCTAATTCTTCAGGCGAAGAAGCACGGTCTAAAGCTTCTTTGCGGAACAAGTCGCTTCTTTGATTAATCACCACAGACTATCCCATTCTGCTACCGCAACTTTAGAAGTTGCAGCTTTAATTCAGCATAAACAAGCAGTGGCTCTTGTCAGAACCACATTTTATTGAATTATTTAGGAGAATATTGACGGGTAGGTAAGAAGTAAGGGATAATAGACGAAGGTCTCTTACCATTTGACCTTTCACTTTTATCCAGCTTACACCCGCCAATGTTTAAAGTAACATTGTAGCAGGTTTGGCAGCCAGAAAATACCAGATCACTATGTTATAAGATACTCGTATACTTATTCGTAAGGGTCGTTATTAGTCCTTTGTCAGTTGTTGGCAGCATCTGACAAAGGACTTCTGGTTAATAACTGTCTTAACGAAATAATCTATAACTTGCATATCTTCTAGCTTAGTGTTGTTTTGATTTGTACTGATGACACAAATCATGCATGATAAAGGAATTTTTGGCAATACAAACTGCTGTAATGGCTTTTGGTTGAGGTGCTCACTCAACATGAGCATACTATAAAGATAAGCTAGTAACCCTACCGAGTCAGTCAAAAGTCAAAAAATTTACAGTATAAGCTTTTCGTTGATTTTGTAGACATGGAGGAGCTTACCACAGGGTATGAGTGTTTTATCGGCGTTTCGGCTGAATAATCTTTTGAGTTACATCTTGTTTAACACTAGCTTTCCCCTCACCAATTACTACTGCAGTACCAACTTGAGTGGCTTGTTGGACGTTTACAACTGTGCCATCAATTTTCACTTTAGTGGGAGCTTTAACACCAACAGCGACGTCTGCACCTCCTCCTCCTACAATTCCATTGACTTCTTCATCAGTTAACTCGGTGAAAACTGCGAGTGTTTGTTGCTCAAGTGTTACAAATGACATAAAAGTTCCTTCTTTGTACAAAATAGTTTTGGGAGAGTGAAATTATTTTCTTTACTTAACCAATCATTGTTAATAACAAAAATCGTTAGAGCCTTCCATTCATGATTCTCTACTGATTTTTTCTTTTGTCGTTAAACATGATTTTTTTACATTAAACGACATTTTTTGGTTAAGTATTGCACTTTCACTACATTTTAAATATTACATCTTTTTCGAGTATCTTTTATAAAGTAACTATAAAAATAAGATATTTTTTTTATAGATTAGGATTGCTATAAAATTATCAGATACCAATCAGACTTTCAAAGTAAGAAAGATAGGAAAAGTAGGAATAGTAAACTATTAGAAAATTTTCCAGATTAATTTAGAAAGTCTAACCAAAAATTGTAAAATCAATTAATGTTTTCTGACAGACCTGAATAAGTGACTACCTACTTAGACCTAAAAGATCCCAAATGACTCATGAAAGTACATATTTCTGACTTCTAAAGAAGGCAGAAATATGTACTTTCATTGGATACCATAAAGTGTGAGTTGAAATGTAACCGTTTACGGGGAATAGGTCTTTTACCTAAATGCTTAAAACACAATTAGCCGCCCACTTAACACTGTTTTTTATATTCAACATCATCCAGAAAGCATTAAGTATAGTCTAGTTTTGGTAGTGATTCAGTGTCATTTCATGTTAGATATTTTTTATTCACTCCATGAACAGTTAGAGTTTCAAGAGAGTCGTCGTGAAACCTAAGTGGACACGGTTCTTTTATACTTAGTTCGTTTTTTAACTTTGGTTACAATTTTTTTTATGTTTTTTGAATCATTTTTTATGTCTATCTTCACGTCATTAATACTGACGTCATTTCCATCAGTTGAAACTGCAGTTACATTTGAAACCAACGTAGAAGTTACTCCTCCCACTATTCCTTCTAATTCATTTTCTATCAGTTCCTCAACAATAACTTTATCATTACTGCTGAGTCGTATATTCATTTTATTGACATTACCCATGACTTCACTCCAGAAAAATTATGCAATACAGGCAATTTCGTCACCGTGCCTTAGTTCTAATCCATATATGAACGGAAATGAACCTACCATTTAATGAGAGGTCGAAGGCTGAGGAAACAAAAAATTTTGATGCGTCAATAGCGGATAAACAAGGAACATTTCCTGTTATCACCACAAATTTATTAATTGTTCAAGGGGGAAGTTGACGGGTAGGTAAGAAGTAAGGAATAACAAACGAAGGTCTCTTACCCTTTGACCTTTGACTTTTATCCAGCTTACACCCGTCAATGTTCAAAGTAACGATGTAGCAATTTTTGCAGCCAAAAAATACCAGACCACTATTCTTATAAGATGCTCGTGCAGTTATTCGTAAGGGCCGTTATTAGTTCTTTGTCAGTTGTTGGCAGCATCTGGCAAAGGACTACTGGTTAATAACTGTCTTAACGAAGTAATCTATAACTTGCATACCTTTTAGGTTAGTGCTGTTTTGACTTGTACTGATGATACAAAATCATGATACAGGAATTTTTGGCAATACAAATTGCTGTAGTGACTTTTGTTGAGATGGTCACTTAACTAAAGCGTACTATGGAGATAACTTAGTAGTAGTACTTAACGACCGCAACATCGCGGCTATTATCAATTGATTGATTGTTACCTTGGTAAGAGCTAGCTTTTGTCTCGCTATATTTTCCACCACCATTTGCTACGTTAGTAGCAGATTGATTGTTAGATTGTGAGTTCTTACCTTCGGAACTGCTCTTACCAGAAGTATAGGCTTTTGTAGCACCACCAACAATTCCGCTGATTTCTTGTTCGGTTAATTCGGTCACAATTGTTACTACTGACATAAAGATTCCTTCCTGGTAAAAAATAGTGTTGGGACAGTGGGATTATTTCGTTTTGAACGTACTATGGAGATAATTTCTTATCAACCATAATACTTGATGTACGCTTGGTCTGCGCTATTATCAATCGATTGAGAGTTACCTTGATAAGAGCTAGCTTTTGTCTCACTCTTTTTTCCACCACCATTTGCTACGTTAGTAGCAGATTGATTGTTAGATTGTGAGTTCTTACCTTCGGAACTGCTCTTACCAGAAGTATAGGCTTTTGTAGCACCACCAACAATTCCGCTGATTTCTTGTTCGGTTAATTCGGTCACAATTGTTACTACTGACATAAAGATTCCTTCCTGGTAAAAAATAGTGTTGGGACAGTGGGATTATTTCGTTTTGAACGTACTATGGAGATAATTTCTTATCAACCATAATACTTGATGTACGCTTTGTCTTTGCTATTATCAATCGATTGATTCGACTCTTGATAAGAGCTAGCTGTTGTCTTGCTTCCTTTTCCTCCACCATTAGCTACGTTAGTAGCAGATTGATTGGATGATTGTGAGTTGTAACCTTCGGAACTACTGTAACCATTAGTCTTAGCAGTTGTTTTAGCACCACCAACAATTCCGCTGATTTCTGCTTCGGTTAATTCGGTCACAATTGTTACTACTGACATAAAGGTTCCTTCCTGGGAAAAATAGTTTTGGGACAGTGAAATAATTTGATTGACTTAACCAAATATTGTTAATAATAAAAATCTTTAGATAGCTTGATAATTATCTGCTGATTTTTTACTATCTTAATTGCTAGATTTTACTTTCATGTAACTTCTAACAAGTTTTTGTTTGGAAAAGCTTTGTTTTTCACTATGTTTAAATAATACTACGTTAATCATTTAAATAATATAAATTTAAGATGAAGATAAGCAATACTTTTATGAAGATTAGATTTTATCTAGTTATCAAATAGCAACAAAAACCTCAAAGAAAGAAAAGTAAAAAAGGTGGAATCAATAGGAAGAAAAACTCTTATAAAAAATAAAACCTTGATATGTAAAGTAGTGAATAAATCTACAAATAAAGTTTTTTAAAGTTATTTACAGATATTGCAAGCTTTTACAGCTTAAGCAAGCTAAAACATACTAAGTTATTCATAAAAAACAATATCCCCGACTTCTAAAGAAGCTGGGGATATATACTTTTCTTGGATGCACAAAGGCTGAGTTTAAATGTAATCGTTCACGGGCGGAGGTCTTTTGCCTAAATGCTTAAAAAACAGTTGGCAGGCGACTAAGGGCGGTTTTTCCTATTCAAAATTACCCAAAAAATCAAACTTAGGTTGATTTTAGTAGTGATTTCGTGGATTTCATGTTCGATTTTTTTTGCTCACCTCGTGAACGGTTACAGTTTAAACAAAGTTGTCGTGAATCCTAATGAATAATCTCTTAACCTCAAAGAGCAACGTCAAGGAACTTTAATATCAACATTTATATTGATACCTAAACTTTTGAGAAGTTCATTGAGCGATAGTCTGGGTCTTTTACCAGAATTTTTTCCAGATTGTTGACTAGAACTCTGAACGATAGAGTCACTTCCATTAGTTACCTGAACAGAATTTTGTGAAACTTCAGAACTATCTCCTCCCACGATTTTTTCTAATTCACTTTCGATTATTTCTTCAACAATAACTTTATAATTACTGTTGGATTGGAAACCAATTTGCTCGATATTAGCCATAACTAAACTCCAAAATTGTATGTAATTTGTGCCTAGGTTCTCTTTAATAACTAACAGTTTTTTAAAGTTTTGTCAACCAATTATAAAGATAATATTTTTCCTTACTTTTAAAATAAATTTTCCCACATTTTCTACTTTTATTATTAATAATTACACCAATACTTAACTAAAATACACAAGTTTTCTTAGACGTTTTATCATACAACAATATTATCAGTTATTTTTAGCTATTAAACAAAAGTAAACTATCGAGGCTTAGATAAAAATTAAGCCAACAATAAAGCCTAAACTGGCTTCAGAAGCAGTAAAAACATCACGATTAAGGATTAGTAAGCGTTAGAAATTGAAAAAATATAGCTGCTCTAAAAGCATCAATTGCTTCAAGAAAAGTGTTCAAAGAAATGCTCGCCGGTCTTCGTCAGTTATCAGAGCTTCTTTGGTTAGCTCTTCAGTAAGCATTTAGTCCTAAATAGGTAGATTAATTTTTGACATATGATATGATTTCCCAAATCCGTAAGTCTACGGTCATTATGCTACGTTTTTCACAATTCCAATACAATGCACTTTTTTTGGATAAGGAATCACATTTTTTTCGTACCACTCTTGGGAAAATTTACTTAAAATTTATGATTGTACATGCAAATGTATGTATAGCATAATACAACTGTCAGCATTGTAGTAGAGCACTCTCAATAGTTAATTAAACTTTTTTACACACCACAAATGATTCGTAAAAAAACAAACACCCCGACTTCGAAATCGAAGTCGGGGTTCTGAATAAAGTTAATTATCACAATAGATATGTAATAGCAGCCTACTTGAATGCAGATATACTTATAGATGCTAGACGATGGACGAGCAAGTAGGTACCGCCTACCTGCTAATATCAATAGGACTTACAAACTTGCGACGAAAAATAAAGCTTTGTGATTGCTGCCCCATGCCTAACGGCACACTACGCGTTCGCCTCCGGCGTGCGCTTTGCGCATATGATCGCAATGACAGAATTGCGTTATTTTTGCGCAAGTCCTCACTAAGTTACGGCTAAATTACCTCACTCACCTTAACAAGCCGAAGGCTTGACGCTACGCGTATCGCACTCTTTTGGGGCTTTCAATAATCTTTTGCTGCATTGAGACACATATAAGTTGCCTCCCACTACAATGCACAATCTTTTTGTGAGACTCACAATTTTTCGCTTTTATTCGACACTACACCCCAGAGTGCTGCATTTTTCTCCAAGCTTGGGGAGTGGTTCCGTGGTACTGACGAAACTGACGAAAGAAATGACCCTCATGTTGATAACCAACTGTTAAAGCAATGTGATTTACATTTTCGTTGGTTTTTAGCAGTAAGGCACGTGCTGCTGCCATTCGGCGCTCGATGATCCAATGATTGACTGTTTTTCCCGTCTGACGTCGCACCAAATCTGTTAAGTAACCTGCGGAGTAACCTACTGCCTGAGCTACATCGGAAAGGGCGATCGCTGAATTATAATTCTTCTCAATAAAATCAAATATTCGATTCAGTAAAGAATCAGTAGGATATATTGAGTTATGGTCTGCTGAGTCTGTAGTTTCAGCCGGAGATGGCTCAGACACGTGCTCAGACAGGGTAACACGCCAATGCTTGTTGAAAATACTTTGTTCGTCCAAACTAGCAGTGTAGATGGAGAGTTCCCTTAAGTTAGATATTTTCCTCAACAATTCCTCTATATCAGAAGACTTGTTTAGATATTTATCTATTTCCAAATTCATATCTTGGTGTTGTTCAAGGCTACTTGTATCAAGACTGACAAAATTGAAAGGAATAACCGCTCTGACAGAGCCTTGATACAGCACTTTTATGAAACCGTAAGCATTAAGTTCAGGCATTTTTATTTCACAAACCACACAATTTTCAGGAAACACTTCTCCTGTCTGTTTTGTGGTAATTACACTATTTTCTGAGTGGGAAGCATCAACCACTTTTGCCTCTAAGTTTTTGAAAAACATGTTACAGCCCTTGCACCTGATTTTTTATGATCACAAAAGTCATCTGATGTTTCCGATATTTAATTTGTTGCTCAGAGATATGAGCAAAAGAGACTTGTGTTGGTAGTAAGATGAAACATGATGATAGACACAAATCAATAAAATAACTTCAATAATTCATTGGTTATTTTAGACGATAATGCCGAAAAAGAATGAAAAGTTTTCTTTTTTTGCAAATTATGATGAATGAGAAGTTATTGTTATTTGGACATTTTTTACTGGTAGGTAATACGAAAGAAAGTCGTCTTAACAAAGGAATTTATAAGTTGACTTCATTTCTCAAAACATTTTTTTTGAGGAAAAAGCCTGAAAAAACGTAATTTCTTCTCAAAAATGTGTTTTAAACTACGTTGACATATAACATACATGAAAAATACCATATATAATCCGTATTTTACAAGAATCAACTTTAAAGATTTCTTAAAGAAGTATTGACATCATATTTTTTTATAAAATAAAAAAAAGCTTGAAAAATCACTTTGAAACGCACGGTAAATATATCTAAAAAAGTTTGACAAATCAATATTTTTATGGTCCAAGACGAGATTATTCATTTTTGAGTATTAAGCTAAAGTTTGCCAAATAAAATTACTTTTGTGGGTAGTTGTGCATTAGACATCAATTTTTCGGAGGCTCAGCACCTGCCATCAGATAGAGTTTTGAGAATTGAGAAAAGTAACAAAGTAACTAGACAATCGTACAAAAACCTGCTAAAAAATAAAATTCAAAATCGGAATTTTTATTGATTAATTTATTCACAAAATATACTGTTTCGTTTGTGCGATAAGCCCGCTTGCTGACTTCTTGTGCGTATCGCCAAAGTTAGCAGTATGCTTTACAAACGCTTCACGCACAATCTTTCGTATTATTCAGTTCTTTAGCTCAACGAGAAATAGATAAAGTTAATATGTTTGTGTAAAGTTATATTAGCAGGAGCGTAAAATTCACAAATATTGGATTTTGTCAATAATCTAAATTGGTCAATCAATTTTGGATTTTGGATTTTGGATTAACTTCACCCTAAAGGTGAGGAGCTTGAAGAATTTTGAATTTGGGATTGAGGAATTAATTCCGTCCAAGAAGGACGGGGCTTGTACCGACCAACAACGCCAAGTACCAAGTGAGGGAAACAAGGACTATGGCACAAAGTGCCACGCTACGCTATCAGTATTGGCTCCCCAATCTAAAATCTAAAATTTAAAATCTAAAATTGTTTCGGTCAATTAATGCCCCAATTAGAGCTACAGGTTGGTTTCAAGAGGCGCTTTGGAGCAAGGGAGCGCTTGGGTGCAGGGGAGCCAGTACTTGATGAGGGGAGCCACTGCGTTGGGCGGCGTGCCGCTCTTGTTGCATGTGGCGTTCTCCGTCCGTAGGTATCTGGTGACGACAACCGGCTGCAGGAGGGTTTCCCTACCTAGGCGACGGGCGTTCCCGATAGCCGTAAGGCGTGGCGTTAGCCATAGGGCGTGAGAAGAAATTACATCGGTAATCTTACACTCAGCAAGGGGAGTAAATCATTCATGAAAAACAAGATCCACGACAACTTCTGCGAAGTCGGGGATCTATATCTTCAATTTATGCGCTACGCGCAGGCACTTTCACCAAATCTATTAACGCCAGCCTAAAAAGCGTAACCCAGGGACAATAAGGTAATGACTCACCCCCAAAAAGAAGCTTAGAAAAACGCCGACAAAACCAAAAAAAGTTACTGGAAGCCAGAGTTCGTTCCAGTTGGGTGAACTGAGGAAGTCGAATATATTTGTTGGAAATCCTAAAAGAACGAAAACCGCGAAGACAACAGCGGTGCCAAACGCAGCAACTATAGCGTGAACGATATGATGGCTACGAAGACCCAAACTAATAGTGAGCAGAGAAACAGCTGCCAAAATCAATCCGAGTAATCTCTCACCACCCTGTTGTGGTGTGAACAATTGTAAAACTAGCCAAGCGAATCCATAACTGATAATGCCCATAATCGATGTTACAAAAAACCGTCGCTTCTGACCAAAACCCCGTGCAAGTGTTAGTCCCCATGCGGTTCCCAAGCCAGCACCTGCAAACAAAAGAAGCTCTAAGCCTGAAATAGCTGGGGTTGTGAGACTCAACTCGGGTAGTTGATCAGATATAAATTTGGTAATTTGTTCGTCTATGGTTGTCTGTGAAGCTAAAACAAAGCCACCTATAGTACCAAAACTAGCGCCGATACCAGTCAGAAGGATTGTCCAAAATGTGTCCAGACAAGCGAAAAAAATCTTGAAAATTGCCTTTAGTATAAATAGAGTTGTTTGACCGACGGCGTGAGCAGAGGTCGTAAGTGCTTGTCCTACAGAGTCCTCCACTTGAACCAAAATCCCCTTGGCTTGTCCAAATCCTTGCCCAAAAGATTGCTTAACTTGGGAAAGAACCCCCTGCTGTGGTGAAACTCGGGAAATTTTTTCTAAACGTTTTTGAACAGTTGCTGCATTTGCTGGACGCGATCGCCCATCTTCTTGCACCATCTCATCAAGCAAATCTGCCAGTTGGGAATTGACATTGACCACTTTGCGCCAAAGCAACTCCCCAGTTACCTGATTCTCCATATCGCTAAGAGATTTGCCCGTTAACATCTCAATCATCGTTCGACCAAGGGCATAAAAATCAGCACCCGGTCCAATAATACCCCCAATAATTTGTTCTGGGGGACTGTAGCCAGAAGAATACAACCTGGTTGAGGAAGGTTTTAAACCAAACAGGTTGGAACTATATTGTTTTGCTCCCCCAAAATCAATCAGCACCAGCTGATCTTTCCTCGTTCCCCCCTTATTTACGGAACCTTGCGAGGTACGCAGCATTAAATTAGAAGGTTTGATATCGCGATGAATTATCTTGCGACTATGTAACTCTTGTAAAATCTCCACAGCTTGGACAAGCCAGTTTAAAATCCACTCCTGAGGACAGCCTTGGGGATACTGCTGGAAAACTTCCTCTAAAGTTTGACCGTGAATTTTTTCCATCACCAGACAATTGAACTGGTAAGGCGTGAGATTGGTTTGTGGAGTTGTTACAGAGAATATCTCTACAGAAAAATATCCATCAGCATCAACTCTCGGAACACCCGGATGTCGCAAACTTTTTAAAACCGTCGCCTCTTGGGCAAACAATTCCAGCGCCTTGGGTGAACTTTCCATCAACACTTTCAGCACTTTTTCGGTTTGTGTCTTTTGATCCCAAACTGTGTAAATTTGGGCAAAACCACCTGATCCCAAACGCTGGAGTGGGATATAGCGGTCTAAAAGTTGTAGCGGTGCGCCACAGGTGTGGCAAAATTTGTTTCCCCAAGGCTGGGGATAGGGACGCGGACAGTCTGAATTGATGCAATGAACTGCATTTTGATTAGTGTGAAACACAAGCGCTCAAAGACATAGCCTGAGTCGATTGTACATAACTGGAGACGGGGAAATGGTTCGTAGTTAGTGGTTAGTGGGTGAGTAGTCCTTTTTCACAGCCAACTCGTAAGCAGCTAACTACTCACAATTCCCCATTTTCTAGCAGCGAGATCCATCCCAAGTCATAGGGAAGGCATATTCCGATGACGAGGATAAATCGTTATTGTTGCTCAAAGTTTCTTTATCCAAAACTTTGATAACTTTGTTATAAGTTTCTTCTGCCTGTTGTGGAGAATTACCTATACTTGTCAATCCCAACTTACCAAACTGGGAAAGACAACCCATCAAGTGAAATACCGTGCCTGTTTCGGTTCCAGTGTCAAAGTGTAGCCTATGACGAGCGATGATGTCCATGAAATCGTTGGGCAAAAGCCCCCGATAGCAGTCTTTTTGTAAGTTATCAGTAGCCATGTAGTATTTGGGACGGCCTTGCTGAGTGTAAAATAAACCCGTTGAGAGTTCATAGCGACCGTTAGTTAATAATTTCAGACTCATAAAGGGATGCGTCGTACCACCTTTACGTAGGTTAATTTCAATTGCTTGAATGTCCCACTGTCCATCACCGTTGTCAACGGCGATAAAATCAACTGCAAATCTTTCTAATGCACCTTTGTCTGCCAAATTTTTGCCAACTTTTAACCCTATCTGCTGCAATTGCAGTCGATACGTTTCATCGGCAGGAAATTCGCAACCCAGATAAACTTGACCGTCAGGTCCTCCCAGAATTTGGTCGTGGGTTGAGAGGATTTCCACCTCGCCATTGGGTGTAATAAGTCCTTGGACGCTGGGCGATCGCTTGACTTCTCCTTCCAGGAACGCCTCAACAATTGCCCCTAACTCAGGTATTTTTCGCGAAAATGTCTCCCAATTCTCTTCTTTGGCTTGAAAGCGCATAGTTTTCAAGGACTCGCTCATCGCTGTTACTCGTTCCTCATGAGAACTAGCAGGAGGTGCTAAATTCAAAATCGGTCTTAAGTCCAAGAGCGCATTTCCTTCTCCAGAGATTCCTTCGTTGAGTTTTACCACAATCCGTTTTAATGTCGGCTGGCGTTCCCACAATTCGGCTGCTGCTTGTGCCAAATCTGTATCATTCCAAACACTCTGGCAACCATCTGGAAACGGAACTCCGCTTTCTGCAAATATTTGCCTACTGCCACTTTTCGTCCCCCAAATTTGCGAATCTGGTGCGGCAGCGTACAGCGGCACTCCCAATTTTAAAGACAATTCTGCTTCTAATTCTGTGGAATTATAGCATACCATAAATGATTTTTCAACCCTTAAGGCTTGATGAATTTGCTTTAGCAAGCGGGGGCGTTCTAAAATCTTTTGAGTAAGGGGTTTGGGAGAGGAATCGTAAGTGGAAAGTAGCAGCAAGCGATTGCGAGCATGAGAAAAAGGAATTCCCGGTAAAAGTTGCAGATAGTAATCAATGACGCTGGGATGCATTGGCATTGATGTGATATAAATCAGTCGAGTGCAGGGATTCTGCAATTGAATCAAGTAAAACAGCAGTCGTTCCTCATAATGCTCAAAACCTTCGATTTTTTTGAGTTCTCCCTGGTCAATGCTCAAGGAGGGAATAACTAAAATATCCGCGTCGCTGTTCTCAAATTCCTGGACAGTTTTCCAGCGTTCGCTTAAAGTTAACTGAAGATTCCGAAACTTGTCAATTTGTTCATTAGAAAAAATATCAAGTTTTTGCATAAGTTAAATTCTGCCTTACTTTCTCCAGGATTGTTTTTCTCGGGTATATTTTAATGAAATTTTCGTTTGCCGCTGATGTACGACAATTCATTTTTTATACTGCCTCTCATTTCACCATTTATACTATTAAAGGAATAAATCAATCAGACTCTCAATAATTCGTAAAGAGTAGGAATGAGATGGAATGGAATGAGAAGTTCTTTTGAATGTGAAGTGCCAATGCCCTTAAATCGGGAGACCATCCACGGCATCTACGCTAGAGAAACCTTCAAAGCAGCAGTGCTTCACCTCAGCGTTAGCTCCTTGTGACCCTTAACTCTCGACTCTTGAACTACAGTTGCTATAGAAATCCGGTTTGATTTAGTGAAATTACTTGTGTACGCGTTTAACGCTTAATGCTTAACAGGGAAAAAGCCTCTTTAAGGTGTACCTAGCTTCGCAAAAATCAAATAGTAGTCCTATACAACGCAGGATAACCGTGCAACGCACTGTATACCCTCAACTTCATTTTGTAGAAATAGTTTTTACGTCTTAAGATTGATAAAAATTGAGTTTTTTTACATCTAAAGGGTGAGAAATAATCGCCACACAACAGATAACTTAATAAAAAGATGAAAGGCTTAAATATTTCCTTTCACGACAACAGCATAGCTGTGTTTCTTTGTCAGAGAAAGAGTATGTGTCTTGTGTGACGAAAATTAATAACAGTTACGTATAATTGCTATAGGACTCCTCTTTGATTTTGAAAAAAACTCAGTATACCTTTATTGCTTTTTCCCTGTTCCCTGTTAAGCTCTCTGAGGAGTTGTTCACCAAATCAAACCGGATTATATAGCAACAAGTACGAAAAGTATGAAAAGGAGAAAAGCCTAAACTGTTGAATGGCAATTGCTAACCAAAAAATAAAACCTTGGATTGATAGTTCAGTCCAAGGTTTAGTTTTGAAACAGTATTTTTTTAGTTCGTCTATTTTCAAGGAAGATTCTACTATGCCAGAAGAACAATTACAACCACCTCAATCTCAAGAAATACCGGGCGCGGAATCAGAAATGACGCCAAAACCCAAAGCAGATGATTCTCAATATAAAGGAAGTGACAAGCTTAAAAACAAAGTCGCATTGATCACAGGTGGAGATAGTGGTATTGGTCGTGCGGTGGCGATCGCATTTGCTAAAGAAGGAGCAGACGTGGCTATAGCCTACCTCAACGAACACGACGATGCTAAAGAAACAAAACAATTAGTTGAAGAACAAGGGCGTCGTGCTGTGACTATAGCTGGTGACATTGGTGATGAAGCCTTTTGTCAGCAACTTGTACAACAAACTATCGATGAATTTGGCAAGCTGGATATTTTAGTCAACAACGCTGCTGAACAGCATCCGCAAGAAAGCATCGAGGATATCAGCAAAGAACAGTTAGAGCGGACTTTCCGCACAAATATTTTCTCGATGTTTTTCTTAACCAAAGCGGCGTTGAAACACCTGAAAGAAGGTAGTACCATCATAAACAGTACATCAGTCACAGCTTACCAAGGTAGTAAACAGCTCCTTGATTACTCTTCAACAAAAGGTGCGATCGTTGCCTTTACTCGTTCCTTATCACTGAGTTTAATTGAAAAGGGAATTCGTGTGAATGCCGTCGCTCCCGGTCCAATTTGGACACCTTTGATTCCGTCAACTTTTCCTGAAGAAAAAGTGAAAAAATTCGGGAAACAAGTTCCAATGCAAAGACCAGGACAACCTGAAGAAGTCGCACCCAGTTATGTGTTTCTAGCATCTGATGACTCTTCTTACTTCTCTGGCCAAGTGTTACACCCCAATGGTGGTAATGTCGTCAACGGGTAATGAAGTTGTACAGACGCGCTATAGCGCGTCTATAACATAAGAATTTAATCCTAACTCTTAACTTTTTTAAACCATTAGGGGGATGAATTAACACTTGAATTGATAGATAATCTTATGAGGAAACCTTTATAAAGTCATAAAAACAGATATGGCATCCCAAACACCACTAAAAGGCACCGAATTAGTAGATTGTGCAAGAGCAAATGCCAAGCAAGGAATTGAAACCGCTGCTTACCAATGTGGCTATGGAGATGACCTTAGGACTTTTGCACAAGAATTACGACAAGCCTGTGAGGAAATGAATTTACAAGTTAAGGAACTCACAGATTTGATCACTGATCAGGACATAATTCTAAATGTGGGAACTGGCGAAATC
Organism: Brasilonema angustatum HA4187-MV1; assembly: GCA_019359695.1. GTDB lineage: Bacteria > Cyanobacteriota > Cyanobacteriia > Cyanobacteriales > Nostocaceae > Brasilonema > Brasilonema angustatum. The sequence goes on from JAHHGV010000041.1 coordinate 40,330, forward strand.
GTTGCGCCAGATACGGCATCAAATCTGTGAAAATCAAGAATCATAAATGAGGAATTATGAGAAATGTCCATAATTCCTCATTTTCTCATTTGCTCACGATTTTGGCGAGAATATTACGTGTGATAGCTTGTGCATCAGCATTTAAAAGAGAAGGACGTACTTGTGGCGCGTTGTAATCATCTAGCCCCCAATTCCATTGCATAGAGCCGGTTGCAAATACTGTTGCTCCTGATTTTGCAGTATAAACTGTCATATCTGCATATCGGATACCTTTACGATAACGATAAGGTGAATGGGCAATGCGGATCGTATTGGGTGGCGCGTTGCTAAACATCCGATCAACTTCATAACCCAAAAGCCCCTCAAGACGGATTTCTTTGTCACCTACTTTCAGATTAGTATCTACAGAAGCTTGAGTCTTGCTTCGACTTAATTGCGTATTGGCAAGCAGCCAATCTGGGGCTGTATGATCAATGACAATATCCGCGTTCACTTGAAATGTCTGGTACATAACTCCAATGAGAGCTTCCTCCGGAAGACTCACAGGTTTTGATCGCCAAGTAGTTGTGACTAGGTAATCGTTGTTTGGATTACTGTCTCTAGCAAAGGGGTCAAGGGCAGCACCTTCTTTATATGTCACAATGGTGCGATTGAGCTGTTTTGTCAAACCACTTGCTTCAAAGCGAATTTGCCAATAGCAGGTGTTGGACGAAAAAAAGCCGAGACTCACCCCAGCGTCTCTTGCTGCTTTTACATTTTGGCGCATATTCCACGACCAGTATTCATCATGACCAACCGAAAGAAATGCTTTATGCAACAATAACATTGGTTTGCCACTGTATTGGTCAATGCGATTTTCGTGGGTGTCAATATCTGTGCAATAGGTGACATCATAGCCTTCCCGTTCTAGCCATCGCACCATGTTGTATTCCCACCCCGCGCTAGAGGTTCTCCTTTTGGGTTGAAAATTAGTCAAAAATTCTCCTGCACCTACCCCATAAGCCGCTTTCAAGTTGGGACTAAGAGCATATGGGCGGTTGAAGGAAACTTTATATGCTTGTTTCCCCCGACTGTTCCACCGATAAAGCGACATTCCACCCCAGTTGTTATATGCTTGATAAGTTGTAACGCTCGATTGAAAGAGAAAATCAGAAGTACGGCTATCATCACGTACTACAAAAATAATATAGCTTTGCTTGCCACTTTTACTTGTGGTTAGTTTGGCTAGGTAAAAACCACTTGCCCATTGTGTAGGATCTGCTGGATTGTAGGGAATTTTCAAAACATAAGGATCTTTCCAATTGCATTCAATTGATCCGGTGACTTGATCCACTTGTGGCAGCGGTTGTTTTACACTTTTGCGTGTCACTTGAGGTGCTGTTTGCCGTCCTCCAGCACCACCATACCAGCCCATACGGAAAATTTCAATCGTATAGCTGGGTTCTTTGGTACTCACAAAAAATTTAATTTCGTCGCCGCGATTGACACTAGTCAGGGAAGCATAACCTTCAATTTCTCGCTTAGTAGCAGGATTTATCAACTGCCAATGAGTCGTACCTGGTTTAGTATTTTCAATAGTTATGGAATTGCTTTTATGGCTAAGTTTTGGTACGTCTACAGCCTGATTAACGCCACTAAAAGGAACAATAGCGATAATGAGTATAAAAAGTGCTGGTAACAGGACTCTGGTAACTAAGTTAAACTGTTTTCGGAAGAATATTTGACTCACAGTTATTTTTGCCACTCAAATGAGAACTTATTGCATTTTTTCACTTTTATACATAAATCAGAATAAAAATCAGTAATGATTTGATTAAGAGTTACAAACGAGGATTTTCATAATTAAAATGAGTGATGAGTAGAACGCACAGACATAACAAGTCACCTCACGCATCACTCATCACTCATAACTTTCTACAGTGTAAGAGCCTTACGTTAGTCAGCTATTTGCCAAACCCTTTACCACGAGTCGTGGAAGGAAGACAAATGCACTTTTCAAGCTGGTTGAGCAAAGTTTCACGATCCAGATTTTGACCAATCAACACCAACTGGTTCTTCTTCTCACCTTTCCATTCATCATCATCCAAACTGAAGCGCTTGCCGCAAAGATGGAAAATATGACGTTGAGGGCTTTCGTCAAACCACATTATCCCTTTTGCTCGGAAAATTGTTTCAGGTAGCTGATTATCTAGAAAATATTGAAACTTTCTAATCGCAAAAGGTTTGTCAGTCTGGAAAGATATGGAAGTAAAACCATCATTCTCTAAGTGATCGGAGTGATGATGGTGATGGTGCTCATGATCATGATCATGAGTGCACTCAGAATGATCGTGGTCGTGCTCATGCTCATGGTGGTCATGATCATGAGCGCACTCAGAATGATCGTGGTGATGATCATGCTCATGGTCGTGATGATCATGACTATGGGAACTCGCAGTATCAGCGAAATACTTGTCTGACTCAAACAAGCCAACGCTGAGAATTAAGGGTAGTGGTACTTGTGATTTTGTTGTACGGATAATTCTCGCTCCTTCCTTGACTTCCCGAAGTTTGACTTCTAGCGTCTCTAATTCTGCTTGAGAAACTAAATCCGTCTTGTTCAGCAGAATCACATCACCATAGGCAATTTGACTGTGAGCCGCCTGAGAGTTGAATAAATCCAGGCTGTAATTCGCTGCGTCTACTACCGTAATGATTGAATCCAAACGGGTTAAGTCGCGTAACTCGGTACCAAGAAAAGTCAGAGCAACAGGTAGCGGATCTGCCAGTCCAGTTGTTTCCACAACGAGATAATCTATTTTGTCTTGGCGTTCCAAAACTTTGTAAACGGCATCCACCAAGTCATTATTAATGGTGCAGCAGATACAACCGTTACTCAACTCCACCATGTTATCGTTATTATCGTCAGTGGAGATAATTAACTCATTATCGATACCAATTTCGCCAAACTCATTCACCAGAACAGCAGTTTTCAGTCCCTGCTGATTGGTCAGGATATGATTAAGTAAAGTCGTCTTACCGCTACCGAGGAATCCAGTAAGAATTGTTACTGGTAATCCTTTCTTCGGTGCATCCATTGATTGAGATTCGGAACTAACTGCTTGCATAGCGATGCTGTGAAAAAATCAAAATAGTCAGAACAAAGAATGTAGCGCACAGAGGACAGAAAACACTAGCATAGGGTAGCTGGTTTTTCATCCCAGTTATTCTCCCCTATTATTACGTATCTTTATTTCACCAGTATCACACTTGTTATGACCCTAACAGTTTACAATACACTCACCCGCCGCCAAGAATCGTTTCAAACCGTCGAACCAGGAAAGGTTAAGATGTATTGCTGCGGCGTCACAGTGTACGACTATTGCCATTTGGGTCATGCTCGTTCCTACATCATCTGGGATACGATACGTCGTTATCTCGAGTGGCGCGGCTACCACGTGCACTATATTCAGAATTTTACTGACATTGACGACAAAATTCTTAACCGTGCCAGAGAACAAGGCTCGACAATGGAGGCGGTGGCAAATCGCTTTATTGATGCATATTTTGAAGATATCCGCCGCTTAAATGTCATGGATGCTGATGAGTATCCGCGTGTGACGGAGAATATTCCTGCTGTCATTGAACTGATTGATGCTTTAGAAGAAAAAGATTACGCTTACGCCGTTGGTGGTGATGTTTACTACAGGGTAGAGCGTTTCCCTGCGTATGGGAAGCTCTCTGGACAACAACTGGATCAAAAGCAAGCAGGTGCGAGCGGAAGGGTAGATTCTGAAGATCCAGAAGGAAAAAAGCAACATCCCTTTGACTTTGCCTTATGGAAAGCTGCAAAACCAGGAGAACCAGCTTGGGATTCGCCCTGGGGTAAAGGTCGTCCGGGCTGGCATATTGAATGTTCAGCCATGATTAAGGAAAGACTGGGTACAACTATTGATATTCATGGTGGAGGGAGAGATTTAATAAATCCCCATCACGAAAACGAAATTGCTCAGTCGGAAGCTGCGACGAACCAACCACTCGCTCGTTACTGGATGCATAACGGTATGGTGATGGTGGATGGTGCAAAAATGTCTAAGTCTTTGGGCAACTTTATCACGATTCGCGAATTGTTGGATGGAGTAGGAGCCCACAGTCATGCACCTGTAGATCCAATGGCGGTGCGATTGTTTGTGCTGCAAGCCCATTATCGTAAACCGCTTGATTTTACCGAACACGCGATCGCCACAGCTTCTGCACAATGGAAAACCCTTAAAGAAGGTTTACTATTCGGCTATGTACATGGTGAAAAACTTGCTTTTATTAATCATATTCATCAATTAGATAAAGATCTGATCCAAGAGTTTGAAGCGTCAGGAGATGATGACTTCAACTTCTCCAAAAGTTTGGCAGTGCTGTTTGAATTAAGCAAGAAGTTACAACGCGAGGGAAACCTTCTGGTGCATGATGGAAAAACAGAAACTCCATCAATAGAATTACAGAAACAGTGGTACACATTAGTGACACTAGCTCAAGTTCTTGGTTTAGAAGTAAAACAAGAAGTGGAAACACCTCAAAGTAGTGGTATAAGCGATGCCGAAATTGAGGCTTTCATTCAGAAACGGCAGGATGCGCGTAAAGCTAAGAATTTTGCCGAAGCTGATCGCATTCGTGAAGAACTACAAGCACAAGGAATTATCCTAATTGATAGTCGTGAAGGCTCTAAATGGCACCGCAACTGAGAATTCAAAATTCAAAATCACCGAAGATTGGAGCGGAGGTTTCCTCCGCTCCAACTTCTCTCAAAATTCAAAATGAATAACAAAATGCAAAATGACGAGTACAAATAAAGCAATTACTGATAGAACGTTTGAGTTTGCTATCCGTATTGTTAAACTATGTTAAGTACTAAATGAAAGTTCGGGAGTGGCAGAAAGACTTTCTAAACAGTTGATAAAGTCTGGAATGTCAATTGGAGCAAATGTTGAAGAATCCCAATCGGCACAAAGTACAGCCGATTTTATTAACAAACTAGAAATTGCTCTGAAAGAGGCTAAAGAAACAAGATACTGGCTCAGACTCCTAATTGCTACTGAATTAATGCCAGAAAGTCGCTTAATATCTCTTCTAGGAGAAATTAACGAGATAATTAGGATAATTGCTGTTATCGTTGTTAAAACTAAACAAAATCATCAAAAATAATTTCTGGAATTTGAAATCTTTAATTTTGAACTTTGAATTTTGAACTTTGAATTGTTATGTGGTCTGAACTAACAAAAGCGATCGCTCAAATAAATATACCTGCCGACTGGCTTGGTATTAGAGTCGTCAAGGAAACTTCATTTACCTGTCATGTCCGTGACGGCATACCCCAAAGTAACGGCAAATCCTCTACGATGGGGTTTATGCTGGAAGTTATGATCAACGGCTGTATAGGATATGCAGCTACCAATTCGCTTGCTATTCAAGACTTGCAAGCCGCCGCCCAAAAAGCATACAGACAAGCACTTGCTGCGACTGAGTGGTGGATACATTCGTTTGGTGTTGAGAATGAGCGCCCTAAAGTTGTTGGTCAATATATCTCGCCATTTCTAAAACCCTTTGATGCTTTGAGTCCTGGGGAAATCAACGATTTACTTGTTCGTGTCTGCCATACCCTAAGAGTTTCTGACCAAATTGTACAAACTCTAGCCAACTTGACAACAAGCGAGAGAGAGACTTGGTTTGTCAGCAGCAACGGCTCAGAAGTGTATCAAAAATTTATGTTTTTCGGCACACATTACGGTGCAACAGCACAAGATGGGGCGGTTGTCCAGCAACGCACTAACAACGGCTTGCAAGCAAACTGTTACCAAGGTGGACTGGAACTTTTCCAAGAAGCTGACTTGTGGGTTCGGGTGCAGCAAATTGGCGAACAAGCAGTAGAACTGTTGACAGCAGAAGAATGTCCAACGACTTGTACTTCATTAGTGTTAGCCCCAGACCAAATGATGCTGCAAATCCACGAAAGCATTGGACATCCCCTAGAAATTGACCGAATTTTGGGCGATGAGCGCAATTACGCTGGAGGTAGTTTTGTCAATCAGAGGGATTTCGGCACTTTGACCTATGGTTCTTCCCAGATGAACATTACCTTTGACCCCACCGTACTTGGTGAATTTGCCAGCTATGGCTTTGATGATACAGGTGCTGTGGCAACACGGGAGTATTTAATTAAAGAAGGCGTTCTCCAGCGAGGTTTGGGTAGTTTGGAAAGTCAAGCAAGAGCAGGTGTACCAGGAGTCGCTTGTGCTCGTGCTTGCTCTTGGAATCGACCACCAATTGACCGCATGGCAAACTTGAATTTAGAACCAGGGGAAGGCTCTTTTGAGGAAATTATTGCTGGTATAGAACGCGGCGTTTATATGGAATCCAATCGCTCCTGGTCAATTGATGACCGCCGCTACAAATTTCAGTTTGGTTGCGAATACGCTAAATTGATTGAAAACGGCAAACTTACCAAAACCCTCCGCAATCCCAACTATCGAGCCACAACACCAGAGTTTTGGCACAGTTTAGTAAAAGTAGGAAACTCCTCTACTTGGGAAATGTACGGGACTCCTTTGTGTGGCAAAGGAGAACCTAACCAAACGATTTGGGTAGGTCATGGTTCACCCATTTGTGTATTTGCTAACGTGGAGGTCTTTGGCGGCGGTTGAAGAGTATAAAAGGACAAAGGGACAAGGAGAGTCATTCTTCTCTCCTCAACTCCCCACCTCCCCCGCTCCCCTACTCCCTCTCGATTTACAATGCTTATGAAACACGAAGAACTATCTGCTTTAGAAGTCAGCTTTAACCAACTGATTAAAACTCTCTTAAATAAGAAAGAAGAAAGTGAACAATTTACTGTGAAACTTAGCAGTGAACGTAGTCAATTTACTCGTTTCAATCATGCCAAGGTGCGGCAAACAGGCTGTGTAACTGATGGTTGGATTGAACTGACTTTAATGCAAAATCAACGCAGTAGTTTTCGGCAGTTTCCCTTTACCGGAGATTCGGAAGTCGATTGGCAATTTGCATACCAAGCACTCCAAGAACTACGAGAAGAACTTCCTCTGTTACCTCTAGATCCATATTTGGTTTTACCATCAGGAACAAATACCAGTCGAGAAGTTCATTGTGGAAATCTATTGGCTGAGGAAGTTGTCGTGTCAACGGTGCTCCAACAGGTCGCTGAATTAGATTTTGCTGGGCTATATGCTGGGGGAGTTGTCATTAAAGGCTATGCTGATTCCAGTGGTCAAAAACACTGGTTTAGTACCGAAACTTTTTCCTTGGACTATTCTATATTCACAACTGAAGCACAAGCTGTTAAAGGAACTTTTGCTGGTAGCGAGTGGAATCAAGAAGCTTATAGCGAGAAAATTAGCGATGGGAAAAGACAATTACAATTGCTTTCTCGTCCAATAAAAGAATTGCCGCGAGGACACTATAAAACCTACTTTGCACCAGCAGCAGTTGCTGATTTAGTGGCAATGCTTTCTTGGGGAGGTGTGAGTGAAGCTGATTTACAACAGGGAGGGAGTGCTTTAGCGTCACTGTGGCGCAAAGAAAAGCAGTTATCTGTTGCATTTCATGTGAAAGAAAACTTTCAACGAGGGTTAGTACCGCGATTTAATGAATTGGGAGAAATGGCTCCCTTAGAATTACCTGTTATTGAAAAAGGAGTTTTAGTTAATACGCTCGTTAATTCTCGCACCGCTAGGGAATATCAAAAAACTGCTAATGGCGCTAATAGTTATGAGAGTTTACGTGCACCAGAAATTAGTCCAGGGAATTTAAGGTTAGAGGATATTCTTACTCATTTAAATACGGGTTTGTATGTCTCTAATTTACATTATTTGAATTGGAGCGATCGCCCCACAGGTCGAATTACAGGTATGACCCGTTATGCCTGCTTTTGGGTAGAAAATGGTGAAATTACTGCCCCTATCGAAAATTTGCGTTTTGATGAAAGTCTTTATCGATTTTGGGGAGAGAATCTGGTAGATTTGACCAATTTCCAAGAATTTGTACCTGAAGTCGGAACATATGATGGTCGTCAGTTGGGAGGTAGTATGGTTCCGGGTATGTTGGTAGAGGATTTTACGTATACCTTGTGATATTCCTACACCTCGTCACATTTTCCCAACTCCATGAGAATGGTAACTGTAACTGAACATTTTTCACGCGTTCGCGCACAGCCTGAAGCAAAAGGGGATTCACCAGGAAAAATACAGGCAAACGCCTAAGCCTGGTGGCTAGCGCAATCGGAGGGTGTTGCTGAGTGACGCACGTATTAAGCAACACAATTTTTTGTAATTTAAACTCTTGCTTTAGAAAGGGGTTTATAAATATGATGCTACTAATATTGGAACGAATACAAGTAATTCGACATGATCCCCTAGTAGCAGGTCTAGGGGTTTTTTAATCGTAAGCTGTGGCGCTTTCCGTGCCTGTGCGTTCAAACCGCAGACGTAGGGACTGCGGCGCAGTCGCGAATACTCCAATAGAAAACCGTTGACGTATTGGTCAACACAGTTGTTTGTAACCTAAACCCATGCTTTAGAAAGGGTTTTATAAAAAAACGATGCCTATAGTATTGGAATAGATGAAATACTTAAGGCTTATTTGGCATAAACCCTCAGATTATCACTGGGGGTTTTTTATTAACAACTGTGGACAAGGTCGCGGCGCGGACGGAAATACTCCAATAGAAACCCGTTGACGTATTGGTCAACACAGTTGTTTGTAACTTAAACCCATGCTTTAGAAAGGGTTTTATAAAAAATGATGCCTATAGTATTGAAACATATTGCATTTTTTTGAAGATCATTCGATATAAACCTCAGACCATCACTGGGGTTTTTTATTAAGAACAAAGCTATTGTCAGATATGTTTCGCCCAAGGAAGCGTCAGACATCCTTGGGGTCAATGAACGAACACTCCGGGGATGGGAAGAATCTGGAAAAATTCAAGCTATCCGAACACCGTCAGGACAGCGTAGATACAACGTTGATCAATATGCCAGTGGCGCAAGAACAACAGACAATCGATCACAAACATACTTACATATCTTCTAACTCCATTCCTTTGGTTTCCTTAATAAAAAACAGAACGAAGAATAACGAGATAGCCGCCGCAATTGTATAAATACCATAAGCAGAACCCAGCCCGAAATATTGCAGGATAGGAGGAAATGTTGTAGAAACGAGGAAATTTGCAATCCATTGCATTGCTGCAGCAACTGAAAGGGCAGCACCTCGAATCTTGTTATTAAACATTTCTCCTAACAGTACCCAGGTCACTGGTCCCCAAGAGAAACCGAAGCAAAACACATAGAGATTAGCTGCTAGGAGAGCTACAAGACCTGCTGATCCGCTCAAAGCTGGGTTGCCAGCAGCATCGAGCGTGGCGGTTGCAAAAATAGAAGCCATTGTCCCCAAAGTCACAGTCATGCCGACCGACCCTAGGATGAGTAAGGGCTTGCGACCAAATTTATCCACGAAGGCGATCGCAATAAGTGTAGTAATAATATTTACAGCTCCTGTGAGCACTGTGATTGTTAGGGAATCTTTTTCTGAATACCCAACCGCCCGCCACAAAACGCTGCTGTAGTAGAAGATCACATTGATACCAACGAATTGCTGGAGTACAGATAAGCCTATTCCGACCCAAACAATGGGTAGGAGTCCGCCACTTCTACTCAAAAGGTCAGAAAACTTAGGCTCGCGTTCTCGAAGCACTGTTTGCCGAATTTCTTCGATTTTTTCCAGTACATTACCACCCAAAATCTTGCTCAAAACGGTAGCAGCTTCTGGATCGCGTCCTTGAGCAACCAAGTACCGGGGGGATTCGGGAATCGTTAAAGCCGCCATCCCGTAGAACACAGCTGGCGGGACTGCTGTCCAAAACATCCAGCGCCAAGCTGCAATCCCAAACAAAAATGGTGAATCTGCTGAACCCGCTGACACAGCGATAAAGTAGTCGGAGAGGAGGGCAATGAAAATTCCAATTACAATCGCTAATTGCTGAAGAGATCCTAGCCTTCCGCGCAAATGGGAGGGAGAACATTCTGCAATATAAGCTGGTGCAATCACGCTGGCTGCCCCGATTGCAATCCCACCCAACAGTCGCCAAAAAATAAAATCCCAGATACTGAAGGCTAAGCCAGAGCCAATAGCACTGATAGTAAACAACACCGAAGCAACTACCATTGCCTTGACTCGACCATAGCGATCTGCAATTTGTCCAGCAAAGAAGGCTCCTACCGCAGATCCCAGCAACGCTAGGGACACTGCTAGACCAGTCACCCAACTACTGGTGTTAAAGGCTTTGGAGAGAGCTAAAACCGCGCCGTTGACCACGGCAGTGTCAAAACCGAACAAAAAGCCCCCGAGGGCAGCAGCACCAGCAATCAAAATGACATAATACGTGTTAGCTTTACGACGACTAGTAGTGGAAGTCATGGTTATATCTCATATATATAGTGAGAGCGTTTACTAAACTGGGTTAAAACTGAGCTAAGATTTGCGTTCGTTGCATGGGTTTATACTTAAAGAGTCAAGACCATATTTTTTGGTGTGCTTTCAGCTTTTATTGCGTAATCTTGGAAGAAAAATGCCCAGTTCAATCAGTTAGATTTTGGCTTGGTGATGGCGGGCATTTTTTTGAGGAACATTTTAAGAGGTTTCTCTCCCAGTAATAAAGGCGTTTTATTCTTCACTAAATCCACGTGATGGTTCACCGTCTGGAACGTCTGCGCAGGCGATCCATCGTCACCGCCAAAATAATGACTAATCCTTTGACAACTAATTGCCAGAAGTAAGACAAGTTCAACAAAGTCAAACCATTGTTGAGAATAGCAATGATCAATGCACCAAGAAGGGTTCCCCCAATCGTGCCAATACCGCCTGTAAAGCTAGTTCCACCAAGAATAACAGCAGCGATCGCATCCAACTCGTAACCAGTACCCACGATCCCACTAGCACTATAAAGACGGCTGGCACTCATTATTCCTGCCAAACCTGCCAGTAATCCACTGACGCCATACACAAATAGCAACACCCGATCAACTTTAATCCCAGTTAATCGTGCTGCTCGCTCATTACCACCCACTGCATATATTTGCACCCCCAAAACAGTTTGTCGCAGGACAAACCAACTCACTACTATACTCAGTAGCGCAATGATTACCAGCCAAGGAAGGGGACCGACATAGCTATTGCCTATCCAAGCAAAATTTATGTCACGGTTAATAACCGTTGTACCCTTGGCAACCAAAAAGGCAACACCCCGCAAGGCAGTCAGTGAACCCAGCGTGACGATAAAAGGTGGCACATCCAAAAAAGTGATCAGAGCGCCGTTAACTAAGCCCAAAAGCAATCCTGCAAGCAAACCAGCAGGTATAGCCGCCCAACCTATAGCGGGAAGTAGCGATACCAGCACCGTAACTACGGCAGAAACAGCCAATATTGATCCAACTGAAAGGTCAATACCTCCAGTCAGAATTACAAACGTCATTCCCGTTGCTAGGACAATATTGATTGATGCCTGACGCAATATATTAACAATATTAGCGCCTGTGAGGAAGCTGGGAGAAAGAAATGTAAATAAGATACAGATAATTATTAGAATCGGCAGAATACCTGCAACCTCAAGCAGAGTGCTGATTGATTTGCGGTTGCGCTGCGTTGAATTCTTGTCTGCTTTATTATTGGCTGGTCTTATTGTCTGACTCATGATGCTGATACCTCCGATGCTCCAGTTGCATAGTGCATAATATTTTCTTGGGTAATTTCTTTACCAAGACTGCCGTCAAGTTCGCCTACTAGCTGCCCTTCTCGCATCACTAAGACGCGATCGCTCAAGCCCACAACTTCCGGTAGTTCGCTCGAAACCATCAGAACCGCAACACCTTGTGCTGCTAACTCGCTGATAATTCGGTAAATTTCGCTTTTGGCACCGATATCTACACCGCGTGTCGGCTCATCCAACATCAGTACTCTCGGCTTAATCGCTAACCAACGTGCTAGCAGTAGCTTCTGCTGATTACCACCAGAAAGATCCACCGCTCTGATTTCCAAATTCGCCAGCCGGATATTGAAGTCTTCCACCGCTTGCGTCGCCAATAGATTGACTGAACCCCAGTTGACGACACCAGCCTTTGCATCCTGCTTGAGTGTGTTAATGGCTATATTCTTACGGGAACTCATCTCCAGAAATAAACCCTGGTCTTTGCGGTCTTCTGGGACGTAACCAATTCCAGCATTAATGGCATCACCGGGGCTATTAATATTAAGTTTCATACCATTGAGGAAGACTTCACCACTTACCTTGCGATCAGCACCAAAAATCAGCCGGCATACTTCCGTTCGTCCTGCACCAACTAGCCCCGCTAGACCGACAATTTCGCCAGCGCGAAGTTGAAAACTAGTTGGCTCAACCTTGCGTCCATCACTGATATTTGTGACTTCCAATCTCACTGGACCGGGGTTGGTTTGCCGTTGATGTTCGTAAAAGTCCTGCATCGAGCGACCGACCATCATTTGTACCAATCGCTGTGCAGAAATTTCATCCCGTGTCAAACTGCCAATGTATTGACCATCCCGCAGCACGCTAATCCGGTCAGCCAAAGCATATATTTCTTCCATGCGGTGACTGATGTAGATAATGGCAATGCCGTCGCTTTTTAGTCTGCGAATTACCTCAAACAAGCGCTCTGTTTCGCGGTCAGATAGTGCTGCTGTTGGCTCGTCCATTACCAAAACGCGGCTATTGTCCTTCAGCGCCCGCGCAATTTCCACCTGCTGTTGTTCGGCGACTACCAAGCTACCAACCACTGTTTGTGGTGTAAAACTCGCTCCGAGGCTTTGAAGCACTTTCTGTGCTTCCAGTTCCATACCTTTGCGGTCTAAAAGCTGACCTCGGCGCAACTCGCTACCCATAAAAATATTTTCGGCAACGGTTAAATTAGGTGCAACGTTCAGTTCTTGATAAATGAGATTGATACCTGCCTTGCGTGCTGAAGCTGGATCGGTAATTTTTATAGGGCTACCGTTGATGCGAATCTCGCCTTCATCAGCAATGTAAGCCCCAGCAAGGATCTTCATCAATGTGCTTTTGCCTGCTCCGTTCTCACCCATGAGGGCGTGAACCTCTCCTGGGTAAATCGTGAGATTGACATTTTGGAGGGCAGGTACACCATTAAATCGTTTAGCAATCCCTTGCATTTCTAATACAGGGGTAGCAGTTGGTACATGAGGAAAAGAGGTTTCAATATTTGTTGTCATGATCTGTTCCTCTAAAAACAATTGAAAATTTGCGTTTTTGAGTTAAAAATTTCAGCAAATCACATTTGATGTGAAATGAAAGCCGTTACAAAATCATCTTTGGAAAACTCAGCACTGATGAACAGTGACTTTCACAATTTTGATTACTTACCAACCTTTTTCTGTGCTGACGTTGTCTTTTGTAATCAGCTTGGGTGTCAGCAGAATGGTGGAACTGCTAGGTTTTTTACCATGCAAGATGTCGTTACCAACCTGAACTGCTTGTGTAGCCATACCTCGGGGATTTTGAGTAGCAGTCGCAGCATATATACCATTTGTGTCAGCGATCGCTTTGATTGCTTCTGGTGCACCATCAACCCCAACAATAAAGAAATCTTTACGTCGTGCTTGTTTAGCTGCTAGTTCTGCTCCCACCCCGCTTGGATCGTTGATTGCAAAAACAGCATCAATTTTCGGAAAGGTTGTCAGTAAATCAGTCATGACTCTAAGTCCTCCATCCCTACTTCCTTCTGCATTCTGGTTTTTAGAAAGTATTTTTAGATCAGGATATTTGGACAATACCTTTTCGCAACCACTAACTCGCTGAAGCACCGATTCCACGGGAGGACCGTTAACTATGACTACATTGCCTTTGCCTTTGAGGCGATCGGCAATATATTGGCAACCCAGTTCTCCAGCTTTGACATTGTTAGTCGTAATGGTGGCGTCCACACCTCCGTCAGCACCTGTATCTACCGCGATCACAATTTTGCCTGCTTGTTTCGCCCTTTCAACTGCTGGCTTAATGCCAGCTTTATCAGCAGCATTCAGAACAATGATGTCAGTATTTGCCGCAATGAAATTTTCAATTTGGTTGGTTTGTTGGTTGAGGTCATAGGCACTGGAAGCCACAATAACTTTGACATCATTTCCCCCAATTTTCTTCGCTGCTGCCTCAACTGCCTGCCCCATAACAACAAAGAAGGGGTTACTTAGATCGCCAACGGTGAAGCCAACTCCTCGTAATTTTGCATTCTCAGTTACACCTTTACTCTCTGCACTAACATTGGTAGCAGTGTTGGTCTCAGTATTGGTATCAGTGTTAGTAGCAGTGTTGCCATTTTGAGAGTTATTTGTGCAACCAATAACAGTACTACTGACTAAACCGAATATGCTAGCTAGAATCGCAATCCTTTTCACATTCATCTATCTCCTAGAGGTAATTTTATTTTTATGAATTACCAGCCTTTGTAAGTACCAAGGTTCTCTCGGGTTACCAAGTTGACTGGAATCAGAATCTCGGAATGACTGGGTTTTTTGCCCTGGATAACATCGTTGCCAATCTCAACGGCTTTTTGAGCCATTGCGGCTGGATTTTGGGCAGCAGTTGCAGCAAATACACCATCTTTGTCTTCCATTGCTTTGGTTGCATCTGGTGAACCATCAACCCCAACAATAAAAAAATCTTTGCGTTTTGCTTGCCTAGCTGCTAAATCTGCGCCTACACCACTTTGATCGTTAGTGGCAAAAACCGCATCGATTTTGGGGAAAGTTGTCAGCAAATCACTCATGACTCTAAGTCCTCCATCCCTTGTCCCTTCGGCGTTTTGGTCTTTAGAAATGAGTTTGATCTCAGGATATTTGGACAATGACTTTTCGCAGCCACTCACTCGCTGATTTATTGAGTCCATCGGCGTACCGTTGAGGATGACTACATTACCTTTGCCTTTGAGGCGATCGCCAATATATTTGCAAGCAATCTCTCCAGCTTGCGTATTGTTAGAACTAATCATCGCATCCACATCTGCATCAACGGCTGAATCTATCGCAATCACAACTCTACCTGCGTTCCTGGCTTGGTCAATTGCTCCTTTTATTCCTTTTTTGTCAACAGCGCTCAGGATAATTAAGTCAGTATTCGCAGCAGTGAAATTTTCAATTTGGTTGGTTTGTTGGTTCAGATCAAAAGCACTGGAAACCGCATTAACTTTGATGTTATTACCCCCGATTTTCTTGGCTTGTGCCTCAGTTCCCTTATGTACTGCTACGTAGAAAGGATTACCCAAGTCGCCAAGGGCAATACCGATTGTTTGCAATTTTCCTTTTGGAGTATTACCCTGACTCTCTAAACTCATGTTAGTAGCAGTGTTAGTAGCGGTGTTTGTACCAGTATTAGTAGCAGTGTTACTTTTTTGAGAGTCATTTGTGCAACCAATAACACTACTACTGACGAAACCTAATACGCTAGCTATGAGTGAAATTCTTTTCATATTTATCTGTATTCAACAACGCATTTAAATTTGAGGAAGGTCAGTAGAATATAGATCTGCAAAGTCATCCAAACACTAACTAGGTCTGAAGTTTTCAGACCTAATATAGTGACACTGCTAGCTTTTACAATTTCAACTTTTCTCAAACGTCTTATGATTTTATGTGATTTGAGTTAGTACTATTAGCTCCACTCTATTTGATGTTTTGTTTGTTCAGCAAAATTATGAACGCTACACTACGTCAAAAAATCACATATTTTTTCTGTGAAAATCGATTTAGAAGTGCGTGGTCTGAAAACAGCTTACTAAATTTTTAAGAACTTTATGTTATCACAATTGCGTCTTTCTTATTTGAGTTTATATTATTTTTTCTGCAACCTTGCCAAAATAAACCTCCTTGAGCAAAACACCTTTACTACAAGAAGCATACTTATGTCATTCAAACTCTTTTTATCAAAGTATTTGCGACAGTTAAGCTGCTTTTAACTTATGTCTAATTTAACTATAATTACTACCCTACATGAAATGACGTTCATAAAATTTAACACCCTATTTGGAAAAAGTTTTCTTTTCAATTCTATATTTTTGGGAGGGGTAGGAACTTGGAGTACAGCACCATGTGTGAAAATCATTCTTCCTTGTTTTAAAATTTTACCCAAATATACTTGTCAATATAGTCCAAGTGAGGGATAGTTTGAATCCGAGTACGAGGCATTACTGTCCTTAAATAATACTATTTCTGGCAACTTGGTATTGGAAGTCGCTTTAACTGAACGATGTCAGTGGTTAATGAATAACCCAATGGTTGTCAAAACAGAAGTTGGGTTTGCTTAGATCTATTCAATGTAACGATATGTACCAAAGCTAACTTTGGCAAAATGATAGAAAAGCAAAATTTTTCTGCCTGATTTTTGATCAAGAACATTTGCACACTTGTTTTATACATTTACAAATGTCAATGTGCTGTTCAGATTTGAAGAAACACTCCACCCACTCTAAGTTTACTGAAGAACTTTTGCTCATCATTATAAGCAAATAATAATCATGTTCTCTACAAACGCGCATCAAATATGATGGCTGTACGGTGTTTTTTAAATCCCTGCCTTTGCGACTACCGGATATTTAGAATTTTAATGTTGAAGGCAAATACTTAGCCACTAAATCTTCATAGTATGGTCTTAGTTCTTGCCACTTTGGAGGATTGGGGTTTTTGGAATACAAATCGTAGGGATTGAATAACTTCACCCATTTAAACATTTCTTTATCGTGTTCATCCATTAAATGTTCGTAGGCATTTTCACGGTGTTGAGGATAAAATGAGTGATAGCGGAAGATATACAATGCGGGTTCGGGCAAATAGGGTTTCATTATGCGATAAAAATACTCATCATGGCCCCACGACATGTGCACATTACGAAATCCACAATGTGGCTGGTAAACACCATATTTAGTGTTATATTTCGGGTTATTGTAATCAGGATTCTCTTTGAAAAGTTCAAAGAAAACAATTTTATCAGAGAATGCACAACCCACAGGATAGGTATCACCTACGGTGCCCCATTGAGGTTCCCCAAACAGACAAAGTACCTTCCCCATATCGTGCAAGAAGCCGGTAAGTATCATCCAGTCAGGATGACCATCAGCGCGAATAGCTTCTGATGTTTGCAACAAGTGCTGTAATTGGTCTAGGTCTGTATCAGGATCTGAATCATCAACCAATTGATTCAAAAATTTGACTGCCTCCCAAACAGGCATTTCTGCCTTATCAAACTTTGAAAACTCTTCTTCTTTCTGTAGTACAAAATCATATGTTTGATTCATATGATTTAACCGATAAAACTCTTTGACTGTATCTCGCTTAGGCGTTTCGTAATTCCTGTACTCAACGGTAGTTTTACCTTTTTTAACTATCGTATCCGCATCAGGATAGCAATTCAGTAAGTCTTCTTCCCATTGTTCTAATGAATGTAAGGGATTGTTTTGAACTTGATCGATAAAATTATTCAGAAGTTGAGACATATCTTCTCACTTTCTACTTTTTGATCTTGATTTGTTAAATGAGACTTTAGCACTGCGTTGATGCACAGGTGTGCATCAGAATGATTATTTTTATTTTTGCACACGTGTGCAAAAGCGTATATTAAGTTTCTTTTCCTCTTTGTATACTTGTGCATCAACAGCATACGTGTCCATCTTGCCAACTTTACTTTTCTTTAGAGAAAGCCTCTGAGAAGATTTGTATGAAAATATATCAACAAAATGATGAAAACTCCCTTATTACTTTATAATTTATCTTATTATGCACACGTGTGCAAAAAATATGTAAGATAGCAAATGAGCAAACGAAGAATTTCAATCGAAGATATTGCTAAAAGAGCAGGCGTTTCTCATTCCACGGTTTCACGCGCTTTGCGAGATAACTCTCTGATTAGCCCAAAGGTGCGAGAGGAAATTAAACAACTGGCACAGGAGATGAACTATGTGCCTAATGCTATTGCCCAAAGCTTGCTTTCTTCACGCACCAATACCATTGGGGTAGTAGTAACTTCAATCGCAGATCCCTTTTACGCCGAGGTAGTAGAGGGAATCGAACAGGTAGCCAGATCGGCAGGGCTGAGTGTTGTATTAAGTGCTTCACACCGAGATGTTGAGCAGGAAATAGCCGCTATTGATCGTTTTCATCGCCGCAGAGTGGATGGTATATTGCTAACCGACTCGCGAATAAGTAAACAGCATACGCAGCAACTAGCACAAATTGCTGTGCCAACAGTTCTGATTAACAACCAGACTAAAGATCAATCAGAAATGTTTTACTCAGTAGAAATAGACGATCACTTAGGTGCTCGATTGGCCGTAGAGCATCTAGTAAGTTTAGGACACAATTCTATAGGTTACCTGGGTGTGGGCGATCGCAGCAGGTCAAACCAACACCGCCTGGAAGGATATCAAATGGCTCTTACTGAAGCTAACCTACCACAAATTAGTGATTGGGTTGCAATCAGTGATGAAGACTATGCAAGAACAAACGATGTTGTTATTGGCCAAAAGATGCTACCTAAACTATTCACTACCGGGGTAACTGGCATCTTTTGTTACAACGATATGGTAGCAGTTGGCGCTCTCTTGGCTTGCCGGGAACTAAGTATTTCTGTACCGCAAGATTTAAGTCTAGTCGGATTTGATGGTATTGCTGTGTCTGGTTACGTTACGCCGCCACTGACGACAATTTGCCAGCCAATGTTGAAAATTGGTTCTGATGCTATGCAAATGCTACTCGATTTATTGGAGGAAAAAAGTGTGGAAAACCGCGTTTTGTCTCCTTTTCTGTTAAAGCGGGGTACTAGTGGGGCATTAAGAAATGACCACACATAATTTAGTGGTGCTATCACTTCTTAATAAATTTTAAGCAAACAAAAATTGGAGAGCAAAATCGAGATTTACTCCTAAATGCAGATGGAAGTTTGAGCGATCGCGGACAAAAAATCATTCATCATACCCCTGCTGGACGTTTTGGAGAACCGGACAAATTACTCAGCACCTTGATTTGGTTATGCAGTTCTGGTTCTAGTTTCGTCAACGGAGTCGTTGTGCCAGTAGACGCTGGGTTTAGTATCTAGAGTGGAGTTTGAAAATGCATTCACTAGCTGTAAGGAGTGGAACACTTTATAATCTAAAATAGATATTTTTATTTTCTAAAAAATAATTTAACATTTTCTCTTTGCTCATTTATTTTTTAGAAAATAAGGCGTATGAGCTTGAATGATTCTATCATATTTTTTTGTTAAAATCAAAAAACTTTTGAGTTAATACATCTTTACTTTTCAAAAGCAAAAAAAATAAAAATAATCCAAAAGAAATGGTAAGCTAATGAAAATTAAATAGAATGCATCATTAAAAAAATGAAATTGACTTACTTAAGAACCTGCTGAATTAAACAAATGAAGCGTTGAGAGATTGAGTTATTCATAAATATGCTAATTGCAGGATAAAGATAACGGCGATTAGTACATAGTCAAAAGTTTGATGACTCTTCGACTGAAAGTTAGATTGAAGAATTAAGCGTATAAAAAGAAAATACTTGGCTGAAAGCTTCAGTCAACGGACTTTGATTTAGCAAGAATACAAGAAAGTATGCTTGCAACAAAGTAAGGCGATTGAGACATTTTTGAAAAACAACAATACTGTGAGCCACTACTATGTTACGGCGGAAATAAAGCTACCCTAGTGGGAACGGCCACGCCTTAAGGTGAGACCAGCGCTGCGGGAGGGGAGCCAGTGCGGTCTTGGGGTCTCCCCAAGTAGAGCACCTGGCGTTTTCCCTCCGCAGGCGACTGGTTCACAACTCCAAATCAACGAGAAGTTTATAATGTAAGCTTTTTGACTTTTGAACGTTGGAACCAAACCCAATAATATCAAGCGTTTGTTGGGTTTTGCTTACGCTCCAAGCGACACTTTGTATCTGCTTTAAAGACACTACGCCAACAACGGGGCGGCAGTTGCTATCCCTATGGAAAACCTTCTGGCGGGCGTCTACAACGGGAGTAACTCCCTTCAAAAATACAAACCAGCCGAGCATGCAGTTTTATTAAGGCAACAACCACCAATGGCACATTTAAAACTGATGACGGCCTGATCACGGCAAAGTAGTTGAAAAACAATGATGAAAAAATTTTTATACAGTTTTGTGCTTCTGTTTTTGACATGCCCAGCAGTCTGGGCTGCACCTTTAGAAAATACTTCTAATACAGCAAATGTTAACTCTGGAAACTCGCAGGAACAAGTCACCTCAGTTTCCAAGCTTTCTGATGTCAAACCAAGCGATTGGGCATTCGCTGCATTGCAATCGCTGGTAGAACGCTACGGCTGTATTGCAGGTTATCCCGACTCTACCTATCGCGGCAATCGTGGCTTGACCCGTTATGAGTTTGCAGCTGGTTTAAATGCTTGCTTGAACCGGATTAATGAGTTAATTGCAACAAGTACGAACGAGCTAGTCAACAAGGAAGATTTAGCAGTGCTGCAAAAGTTGCAGACAGAGTTTACCACAGAACTAACAACTCTGCGTGGGCGGGTGGATGTGCTAGAAGCACGTACTGCAACATTGGAGGCGCAGCAGTTTTCCACTACTACCAAATTGAATGCTCAAGTTATTACCGCTATTAGCGATACCTTTGGTAACGGAGTGGGTGGCAATCGCGATCGCTCGAAATTCTACTTTGCGGATCGTGGTCGTCTCAACTTTGAGAGCAGCTTTACAGGCAAAGATTTGTTACGAGTCCGTCTGGAGTTCGGCAACTTCTTTGATTCTAATGGCAAGAGTCAGATTGAGTTGGCGACAGGTACCGGGATGACGAGGCTGAACTTTGATTTTGATAGCAGCAATACCGTCACTATTCCTCACATTCGTTACTTTTTTCCTGTGAGTGATTCTGTTTCTTTTGTCGTTGGACCCACAGGTATTGGCTACACCGACATCACAGACACCGTGACTCCTGCCACTATTGCCGATGACGGCAACGGGGTTCCGTCACTGACTGCGGAATACGATCCCATCTTCCGGCGAGGTGGTGGCGGTGCTGCTGTGAATTGGAACATCAATAAAGACCTGATTCTAACTCTGGGCTATTTGGCTGATAACCCCAATATTCCATCTGAAAAAAATGGGTTATTTAATGGTGGCTACAATGCGTTGGCACACCTGGTGTATTACGGTAAACAAGGGGCGGTTGGAATCGCCTACTCTCATGGATATGCCGCACCTGGGGGGGTTAATCTCACAGGCGTGACAGGTAGTATTCTGTCAATTTCTCCCTTTGGAAACCGCATTCCTACTTCCAATAACATAGTGAGTGGACAGGCATACTATCGCTTTTCTCCAAACTTCCAGATACATGCTTGGGGCGGATATATTTGGGCAAATGCCGAGAACTCTAATTTCAGTGATATTTCTAATGGTAGGGGTCAAACAGATTCACTTTTCGTCAGAAGTGGTGACAATGCCAATCTCTGGTATGGGGCGATCGGTGTGTCATTTCCAGATGTCGGGGGTAAGGGTAACCTACCAGGAATTGTCTTTGCTGTGCCACCACATGTGTCCAGCAGCGATGTCCGTAAAGAGGGGGACAACGCTTACCACATCGAAGCATTTTACCGCTGGCGGCTAAACGACAACATCTCGGTAACTCCTGGTTTTTGGGTAATTATTAACCCGGAAAACAACAGCAAAAATGATACGCAATACGTGAGCGTGCTTCGCACTACGTTCGATTTCTAAATCCATTAGGACTTACGCACCATCTGCTGTGAAACCCGGTTTCTTCGTTCGTATTCGGTTGCGAAACAGACTATTTTTGGAAGACACCGGATTTTTTTTCAAGCGGAAGCTTTCACTGCATAATATGAAATGAGCAGTTAAATGCGTAATTATTAGCTGGTTACAACGTTGTTTTACCATGCCAGACGTTCGGTTCGATAAATATTACGGTTATGAAGATTTAACACGTATCCTCCATGCTTATGCTCAGGAATTTCCCACACTTGTGGGTATTGAAAGCATTGGCAAGAGCTACGAAAATCGTGACATTTGGCTGCTTACAGTCACCAATTTTGCCACAGGTTTGGATAGTCAAAAGCCTGCTTTCTGGGTTGATGGCAATATCCACGCTGCAGAAGTGGCAGCGTCGAGTGTGTGTTTGTACTTGCTACAAACATTAGTAATAAGCTACGGAACTCACCCAGATGTCACTCGTTGTCTTGACACACGCACCTTCTACATTTGCCCCCGCGTTAACCCTGATGGAGCTGAGTTGGCATTGGCGAAGTCGCCGAAATTTATTCGCTCCAGTACCCGTCCCTATCCCTATGATGAGGAAGGTGACGACGGTTTAATCGTTGAAGATATAGATGGCGATCACCGCATATTGATGATGCGAATTCCTGATCCCAACGGAGTCTGGAAAATCTGCCCAACTGAACCACGCCTATTAGTACCCCGTGAACCAACAGAAACAGGTGGTCAGTATTACCGTGTGCTGCCAGAAGGGCGTATAGAAAATTACGATGGAGTCCAAATTCACCTCCAGCCTACTAAGCAGGGGTTAGACTTAAACCGCAATTTTCCCAATATGTGGCGACAAGACCATGAACAGGCAGGATCTGGTTCTTATCCTACATCTGAGCCGGAGGTGCGAACGCTTGTACAATTTATCAGCACTCATCCAAACATCACAGGAGCGACTACGTTCCACACCTTCAGTGGTGTTTTATTACGCCCCTACAGCTATGAGAGCGATGAGGAATTACCTGTTAAAGACTTGCGTACTTACCAACGCATCGGCAGAAAGGGTACTGAGCTAACTCAGTACCCTGCTATTTCTGGATTTCATGAGTTTCGTTATCACCCCAAACAGGTTATCGGCGGTACTTTCCACGACTGGGTTTATGAACACCAAGGTCTCTTTGGTTGGACGGTAGAAGTTTGGAGTCCACAGCGCCAAGCCGGTATTACTGAGTACAAATATATTGAATGGCAAACTGAACACCCCTTAGAAGATGACCTCAAGCTACTACAGTGGAGCGACGAAAAATTAGGAGGAAAAGGCTATGTAGAATGGTATCCATTCGACCATCCCCAACTTGGTTCAGTTGAACTGGGTGGTTGGGATACTATGTATGCTTGGTCAAATCCACCACCAGAATTTCTGGAGAAGGAAATTGCCCGTTTTCCTGACTGGCTAGTGTGGCATTTATTAATCTCTCCCTACTTGGAGATTTACGAAGCTAGTGTCCACAGCTTGGGTGATGGTATTTATCGAGTAAGGCTAGTTGTACATAATACAGGCTGGCTACCCACCTACATCACCGAAAAAGCTCTAGAGCAAAAGCTGGTACGAGGTTGTATCTGCAAAATTGAGTTGCCTGTTGGTGCAACTTTAGAGACAGGTAAGCTGCGTGAAGAGTTGGGTCAATTAGAAGGACGCGCCTATAAACCCTCAGCTCCGATTAGGCGACATGCAGACTCTACCCAAGACAGAGCAAAGGTAGAATGGGTCGTGCGTGCGCCTCAAGGTGGTATAGTTAAACTGTCAGCCCGTCATGAGCGTGCGGGAGTTATACATACTGAGTTGAATTTGCAGTAAATATACGGAATTAATGTGATGCCTATCATACAAGCGGCTATCCAAGGCAGCAATGAGCAAAAAGTCGTCGAATTATAACTCCACTTTAGCCTACCTACAATTGTTTTCAACTCAACTTTATCGAACTATAACCCAATAGGGTTGCTGTTAGTAGTGTTTAGTTTTGTTAAGATCCCCCAACAGAGTTAAAAAGCTTGCTCAGTTCCCTCCTTTTTAAGGAGAGCCAGCGCGTTGCGCAGCCAGTGCTGCAGGAGGTGAGACCAGTGCTGCGGGAGGGTTTCCCGACAGCCAGGCATCTGGCGTTAGCGCAGCGAGACCGGAGGTCTTCCCCGAAGGGGTTTCCCTCCGTAGGCATCTGGCGTTGAGGTTCCCTCCGTTGTAGCGACTGGCGTGGGCTAGGGAGGATCAATCCTTAACTCAACTATTTTGAACTATACCTATCAACCATGCTAATATTCCCGCTCCCAACAATAACGGCGTCAACCAATCACCCCAACGCACGTATAAAGTTTGAGTTTGTCGTCGATAAATCGTTTCTGCATGCACTTCATACGTGTTATGTCCAGATATCCACACTGTTTTGCCGTGGGGATTAACAAAAGCTGAATATCCTGTATTAGTTGCCCGTACCGCCCATCTATCAGTTTCTATTGCCCGCATGATATCCTGTGCGTGGTGCTGCGCTGGCATAGCTGCACTGTAATGAGCATCGTTTGAAGGACTCAATATAAATTGCCCACCCGCTGCAGCTTGACGGCGAAATTGCCCAGAAAACGCAGATTCGTAACAGATACCAACAATAGCCCGACCAAAAGGTGTGTCAAATAGCTGATTTGGCGAACCAGGAACTTGATGTTCATCCAAAGGCGATAAACGGCTAATAATACCACCTAAAATTGATTCAAACGGAATGTATTCCCCAATCGGAACCATCTTTGCTTTACCATAGCGACTTTTGATCTCACCGTCGCCAGCGACTGTAAATAAACTATTTGTATAGCTGGTTCCCTGTTTGTAAAAACCGCCAATCCATGCAACCACACCTTTTTCCCGCACTGCTGCAACCATTGAACTACGTATAACTTGATTTTGGAAAAAAGGTAAAGCACCTTCTGGCGTTAGTACTGCATCTACATTTTTATTTGCTAGTTTCAAATATCCGGTGGTGTAACCTTCAATGGCGCGACGAAAGCCTTCGGGGTAAAGCTTGATTTCATTGGGGACATTTCCCTGAACAATCCCCACTTTTAGTGCTGCTTCTGCTGGTTGGGTAAGAGGACGGCTGTATAAACCAAATCCGATGAGGTGGAGAGTGATCAAGAGTGCTGTAGCACTTGATAAATAAACGAACCGCTTTAGCGCAGGGTGTCCCCAGGACATAGACGAGGCAGTGCGTTGCGGAGCCAGTCCTGCAGGAGGGTTTCCCGACAGAGGGATCTGGTGAGACAGCGCTGCAGGAGGGTCTCCCGACCTAGGCGACTGCGAACCCGAAGGGCGTTGGGGTTCCCCCCGTTGTAGCACCTGCCGTGCCAACAACGCAGAGGAGAAAATAAAGTTTTTCTCTGCGTTCTCTGCGTCTTGGCGGTTTATGAAAGCTTCAGCAATTAAGCCATTCACTGCAACAATAGCAGCTGTCACTACACTAGGTCCAGAAAGTTGACCAAGGTGTAAAATAACAAGATTATGCGGACTTTGAGTGTAAGAAAGAGAACTCCACCAAAGAGGTCCCGCACTCCAAAGCGCTTCTAATCCACACCATAAAGCTGTGCCAATTAAGACACGCGCCAAGCCATTGTGAATAGAACGAGAAATCACTCGCATTCCTGTTGCCCAACTCGCCACTAATGCAGCTCCCCAAAGGGTAATGAATAGCCAGCAAAAAAGGGCGATCGCCAAACTTGCCAACCAAGGAACACCCATCCAAGTCATCGGGTGAATCCCGGTAATCCAGGATAGGGCAATTCCGTGATATCCAATACCCCAGGCAAGGGCGAGGGTGAGGGAGGGAGATAGGTTTTTGCGTTGTGCAGAACGAATAACTAATATCCACAGGGGAGCAAGGGAGAACCATGCGAAGAACCATGCACCAAAAGGTGCAACACTCAGTCCCATCAAAACTCCACTACATAGAGCAATTATGTAAGGGATCAAGTTGGTAAACTTGTTCCCCTGTTTCCCCTGCTTCTTACTCTGCTTCTGCTGCATCTCCACTATCGGGGGGAACTATTGCCACTCCCGTGATCACGTCATCTTCGTCTAGACGCTGCACTCGTACTCCTGTTGCTGATCGCGATTGGACGGATATCGCATTCACTGCCTGACGTATGATAATACCGCGACTGGTAACCATCATAGTTTCATCGTCACTGTTGACAATATGCAGAGTTGCGAGCTGGTCTTTGATTTTACGATTTTTGAACTTAGTTGCTGTTAAACCCTGACCAGCACGGTTTTGCAGACGGAACTGGGCAACTGGTACGCGCTTGCCGTATCCTCCCATTGTAATCACTAACACCCAAGGTCCTATACTGCCGTTGGCTGGAACTTCGGTAGACTCTTCATTTTCAATCTCTTCCGTTTCGACTTCCTCAATTTCGGGTTCTGTTTCTGTATTCAAAGTGGCAAGAATGGCAGCGGGGAGAATATCCATTCCTACTAGTTCATCTTCTTTCTTGAGTTTCATGGATTTCACCCCACGAGTTGCCCGACTCAAAGGACGCAGTTGTTCGTGGTCGCATCTAAAGTGAATTGCTACACCCCGACGGGAACCGATGATCACGCTGTCTTCAACTCTGGCGCGTCGCACCCAACGGAGTTGGTCGCCTTCTTCCAAGGAAATGGCAATCAAGCCGTTAGCACGAATGTTGCTAAACGCTGCTAACTCGGTTTTCTTGATATAGCCACCCTTGGTCAACATGACCAAATACTCATCACTGCTAAATTCTGTAACAGGGACAATTGAAGTGATTTTCTCCTCTTTGGGAATGGGTAGCATTTGCACAATTGGTGTGCCGCGACTGGTACGGGAACTAATGGGGATTTGATACGTTTTTAGGCAGTAAACAACGCCTCGTTCGCTAAAAAATAGAACGCTGTCATGGTCACAGCAAGTCAAGAAATGCTCAACGTTATCATCTTCTTTCATCTTGGCAGCTGCTTTGCCTCTGGTTGCACGGCTTTGTGCCTCAAAGGTATTCACTGGCATTCGTTTGATGTAACCTTGCTCAGTCAGCAGAATCAGAGCTTTTTCATTGGCTATGAGGTCACGCTCATCAATTTCTCCTTCCAGGGGTGAAATGACCGTGCGGCGAGGTGTGGCGTGTTTTTCCCTAAGTTGCGTAACTTCGTTTTGAATGATTTCTAAAATCCGCTCTCGCCGTGCCAAGATATCCTGCAAGTTAGCAATTATTGCCTGCAATTCCTCGTGTTCTTGACGGATTTTGTCTGCTTCTAGAGCTGTTAAACGCCGCAGTTGCATTTGCAATATTGCATCTGCTTGCGCTTCGGAAAGTCCGTAGGTTGTCATCAACTCGCCTTTGGCTGTTGGTGCATCAGGTGCGTGGCGAATTAAGTTAATAATTTCATCTAAATGCCCTAAGGCAATCAACAAACCTTGCAGTATGTGGTCACGTTCTTCGGCTTTACGCAGTTCGTAACGGGTGCGTCTGGTAATAGCTTCAACGCGGAAATCCAAAAAGACTTGCAAAAAGTTCTTCAGGGTAAGTATCTGGGGTTCGCCATTCACCAGCGCCAGCATGTTTGCCCCAAAGTTGGCTTGTAGTGGCGTTTGCTTGTAGAGGTTATTTAAGACAACTCGGGGATAAGCATCACGCTTGAGTTCTATAACGATTCGCATGCCATCGCGATCGCTTTCATCCCGAATATCGGCAATTCCCTCGAGCCTTTTTTCGTTGACCATTTCGGCGATTTTTTCTATCAACGCCGCCTTGTTGGTTTGGTAAGGCAATTCGGTGATGATAATTGCGTCTCTGTCAGGACGTCCACGCTGTTCAATTGTTTCAATTGTAGCCACGCCGCGCATGGTGATTGAACCGCGCCCGGTCGTATAAGCTTCTTTAATTGCTGTCATCCCTAGAATCTGACTTCCAGTAGGAAAGTCAGGTCCGGGGATATACTGCATTAACTGAATGTCGGTTATTTCTGGATTTTGAATTAGTGCTACCAACCCATCAATCAATTCAGCCAAGTTATGCGGGGGGATGTTGGTTGCCATACCCACGGCAATCCCAGAGGAGCCATTGAGCAGCAACTGCGGGATACGTGCTGGCAAGACTGTTGGTTCTTGCTGGGAAGCGTCGAAGTTGTCGATGAAATCTACTGTTTCCGATTCGATATCTTGCAGAAGAGCATCGCTGGTTAAAGCTTCCAAGCGGCATTCTGTGTATCGCATTGCCGCTGGTGGATCGTTGTCTACCGAACCGAAATTTCCATGCCCTGCGATCAGGGGAGATCTCATGGAAAAATCCTGCGCCATCCGCACCAAAGCGTCATAGACTGCTGTGTCGCCGTGGGGGTGATATTTACCCAACACTTCCCCTACCACACGAGCGCATTTACGAAAGGGGCGATCGGCACTCAACCCGAGTTCATGCATTGCGTAGAGAATGCGACGATGCACAGGTTTCAGACCATCCCTGGCGTCTGGTAGTGCCCTACCTACAATGACGCTCATTGCGTATTCCAAATATGACCGGGACATTTCAATCCGCAGGTCAGTAGGGATAATCCTCTCCTGAGAGGTTGTCATAACCCAAAAAACTCCAAAAATTGCAAATTTTAGGCTTTTTACTGGGAAAAAATGATTTTTTTTCCCAGTTATTGCTGAATCACTGCTATAATCTGATACAATTATAGCATCTTTTGCCCTTTTCTGGGTTGTACGGTAAGCAGTAAGCAGCTATGCTAAGCTGTTTTTAAGCTGTTAATTGATATCTAATAACTAAATTATTGATTAGTGATCACTGTTTGTTGTTCAGACTTGAGTTGAGAAGCAATAAAGGGTACCTTAGGAGCAAGAAAAAATCCAATCAGACTGGCAAACAGAATTGGAGTCAAAGGACTAAAATTTGTCAATTTTGACAGTAGCAAGGTTGTACTGATAGGTGTGCGTGTGACAGATACATTGATAGCCGCCATTGTACAAATCATGGCAAGGGTGGGATTGAGTCCAGGAATCAAGGCTGCGACAGCTTTACCAATACAAGCACCAATGAAAAATAACGGAATGATAAATCCACCGCGCCATCCACCACCTACAGTTATGCTAATGGCAGCCATTTTAGCTAAGGCAAGTGTAAATAAGAAAATAACAGGAAAGCTTTGATTAACAACCTCATTTAACTCCTCATGTCCAAAATAACGGGTGAGAGGTAAGAAAGTTGCTAAAATGCCCAATCCCAACCCCGCTATGGTTGTGCGTAGATAAATTGGTCCAGGAATCAAGGCAAAAATTCGGTCACATCCGCGAAAAATGCCCATAAAAATCCATCCTGCCACGACTCCTACAATCCCAAACATGATAGCTACAGCTAAATCATCAATGCTATCTAGGTGGTACTGGGGAAAATGCCAGGTTGGTGCAATTCCCAAATGTGTAATAGCTGCAAAGACGAGATAACTTGCGCAACTTGAAACAATAGCTGGCATCAGCGCTTCGTAGTACTCCACAATATGCTGATGGTGCAAAATTTCTAGGGCGAACATTGCACCACCAAGGGGTGCGCCAAACAAAGCAGTAAAACCCGCAGCCATCGCTGCTAAACTCATAGATCTGACATCTTCACCTTCGAGTCTTAAACGGTCAGCTACCCAAGTGCCAAAAGAACCTGTAACCTGTACCAGTGGTGCTTCTGGTCCGGCGCTGCCGCCAGCTGATATACTAACTAAGGAAGCAAGAATCATTGAAGGATTTTTGCGAGCATCCAGCCGTCCGCCCCGAAAATGGATGTTATCGACAACAACGGCAATTTCACCAGGATTACCAAGGAAATGAATCACTAAACCAATGGCTAAACCGGCTAATGGCATGACTAACAAAAGACTCAAACCCTGAAATCTTTGCAGTCCGTGAGTCATCAGTTCTAGAATATTCCAGTACAGCCCAGCAAATAAACCACAAAAAGTTCCCACAATAGCCCAGCTTAAAACCCAACGTGAAATCATGAAAGGATGACGTCTTGCTCGTCCGAAGAGTTGAGAAAAAGTCCAACGTTGAGTTGATTCAGTAGGAGGGCGCTTGTTTGGTAGCACTGCTAATTTCCCTGTGTAAGTGAAACGAAAAATACAAAATTTGTTCTTTTTCTATGCTAAATCCCAGTAGCACCTGACTTTTTACGGAATTGACGAAAAAGGGAGATTTGAACTATTTAGCTCAACCTGTACTATGATTTTTTCAGGAACTGCAAGACTCGGTGAGACAGCGCTCCCTTGTCTACGCAGTTTTTAAAGACACTTGCTCTAAAACACGTCCTGCGGCTTTAATCAAATTGGCTGCCTTTTCGGCAATCATAATTGTGGGTGCATTCGTATTTCCCGTAGTGAGGGTTGGCATAATTGATGCATCCACAACTCGCAACCCCTCAACACCATGTACCCGTAGTTCGGGATCTACAACTGAATCGGCGTCAGTTCCCATTTTGCAAGTGCCGACAGGGTGGTATACAGTGTCGCAGGTTTCTCTGATATAAGCTCGCAGTGCTTCATCGCTAGTTACATTGGCACCAGGAGCAACTTCCTCGCCTCGGAACTCATCAAATATACTTGAGTTAAACAACTGGCGGATAATTTTAATTCCTGCAACTAGCTTTTGCACATCGGATTCACTCTGGAGATAGTTCATTCGGATTATCGGTGAATCATTGGGGGAAGCAGAACGCAGACTGACACTGCCGCGACTTTGGGGATTAGTCACACACACTGTAGCTGCGAATCCCGAACCTTCGCGGGCATAAGCAGGATGTGTCCACAATACAGGAGCAGAGTAAAACTGTAAATCTGGCGCAGCATCTAAACGACCTTCAGTATACAGAAACAATCCAGCTTCCGCGATATTGCTGGTTGAGGCAGGTTGCGGCAGATCCTGGGTGGCTTGATGTGCCACAGCGACGTGAAGGTGATCTTGAAGATTCTGACCAACACTAGGTAAATTAACAACTACGGGAATGTCGAGCGCTCGCAGGTGTTCTGCATTCCCAATTCCAGAAAGCATCAACAGTTTGGGCGAATCGAACGCGCCAGCAGAAAGAATCACTTCCTGGTTCACAAAGGACTGGTGTATCGTTCCCTGGTGTATGTATTCCACCCCAACTGTGCGCGTCCCCTCAAATAATAACCGAGTCACTAACGCACCAGTAGTAACTGTTAAGTTAGGGCGATCCAAAATAGGTACTAAAAACGCTGCCGCTGCACTGTGTCGCTTACCATCTTTGATGGTTAATTGATACAGTCCTGCGCCTTCTTGTTGCTCTGCGTTGAAGTCGAGATTGCGTTCGTAGCCAAGTGCGACGGCAGCTTCTACAAATCTTTGTGATGTCACCGCTGGGGCAATTGGATCGCTAACGCTCAACTCCCCATCGACACCGTGAAACTCGGATGCTCCCCATTGCTGGTTTTCAGACTTCTTGAAGTATGGCAATATATCTTGGTAACTCCAACCAGGATTACCTAACTCTTGCCAGCGATCGTAATCATGACGGTTGCCTCGGATGTAGATCATGGCGTTGATCGAACTACTACCGCCCAGGACTTTACCACGCGGACAGTAGATTTTGCGCCCATTGAGGTGTGGTTCTTCTTCTGTAAAATATGCCCAATCCATCTCACTACCCCAGAGTTTGATCCAACCTAGAGGAACTTCGTGTTCTGGTAAGTTAGGCGGATTGCCTGCTTCCAGCAACAACACAGTTGTTTTACCGTCTTGTGTCAAACGATTGGCGACGACACAGCCTGCTGAACCTGCACCAATGACAATATAATCGTATTGAGTCATAACATCCTCACTTGTGTTTTGGTATCAGCTATTTTTGCACTTTAAATAAGCTCAGTTTATTACTTTTATTGTATAAAATTTCATTTTTTTGAGTTTTCCTCTGTATTATTAACTTTCAATTTATTAGTAATAAGCTTTGATTCACATTTAACAAATATCATGTGACAACCATTACATTTATTATGAGTTTTTTAAAAATTACTTCCTTCCCGAAGAATACCTAAGTGTAGTAATAAGTAGGTCAACATAAAAAAACGTAAAATCTATAAACCCGGTTTCTTAAAGAAACCGGGTTTATGACACCACGTATTTTATGTTTTATTTGGTGGTTCTACTTAACTGCTAATAAAGTCTTTCATCACTTGGGAATCGTTAGCTATAGCTCTGAGTTTTTCTGCTTCAGGATTACTGGTAAAATGCAACTGAGCATTAGCAATCAACTTGGCTAATACTGTTTCACTTTAACGTTTATACAAATAGGAAGCAGGGGGAAAGAATTAGAGATTAATCATTTGTATCAGAATTTTCGTGAAATGGTATAAGTAGCCTTATAGCAGCTTCATCAATGGCACAAATTTTGAATATAGCGTTTCTCGGTTGCGTGCAATACACCAGTGTAATGAAAGTGCATACACTTTCATTACACTGGTGGTGGTGTATGTGATT
The DNA here is from genome assembly GCA_019359695.1 of Brasilonema angustatum HA4187-MV1. Taxonomy (GTDB): domain Bacteria; phylum Cyanobacteriota; class Cyanobacteriia; order Cyanobacteriales; family Nostocaceae; genus Brasilonema; species Brasilonema angustatum. The sequence goes on from JAHHGV010000041.1 coordinate 72,678, forward strand.
CAAATGACAATCGCTATATTAGGGCGGGGAGTGTCAAAGCTGATTCACCTCAAAGGCATATTCCTTTACAGAGTTCTATGTGGATAAAATTCTGTAAGAGGCGCTCTGCTTTGTACTTTTTTCATTTACAATCGCCAGCCTAATAAATGCCATTTACAGATAAACGTCCTTTCAATTGGTTGTTGCAGCAGTTTCAACTCAAGCCAGGTAAGCCCGCGATTTTCTCTGGATTGCGTAGCCTTATTATACTGGGTGTGCCGATTGGAGTTGGAGTGATTACAGGTCATGCTGCTACGAGTGCGATCGCCACTATGGCAGCTTGGTTCGTTGGTATGGTAAATGTTGACGGAACCTATCGCCAGAGAGCAACTGCTATGATAGCAGCCACTGTGGGGCTGACTACGGTGTTCCTGATCGCGAGTCTGGTTAGCAGTCATCTTTGGTTAGCAGTTCCAACGACGTTCGTTGTGATATTTATAGCAGGTTTAGCAGGATTGTATGGCAGCGTGGCTGCATCTGTTAGCTTGGTGACTTCGATCATGTTTGTGATCTCGCTTGCTAAATTTGCTTCATTTTCCAATTTCTCTACTCTTATTCAACACTGCGCGCTATGTCTGGCTGGTGGAACATGGACAACTGTGTTGTTATTAGGAGTATGGGTGGTGCGTCCTAACGTACCTGCAATGGAGGTAGTCGCTAACTGTTATCTCTCGTTGAGTAAATTTATAGACTTGGCAAGCCAGAGAACATTAAATCCAAATAACCGTCAGGAGTGGAAACAGCGATTTTTGCAAGCGCAAGATACTGTTATTCAAGATTTGACATCTGCCCGTAGCGTCTGGACAGCTATATGGACTAGGCAAAAAGGAGCTGATTTGCGGGGAAATAGCTTACTGTTGTTGATTGAGGATGTCAATCAAATTGTGAATTCTGTTGTAGCACTGAGGGAACTGTTGGTGATTGCATCCGAACATCAACTATTTTCTCGGTTACACAAAGAAATTCAGCAAGTCATACAACAGTTGGCAATTGCTTTGAAAATGTTGTCAAAAGCGATCGCCAAAGGAAAAAACTCATCTCACCTGGGGGATCTGGATCGGACGGTTGAAGCACTAGAACATCAGTACAAGGTTCTACGTTCTCAAGTCCTCAATCAAAAGATAAATGTTCAGACTGATGAATATTCCGATCTACTCAACCTTGAAAAGATTACAGCCAGTCTTAAAAATCTGGCACAGCAAATTTATACTGACGCGGAAATTGTTACAGATTTAAGACAGGGAAAACAGCGTAGCATTGCCCAGCGAGACATTTCCCCTCCAGCACAGTCAGAGCGTTCTACAATTATTGATACACTGCGGAATAACTTTACTTTTGATTCAGTTTTGTTTCGTCATGCGTTGCGCCTAGCACTGATCACAACCCTGGCTGAATTACTTGCTTCACTATTGCAACTACCTAGAGGTTACTGGATAACCCTAACAGCTTTAGTTGCGCTTAAGCCCAACTATGGTGGAACATCCGAGACAACAATACAAAGAGTCATCGGTACTATTTTGGGTGGAATTATTGGGATTATTCTGGTCTTATTAGTTAAGAATTCTTTGGCGATCGCAGTCTGCTTCCTGCTGCTCGTGTTTACTGCTATGTCAGTGCGACCATTAAGCTATAACATATTCACTATACTGCTCACTCCTGCAATCATCTTGCTACTTCATCTTATTAGTGCAGGTGGTTGGCAAGTTGGAGTTTTGCGTATCGTTGATAGCCTAGTTGGGGGTGTTTTAGCAGTGCTTGGCAGCTATTTGCTTTTTCCCCGTTGGGAACGACACCAACTTCCTGCACAACTGGAAAAGACCATTCGAGCAAATCTTACCTACTTTCAACAGGTCATTGCTAACTATCTCCATCCACACCAGGATGCATCTGCTGATTCTATCAATATGCTACGCCATCAAGCGGCATTAGAAAACGTCAATGCTACCGCCGCCGCTCAACGATTGTTCAGCGAACCTCGTCACGTCCAGGGAGAAATCGAACCTGTAATGACGCTGATGGTATACATTCGTGGCTTTTTCAGTTCGGTGACAACTCTGGCAGAACATCTGCGGGAATTCAGTGGTGAGTACCAATTTACTGAACTCAAACCACTTGCCGATACCATTATCCAAATTTTGGAAAACTTAGCAGATGCCCTTAGACAAGGACAGCCACCCCAACCATTACCAGCGCTGGATAGCTATCTTGAAGCCATTCACAACCAAATTGAACAGCTACATACCGCTCGTTTATCAGAAATTGCCACAAATTCCAACACTTTAACTCCCACATTACAAGCCGTTCGAGAACAAACTCCTCTATCCATAGAACTAGATCGAATTGTTAAAGAAATTAAAGTTATGCACTGTGTAATTGCCCGTCTGGAAGAATAGTTTTATAAGGAAAATACCGAAAACCTAGTTCATTCCTATGCCGCCACAGCCGTTATATAAAGCCTACCCAAAGTTACCCATCGCTGGAAATATTTACCTTGGGCTTTGTTTACTTCCTGCTTCATTCTGGTAACGTCGGCGTTATCCAGTCCACAGGCTATCACTGCCTAACTGGCAGCTTTAGACAAATTGATTGCAGCGTTTAAATCGCGGTCAATGACAAAACCGCATTCGGAACATTCAAACACTCGCTCGTTCAAGGTAAGTGTTTCTTTTTTGGTTCCGCAGTTAGAGCAAGTTTTACTAGATGGAAACCATCTATCAACTACGACAAGTTTAGAACCGTACAGTTCGCACTTGTAGGTTAACTGGCGTCGGAACTCGAAAAACGACATATCAGCAATCGCTTTAGCCAGTTTGCGATTCGCCAACATTCCAGACACGTTGAGGTCTTCAATGACTACTGTACCGTGGTTCTTAGCCAGTAGTGTTGTGAGTTTGTGCAACGTATCTTTGCGGATGTTGGCAATCTTTCTGTGAAGCCTAGCAATTTGTAACTGTGCTTTCTTCCAGTTAGCCGAACCAATAACTTTATGACGATTCAACCATTGCATCCTGCTCAACTTGGCTTCATACTTCTTGTACGATTTTGCGCCTACGATTACCTCGCCAGTACTGAAAGTAGCCAAAGACTTAACACCAAGGTCAACACCTACAACGTCTATATGTTCTGAGTTTTGTGTTTCTACCTCAAACCGAAAACTAATAAACCATCTTGTTGCCTCGCGGCTAATTGTTATAGATTTTGGTTTGACCTGTGGCAATCGCTCATAAGTTTTAAGGACACCAATCACAGGCACTTGAATCTTGTTATTACCTAGAATTTTGACAGTACCTTCCAAGGTGAAAGAGTCACGCTTACCTTTTTTCTTAAACAATGGATGACCAGCCGTTTTGTTAAAACAACGTTTCCAAGCCTCGCGTAACGCCATCAATGCTTGTTGTGGTGTGGATTTGCTGACTTCGTAATACCATTCATGTTCAGATTTCACTAGCGCTACTAACCACCTATGCAAGTCAATAGCTGAGGGAAGTGCGATTCGTTGCTTAGTGAATCACGGTAATCAGCCCGTACATAACTAAGCCAGTGAAATCTAGACAACTAGACACTGAACTCTCAGATTGATGTGGGTGAAAGCCCCACCCGCAAGATT
>JAHHGV010000042.1 GCA_019359695.1 Brasilonema angustatum HA4187-MV1
TAAATAGCAATTGTTTCATTTAACATAGACCCCTCCAATTTTTTACCTGGAGGGGATTTTATTGCTTAAGTGACCATACGCGATACCCCTGCGCGCAGCGCAGGGAGGTAACTAGCAACTTGGGTTACTACTTGCCCCACGAGACTCATCTGTTAATTGTGCAGCACTCTTTCTTTTCTTTTCCTCTGTCTTTTAGGTGCATAAACCCAAAAATCAATGTATTCTTTAGAGATTGACCTATTGTTAAGACGATTGAGACTTTCACTAATAATTTGACTTTGAATATCTTCGGCTGACTTCGGAAGAAATCTTCCTGTAATCATCGCAGAGTAACCTATTTGCTGAATAGCCCAAGCCGCCGATAAACGAATCAAATCGCTACCCGATTTAGCTTCCTGACACAACTTTTCAAGTATCCTGACACTATGCCGCTTGTAGTCTTCTGGATCAGGTAGCAGAGAGATTTCCTCAAGAGGTTCATCAAGTCCCTCGATATAGTCGAGAGTTGCAAGTTGCGCTTTGATTTGCGGGTTAGTAATATAGCCAAAGCTCTGAAGTCCCATAGCCAAGATGAATTCATCTTGGTAGTTCAACAACTCTTCGATCGCCCTTAGCGGTACATCTTGTCTTTGGGCTGTTTCCAAAAATAGCTGGATTTTCTCCCCATCGTCACGACATTGGGCGAGGTTGTCAAAAAAGTCTTTGCCAAATTCGACGGGGGTGAACTTACTTACACTAGCGCCTTGTCCCCCTAGTAGTCTTTAATCATCAATAACCGGATACAAGCGTTTTAGTTTGATTCTTGCCTCAGTAGTGGTGAAGTGCCAATTGATGGTAGAGTGAAGATTATTGCGTTGTGTATTCCATGCGTTAAGTTCAGCTTGGAGGGTAGGAAGGTCGGGAATACGGCGCTCAAGGCACTGGCGTGTAAGAGTGGCTAGTTCAATTTCGGCGATATTGAGCCCTTCGGGTTCGCCAGTTGCTTCAAGTCGGCAAAGCCGCCCAACGCACTGGCTCACCAAGAGCCATGTTTTGGAGTGTAATGGATTTCGAGACGATTGAGGAGGCGTCTTGCTTGTTCTGGTGGGAAAGTTTTGTAAAGAGCGGCGGGTTTGTGGGTATTCAGGTTATCACATACCAGCACGACCTTTTTGGCGTTTGGGTATTGGACATCAAGGAGATGTTTTATCTGCTGAGCCCAGTCGGTCATGGTACGTCGTTCATGGGCAGAAACATTGCGAATTCCTGCTTTTGGCTCACAAAACATGAAGATACTAGCGGTGCCATTGCGTTCGTATTCAGGATCGTATCGTTCGGGTTTTCCAGGTTCCATCGGCAGTGGCGTGCGTGTTTCCTTGAGCAGCTGTACTGGTTGTTCATCCATGCAGACTACGGGAAAATCGACCTCGTAAGGACGGTGATATACCTCCAACACGTCTTCCATTGCGGCTACGAATTCCGCATCCTGCTCTGGCGGAATAACCCAGCATTCCCGTAAAGCTCGCCGGACGGAAGCTTCCGCCCGGCAGACTTTACGCAAATGAGGTTTAAGTTCGTTTTTTTTAGAACCTCATGTACCGTATTGGCTGTACAATGTGGCACAATATTTAGTTCCACTACGCGGTCCAGCCAGCATCTGTAATGTCCATCTGCCACGACCCTCTGGCGCAGTACTGCACGCCACCGCAATCAGCCGAGCCTCCGCTTCACCATCAAACAGTCGTGGTATCGCCGGATTTTCACGCTTCTTGCGTTCAAGTGCCGCCGGAAAACCACGCTCAACCAGGCGTTTACGTGCCTCACAAACCGTATCTTTATTGCAATGCAGTAGTTTGGCGATCACTTCCACCGTCAGACGCTCACCATTTTCATCGCTGTGTAAAAGTATCTGTGCATTACGAATTTTATGGGCACCTCCTTTCCCCTTCTTGACGATCGCTTCTAATTCCTGCCGCTCCTCCTCACTTAACCGCACAATATACCTTTGCTGTTCCATTACGCTCCCCCTTCCCAGTGTTGTGACAACACTTTGTCATTTTATACGGTTTTTAGCGATTATATTCTACTAGTTGGATTTCTGAGAGATTGTCCATAACTCTGGATTAGGAAGATTACATCCGTGACATTGTTTATTTTTTTACTTTTATATTGTAAGCGTTTTAATATGTAAAGTATAAATAGTAACTTAAATATTCTTTATTTTTCTTCAGGTTACAGCTAGATTCAGTTAATTTAACCAGAGATTTTCGTAGGGACAAAGGTTAGCCCATACGTGTTAACTTAATGTTCAAGCCTCTATTCCACGTTGGTTTGACCTCACCCCCGTAAAGCTACGCTATGGCTAACGCCACGCTCCGCTATCACGTCCCCTCTCCTTACTAAGGAGAGGGGCGGTTTTGGCGCAAGACAAAACCGGGGTGAGGTAAGCGCGACAATTGTGGACGAGTGTAATCAGGCTTGATATGACGTAATGACAAGGGTTTTGGCTTAAGTTGACACATATAAGTATTGCCGTGCCCCTAACCCGTGGTTTATTTACTTGAAAAGCGCTGTAATATAACCTCTGCTCAATCACTTACTGGTTTTTACTATGCTGCGTAGAAGTGCTGAGGCTTGTCGCTAGATATTGCCCAAGATTTGAGAAAAAAATAGGCGATGCGGAAGTTGCTTTTAAGGCGATCGCCATTCAATACGGTTCGGATAAAAGCTCACTGCTGACTGAGTTCAACAATATTCCCATCAGGATCTTTGGTGAAGAGGGCTGGGCGTCCGGAGGCACTGGGTTGAATGAAGCAGTTGTTATCTTGGAGTTGTTGTTTGGCTGCGTCTAAGTCAGCAACTGAGAATGCAACGTGGGGATTGCGCCCCCATTTTTCATTTTGGTCCTCAGTGGGGACTCCCTGGGCAGCTATCAAGTGAATTTGATGATTCCCAACTTGATACCAAGCGCCAGCATATTTGAGAGAGCGCTCTATTTTGGGCAATCCTAGCACCTTTGTATAGAAATGTTCGGCTCGTTCTAGATCCGTGACAAGAATGGCTGTGTGAAGACACTGAGTAATCTGCATTGATCTTGGTAGGTTGAGAGTTTTATTATGGAGCGATCTGAGTTGAGACAAGTAAGGGACAGGGAGGATAAGCTCAGATCTTGCACCATAACTTTCGTCCGCCAAGAAATAAATTTCTTGGCTCAAAGTTCAAGTCCGTTAAAACGGACTGGGTAAGTTTTTCAGTCCGTTTTAACGGACTTGGGTTATTAGCCTTGAACTTGAGTTCAAGGCATACTATCGCTGAGGTGCAAGATCTCAGTAAGGGGAATTTTACTATCCCTCACTCCCTCACTCCCTCACTCCCTCACTTGCTCACTCCCTCATCTTCCCATCTTCTCCTACGACTCTGGGCCTCCTGTATTAGGAATAAGCCTGCCTAGAGGAGACGTTGCGACTTCTTGAGAAGATGTGCTTTGAGCCACAGCAACAGGTATTTCATCTACTGGTTGAGTTTTCGCTGCTAAATAATCTGTCCGCAGCTTGTCTAGCATTTGTTCTCGTTTGTCATACAACCGCTTCAGAGAACAAGGCTGACACTGCTTGAGGGTGTAAGCTGTGACTAACGGCAATGCAATTGTGCTGTCGGTATAACAAACTATTGTGCTAGGTAATTCATTTGGATCAATTTTACCCCAACTGACAGCTTCCGAGGGTGTGGCTCCGGATAACCCACCAGTATCTGGACGGGCATCGGTAAATTGGACAAAGTAATCGTGTCCTCGTTCTTCTAGCCCTAAGACTTCGTGAATCTGCGGTTGTGTTTGTAGCAAAAAGTTTTTAGGACTGCCACCACCAATAATCACAGCTGCACTTTTGCCTCCTGTTTCTCTTGCACTGTAGGCAATGGCTGCTGTCTCGTTTACATCAATAGAAGGATCTAAGATCAGCGGAGATCCTTCCAGTGACAATGCGGCAACGTTCATACCAATAGAACTATCACCAGGGGAAGATGTGTAAATCGGGACTCCACACTCATAAGCTGTCGCTAGTAGACAGGAATGCTTAACCCCCAATTGCTTTTCTACCTCTCGGACATACTTGCCAAGTAAATTATGAAATTCAGCAGTTCCCATCCGTTTTTGGAATGGTTCTGCTTGCAAAATTTTACGGATGAAAGCATCTGTTTCCAGCAGCACATCGTAGCCAAAGATGATGTCATAAATGCGGATAGTACCTTCCTGGCGCAGCTTAACATCATTCAAAAATGGATTACCAGCAAAGATTTCAAAACCTAGTCCGTAGTGCATATCATGATAAAGATTAGCACCAGTACTAATGATCCAATCAATAAATCCGTTGCGGATAAGCGGTGCTAGCAGAGAAACTCCGAATCCTGCTGGTGTCATCGCACCAGAAAGGCTAACTGCTACCGTCACGTTTTCTTTGAATACATCTCGACTCAGGAGATGACATATTTCCCGCAATCGTGCTGAATTGTATGCTGTGAAGTAATTATCAATCAAATCGACAACCCCGATATCAGTTGACATCGGTACAGGTGCGATTTTTTTACCCCGCTTTTTTGACATTTGTGGTAGTTCCCGAATAAAGAACTAATAATTGTACCTATTTATGGTGAGTCCAGCGCTGCGGGAGGGGAGCCACTGCGTTGGACGGGTTTCCCGGCTTGAAGCATGTGGCGTTCTCCCTCCGCAGGCGACTGGCGAACCCAAAGGGTCAAAATCTGAATCAACAAACAGCATACAATAGGACTCTTATTTGATTTTTGACAAAGCTAGGTACACCTTTATTGCTTCTTGCCTGTTCCCTGTTAAGCGTCTCTACTTTGTGATTCACACTCATCAAATCGGATTGCTAAATCTTAGGTTTGAATTATTTCTTGCACCACCTGCAAGTAGTAATTGTAGGCATTTTGCCCAAAACACACGAATATAATTTGTTCGAGAGAGTTATTGCTGTGTAAAAATTTATTAACTTCATTGACGGCTATTTTAGTAGCACGTTCTAATGGAAAACGATATGCGCCTATGCTAATGGCTGGAAAAGCAATAGTTTTTATTCCGTTTTGTACTGCTAAGGCTAGACTATTGCGATAACATTGTGCCAACAACTCATCTTCTCCAGAATTTCCACCTTCCCACACTGGACCAACAGTGTGAATCACCCACTTGGCTGGAAGATGATAACCTTTAGTTATCTTTGCTTGACCAGTATCACATCCGTGTAACTTGCGACACTCTTCCAAAAGTTCTGGCCCGGCTACACGATGTATTGCGCCATCAACACCACCGCCTCCAAGTAAGGAATTATTGGCAGCATTCACAATAGCATCTACTTGTAGCTGGGTAATATCCCCTTGGATCACGGAAACTCTATTTTCCATAATTGAGCCGCAGTTGCTGTAAACGAAGTGTTCTGGTTCATCATTTCCCCGCTTAGCAGAGGTAGTAAGGGTTCTCACTCTCCTACTTATAGCCTGTTAGAGGAATATCCTGTATTTTTTACCAATTTATGATACTTTTATAATTTATTTAACATTTTAATAAACGAATTTTTGATAAAGCCTTGTAATAATTACACTAAACTGAACGCCAGCACTATGCAAACCGATGAAACTTGGACAACTACTAATATAAGTGCGGTTGGGGAAAATTCCTCCCTCAACTCAGAACAGTACCGTAAAAAGATGCAGCGACGCCAAGAAGTCCAGGAGATGCGAATCAAGAATGCATCTAACGAAAAAGGGTTAATTGTTGTTCATACTGGTAATGGTAAGGGAAAAACCACAGCGGCATTAGGTATGGTGTTGCGGGCGCTAGGTCACGGGTATAAAGTTGCTATAATCCAATTTATCAAAGGAGCCTGGGAACCTGCGGAAAAAAGAGTTTTCAGTATATGGCAAGATGATTTATTAGAATTTCATGCTATGGGGGAAGGCTTCACTTGGGATACTCAGGATCGCGATCGCGATATTGAAAAAGCCATAGCCGCTTGGCAAAAAGCATTAGAATATATCCGCAATCCACAGTTCAAACTGGTGCTGTTGGATGAAATTAATATTGCTCTTAAACTTGGTTACTTACAAGTTGATGAAGTTTTAGCTGGGCTAGCTCAAAAGCCACCTAACAATCATGTTATTCTCACAGGCAGAGGTGCACCTGCGGCATTGATTTCACGCGCTGACTTAGTAACGGAAATGACTTTAGTCAAACATCCCTTCCGAGATCAGGGTATTAAGGCGCAACCAGGAATTGAGTATTAACAAGTGCTAAGTGAGGAGTTAGGAGTTGTATTCTCACCTCCTGACTCCTCACTGTTGAACATTTGCCTGACAGGCTTGTAAAACTTGGCGATCGCTACTACTAATATTATTTATCTGATTATAATCTTGCAACGTCACAGAGTGAGCATAAGTGCTTGACTCACCATCTTTGACCTGAGGTAATGTATTGTTTGCTGCCACTTGAGTTGGGCTTTCGTCACCTGGGTAACCATTCACTGTCATTGCCAACTCTCCAGAGGGACGGAGTGTGCCATTAAAACAACTAAACTCAGAACTGGGCATGTATAACGCACCTATCACCTTGCTCTGGTGCTTTTCAAATATGATATATCCTTGCCCCAGTTGACCAGACTTGGGTGACTGACCGTAGAGGTAAACGCCATCTTGTTGAGGAAAGCCGGCTGCTGTAGGCGAAATACTGGCAGTTTTGATGGGTGTTTGGGGTTGTGCAATTGTTACTGTGTTTGTAGAAACTCGTTCCAAATCATTTGATTTGCTGACATGAGTTGGAGTAGTAACCGATTTGGCGAGTGCTTTACGCAGCCGGGTTTCTTTCTGTGCAGTTAATTCAGACGCAGCAGAAGAGGCACCAGAAGAATCCTGGTGCAACCAAGTGTAAGTTGGTAACCCAGAATCGTAAGCCGACTCAGCGGATTGGTCAATATATGCAAGCTGATTACTCATTACTGGTTTAGGGCGATTGACAACTAAGCCAATCAACACAAGTGCGCCAATGATGGGAACTCCTAATAAACCTGGGGAAACAAATTTTCTTATGTTGTTTTGCATCTGATTCCTCCTATTAAAAAAATCTCTTGGTTTTCTGGAACTTACCTACAAACGTACCGAAGTATTCGTCTGTATAGGCTCCCTCAATGGTTTGATTTATCTGGCTTAGAAAAAACCTTTACTACAAAATAATTTTTTCTTGTATTTTTAGGGAGTCATTTTGAGTGATGATCTTAACTTACCATTGTTCGGGCTATTGTTACCTCATTCATAAGATTTACTCAATTGGATGATTTTTTGAAATGAAAACTCAAAATTAAAAGCTAATTTTTCATATTTTTATTTTTTAGTAGTTTAAATTAAAAAACGATTGACACCTTCTTGGTATAGTCATCTCTCTAATGTCTGAACTATTTGAACAAGGAAAACTACACAAGCAATTCTCTTGATTCCGGATGTGATTCAAAGATTTTGGCGAAAATGACGACGAGAGTAGAGGAAAGCGGCACTCAGGTAGTCAAAGGGGTGTAGGAGTGCTTACAAAGGTAGTGGTGTTGACTGGAAATAATCCGGGGCGTCTTATTAACCCTTCGAGTCGCCGTGTTCATTGACTAATCAACCATGTTCGCCAAAGCCCGTGCCGCAGGTTTTGGCTGGCGGATTATTTTTGTCGTGATTGTAGTAGGTATTTTGTATTTGGTCATTTTTTGACTATTTCCGCCGATGTCTAAATCCTGGAGTTTAGACTAGTTCCCGGTGCAAAACTAAATTTCCAAAAAATAAGGGTACGAATTTAAGATGTTTCCAGGAACCAAAACCTTGGTTTTTATGCTTGATAGAATCAGCCTTCTGAGTTTCGCACCGGGAACTAGACTAAGTACAGCATTTCAGAAATCCGTGACGAATTGAATCACCTACTGGTAAAGCTTCAAGAGGCTCAATAACGCTACTAACTTGTGAAATCTTGTACTAAGTAAGTCGGCGAAAAAATTTATAAGTGTGTAACAAAAAACTAACCAGAGTGATTGCAGTCAAACAGGACTTACGCACGGACAACGTAGCCAACGTAGCCATAGTCATTGCAACCTGAGGGAAGCAATCGCACTCTCACTGGTCTTTGTGATGGTAATCCCAAACAAGCAACTACTCACCCTTCCAGAAAGCAACTGCTCAAGGCTTTTTGTGATATTAATTTTTATTATCTTTGCAATGATACCATTTTTCTTACATCTGTGTCCCATCTCCGACGACAGATCCTCTCAGTTATGAAACTGCCAGAATCTATCAGCTACATCAAAGCGAGTGATAAGACATAATTGCCGAACACTCCCTGAAAATGAGCGAACGAATAGTTTATGGGTAAGCCAGTTGTACAAAAGTCCTTTTGCATCTCCTAGGGAGACGCAAGGTGTTCGTGTATACCTTTCCGACGAATGCCTGTCTCAAAGGGACTTACGCGCAGCGTGTCCGTAGGGGATTTTCTCAATTCTGACTCTGTGGTTTTTTCTTGGTGAGAAATTTCCTCTAGCAATCTTTCCTCAGGATAGAAATCTAACGAAACTTTTATCTCAAAATCTTTTGAAGTCTTACTATCTGTGATTGATAGAGAAAGAGATAGGCTTCCACCATCATTTACAGATGAGAATTGTTTGTTTAATGAAGAAAATTCTAAAGTAACCCTAATTTCAAGTTTCCCTTTTTGTCTACGATTTTTCTTAGGAATAAGCAGTTCACATTGTATTTCTGATCTCAGGTAAAATTCCCACTCAACTCGATTAAATATGCCTGTAACATTTCTCTTTTTAAAATATTTTTTAACAAACTTGTCTTGACAAGAAAAATTTAAATCATTTCCCTTTGGCTCAAAATATTCAAGGAATTTCTTAACTATTTGAACTGCATTAAAAATTTGATCTCCTAAAAAAAGAATATCATCCTCTTGTTCCAATCGTTGAAATTGGTTACTCAACATGTTAAAATAACCCCCTTAATAATCCCGAATTCTTGAGATTCTCTTACAATCCTTGCCACAAAATTGATTTTTGTCAAATCAAATACATATATATACTTAGAAGGCGATGAGACAGCCTTCCTTGACGGGTTTTCCACCTCTTGGTGACTAAGACAACAGTCATAGGGCTGTAGCATGAGAAGCGCAGCTTCTCGCAAGCCAAGTAAAGTAGCGTAAGATAGACAGACAAAGATAGACAATTAACTTACTTTATTTCTCTGCGTAAATTGCGTGTTGAAAACTACATTTTTTTAAATACTACTACACTATTTAACTCAATTCAGGTCTTGTTATAGATAGATATTATAACACAAAAAGTAAAATAATACACTTATTTAGTATTATTGGAATATCATGACCGTTCATCTTGTAAAAGTTGTCAAATATACTCAAAAAATTATTGAAAAGCTAGATACTGAAGTAGTAATGATTGTGGATTCAACATTTACAAAAACTTATGATACCCATTATTTGTATTTATTATTACTATTTCATAATAAATTCCATGTATTTACTAGCTAACAATGAAATGCCTAGTTTCAACAAAAAATGACACAAGTATAAATCAAGCTAATTACTATCTTATTATTTAATATTTAATATTAATTTAATATATAATTCTTTGATAACTGATGAAAATATAGCGCTTCTCATTTGAATTACATAATGTGAAAGTGCATGTACTTTCACTACAGCACGTGTTACCGCACTCAACACCGCAAGCGCTATATTCACTCTCACAAGATGTTTTAGAAGTATAGTTTTCATACCTGGCTGTTCAATATTGCCTTAAATCAACAAAGGCTGTGCTATGACGGGACGCCACATGCACAGACTGAGGCGTTGTTGACGCCAGTCGCACTCAACCAGGGAACCTCCAACGGCGTTTACGCTCCCCTTTTGAGGAGATCTAGGGTGGATATACGACAATTTGTCTACTCCATAAGACTTTTCAAACATCCTCTGAGCATATTTTAAATTATGTTAATTTTGCTATCTCCACACACTGCTAACATGGTGCGTTACACTACATTAACGAACCCCACGTATGGAATATTTACTTTTATATCAGTTATTCATCTCAACGGGTGGAAATGATTCAAACAGGACACATATTAAAAATGTATATTTTACTTTATAAAATTAAAAATTTAAATATAATATCAAATCTAAAATTTCTACTTATTATTTATGTCTGAAGAACTTAACTTTCAAGGTAATGGTATGGATCGCCTCCCTCCCCAAAACATTGAGGCGGAAGAAGCAATATTGGGGGGGATTTTGCTAGATCCGGAAGCGATTAGTAGAGTCAGCGATCGCCTGATTCCAGAAGCCTTTTATCTGAACGCTCATAAAGATATCTATCACGCCGCTGTCAGGTTACACACTCAAGGTAAACCTACAGACTTGCTTGCAGTGATAAATTGGCTAAACGACCACGATATGCTAAGCCGTGTTGGCGGTAGAAATAAATTAGTTTCATTAGTAGATCGTACAGTGTCAGCCGTTAATATCGATGCCTTAGCAGATTTAATTATGGAAAAATACCTGCGGCGTCGATTAATTAAAGCTGGAAATGAAATTGTGCATCTGGGTTATCAGACAGAAACTGAGTTACCAACTGTTTTAGATCAAGCAGAACAAAAAGTCTTTGGTATCACTCAAGAACGTCCCCAAGTCGGTCTGGTTCACATTTCTAACACCCTGATTAATACTTTCCAAGATATTGAAACTCGCCATCAAGGTATCGCCCTACCGGGAATTCCTTGCGGGTTTTATGATTTAGACGGTATGACTAGCGGTTTTCAACGTTCTGATTTGATTATTGTTGCGGGTCGTCCATCAATGGGAAAAACCGCGTTCTGTCTCAATCTTGCTCATAATATTGCTGCTTCATATAAATTACCAGTTGCTATCTTCAGCTTAGAAATGTCAAAAGAACAACTGGCGCAGCGATTGTTAGCAAGTGAGGCGGGAATTGAAACGAGTTATTTACGGAGTGGACGGATCAGCCAAACTCAATGGGAACCTTTAAGCCGTGCGATTGGTATGCTCTCTGATATGCCAATTCATATTGATGATACGCCAAATATTACAGTTACAGAAATGCGAAGTCAAGCGCGGCGTTTGCAAACAGAATTAAATACAGAACTAGGATTAATTATTATAGATTACTTGCAATTAATGGAAGGAGGGGGCGATAACCGCGTCCAAGAACTATCAAAAATTACCCGAAGTCTTAAAGGTTTAGCGCGTGAATTAAGTGTCCCAGTGATTGCTTTATCTCAGTTGAGTCGAGGAGTAGAAGCACGTACGAACAAACGTCCCATGTTATCTGATTTGAGAGAAAGTGGAAGTATTGAGCAAGATGCCGATTTAGTTATTATGTTGTACAGAGACGATTACTATATCAGCGATAGCCCAGATAGAGGAGTTGCTGAGGTGATCATAGCTAAGCACCGTAATGGTCCAACAGGTACTGTTAAACTCTTGTTTGATCCACAATTAACGAAGTTTAAAAATTTAGCCAGACCGAATAATTATTAAATCAGTGAACAGTAAACAGGGAATAGGGAACAGGGAACAGGTGAGACCAGCCCCCGTCTTGGCGGTCTCCGTCACGATGGGGGACTGGCGAACCCGAAGGGGAATAGGGAACAGGGAACAGGTGAGACCAGCCCCCGTCTTGGCGGTCTCCGTCACGATGGGGGACTGGCGAACCCGAAGGGGAACAGGGAACAGTAACAACTGATAGCTGGTAACTGATAACTGATAACTTATTATTGAAAATAAATTAGTAGTTCGTGGCAAGTTATTAATAGTTATGATTAATAACTAACAACAAACTACTAACGATTAGTCATTACTGAATTTTCAGCAATTCCACATCAAAAATCAAAGTAGCGTTCGGTGGAATAACACCACCAGCACCACGAGCGCCGTAACCTAACTCGGGAGGTATAATGAATTTACGACGCTCACCTACTTTCATAGTACTTAATCCTTCATCCCAGCCTTTGATCACTTGTCCAATACCTACTTTAAAACTAAAGGGTTGACCGCGATCGCGTGAACTATCGAACTTGGTACCATCTTCTAAAGTCCCGGTGTAGTGAACGACAACCGTTTGTCCTTTTTTAGGAGTCGCGCCAGTCCCCTCTTTTAACTCAGTGTACTTAAGTCCAGAGGGCGTGGTGACGACATTAGCATCAGACATATTTTTACTCGCAATAAGGGTATTGTTTTCTTGTACCTGGATGGGTGCTGGAGTTGTTTCGGTCAACTGGCTAGCAACAGCAGTATCTTGTTTGTTACCGCTTATTTGCGCAAATACCAGAGCCAAAACACAAACCAGCATGAAACCCACGCTGAGTAAAATCGCTTTCAAAATAAATCCTCCTTACTCAGTATTCTGGGTACTTTAGGATAACCAGTAGAACAAAATTTAGTGTAAACCACAAAGCGACCTTTAACGCCAAAGCTTATTTTCTAAATCACGCACTTGACGCTCTAAACGGTCAATTCTACCACGCAGTTCGTCCATTTCCGACTGACGAGGCACCCCCAATTCCTGTAGCATATTTCGCAGTTGTCGTTGCATATTTCCCTCCCAATTTCCCTGCTCCGACTTCAACTGCTGTACCATGTCATCCATAACTGCTTTTGCTTGCTCAGGATCAAGCTTACCATCCTTAACAAGTTGGTCACTCGCTTCCCGCAGTTTGTCTGCTACCAAGGACGTTGTCCCAAGACCTATGGTTAATAACTGCTTCATCCAGTTGTTGTTGTTGTCCATAATTCCTTTCTATCACTTTTTTCAAATCAAACGCCCCTTTCTCATAAATCTACCCTATAGACCTATGGTGCAAGGATAATTAATATAGACTACACCTCTATTCTGACAAACATACACAAAGGATCAAAAGTGTGATAATCGAACAACTGAAGGTGAAAGTTCCGCCCCAACAAACACTCAAGTAAGTTTCAAGTGCGAAAATTTCCGCAGAAATAACCAGGCGAGAATTACCCTATTTCTTAAATTTGAATTAAATTTGAAATCGCTATTTTAGTCAGTTTTGGGGGAAAACCAGTCATGTTAGAGTTTAACCTGCCGAAGTACTTGCCCTCCGCCGAAGAATTACCCGACTCTGACGATACCCCTGTGGATAACGAATTGCAAGAATTGATACCAGGCTTGCTCAAAGCGATACTGCTGATACTATGGGCAGAACGCATGGACTGGTTTTTTGGGATAGACATGGGTATTTATTCTCACCCAGATAAACCGCCGATTGTACCAGATGGATTTTTGAGCTTGGGAGTAGAGCGAGTTTATGATGAGGAGTTACGACCAAGTTATGTCCTATGGGACGAAAACGTTGTCCCTACTTTGGTGCTAGAAGTTGTTTCTCAAAATTATCGCAAAGAATATAGCACTAAAAAAGAAGAATATGCAGCACTGGGTGTTTTGTATTATATTATTTACTCTTCCCGGCGTCGCCGCAAACCGCGTTTGGAAGTGCATCGGTTGGTGGATGATAAGTATGAATTGCAAGAGGGAAATCCTGTTTGGCTACCGGAAGTTGGTTTGGGAATTGGTTGCGATCTGCTGAAAGCAGCAGCGCTTCGCTATCGCGGGACTTATGGAGGCGTAACGCGAGAGTGGCTTTATTGGTATGATGAGGAAGGAAAACGTTATCCCACGCCAGAAGAACGGATTAAAAGATTAGCAGATAAATTGCGTGAGTTAGGAGTAGATCCGGAGACTCTTGGTTAAGGCTAGTTAAGGCGATAGCTTCGCTGCTGCCTTCGGCAGATCGCCCTTAATTTGTAGGGTGGGCACTGCCAACCTTCTTATGTCACTGATATGCTGTGAGTGGACAGTGCCCACCTTAGGTTGGATTTGTCAACAGTATCCACACAATTGTTGCACAAAGTGCCCTCACGCGTATCGCATTTCTTGAGTTGTCATATTGCTAAGGTTACCCTGAAATCAGGAAATATGACTAAGGCTAGTGTATATACTCATAATCAAGAGCTGAGCAAACACGAGTATTATGCCTATAGACTTTTTAACCGCTTGGGGAGTTAGTACTGCTGTTGGGTTCCTCTTCCAACCAGTGATGAAACAATTTGCCCAAGATGTAGGCAAAGATTTATTAAAAGATATACTCAAAGATGTATTGAAAGCTATCCCCAGCCAGATTTTACAGAAACTAAAAAAGGAAGAAATAGATATTGCTGCTGGAAAAGCAGTTAAAGAGTTTTTGTCACTCGTGCAGCAAGAGTTACAAGATGCTGACATTCCTGATAATGAAGTTAAGGAGTATAACAAACCGCTACAAAAATTTCTGAATGAGAAAAAAGTTCAAGAAATACTGGGAACTCCTTTTCATGATGAGTGTCATGCTCTAGATACAATAAAGTTAAAAAAGATTTGGAACGAACAGAATTTGTCAGCTTTGCCAAACGAATTTGATTGGACAAAGCTTGGTAAGCGTTACGTCAAAAAAGTCAAAGCGATTATTCAGGACTCATCTGAACTGAGAGCTATTCTGGATTCCCAAAATATTGAAAAAATCGCAGAAAACACAACAGAGACTGCCGGAATTATCCCCGAATTTCATTTAAAACAATATCAAGAAGCAATTCGCGAGTGCTACGCCAATCTAAAACTAGATAGTATAGATACCAGCGGTTACGCCTATAACGAATTGCGATTATGGCGAATCTTTATTCCGCAAAATGTGCGAGAAGTTCACCAAGTCTTACCACAAGTTCACGAACTCCCTAAAGAACATCTCCGACGACTGCGAGAAAAGAACGAACTCGAAGCAGAAGAAATTGCATTAGAAGAATTAGAACGTCACAAGCGAGTTTATTTAGAACAGCCAGTAGGTTCAGTTCAAAAAATTGTTGAAAACAAACAAAACTAGAAATATATTGTTATATTAGGTGATCCAGGTTCAGGAAAATCTACATTATTGCAATACCTGGCGTTAGATTGGGTAGAACAAACACTGGATCGGCTTGATAAGATAAAAAATCCTCCGCCGATTCCCTTGCTGATTGAGTTACGCACTTATATGCGGCAACGGGAAGATAAAGAATGCAGTAATTTTCTTGAGTTCTTTCATAAATCTAGTGGTGCGATCGCTCACCTCAATCAACATAAATTGCAAGAACAACTCAAGGCTGGTAACGCCTTATTCATGTTTGATGGTTTGGATGAAGTTTTTGATCCTGGTAGGCGAGAAGATGTCATAGCAGATATTCACCGCTTCACAAATGAATATCCCAATGTACAAGTCATTGTGACTTCTCGCGTTATTGGATATAAAGCGCAACGGCTGCGAGATGCTGAGTTTAAGCATTTCATGCTGCAAGATTTGGAACCAGAACAAATTCAAGATTTTATCAACCGTTGGCATTCTGACACATTTACTGACAAGATTGATGGAGATAGAAAAAAAGAGCGACTGCAAAGAGCAATTGACACATCAAACTCGATAGCAGAACTTGCTGGAAATCCTTTATTGTTGACGATGATGGCAATTTTGAATCGTAACCAAGAATTGCCAAGAGATAGAGCAGAACTTTACAACCAAGCATCGCGGGTGCTGCTGCATCAATGGGATGTGGAACGTGCTTTGACGGAAGATAAGAGATTAGATCCAAAAACGATAGATTATAAAGATAAGCAAGCAATGTTACGTCAAGTTGCTTACCATATGCAAACCAGTGAAAAAGGTTTGGCAGGTAATTTGATAAGTGCGAGTGATTTAGAAAGGATTTTGACCGATTATCTAAAAACTATCGAAGTTGACAAAGCAAGAGAAGCTGCCAGAGTGATGATAAATCAACTGCGGACTCGCAACTTTATGTTATGTTTCCTGGGTGCAGATTACTATGCGTTTGTTCATCGGACATTTTTGGAATATTTCTGTGCTTGGGAATTTGTCTGGCAGTTTAAAGAGACGCGATCGCTAGAACTTGAAGAACTTAAGACGCAAGTTTTTGGCAAACATTGGCATGATGAAACTTGGCATGAAGTCTTGCGGCTGATTACAGGAATGATTGAACCAAAATTTGTTGGTGAAATTTTGGAATACTTAATTGGGCAGAATGGTGAGGCGGAGAAATTTAGCAACTTTTTTTTGGCGGCTAAGTGTCTTTCTGAGGTGAGGAATAGGACAGTAATTGTAAACACTGTTCAGAAATTACTAAAGCGCTTTAAAGACTTAACCAAATATGACTTAAATTATTATTACGACTTATTTGATGAACAAACAAAACTAGTTCAGAAAATTCGCACCCAAGCAGTCGAAGCATTAGCCAGCAACTACAAAGATGACGCTGATGCTTTAGCCTTCCTCAAACAACGGGCTACTGCTGATGATGATTCGTTTGTACGATATGCAGCAGTCGAAGCATTAGCCAGCAACTACAAAGATGACGCTGATGCTTTAGCCTTCCTCAAACAACGGGCTACTGCTGATGATGATTCGTTTGTGCGATATGCAGCAGTCGAAGCATTAGCCAGCAACTACAAAGATAAGGCTGATACCTTAGGCTGGCTTAAAGAACGCGCTACTGCTGATGATTATGCGTTTGTGCGACGTGCAGCAGCTGAAGCATTAGTCAGCAACTACAAAGATGACACTGAGACTTTAGCCATCCTCAAACAACGGGCTACTGCTGATGATAATTGGGATGTGCGACGTGCAGCAGTCCAAGCATTAGTCAGCAACTACCAAGATGACACTGAGACTTTAGCCATCCTCAAACAAAGCACTACTGCTGATGATAATTCGTTTGTGCGAGGTGCAGCAGTCCAAGCATTCGCCAGCAACTACAAAGATGACCCTGATACCAAAGCCTTCCTCAAACAACGCGCTACTGCTGATGATGATTCGTCTGTGCGACGCGCAGCAATCGAAGCATTAGCCAGTAACTATAAAGATGATGCTGATACCTTAGACTTCCTCAAACAACGCGCTACTGCTGATGATGATTCGTCTGTGCGAGGTGCAGCAGTCCAAGCATTCGCCAGCAACTACAAAGATGACCCTGAGACTAAAGCCTTCCTCAAAACTCGCGCTACTGATGATAGTTGGAATGTGCGATATGCAGCAGTCCAAGCATTCGCCAGCAACTACAAAGATGACCCTGATACAAAAGCCATCCTCAAACAACGGGCTACTGCTGATGATAATTGGGATGTGCGAGGTGCAGCAGTCCAAGCATTCGCCAGCAACTACAAAGATGACCCTGAGACTAAAGCCTTCCTCGAAACTCGCGCTACTGCTGATGATGATTGGGATGTGCGAGGTGCAGCAGTCCAAGCATTCGCCAGCAACTACAAAGATGACCCTGATACAAAAGCCTTCCTCAAAACTCGCGCTACTGATGATGATGATTTGAATGTGCGAGGTGCAGCAGTCCAAGCATTCGCCAGCAACTACAAAGATGACCCTGATACAAAAGCCTTCCTCATAACTCGCGCTACTGATGATGATGATTCGTCTGTGCGACGTGCAGCAGTCCAAGCATTCGCCAGCAACTACAAAGATGACCCTGATACAAAAGCCTTCCTCATAACTCGCGCTACTGATGATGATGATTCGTCTGTGCGACGTGCAGCAGTCCAAGCTTTAGGTAAAAATTTTCCCTATCAGCCTGAGTTGTTTGATATTTACCACAACTGCGCTGTCAATGATCCCTTTGAGCGCAAGGAAAACAATGAAACTAATCCTCGGCGAGTAGCACTTGAGATAATTATCAAACAACATCCTCACCATCCCCAAACTTTACCACTTTTGCGCGACAGAGCAGAGAATGATCCCGATGAGCAAGTGCGGGAGTATGCTCAGAAGAAGTTGGCAGAATTAGAGAAGTAGAAGAGCTATAAAAATATGAACAACACTACAATTCGTGAGAAGATCAACCAATATCTTGATGCATTATCTTCAGAACGCTTAGAACTGGTTGCTGATTTTCTAGCTTACCTAGCAGACAAAAAGACTGAAGATGCAACCCAAGAATTACTCGATATTCCAGGTTTTATAGAATCTTTTGAGAGGGGTAAAAAAGATGTTGCTGAAAGTCGTGTAAAAAATTGGAGAACAATTCGCTCAGAACTATTGCTCATCGACGAGAGGCGTATGAATAGAGAGATGGGGAAGTAAAAATGTAAGCTGAGTATATGCCCAAAAAAATTAGATAACTCAAAAGCTTATTGTTGCAAGCAGGATTTACTTACAAACCTGCCAAAGGTAGTCATAGTAAATGGATACATCCAAAATTACCCAAAGCTATTATCATTGCTGGCAAAGATGGTAGTGATGCCAAACTGTATTTAGAAAAGCAAGTAAATGAAGCACTTGTAGAACTAAATAAAATGGAAGAAGAGCAGACAGAGGAGACAGAAGAATGAAATATACAATCATCATTCAATGGTCAGAAGAAGACCAATGTTATGTTGTTTTCTTACCTGAGTTTACTGATGTCATGCAGCCTTGCACTCACGGAGAGACTTACGAAGAAGCTCTCAAAAACGCTCAAGAAGTGATAGAGATGTTAATTGAGACATCCTTAGAAATCGGTGAACCTCTGCCAAAACCTCAAACGCTAGCAAAATCCTGGAAAGTAGCATAGAAGTATAATTAGCAAAAAGAAGAGACACGCGCTATGAATACGCCTACCCAAACAACAAAAGTTTACGACGAAATTATAGACTTCATTGCTGCTGGAACCACTCCCCAAACTGTCGTCAATTTTCAACTTTCAGATTCAGCAAAAGACCATTTGGAAGACTTGGTGTATAAACACAAAATGGGGGAACTAACACCAGAGGAAAAAAGAGAATTAGATCATTTCCTAACGCTAGAGTATGTGATGATATTAGCAAAAGCGCGAGCTTATAAGTATATTGATGCTGAGTAAGTATGAAAAGTGTCTCGTTCTTACGTCATTACGACGGATGACAAAGTAGAGAATAAATTTTGAAAACAAATCGATCAGTATTTTGTACCCATGCATATGAGGAAATAGCTAGAATCAGAATGTTTGCTCTTTAACGCTACGCTTGTGGACACTGCAACTTGCCCTCGCTGTCATCAACCCGTGAATTCCCAAGCTGTCACCTGTCCTCATTGTGGCACTCAGTTGAAAGCTTATGGACATCCCGGCATTCCTCTACATCGCGCCACAGGGAAGGAGTATCTCTGCGACAGCTGCACTTACCATGCTGACGATACTTGCAATTTTCCTCAGCGTCCTTTTGCCAAAGAATGCATTCTCTACGAAAATATTGAGGAGAGTAAGCAATACTTGCAGCAGCAGCGTGACGCCAACAGCTTTGGTGCAACTGTAAAAAATTGGATCAAACGCAATCAAGCTTTAGTTTTGCTGCTGGCTCTGTTATTCGTCTGTTTAATTATTGTTCTGTCTAGATCTTAACCATACAGCGGTTTTCTGTAAGGTGGGCATTGCTCATAAAAGCCTATGTGATAGACATTTAAGATATTGGTGAGCAATGCCCACCCTACAATTTGTGGTCTATTCATATGAAAACCGCTGCAAAGCAAGGCGGTATTTCAGCTTGCCTACTTTGTCTATGCGTAAGTTTTAACAACATTCATAAGTGCATAAGTCAAAGAAAACTCAATTTATAACATATAGTAAACATTGGACTTTACCATTCCCAGAAGCAACATTTTTTACTGGAGTTTAGACTAAATTCTATTTCTTAGGCTATAACCCTTGTATAGCAAGGATTTGAGATTTCGGAATTCTAAAGCTGTTATAAATTGGGAAAGCTACTCTGGATAAGGGTTTGGCGGTTTGAGAGCAAAAATTAGTCTAAACTCCAATTTTTTAGCAGCCAAACGATTATTCTAATGTTTTAGATAATACTTTAGTTTTCACAGGAGAATAAATGTATCCATCTGCTAAGCGATTACAAGAATTTCGTACCTCTGTTATTCGTGAAATGACAAGGCTTGCAATCAAGCATAAAGCCATCAACATGGCTCAAGGATTGCCTGATTTTCCCTCCCCTCCTGAACTCATTCGGGCTGCATCTGTGGCGATGGAAGAAGGTCATAATCAATACACAAACACCTGGGGAATTCCAGAGCTTCGCCAAGCAATTTCAAATAATTTGCAAAACTTGTACGATTTATACTATGACCCAGAGGAGCAAATTACGGTTACTTGCGGCGTCACAGAAGGTATTGTCTTGGCGATGCTCAGCTTAGTTAATCCGGGTGATGAAGTTATTGTCATAGAACCATTTCATGATAACTATCTCCCAGCCATTAATTTCGCACAAGCTAAACCAGTTTTTGTGAGATTAGAGCCGCCTTTTTTTCAACTCGATCCAGAACGTCTACGAGCTGCTTTTTCACACAAAACCAAGGCGATCATTGTTAACACACCTCATAATCCTACTGGACGTGTTTTTACAAGGGAAGAATTAAATTCTATAGCCAGTCTTTGCCGAGAGTTTAATGTTGTTGCTGTTACGGATGAAATTTACGATCGCATCACCTTCGACGAACACCAACACATTCCTCTAGCAACTCTTGATGGAATGTTTGAGCAAACTCTAACTATTAGTGGTTTGAGTAAAACCTTCTCCATCACAGGATGGCGGATTGGCTATGTCTGTGCTCCCGCTAACTTAAGTGCAGCAATTCGGACGCTACATGACTTTACAACAATTTGTGCACCAGCCCCTTTCCAGTACGCTGCAGTCGCTGGATTGAAATTGCCAGAGTCGTTCTTCGAGACTCAAAAACAAGCATACACTACCCGACGCGATCGCATAGTCAAAATTCTGGAAGAATATCAATTTATCGTACAACCACCCCAAGGTGCTTATTACATAATGAGTGATTTTAGTCAATACAGCGCTCATGCAGATGATTATGAATTTGCCAAATACCTGGTTGAAGAAGTCGGAATAGCCGTTGTACCAGGTTCTAGTTTTTACTCGACACCAGAACTTGGGCGAAATACAGTCCGCTGGTCTTTTGCAAAAAAAACGGAGACCTTTGATGCAGTTGAACAAAGGTTGCATCTGAAGAAACACAGGGGTGTAGGGGTGTAGGGGAGCCAGTACTGAAGGAGGGTTTCCCTCCGTAGGTATCTGGCGTGTGTAAGGGTGTAAGGGTGTAGGGGGGTGTAGAGGGGAAGAAGTAGGGAGCACGCTAGCCCCTAAGAGGGGCGCTGCGCAAACGCTTGGGTGCAGGGTGCAGGGTGCACCCTACTCCCTGCTCCCTACTCCCTGCCCCCTGCTCCCTGTTCCCTCCTATACCTGGCTTAATATAACTTCGGAACATGAGGCGCTTGTTCATCAAACACCACCAAGTCAAACCAAAAAGTAGTACCAACGCCAATTTCACTCACCAAATGAACTTTCGTGTGATGCTTTTCTATGATATTCCTGACAATAGATAGCCCTAAACCTGTGCCTTCTAGGGTGTGAACTCGGTTTTCTACCCGGACAAAACGGTCAAAAATGGCTTCTTGGTCTTCTGGACCGATGCCAATTCCAGTATCGGAAATTTCCACTCGTACTTTGGGTACTTGATGATGAAAACTGGACTTTGGTTCAAGTTGGTGGGCGCGGAGGGCAACTTTTCCACCCGCCTTAGTAAACTTAAGGGCATTACCAATCAAATTAGCCAACACCTGCAGCAATAAATCATAGTGACCGACAACGAGGGGCAATTGAGGCGCTACTTCCTGAATTAATTCAATGCCTTTGTCCCTAGCATTGAGTTGGTAAGTACGCAGTGTCTGCTCGATCGCCTGCGCCAAATCCACCCCGTTCAAGTGATAGTTGCGACCAGATTCTAGCTTTGACAAATCCAAAACATCGTTAACTAAGCGGGTTAGTCTATCGGTTTCATGATTGACAGTGACCAAAAACTCTTTCTTTTGTTCAGTACTCAAGTCTTCCCCATAGTCGTGCAAAGTCTCGATAAATGATTTGATGTTAAATAGAGGCGTTCGCAATTCGTGGGAGATGTTACTGATAAACTGACTTTTTGCCTCGTTAAGTTCTACCTCGCGGGTGATATCTTGCACGGTAATAGCAATACCTTTAACACTCTCTCTTTGCTGGTTAAGAACTGTTGTCATCAGAATGCGGATAGTGCGCTTGATAGGTTCAATCAGTGGTATACGGAATTCAGCACTTTCGCATTCCCCGGTTGCTATTTCATATAAGGGACGGGTAATTTGCATTCCTACCGCTGCAGGCAAGTGATGTAAAACATTTTCGCCTACGAGTTTAGCCTCTTCCCAGCCGAAAATTCTCTGGGCTGTGGGGTTCGCTAAAATCACCTGCATACTATTATCAATCAGGACAGCTCCGTCAGCAATTGTGGAAACCAGCGTTTCTAGCTTAGCTTTTTCCGCTGTCAGTTCCTCAATATTTTGTTCTTCATAGCGCTCCAAGCGCTCTGCCATCTCATTAAAATTGAGAATTAACTCCCCAAGTTCGCCCCCTAGTGGTAAATCAATTTGCTGTTTGAAATTCCCCGCAGCAATTTGTTTTACTCCCACCAGCAACTCTTTTATCGGCTTGGTGATTGTCAAAGCATTAATCACCCCTCCCAAAATCACCATCACCCAAATTGAGATAAAAACAGCAATGGTGACATCACGAGTGAAATTTGATGAGATGACTGCAGCTGAGTTAGGATTAATCCCAACTGCCAACACACCCAAGTATTTGCCATCCGCAGTCAGTGGAACAAACACATCGGTGACTTCCCCATCTGGCGATTGATGTTGTCGCACCATCGGCTTTTCTGCATCAGCAGCATAATTATCGGGCAGTTCTATCCGCCGTTCAATGGTAAGGGATGTTCCCACCTCCGGTTGCCAAAAGGGAATACCGAAATAAATATTCCCTGTGTCATCAGCATAGAGCATATAACGCACGCTAGAGGTGCTGCTATAAAAGCGTTGGGAAAATTCTGCCACCTCGGTGAGATTATCATTAGCAATGAGCGGAGCAACGTTAGCCGCCAGCAGCAGCCCGAGATCACGACCAAAGCGAGTGTCATTCAAACGTGCATCCAGCTGAATTGTATTCACTGCCCAGAAGGTCAAACCACTCATCACCAGAGAGACTACCAAAGTAGCGGCTGCTAAAAGTTTAGTCTGGAGAGTGAATTCCAACCACCAATTGACAATTGCTTCTTTGATTATTTTAAAAACAGTTAGCATCTTAAAAAATCTTTATTATAGTGCTGACAATGAGGGTTATAAGAAGGTGTATGGTTTACCTAAGACCTATCAAGGTTTGACTTGTTAGGCTAGGGATAGTTATTTGTTCATCCCTGTTAGGAATTCAAACTAGCCCAATAAATAAAAATTAACAGTTTATAGACAAACACGTAAGAAGGAGCAAAGAAGCAGGGAGAGAAAATATTTTCCTCTCATCCCCTTTTAGTTACCTGACTCGGTGACCAATATCTGGTCGGTAATACATTCCCTCAAAGTGAATGCACTGCGTCCCAGCATACGCTTGGGCGAGCGCCTGCTCAAAATTTTCTCCAACTGCAGTAATGTTTAACACCCGACCTCCGTCTGTCACCACTTGTCTGGTTTTCTGGCTCCCGCCTGGGAATGCCTTTGTCCCAGCATGAAAAACAGTGGTTCCCAGTGCTTGTGCTTCCGGAATACCAGTAATAACTTTTCCTTTCTGATATGCTCCAGGATAACCACCAGAAGCAGCAACAACTGTGACAGCTGCACCTTGCTTCCAAGCGATGGGTGGCATTTGAGCCAAACGTTGCTCAACACAAGCTAGAATTAATTCTTCTAGGGGTGTTTCCAACAGAGGTAACACAACTTGCGTTTCTGGATCGCCAAAGCGACAGTTAAACTCCAAAACCTTAAAATCGCCATTAGGAGTTATCATTAAGCCAGCGTAAAGCACACCTCGGTAGTCAATGCCTTTTTTCCTGAGTATGGCGATCGCTTTTTCCAAAACTTGCTTTTGAATTTTTGCCATCAACTCTGGTGTGGCGATCGGCGCTGGAGCATAGGCTCCCATACCACCAGTATTTTCTCCTGTATCGCCCTCACCAATCCGCTTATGATCTTGAGCACTTAATAACGGACGAATCGTTAACCCATCCGTCAACGCTAAAACAGAAACCTCTTGCCCTGTCAAACACTCTTCAATAACAACAAATTTCCCTGCACTGCCAAATTCTCCGCCAAACATGGCATCAATCCCCGCATGTGCCTGTTCCACTGTTTGGGCAACGATGACACCTTTACCAGCCGCTAAACCATCGGCTTTGACAACAATTGGTGCTCCTTGCCATTTCACATAAGATTTCGCTGCGGCTGCTTCCGTAAATACCGCAGCCCGTGCTGTCGGAATTCCTGCTTCCTGCATCAAAGCTTTTGCCCAAGCCTTACTTGCCTCAATTTGCGCACCTGCTTTGGTTGGACCAAAAACCATTAGACCAAGAGATTTGAGATAATCCGTAATGCCTTTTGCTAAAGGCACTTCTGGTCCGACCACAACAAGAGTTATGTTCTGGTCTTTGGCAAATTGAGCGATCGCCTCAAAGTCGTCTACTGCCAAAGAAAGGTTTTGGCAACCTTCCATACTTGCTGTACCCCCGTTTCCTGGCACACATACAACTTGCTCAATTTGTTTTGATTGTAACAGTTTCCAAGCTAAGGCGTGTTCCCGCCCTCCATTACCTATAACTAAAACTTTCACTGGTATCCTCTAAGGTTTCTTGCAAGGGAGAATGCGATCTACGCGACTCGCCGTACAATTTTTTCACCAATTCCGATAATTGTGCAAGTCCTAGTACATTGGGCGCACCAAATAAAGCTACCATTAAACATAAGCGAAAAGCTTGTGATGTCAGCTTTTTGTAAAGCGCAGAGCGCACGCAGGGCATATTTGGAATCATCGAATTCCGCCTAAGCGCAAAGTGTGCCGCAAAGTGACGAAAGCGGTACTAGGGTCTTCTACCTGAAGGTATAAAATTTAGTGGCGCAGTCAAGTTAGTAAGCACAGAATCTGATTATTGCGAGTGATATCAATCATTGATTTTGCAATTACTGATTATTTTTAATACAATAAAATCAGGCTGCCTTTGAATGATAAAATTTAGTTAACAAGAGGACAAACATGTTGAAGCTAACACGACGACGGTTTGGTCAGATGGTGATTGCAACCACAACAGTTGCTGGGTTTGGGTATCTCGGCAAAAGAACTGTTGCACAAACATCCTCGATTATCTATGGTGTACGCGTTCCTAAAACCGGACAACTTGTCATACAGTCCTTAGACTTAGCAACTAAACAAATTCAGGATCTGACTACTGTTTCTATACAGCCTAGCGAACAATTGAATAGTATCAGTTATTTAGGTTATAATAAATTTGTACTAAGCATTAGCCCGCTCAAAACTGCTACAAAAGGAAATAATTCCCCTCGCTTATTGACTGTCACTGTAGGTCAGTCTACAACAAGCATCCCTATTTCTGGACTCGCAAACGACCAGAACCTCGCAAATATCTTGGTTACTAATGATGGCTCGCTTATCGGTCTAACCCACAAAAGTGACAAAACGTCATCCACACTAGTTAATATCGACGCTAATACAGGAGCGATTAATACTATTAATAACATCACACTGCCTGTTACCGAGCGATTCGATAATCTAGCCCAGTCGAGGTTGGATAATGTTGCTGAGTCAAATGGAATAATTTATACGACCAATCTTACGCAACAAGGTAATACAAGTTTGGTGCAGTTGGATTTGACAAAAGGACAAGTAAGCCCAGGAGCGCAATTGACAATTGATGGTAAAGTTTGGAATAGTGGCTTTAGCAGCTTAGCCAGCGCTTCAGGAGAGCAAATATATGCCCTTGGTGCACCTCGGTATGTGACACCTAATAATCTCTACACCATAAATGTCAGCACTGGGGTTATGACTTTGATACAACAGTGGGATGTTGTAAAGACTACGACTAGTGTTAGCGCCTGATAGATAATTCTACGCTATCAACCATTTGTTGTTGATAGGTGTTTTGCATCAAGTAATAGTACCAAATTATCGAAATTTGAGGTCAATCCCCGAATAATGTGTTCCAAGCACTTGCTAGAACACCGATTCATTAATGCCAAAAACCCGGTTTCTGTTACTGGGAAGACCGAAATTTGGTTGACTCAACAAGAAGAAACCGGGTTTTTTAGTCACAATTATGAATACTGAATCGGGTTTAAAAATCGGCTTGTTTGCAGTTTCATGTCCCGATATTTGCAGCTCGCTACAGATATAGATTGAAAATAATGATTTATCTATCTTGATGCGTGTTGTGCCAATCGTCCAAAGCAGCGATAACAAAGCTGACAGCAGGATGATTGAGAAATTGTGCTAAAGTCTGAGCACCACCAGCTTTTAATGAGTCAACAACAGAATCCTCAGCCATCTCAGCCAGTTCCGCAGCTGCTCGGGCGTGCTGTAGGGTTGGGTGAAACCATGACAAAACCGGACAACCTTCCCCCACGAGTACTCTTGAAGCACTCACAGATATCTGTGGTGGGGGCAAAAAAGGCGGTGATTCTCAATTACTAGTGCTTATTGACCAAAAAACCCGCCTTTTTTGCCCTTAGCGTAGCGTTGCCGTTAGGCAATAGGTTGTCCGGTTTTGTCTAGGAAAAATGTAGCGGCAACCGCTCCGCGTGTGGGATGTCACTTTCCCACTGCCGCAATCAAAGACTTTTACTCTGGAGCCAGGTGCGGATGACCTGGATGAGTTCTGCCTTGCGTTCCAGCGGCAGCCAATGCCCGGCGGGCATACTCGTCACGGTAAGGTCTGGGCAGGCCGCGCGCATCGGGTCGCCTTGGCGATTTCCGATGATGGTGCAGATCTGGTCAAAGTCGCCGTTAACGAACAGCACCGGCTGCAACAGGCGGCCGCCATTGGGCGCCTTGCGCGCGTAGGCGATGTTGGCGTCGTCGTTCAGATACCACGCGCAGGATGGACGGAAGCCATGAGCCTTGAACGACTGTACCAGCACGTCGAAGTCCGCCGGTGGCCAGAGAGCCGGGTCAGGTTGCGTCGGCGGGGCGCGGTGTGCAGCGCCGAAGCGCCCTCCGTTGCGCGTGACCACCGCAAGCGGCGCAACCTTGCCGACGGCGGCGGGGCTGCCTGGTCGAAAGATCGACGCCAGCGAAGCTGCCTTGTCTGCATCGAGGTCGGCGACTGCCGTCTTGAAGTGCTTCGTGTAGTAGCGGTAGTAGTCCCATTGGCCATCCGGATACTGGTCAGCCGGATAAATCGTTCGGTCGGCCAGCGGGACGATTATGCGCAGGGCGTGCCCGTCGGGTTGATACGCCAGCGAAGTCAGCACGACGCCACGGCTGCGCTTGGGCTGCAGCGCGACCAACTCACCGACCACAACACAGCCCCAGTCGTGGCCGACCCATATCGCAGGCTTGCCGCCAAGGTGGTCATGGAGCTCCGCCATGTCCGCCACGACTTCCTTGATGGTATAGGCGTCGTTGGCTGCGGGCGCGGACGAGCCGCCGAAGCCACGCAGATCAGGAGCGACGCAGTGCCAACCGTCGGCGGCGAACGCGTCCATCTGGGCGCGCCACATCAAACTGATGCTCGGCCAGCCGTGGAGGAAGATCATCAACGGTCCGTCGGCCGGTCCGCACTCGATGTAGTGCGTTGTCTGACGAGGCGTGCTGAAAGTGCGCGACACCAGCGTGGAGGAGGGCATTCCCAAGTAAGCGGAAATATTCATTGTGCGATTTACTTTTTCGCGGAAATATTCATTGTGCGATTGTAACCGTTCAGGGGGGGGTAAAAGAGCGATCGCAACACTACGACCACAAGACCTCTTACAGCCTGTCACCAATTCAGCCACAGCCAGGTGATGAAGATTCGGTGCTATTCTGTCGTGTTTGGTTAGGGGTAGAGCAGGTGAGAGCGCAATATAACGAAGAAACGGATTGGCGCGAAGTCGCGAAGCAGGCGATCACTGTTGTTAAATGAATGAGCTTGCCAATCTCAGGTGGTAAAGCCGTAAGGTTATGACCAGATAAATCCAGTTCTGTACTCTGTTCTTGTGCGGCTTGTTCAATTACCTGTAGCAACTGTTCTGGAGACATAATTGTTATTACAGCGTTTTTGATCTATTTGAACCACAATCTTTCGTAGGAGCGCAAGGCATTGCGCCCCGGAGAGTGTGGTCTATTTACCCTAAAATTGCTGTAAACCGTAAATCTTGTTGTGGGCGATAAGCCGGAGGACTTCGGCGTGAGCGCGATCCCGGTGGCTGAGCTTGTCGAAGTCGAGCTTGCCGAAGGGCAGTCGAACGCTTTAGCTTGTGCGTATCGCCAGAATCAATAACTAGCAACTTGGGTGAATAGCCTTAATAATTATATTTCAACAAACTATTCCCATTCCTGCAATTGCTCACTGGAGTTGCGAAGTAAGGAATTAATTTGTTCGCGACGGGTTTCAAAGTTAGCAGCAATCGAGATGAGTACGATACCAACAAGCAAGCCAACTACCCATTTCAAAAATGGGTAATGCAAGCTAAAAATCACCAGTTGATAGAAACTCGTGATAAAAAAGGTAGTTGTACCAACATACAGAAAAGCCCGCACTCGCAAAGCTAATCCTGCAAAAATGGCGATAAGACTCAAAAATCCGGGTATAAATGCCGTATCTTGATGAAAAACAATAGCCCATCCACAAATTAAACCACAGCCCAGTAGCCGCACCGAGTGGCGACTTGCTTTCATTGGAAATTCTCTCAGGCTAGGATCGAATTGAGCAACATACAGCAGTGATAAGCCAATCGGTATTACATACCACAAAGTATCACTCAGATGTAAGTCCCAAAACCAACGAAACAACGCCCAATCAATCAGCACTACACTGACATAGGTGAAACGGAATTGTTTTGAAACCTTGGCAATAAAAGCATAAAACCCTGCTGTGATCAGCAAGCCGACTGGATAAATTTCCCCTCGACTTTCCCACAGATATATCAATGGCAAAATATATGCAGCGTTTTGCCAAGGTCTTTTAGACCAGCCCCAACGCTCCCAAGGTAAAATGTAGAGAAAGTAGGCAACAACAGAGGCTATAGGCGCTTTCCAAGGAAGTAACGATTCAGCAAATAAGCGTCCTACTGGTGTAGAAATCCAAAAAATTCTGAACCCTGCTATCTCTAACAAACCTAAATAAACCCACATTTGCGCCATCGCAGACTGTGGATGGTAACGTCCTTGAAAAATGGCATAACGAATCAAAAATACCCCGGTTCCCAAGCCTACAAGATGGTTTATTGCAATGGGGGTGAAGGTGGCAGAAAGTAATAAACAGCTACTAAGAACCCAGTGAATATGAGCAACGACTTTCAGTTCTTTAGTGGTTAGGCGTAAGTAGTCTGCAAACCAAGGCGAGAGAATACGATATGCATACATAATGCCAGTGCCAAGAACAGACATAGCAATTAAGCGATCGCCATATACTCCTCCTGGTGCTTGCAAGAGTTGATAGAATAAAAGCTCATATGCTGAAATTGATATCCCAATCAGCCCCAGATACAGTAGGGGTTTCAATTCTTGACGCCGTCGCCCAACTCCAATAACAATGAAAGCCACAGCTAAGGAAGATAAACCTGTCCAGTTGGCAAAGGTTGAAGAACGCAACGCGACACCAAAGACAGCATATACCAAAGGCAGAATGTGCCAGCGGTTGGGAAGTTGTTCGAGTCGGTGTTTCCAGCGCCACCACTCCCCTAAAAGTTGAGTAAGCAAACCTAAGGCGATGTTAGCAATTGCAATTTTGATAATAGAGCGATCGCCAAAACCCAAGACTTCAGCAATCAATAATTCCAGACACCACCCAATACCATAAAAACTCCAATTACTCGGTTGCTGCCAACTGCGATAAACAATTGCCCCTAAAATTATTATTGAAGAAGTTAAGTAGAGAAAATCAGATTTCGTCAGTCCTTGGTAAACAAGCGTTGAGTGAACACTCAGCAGCAACAGCTCAACACAGCAGAGTGCGATCGCCCACTTGTCACTGGCTTCTGCATAAATAGCTACTAATTCGTTCTCTCTGGTGCTTAACAATTTACGAATTAGCCATAAACCAACAGTACAAACTCCTCCTACGACAAACCAGCCCTGTAAAGATAATCTTGCTAAACCAGGCACACCTTCCCATAACAGGGCAGCAATGAAACCCAGTCCAAATCCAACAGTAATTAACGCAGATACTTTGTGTCGTAAATAGCGCGTATTAACAAACATCAAAGCGCTAGCGACAGCCAAACCGATTAATCTTCCTCCAGATAGTGGTAAAATTAGTGACTGCGCAAGTCCCAAAGCGGCGACACTCAACCAAGCATTGAGAGTCGGACGTGCTACTGTGCTGGCTGGAGATTTAAAACCAAGAATAGCTATACCTGTGAAAGTTATAGGAGTGATTAACCAAACCAAACCCCAACTCTCACTGTTATTACCAGAACCAAACCAAGCTGGTTCAGCATTCATCCATAATAGAGTGTAGCTCAGTGCCGCCAGTCCCAAACCCATATACCATGCACTCTTGTGCCAGACTCCGTTACCCAAACAACAAAACAACCACTCTGCAACCGCCACAGCCAACACAATGCTTGCCCAAACTTGTGTATTAAGATAAGGAAAAAAGCGGTCAATAATTGAGTAAAGCGTTAGCACCCCTGCAATTTGAGTCATGTACACCAAATTTATTCTGGTGGGAAGTCGTCGCTGGCTGACACTTCCTAAAGTGATTGCAGATAAAAGTAAATTCAAGGAACGTAACGTGGGATTGACCAAACTCACCGCAGTGAGTGAGATTCCCAACACCAGCGTTAATTTTTCCCCAAAATCAGCCAATTGCACCTTTTGAGCGCGATAAAGTCCATCTGTCAACGCCACCATCAAAACAAGATAGGGAAATAACAGCACACTCAGCAACGCCCAAGGTGTATTCTGAGAATGAGTTAGTTGAGTAATAGTAGCGATCGCCCATTCTTGCAACCCAAAAGGCACTAACAACCATAACAGCCAAATCGTCTCCAACCCAATAGCGAAAAACGCTCCCACATCGACGCGCGTACCACCCAACTGCAAGCGCCGACTGAAAAACCACAAACCCAAACCACTAACAGCCGTTGCTTGCCAAGGAAAAGCAGCACTTACCGACACCAACCAACCAAAGAATATTAGAATACCGCCAAGTAATTCCCAGGGAAGTGAAGGAGTCACCCAAGATGAGGAACTAATAGCTCCCCTGCTCCCCTGCTCCCCTGCTCCCCTGCTCCCCTGCTCCCCTGCTTCCCCTGCTCTGTTGTCTGGCTGTGCCAACCAAGTCACCAGAGCGCCGCAAATACCAACAGCTAAGCCCAATTCTTGGATCTCTACTTGGACAACAAAAATCGCTCGTACCAACAGCACAAATAAAGCATAAACAGTGACGAGCGAAGACAGACTGATACCTAATCCAGTTTTCCTGTCTTCAACTGTTACAACCGTTTGCCTTTGCTGGTGACGAGTGTGATAAATAGTAGCGAGAGTTGTTCCTACCGTTGCTAAATAAACTGCAATTAAGGGAAATCCTGGGAATTGCCAACCCCAGTGTACATACGACAGTCCTAAAATATTAACTAAAGGCAATTTTCTAGCTGGCTGATGAGTAGAAAACAGCCGATTGTTGCAAAATAAAAAAGTAATTGCTGAAAGCGTAATAGAAGCTATTGCAACGACAACCCAATTCAAAGGATTTTGCCAAAGATTGAAACTGTCCATTGCCCAAAAGTTGACTGGCACTAACAACAGTGTGACAATCAGCAGCGTCCGAGTTGTTAAACTTAAATGAGACTGTCTACCAGCCCAAAAACTTATCCCCCAAAAACTCAGAGTATAAGCAAGCAAAACTCCATATTGTCCAGAAGGCGGAAACCTTTGCCATTGACTCGCGGCGAGAACCCCAGAGGATACCACCACTAAAAACATTCCTAAAAATAGCAGCCAGCGGACACTTAATTCTTCGCCCAGCGACTGCAACATCCGAGCAAGAACATTAGGTTTCTTAGCTGTCGGTAATGCATCATCCTGATGTAGAGACGTTGGATGTAACATCTCCACTTGCGGTTCAGGTAAAGTCTGTGGTTGCAACTCCACACGACAAACCAAAAACTCTCGACAGATTTGCTTAACTTGGGTATCCGATATCAAACCCAAGCGCAACCATATATCAAGTCCATGCAATAACTCAGGATTGTTAGATGCAAGCTTGATTTCAATTTTGAGAGAAGAATCAAAGTTTGGTGACATAAGCCCACGCACATAGCGCGATACTTTATCATTATCCTGATAAAAGTTATTTTCGCATCATCTGTGACACTTGCTCGGCTGACTGTTATCAGTTAACAGTTAACAGTTATCAGTTATCAGTTGTTATAGCAGTCCTAAATCATTTGTGAAAAATTAGAAACCCGGTTTCTGCCAGAAACCGGGTTTCTGGACTCCAGCAATTTTCACAACTCAAATAGGATTGCTATAGTGTTCACTGTTAAGCGTTCCCTGTTCCCTGTTCACTGTTGACTGTTCACTGTTTACTGTTCGAGCTAGTATCCTCTCGATGTCAGATAGCTCAACAGCACCATCAAATGTCTCCTCATTCATGACAAAGAAAGGAGTACCCTGAATTCCCAGTCTCATCGCCGTCTCTATGTCCTTTTGAATCACAGCATCGGCTGCATTTCCACTGCGCTGTTGGTTAAACTGTTCGAGATCGAGATTCAGTTTTTTGGCGAACGCAACATACAATTTCTCCCCTAATTTACCTTGGCTTGAAAACAAAGCATCTTGGTACTGCCAAAACTTTCCTTGCTGTTGAGCCGCCCAAGCGGCTTTAGCAGCGGGCATTGCTTCAGAATGAATTGAGATTAGGGGAAAATGTTTGTACACCAACGTAACTTCATCTTGATGACGAGCCATAAACTGCTTCAACGTCTTGTGAGCTTTGGCACAATAAGGACATTGAAAGTCCGAGAACTCTATCAGCAGAATCTTTGGTTCAGTTGCGCCAGTAGTCGGAGATTCACCAATGATTTTGTTGGGATTTGTCTTTATCTCTTGCAAAACTAACTGCTTGGCTTGTTGTTGCTGCTTTTGTTGTTGTTGCTGGTACGCTTGCAAAGCTTCTACAACCACCTCTGGGTGATTGTGGATAATCTGCAAAACCTCGGCTTCCAATTTTGGATTAATAAGATTATTGCTGTCTGCTTGAGTGGTGTTTGTGGCTGCTTGCACAGGGGTTGACAAACTAAACCATACTATGCTGATCGCCAAAAATCCGGCTCGTACAGCTTGGCGCAGAAAGCGCGAATGACAGAAATTAGACCATATATTCATAAAGCAGCGGTATTTTGATTTATGAAGAAAGCGGTACTTCATAAATATAAGACTTACGCACGAGTTACTAATGAACTTGACTGTGAGATTGCTTCCTTACGTCGCAATGACACAACTACGTTATTTTTGCCTAAGTCCTGAAATATAATGTTGTTGCTCATCGTCAAAATGTCAAACTTATGTCTGATTTTTTTGCTGTTGATAACGCTCTTTAAACTCTCGTTGCTGTTTATTATGATCGACAATTGGATCTGGATAACCAACAGCTTGGCGTTCCAAAGGAGAAATTTTCCCAGTTACTAAATACTCTGTATCCATAGATCGCAATTCAGGAACCCATTGCCTAATGTACTCGCCCTCAAAGTCAAACTTTTGCGCTTGACTGCCAGGATTAAAAATTCGCAAAGGTTTAGGATCCATTCCGCTAGAAGCACTCCATTGCCAACCCCCATTATTGGCAGATAAGTCACCATCAATCAGCTTCTGCATAAAATATTTTTCTCCCCACTGGAAATTAATCAGCAAGTCTTTGGTTAGGAAACTGGCGACAATCATCCGACAGCGGTTATGCATCCATCCAAGTTCATTCAACTGGCGCATAGCTGCATCCACGATAGGATAGCCAGTTCTACCCTCGCACCAAGCTTGAAAATATTCTTCGTTATTTTCCCAAGGAAAGTTTTTGAAAGGATCGCGGAAAGCACCCTTTGCTAATTCCGGGAAATTATACATTGCGTGTTGATAAAATTCCCGCCATGCTAGTTCCTGTTGCCATGTACGGATGTTGGTTGCTGTTTCGTCACTGCGACTATTTTCTAGCGCTTCTAAAGTGGCTTGCCAAACAGTGCGAATACCAATGACACCAAATTTTAAAGCAGCACTCAATCTAGATGTACCTTCAACTGCTGGAAAATTGCGCTGTTCTTGATATTCATTAACCGCACTGGCGCAAAACTCCTCTAACCGTTCTTGCGCCGCCGCCTCTCCTGGCGTAATCACCAATTCTCCATCCCAATGAAAACCTAAATCTTTGGCTGAGGGTAATTCTATCACCCCTGAAGCGTTGGCAATTTCTTTTTCAGCTTCTGTCAATCCTTCAGCATTTTCCAAAGTTTCTGTTGGGTTAGCCTTTGGTTTACCAATCCAATTTTTCCAAAAGGGAGTGTAAACGGTGTAAGGTTGCTGGGAACCAGTACGAATATCTTCTGGTGAGTGTAAGATTTGATCCCAGTTTTTTTCCAGAAACTGGATACCTTTTTCTTTGAGTACTTCGATAATCGTGCGATCGCGTTCTTGAGAATACGGTTCTACATCCCAATTCCAAAATACAGCCTTTGCCTTCAGAGCGATCGCCAGTTTTGGAATAGCTTGAGTCGGTTCAGCGTGAAGAATCAATAACTGGCTACCTGCTTGAGCATATCGCTGTTGTAGTGACTGTAAACTACCAATCATGTAAGTCACTCTTGCCGGGGCAATATCATCTCGTTCCAAAATATTTGGATCGAGGCAAAACACACCTACTACCTTTGGACTTTGCTTTCTCGCAGCAGCAAGTCCTGTGTTGTCAGAAATACGTAAATCGCGGCGATGCCAAAATAAAATTAAGTCAGACATTCCATCCTTTGGATAGTTCTTCTGTACTAGCTTAAAGTCAACAAAGGTCAAAAGTCAAAAAATAAGGGGAATTCAAAATTCAAAAACAAAATTCTTAATGCGTGAATTTTGAACTTTGAATTTTGAATTTTAAGTAAGCGGGTGGTTCTGTTATCTGTCCCAGGGTGACGGAATTGCCGTTGTTGAAACTATTTCACTCGTCATCAGATAGATAGCAGTTTTGCCGCAAGTAGGACAAGTCACCTTAAACTCTTGCACCGCAGACTCTCCCTTGCATTCAGTCAATAAACCCTGACGACAGTGATAACATTCAAAGAAGACGCGGCTGATTGGCCTGTTACAGTCCAAGATTTTTATGTGCTGACACGATTGTGGTCTTGGTTCTTGTGTTTTTGGCTTGTAAGGTTTTGGATAAGATGGCTTTTGTTCTTGCGAATCAATCATTTTTCCTCTAAAATAGGATAACTCTCATCAGACGACATCTGCATACAGTCCTAATATTACTTGTTTCTTTGTGCTTCGTCTTCGATAGTTTGGTCAAGGCGCTCATTTGCATCCTTAAGCTGTTTCGCCAATTCTACAGTGGATACCATTCCAGCTTCAGCCATTTGTAATCCCTCTTGAATATGACCAGAGTCTGCAAGGTATACACCGACAGGGTGACAATTACACTGAGTACTGTATTGGCTTATTCTTCTGTGAGCAGTAAATCCTTAAGCATCGGTTCTAGATTCTGGGGACGATAATCAGGACAAGCTTTTAATCGTTTAACTAAACTGCGATGAATAGAAACGATCGAAGAGTTAATAGACCGCAATTCTTCACCCCCCAAACGATACAAGCCCGTTACACTATTATCAAATTTAGTCGTGTAATCTACTTTAATTTGAAGCTCCTCACTATCATTTTCAGTGGAACAAAACTCTAATCCAAGTTTTTTCGCTTGATTGACCATCCATTGCAAAGAATAATCCGATAGCCCTTGATATTCTTTAGTTCCGCCGCCAACACAACCATGTTCGCCAATAAAGAAAACCTCTTTAATCACCTGATCCTGATTCAGATTTTTTGGGTTTCTTTCCATTGGCGTGGAGGGAAAACTTTTACGTTTCTCATCAGTAGCCACCGCATGAAAGGCATTTTCGATAATGGGGCTGAGTTTGGCATCGAAAAATTCATCCTTTTTGTTCCAAATTGTGCTAATTGATAGCCAAGGGATAATATCAGGTATCCCTAAAGCTCCTACCGTATCCCAACAACCTAACATTTTGATCGGCACACGATACTGTAAATAATTCTCTTTTGCATCAATTTGATTCGCATTATCCTTACGAAATTGTTGTGCCTTGGGATCACTCGGCCGAATGTTAGGATCTCGATATAGATGATAGGCTTTAGCAATTTCTCGGATCTTAGAACGCTTTAATAAACCACATTTGTAGATCATTCCCGCTAGACAACGAACGGCATAAGCACCACGACTGAAACCCACTAGATAAATTTCATCTTGAGAATCTACATTGTAATTCATACATAAAAAGCGATAGGCATCACTGATAATTCGCTGAATTCCCCAGCCAAAGGCACCACCGCCTAATTTGTTAATTAAATCATCATCATCTTCTACCGTGCCAGGTTCCGATAAATAGTAAACCATCTGCGGTGTTTGATCGTCCGCCGTATATTTAATTGACCGGGCAAACTTGACCACATTTGTCGGATAGAAACTGTCCAATCGCTCCCAAGTTCCATCACAACAAACCACTAATCGTTTCTTTTTATTTGTTGGCGAAGGTTCGGTCAGTTCGGGTTTAACAGACTCTTCGTTTCGTTTCTTTTTATTTGTTGGCGAAGGTTCGGTCAGTTCGGGTTTAACAGACTCTTGGTTAACAGATTCTTGATCGTCAGGGATAGATAATGGTTTAGAGTTAGTTATGACTATTGGGGATTCTAGGATGCCAATACTAGATGGAATTTCTGTCACTAATTGAGTTTCTTCTACAAGATCTTTGCTATCAACTGCTCCTGGTTTCAGCTTTGGCCTTTTCGCAGTGCGACTACCACAAATGACTTTTTCTAATACTGAACTAAAGCCTTTAATAGTATCTTTTTCAGTGAAAGCTTGTCCCCCTGTTTCGGTGGCAACCCTGTCATATTCTGTGGCAATACTTTGTCGATATCTACTTTTGGAAGTGCCAAAGTAGGTATGAACAGTAACTCCTGCTCCTTTAGCTTTTTGGATAGCTAAATTAGCAGCTTCTATATCTTTTTGCTGCGTTCTTCCCCCACCTTCATCTAAAGCTTCATCCCCAAGGTAAAAGATTGCTCTGGCTGCACCCTCACGCCAATCAAAATAATTGCAGACATCTTCAATGGCACGAGCTGCATCTTCTTGCGCTCCTGCTGACTTTAATTCTCCTCTTTTTCTCCCCCGGAGTTTGGATTCAGATATTTTACAATTTTGTGTCAGATAAGCTCTGATGGTTTGGTCAAAATTTGTCCCTTTCCAAGTACCTTCGATACCAAACCAAGCTACTCTTAAATCTGAAGGACAACTAGAATTAGCGGCTGTAATTGCAGCAGAAGCCGCATCACTAAGAGCCTGTGCTTCATCTTTCATCGAAGGACTAGTATCGATGACGATTACTAAATCAACAGGAGGTATATTGTTTATTTGATTGCTCATATTGTTCTGCCTTTTTTCCCTTTAGCTGAAATCAAATAATTTCATACTTGAAGAGGTGTATGAGTGTAAAGAAAAAAAAACTAAACAACAGACATGAATTTCCGATAGTCACTTTTGCAAACGGATTGCTGAAATTTTTGTCCGTGATTATTTGGTAAAGCAAAACTGCTTCTTATAAAAATTGAAATCAAAAATATATAAGTGTCATATATTTAACGCTGGCTTTAGAAAAAATTTATATTTAAAAAAGTTATCTTAAATCATATATCATAAATTTTGTCAATAAATCAATATTACATCTTTGAGAGTATACTGTCATAAATATTAGCTGTCTAGATTTATTTACATTACTTTATCATAATGCACTGGAATTTGACGACTTGCTAGTAAGTGTTGAAATGCAATGCGGTTCATCAGAGCAAACCGACTCGCTTGAGCAAGGGTAAGCTTTTCCTTGTGAAATAACATGACTGCAATTTCCTGCCTCATTTCAGCGTCAGTCATGCGGGTTGTAGTTAAAATCTCATCAGGGATAATGATGCTCATGAGTACATTCATCTCTATCACCCCCATTGTAAGCGTACAGGGCGATCGCAATTCTAAATGCCATCAAACGAAACCCAACATCTATAATCATGCTTAGTGTTGGGTTTCACTCCGTTCAACCCAACCTACAACTACAACTACTGATAACTGATAACTGATAACTGATAACTGAATAACATGATACGGTTAAAAGTATGGCAGTGGATCGTCTTAGCACTACCGCTGGTAACAATTATCAGCTTCTTGCTGATATCCGCAGGGTTGCAAATCCACGAGTGGCGCATTAATTGGATTTGGGGCGTGTTTATCCTCGTCTTCGTTGGCTGGCGTTGGCTACTGGTTCGATGGACTCAACCTGTCGTAGGGCAAATGGAAGCCGTTGTCGCACAAGTCAGTAAAGAACTGGACTTTTCAGACAATACATCAGACGAGACAACAGTATTACCAACAGGAAGTGACGCCACCAGTCAAGCAGATGCAGCACTGCAAGACATCCTTAAAAAATCACAGAACGATCGCCCAATTTGGGAAGACTGGCTAACTTTTTGGCAGCGGTGTCAGGAACTTGTGACTGCGATCGCCCAAATCTACTATCCCGAAGTCAAGTATCCCCTGCTCAACATTTACATTCCCCAAGCTTACGCGTTGATTCGGGGAACAGTGGATGACCTCGACCAGTGGATGCAAAAGTTATCACCCGTCCTAAATCAGGTGAGTGTTAGGCAAGCATACGAAGCATACGAAGTATACCAGAAACTGGAGCCATCTGCTCGTAAACTTTTGCAAGCTTTGAACTGGGCACAGTGGCTGTTAAATCCTGTGGCGGCAGTGGCGAAACTTGCGAGTAAGCGTTCTAGTAACCGAGCAACTGAACAACTGCTGGTGAATTTTAGCCAGTTACTACGGCAAGCTGCTTTGAGGAACTTATCAGGACAGGCGATCGCCCTCTACAGTGGCACCAAACTCCCAATTTCAGAATCCCCCGTTTCCACACCAACTCCATCTCAGGCAAAAACCCAAACACTCCGAGACATCCTTGCCCAAGCAGAACCCGCCGTTGCTGTTGAGCAAAAACCTGTCAATATTCTGCTGGTAGGGCGAACAGGTTCTGGAAAAAGCAGCCTGATTAACACCTTATTTCAGGCAGAGCGAGCGGCCGTTGATGTGTTACCCAGTACTGATAAAATCCAGAATTATCACTGGCAAGTTCAAACGGGAGAAGCGCTGACGCTTTGGGATACACCAGGTTTTGAACAAGTCAACCGTGGAGATTTCCGCAAGATAGTGCTAGATTATGCGAAAAATGCCGACTTGCTACTGTTAGTTACTCCTGCTCTTGATCCTGCCCTACAAATGGATGTGGACTTCCTCACAGATATGAAGGCGGAGATTACAGACTTACCGACAATTTCGATTGTGACTCAAGTGGATCGTCTGCGCCCTATACGTGAGTGGAATCCTCCTTATGATTGGGAATCGGGCGATCGCCCCAAGGAAATTGCGATTCGCCAAGCGATCGAGTATCGTGCTGAAACTCTCAGAGAGTTTTGCAATCTAGTTTTACCTGTGGTGACAAGTGATATAAAAACGAGTCGAGCTGCTTGGGGAGTAGAGGCGCTATCGTTAGGATTGATGGAGGCGATCGCACCAGCCAAGCAACTGCGTCTTGCCCGTTTTTTGCGCGATCAAGAAAGCCGTACCGTCGCTGCAGCCAAAATCATCGAACATTACACCTTCCAAATGACAACAACTCAAGGACTGGCTGCACTGCTCAAAAGTCCTGTGCTTCTGTTTCTTTCCACTTTCTCAACCGGAGCGCCTAGTTTGGCATATGTGCTTGGAGATAAAATTCCAGTGGAACAAACGCCCATTGTCATTGGTAAGCTACAGATGGCATATGACCTTTTCTCGCTCTTGAATCCTGGTAATTCTAACACACTCAAGTTTGACCTGGTCTCCCTGTGGCCACTGTTGCTAGAAAACTCCGCTACACCAGATCGCAACGCTTGGGCTTTTGGTCATGCTTTGGTAGAGTATTGGACGAGGAATTTGACAGTTGAACAACTGCGCGATCAGTTTGAGTACTATAAAAATCCGGTTTGATTTGGTGAAATTGTTTGCGTAGGGAGGGAACGCTTAACGCTTAACGCTTAACAGGGCAATATCAAATGTACCTCGTTGAGAAAAAGTCAAATATGAGTCCTATAAATGTTGAACGAAAATTTCAACTTAGCAGTTCAATTAACTGAACTCTCATAGCAGTCGCCAGGTAGATTAGGACACGAACTAATGAGAAAACACGTTCACCAAGAGACTTGAAAGTCTGTTCCCTATTCCCTGTTAAGCGTTCCCTGCTATAATTACAGCATCTTTTCCAAGAACTGCTGAGCGCGCTCGTTCTTCGGGTGGGTAAAGAACTCTTTAGGTGGGGCATCTTCGACTAAGTAT
Organism: Brasilonema angustatum HA4187-MV1; assembly: GCA_019359695.1. Taxonomy (GTDB): domain Bacteria; phylum Cyanobacteriota; class Cyanobacteriia; order Cyanobacteriales; family Nostocaceae; genus Brasilonema; species Brasilonema angustatum. The sequence goes on from JAHHGV010000042.1 coordinate 40,804, forward strand.
CCCTCATTTAAAAATAAAATTCTGTCAGCCACTTCCCGCGCAAAACCCATTTCATGGGTGACAATAGCCATCGTAATCCCTGTTTGGGTAAGAGCTTTGATGACTTCCAACACCTCTTTCACCATTTCTGGATCAAGGGCGGAGGTGGGTTCATCAAACAACATTATTTCTGGCTTCATTGCTAAGGCTCGTGCGATCGCCACCCGTTGTTTTTGTCCTCCCGATAACTTAGAGGGATAAACATCCGCCTTATCCTTTAAACCAACCTTCTCTAACAGTTTTAACCCCTCTTCTTGCGCCTTGACTCCAGGAACTTGCTTTACTTTTTTTGGCGCATACGTAACATTTTTCAGCGTCGTCATGTGAGGAAACAGATGGAAGTGTTGAAACACCATGCCGATATTCTCACGAATCTTCATGATGTTAGTTTTTGGACCAGTAATGTCAACTCCATTGATGTAAATCTTCCCAGCAGTCGGAACTTCAAGTAAGTTCATGCAACGCAAAAAAGTTGACTTACCCGAGCCAGAAGGACCAATAATAGCTACAACTTGCCCTTGTCTTATCTCAGTAGAGATTCCTTTCAAAATCTTGAGGTTTCCAAAGGATTTATGCAGTTGTTCGACTTTAACTGCAACATTGGAATTTTTGTTCAATCTCATGGCTGTCATATGGCAAAGTTCAGCTTTTTTGTCACTCTAGCAAGGTTGTTTCAATTGTTCTGGGCTTGCTGCAATCCAAATGATGGAACAAAATCATGGTGGTTCAATTATCAACATTTCCTCAATAGCATCTGTTATCGGTATTAAAGGACTTATTGCCTACAGTGCAGCAAAAGCAGGAATCAACCAACTCACTCGTGTCATGGCAGTGGAATGGGCATCGAAGAATATTCGTGTTAATGCGATTCCTCCTGGTTATTTTGAAAATATCATGAGTGGGGCTAATGTAAAACAAACCCAACCAGAAAAACAGCAGCAGATTGTTACATTTACACCAATGGCTCGTCGTGGTAAGCCAGAAGAACTCATTGATCCGGTTGTGTTTTTAGCATCAGACGCATCTTCATACTTAACAGAAACTGTACTTTTTGTAGATAGTGGGTATACTGCTATATAATTATAACATATCGTGAGGTGGAAGCCATGAGCGTGCATTTGTACTATATTTGTCTTTAGATGAGCGCAAAGCATGAAACATGACTCAAACCCTAACCCCAACCACACCACCAATTGAAGGTTCTCATCTGGTTCTATATAACGTCAATTGGGAGATGTACGAGCAGCTATTGGAAATTTTTGCCCAACGTCCAATACCCCGCATGACTTACTATCAAGGAACTCTAGAACTGATGACGTCTTTACCAGAACATGAAAGATATGGTTGGACTTTCGGACGGCTAATAATTATTCTGTGTGAAGAACTTGGACTAGAAATTTTGGGGTTGAAATCAACAACTTGGCGTTCCAAACCAAAGGCTGCTGGTAAAGAAGCAGATGAATGTTTTTATATTCAAAATGAAGCTGTCATGCGAGGAAGAATAAAAATTGACCTCACAGTTGATCCACCGCCTGACTTGGCGCTTGAGATTGATATAACTCATTCAGCAATTGATAAGATGGCTGTTTATGCTGAACTGAAAGTGCCGGAAGTTTGGCGTTTCGCTAATGGTCAACTAACAATTCATATTTTGACAGAGGTTGGTTACATCGAATCTGAAACAAGTTTGGCTTTTGGCTCATTTCCTGTCAAAAAATTAGTGCAATTTATACAGCTAGATTCTCAAAAAGGTGAAAACGCTAGAATGAAAGAATTCAGAACATGGGTGCATTCTCACATCTAAGCTTTCGCAAATGTATACATCGTACTCAAATTTTCATGGTGGTGTATTTTTATGGACAGCACAGCAGCTGATTTTAAAAATCAGTGGAATGCAGAACTCTACGATAGTAAGCATTCTTTTATATCTGAACTTGTTGCGAATTTAGTAGAATTACTATCTCCAAAACCAGGAGAATGTATTCTCGACTTAGGTTGTGGAACAGGTCATTTAACTCATAAAATTGCCAGCCTAGGAGCAGAAGTGATAGGTATCGATAGCGCTCCTACAATGATTGAACAAGCTCGCAAGAATTATCCTCCGCTAGATTTTGAGGTGGTAGATGCCAAAAATTTACCATATACAGAGAAATTCGATAGTATTTTCTCTAATGCCGTACTTCATTGGATTAAAGAACCAGAAGAAGTTGTTGTTGGTATAAATAGGGCATTGAAATCTGGTGGGCGATTTGTAGCTGAATTTGGTGGCAAGGGGAATGTAAACGCCATTATTAGTGCTCTTTTTAACGCCTTACAAAAAGCTGGTTCTTCTACTGATACAGCATTAAATCCTTGGTACTTTCCTAGCATTGGTGAATATGGAAGCTTGCTAGAAAAACATGGTTTTGAGTTAACTTATGCAACTCTTTTTGAACGTCCCACACCTTTGGAAGATGGAGAACAGGGTCTGAAAAACTGGCTCAAAATGTTTGCAGATAGCTTATTTAGTGGATTATCTACTGATGCTCAAAGAAATATCTTAGTCGATATAGAAAATCAGTTGCGTCCAAGTTTATACAAAAATAATACTTGGTTTGCAGATTATAAACGTATTCGAGTTATTGCAGTTAAATTATGATGTAGCTTGAATAGACTTGTCTGATTAAAGACGAAAGTATAAATCGATTAAAGATGACTTTTATAGTATCCCTGGAAACAAAAATTTAATCTTCATTAAATTCAGACAAAATATCAGTGTTAAGATTTGCAACTTAAGGGAAATATAAGTTATATTAACTTTTAAGAACCTATAAACAACGCCAAAGTTATACCATTTTAAAAAATGTTTGCGACAGATGCCCCACCCGCGAAGAAAGCGCACTCTTCGCAACTATTGGATAGGGTTAGGGAGGAGTTTTGGGTTCATTTGTTACATTCTTTTTTTAACTGGTATTATCTCTCTCTATGTAGTGAATTATCAGTTTTATAAATCCTATGTCTGTTAATATTGTTCCAGATAACGGTAGTAATACCAAGAAAAACCATAATTCCATACAAATAGATGTTGCCTTCTTTATATTAAGGCTAAAAAATGGGATTTGGTTCTTTGGGATACCTTCTTTTCTTTTTGGGATTAGTGATAGAAGTATCACTGCCCTGGCTGATGGATATTTATCTGTAGTAGAAATCATACAAATATTCACAGCTTCATTCTTTTTCTTGAGTTGGCTGTTTTTAAAACCAGAGCAGAGCTTTGATCTTAATGATGTAGATAGTGTTCAAAATTATATAGAGCAGTTTTATCTACATCCGACTAAAGTCAACAATTTTGACTTAAAAAAGCGACATATCATTAGCCAGGAATATATTTTACCGTTTCCCTATGTCTGCCAAATTTACCATCTATTGAATCTGAAACATTTGGAAACTATTCATAAATTCAGTCTGAATAACTTGAGAATCCTTCAAGTTAGTAGTATCCAATCCACATCTCTTGGTGGGATAATCGCATTTCAAACTCTCTTAGAGTCTCCAATTAATATTTTAAGAATTTGGAGACAGCCAATCGTTGAGGTGGATTTAATACTGCATACTCCATACACTGTAGAACTGAGTATTCCAGTTTACAGAAACAAAAGAATAACTGTTATGTTTTATGCCTACCCATCAACAGAAAATTCTCATCATTTCTTGATTGATATCTACAGCGATTTAGAGTGGCCAAAACCTATATTGCAAATTATATTGCACATTGCTTCTTGTTTGACATTGATTGAAGATTTGCCTTATTTACAAAAATTAGCTCAGAGAAACATAGGCAGTTTAATCAAGAAAGATAGGCAGTCTAATCACGAAACCATGTGGCTTTTTAATAGATTTGTTGAGCTACATGGTTCGAGTGTAGAAATGCCCAAATTGAAGAACTCAGAATACAGCTTGGGCAATTAGTGGAGAATTCCAAGGCGTGATGTAAACCACCAAAATATCAATTTTACTGTTCTTGACTGCTGAGTGTTAATAGCTCAGCAGTCTTGCTTATAAATTAGTACTGGATTATGCTCGCCCTAACAGAGGGGCTGCTGCAAGCAGTGTTTTCGTGTAAGGATGTTGGGGATTGGTAAAAATCTGTTTGGTGGGACCAATTTCTACTATTTTCCCACTATTCATGACTGCAATCCGATCGCACAAAAACCGCGCTAACCACAAGTCATGAGTAATAAACAAATACGTTAACTCAAATTCCTCTTTCAACTCCAGCATCAAATCTAAAACTTGCGACTGCACGCTAGCATCTAACATACTTACTGGTTCATCACAAATGAGCAGTTTAGGACGAGTAATTAAAGCACGCGCGATCGCCACTCTTTGCTGCTGTCCCCCAGATAAATCCGACGGATAACGCTCATAATAAACTTGGGGTGGTTTTAACCCTACTTTTTCCAGCATCGACAGCACCTGTTGTTTTGCGTTCGCTGGATCGGCTAGCTTGTGAATTAGCAAGGGGTCAGCTATACTTTGTCCTACCGTCATCGCTGGATTTAAGCAAGCATGGGGATCTTGAAAGACCATTTGCATTTGCCGCCTAGACGCACGAACTTGTTGGCGCGATAAATTTGTTAAATTTTTTCCCAAAAACTCGACTTTACCTGCTGTGGGACGAATAAGTTGCAATATTGTCCGTGATAGTGTACTCTTTCCGCAACCTGACTCCCCAACTAATCCCAGAATTTCTCCTGGATAGAGTTCTAGGTTGATTCCATCCACTGCTTTAATCGTCTGATTTTGCCGTTTTAACAATCGCTCTACAAAGTTGGGTTCTAAGGTGTAATGCTGTTGTAATTCTAGGACGCGCAAAATCGGTGATTGAGCTTGTGATGGGGAAAATCTTGCTCCCTGCTCCCTGCTTTCTACTCCCTGCTCCCATACTTCATCAACTGTCTGAATATGCAAAGCTGCTTTGAGGAGAGACTGTGTATATTCGTGTTGAGGATTCTGGAACACAGCCTGGGAAGAACCCGTTTCAACCATTTTGCCGTTGTACATAACGCCAATGCGATCGCAATACTCGGCAACAAGAGCCAAATCGTGAGAAATTAACAGCAGCGCCATGTTTTCTTCACCACACAGCCGTGTGAGTTCCTGCAAGATTTGGGCGGAAACTGTGACATCCAAACTTGTAGTGGGTTCATCGGCGACAATTAACTTGGGGGACAGAAGCAAGGCTAGGGCGATCGCTACCCTCTGACGCATTCCACCGCTAAACTCGTGGGGATACTGACTCCAACGACTGGCAGGAATTTTAACCTTTTCTAAAGTGGCAATAGCTTTTTCTTTGGCTTGTTTGCTGGACAATTGCGGTGAGTGAGCTTTTAATGTTTCTAAACAGTGATTGCCAATGCTCATCAATGGATCAAGGCGCGTCATGGGATCTTGGAATATCAGCGCAACTGCTTCTCCTCGGAATTTACGCAACTGTTCTGGCGTCATCTCAAATACCGAACGCCCTTGAAATGTCACTCGTCCCTCAATTTGACTTGAGGCTGGTAGTAACCGCATTGCTGCGCGTCCTAGAGTTGACTTACCGCAGCCTGATTCTCCAACCAATCCCATTCTTTCCCCTGGTTGCAGGATGAAAGACACACCATCTACTGCCCACTGGGCTTCTTCGTCGCTGCGATGAGGATAAGCAACTCGCAAATTTTCAATACAAAATAAGGCTTCACTCATAATTACGCTATCAGATATCAGCTATCAGCTTTTGTGATGACATGACATATGTCAGGATTATTACCAGAGTAACTTTTAAAAACAACAATATAACTGAGAACGCACCAATAATTGCAATGAGTATACGGATAAATCACGAGGTTTATCACTTTTCTTTATTGCTCGGATAGAAATATTTGATACTTAATTTTGCTTCAGTAAGTTTTAAGTTTTTTATCAGTCGAATTTTCAAATTTTAAGGATTCTTGACTTTTGACGCTATTTACAACGAATTGTGCCAAGGAAATATGTAAAGATGACTACAAAACCTCAACAAATTTCCATGAGAAGAGTTTAAAAAAAGTTCAATATTTTTAAGTTTCAATTTTTAATTTTAATTTGTCATTTTTTCATAGGTTACGGCTCGTCCTTCTGGTACTATTTATTGCAATATGGCATTACAGTATTTGATGAGAGTAGTCAGGCGATCGCCTATGGCATCAAGCCTACTCTTGGCAGTGGAAGCTTGCCGCGCTCCTTGGAAAAACATGACATCTATTTCCAACAGCCGTAGCTGCTTACTCATTTCCGTCTGATTTGACTGTAACTGACCCTCATCGTTGCTGTTTGTGTCCAGATTAACTAAAGGGACAATCTGTTGCTGAAAAAATTGTTGCAAGGATCTGACACGCTGCGCTACTTCGGATGTATCTACTTTGGTAGTCATGACATCCGAATGCAATTGTTTCAGCAATTCCTTTAATGCGTGATATTTATCGCGAGTTAGAGACATCTAAGTTCTTCTTGAGATACTATTAAAGTCAAGGTAATGTCAAGAAACTTTTCAAATAGACCAAACTTTGTTAATTTTTATTTCCGAATCTGTTGTCTCATCTGAAAATTGGGGCTGGATTTGGCATTTCATCGATTTTACCGACTTTATGATGTTAGACACTCGTACTGGATAATTTGCACTCTTTGCCTTGGGGAATCAACTCCGCACAGAAGGACGAAAGCGCAAGTGTCAGTAAGAGTTTGTTCATCCAATTTCTCACTTTACTATCAACTACCTAGCCACCCCCGATTCTTTCTATGAGCAGCACTGTACTAACTTCCAGAATTGATGTTACTCTCCCAGAATGGCTACAGACTTGCCTAAATGGGTCATATACAGTAGTAGGCACAGAAACTGAAGATGGCCGAAGGCAAAGCGACATGGCTTTAATTCGTCAAGCATTTGAATTTGCTTATCAGTTGCATGAGGGTCAGTACCGTAAGTCAGGAGAACCATACATTTGTCATCCTGTGGCTGTTGCTGGAATCTTGAGAGACTTAGGGGGCAGTGCTGACATGATAGCAGCTGGCTTCCTCCATGATATAGTGGAAGATACAGATGTCACAATTGAAGAGATAGAGCAGCGCTTCGGTAAAGAAGTGGGTCTGTTAGTAGAAGGTGTGACAAAGCTTTCTAAAATTAATTTCAAAAGTAAAACCGAAAGCCAAGCAGAGAACTTTCGCAGAATGTTTCTGGCTATGGCGCAAGATATCCGAGTGATTGTGGTGAAGTTAGCAGATCGTCTCCACAATATGCGGACTTTGGAATTCCTTCGTGATGAAAAACGCCGCGCAATTGCTTTGGAAACACGAGAAATTTTTGCTCCCCTGGCTAATCGCTTGGGGATTTGGCGCATAAAATGGGAACTGGAAGATTTAGCTTTTAAGTACTTAGAACCAGATGCTTATCGGCAAATGCAGGAGTATGTCGCTGAAAAACGAACAGCGCGGGAAGAGAGATTAACAAAAATTGCCGAAACTCTACGGAGTCGCGTAGAGGAAGCGGGGATCAAGTGTCTGGACATGAGTGGACGTCCGAAGCACCTCTACAGCATCTACCAGAAGATGCAGAGGCAAAACAAAGAGTTTCACGAAATTTACGATTTAGCAGCACTCAGGATTATTGTCAATAGCAATGAGGAATGTTACCGGGCTTTAGCGATAGTTCATGATGCTTGCCGTCCAATCCCTGGTAGATTCAAGGATTACATAGGCTTACCTAAACCTAACCGCTACCAATCGTTGCATACTGGAGTTATAGGTCCGTGGGGTCGTCCTCTGGAAGTGCAAATCAGAACATTGGAAATGCACCATGTTGCCGAATATGGAATTGCAGCTCACTGGAAGTATAAAGAAACAGGAGGCTCCAACATTATCCACTGGGCACCATCAGATGAGAAGTTTACCTGGTTGCGGCAGCTGCTGGAATGGCAGAATGATCTTAAGGATGCTCAAGAATATTTGGAAAGCATCAAAGATAATTTATTTGAAGATGACGTTTATGTTTTCACGCCCAAGGGAGATTTGGTTGCTTTAAATCCTGGTTCCACAACCGTAGATTTTGCCTATCGCATTCACACAGAAGTTGGAAACCACTGTGCAGGTGCAAAGGTAAATGGGCGGATGGTGCCACTTTCAACACGACTGCAAAATGGTGATATTGTAGAGATTCTGACGCAAAAGAACGGTCATCCCAGTTTGGATTGGTTAAATTTTGTCAGAACTTCGGCGGCGAAAAATCGGATTAGGCAGTGGTACAAGCGATCGCGCCGGGAAGAAAATATTGCCCGTGGGCGGGAATTGTTGGAAAAAGAATTGGGGAGATCAGGTTTTGAAAACCTGATTAAGTCGCAACCCATGCAGATAGTAGCAGAGCGATGTAATTATCATTCTATGGAAGATTTACTCGCGGCTTTGGGTTATGGTGAAGTGACACTGAATTTAGTACTCAACCGTTGGCGAGAAGTCGTAAAAGCGCAACAACCAGTTGCAGATGCACCTCCAGTTCCCACGAAAGAACTCACCTCAACAAACAAAGGTTTACGGGATCTAACTCCTGCAACCTCACGCACAACTGACTCACCGATAGTTGGGGTAGAAGGATTAGTGCATTATCTGGCTAAGTGTTGTACTCCTCTTCCAGGAGAACCGATTATTGGTGTTGTCACACGAGGTAGAGGCATTTCGATTCATCGCCAGGGATGTCAGAATTTAGAGAATGTAGAGTGCGATCGCCTAGTACCAGTCCATTGGAACTCAGCAGGCGAAATCTACACTCGTCCTACGACTTATCCTGTGAATATTCAAATTGAGGCTCTCGACCGCGTAGGAATTCTAAAAGATATTCTCTCACGCTTAAGTGACCACGGGATCAACGTACGTCATGCTCAGGTAAAAACAGCTAATGGTCAACCAGCATTGATGGACTTGGGTATTGAGATACGCGATCGACCACAACTCGAACAGATATTTACTCAAATCAAAAAACTGAGCGATATTATCAATATTCGTCGTGTCGGTCAAATTGAGGAATAGTAAAACTAAATAGTAATTCGTAATTTATAATCATTACGAATTACGAGTTAATCGATACTCCCGTATTCACAACACAATCGGTGTTGTTTACCTAGCCCTCCTTTTTAAGGAGGGAACTAAGCCCCTCAAATCACAATACTTCACGTCCCATGTAAGGTTGCAGCGCTTCTGGTATCCGCACCGTTCGATCCTCTTGTTGATAGTTTTCTAAAATCGCAGCCATTGTACGTCCCACAGCCAGTCCTGAACCATTGAGAGTGTGCACGAACTGAGTTCCTTTCTTTCCACTTTCTTTGAAGCGAATTTGCCCGCGTCGCGCTTGATAGTCCAAAAAATTGGAACAACTGGAAATTTCTCGGTACTTTCCAGAAGAAGGAAGCCAAACCTCAATATCGTAGGTTTTCGCCGAGTGAAATCCTATATCCCCAGTACATAATTCTATGACTCGGTAAGGTAGCTGCAACGCCTGTAAAATTGCTTCTGCATTGCTTAGCAATTTTTCCAGTTCCTCACTAGAAGTGCTGGGATGGACAAATTTCACGAGTTCAACTTTGTTGAATTGATGCAGTCGAATCAGTCCCCGCATATCGCGTCCATAACTCCCAGCTTCTCGGCGAAAACAGGGAGTATAAGCACAGTGGTAAATAGGCAAATCTTCAAAATTTAGAGTTTCACCACGATAGAGGTTCGTTACAGGAACCTCCGCCGTAGGGGTAAGCCACAAATCATCCGCCGCACACTTAAAGCTTTCTTCAGCAAACTTGGGCAATTGACCCGTAGCTGTCATAGACTCCGTATTAATCAAAAATGGGGGAATGACTTCCACATACCCTGCAGCTATCTGGCGATCAAGCATAAATTGGATTAATGCTCTCTCCAACTTGGCACCAGCACCTATAAGGGTGATAAAGCGACTTTGTGCGACTTTTACAGCTCGCTCAACATTAAGAATACCCAACTTCTCGCCAATTTCCCAGTGAGGAATAATGTTTGGGTTTTGGGGAAGATACTCATCACCCCAACGACGCACTTCTGGGTTATCTTCCTCACTTTTACCAACAGGTGTGGAGTCGCTTGGTAAATTAGGAAGTGTGAGTAAAAGTTCTTCGATTTTGCCAGAGAGGTCTTTTTCTTCAGGTTCCAGTGTGCCAATCTCAGCTTTGACAGAACTACCTTCATCACGCAACGCTTGAATTTCTGGTCCTTTGGGGTTGCAACCAGATTTTATCTTTTCCGGAATTAATTTTGCAATTTCGTTACTGCGTGCTTGCAGTTGATTTCGCTTCGCTTCCAATTCACGTTGTTGTTTATCCAACTCCAAAAGCGGCTGAATATCGTAGTGACCACCACGAGTCTTCAACCGTTCCTGAACCAATTGTGGATTTTCCCTTATTAACTTAATGTCCAGCACAGATCTATCCTAGTTTTTAGCCTAGTATTTTCTTTACAGTTAACACTTCAAAATATAGTACTTCCGACTGGTGACAACTGCAAAAGCTAAATAGCAGCGAAAAGTCAGTGATCTATGAAGAGAAAGTGAAGTTGCCAACACCTCTTTAGTTCATAGCTTCTCTGAAGAAAAACGCTTAACGCTTAACGCTTAACAGAGTGAATGATATTTCTTAAGGCTGTTGCTAACGGTTTTATAGCGAAGCGTGAGAGGTTGAGATCATTCATCTGTCTTAGTTATAGCAACAGCCTGATGACTTTTTTCTGACTGCTCAACTAGACCATTTTCGGTTGTCTTGTTGTAATTGTACTGACTCCTCAGCAAATATTGTTGCTCTTCATTTTTAGAATTTGTCGGTGCAGGTAACCAATACCCAAGTATGCCTGTTAACCCACCCCAGTAAAGCGCTTGGTTGTCCTGAGGTTTATTAGCAATCAGCTTGAAAGTACACAACCCAAGCACTACAGTACTAAAGAAAACTTGTACGGCAAATGTCCATGTTTGATGATTTTTCATAAGATTTGTATAGAAAAACTTTAATTTAGTTTTTTTGTGTACTTTGATATCACCCAAAACCAAGATGGTTATCTAAGTCACTCTGTAGTAATATTCAACTTAAGCACTTTCACTTTCGCAAAATTCTGGTAAAAATTTTTGCGAAATTCTTCAAATAATTAGTAGTTGGTCATTCCAGCAATCCAAAGTAAACAACTAATGATCAACTAGGAACTACGCTCAGACTGAGGTTTGGAGATGCGGTAGAGTATCCAAATTGACGCGACAAGCCCCCCAAAATGGGCTGTAACCGTATTCGTGTTTGCCTGGACAACAAACATGTCTAAGGGTTGGATACTCCGGCTAGGGTCGATCTGGGTGATTACTCCAGCACCTAATTGCGGTAAAGTCAATGACTTTGTGACTAGAGTCCCAACAATTATTTGCGCCCCTAAGAGAGTCACCAGCATTCCCACTAAATGCACCACAATCGCAAAGCGTACAACTTGAACAGTTTCAGCTTTGCGCGGGCGGTTGTTAAGATTTGAGGATTCTAGTCGATTGCCAAGTCTAGTGTAACGGAACGCTATATATATACCTACTGCTAAGGCAACAAGCCCAGCAACGGCAAAAATAGCGCCAAACCCAGTTCCAGGGTTACTACTAGTATTGGCACCTCTCTGACTAAATACTGCGAACAGCAAAATAACCCCAGAAACAACACCTAGCACTAATTGAATCCAGAAGCTAACCCATCCTGTAAGGCGAAATACTTGGGCAATTGCCCGGAGTGTAGACGAATCTGACATACTGATCACCATTTGTGCTGAGGGCTTGATAAATTTACTATCATACTTAGTAAGTGTGATAAAAATATTTTTAGTAAATAAATTCCGTACTTTAAACTTTTTTTAGTGTGTCCACTATTCACAATGCTTGAAAAAAATATGATATTTTGCCTAATTTTTTAGCAAAAATTCTAGGAAAATTACTGTCTAGCAAAGTTTTGATTAAGTTTTACATAAATACCGCATTTTCCCTTTAAAATTGCTTAGACGGTATTTTATGCTTAAGCAATCCTTATGCCCTTGGCATTACTTAACACTCTTCGATTGCAGCATAACCGTTGTTAAATCGCTCCTCAATACAATGTCAGAAGCTTGGGTAGAGATACAAAAATTTGTATCCCTATAGTTGGTGCATCGGTTCCACTATCAATAAGTGTGAAATCTGTCTCATGTTATTTTTACCCTTTGGTGATCCGGCCTAAACAGTGCTATGTACTCATTGATGGAGTGTAGTATTATATACTGTTTTTTTCTGATTGTCAGCTTGACCCTTAGGCATTTTTCGTCATTCATTAACCATGAAACTTGAGGATATATATCACTTCTTTGAAAATCCTCCGCCAACTTACCTTTGTCAGGAACTCGCTGTTTGTTATATAGTGTACCTTTTGTCACAAAGCGAATCCTATGGAACGGAGTTGATCCAACGACTGGAAACTGAATATCCAACCTATCGGCTTTCAGATACTGTGCTTTACAGTGCGATTAAATTTCTTGAAGACCAGAAAGCAATTACTGGATATTGGAAAAAGCTAGAAGGACGGGGACGTCCAAGGCGAATGTACCAAGTCTCTCCAGAATGGCAATTTAAAGCACAGGATTTAGCTCGTTTGTGGCAACAGTACATAAGTGGGAGAATAAGTTAACGAATAATTCATAATGAATAAATCACCTCCTGTGAAACACTCATAATTTAGTTTATGGATACTGCTACTCTAGCATCCACGTTGCTGCTCACTTTTTTATTATCGGTTGGGCTATTTTTCTTTATTCGTGCCTCTACCAAAGATCGTACAAAAACCACACAACTGGTTTGCGAGCAAGATGAAGCTACTTTAATGCCTCAATTAAGGGAGTATTTTCAAACACGGTCTTACCGAGTAGCAGCGGTCGACCCGATACAAAACCAGGTAACTTTTGAAGGCATTGTTAGACCAAGCTGGTTTTTAGCTGTGTTTTTAACAGTTTTAGCAGGTATTGGTCTTCTGTGTCTATCATTGGTTTTGTCACTAATTTTTCCCAACCTAAGTACAGTTTTTCTTGGGATGGTGCTGCTCTCACCTTTGAGTGGTGTTTTTTATTGGTACAAAGCTGGCAAACTTGAAAAGGTGTCGCTGAAGGTAGAAGCAGCCCAAAGCAACCAACACTCTCCAACTCAAGTAACACTAACAGCCCATCGAGATGAAATCATTGAGTTACAAAGGACATTAGGATTAAAAAGTTCCCAATAGCTGTTATGAGGACGGCTGGCTAAAAACTCTTCCCAAGTAAGCGATAGATAAAAGCCACCCCCCCTCAGCAACTACCCTGATGCTAGACTCTTGTCTTGCCATTATTTGTATAGCATCAGATAAACTATTGGCTTTAATATTAATTCAATATAAGGCTACAGAAAACTGTAGAATGTTGCCAACAGAAGCACTCTGGCTCTATAAAGTTGTTTAATCTTTGAAGCGATTAACATCTCAAATCTTGTAAAACAAGCTAGGGACGACTAGTCCCGAAGTCACGCGCTTAGGATCGGTGACTTATACTCATGCTGCTGCAAAGCTGCATGAGCAAGTTACGAGGTTTAGCCTAAAATTCCAAGGCTGAATCCAAATTTCGCTGTCGCCGCCTGCGGCGCGGCTACGCCTAACATTTGGATTCAGCCTTGGGAATGTCAAAACTTTTAAGAATAAGAAATGGAATAGAGAGAGGAGGTAAAACGACTGCAGATCTGTAGCTCTTCTCCACAAGTTGTTGAAAAAAGCTATCTCGCTTGAAGCTACGTGCCAAAGCTTTGATCAGAACAGGTTCGCTGTATCCTCACTCCCACGTACGTTTTCACACCTAATACTCAACTTATACAAACACAAAGTTTGTATAAGTTGATAGTCTTAAAGGCAAAACTGCTAGCTTAACACTGGCAAGTGAGCTACATTCTTAAAAAAAAATGAAACTTAAAAAAAAACTAGCAATTTCGGTTGTTAATGGTTGTCAGGAGCTAAATTCAAACTCTATGATCACCATATGTTAGTTCAACGACTAGCAACAGCCAGTGACTCCTGACCTGGAGCAGGTTCGAGTACCCTCAGGCTAGGAAATAAGAAGTGATTTTCTTCAACATATTGAGCTCCAAACAGCCCCTTTTCAGCCCAGAAATAACGGTCTGTTGTGTGTTCGTTTCGCTTTACAAGTAGCAAAGCCGGTGGCAAGATCCCCTCAGCTTGAATGAATTTTCTAGCTGCTGTCACAGGCTTATCTTCACCGCTTTCAATGCTAAATTGAGGCACATGCTCTAAAATTCGCCGCCCTTCTTGGCGACGACGACTCTTCCTCTTGCGTCTCCTTGCCAACCTTCCTTACCTCCTCTAACAAGCGATCGATTGTAGTGATAGCTACAAAATCCGTCGTAATTATAAAAGTTCTAGTTCAAAAATTCAATAGTTTTTAACCTTTTGATACAATCCAGTTAATTTATTTTTTTGTATAAAAACCAGAAGCGTTGAACAATATAATTCGTTGGAACGAACTGTTAGTTGCAAGATTCAGTTAAGCTTTGTTAAATAGGAAAAGCCAACTTTTGTTTCTTTTCGTCCGTATAGTCTGTCATTTTAAACAAGGGCTGAGAAATGTTAATGTCTGCCAGTTCTGAGTTTGTTGCTCTATGCCGAGAGCAATTGGCACTGTTAGCCCAAGGGCTGGAAGCATCTTTGAGCGTTGTTTATTTAACGCAAGAATTGATAGAGGCTTCGACAAGTGAAGCGAAGCTGATTCCTGTGGTAGTTTATCCAGAAACCGCAGTGGAACAGCACTTAGCTAGTGCTTTGGTATTGCCCACCTCAATACCTATCTCAAATCCTAATTGGGCTTCCTATCGTTCCGCCTCTGTCACCTTGGATAAAACACTGCATTCTCGTACCGGTGATGTGTTCAACGAGAAACACAATCGCAATAACCTCCGGTTATTGAAAGCAGCTGAGGACTTTCCCGCCCCATCACAAGAAACTGCGACAGGAGATACAGCACCACCGCATTCAACAGAGGAAGAAGAATATTTATTTAAAGCGGATCAAATTGTTTTACCTCTTGTTCATGAAGATGTGATGATGGGGTTGCTCGTCACAGTCAGAGAAGACCGAGTATGGAATGAACAAGAAAGGAGTCAAATAGAACGAGTTGCCCAAACACTATCCCTTGCTTGTATTTTAGATCAGCGTCGAGCATGGTTGCACCAGCAATTGCAGCAACAACAAATTTTTCAAGAAAAACAGCAAGATTTACTAGATAATTTATTGCATCAGCTTCGTAACCCGTTAACAGCATTGCGTACCTTTGGCAAACTGTTGCTGAAGCGACTGCGACCAGGCGATACTAACCGCGAGGTCGCAACTAGTATTGTGCGGGAAAGCGATCGCCTCAAAGAATTGTTGCAACAGTTGGATGAAGTTATTGACTTGAGTGCAGAAGATTTAGAACCATTAACTTTACCGCAAAAAGAAGTGCTTGTGGAAGCAAATCTACAAAAAGACTTCATAGCCCCGCTCTTGTTGCCCGGTGCAGGAGAAAAAGAAGTTAATTGTTCTGTACTAGATGTATTGGAACCATTGTTAGTATCAGCCAGAGCCATTGCTCAAGAAAGAAATTTGCAACTCGTATCCGAAATTCCCCCTAACTTACCTCTGGTACGCGCTAACACCAAAGCATTACGAGAAGTACTCAGCAATATACTTGACAATGCTTTGAAATACACTCCCACTGGCGGCAAGATTTTGATACAGACCAGACAAGAAAAACTTCATTTTCAGGGAATTGCCATCAGTGACACTGGTCCTGGTATTCCACCACAAGATTTACAGCATCTTGGAGAGCGTCATTACCGAGGTGTTCAAGCTCAAACGGAAATTCCTGGCACGGGATTAGGATTATCAATTGCCAAACAGCTCATACAACAAATGCAGGGCGAAATACAAGTTTTTAGCCCTGCTGTGACTTTGCTTAGATCATCACCTGATGCACCAGGAACGACTTTTATTATTTGGTTACCTGTTGCTCATTGTTAGTATTGAGTTAAAAGTGATACTTTTAACTTAGGCATTCCGGACAAGCCAGACTTTCCCTGTAATGAATGCGCAAGGATTCTAAACAGTCAGTTTGTTTCAGGGCAAGTCCTGACTACTAACTATTTCAACGAAATCTGAAAGTTTTCACCAATAGTCATTTGTAGGTCAGTGTTTGGGTCAATGGCGATTAACTCAACACTCTTTTTACCAAAGAACAGACCAACCAATCCACCAATAGCAGCCCCCCCCAGAACTTCTCCAGCACTAATAGCCTTATCGCCAGTTACAAGCGAAACCGCCGCCGCTGCGCCTGCGCCAAGTGCACTATTCCTAAGAATTGTTTGTGTATTGGTGCCTTTTTTGATAGTTTCAGTCTTGGTAATCACTTCAGAAGTCGCATTGATTGGATACTCTTGACCATTGTTGGTTAAAACGAGTTTTTGGGCAACGAATTGAGAACCACCCTTATTTTTGACGGGACGAAGCTCACCAACTACTTGACTACCTGCTGGAATGAGCAAATTTCCTTTATCAGTGACAACATTTTGCGCCACAGTCAGAGTTAAAGGAGCTGTTTCATCCTTAGTCACAAGAATTTTTTCTGCTTTTTCATACCTTATAGGAATAACAGTTCCTTCAGGAATTGTCACCGCGACTGGTTTTGATGGAGTCGGTTCGCCTACTGGTTTTGATGGAGTCGGTTCGCCTACTGGTTTTGATAGAGTCGGTTCGGCAAAAGTTACAATGTAGGCTGAGTTGATTGTTGCGGCTTTATTGAAACTCACGAGTGCTTGGTAGAGAAAAGCTGCTACTTGTGCCCGAGTTGCAGTTGTATTGGGACTTAGGAATTTAGCATTAGGATAGTTGACAACAATTTGCTTCTCTGTAGCTGCAGCAATAGGGCTACGGGCATAGCTAGAAATGTTAGAAGCGTCGTTGTAATTTTGTAAGATGCTGTCGGTATTACCGCTAACGTTGTAATTTAAACCGTTAGAGAGAGAAACTAAAACCTGTTCGCGGAGAATATTTTGGTTAGGCTCGAAACGATTGCCAGGATATCCAGACAAAAAACCAGTGGTGTATGCATTCGCAATCGCACTCGATGCCCAGTAGTTGCTTGGCACATCGTAAAATCCGACTGCCTGCCGTTCTGGTGTTTTTCGGAAAGCTTTGCCAATCATGGCAGCAAATTGAGCACGTGTGACTGGTTCCTCTGGGCGGAAACTGCCATCTGGAAAGCCAGCAATAATACCTCGCTGTGCCAGTTGTCCAATAAATTCTGCTGCCCAATAGTTAGATTGAACGTCAGTAAAATTTGTTTGGGCAAAAGATGCTGTGGGTATCACTAGAGGTGCGATAGTTCCTGTAGTTATGCCCAAAACCATGAATGCAGCACATCCAGATTGCCAACGAAAGCGACCAAACATTATATTTTTACTCCCCACACAACCTGCTATTTTCTGTTTGTAAAATGGACTACTTTTTGCTGACATTATTCCAAAACAAAGTGTTTAGGTTAATACTTTTGTTCAGCTAAAAGAGTCATTAAAGGATAAAGAATGAAGTCTAAATAACTTCTTTCTTCTTTCACGTTTGAATTTTATTCAGTTCATAACCAGTCCCATCTATGTCATTTGTAATAACAAATGACTCATGACTGTCTTAACAAATAAATACGCAACGGTAGATGCGCATTAGTTTATTTATTTTCCTAAATGTTTCGCCAATAAAAACGATTTATCCGAAGCATCCCAAATGTGTAAATTCACACAAAGGATGATTGCTTTGTTCTACCCTTTGGGTTCCCCCTTGGGGTATCTGCTCAGCCTGCACTTTGCACTCAGGCTCTTCGCCACCAGGAGGAAAACCCTCCTGGTGCTTACACTCACTACGTTACTTATGCCCTCTGGGCACCCTGCTTTGAACGTGGCGGACGAAGACTTTTGGAAAATTGGGATGCTCCTGATTTCTATGTAATCGTAAGACGTGCGATCAATAAAATAGTTGCAGAAAAATGATAAAATTTACATAAATTAGAATAAGCAATATCGCGGTTTTGCCCAATCACGCGCAATATCCTTATCTGTCACGCATTGAAATTGCATACAGCTAGAAGCGAGACTACTTACTAGCAGGTTGTTTTCTTCCGGATTTAACTTTAAAATTGCTGACTTGCTTTATCTTGTTTTCTGTGAAACAGGAGGGGTTGCTCTTTTGGCAGCCCCTTGGTAGTGTGAGGGCGGTTGGGTAAAGCACCCTGCCCCTTTGGAGCAGTTGTATTGCAAACAGATGGAACTCACGACCTAAATTAGGAGAAGCCTAATAGTAACCACGGGATACAAACAAACTAGAGCGTAGAGTGAGATCCAAATCTCCTCTTTGGGGTTCAATAACGATAACTTCAGTGTTTTTACGTCTGAGTAGAACACTTGCTGCTGCACCAGCACCTGCACCAAGTATAGGTTCAATCGCTTGAATTTTGCGATCGCCTGTTATCAATGAAATCACACTAGCAGCACCTGCACCAATAGCAGCATCTTGCACTATTTTATCTGTTCTACCTCCTTTACTAATTGTTTCCTTTCTGGTAATAGCCCGAGAAGTTGCATTAATAGACTGTCGTTCACCATTAGGAAGGATTAAGTCTTGAGCGACAAAATAAGTACCTTTTTGACCATTTCTGGTGGTTGGTTGCAATTGTCCTTCAATTTCACTTCCTTCAGGAATCAACACATTTCGTGAACTGTCTACAAGGTTTTTTGCTACTCTCAGTTTTATACGTGTCGTTTCATCAGGAGTGACAACAATTTTATCTTTGTCATATGTCATTGGCACTGTAAATCCAGCAGGAATTGAAATTCTTCCTGATGGTGTTTGGCTTCCTTGACCACGAAAGATGCTTTGTGCAGAAGCAGGAGCAAACATAAACATGGGTGCAATAGTACCTGTTGTTATTGCCATTGCCATGAGTCCGGCTGCTCCAGATTTCCAACGATGAAATTGACTCATAGTAAAGTCCTTTTGTTCTTTTTCTTAATGTATGAGTTCTTAATGTATGAGACGTGCTGTTACTGAGATTGTTTCTGGCTCTTTTTAAACCTGTCAGTAGGCATATTCCGAGTGAAAAGTGACTAGTGTGACGGTAAAAAGATGCAATTGTTCCTCTTTAATTCTTATACCGTTCATCTGCACTTATGAAAAGTAACGAAGGATATATATGACGCAAATCTTGTGAAATAGTTCCTAAATGTTTTTACATCCTATGTGTCCGACGATGTATATTCAGCAATAAGTAACGATAAGCTGAATCTAATCTCTTGTTTCTATTGTATTCTTTTGTTATTGGAATGGTAAATTTTTAGACTAATACATCTTTGGTTGACGAAAAGAAAAGGAAAAAGCTTATTACTTTCCTAGAAAGCTAAGAACAAAGGTGAAGACAATTTTAGTCTCCACCTTTACTCTTCAAGTTAGAAAGTATAAACAGAAATTTTCTGGAAGCGCACTTCGGAAAGTGGCTTGTCTTGATAGGTCGTCACTAGGCTGATCCGGAATTGACCAGACCATTTACCTTGTTTTTGTAGCGCCTCCACAACCTTAGTTGCTTCCAAAACAACTGTCGGTTTTGGATGCTTCTCACCAGTGTCATGGTTGCCATGCTCGTGAGCCATGTGTTCGTCGTGTCCAGAGTGCTCTTCAGCATGTGAGTGATTATGAGGTTCCATTGCGAACAACCCTATGGTTCCAACATAATTCTCTTGTTTCGGTGCTGAGTTATCATCCGGGAGATTGAGGTATACCTCATAATTCACGCCAGGCGGCTTTTCATATTCAATGCCTTCAAATACAAGCATAACTCTCTGGTTTTCCACCGGTAAGGCAGTGAATGCTGCTCTTTGGGCAACGGGAGAAATTGAAAACTCAGCTGCATTTGTTGTCAGCTGAATAACTTTTCCTTCTGGCGTAGATCCAAGAAACTCAGGCTGAGTTGAGCGTGGTGCAACAAATGACACGGTAGGTGGTGGGGGAGGTGGAGTCATCGGCTTATCGTCGTAAATATAATTTAACTGTGAAGCTGTGTCTAAGATATCTTTACCTGACATTTCCTGTTTTTGACCGTTTTCATTAAAGAAGACGAACTTAGTATTTATCCATGTTGAATTATTGACTGGATTAGAACGACCTTGACCTTGGTTCAACCACTGCTCCCATAATCGATCAATGTTGGAGTGATGTAGCCAGAAAATTGGGTCACGAGCAGCTAACAAAGGATCGCTCATCCAACCTGCTCCTCCTATAACCGTATGAATGACATTGTGAGGCTGGTTTTCCAGTTGCCCTCTAACATTAGGATTAGCAAATTGCATTGGCCCAGGCACTACGCCTCCACCAAAGGAAGGAGCCAAAGAACCTATATCAGAAAAGAAATTTACGTAGCTTAATGCAGTTCTATACTCAACCGAGTTTGCTGGTAGTGGTTGCCCTTGATTGATTTGGTTTCTCCGCTGACTCACATACAACGTATTTGAACTATCTGCAGGAATGCGAAACGGCTCTGGTAAAACACTCTGATTTCGCTCAGAATAATTCCAGTAGGGAAGTGAAAAGTTAGAATCTCCTGAAGCAGCTCGGACAATTCGCTCGAAAAAGTAAATATACATTCGATGCCAAGACAAGAAGAAAAAGCTTCCGTGCTGACATTGATTCCAAAATTGATTAAAGGTCGGATTTCTTAGTGAAGTCCCGTGCATGTTTGCCTGGAATATCCATCCAGTTGGATCGTTTTGATTGGCATTGGAGCGGGCTTTCATCACCTCCACACCCTTACGATACGCGGCAATTTCTGAGCCACCACTCTCTAATATCTTGTAAATATTGCGACGAGTCTGCATATGTTACTTGCTAAGTCCTGTTTACTAAGTGCAAAATCTCTAGTTTTGCGCTGTCAAATTAACAATCAAAATGAGTTTCTCGTTTTACTGAAAAGGTCAACTTTCTGTAACAATTCTTTACCTCTTCGCTGGAATTTAGACTACTTCCTTCCCGCCAGAACAATATCTATTTTTGAACCGCACCAGGCGCAGAGGAGCCAGTGCATTGCGGTGAGGCAGCGCGGTCTTGGGGGTTTCCCCCAGGAGCGACTGCCGAACCCCGAAGGGGTGAATCCAGCCAATAAACCCGTAAAAGGCAAATAAGAGGTAAGGGAAAATGGGGAAGATGGGGTGAATTTGAGAAGGGGTATCAGAGAAATTTCCCTGCCTGTGTGACTCTATGTGTTTTGCTCGTCTTTCTCCTTATACCCATGTCTTCTTTTTTGCCTGACATTATAAAGAGTTTAAAGCATCAAACAAACTTATTGTTTATCACAAGGAAAGAGGAAAGAACCTGATGAAAGATTAAATATTCCACGAAGACAGTAAAAGAAGTTTGCCTAATAAGAAAAATTTGCTCACTATATTGTTAACATTCGTAAAATTGGAGTGTTAAGGACTATAAACATGATAATAACCTAGCTAAACTAGCAATAAGAGCATTTGTACTGTTACTTCTAAAAAAAAGGTGTGGTGCCTAATCCTCAATGATTCCAATCCAACTCACCCTCAAAAACTTCCTCAGTTACTGTGACACGACTTTAGATTTTCGTGGGTTACATACGGCTTGTATTTGTGGTTCCAATGGCGCGGGAAAATCTTCGCTACTCGAAGCTATTACCTGGGCAATTTGGGGTGAAAGCAGAGCTCCTTCAGAAGATGACGTTATCCATACAGGTGCAAAAGAAGTTAGAGTTGATTTCATCTTTGAAGCAAACCAGCAAACATATAAAGTGATTCGCACGCGATCGCGTGGTGGAAATGGTGCTCTAGAATTTCAAATACAAACGCCTACAGGTTTCCGCGCACTGACTGGTAAAGGCATAAGGGTAACGCAAGATCTCATTTTAGAACATATTAAGTTAGATTACGACACTTTCATCAATTCAGCATACCTGCGTCAAGGTCGTGCTGATGAATTTATGCTCAAGCGACCGAGTGAGCGTAAGGAAATATTAGCAGAGTTATTAAAACTTAATCAGTATGACGAATTAGAAGAACGGGCAAAAGAACTCTCACGTCAGTTTAAAGCAAGAGCGGAAGAGTTAGAGCGCCTTTTGGATTCGTTAAAATCTCAACTGCAACAGCGTGAAGCAACTGCCCAAAAACAAGCCGAGTTAGAAGGGCAAATCAATCAACTGCAACAAGTACAAGCTTTTGAGAATATTCAATTACAAAGTTTGCAAGTTGTCCAGCACCAGCGACAAAACTGGGAGCAACAACTGAACTTTGTCAGGCAGCAGTATCAAAATCTGACTCAAGATTGCGATCGCCTTCAACAAGAACACTCAGCAATTGACAATCAACTATCTTCTTTAGAAGAATTTTTAACTCAAGAAGCTGAAATTAAAGCCGGGTACAATCAATACCAAATTCTCCAATCTCAAGAAGAAGCAATGGGCGCTAAATTTGAAGAGCACACTCGCGCCCAACAAGCACAGCAACAAAAGCAACAGCAGCTTACTAAACAAATTAACGAAATTGAACGGCAATTACAACACGCTGAAGCACAACTAGCGGCTTTACAGCAACAACAGCAAGAACTCCAGCAAACTCTCAGCAAGTCAGATGAAGTCGAAGCTGCCCTAGCACAACTTGCGGCTGCACGCAACCGTCTTGCTCAAATGGATCAGTTGCAACTACAAGTAGCTCCTCTTTTGCAACAACGAGTCACATTACAAAGTCAACTGAATCGTGCTCATGCTGGTTTAATGGCTCGATTTGAACAACTCCAAGCAACAGAGAACCAACTCCAACGTCAGCACAGACGCCAACCGCAACTGCAACAAGCAGTGATCGAAGTGGCAATGCAGATTTCGGAACTGGAAAAGAAGCGAGTTTATCTGCAACGAGTGCAGGAAAAAGGACAGGAAAGACGTCACCTGATCGAACGTTTGCAAGCGCATCAACGGGACTTTGAAAAACTATTGGGAGAATTACAGCAAAAGCTGCAAATGCTTCAGAACCCTAATGCTATCTGTCCTTTGTGCGAACGTTCTCTAGATGAACATCACTGGAATCGTGTGGTGGACAAAACGAAAGTAGAGTACAAAGATGCAGAGGACGAGTTGTGGATAGTCCGAGAGCGAATGGCTGTTTCCGACAGAGAAATTCAGGTTCTCAGGCAAGAATATCGAGAAATATCCCAACAATTATCTCCTTACGATACCTTACGCGAACAAAGAGGACAATTGGCAGCACAATTGGAGGTGACAAGTGATGTTGAGCAACAGCTACAACAGATTGTTGGTGAAAAGCAGCATTTGGAGCGATCGCTGCAAATGGGTGACTACGCCCATGACACACACAAAGAACTCCAGCAACTAGAACAATATCTACAACAACTCAACTACAATGAACAAGATCACGCTCTGGCTCGTAACGAAGTCGAGCGGTGGCGATGGGCAGAGATTAGATTAAGCCAAATAAAAGACGCAGTAAAGCGTCAAGCACAATTAGCAGCACGAAAACCAGAAATTGAGGCACAAATTACCCAATTACAAACCAGAATCCAGCAAGAAGCCACTGAATCTGAATGTGCCAGACAAATTGCTGCCCTTGAGCGCCAGATTGCTGAAATTGGCTACGTGTCAGAACAACATAACAATCTTCGGATAGCTGTACGCAAAACTCAAGCTTGGGAATTACGCTATCAACAGCTTGTCGGGACGCAGCAGCAGTATCCCCAACTCAAAACAAGATTGCAAGAGTTAGAGGTTTCTTTGCAGGCAAGATTGACAGAACGGCAAAGATATGGTTCACAAATTGAGAGCATCGTCCAACAGCTAGAAGAATCAGCAAACCCATCTACTCAAATTCAAGTATTAGAGCAGCAGATAACATCACGCAGACGGCAACTTGATGAACAAATTGCCCAGTTAGGACGCTTGCAGCAGCAGTCTCACCAACTGGAAACATTGCAAATTCAGTACGATCAACAGCAGCAGCAACTCCAAGAAGTAAGGCGACAATACCGTATATATCAGGAGTTATCACAAGCTTTTGGTAAAAATGGTATCCAAGCATTGATGATTGAGAACGTCTTGCCACAATTGGAAGCTGAGACAAATCAACTGCTTTCGCGATTGAGTGCCAATCAATTACACGTTCAATTTGTGACACAAAGAGCCGGAAAGAGTGGTAAGGCAAGCAAGAAAAATGCCAAGCTGATAGATACGTTGGACATTTTGATTGCAGACGCCAGAGGGACGCGGGCTTATGAAACTTACTCTGGTGGGGAAGCGTTTAGAATTAACTTTGCCATCCGTTTAGCCTTGGCGAAATTATTAGCACAGCGGGCGGGGGCGGCGTTGCAATTGTTGATTGTGGATGAAGGATTTGGGACACAAGATGCAGAAGGATGCGATCGCTTGATTGCTGCGATTAATGCGATCGCCTCTGATTTTGCTTGTATCCTCACCGTAACTCATATGCCTCACCTCAAAGAAGCTTTTCAAGCCCGAATTGAAGTGAATAAAACTCAGCAGGGTTCTCAGGTGCGATTGTTGATTTAAGACTGCACCAGACATCTAAAAAACTTTTGGGTGAAATAGCATTAAATTAAGTGCAAATTTAGTGCATAATCAACCCAATGATAAACATTAGCCGAGATATACATTCACTCGCCCAAAGGGTACTGCGCTGCGCACAATCGCATTAACTAAGTTGTTCTTTGTGAAGTGCGATAGATAATCACTGATATTTGAAACAGCGTTTAATGATGCAAGGTGTTAAACAGCAAAAAATTACTCAACAGGAAGGTAAGTATCAATAACTTGTTTCAATCTATTAATATCTTTAAGATTTTTCTTAATTGTGCTAAAGTCATCTAAATTTTCTCTAAAAGAGCGCCAATCCGCCTGTATGCAAACATTAAGAGTTATAGATTTCTTGAAGAGAGATTCAAAAATCCTAGCACAAAAAAATGAATTATGTATATAATGATTTTCAAAAAATACTTTGAGAATATATTTCCATTGTTCATTACTGAGATTATCTGTTATTTCAATCAATAATTTAGCATAAAATTCGGAATCAGAAAAAGAATTAGAGGAGACAAATCTCCTTACTATTTCTAATTTATTATTTTGAAATATAGGTTTTAAGATATCTTTCAAAAAGTCTTCAAAAAATTGTTGACGGTATTCATATTTAACTGATAGTAAATCATTAAATTCTAATCGCTCCAAAAATTTTATCACTGATTCATTTAGTCTGCTAATCACAGTTGATACTTTTGTGCAAGATGATGAGTACAGATAATATTTACGGGCTTCAAGTAATTGTTCTAGAGAAGTATTTTCAAGCAAAAACAAGAGACGTTGTTCAAAAGATTCGTAGAGTAGCTTGTCTTCCTGTATAATCTGTGATAATCCATCTAGTATTTCTTCTAAAGAGGCTTCTTTTATTTTCTCCATTAAGTAAGGTTTAATTTTATCATTCAATGAACAATCACCCTCTGACCTCATTGAAATCAATTCATTAAAAGTGGCTTTGGGAATAAATTTTTCTAATAAAGGTTTTATTATTTCATTGATTGAGTTATATTGTAACTGATATTGACAATTTTTTTTGAGTGAGAGTAGCTCCTCTAGAGGAAGTTGAAGCTTCGTATCTATAGTTTGTTTTAAAAATCCTATACGAGTAGCCATTGATAATATATCTAAACTGTCGCTCGATGGAGATTCATTAAATTCAAACCATTTTCGTTCAAAGATTTTAAGTTTCTCAATGAAAGCTATAGCTTTTAATTGGCATGGTTCAGTAATAGAATCCCAAATCTTAACTTTTCCTAAATAGATAATTACTTTATCCCAATTTGTATCAACGACTTTGTTGAGAATAATATCAGACATTTTATCATTCAATATTTCTCTTGTTTGTTCCGGATACATACTTGATATTGCATGAATGGCGGAAAATTGACGTGCTTTTTCATCTTCCGGAAGATCTTCTGTTAACAAGCTTATTGTTAATCCTATAACAACATCTTTAATAAGAGCCAAGCGAGCGCGAGCTAACGGACTTTTTTGAAAATACTTTATCGCCAGTTCTGAGTCTGTTGGGAAATACTCAGAATTAATATATTGGAAAATTCTTTCACGGGCTGCACGACCTTGAACTGGTGGTCTTTCTAAAAGGTGTGTAATAGCACTTCTTAAGTGATAGCGTGCTAATTCTGCTGTCGCCTCAAATGGTTCCTCCAGAGATGTCATTGAGGGATGAGCGCATCGGCTTCTATCTTCAAATAATCTTTCAATATCTGACATCTCAACAGTCGAGATTAATTCAAATGGGTTGAGCGCTTTTTTGGGAATATCTGACTCAAACTGCCAAAGCTCTTTGAACTTTTTTTCGGAACTCAGCTTTTCAAATTGTTCCAATAACTTTGAAGCTTCTTTATCTTCTAAAAGCTCTAATTCTCTCAGTTTATGAAGAAAATCAAATACTACTGCATTCCATGTTGCCACAATACAAGAACGGTATGCTCCTGCTCTATAACAAGCTACTGCTTCTTTGATAAACTTTTTTGCTTGCTTATCTCTACAACGTACTATTAACTCATCTAAATCAATGAAAGCTTCGTACATAATCTGGAAACGACTCATTTTTTACCATGTATCAGTATGGTAACCTAAGTATATGCCTACCTGCTGAAGTTAAGAGCGATCTGCCGTTCGCGTAGCATGCGCTTTGCGCTTAGGCAGCAGCGAAGCTATCGCCACGGCTTTAATCAATGTCTTGCTATCTCCGGGATGCGGGCTTATGAGACTTAATTCTGGTGGAGAAGCATTTAGAATTAACTTTGGAATTCGTTTAGCTTTGGCGAAGTTATTAGCACAGCGGGCGGGGGCGGCGTTGCAATTGTTGATTGTGGATGAAGGGTTTGGGACACAAGATGTAGAAGGATGCGATCGCCCTTGGCGTCTCTTGCTTTGCGCGATCGCCTCTGATTTTGGCTGCATTCTTACCGTCACCCATATGCCCCACCTCAAAGAAGCCTTTCAAGCCCGAATTGAAGTGAATAAAACTCAGCATGGTTCACAGGTGCCATTGTTGATTTAACAGTTATCAGTTATCAGTTTCACTGTTTACTGTTCACTGTTCACTGTTTACTGTTTACTGTTCACTGTTCACTGTTAAGCGTTCACTGTTTTAAGGACTAGGAATACTCGAAACAGTAAATGGTAACTCAGGTGTCAGTCCCGATCCACGTTTATCAAATTGAGAGTTGACAACTAGCAGCTGCTTCCTAACTTGGGCAATAGTAGTCGGGTTAGCCAACGACGGATCAGTCGTGCTAGAGACAACAGTACCTCGGGAGAAATCGTCTTCTAGTTCAACTTTGACTATCAGCTTTTGCTGATTACGCACAACGTACAAAATTTGCTTTTTACCGCGCGAGAGCAAGATACCATCGCCATTGGTTAATTGCTCACCGCCTAGATCAATTTCGGTGACTTGCTTGCTATCAATGTCGATACGAAACAGCTTTCCTGTGTTTGACTGCACAACTACCAGGTACTTACCGTCTAAGCTTGCGGCGATACCGTTGAGGTTTACTCCTGACTGGTACTCTAGACTCGTACCAGTAAAATCGAGCCAAGCCTCAAACTGAATTTCATTTGCCTCATTAATCGAAACTTTGTATAAAGTTGGATCATATGAGTCGGTGAAATACGCATCTCCATTCAGAGAAATAGCGACATCATTGATGAATGTAGAAGCCTTTTGGTTCTTAAACTGACCGAGTAGTTCGCCACTGCGGGTGTCGTAGACAAATATTTGACCAGTATTGCCTCCTGCTACAAACAAACGAGCTTTGTCGTCCACTTTTAAGCCGAGCGCTGTTGTGCGCCCATCAGCACCACCGGGTAAGAATACCTCTGCGGACTCCTCTTGGAGATTTCCTCGAAAAATTGTGCCGTCTGTGGTGCTGCTCACAAAAAAGTCCTTGGTTTTGGGTTGGTAGGCAATACCTTCTGGAAAAACCGTCTCTCCAGGAAGGATATAGCGGTTGAGACTGATAACCTTAGCTTGGGTGCTAGCAAAATCGAAAGTAATCAATGAGACTACTACGACTACGAGCAGTAAAATAAACTTTAATCTTGACATCAGTTTTTTTACGTGTACTTTAGTTAACAATCTCAAACCAGAGAAGAAAAATCAAGGGTTCACAGGTGCGATTGCAATACGGTTCAGTTAACGTAATTGTTGCTCAGAAAAACCCAGTTTCTCAAAGAAACCGGGTTTGTGTTAAGCGTGCTTATCACCAACCGTATTGGGTGCGATTGTTAATTTAGCAAAATTCGGCAATGCGTCTAAGAATAGACAAATGCTTTTAGGTTATGTTTGTCGTTGCGATCTGCTGATGATGAGTATCGTGGTTGTGAAACGTTCTTGGCAGCTGTATCACAAGTATCACCATGCTGGTTATCATATACAAACAAAGAGCTAACCACAAAATATGGTTACTATGAAAATACCAAGCAACAAAAGCTAAGGGTATAAATCCAACTCCAAGGGCAGTTAAGGAAGAGTTACGTAGAGTCGAACCTTCTGCCAAACCAATAAAATATCCCTCTAACATGAAAGCGATCGCCGCAAACGCTAATACAGGTAGTAACCAGAGAGTGTACTTATCAATGTCATTGGTGAGTTCAGCATGATTAGTTAATAACCCAAATATCGTCTTTGGAAAGACGATAGATACTATTGCCCAGGGAAGTGCACACAATAAACTAGTGAGCGTAGCAACTATAACAAGTGGCAGTAACTTTTTGGAATCACCTTTACCTTTAAATTTACCCGTCAGGCTTTGGGTGGCGTGTCCGACTCCCTGAATGACGAAAACGCTTAAAGTCACAACTTGTAATAGCAAACCGTTTTCAGCCAATATTGTTGTCCCCATTAACGAACTCAAATTGGTGAACACGGCTAAAGCTGTAATAAAAGTTAAATACCTGATAAGTATGTTTCCATTCAAGCCAAAGGAGACTTTAAGGGCTTGCCAATCCAAAACCTTTTGCAGAACGGCGGGGAAATCCTGCCATTTGATATTAAAGCACGCAAACATCAGACCTACCAACAGCGTCAAATACTGGCTAATAGCTGTTGCTAGTCCAGCCCCAGCAGTTTCCCAACCCCAATTGATAATCATTACGTAGTCCAGCACAACGTTTGCTGCGTTACCAATCAGGGACATCAGCAATACGAAGCTATTCATCTCTCGCCCAAAAAACCAACCAATTAGGACATAGTTCAGCAAAACTGCAGGTGCACCCCAGATTCGAGCATTGAAATAAGCAACACCTGCATCTTTTACCTCTGAATTAGCACTTAATAGGGTAAATCCCAGTTCTCTTATGGAGTACTGGAAAATCAGAATGAGTGCAGCTATTCCCAAGGCGATTAAGCCATTTCGCAGTCCCACTAGCATCATTGCGTTGAAATCCTCTCGTCCAACAGCTTGCGCTGTCATACTGTTGGTTGAAGAGCGTATGAATTTCAAAACGCGGTAGAGGTAGTCAAACAAGATTGTAGCCAGGATAACTCCTGCTAAGTGACGGATTTCAGACAAGTGTCCCAAGAACGCCACATCGACTAACCCTGCTAGCGGTACCATGATACCTGAGAGAATATTGACAATTGCTAATCGGCAAAAGCGATTTAAGAAATCATATTTAGCATCATGTTCACTCGTAAGGTTAACAAAAGCCATAAATTTTCCGCGCTTGCTGCTTGCATTCAATCAAAAATTATTCCTATCTTTAAACCACCATTATCTTGAGAACTCAACTCAATAGAACAATTTTGGGAACATCTTAAAGCTGAGTTACAGTGGCAAAACTGTTCAACCCTCAATCAGTTATACGATCAGTCTTTATCCTTTAAGCTGTGCTGATCGTCACAGAAAATCATAGAACAGATAACTCCTGAGTTGATTATCTGGCTAACTGGCTGGGACTTTATCATCTCTGCTATATTAAGCTCATCTTTACATAAAAAAAGTTATCCATTGACAACATACTGATCAAGCTCTTTTAGGGGCGATCATTGCGACCGAAATTCTTACGAATGTGAGCTACTAAAACGCTTTTATAGTAAGGTTTTTAGCTTCTGTGTGGCGGAAAATGGCGCATCTTGTCATGCCCAGTACTAAAAATGCGACTTTTCATTCAATACGAATAAACAAAAAGATGCTATTGCTTCCTTTGCCAGATGAATTAGGTAGGAACAAGTACAAAACCTTGAGTACTTTGTCAAGAACGATTTAGGACTACCATATATTTTGAACTCACATACATACCGAAGTCTTGATAGAAATATGGTTTCCCCAATTTGGATTCCGAAGCTACTATAAACTTATCAGCAGATTCAAATTTATTTGAAAAATATGAGTCATGACCTTTAATTAAAAACAAGTGAACTCTTGTTTTCTTGATCATTTTATATTTTAGAACATTAAGTACATTATATAATAATTCGTTATACCCTTCAATGTTTCCATCCATCACAACAAAAAACATGTCTATAATTTCTCTTTGTCTAAAAATTATTGATATCTTCGTATTAATATTCTTATTAATTTCGTTAATCTTATTGGTTCGCAATACGACAATTTGTTTGTCCAATGGTATCTTTTTAAAGTAATAATTTACGGTTCCCTGAATAAAATCAGGATAAAATATAATCAAGTCATTTTTTTGCCACTCCAACTCCACTAGTCGAGCCACTTCTCGGTTTTCTTCCACAGGTTTATAGGCTTGATGAGTTACCCAGTTCGCTGTATAGCTTAGGCTTAATACGATTAAGCATACAATAGATGCTATTTTGATTTTATGAGTTGGTATAGTTGCTATTTGTAATGCCACAAAAGCAACAAACGGCACTAGACTAGGCAAAATAATTCGATAATAAAATATTGGACTATCTATTAGAGAATAAACTAAAATTACTACCCAAAAAATTATTGTAGCAGCTAGAAAAGGAAAGCTAATTTTCCACTCACCAAAAAAAACTGAAAGAGCGAAGATACCTGAAACTAAAAACGCAAAATAAGGAATAATACTAATTGGTAAATATAAAGAAGATAAACCGAATACATATTTAGCCGTGGATGATATTAAATCTAAGTTAATATCAGGCATCCACCACCAAGTATCTTGAATTTCTTGTACTTGTTTTAGCCAGAAAAACTTAAGATAAAGAAACGTAATGGTAGGTATGATTATTGCTACAGCCAGTTTTAAGTATTGTATCTTTTTTATAGGTAAGAAAGCTTGAATATAAAGAAAACAGACAATACTAGGTATAAGCATTATCCCAACTAAATGCGTACATACCGCTACAAACAAGCTCAAACATAAACCAATATATCCTAAAAATTTTTCTGGTTTAGCTATGATATGGGAGGCAAATAGAAACGCCAGAGATGTTGCAAAAACTAGTAAAGGGTAAGCTTTTAGCTCTTGTGAATATCTTAGCATTATTGGTGTTGTTGCTAAGTAAACTCCTGCAAGCAGACTAGCTAGAGGGGAGTATTGTTTAATCCAGCTAATGACAATAGTTAAAGTTCCTAGACTCAAACAAACTGAAAATAATCTGAGAAATTCTTCTTTTTTGCTGATTTTACCCCAGAAATAAAGCAAGATATAATATAAAGGTGGATGAACATCTCTTCTTAACTCCCTAAACATTTCTACAATGTTGGGATGTGAAATTTTGTGAATGGTAAAATACTCATCATTCCAGAGTCCTTTATTTAAGCCTATTAGATCTAAAATCACTGCCAAAAAAAGAATTCCGAATAAAGCATAAGGGTAAATATTATTAATGCTTAGGAAATGAGCAGTACCTGTTTTTTTACTCATTTTATTTCATCCTTAATTTTGAAATATTCTAACTTATTTATTTTTTATTTTTGTTTAGAAGATAAAAAACAGGTACTGAACAACTCTATTTTTGGTGTTATACAAAATGGGGATGAATAGCGAACCGCCAAGACAAGGCAGCGCGTTGCGGTGATAAGTCTGTTGTTGAGGTTTCCTCCGATAGGCGTAAGGCGTGGCC
Organism: Brasilonema angustatum HA4187-MV1; assembly: GCA_019359695.1. Lineage (GTDB taxonomy): Bacteria > Cyanobacteriota > Cyanobacteriia > Cyanobacteriales > Nostocaceae > Brasilonema > Brasilonema angustatum. Next base: position 73,139 of record JAHHGV010000042.1, read on the forward strand.
GTTCCCACTAGCGCGCAAGCCCATTAACGTTTTGTACAAGCCTGCTGCATTAGAATATTATTGTCTTTATACACCTCTAAAGTTCCAGACTGCTGACTATCCAGCGTGCCATCCCACACCCAATATTGATAATTGTTATTCCGAAACTTATACACTCGAACCCCTTCTGTAGCTTTGCTAGTTCCTCTGCCCAAACTCAAATCACCGTGGGAACTTGTAGAGCGGTAGAGAAGTTCACCCGAAGAATACTTTTTCCAAATATCGATATTGTATCCACCCTGGCATTTCATACTGAGGATTAAGTCAGCAGTAGAATCAGCAGAAGCTCTTAAGGAGAAATTACCCAAAATACAGGTTGTTAGAGCAAGGAGTAACGTGGATCTTTTCAGTAGTGTTTTCATAGTTTTTCCTATGGGTTAAGTTTTGCGAGAGTTTTTACTCTCCATGTGGTTGTGTTTGCTTTTGTGAGAGTCATATTGCTACCCTCATATTTTGAACTACATCTAAGTAGAACGGCGCAAAAAAACCGAAGTATGTAACGGAAAGTAAAGTTGCCCAAAAAGCTCTTCTCCTCTGCCCTCTGCCTCCTGCCTTGTCATAACGACAATTTTCAACACCGACCTACTTACTCTGACAATTGCTTTCAACAATTTCTTTGAGTTAGGGACTTCCAAGCAATAAAATCACCCAAAGCAAGAATGATAATCATTTGGAGTCAGGAAGGAGAAGCAGCCGATGGCTGCTTCTCCTTCCCCTTTTTGTAGTAAATTTAATTGGCACTTTA
>JAHHGV010000044.1 GCA_019359695.1 Brasilonema angustatum HA4187-MV1
CCTAAATCCGTAACTTCTTGCGTGGAAGGTTGCTTCGTGTGCTGGTTCTAATGCGTATTTTGCAAGGCATTGCCATGCTCTATCTGCAATAGTAGGTACTTTCAGTATTCGGTACGTTCCGTCCTTTGTCGTGACACTTGGTCAAGTAAACTTGCAGATGTACCAGAAGCTACAAGAAGCCCTCAACCACTCAGGCTCGTACATGAGAAGCAACGCGGCATCTGCTTTGGGTAATATTGGCAACTCCCGAGCAGTGGATGCTTTAATTGCTGCTCTCAACCACTCAGACTGGTACGTAAGATGCAAAGCGGCACAAGCTTTGGGTAAGATTGGCTCCTCCCAAGCAGTGGATGCTTTAATTGCTGCCTTCAACGACTCAGACTCGAACGTGAGATGGAACGCGGCATATGCTTTGAGTAAAATTGACTACTCCCAAGCAGTGGATGCTTTAATTGCTGCCTTCAACGACTCAGACTCGGATCTGAAATGGAAGGTGGCAGAAGCTTTGTGTAAGATTGGCTCCTCCCAAGCAGTGGATGCTTTAATTGCTGCTCTCAACCACTCAGACTCGGACGTGAGATGGAACGCGGCATATGCTTTGAGTAAAATTGACTACTCCCAAGTAGTAGATGCTTTAATTGCTGCCCTCAACCACTCAGACTCGGACGTGGGATGGAAGGTGGCAGAAGCTTTGGGTAAGATTGACAACTGGCAAGCAGTAGATGCTTTAATTGCTGCCCTCAACCACTCAAACTCAGACGTGAGAAGGTACGCAATATATGTTTTGGGTAAGATTGACAACTGCCAAGCAGTGGATGCTTTAATTGCTGCTCTCAACCACTCAGACTCAGACGTGAGAAGGTACGCGGCAGAAGCTTTGGGTGAAATTGGCTCCTCCCAAGCGGTGGATGCTTTAATTGCTGTTCTCAACCACTCAGACTGGTACGTAAGATGCAAAGCGGCAGAAGCTTTGGGTGAGATTGGCAATCCAGAAACTTTGGCAAAGCTGATCCAATTTCCTGAAATAAACATTTATGATAGTGACATATTTATCTCAGCAAGGACATTAGCGGTTCGATTCAGCAAGCAAGGACTACTCAGCAAGCGGGGCAAGCCTTTGATTCCCGTCTATCCTGAGTTAGTGAAATTCATACCGATATGGGCATTTGTGAAGCGCCACATACGATTTTAGATTTTGTCTTTTCGCTTTTTGATTTAGATTGATTTAATGCTTGTCATTGCGTTAGCGCAGCGTGCCCGGAGGGCATACGTAACGGAGTGAAGCGAAGCAATCGCAAGTGCTTGGGATTGCTTCATTGCGCTTCGCTCCATTCGCAATGACATATCACAAGTATTTTGCTGGATATGATATCAAGGGGCGATGCTCCAGAGGAGCCGCTGAGCGTAAAGCGCACGCTACGCGAACGCGATCGCACAAAAGACTTATCACAACTTCAGGGAAACACCTTAGACAAATCAACAGATAAATCCGGGAAACCAGGGAGAGTCACAACAGCATGAGGCAAAAAAATCTGCTTGTTCGCATAGCCAAAGTTGCCTTGCAAGTCTTGATAGGGCTGAGTGTAAACTTCCAAACAACTTGCCACCAAATTGAATATCCAGTAATTTGAAATTCCAGATTCTGCGTAGAGTGGTAACTTCACTTCCTGATCATACTTGAGCGTAGCATCTGCAACTTCAGCCACTAGCAAAATATCTGCTTCTTGAGGATGTGCTGCTAGGTAATCGTCAGGACGATAACGCGCTATCACCAAGTCCGGTTCTGGTTCACTATTTGTAGCTAGAGTAATCGGTTCCTGTCCTCGGACTATTGCCTGTCCTTGTAGGAGTATTATCAATTCTCTAACCAAGCGTGTATTGCAAACAGTATGAGGCGTTCCTTTAGCTACCATCTGCATGAGTTCTCCGCGAATTAACTCTACCCGGTCATTTTCTGTAAGAAACCCCAACTCAATTAGGCGGTGATAGTCAGCTATTGTAAAACGTTTGGGAGTAACCGCTGCAAAAGTAGCCATACACAGACAACCACTTAGAAATAGGAATTTTGGCTATAAAAACTAGTCTAGCTTGAACAAAAAAACTGATTGTGATAGTGCTGGGTGCGGAGTGTGGGTTAAATGGAAAAACACTCTTTTCACGCCCTTCGGGTTCGCCAGTCGCCTACGGAGGGAAACCCTCCTGCAGCGCTGGCTCCCCTACACCCTTACACCCTTACAGCCCTATACCCCCTGTGTTTCTTGAAAGCAGATTAGTTCCCCATACCCAAAAGCGCCTTAACCGATCGCCCGATATTTGTTGGCTGCATCGCATCGATTGCAGCGGTGGGTTCATAACCGCAATGTACCATGCAATCTCTACACTTGGGATTTTTGCTAGCCTGACCGTATTGACTCCAGTCGGTTTTATCTAATAGTTCTTGGAAAGTTTTGTAGTGACCTTCATTTAGAAGATAACAAGGCTTTTGCCAACCAAGAACACTATAGCTGGGACTACCCCAAGGAGTACAATCGTAGTCTTTCTCACCAATGAGAAAATCTAAAAACAATGGGCTATTAATAAAATCCCAGTTTTTCTTGCCTGCTTTGTAGGGAGCAAAAATTTGCCGGAAGAGTGCCCGTGTTTGTTCGCGTTTGAGAAAATGATCTTGATCCGGTGCCCATTCGTAACTATAGCCAGGGGAGATCGTCATCCCATCAACACCTAGGGAGGTGAGCAAATCAAACAAGTCCTGCAATTCTTTGGGATCACTACCGTCAAAAACCGTAGTGTTTGTCCCAACACGAAATCCTTTTGCTTTTGCCGCACGAATCGCGCTAATTGCAGTATCAAAGACACCTTTGCGATCCACACAATGATCGTGCCACTCCTTCGTCCCGTCTAAATGCACACTGAAGGTCAGATATGGGGAAGGTTTAAACTTGTGCAGACTTTTTTCTAGCAACAAGCCATTTGTACATAAGACAATAAACTTTTTGCGTGCAACCAAACCTCGGACAATTTCATCAATTTGAGGATGGAGCAGGGGTTCGCCTCCAGGAATGGAGACAACTGGTGCGCCACACTCTTCCACTGCAGCAAAGCATTGCTCAGGAGTCAAGTGTTGCTTGAGTATTTCTTTAGGATGCTGGATTTTGCCACAACCTGGACAAGCCAAATTACACCGGAATAAAGGTTCTAACATCAGAACCAAGGGGAACCGTTTGCGACCCAACACACGTTGAGTCACTATGTACTTACCTATTTCAATAGCTTGTTGTAAATGAATTCCCATAACTGTCCTCTACACCACTTTGATATAAACTCTAGCCAGCAGCAGTCTGCATTGAACCCATGAGCAAAATGCCCGATGACAATTTTGCATGGTTATGATAATAATCCCAAAAGTCTCTAATTTTATGCTACCTCAAGGTATTTCTCAGCTACAAACCAATTTACGGCGTCTTGTAAAGCTGTTTTGATTGACGTTTGAGGTAAACCTAGTTCTCGGACTGCTTTGGAAGCATCGTAATACATAGGTTGATGCGCCATGCGAACACCATCTAAAGGAATCGAAGGCGGTTTGCCTAAAGGCGCGAGAATTCGTTCATCAATCCAAGCTAAACTCAAGGGTAGCCACGCTGGTACAGATTTTTGAGGAGCACTCAAACCTGTGATTTCGGCAAGTTGGTCTAGTAGCTCTTTAAGAGTAAGGTTTTGGTTGCCTAAGATATAACGCTCTCCCGTTTTTCCTTTTTCCAAAGCTAATAGGTGTCCCCTCGCCACATCGCCCACATCGATAAAATTTAAACCCGTATTCAAATAGAAAGGCATTTGCCTTCGCAGAAATCGGAGAATGATATCCCCAGTGGGAGTTGGTTTTATATCCCAAGGACCAATTGGAGTGCTTGGATTGACTATCACGATATCTTGACCCTGTTTTACGGCTTGTTTTGCTTCCTGCTCAGCTAGATACTTAGACTTCTTATACTGACCAATTAGTTCCTCAAGAGGACTTTGATGAGTTTCATCCACTACCTTCCCTAGTTCACCTACCCCAATAGCAGCAACGGAACTTGTGTAAACAGTGCGTTCAACACCTGCTTGACGAGCAGCCGCCAACACATTGCGTGTTCCCAAAACGTTATTCTGGTATAGTACATCTTGGTCAGCTTGCCAAAGGGAATAGTGAGCCGCAACGTGAAAGAGTACCTGAGCGCCCTGTATTTTCTGGTATAAATCAGGATCGTTCAAGTCACCTTTGACAATCTCTACATCTAAATTCTGTAAATTGTTCAAGGAGCTGTTAGGACGAACTAAAGCCCGGACTGCATAGCCTTCTTGAAGCAGCAAGCGTGCCAAGTTAGCACCAACAAAACCAGTAGTACCAGTCACAAACGCTCGAATTGTCATTGGTCGTTTACCTTGCTATCAGGTTGTTAAATAAAATACCCAGGATAGAAAAAATATAAATCACTATAGAAAAATATTGGTGAAGAATGAAAGGTTTTCTTAGTTTTTTATGGGAAATGGCTTTTTGAAAGTTTTTAGAATAGTAGATAGAAATTTATAATAACGACTAGGAATTTTCTCATGCCCAAATGCCTTTTTAATAAAATAATTGTACCTGGCTTACTTTTTTCCTTGCTGGTCATGACAACCGCTTGCAGCAAGGATGAAAGTTATAGTGACTCGAACTCTTCAGAAGTTAATCAAACAACAGAAATTAGGAATGGTGAAGTTAGAATGAATTGTTCCTCCAGTTCACCAGATAATGAGGTGACTACAACAGCGACTGTTAATGGCAGAGAGTACAAGTGTGAAAATGGACGGGCGGTTAGGGTGAGATAACGCTTAGGTTACTTTAATTTGTGTGATAATTTGCCTGACAACAGCAAGAAAACGTTCCATGTCAGCATGGGCGATCGCTCCCATTGTCGAGACTCTAAAGATTGATTTGGCTAAAGTTCCTTGTCCAGCATAAATCACAAAGCCCTGCGCTTTCAGTTGGTCGTGGAACTCGTCATAGCTCAAATTATCTGGTAAGTTAAAGGCATTCAGGACAACAGATGAACTTGTTGCAGAAAGTAAGGGTTCAATTCCCATTGCGAGTAACCCGTTCCGCACTAAACTGACAAGTTGGCTGTAATAGCTATGTCTTGCACGCCAGCCCCCTTGTTCTTCCAGTTCTTGCAAAGCTTCTGCTAAAGCATAGAATGCTTGAACAGATTGGGTAAAAGGAGTACCGCCTTTGTCTTGCTGTTGACAATAAGTCCGCAAATCTAAATATAAGGTGCGTGGGATTGTGTCTGCACCTGCCAGCGCATCCCGCCGCACGATGACAAAAGATGTTCCAGGAATTCCATGCAGACACTTATTTGCTGTAGCCGCGCAAGCTGTGATTCCCCAAGATTCAAAATTCAGTTCTTCAGCACCAAAACTGCTAACCGCATCTACCAAAAGTTGGATATTTCGTTCCTGACAAATTGTACCTACTTGAGCCAAATTATTCAGACGCCCTGTTGTGGTTTCGTGATGAACAACGGCGAGGTGAGTGATGTCGTTGTTTTCATCTAGAAGTGTTACCAAATCCTTGATATTGATTTCGTCACCCCAAGGATGGTGCAGTGTCAGATATTCAATTCCGTGGATGGTAGCAATTTTGGAGAGTCTTTCACCATACACGCCGTTTTCAATCACCAGCAACTTGCCGTTTTTTGGAACTAGACTAGTAACCATAGCTTCCATTGCTGCTGTCCCAGAACCTGTCAGCAAAACTGCTGCCCAGCGTTCCCCCGGCAGATCGTAGACTTGAAGTAGTTTTTCGCGGATTTGGCTTTGAAGTTGGGAAAATTCCACTTCACGGTGACACAAATCGGGACGTAACAGAGCATTTCTGACGCGATCGCTAAGATTAACAGGACCAGGATTTAATAAAATTATCATGGAATTAGAAACGAGAATTAATATGAGTCATCAGGCGTTGTAAAACTGCTTCCGGTGATATATTAGGTCGGGGTAAGTTGTTGAGCGTTCCCGGACGGATTTTGAGGTGACCGAATTTGGGTTTATTGTTGATTTGTGCTGCAAATAGTGCATCTAAAAGCAAAGGGTCGTCTCCTTGTAATGTGATCCCATATCCGCACGCTTCGGCAATTTTAGCAAAAGAGATACCTGAAGATACAGTTGCTTGAGCGCCTGTAGAATCGTGACATTCATTGTCTAAGAGAATATGAATCAAATTAGAACCGCCATAAGTTCCGATGGTTGCAAAATTACCCATACGCATAAGTGCTGCACCATCCCCATCAATGACCACAACTTTTAAGTCTGGACGTGCTAAGGAGAGTCCAAGTCCCAGAGATGAAGCACAGCCCATTGAGCCTACCATATAGAGATGTGAGGAGCGATAAGCCTCTGGCTTGACGCTGCGCGTAACGCAACTGGCAAAGAGTTCGCGTCCTGTATATCCGGTGGTTGCAATTATTACTGTATTTTCAGAATCAGTAAGTTCCACAATTCGAGCCAGTGCTTCACTTCGGGAGATACGTTGCTCTTTGTCACCGATAAAAAAGTTTTTGGGAACAGCATTGTTATGGCTTTCCTCTTGGTTCCGCGATGGGATAGAAGCACGGACAAGCTTATGGGGTGCAACTGTTCCCTTCCGCATAATTAAGGCGTAAGGGCGGCGTTCTTGTTTCATATAAGCTTCAGCTCGTTGCAGGACACGTTCTATCTCTGCTGCTTCTTGAGGAAAATATTCCCAAGGAACAGTCATTGTTTCTAACAATTTATCTGTAATCTGCCCCATGAGTTCATGCTGTGGTTCATCTTGGAACTGTGGATCACCGCGCAGTGTACAGATAAGTAGCAGTGGAATGCGAAAGATATAAGCAAGGGAAGTCAATGGGTTAACTGCATTACCCAACCCAGAGTTTTGCATCATGACAACGGCTTTTTTGCCACCAATTGCTGCTCCCGCCGCCGTTGCTAAAGCGTCTCCTTCATTTGCTGAGGAGATATAAGTGAGTTTGACATCATTGATGACGTAGTTGATGAAAGGGGTGAGAAAGGAACAGGGTACACCAGCATACCACTGAAAGCCTAAATTGCGAGCAGCTTCTACAAATTCCTCGGCTTGGATCATGAGAATAAAATACCTTCAGTTTGAATTAATGTATATTTAATTTTGCATTAGTACTTATTGCTATATTAGAAATATTTTTAAGACAATACGTGCGGGGACTTGTCTATGCCTATGGAAGCTTACGCTATATTAGACGGTGGCGGGGTTAAGGGTGCTGCGCTGGTAGGATGTCTTCAGGCGGCAAAAGATCACGGCATTAAGTTTATAGGCTATGGCGGTACATCCGCTGGAAGTATTGTAGCCTTACTAGCTAGTGTCGGATATTCCCCAGAAGATATCAAAGAGATAATGATTGAGGAAATTAATTTTAATGATTTTTTGGATGGTACTGACAAAGACTTGGAACGTTTCAAAAAATTTCCTAAAGGATTTCTCACTTCTTTTTTTAAAAATCTCTTTTTATGGCAAAATAAAGATTTAATTGACAAGCTTAATGAAAAATTAGGACTATGCGATGCCATAACACTTACTAAATTTCTTTTAGAAAAAATCAAAGATAGCCCCAAAGTACAAAACAGTAATTCAGATTTAAGAAAAAAAATCGAAAAAGCAACAGATATTAATTTCCAAGATCTCAAAAAGTTAAAATGTGACCCTCTCAAAGTTGTTGCTTCCGATCTTATAAGCCAGAAAGCTGTAATATACCCACAAGATGAAGGAGAAGAGGCTTTAAATTATTCCGTTATTAAAGCAGTACGGGCGTCGATGTGTTTCCCGTTTGTTTTTACTCCAGTTAGACAAGAAAATGGCAGTGTCTTGGTAGATGGTGGGTTAAGTAGCAACTTGCCAATATTCCTCTTTCAGAAAGAGAGGTCTATTGATCACAAACCAGTAATAGCATTTGATTTGTGTGACGAGGAAGATAACATCGCTGCTCAGACTAACAAGACGAAAGAATATCAACTAGGTGAGTTGCTTGGAGATATGCTGGCAACAGTACTAGAGTCAAGCGATGACTTACTAAGGCAGGTGATAGATAATATTTATCATGTACGCATTCCTTTACGAAAAGATATAGATACACTTGACTTTTCAATTGATAAAGAGAAAAGAAAACAACTTTTTGATAAAGGACATAGTGTTACTTCGAGCTTCATAGTAACCAATTTATTTGTATGGAAACAAGCCAAAAATACCGTAGAACGACTGCAAGCCCTACATGCTCCTCCGCGTCTGGTTCAACCTATACTAAAAACAGTTGTGAGAGAACTGGAAGAAAGCCCTAGACTCAGTAATTGTCGTTCCTATATTATGTTGCCAACTGACGAAGGTAAATTCGCTGTTGTCTATCAGTACGGTATGGATGATGATCCAGATATTGATTGGGAAATAGAAATGAATAATGGAGGGGCTTGGTCGGAGATTTGGAATAATCGAAAACCTAATCTTCAAAATATTGAAGTTCTTAGAAAAAACATTTCTGAATATAACATTACCAAAGCTCAAGTCAACAAAATACCAAAGGATAAAAAGACTACAGTTGTTGTTCCCATATTTGACTGGAAAATAATTACGGAACTTACAGATAATCAATATGAAGAGTTTCAAAATTCTAATTTTCAAAATTTCCAAGATATTATTGACCAATATGCTCTGATTGGAATTCTGTGTATAGATACCAGCACTCCTACTCGGGATATACTTAATTCTCAAAGATTTGGAAATGTTTACCGCAGTATAATGGTAAAAGCTAGTATTCTATCAGGAATATTAAGATAGAGGATGAGATTATGATAGACCCAAGCGGAATTCAACCAAAGAATGACAAGTTGATAGTCAAAGAGGTAAAGCCTGGTGTATACACCATCGAAAATGCCTATGAAGGCGTTCACGAAGATTTTACCAACGTTCACGAAGAAACAAAACTTACTTACGATGATCACGAAGAAACAAAATCGGGAGTAGATTTACTGCACGAAGAAGTAAGCAGGAAACTAGTGCAGAAAGAAGCAGAAAGAATGGATTTACTGCAGGAAGAAGTAAGGAGGGAACTTGTACTGCAGCTAGTGGAAGAAGTAAGGAGGAAACTTAACTTAACAGTAACAGTGCAGCTAAACGAATCTAGCACTGTAAACGAATCTAGCACTGTTGTTGACACCGACGCAAATTTTCCGCTCACAATCACAGATCACCGAACACCAACAATATACACCACTACACCACCAGAAAATTATCCAAAACAAAATTATCCATGTCCAGCACAACAAGAAGTACCACTTAACACCACGGTATTCAAACAAAAAGTACCACAATACACCACACCTATTTTGAGTTGGGATGGGGCAGAAATAAAGGAAAAATTGTTTACGTGGCGTTGATAATAACACATATAAAGATAATGTTTAAGGAATGGAATAATAACACATAAGCACTACTGCCTTTTATAAGGATTTGTTCTCTGAAATACTTTCTACGAATTCATAGGCATTTGGTGCAATTTCAATACCTGGCACCGTCCTGAACAAATAACTTCATCGCTATTTTCCGGTCATAACAATTAGCAAGTACAAACTTTTCTGCAACCGCCTGAACTTCTGTCGTTAATAGCTCCCATTCTGCCCAAGGTAATTTCATCTGCCCTGGTGATGTCTTTTTCTTCTTCCCCTTCACCACCTTGGGTAACAACTTACTTCCCCAACGATAACTATTTTCGGGTTTCGGCTGTGGTTTATATTTCTTACAAAACCCCCGATATTTAGCCGCACATTCTTCTAGCGATTTCCCCAATGCTAAAAACGCCGGATGCCATTCAGTCAGCCCATCATCAGTTAGCCTATCGTGAGTTCCATAATTACTAAAATCATAGAAAAATCCTGACCGCATTCCCGATGCTTTAGGATTAGCATGAATGTATCGCAGCGTGTTTAATGCCCTTTTATAATCATTTTTATCAAAGCCACTGCTATGATATCTTTTCTCCCAAAAATGTCCTGTACGATTCGGGAGCATCCCACTTTTTTGCCTGTCATTGCGTTAGCGTAGCGTGCCCGGAGGGCATACGCAACGAAGTGGAGCGTGGCAATCCCATCAACTGGTGCTTAGTGAGAGATTGTGGGATTGCTTCGTCGTCCCTCCTCGCAATGACAAGTTATTTTATGATTACAAAATAAAAACTGGGATGCACCCAGCAAAAATCTGCGGAGGAGTCGTATACTTATTTTTTCAACTGAAAAGCGAGATCGAGGTCTTCCAAAGAGTTAACATCTAGCCAGTTACCGCGAATATAAAGAACCTTAATCGGTTTCCCCTGCTCAATTAAGTAATTACATAATTCTGGCATACCCAAGCTGTTAAAATCTGGTCTTGTTTGTAACTCACCCAGTGCTTGATCCAACCACTGTCTGCCTTGGCTGCGGAATTTTAGCATCCCAATCCACCGTCCACAGGATTGTCCCGATTCTGTTTGCGTTGCTTTGGAGATGTGCAAAAGGTTGACATCCTGTCCAAACAGGGAAAGATCGTCTGTGATTGAGCAATAAGCATAGTCAGGAGAACCGCTGACTGATTTGCTGTTCATCGTAGAATCAACCACAGCGACAATTTCTCCAGGACAATCTAATAAATCTCGCAAAATATAGCTTCTAAAAAGTAAATCGCCGTAAACTACCAGCATATCGTCGCTAAAGCTGGCTTGGGAACAGGCTAAAGATGCTAATTCTCCTGTGGTTTCATACTTTAAGTTACGGATAACTTTAGTCCCAGGAACATTGATGGTTTCTGCTTTATAACCCGCGACAACCGTAATATCGTTGATGGCAAGTTTTTTGAATTTGTCCACCAAATGCCTGAGCAGGGGTTTCCCTCCAAGAGGTAACATGACTTTGGGTTTATCTTGAGTCAACCCAGCAAATTCTTGTCCTCTGGTTGCAGCAAGAACGATCGCCTGAGTATGCTGGCGTCCATTGGTGAAGTAGCGTTTTTCCGCCTCTTGCAGTTCATCTGCTCCCTGTAGCCGGAAAATTTCTTTAACAGAAGCAATCTCGTCTTCAATGTTGATCAGGGTTTCGTTGGTGTGAACTTCGCGGGCGATCGCTTGCATACTAGCAACAGCGGCGCGAATCATGTGGTTTGCCCAGATAACCAAACTAATCCCGGCTTTACGAAAGACATCGGTTGGAGTGCTGTAATATTTTGTTGGAATAATAACCAACGCAGAGCGCCCCGCCCACTCTTTAGCAAACTCTAGCACTTGGTCAGGACGGGATAATTTGCTGTGAATCACAATTGCGTCTGCTCCGGCTGTGTGGTATAGTTCTGCTCGGCGCAATGCTTCCGATAAATCCCAACCAGCAATCAAAGCTTCGACACGAGCGATGATGCTGAAATCTGGATCTTGTTGACTGTCCTTGCCTGCCTTGATTTTGCCGCAGAATTCATCGATATCAGCCAGGGGTTGGCGATCACCATTAATAAAACTATTGGTCTTCGGGAAAAGCTTATCTTCAATACAGACTCCGGCAATACCTCGCTGCTCTAGCTTCCTAACGAGACGACGCATATTATTAAAGTTACCATAACCCGTATCCCCATCTAACAAGATAGGAATCTGGGTGATGTCGGACATGAACTCCAGCATTTCCACAATTTGAGTCCAACTGGCTTCATTGTTGTCTCGTACTCCATATTGAGCAGAAACAGCAAGTCCACTTGCCCAAATCCCTTTAAATCCAGCTTCTTCCACAATGCGGGCGCTGATACCATTGTGTGCTTCCATGATGAATTCGAGTTGAGGCGATTCGAGTAACCCCCGCAACTGAGCGCACTTGCTTGGTTTTGAACTGGTGACAACAGGTGGAGATATTTGGTACATCTATGCTTATAATTGAGGTAAAATCTCGTTTTGAGCGCGTTTTATATCTTCGGGAAAATCGATTTCTATCCAAGGTAAACCTGTGATGTCTTCGTACCCAAATGCTGAGGGGGTTTCCAATAGCAAATCCCGAATTGCTTCCTCATACGGTTCTTGATGCAGTCCGGCCGCGACATAGTATTCTGTACGAGAAGCAAGACGACGGGCGAGTGCACTATCAAAGCGAAAAAACCCCACAGATTCGCCAGCAAAATCATAAGAAAGATCCGCAGGGATTTGTTTACGAAACTCTACAAGAGTTGTGTCTTGCACACAAAGCTTGACTGGTTCCTCCCCTGGTTCAAAATCCCGATCCAGTAAGAAGCAGTTAGGGATATTTGTTTTCATGAGTCGCTCAATGATGCGGCGATCGCACAAAACATCTGCATCCATTAATAACAAGTCATCACCTGCAGCTAAGTGCTCCCTTAACGTCCAAAGGCTGATCACACTCCCTTTTGTGTAGTTAAGATTGTAAACAGTCTTGACCTTATTTTCGGCTCCCAATGCTTTGATTTCTTCCTCAATCATTTGAGCCTGGTAACCGACAGCAATAACCACTTCTGTTATCTGGTAATCACGCAGATACTCTAAATGGCGTTGCAGTAGAGATTTACCGTTAAATCTCAGCAAGCATTTGGGTTGAACTTGCCCTTGTTCCCCCAAGCGTCGTCCAACGCCAGCAGCTAATATGATTGCCTTCATCGTTAAGTTACCAACTGAGCTAAGACACTAAGAAATCCGGAAATTCTTGCGGATGTTCTGAATTTTATACCAGCAATCTCTTGCTGAATACAATATTTGTTAATTAATTCTTAATCAATTTATAAAGTCTCAGCTTGGCGGTAAAGACGACTGGTTGGACATCTGCACAAGTTGCCACCACATTATGAGTGCAACTACCGTTGCACCAACCGTGGCTCCCACGAGCAAAGGGAGCAGCAACCCAAACCAAGCAACAGGAGCAAAAAGGTAGTAGACATCGTCTGCATCGAATCCACCAAAACCAGAAATGGCTTTTTTTCCCGAACCATCACGCTGCTCAAGTTCCTCAGCAAGAACTGATATTGCTGCTACAGCCGCACCGGAGACTAGCCCCATCGGTATCGCCCACCAACCGAGTACACTACCGCGCAAACCGATGCCGATCGCAACGAAAAACAGCGAGCTGATTGCAACATCCGACCAGTAATCATACGTATGTCCCCAAGAACTCGTTTGACCGCTGATGCGGGCAAGTTCGCCATCGGCGCGATCGAGAAAGGCGGAGAGAACCCAGATGATTCCACCCCATATTTCTCCTGTGAAATTGCCCACCGCTAAACCAGCACATGCAGCCAAACCAGTGAGCAGTCGTAGCGTAGTGAGATGGTTTGGAGTCACTGCTGTATCAATCAGTGGTCGTATCAAAGGACGAGCCAGACGATGTGTCCAAGAGTTGCTGCTTGTATCACCGCCTCCGGTTTTATTGGGTTGTAATCCAGTTTCCATTTTTCCAGTAAGTGACAAAAGAATAGTTATAACAGAATAGACTGAAAACTCTTAGCATGGTGGCAACAGATGAAAGCCACGGATAGTCTTTACGATGCCTAGATGTAAAGTTTCTTTGAAAGCTTCAAAGCTTCTCACTTCTGGAAACAGCTTTTGATACAACTGACAGTACTCATCTACAAATTTTACTGTAGGTGTAGGCGAGCGAGGTTCAACCATACTCTCTGCTTCGGTTTTCACGATACGCATACAGGCGTCTGCCCTGAATCCTTACAGACACGCTGCGCGTATGCCTACGGCACGCCTTACGGCTAACGCATGATTGCGTGCGCTTTGCGCTTACGGTTAATAGTTACGGCGAATTAGTTAACAATCACTTTTCTCTATCGTTTCAAAAAAAAAGACTGTTTGCTCTTATCGTTTGGTCAGCGTACATTGAAAAACATCAGGTGAAACACAAACGAAATGACGCAAAGAGGTGCAATATGAATCCTACCAAAAAAACATTATCAAACAGTGTTGATCCAAAAGTTATTCAAAATTCTTCTCAGGTAAAGAAACAGCATTTAGCAGTCGAAAACATATCTACTAAAGAATTAACTTACGGGCAGCGCCTTGCCGATAAATTAGCAGCACAAGTAGGTTCTTGGGGATTTCTCATCGGTCAAAGCGCAATTTTGGCGGGCTGGGTAGGTCTAAATGCTATGCCTGGTATTCCTCACTGGGATAACTCCCCATTCATGATGCTCAACTTAGTGTTTTCATTTGCTTCAGCTTACACAGCCCCTATTGTCTTGATGAGTCAGAACCGCCAGTCTGATACAGACCGCAGAAATGCCGATATTGACCACCAAGTGAATCTCAAAGCTGGACAAAACATTGAACTACTTCATGAAAAATTGGATGAATTACACACTCAACGGCTAAACGAACTGACTCAAATTATCAAAGAGCAGCAGCAATCTCTCAATGAGCTAAAAGTAACTTTAGTTCCGCAATCCAAAGAGGTTAAATTACATATATTACCAGGACGCCATGCCCAAATCAATAGCAAATTCTCCAAGCAAGCTTCCAGTTATAAACTTATAAGTGTTAACAAGCAAATTGATAACAATAACAAAACTGATGAGAATTGATTCGTCGATAAGAGTGAGGGAAAAATGCTTTTTTACTCCTCGACAGCAGGAGAGTCTGAATATAACTTGCCCAAATGCATAACATTCTTAGACTCTAGACTCTTTTGACTCTTATCAAAATTATCCTTAAAGCATTTTGAGAAAAAAGAATACTTGCTTTGATAAAGCAATTTCACCGACGGAAATGATACATGAAAGCACTTCATCCTAAGCGAGTACAGCCTATCAGTTGAATTGGAGATGCTACACCTCCATGCTTCACTAAGTAGCAGTTTCCCAAGCATTTGCAGATATAGCCCGACGCTAGCCTCAGACAGCAACATTATGAAGATTGAGCAGAGATAAAAGTGAACGAACTTATCACTGCAATACGCCTAGCGTCAGACAGCAATAGTATGAAGATTGAAGAGAGATAGAAATGAACGAACTTATCACTGCAATTCCCACGGGCATCACAGCTTTTATAGCCACAAACTTAGATGATTTGGTCATTCTCACGCTGTTGTTCTCTCAGGTGAATGCAACTTTCCGTCGTCGGCACATTGTGATTGGTCAGTACCTGGGCTTTTGTACTCTGGTTGTTGCCAGCTTAGTTGGTTTTCTAGGAGGCTTGGTCTTGCCATCCCATTGGATTGGGCTTCTGGGTTTAGTACCCATCACCATTGGACTAAATTGTCTGCTAAATCCAGAAAGCGATGCATCTGCTGAGACCGAAACCGAAACCGAATTTTCTCATTCTTCTGCCTTCGCTAGTTTTGTGTCTCCCCAAGCTTATAGTGTGGCGGCTATTACTATCGCCAATGGGAGTGACAATGTAGGGATCTATATGCCATTGTTTGCTAACAGTACTTTTTCTGAGTTGCTGGTGATAGTTGCAGTCTTCTTGTTACTAGTTGGGGTTTGGTGCTACCTGACATACAAACTTACCTGCCAAAGAGCACTCGCCAATCTGCTAAAGTGCTATGGCAATAATCTTGTTCCTTTTGTATTGATAGGCTTAGGCGTCTTTATTATCTTAGACAGTGCCGCGCTAACTCCAATTATTTTGGCAGCTATTTGCCTATGTTTAATGGGACTTATCAAAACAATTCAAATTTCCAAATTCAAAACTCAAAGTTTGTCATCGTAAAAAATATGAAACTTTTCCAAATCTCTTTAGTAGTCTTAGTACTTGTGATTAATTTAATAATTGCTTTCCCCTCCTGGGCAACAACTCTTCCTTCCTTAGTTAGTAATTCTGATTATTTTGAAGTTGGGCAAAAAGTCGTTTGGCTTTATAAGGCTCGTTCAGACTCTGCTAATGTCCACAAAATTCCTGCTGAAGTAGTCAAGTTAGGCGACAAGCAAGTACAAATTAAGGTACGCAAAAAAAACAACGGATTTATCAATCGTTGGGTAAATCGAAACAAGCTTAAAAATGTCTCCAGTCTTGAAGAAGTGAACAGTGATAACTGATAACTGATTGAAGTAAGTATCAATCAAGCGAACTATAAAACTGTTCACCCTTATAAAGCTTTCAAAGTCTCCTCAAAATCCACCATAGCATCTTCTAGTGTCAGTGACATGAACTATATATTTTCAAACTTTAAATATTGGCTCAGAAATTCATCAATTAGATTTATTGAATCAACAACTAAGAGTATTTGTTTTTATTGATTAACTTGGTTAAAGTAAAGTTATCATAAATCCAGTAAAATGTACACTTACATCCAGTTTCTCCAGGCTAATAAACCAATAGAAGTCACTCAGAAAGATGTAGAAAATCATTAACCTTACAATAATTATGGCTAAATACTCTCTTACTGAAGTATTAAACAGCTTCCAACTTCCTCATCACATTTTTTGTTAGAACAAATACTAATCTCAAACAAAGGAGAAAATATGCAGTTTCTCAAAATTGTTCTTGTCGCGCTCGTGTTTATCGTGAACTTGGTGATTGCTCAGCCCTCTTGGGCAGGCAAGGATTTCACCAAGGGGGCTGACTATGCTGAAGTCACTCAGGCGCTCAATCAACTTCTAAGTGTGAAAAATGCCCCGGAGCAAGCTGGCTATACGCCTGAGCAATTTCAGCAGCGGTTGGCACAATTGCAGTTTCAGAAGAATGTCATAGAAACAGCCAGAAAACGGGCACAGTGCCGCAATGAAACTGGAAAGACGTTAGCTGTTTATGCCAATAAACCGAAAAAATCTCCAACTCAACTCTACTATTTAGGGGCAGGGAAAATCACGGATGATGATTGGGATTGCGATGGCATCTACTTGCCGGCTCTTACTCAGGTCGTTCTGAGTCCAAATGCTCAACCACAAGAGCTGAGTGAACCAATCGCTGTTAAGTTTGTCGATGGTACACAGTCTATTGCTAGAGCTAATCCAGCAACTGGTGTTATTGAATTGAATGTTGAACCTGCCAAAGTATACAAGGCGGGTGAAATCAACTGGCTAATCCCTACTTTGTCTCAAGCAGATATTGATACGCAAACTCCCACTCCACAACTGATTGACTAATCCTCCCTAGTTGACGCTCCCCAGCAGGGCATTGCCTGAGCGTGGGGATTCTTGTTTCAATGAGCAGCCTTGTTCAAACTTGTTGCCCCTTCATTTTTACCTGACTTTTCACGGCATGTGCATAAGTTGATTTGTTTGCACCTAAGTATAGGCAGGTAAGCACGCCACCCCGCCGAACAGGCGGGCTTTTTTTTATTCCTCTATAGTGAGGTATAGGAGTTGCCAGGTAGATTAGGACATCAACTAATGAGAAAACACAGAAACCACGGGACTTTCACACGCCTGCTCCCTGCTATAACAGTAGTTCCACGTAAGTAATATATCCCTAGCTCAAGAAAATACGTCAAAGTTATTGGACGACAAGGCAAGCCATATCATTTTTTTCTTGCAAGGTTGCTTTATACCTTGAACACGTATTTTTGATCAGGCGATCGCTCAATATCCGGTGGGTAACTTTTGCGCTTATCAGCATAGTACTGGAGGCGATGATCTCCCTCAGAAGCACGATTGTAAGTCAGATAAAGCACTCGACGGGCATCTGTTGTCAAGTTTGGACGGGAACGATGAGGTGCGTAGGAGTCGAAGAACACAGCATCACCTGGTTTCGCGGGTATAGGAATGAATTCCATGTCTTGAATGTTTTCTTCTGTGAGCGGTTTCCAAAGTTCTCCAATCAAACCGCGTTGATGATGACCACCAGCTAACTCCAGACAGCCATTTTCTACCGTAGACTCATCAATGCTAATCAGAACTGTGATAAATAGACTAGCATAATCATTCCATCCAGCCTGGGCATCCTGATGGGGCGTAAAGCCATTTCCACCCGGCATTTTGAAATTAATTTTTTCTTTAAATAGAACTGCTGGTTCGCCAAAGAGTTCTGATACTCGCTGTAGCATTTCTTCTCCATTTATCAGCTCATCAAAACCCTGATGGTAGGGACAGAAATTCTCGATGCGCGACAGCACCCGCTTCCCTGATTCAAGCAAGCTGTCCTCAAAATACATCATGTATTTCCCTGGAATTTCTGGCAACGACTGAACCTCATCTACCCAGGCTTTGATCTGTTCTATTTTTCCTCCATACATATCTCTAACAACTAAAAATCCCTGTTGCTTGAAGGTTTCTAGTTCGGCTTGAGAAAAGAATTTCAACATCTGTGGTCAATATCTGGTTATTGCACTTTGTGAGCGTCCGACTGACAAAGAAGCCGTCAGCAAAATATAAAAGAAACACCTTTTTCCCTTACACCCTTACACCCCCATACACGCCAGATACCTACGGAGGGAGACCCTCCTGCAGTACTGGCTCCCCTACACCCCTTTGTTGGTCAATTTCTCGTTATTGCGCTTTGTGAGTGTAGGAGTGAGCGGTACTGCCAAAAGAACCATACTGCAAAGATTGGCGCACCGATAGTGGCTGTAATCAGCAACGGTACTAATCCATTGAGCAAAGTCACAATTGGAAACAAATACAGTATGTCTTCCATATCGAAACCAGCGAAATTAGGTTGATGGGTTGCATCTGTACCGATTTGCTGTTCCATCTGGGTTCGCAAGTGGAAAATGTAAGCAACACAAACGCCAGAGACTGTACCCATGAGTAAAGCCCAAGAACCAAGTTTGCTATTCATCAGACCATAGCCAATACCCACAAACAATACAATGTGGACGATCGCGTCACTGGCAAGATCGTACTGGTGTCCCCATTTGCTACTTTTTGTGCTCAGCCGAGCCAATTCACCATCCGTGTGATCCAAAAAGTTAGATAACACGAACAACCAAGCCCCAATATTAACCCACTCAAGGCTACCAACTGCAAACGCTGCTGTTGCCAAAAGCCCAGTTACCAGCCTAACTGTCGTCAGATGATTGGGATGTATCCAACTGTTTTTCAAAGGTTTCACTAACCAGTAAGCAAGTTGAGCATCCCAAGATTTGTTGGTCATAGGTATGGTCAGGTGTGAACGGTCTTGCGTATTTTTTGGGAATAGAAAGAAGCTGATTCTTCCTTCTTGGCGCATTCGGTCGTAAACTTAATTAGATGGTGCCCGACCAATCCAACGTGAATCAGTTGCTCGATTTTACCAGCTTTCAATGCTGGTAGTGCCATGTTCCAAAAAGTTTTGCGATAGTTACCGAATAGACCTACTCGCAGCAGGAGATTGCTCATAATTGTTAAACCTTTCTTAATATTTGCCCAAGAAGTACGAGCAGGGCTATTAGGAACGTCTATCCGGTTAGAGTAGGTATGCTCCATATTGTAGGCATACCGCTGATAAAGAAATTCCGGCTCATATGCGGTTGTCACACAGCGACGCCACATCTCAACAACCTGTTCATAAGGCATGAGAAATTCGATATTCGACTCGCGACCTTCATCAAACACAAGTCGTCCTGCTTTTTCTAACCTACTCCACAATGCAGTTTT
Source organism: Brasilonema angustatum HA4187-MV1 (assembly GCA_019359695.1). GTDB lineage: Bacteria > Cyanobacteriota > Cyanobacteriia > Cyanobacteriales > Nostocaceae > Brasilonema > Brasilonema angustatum. The sequence goes on from JAHHGV010000044.1 coordinate 19,556, forward strand.
CGGTAATGCATGAAGTAGGTTTATTGTCAACATAGGAATTTGAGACAGATTAATAAATTCCAGAATTTTGTCTGCGGTTTCTGGTGTATCTGTATCAAACCCGATGATGATTCCTGAGACAACTTCCATCCCATAACTATTGAGAACTTTCACTGCCTCAAGAATCGGCATACTCAGGTTGTGAGTTTTGGAAATAGCTTGGAGGGCTTCCGTTTCTGGCGTTTCAATACCGCAGAAAACTGTACAAAAATACGCTTCGCGCATCATTTCCAAAAGTTTGGGACTCTGCGCTAAATTCAATGTGGCTTCGCAGGCAAATTGAATCGGATAGCCATTGCGCTTTTGCCAGTCAATCAGGTGAGGAAGCAACTGCATGAGGGCACGGCGATTACCCACAAAGTTATCATCGACAAAATACACTGCCCCTGGGTTTCCGTATTGCAGCATCGCATCTAGTTCAGCGAGAACTTGCTCTGGAGTTTTCAGACGGGGGTTGTTTCCATATAATGCAGGGATGTCACAAAACTCGCAGTGATAAGGGCAACCACTGGAGAATTGAATATTGGCAAGGAAATATTGATCGAAATTCAGCAGGTGATAAGCCGGAATCGGAAATTCATTTAGGGGTAAGCGTTCTTTGGTTTCAAAGCGAATTTGCTTTTGGGGGCGATTGCTGTGCAAATCCAAATACTCAATCATTTGGTCAGTTGCATCTCCCAATTCACCCAGCTGTAAAATATCAAACTCTGGGTAATATTCAGGACAACCAGACACCGAAGGACCACCCACAACAGTGATTTTACCTTCTCGGTGGGCAAGTTCATTAATTTGATTCATCTGTGGTCGCTGGATATGCATCCCACTCACAATCACCACATCAGCCCAGACAAAGTCAGCCCTGATTGCCGATCGCACATTTTCATCAATAAAGCGGACTTCCCACTCTTTTGGTAAATAAGATGCGACAACCAAAATCCCTTGTGGTGGCATAAAAGCCCGAACATTTCCTCTCAAGGGGTATGCATGATGAAAGGTTCCAAACGAGCGGCTGTACTTGGGAAAGATGCATAAGATGCGTTTATGATGGCGCGGAATGTAGGGAGTGTTCCGAGTCGTCTTTTGAGAAAGGGGTTTTTCTCGTGACATTACCTCACCATTCATACTGCATGCACTCCACAAATCTCAATCGCTAACTTGACAAGACTTTTGCAAAATCGTCTGTTATTTCCACTAGCTTACCGTCTTTTGTCTGCTTTAGTCGTCGCCCGCGCCATTCAATTGTGCTGCCGAATAAGCCACAACACCAGATGACAAAGGCTATAACGTCGCGTAGAGGAACAATCCAGAAAAAGTTTCGCACACAAGAGTCTTGAAGGTAGCTAACGCCAACAACCCAGCCCATGACTAATCGCATCACCCAAGTGGTAGCTAACACAGCACAACCGATTGTTGATCCACCTGTAGCCATCAGCAGTAGTAAGCTTGTGACAGTACCATAAGTAAAAATCAGTCCCAGATAACCCCAAGGGCGAGAAACTCGTATACAACGTGCCCAGCGAATTTGACGCTGGATAGAATCTGTTATAGTGCTAGATCCCAATACATGGTCAACCACATAATCGGAAAGTACAACCTTGTAGCCTGCTTGTGCGCTTAAGTAGCCAAGTTGAAAATCGTCTGCCAGATAATCGGCGATCGCCCGAAATCCCCCAATTTCATCTAGCACTTGTTTGCGGATGACAATTGTTGAACCAAAGGCAAACTTGATACCTTCTAGGGAATTGCTGACTAAGACACCAGGATGGAAATCAGTAGCAGTTCCAATAGCTTCTAAAATGGTTACCCATCCTTTGGCTACAGAACGGTATAAACAAGTGACAACACCAACACTCTTGTCTTGTAGTGGCTGGATGACTCTTTGGAGATAGTCTATCCCAACTCGGATATCGCTATCAGCAATAATCAAGATTTCATGTTTAGCTTTGGTGACGGCGTTAGCCAAATTACTTACCTTGGGGTTAGTTCCAATGGTGTCTTCGCAGACGACTAACTGAATATCTAATTCTGGAAAGTCGTGAATGATTTGCTTGACAACTGCTATCCCACAGTCTAGTGGATCGCGAACACTAAAGATAACTTGATAGTTGTCGTACTTCTGTTGGCAAAAAGAAACCAAGTTGTTGTATGTTTCGTCGTCCATACCACAAATGGGCTTGAGGATAGTAACGCTTGGGTGGAAATTAGCTTGCGCGGGTTGGGGATCAAGGAAAAAAGCGAACGCTGCATAAATTCCATAGCAGTAGAATAAGACAGCCGATATACACAGGATTAATAGTAAAAAATCAATGAAATTCAGATTAGCAGAAGTTAGTAACACAGTAGAAGTATGCATTGACTGTCTGAGTGCGCGACCAATATGCGCATTTTCGTATAGGACTTGGATTTAGTTTATGACCTTAAAATGTAAAATATATGACTTTATTATGACAAAATTACGACTTTTGGGTGATGAAATAAAATTTTTTGTATATAAAATATCTTTGTTTTTAGGAGCGCAAACTGAATTGGTTTGTCATCTACCGTCATGAATTTGATTTACTTTGTGTTGCGTTCTTCTTGGGGAATGGTGGCGATCGCAATTGTCACCGGGTTTATCAGCGGCGGTAGCAGTGCTGGTTTGATAGCCTTGATCAGCACAGCAGCAAGTCGCACCGCCAGTCAGCCCCTGACAACTATCGCTTGGGGTTTTGCGGGGCTTGCTTTAGTGACACTTGTGACTAGTATCGTTTCACAGGTGATGCTGATTCGCCTGTCTCAAAGTGCTGTCTTGCAATTAAGAATGCGCTTGAGTCGCCAAGTTCTGTCCACACAGTTAAGTCATTTAGAACAGCTTGGGAACTCACGAGTCTTGGCGACTCTGACAGAAGATGTCCAAGCAGTTGCTGATGCTGTGTATCAGATACCGTTTCTGTGTATTAATTTAGCAATCGTCTTGGGTTGCGTGACGTATATAACTTGGCTATCGTGGTTAGTTCTTTTGATGGTTTGTGGTCTTTCGGTAGTGGCGATCGCCAGTTGTCAATGGCTATTAAACAGAGGAGAGAAATTGCTCGCCCTAGCGCGTGAAGATGAAGACCAATTATTTAAGCATTTGGGTGTCATCAGCCAAGGTGTCAAGGAACTCAAGCTGCATTACAAGCGACGTCAAGTCTTTCTAGAAAAACAACTGCAAGCAACCGCTACCAAGTTCCGTCATCACAACGTTCACGGCTTGACCCTTTTCGCGACAACTTCCAGTTGGGGTCAACTCGTATTCTTTTTTGCACTCGGTTTTGTACTGTTCGCCCTGCCTCATTTCCTCACCATCAACCCCCAAACTCTTTCTGGCTACATCTTGACCTTCACATACTTGATGTTGCCAATGGACAATATTATCAGTAAACTGCCTGTGTTAAGCAAAGCCAGCATTGCTTTGCAAAAAATAGAATCGCTGGGGTTATCTCTGGCAAGTCGGGCTGAAATATCAACAGTTCCATCTGCCATAAACACCACTTGGCAGCGCTTACAACTTGTAGGTGTGACTCATACTTACCATACAGATATACAAGATAGTAACTTTAGTTTTGGCCCAGTGGATTTAACATTTTCTCCGCAAGAACTAGTGTTTATTGTTGGGGGAAATGGTAGCGGTAAATCAACTCTAGCCAAACTCATTACAGGACTCTACATTCCCGAAGCTGGAGAAATTTTGTTTGATGGAGAATTAATTACCGAACAAAATCGAGAGTGGTATCGTCAACACTTTTCTGTGGTTTTCTCTGACTTCTATTTATTTGAAGAACTTTTGGGATTAGATAATATTGACTTAGATACTCAAGCTCAAGAATACCTGAAGCTACTTCAACTTGACCACAAAGTCAAAATTGAAAACGGCAAACTTTCTACTACTAATCTATCACAAGGACAACGTAAACGATTAGCTTTGCTGACAGCATATTTAGAAGATAGACCGATTTATCTATTTGATGAATGGGCTGCTGACCAAGATCCAGTGTTTAAAGAAATTTTCTACACTCAACTTTTACCAAAACTGAGATATCAAGGCAAAACTGTACTGGCGATTACCCACGATGACCGCTATTTTCATGTAGCCGACCGGATTATCAAACTGGATTATGGGAAAGTAGAGTTTGATCAAATGGAGAATTGAATATTATTAACTCATCCCCCGCCTTATATCCCGACGCTAAACGGAGTACCGTTATAGCGCGGGGCTTACGGCGAAGAAGCTAAAAATAAGCTGTGACGCTGCACTAGTGCTTGACCAAAGAAACTTTGCTGGGTGAAAAATTTTGGAATGCTTACTCTTAAAGAGTTTTACAAAAAATATACCTAGCAAAGTTAGCTTGGTGGACTACTAGTCTGTTAAGCGTGAACGTCGAAGCGATCAAGCATCATCACTTTGTTCCAGACCGCGGCGAAGTCCTTGACCATACGCTCGTGACCGTCATCAGCGCCATAGACTTCAGTAATTTGACGAAGCTCCGCGTTCGAGCCGAAGATGAGATCGCAACGTGTTGCGGTGAACTTCGTTTCGCCCGTTTTGCGATCGCAGATGTTAAAAAGCATCTCGCGATTGTCTATCGGCTTCCACTCATAGTCCATACTGGTCAGGACACGGAAAAAGTCATTGGTCAAAACACCGGGTCGATCAGTGAAGCTACCGTGCTTTGAATAGTCCCAATTCTGATCGAGGGCGCGAAGTCCGCCGACCAGAACCGTCCACTCAGGCGCAGTCAGCGTCAGGAGCTGTGCCCGATCGAGGAAGAGCCGCTCCGGTTTCACTTTATAGCCGACCGCCTCATTGTGATAATTTCTGAAACCGTCCGAAACTGGCTTCAGCCATTCAAACATTTCAACATCTGTCAGTTCCTGAGTCGTATCCATCCGACCCGGAGTAAACGGGACGGTAACAGAAACCCCAGCGTCTTGCGCGGCCTTCTCGACCGCAGCACAGCCACCGAGGACGATCAGATCCGCGAGCGAGATTTTTTTGCTGCCCGACTGAGCACCGTTAAAGTCCGCCTGAATTCGCTCAAGGGTCGATAGGACCTCGCCGAGCTCCTGCGGGCGGTTAATTTCCCAGTTTTTCTGGGGATTGAGGCGAACGCGCGCCCCGTTTGCGCCGCCGCGCTTGTCGGAATGGCGGTGGATCGATGCTGATGCCCAAGCGGCTGACACAAGCGCCGAAACAGAGATCCCACTCGCTAAAATCTTATCCTTGAGAGAATTGATATCGGCGACATCAACCACCTCGTGATCCAGTGCCGGAATTGGATCTTGCCAGATCAGATCTTCCTCTGGGATTTCCGGACCAATATAGCGCGTTTTCGGCCCCATGTCTCGATGGATCAGCTTATACCAGGCGCGCGCGAACGCATCGCTGAAGTAATCGAAGTCATCCAAGAAGTGCTGACAGATCTCGTGATAGATCGGATCGACCTTCAACGCAATGTCCGAAGTCATCATCATCAACGGGTGCTCGACGCCCGGTTGATGGGCATCCGGTGTCTTTGGCGCATCAGGATTGCTCGGCTTCCACTGAATGGCATCTGTTGGACTCTTTGTCTGTTCCCAGTCGTACTTAAAAAGATTGGTGAGGTAACTGTTGTCCCACTGGGTTGGGTTTGGAGTCCATGATCCTTCGATCCCGTTTGTCATCGTATATTGGGCAAACCCAGTGCCTTCAGGGTTCTGCCACCCCAAGCCCATAGCCTGAATCGGCGCAGCTTCCGGCGCTGGACCGATCTTGTCCGGCGAGACCATGCCGTGACTTTTGCCAAAGGCATGACCACCTGCAATGAGCGCGACAGTTTCTTCGTCATTCATGCCCATACGCGCAAACGTCTCGCGAATGTCTCGCGCTGAGCCATGGGGGTCGCCTTCGGCGTTGGGACCTTCTGGATTGACGTAAATTAGCGCCTGGTGCGAAGCTGCTAGCGGGTTCTCAAGGTCGTAGTATTCCTCGTTCGGCTTCCCAACCCACCGAATCGTGCGAGTGACCATCTCGTCAGGATGACCAGGGTATTCCTTGATATCGTCAACCGGATCGCCGTTCCAGAACTCCGGCCCCCAGTATGTCGCGCGATCTGCCTCCCAGGCATCAATGCGACCGCCACCAAAACCGAAGGTCTTAAACCCCATGATTTCGAGTGCGCAGTTGCCAGTCAGAGTCATCAGATCGGCCCAGCTTAGTGCCGCGCCATATTTCTGCTTGATTGGCCAGAGCAGCCGTCGTGATTTATCTGTGTTCCCATTGTCCCACCACGAATTGATGGGTGCGAAGCGTTGCATGCCCTGAGACGCTCCGCCACGACCATCTGCGATCCGGTAGGTGCCTGCGGCGTGCCACGCCATGCGAATCATCTGAGGCCCATAATTACCATAGTCGGCTGGCCACCAGTCTTTTGAATCCGTCAGCAGCGCTTTGATATCGCTCTTCAACTGTTCAAAATCAATCTTCTCGAAAGCGCCCTTGTAATCAAAATCTCGCAGCGGGTTTGCCTGGGGCAAATTTTGGTGAAGTAGCTCGACCTGAAGTCGGTTCGGCCACCAATCATCAGTTTGCGGCTTGGAACCGAGCGCGCCGCCAATCCGGGTTCCACGGAAGGGACATTGTGCAGGAGTGGTAGGAGGGTTGTTATTCATAAAGTCCAGTCCCTTCTAGAGGTCTATTTTTGTCCAGAGGTCTATTTGCCTAGCTTGCTTACTTTTTTTACTGCTTCGCTCAACATCTAGGTTATCATCATTTTATCCCTTACACCCCCACATCCTTACCTGACAAGTGTAGGTTTTTTACACTTAGATCTGGAATGGGGTGAAACCGGGTAGACACGGGGGGAAAGAGGACAAGGAAAAAACATAATTTCTATGTATATATACTGTTTTTTCATCATCTGGGCGTAAAAAAACTTCCTTGTCTACTTTCCTTGCTTGTCCTCCAAGTCTTGCCAACACCCAAAAGTAAAAAACCTACACCTGTGAGCACAACCTTACAACGCCCGAAGGGCACTGGCTCCCCTTACACCCCTATCCCCCAACACCCCTCATCTCATTTCTTCGCCTGTATCACCTGCAAACTCCCACCTGCATACAACTTCGGTTCACTAACTTCAAACCCAATCTCTGTTAATAACGCAGGTAAATCAGTTTTCAACAATTGCCAAGCCGTGTGTGTTTCAAACAACAACAAAAATACCCACACTCCAGGCAGAAATAAGGGATTGGTAGGATTGTGAAAATCCACGAGTGTAAACACGCCTCCTGGCTTCAAGACTCTGTTTACTTCTTGGAGAATCTGCCGCAGTTGTTGTTGCTCCATTTCATGCAGTGCTACGCTTGTATGCACCACATCAAACTCATTATCTGCAAATGGCATATCTTCCGCGAAAGCTTCCACATATTTAGCTTGGGGAACATTTTGCTGTGCCCGTTTTAGGGATAATGGGGAAGCATCTAAACCTGTTACATTTTGTGACAATTTCACTAAAAACTGTGTGACTTGACCACTACCACAACATAAATCTAGAACTTTCGTATCTTTTGAAATTGTTAATCCTTGCAAAGCTAATTGCCTCAAACGCCCCTCACCGCCTACACTCAGAGCCGCTAAACCAGATATGCCATCGTAGAGCCATTGGTAGCGGTAACTCCAATCCCTCAAAATTGTAGCCACAACCTTTCCCCTTATTGTTAACTTGGATATTTATTCAGGATATATTGTTAACATTAGTAAAAAAGATGAAAAGATTGGGGGATTTTAATAGCTATGGGTCGCGTAGGCGTGTTATTACTCAATCTCGGTGGTCCTGACAAATTAGAAGATGTTAGGCCATTTCTCTATAACCTATTTTCTGATCCCGAAATTATTCGCCTACCGTTTACCTGGTTGCAGAAACCCCTAGCTTGGTGGATTTCCTCAAGGCGTGTTCAAAAATCTCAAGAGAATTACAAGCAAATTGGCGGCGGTTCACCGTTACGACGGATAACCGAAGCTCAAGGAGAAGCCTTGAGAGAACAGTTGGGTGGCTTGGGACAGGACGCTAGTGTTTACGTGGGTATGCGTTACTGGCATCCTTACACCGAAGAGGCGATCGCCAAAATTACCCAAGATAACATTGATCGCCTTGTCATCTTACCCTTGTATCCGCAATTCTCTATCAGTACTAGTGGTTCAAGCTTCCGGCTTTTAGACAAAATTTGGCAAGAAAACCCAAAACTTCAGCTGATTGATTACACCGTCATTCCTTCTTGGTACAAATCTACAGGCTACCTGCAAGCAATGGCGCAGCTGATCGATCAGGAAATAGAACAGTGTCCCAATCCTGATGAAGCTCAAATTTTCTTCAGCGCCCACGGCGTTCCAAAAAGTTACGTTGACGAAGCAGGCGATCCTTACCAGCAAGAAATTGAGGAATGCACTCATCTGATTATGCAAACCCTCAATCGACCAAACTCTCATGTCTTAGCTTACCAAAGCCGCGTTGGTCCGGTGGAATGGCTGCAACCCTATACAGAAGAAGCAATCCCGGAACTAGGGGAAAAAGGTGTCAAAGATTTGGTTGTCGTACCCATCAGTTTTGTCTCAGAACACATCGAGACATTACAAGAGATTGATATTGAGTATCGCGAACTTGCAGAAGAATCCGGAATTCACAACTTCCGTCGCGTACCTGCACTCAACACACATCCGGTGTTTATCAAAGCACTAGCTGATTTGGTGATTGATGCATTAAAAGCCCCCAGTCTGAAGTTCTCCCAAGCCAGCCAATGGAAGAAGAAGGTGAGAATTTACCCGCCAGAAGGTTGGGAGTGGGGTATGACAAGTAGTGCAGAAGTTTGGAATGGTCGTATTGCCATGTTAGGCTTCATAGCATTAATTATCGAACTCGTTACAGGTCGCGGTCTACTGCACATGGTTGGGCTATTGTAGTCAAGTCGCTGTGCAATTTTTCGTGATTCGTCATTAACTTAGTTAGTAGCTAATGAAATATAAGATAAGACCTCACTTTCAATCCCTCTCCTTGATAAGGAGAGGGAAGCAGGAGGCAGGGTGAGGTTTTATATTAAATTTGACCCACTTACCTGACGAATCACGAATTCTTTAACCTTATGTGGTGGAAACACAACTATATTACTTTTATCTTGCTTTTATTAGTCACTAGCCTGACGACACTTTATTTATGGTTTCCTGTCGATGATTCTAATTGCAACATCAAAGCAGTTTTGAGACCAAGATTCGGAAAATACGATGTGTATGCTACCAAAGTCGTTGTTCAGCCGTGGCTTGGTGAACATCATGTTTATGGAATCTTTGAAGTACCAGATAAATACAAGGAAGCCCCATTTTTTGTTTTAACTGTAAAAGGTGCTGGCAGCAACTGTGAAAAGCCATTTGGCACGTTACAAGAAGTTGATGGCATTTTTGCTGAACCAGGTACGCATTTGATCCGGGACTACATTAGAACTCGAACGGCTTTCAGGTTAATTCTTCAGGGTATGTACAATGAATTAAAAGATCCACAAAGCTGGAAATTGACTTATCCACGTAATATTACTCCTAATAAAACCTCAGAATTTTGAAAGACTGCGCGGATGGGTAGCTGTTTGAAAAGCCAATAGGAAATTTGCGGCTCAAAAGCTTATCAGTTCTGAGTTTGGGAGTTTTTTGATAAAATTTGATCCGCGCGATCGCTAGAATCTTTACCAGGAGTAAGTTTGAGGCTGTTTTGAAATTGGCACTACTTGACGTCGGATCGCTGAAATGCTACTTTTGTTATACATCCGCGCAACCGCACCTCGAAAACTAAATAGGTCATGGGTTTTATATGACCGCAGTTGAAATTCTCTATTCCCCGTTAAGGGGATTGAAACTTCATCTTCTCTCCTTTTTCGGTCGTAGTAATCTGGTTGAAATTCTCTATTCCCCGTTAAGGGGATTGAAACATGTTTCCAGAAGTCGCTTCAACAAAAAAAGCACGTTGAAATTCTCTATTCCCCGTTAAGGGGATTGAAACCCAACGGCTCGAACCCCTAACCCTGCCGCCATTCGTTGAAATTCTCTATTCCCCGTTAAGGGGATTGAAACCAAAAACATAGCATCTAACTTGGGTGACACTTCAGTTGAAATTCTCTATTCCCCGTTAAGGGGATTGAAACGCTGCTGTACGAAACTCTGGAAGAAGAACTCATTAGGTTGAAATTCTCTATTCCCCGTTAAGGGGATTGAAACAAGAATCTTCGAGTCTGAAGCATTAACAACCGCTTGCAGTTGAAATTCTCTATTCCCCGTTAAGGGGATTGAAACACAGTACTAATCAAGTTGGACGAATTAATCATAGCGTTGAAATTCTCTATTCCCCGTTAAGGGGATTGAAACGTGAACTTGCATGAAAGGACGGCGCAAACGGCTTAGTTGAAATTCTCTATTCCCCGTTAAGGGGATTGAAACAGGAGATCCGGAAACATAGCTCGGTGAGACACTAATTGTGTTGAAATTCTCTATTCCCCGTTAAGGGGATTGAAACCTGAATCAGCTTTTCTAAATGTGATGGAAGGCAAGCAAGTTGAAATTCTCTATTCCCCGTTAAGGGGATTGAAACAATATCTTCTAAAATTGCAATTCCGCCCACGTTGTCGTGTTGAAATTCTCTATTCCCCGTTAAGGGGATTGAAACTAGCTTTCAATACTCCTAAAGATGATGCGATCGCTTCTAAGGTAGTTGAAATTCTCTATTCCCCGTTAAGGGGATTGAAACTTCATTAACAGGGAATACACATAATTTTTCTTTAAGTTGAAATTCTCTATTCCACGTTAAGGGGATTGAAACATACTAACGTCACCTCCTATTTGGCTTCCATTAATAGTTGAAATTCTCTATTCCCCGTTAAGGGGATTGAAACAGATATTAATACATGAGTGATTTTAGGGATGAAATCCGTCAAAGTTGAAATTCTCTATTCCCCGTTAAGGGGATTGAAACCTGCTGCCATTGTTATCTCCTAATTGGGACAAAGGTTGAAATTCTCTATTCCCCGTTAAGGGGATTGAAACACAACTAGTGATAGTGCCCAGCAAATTGCGGCTAGATTGAGGTTGAAATTCTCTATTCCCCGTTAAGGGGATTGAAACGGATGTGCATAATAATATAAGTCTCTGACCTCATGTTGAAATTCTCTATTCCCCGTTAAGGGGATTGAAACTACCAAGCATGAGTGGTTCATAATAATCTTTTGCTTGTTGAAATTCTCTATTCCCCGTTAAGGGGATTAAAACAATAGAACATCAGGATATGGCTTGTACAAGGATTCGCAAGTTGAAATCACCCACTTCCCCGCAAGGGAATTAAAACCAAAGTAAGAGTTAAAGCGAGATATATTATCTAATATTGAAAATAATCGCAGATGCCAACACGAACATTAATATGCTTACCGATACTCGTGCAGCAGAGAAAACCAATCATTCTCGCCAAAATGTATTGATTGTTGGGGGAGGCCCAGCAGGACTTGCCACAGCATTAATGCTAGCCAAACGTGGTTGGACAAATATTACAGTTTTGGAAAAACGCGCCACTGCTGATTACTATGAACCCGATAAATCATTCAATTATCTCATTGATGGTCGGGGTCAAAAATTTACTGACTTCCTTGGAATGACTGACAAGCTAGTAGAAATTAGTGTTCCAAATACAGAATTTTATCTCACAGAAATCAAAGCCAACGGAAGCAAAAAAACATTTAAATTACCTTTTGTAGATCCAAAGCAAAAAACAGCTTACTGGATTCCCCGAAGGGCATTTGTTCTTTTGCTATATCAAGAAATTGAACGTAATTGGCAAGACAAGATCACTGTACTGTTTAATACAACATGTGTTGAAATCAATAAGATAGCCCAAGAAAACGCAGAGGGTGAACAGCTTGAAGTTGTTTCCCAAACACAGAACGGTAGTGTTGCCAAATTTGAGCCTCAGCTTCTGGTTGGTTGTGATGGCATTTACTCCATTGTCCGAAACACTTTGAAAGAGTGGGACAAACCTACATCAGATAGATTTGAGATGAAGTGTTTTCCTTCGCCTAGCTCAAATTTGAGGTATAAAGTCTTAAGTTTACCTCCAAATTTTCCGTTAGATAAGAGTGGTGAGGAACACGCTGTATGTACTATGTCATATGCAGTTCGTAGCGCTTTCCGAGACCGCAGGCGAACACTGTCCCTTGGTTTATTACCAATTAAAAATCCAAATGAATTTCGTAGTGCAAATATCATTAGACTACCAAATCATGAGATATGGGAATTAAAAAATAGTGAACAGGTGTATAACTTTTTTGAGCAAGCCTTTCCACAATTGCCCATACACCAAATAGTTTCGCCTGAAGAAGCTGCTCGATTTGCTTCCAGTGAAGGCGGTTACTTTCCTCCTCCTCAATATTGTTCTGGATTGCACTTCGAGTTAACACACAAACAAGCAAATCAAGGAATAGGCGATCGTTCTTCTACCGTTGGGGTAGTCTTGTTAGGGGACACTATCCATTGCTTTCCTCCAGACATCGGACAAGGAGTCAATTCTGCATTAGAAGATGTGTGTGTCCTCAACGAAGCACTTTCTAAAAATGATGATGACATCTCTAGTGCTCTGCCTTTGTACGAATCCTTACGGTTTGCTGATGTCAAAGCTTTGATACGTCTTGCCCAAATTGCTTTTCCTTGGCAGTATAACCAAGCTCCCCTTCGCACAAAGCTATGGAATATCAACACTTTGCTGCGATTTTTACTCAATCGACTGCTACCCCAAATATTTAGTCCTCCAGCCTTCTTTCTGATTAGAAATCATCAACTTTCTTACCAGGAAATCTTAGTTAAGGCTCAACGTACTACCCAAATTCTATATATACTCGGTTTGATAGTGATAAGTGGATTTTTAGCTTCAGTTTTCAGATTAGTTCAAATCTAATAAGTCAACTTGCTGGCTATTGAATTGTGAGTGAAAAATACCTGTTTATTCATGCAATCTGCGCTCCGGGCAGAGCGCGTAAGCGCAAGCGTGTCCCTTTGGGACTTACGCGCAGCGTCTCGTAGAGAAGCTATCGCCCATCACCAATTATTTTCAAGTCCTGCTCAATTCGATCCAAAAGTTGAAATTATCCACTTAAGCGCAAGGGGATTAACACTGCATGGTCAGAGGAAACACAAGTAATTGTATCTCTGATGTGTAATACTCAATGAACAAAACAAATATTACAAAACGAATTGTGCTTTCTCACTGATGAATCTAGCCGCCCAGCAGCTTACTAATTTAACAGGAAAAACTAGGTTAGAAGCAAGAACAATACTCATCTCTCAAGGCTTTGAATTTAAAACCTCCACAACAGGCGGATATGAAACTTATGAGCATCCAGATGGCAGTGTAATTCATATTAGACCAAATGGAGAAATTGTCCGTAGCGGACCAAAGATTAAAGGTAATAATAGAAAATATTACCGTCGTAGGTACGATCAATTTGGTAGCCAAATACAATTTATCCCTGGAGCAAATACACATAGTACCGGAGAAATTGTGATTCCATGACTATAAGCATTGCCCAAAATATAACAACCTTTTTGGAAGATTTGAAAAGCGCTGATCTCATTGGAATTTCCTTACTTCCTCAAAATTTTGGATTGCGCCTTGAGTTTACCTTTGGTCCCGAATCTGGTGATGCGAAGATTGAACTTTATCGAATCGTTCACCTTGTGATTTCTCAGCCTCTAAATACAGATGATGAAGATTTTTGCTTTTGGGTAGGGGAAGTGGAACTCAAGAAAATCGAGGAAGGCGGAAGTCAAATTTTATCAGCCTTGTCTTACCCATTTAAGGATTCAAAGGGAAGCATTGAGACAGATTCATCACTCATTTATTTTCGTTTGGAAGGAGATATCTGTGTAGAAGTCGTCTGTGGCAATTATAAAATATTTCAGGAAATTTAACAGTAAACAGTTATCAGTTATCAGTGAACAGTTATCAGTTATCAGTTATCAGGTAGGAAACGGACTCGTCCACCCCTTGTTCACTGTTTACTGTTCACTGTTCACTGTTCACTGTTTTAAAACTAAATTCCCAGCCGTTGATAAACCTCCTCTAAATGTTTTAAATGCTGCTGTGCATCAAAACACTCTTCAATTTCTGCTGACGATAATTTTTCGGTAACGCGAGAGTCTTTGACAATCAACTCATGAAAATCACCGTCTGGTTTGTTCCAAGCGGTGTGAGCGTTTTGCTGCACAATTGCGTAAGCATCTTCACGGCTCATTCCTTTGTCTACCAGTGCTAATAGCACCCTCTGGCTGAATACCACGCCACCATAACAGTACATATTCCGTTCCATGTTGTCTGGATAAACCAGTAGGTTTTTCACCAACTCGGTGATTTCTTTCAACATAAAGTGAGTCAAAATGCAAGAGTCGGGAAGAATCACTCGTTCTGCCGAACTATGGGAAATATCTCTCTCATGCCATAATGCGATATTTTCCAGGGCAACACCAGCATGAGAGCGAACTAATCTTGCCATTCCTGTGAGTCTTTCTGAACGAATGGGGTTGCGTTTGTGGGGCATGGCTGAGGAGCCTTTTTGCCCTTTGGAGAAGAATTCTTCGACTTCTAGAACGTCTGTTTTTTGTAAGTTGCGAATTTCGACGGCGAAGCGTTCTATGGATGCGGCAAGCATTGCTAGTTGCTGCACAAAGTCGGCGTGGCGATCGCGCGATATCACCTGTGTCGATGCTGTATCCGGTTTGAGTCCGAGTTTTTCGCAGGCGATCGCCTCCACCCGAGGTTCAATATTGGCATAAGTTCCCACTGCACCAGACATCTTACCCACAGCGATTGTTTCACGCAAAATTTTCAAACGTTCTTGGTGTCGCAACACTTCTGCTAACCACCCAGCCAACTTAAAACCAAAAGTGATAGGTTCAGCGTGAATACCGTGGGAACGTCCAATCATCACCGTGGTGCGATGTTCCTTAGCCTTTTGACGAATAACCTCAATCAAATCTTCTAGGCGTTGCATCAACACATCCAGACTAGCAACAAGTTGCAGTGCCAAAGCCGTATCCAGCACATCAGAACTCGTTAAACCCAAGTGGATGTAACGCCCCACCTCACCAACATATTCATTGACATTTGTCAAGAAAGCAACCACATCGTGGCGGACTTCAGCTTCAATTTCCAGCACCCGCTTTGGATCAAAATTCGCCTTTGCCTTAATCTCCTCAACCGCTGTAGTTGGAATATAACCCAACTCAGCTTGAGCCTCACAAACAGCAATTTCTACTTGCAGCCAAGTTTTTAGCTTATATGCTTCTGTCCAGAGATTGCCCATCTCGGGCAAGGTATAACGCTCAATCACAGTCCGCCACTTAGTACAACCGTCATATTGTACAAAGAACGCGGGAACTCATAAAGAGTATGTAGCAGACTTTAATCAAAAGTTTGCTCTTACTTTGAAGAAACACAGGGGTGTAGGGGTGTAAGGGCACTCATAAGATTGACTTGTTTAATGTGTACACTATCACATTTTAAAGTATATATCACTAGACTGCAGTGTTATTATTTACCTATAAAAAAATACAAGCTGGTATTTGTAGAATAATTTATGCGTAGAGTATAATTCCAACAATTCAGAGTTCTCTTATTTCTAAGTATAAAAATTATCTTTTTTGATTCTATTCCTTCTGGATGTGGGTATATTGTTAGTCTATCAGGCAAAATAAAACTACTATGCTTCTCCAGCATTTCTCTTCTCAATTACGACTAAAGCCTCTAGAGAAAACTAGAGGTTTTTTTTAAGTTTTTTTGTCGTTACTTGATAAATAGTTATACCTAAAAAAAATAACATATAATTTGAGAAGATTGCTTCCTTTCAGTACATTTTGGTCGTTGCGTACATCTTACGTTTAATTTTATTGCTCTACTTTAGTTGGAAAATTTGTGAACCAAGATGATTCAACTCTTGGCTCAACTTACCCCATAAGTAATTACTTTGTTGACTGACTACGACTTGCGGGTTAAATGCACTATCTGTCACAAACATTTTTGGAATTGCTATTAGTTAGAGTCATCATCAGAGCGTTTTCTCTTTTGTGTTCGTTCATTCCTATTTTTTGGTTTCATCCCTTGATTAAGGCGAGCATCTTCTGTCAGAGGAATGGCATGTTTATCGGGGATAATGCGGGAACCATACTTTCTCGCATAAACCTGGGTAAACTCGGCACCAAAAAAGAGAATCTGGGCAGCATAATTAACCCAAGCCAAGATAATTACCACAGAGCCAGCAGCACCGTAGGCTGATCCAAAACTGCCGTTACCCAGATACTGTCCCAAAAGATACCTGCCAATAGAAAACAAAAATGCGGTGAGCGCAGCTCCGGTTAAAACATCACTCCAAGTAATTTTAACATCTGGCAGTACTTTGAAAATTAGCCCAAATAGTAATGTGGTGATGGCAAAACCAATGATGAAGTTGAGAAACTGCCAGATAAAATCGACACCAGGTACGACATTTTTAAAGTAACCAACTAGCGCTACTAACACTCCACTAATCACAAGTGACACAAGTAATAAAAAACCAATAACTAATACCATCGCAAACGATGTCACACGTTGGCGAACTATGTTTTTCATAACCCGTCCGGGTTTTGGCTGCACTTCCCAAATCGTATTTAGGGCATCTT
This sequence comes from Brasilonema angustatum HA4187-MV1, assembly GCA_019359695.1. Taxonomy (GTDB): domain Bacteria; phylum Cyanobacteriota; class Cyanobacteriia; order Cyanobacteriales; family Nostocaceae; genus Brasilonema; species Brasilonema angustatum. Next base: position 36,318 of record JAHHGV010000044.1, read on the forward strand.
GCAACTCGGTAAATAAACCAGTAGCACCAAACAGCAGGACGACAACGCTGATAATGGAAGCGATAGTTCCCGCTTTCGGCTGGCTGGCATTTTGAATGGCTGTCTGGATAACTTGTGCGCTAGGTTTACCGACTAAACCTTGAAGTTGCTCTACAATTGCGCCCTGTGCCGCTGCTTCTCCAAATACCGCACCGGCGATCGCAATGACAATAATCAGTAATGGGGCAATAGAAAAAATAGTGTAATAAGAGAGTGCTGCGGCTAAACGTGACGCTTTATCCTTACTCCATTCTTGGAATGTCTCTTGGAACAGTTCTACAACTGCCTTTAAATTCATCAAAATATCTCCTTTTGGGGTGATGTACTGACCAGCCCAGGCGAGCAGTACTAAAAATATTATATGTATTGCATCTTTCCCACTGACTTCTTTTGACTGACACGTGAGTTCTTTTGTTAAAAATTGCTTTCAAGAAACACGCTTAACAGGGAACGCTTAACGCTTAACGCTTAACAGGGAAAAAGGTGTTTGTTTCATTCATAACGGGTGGCGCGCCGCTAGTCGGTTGCTCCTAATCTAGTCGGTTGCTCCTAATAAAGTTATCAGTAAACGTTCTTACACATATGTCTGATTAATTTTAGATTCAATGAGTATCATGTGCTTAACCCTGTTTTAAAGATACCGACTGAATCCTGTAATTCTAGCGCTACTTCTTGTGTTTGCTGCAGAGAATGAGACACTATACCAGACGAATCGGCAGTACGTTCACAAGCTTCAGCAACCTCTTTTATGGACGACACAACTGTTTGAGATGTTTTTGTCTGAGAAACTGTTTCTGTAAGAATTAACTCTAAGCAAGAATCAATCTGGCGGGACACGTCTATAATCTGATTGAGATTATACTTGGCATTTTCAACAACTTTTACTCCACCCACCATCTGAGTTGTTCCTTGTTCTATGCCTCTGACAACTTCCCTGGTTTGCGATTGAATGTTGTCGAAAATTTGTGAAATTTCTTTGGTTACTTCAGCAGACTTCGCAACCAATTGAGAAATTTCTTCTGCTAATTTGATAAAGATTGGATTTCCACCCATCCACGCAGCCTCAACACCAGCATTGACAGCTAACAAGTTGACTTGCATATCAATTTGCTTCATCAAGGATACAAAGGAGGAAATTTTTTGAGAAGTTTCGCCCACACACTTGACTCTGTTCGCAGTTTCCACAACAATTTGTTGTAAATTCCAAATAGTATCGAGCGTAAAATCCATTGCTTTACCAGCCGTCTGTGCTTTATCAGAAGTCGCTTCAATAACTTCTGTCGCTTGGTGAGCAATCTGTGCGACTGTTTGGATCGACACACTCATGTTATCCATTTCTTCAAGACTGTGGTTAATTTCGTTAACCTGTATGAGTGCTTCATCTGCTAAGTGTTGGATAGCACTAGAGTTTGGCTCCATAGCAACACTCAGTTGGTCAGCAGCTGTTTTGACTTGAGTTACAATCCGCTGGAAACTGTCGATAATAGTATTTAAAAAATCAGCCACTACACCAATTTCACCAACTGAAATTTTAGCTCGAACTGTTAAATCACCATGAGTTGCTTCTTTAACATCACCAATAAGTTCTAAAAGCTGCCTTTGAAGAACTTCTTTAGTCTGCCGAAATCCTTCTTCCGCTTGCTTGCGTAAAGTAATGTCAGATAGCACTCCAATAAAATTTGTGACGCGTCCAAATGCGTCTCGTACTGGAGAAACTGTTAATTCACACCAAAATGGGGTGCTATCTTTGCGGTAACTCCTGACAATAATTTGGTATTCACTCGAGTCACGCATAGCGTCGCGTATTTGTTCAACAGTCGTTTGATTTGTGTCGGTTCCCAGTAAAAAGCGGTAGTTGCATCCAAGCACATCTTCTTGTGAATAACCTGTGATTGTTTCAAAAGCGGGGTTGCAAAAAATGATCGGATTGTCGCTTTGGTGCGAGTCGGTAATAAAGATGGCGTTACTAGCAGCTGCAATTGCTCGATCACGAAGCAGCAATACTTTTTGTGCCTGTTGAAGTTCATCAAAAAGACTGGCTTGTTCTAAGGCAATTCCAACTTGAATTGCGAGTTGTCTAAATAAATCAATTTCAGACTTTTGCCATTTTCGAGGTCTTAAGCATTCATGGGCACATAATAAACCTGTCAGCTGATAATTTTTTAAAATAGGTGCAACTAAATTTGCCTTAATTTGAAAACTTTCTAAAAGATTTTTCTGACTATCTGTAAAATCTGCTTTATAAATGTTGCTAGTGGCTCGAACTCTACCACTTTTGTACATTTCAATCTCATCTTCGCGAAATGAATCATTGACTTTTTGTCCTAAAGTTTTCACCAAACCCTCTGCAACTGACTCCGCGATAATAGTACCACTCCAGTCAGAATTGAAGTGATAAATCACAACACGATCTGTTGTTAATGCTTGACGAATTTCATTAACGGTTGTACCGAAAATATCATCTAATTTGAGCGATCGCCGGATGCCTAGAGTAATTTCTATAAATTGCTGGGAACGTATCGTTTCGACTTCTTGTTGTTCCAAAAGCTTCCCTGAGGCTGCTAAACGCTGATCGACAAACGAAGTTAGCAATGCAAAACCCAAGATAACAACAGTGGCGACACCAATGCCAATAGCCAGCCAACTTAGGGAGTTAGTTATTGCTTGGGAATTCGTAAATACTTGTAAATTGCTGGCTTTAAAATGAGCCGCTGCCATTCCTGTGTAGTGCATCCCAGCAATTGCTACTCCCATGACGACTGCACTGCCAAGCTTTGTCCACCCCACGCTACTCGTCTGCATGCGTAATTGAAACGCAATCCATAGTGCGATGATCGACGCACCAATGGCGATCAGCACAGAAAGCATAAACAGCAGTGGGTTATACTCAGTGGTTGCTTCCATTCGCATCGCGTACATTCCAATGTAGTGCATCGACGCAATACCAATACCCATGAGGGTACCACCAATCAGCAATTGCCAGAGATTCAACACTCGGCGACTGGCAAGAAAAAGTGCGCCAAGCGAGGCAATGATGGCAGGCAGTATTGACACCACCACAGTCCACATGTCGTAGAACATCGGTATCGGCAAACTGAAGGCAAGCATCGCGACAAAATGCATCGACCAGATACCGATTCCCATTACAATCCCGCCGCCAATCAGCCAAGCCATTCTCGCCGATGCCTTGGCTGCCGTGACCCGCCCAGCTAAATCAAGAGCAGTGTATGATGCAAAAACTGCAATGATAATGGAAAACGTTACAAGCCGTGAGTCATGGCTACTACTGATAACTAAATCTTCCTGAAGCATCAGCTTAACCTCAAGGTATATGATGGATTAAATTTTATTTTTTCGTGGTTTGATGCATATAGATTAAGCTTTCCATACCACTAAAAGCATCACTATTTTTGCACTTTTTTTAGAGAATGTCTGCTGACTCATAAAGAAGCGTTATAATTAACTTAAATTACTCTCAAACAAAATAATTTGGCTCGGGATATATAAATTTCTCTGAGTTTTCCTTTTTTCATAATTTTCTTCTTCAATTATTCTCCGTTGACAAAAATTAAATAACTTATTTTGAATTTAAAATCTTGAGTTGATATAAAATTTAATTGTTTCTCAAAGTAGGAATTCCTTGTAATATTCTGCTATTGACAATTTTCTATGAAAATTCTATTAAAATCATTGACAAAACTCAGAAATTGTACATCCTCAATAACTGGATTTGTAAAAATTACGATTTTGTCTTGTCAATCATTTAGAAAACACAAAAATTAATATGAATCAAGAAAAAAGAACGATACCAGCATTACTGAGTGAGCGTTATCATATCATCAGCGTACTTGGATCTGGTGGATTTTGCGACACTTTCTTAGCAGAAGACACCCAAATGCCCTCGGCACGCCGTTGTGTGATTAAACAACTCAAACCAGTCAACGACAGTCCTCTGATTCAAGAACAGATACAAAAGCGATTTCGACGGGAAGCTATCGCTTTAGAGGATCTTGGAGCTGCTAGTCATCAAATTCCCACTCTGTACGCTTACTTTCAGAAGTTTGGACAATTCTATTTAGTACAGGAATGGATCGACGGACAAACCCTGTTTGAGAAAGTCCAACAAAGTGGATGTTTAAGCGAAAGCGAGGTTGTCTCCATTTTGATCTGTTTGTTAGATGTGCTGGAATATGTGCATGACAAAGGTCTCATCCATCGGGATATTAAGCCAGATAACATCATTTTGCGCTCATCAGATCACAAACCAGTGTTGATTGATTTTGGTGCAGTGCGAGAAACGATGGGGACAGTGGTGAGTTCTCAAGGATCTGTCAGCAGTTCAATTATTGTTGGTACAGCGGGTTTTATGCCTAATGAACAAGCAGCAGGGCGTCCAGTTTTTGCCAGTGATCTATATAGTTTAGGACTAACAGCTATTTATTTGCTCACAGGACAATTGCCGCAACAAATGACGACAGACTTATACACTGGGGAGAGTATCTGGCAGCGCGATGGAGTCAGTGCAAGTTTAGCAGCAGTCCTAGATAAAGCAATTCGCAACAATATTAGGGAACGCTATCCCAGCGCTAGAGCAATGATATATGCTTTACAAAGCATAGCAAGTTCTCTTGCATCTGAGCAGGTGGGTAAGCGTACTCAACCACCAACCCAGACTCTTCCTACGACTCTAAGGCCTGCCGCTGAAAACAAAAGACAGAACAGTATATTTATTGGTAGCGTTTTTATGATAGGTGCATTATTCGGTACATCTATAATTATTGGTCTTTTGTTAACAAACTTTCGCCAACCAACAGCGTATAAGAAAGAACCCTCCTCTGGATTAGTCACAAAACCAACTGGATCAGATGCCCCTTTTAGATTATCTCCTTCTGTAAACCCCAGTTCTCAAATGGTACAAATTCTAAAACAACAAAATATAGAGACTGGTGCTTTGCCTAGTTCATTTCATTTTATAGCAGACTCTACCTTCCCAAATTTACAAAATGCTGTCAAGCAAACGAAAATTTTGCAGGCGGCAGGTTATTCTCAAACAGGTGTGTTTTGGATACCAGATTATCCAAATTTGGTTGACAAGCATTTATTTGTTGTTTATGTAACTACTTTTAGTGATCGCTCTAGTTGTTTGAACTTCCTCAGGGATTATGGAAAAGTGAATCCAAACGCATACTGCGCTTTCGCAAGTAAAGATCCAAAAGCACCAACAGCACGGCTATCCTTTAGAGAAATTCAGTAGTTGTGCATGATGGCTGAGTCACTTGCTAGCCCCTAAGGGGCGCTACGCAAACGCCCGGCTGCGCTAACAAAATTAAGAACCCCATCGATAAGAACGTAAAGCAACTGGCGTCCCAGAGAAAAAGGAAGGAGAAATAATTCTGATACAAACGGATTTGATGTGAAACGGCAAAATATCCGTAATCTTCCCAGGACGGGTTGAAGTTTAATAGCAGTGCGAAAATAACTTTTCGATGAAATATTGTTAATTAGCTTTAGGATATAATTTAATGCCTTCCATTGCTTACGTTTCAACAAAAGATGGTGACTCCCTCGCGGTTCGCAAGCTTCCTGACGGGGAAAAAATAGATTCTTTGATTAATGGTACTGAAGTAACTGTAAGCAGCGAACCTGTATATGCAGGAAACAGGAATTGGGTACAAATTGGAGCGAATCGTTGGGTAGCGAATGAGTTTATAAAAATCATCAAAGGAGCGAGAGTGGTTGCTAATCGCTCGTTAAAAACCATCAGTGGTGGTTTGAGGATATACCAGACTCGACTCATTGATGGCAGAAATCAAGTTGTGAATACAGTACGAGGTGTTTCTGGTCGAGCGAACAAGCAAACTCCATCTGATATTGCGGGTTCTCAAACGCCTTTACCTTTTGGAATTTACACTTTCAACTATCCAGGAATAGTAGAATTTAAAGGGGGAGAATTTGGTGGTGTTTGGTCTCCAGTTACGCCGACTTTCAAAACTGAACGCTCAGAAATAGGTATTCACTACGATCCATCAGCTTTGCTACAAAATGCTAACAGTGGTACAGCAGGTTGTTTTGCCACACCAACTGTTGAGGAAAAAGACACTATGACAAACTTTATTCGCACTTACAAACCAACTCATTTTATTGTTTACCAAGGGTAATAGCCCTCTTCTGTCACTCTCCGAAAACATTTGCCATTTCTGAATTCTAGAGCTTTTGTATAGCAAGCGATTGCGCAATTCTTTTCTAATAACAAATACAAGACCCATTTTTTTCTAATAGCATAGCTTGTATTGATTGCCTCATGAGGCTTCTAGCGATACGCCTCTGGCGTCTGCCCTTTGGGCAATCGCCTTCCCGGAAAGTGACAGAAGAGGGATAGTGCAGTTCTAAATCATTTGTGAAAAACAAAAACCCCGACAATTTTTACGAAGTCGGGGTTCTGTGTCCCTCAATTTTAATCGCCAAGTGCAAAATATGAACTAGTACACGTTGGCGTAAGTCCTGCGTAAGCGATAGCTCCACTCTTACGAGAAGCCGCTACGCGTCTACGCGGAGCGAGGCTCAAATCTATGCCCTAAGTCCTTACGGACACGCTGCGCTTACGGGCACGCGCTCGTCCCAAGGGGACACGCTCTTGCAACGCTATCGGTGATTTTGACGTCTCGGCTCATTTCGACTTCGCTCAATGTAAACCGCTCGACGTCAAAGCTGAGCGAAGCGATGCACTGAGCTTGTCGTTGTGTCGAAGCTTTGAATTTTGAATTGGTATCACCCCAACCCCTGCGAACCCACACCAGAGGGTGCCGCAAGCGGTTGAGGTTCTTCGTTTTTTATAAGTGTTCATCCGGACATGATATTACACCGAATGCGCGGTCATCGCAATAAAAAAAGCCCGCTTTTAGCGGGCACAACAACACAACACAAATGGTCTAGCTCAGAGGGTGGTGAAGCGCTTACTCTGTGATAAATTAGTTGTCTTACATTGTTCAAGTAAAATCTTGGTGTTCATTGTTTCAGTTTCCCTTTTTTGTTTGTGTGGCGGCATTGATTGAAACCGCTTCTGATATTTCATATGGGTGACTTTTGATTTTTATGCACTTAAGGCAAATGTATTTGTTTAATTTGTCTGGCTGAAGAAAAAAAAGTCACCAGGAAATTTGGGAAGAATGCTGTAAAAGGTGATTTAGGAGTTGAACGGATCTTGTTAAGAATTAAGCGATCGCTATCTATACTGACTCTTTTCTCTTTTCTCGTACCATACGCTGTCGTTGCTGCACCACCCAGAACACCAGACAAAACAGTCAACTGTGACATCCTTGTTGTAGGTGGAGGACTGTCTGGTGTCGCCACAGCTTATGAGGCAATATTGGCAGGCGAAACGGTGTGCCTGACCGAAATTACTGATTGGTTGGGAGGACAAATCTCCTCGCAAGGAACTGCTGCACTTGATGAACGACCAACTCAGCGTCGCAAACTCTTCTACTCTCGCGGTTACTTAGAACTGCGAAAACGTATTGAGAGCAAATACCGTGGTAATATTAACCCTGGTAACTGTTGGGTAAGTGACTCGTGTTTTCTGCCGCGCGATGGTCATGAAATTTTGACTTCAATGCTCAAAGATGCTGAAAAAAAAGGCAAAGGAAAGTTGCAATGGTTCCCGAACACGGTGATTAAGGAATTGGAATATAGTAGCGACGGGAAGCTCATTAGTAGTGCGATCGCCATCCAACATCAACCAGTTCAAGGTGCACCACCCCTCAACACAACTCCATTATCTCAAACCATCGAAGACACTTATACCTACCAAAACTCATCCCGCTTTAGCAAAACTATTGTCCGCCTCGCCCCCAAACAAACCAAAAGTAAAGCTGGCAATAACGCTCCTAACTGGTATGTTGTAGACACTTCAGAAACTGGCGAAATTATCGCTCTTGCTGACGTTCCTTACAGACTAGGAATTGATGCTCGTTCTTATTTGGAACCTTCTTCTTCCAGTCCTCAAAACGATCCTTTTTGTACTCAGGGCTTTACCTACACCTTTGCAATGGAGGCGACCAAAGACCCGCAACCGCAAACAATGCCCGCATTTTATCCACAATACTCTCCATATTATAGTTATGAATTGAAGCGCTTAGCAAGTTTTCCCTTGGTTTTCACCTACCGTCGCATTTGGAGTCCCACCAAAGGACAACCAATGGAATTTGGTGGTGTCAAGTTTAACGCTCCCACCCCAGGGGATATCTCAATGCAAAACTGGACTTGGGGCAATGATTACCGTCCTGGAACTTCTGCTGATAACCTCATTTACACTCGTCAACAGTTACAAGCGAGTGGGCAACTGAAGCCAGGAGGTTGGATGGGTGGACTGCGAACAGAATCTTTACGCAAAGCTGAGGAAAATGCTTTAGGATACTATTACTGGTTGAGCGCCGGGGATACAGATTCTCAATTGGGCAATGGTGTCAAGCAGCCACAACCAAATCTCCGCTTTTTATCGGGCTTAGATTCCCCAATGGGGACAGCGCATGGCTTGTCGAAACATCCATATATGCGAGAAGGACGACGTATTATTGGACGCCCTAGCTGGGGACAACCCGAAGGCTTTTCTATTTGGGAAATTGATATCTCTCGTCGCAACTACAATGACGAGTACTACCGCAAAACACTACCACCAGATATGTATCGCCGCCTAAAAGCCGCATTAGGAGGTTTGGAAGCAGCATCAGTTCTTTCAGGGCAGATCAGTCCCGATAAGGTAGCGCGGCGTACTCGTTCCACTATTTTCCCTGATGCTGTGGGTATCGGTCACTACGCCATAGACTTTCATCCTTGCATGACCAAAAGCCCTCCAGAAACGCCCGGAAATACAGATCGTGCCGGTGAAAGACGTGGTGCTGGGCAAGCTTATCCTTTCCAAATTGCACTCAGGGCGATGATTCCTCAAAAAATCGACAATTTACTCGTCGGTGGTAAAAGCATTGCAACTAGTCACATCGCAGCAGCAGCATACAGGGTACACTCTTTTGAATGGTCTGCGGGTGCAGCAGCGGGCACGACAGCAGCTTTTGCCCTGAAAAATGGCATCGCACCCTACCAACTCGTAGATAAATTGCCCTTACCAGAACCGCGATTACAACTCCTCAAACAGCTGTTGGAGAAAAATGGTAACCCTACTGCCTTCCCGGATACCTCGATTTTTAACCAAAATTGGGATGATTGGAAGTAATTAGTCATTAGTCATTAGTCATTAGTCATTGGTCATTAGACTATTGACTATGGACTACACTAGTTAATTGTAGTTTAGTTTTGTTAAGCTTTTTGGCTAGGTGTACTATGGTTACAAGACTTTCAGCAGCTGTTTACGGGATGGCAACAGCACCAACTAAAGCTCCTGAACGGTCTAGTCAAGTGACCCGCAAGCCATATCCAAATTATAAAGTGATTGTATTGGATGATGATTTTAATACTTTCCAGCACGTTCACGATTGTTTGGTAAAGTATATTCCGGGTATGACTAGCGATCGCGCTTGGAAACTGACAAACCAAGTGCATAACGAAGGTCAAGCTATTGTCTGGACAGGTCCCCAAGAACCTGCTGAATTCTATCATCAGCAGCTTTCGAGAGCTGGTTTGACGATGGCTCCCCTTGAAGCCGCATAATACTGTAAGAAAATGACAAAACCCACTGAGGGCAGACTTGTTTGGAATCACTCAACCCACATTAGTGGTCTTATCCCAATCCTAGAACGTCTCACACGTCAGGATGGGATTCAAACCGTAACACCGGGACAAATTGGGCGAGTCAAAGGTCATAGCCCTCATTTACAATTGCGGATTTCAGTACCAATTCGCGGTGGGTTTAAGGCGATCGCACGCCACGGCAAAACAGTGCAAGAGGTGTTTATTGTGACGAATTTGGATCAAAATCAACTTGAGGAGGCGATCGCCTTTGCGATGAAAAAGTAATTTCTAGTCTTTGTGTCCAAAGTCCAATGGTTAATTCTACTAATGACTATTCCTGAACACGACTGACTGCAAATTTATGTAGCGGAAGGCTGACGATGCAAGAAAATGTTAAGAAATATGACAGTGCCGTCGTTATCCTTAAACTCATGACTACAGTTTCCCAATCAGGTAAAACTATTTTTTGGATAGCGAAAGCAACACAGTAAACTAGCCAGTAGGAAAAGCTCATTCTAAACAGAATCTTCTCTGTTTCTTCTACTTCATTATTTTCTTGCTTGCGCTCCCATAGTAACAATAGACCAGTAATGCAAGCGATAAAGGAAAGAAGCACAAAAAAATCGTGACAAACTAAATTTACTGAATGCATGCGTTGATATCCCAAAAATTTTCTATATCTATAGGAGATCAGTCTAAAGGAATAATCTTTTGGAATAAACCAATAGTTACAAACTGAAATAGATAACTCCCAATTTTGTAAATAAGTGCAAATAAGTTATAAGTTTGTTGTTAGTCGTTTGTTGTTAATTGTTATTTATTAACAATCTTGAACTTCACAAGCACCAATACTCACCCAGGTATTTGAACCGTCTGCCCAATGTTTTTTTCTAGGTAAAGAACGGGATAATCTATCTAATAGGAGTGACAATTACTTTTTTTATTAATCCTAATCTTACCCAATCCATAAGCTTTTGAAACTGTAGACGTTGAGACTCTTTATCTTCTCTACCAGATTCTACATCTGTCAAAACTAACTCAACGCTATATGCTTTTAATCTAGCTATTTGCTGGTTGAGTGCTGGTGTATTCTCTGCCTGTTCACGAGAACTGACACGTGAATAGGCAACACATTCGGGGATTTTCTCAGGGGTTGTGTTCACAAGCGCCAATACTCACCCAGCTACTTGAACCATCAGCCCAATGTTCTTTTTTCCAAATCGGAGCGTTGTGTTTGAGAGTATCTATCGCATAGCGACACGCTTCAAACGCTTCAGAACGATGAGGACAACCCACGGCAACTAAAACGCTGATTTCACCAACTTGCAACCGTCCAACACGATGATAAATGACGACACGGTTCACAATAGACCATTTTTGACGAATATCAGCAGCAATTTGATAAAACACCCGCATTGCCATCGGTTCATAAGCTTGATATTCTAGAGCAATCACAGGTTTACCATCTGTTTGATTACGAACCATCCCACTCATAACCACAACAGCGCCATTTGTTGAGTTATCCGCTTTGCCATAAACCTCTTCAATAGACAATGGCGCAAAGCTAACGGCAAAGCTATCTTCAGCTTTCGGCTGAATGGCAGAGGTAACAGAAGCTACGAGACCCAAGTTCATCTGAATAATTTCTATCTGTATGGGGAATTTATTCTTTTAAGTTGAATTCTAAAAAAGAATACCAACAATTATATAAATTTGGTTTACTTTACGTAATCTCACTGAAAATAAAAAAGTTTGTCATCCTCCTTTAGGCATACTACTATAATGAAGTGACTTAAATGGAGAATCCGATAGTAACTTCGTCGAGCTATCAAGTGCAGCAAGTACCAATTTTACCTAAAGGTAAGTTCCTAGTTCGAGCTACCAGTTGCAAGTAGTATAAGTAGCCGTCATGAACTGTGTACACCTTAGTAGGAACGGCCCGCCAGAAAGCTATCGGGGAAGACCTCCGGTCTCACTGCGATAGCCTTGCGGTGGGCGTCTACAAGTCGGGAAAGTGTAGCCGCGCACTGCCTCACCAAAACATATGAAAATATTTCTCCCAGCCTACGGCTCGTCGCTCCGCTAACATTCACTCACTCCCTCTCTGGTAACTTTCAACTCAGGTATGTTTAGTTTTTGGAAATTAAAAAGCAAATGTACATGGCAGTTGCAAACCGACTTAGAGTAAACATTGAATTCATGCCGTCACCTTAAAACTTCACTTGTTGAAGAATCTGGAGAACCCTGTATCACATCAAGACAAGCGATCATTCAATATTATAGGAAAAGATATAATGAATCTTTTATTGTCTAACAATGAAGCAGCAAGGCTTGTGGCTCTCCATCAGTATGACATTCTCGACACAGCACCAGAACAAGCATTTGACGATTTGGCATTCTTAGCCGCCCAGACTTGCGCAACACCGATTGCAGTAATAAATTTGATAGACACTAACCGTCAGTGGTTCAAAGCTAAAGTCGGGTTGGATGTGGAAGAAATGCCTCTGGATATTGGGTTTTGTCCCCTTTGTATCCAACAACGTGATATTTTAATCATTCCTGATACTTTGAGTGATGAACGGTTTGCTACTAATCCCATAGTAACGTCTGCTCCTTATGTGAGATTTTATGCTGGAGTTCCTTTAGTAACATCAGAAGAACAAGCAATAGGGACTGTATGTGTTGTTGATCGCGTACCGAGGAAAATCAGCCCCGAACAAGTGGAGTCGCTAAAAGCAATTAGCCGCTTAGTGATCAGACAACTAGAGTTACGCCGAAATTTAACTCAGCTAAGTAGTATAAAAGCAGAATATCAGCAAGCAGAAGAGAAATTGTGTTGGAAAGAAGCACTTTTGCGCTCAATGACTAGGGTCTCTCCACTAGCATTTTACATTGTTGATCACCGTACTAGTAAGATTTTATATGTCAATGAATCCTTTGGTGAAATTTTAGGCATTCAACACCTGAAAGAGCAAATTGAATTCGGCAAATTGAAACATGAGGATGTCATCAACAAATGCGACGAATTGACAGAAGTTTCGCCTTTCATTTCCTGTCAATTAATTCCAAGTCAAACGTGCATACGTGAGGACGAAATTTTCTTGAATGATGGTCGCATTATCAAACGGTTTTCTAAAGGTATTCGAGATGAAAATGACCAATATTTTGCACAGCTATATATTTTTGAGGATATCACGGTACGCAAACTAGCAGAACAGCAAGTTCGTGAACAAGCAGAATTACTCGATATTGTTACAGACGCAATTATTGTACGTGATTTAAGTAGCAATAGAATTTTACTGTGGAATAAAAGTGCCGAGAACCTTTACGGTTGGAAAGCAGAAGAAACTCTTGGTAAAAAAACAGAGGAAATTTTCTCTAACGAACCCTTGCCGCAATACTGGGAAATTTCTAAAAATGTTTTGGAATCTGGCTCATGGCAAGGTGAGTTACAAACAATCACGAAATCTTGCAAAAAAATTATTGTTGAAAGTCGTTGGACACTAGTACGTGATGAGTATTTTCAACCGAAATCAATCCTTGTAGTTGATACTGATATCACAGAGAAAAAACAATTAGAAAAGCAATTTTTACGCAATCAGCGTCTGGAGAGTATAGGTACTCTCGCAAGTGGTATTGCTCACGATTTAAATAATGTGCTGTCTCCAATTTTGATGTCAGTACCAATGCTCAAAGCGAGTTGCGATGATGAGCGTAGTCAGCAAGTGCTAACCATTGTAGAAAATAATGCCAAACGCGGTGCCAATTTAGTGAAACAGGTGCTGTCATTTGCAAGCGGAACTGAAGGCAATTGGGTAAAATCCAGCCCCTCTACGGATGATGCTCCGAAGGGAGCCGCCTTCGGCGATCGCGTCGGCTGTGATTATCCAAAGCGTCCCTCCCATAGGTGCGGCGAAGCACGAAATGCCTGCACTGAAGTTCCTTCAGGGAGGCAATCTTCGATTGGCTGGGCGTATACGAGCGCTGGCACTGTACTTCAATTGAAGGAATTGATTTCAGAAATGACGCAAGTTGTTGAACAAACTTTTCCCAAATCAATAGTCGTCCAAACGAAAATTCAGTCAAATTTATTACCTTTATATGGTGATAGCACACAAATTTATCAAGTGCTAATGAATTTGTGTCTCAATGCTCGTGATGCGATGATAAATGGCGGAACTTTGCAAATTTCTACCAAGAATGTTTTCATTGATCAAAACTTTGCCAAAATGCATCTTGATGCTCAAGTCGGTTCTTACATTGTCCTCACAGTTTCTGACACAGGAATTGGTATCCCCAACGAACTCTTAGATAAAATTTTTGAACCATTTTTTACAACTAAAGAGTTTGGTCAGGGAACCGGACTTGGATTGTCAACTGTCATGCGTATTATTAAAGGTCATGGTGGGTTCATGATTGTATCTAGTAGCGTCGGCAAGGGCACAAAATTTCAAGTCTACCTGCCAGCAATCAAGACAGCTACGATGCAGTTAACCGAAGATCGAGAAAGTATACCAACCGGATACGGAGAATGTATTTTGGTTGTAGATGACGAACCTGCGATCAGAGAAATTACAAAAGTTTCTTTAGAAAAGAATAATTACAAAGCAATGACTGCCAGTGATGGTATAGAGGCAGTCGCACTCTATGCCCAGCAGAAAGATAAAATTAGTGCGGCAATTGTCGATATGATGATGCCAGATATGGATGGAATCACGACTATCAATACCTTGCACAAAATGAACCCACTGCTGCATATCATTGCTGTTAGTGGACTAGCAACAAGCGAACAGATAGTATTAGACAAAGCCTCTGAGTTAATAGCATTTTTACCCAAGCCCCATACAGCACAGGAGTTACTAAAAACTTTGCATTCGGTTATTTCTCGTCATTAGATAAAGTTAAGAATTAACTCATCCCACAATGAAAGTGAAAACAACCCTTACGCTTCTAGTCACAAAAAGCCGATAGATTTAAAGTCATTAATCATGACTCCAAGTGTCCTTAGGAAACAAGAAAATATCCTTGTTAAAGAGTTGAGATTTTTAATTTTTTAATGACTGTGATCTATCACGAAACTAATAACTAATGACTAAAACGGCTGGCGTTTACCTTGTCCACTCTCAAGGATCGCTGACTCCAGCCGTTTTTTGTTGAAGTCGGAAAAGATGAGGGAGAATAACAAATAGCTGATAACAAATAACTGATAATAAATATCTAATGACTAATTTGATTCTGGTTGTAGACGATGACGCTTTGACGCGGTTACAACTACGAACTTTGCTACAAAAAGAAGGGTATCAAGTAGCAGAGGCAATCAATTCTGATCAAGCTTTAGAATTGTATATAAAAATACAGCCAGACATGGTGTTGCTGGATGCCATGATGCCAATGATGAATGGCATTAGCTGCTGTGAGCAATTGCAAACACTTCCTGGTGCTACGGAAATACCTATTTTAATGATGACTGATCCCAACGAATCAGCATCAGTGGAACGCGCTTGGGGTTCTGGTGCTATTGATTACATTACCAAGCCAATTAAGTGGCAAGTCTTGCGTCAAAGAGTGCGTCGTCTTTTGGAAGCTCATCACGCCATACAGAAATTGCGAGAGCAAACGGAACAGGCGCAGAGTCGAGAGGCGCAACTGGTGATGGCATTAGAAGCAGCCAGCATGATTACTTGGGACTGGGACATTCTGAATAACAAATTAACTTGGCCGGATAACCTCAAACCACTATTTGGCTTGGAAAGTGCTACTTATGAAGCTTTTATTGAACGCGTTCATCCGCAAGACCGAGATTTTGTCAACCGTTCAGTGATGCAGACTCTCCAAGAAGGCACAGAATACGACATCGAATTTCGTGTTGTTTGGCACAACGGTATGGTTTGTTGGGTAGCAAGCAAAGGTGTCGTTTTTCGTGATTCTTCTGGAGTCGCAGTGCGGATGACTGGAATAGGAATGGACATCACTAAACGCAAGCAATCGGAGGAGGCGTTAGAAGTTTATGCCAAACGGCAGGCACTTGTAGCAGAACTCACTCAAGTAGCACTAGCTGGTGTGGACTTAACCACGCTGATGGACGAAACTGTTGCCCTGGTAGCTCAATGCCTGAAAGTTGAGTATTGCAAGGTTTTGGAACTCTGTAGCGATAATAACACCTTACTGCTACGGGCGGGAGTGGGTTGGGAGCCAGGGCTTGTAGGATATGCAACTGTTGGTGCTGGAATGGACTCTCAAGCTGGTTATACCCTGTCTTCCCAAGAGCCAGTAATTGTTGATGATCTCCGCACAGAAGAGAGATTCAACGGACCTCATCTGCTGCATAAGCATCAAGTCGTCAGCGGTTTGTCAGTCATCATTCATGGCAAAGAGCGTCCTTTTGGCGTTTTAGGGGCACACACAACCACACAACGTACCTTCAGCAAAGATGACATTTACTTTTTGCAAGCTGTAGCTAATATGTTAGCTACAGCCATTGAGCGTCAAAAAGTCGAAGATGCTCTTAGAGAAAGTGAGCAACGCTGGCAGTTAGCTTTGCGGGGCAATAATGATGGTATTTGGGACTGGAATGTTAAAACGAATGAAGTCTTCTTCTCGACTCGCTGGAAGCAAATGCTTGGTTACTCTGAGCATGAGATTCCCAATCATTTTGATGAATGGATGAACCGCGTGCATCCAGATGATATGATTTCGGTAACACGAGTCATTCAAGACCACTTTGCAAGAATTACTTCTTTTTACATTAGTGAGTATCGAATCCGGTGTAAAAACGGTAGTTACAAATGGATTTTGGATCGAGGTCAAGCACTCTGGGATGATGAAGGTACAGTTGTGCGAATGGCTGGCTCCCATACAGATATTACTGAACGTAAGCTGGCAGACGAAAAACTACAAGAAAGCGAAAAGCGTTTTCAAATACTTGCTCGTGCTACGAATGATGCTGTCTGGGATTGGGATTTACTGACAAATAAACTGTGGTGGAATGACAACGTACAAACTCTGTTTGGTTATTCAACAGAGCAAGTCAAAAGTGAAGTGACTTGGTGGCATGAGCATATACACCCAGATGATAGAAACAGAATTATTTCTGACATTCATGCTGTGATCAACAGCAATCAACATTTCTGGTCGAATGAATATCGCTTTCGCCGTGTTGACAATTCTTATGCCTACATTTTTGAGCGTGGTTATGTTGTTCATGACAACACAGGCAAGTCAGTGCGAATGATTGGGGCAATGATAGACTTTTCTGAACGCAAGCGGGTTCAACAAGAGCTACAGCGCCAGAACTTGCGATCGCAATTGTTTGCCAATATCAGTTTAAAAATTCGTCAGTCCTTACAAATTAATGAAATTCTCCAAACCAGTGTCACAGAGGTACAAAAGCTACTGCAAGCTGAGCGTGTCCTCATTTTTCGCTTGCTTCCAGATCGTTCTGGAATAGTGGTGCAAGAAGCTGTGGTTCCCGGTGTGCCTACCGTTCTCGGACAAAACCTCCATGACCCTTGCTTTGTCGAAGATTATGTTCAGAAATACTGCAATGGACGGATTAGTGCTGTTAGCGATATTGAGGGAGGTGGTGTTGAGCCTTGCTATATGGAATTTCTGAAAAAACTTAATGTTAGATCTAACCTTATTGTCCCTATTCTCCTAAAAAATCAACTTTGGGGGCTGCTCATCGCCCATCAGTGTACTCGTCCTCGTCAATGGACGAGCTGGGAAACTGAGCTTTTGCGACATCTAGCGGATCAAATGGGCATTGCTCTTGCGCAAGCTCAACTCTTGGAACAAGAAACTCGTCAACGCCAAGAACTCATCCGTTCTAATGACGAGCTGCAACAATTTGCCTTTGTCGCCTCTCACGATTTGCAAGAGCCATTGCGTAAAATCAAAACATTTGGCGATCGCTTGAAAGCGACTTGTGGTCATCTTTTAACAGAACAAGGACTAGATTACCTAGAACGGATGCAGAATGCAACCCGTAGAATGCAGGCTTTGGTTGAAGATTTGTTAACACTTTCACGAGTGACTACTAGGGCTCAGCCTTTTGTCCCAGTGAATTTGACACAAATTACGAAAGAAGTTTTGTCTGATTTGGAAGTACGTATCCAACAAACCCAGGCGTATGTGGAGGTAGGCGAATTACCTATCATTCATGCCGATCCGCTCCAGATGCGTCAACTACTACAAAACCTCATCGGCAATGCTCTGAAATTCTGCCGTAAAGAAGAACCACCTATTGTTAAGATTTACCAGATATTAAACCAACAAGATGTTGTCCAAGTGTGTCAGATTATTGTAGAAGATCATGGCATTGGTTTTGATGAAAAGTATCTTGACCGCATCTTCAACGTTTTTCAACGCCTGCATGGTCGTAGCGAATATGAAGGGACTGGTATAGGTTTGGCTATCTGCCGGAAAATTGTTGAACGTCACAACGGCAGCATCTCGGCACAAAGTACATTAGGGCAAGGATCGAAATTTGTCATCATACTTCCAATGCATCCTCCTGCATAATATGCTCTTGCTTAAAAGGCTTTATCATACGCCCAGAGGTTGTCGAGGATTTGGCAACCTATCTTCATTCATCTGTTGCGATTTAATAATCAATTAATCCTAAAACCAACGCAAAGGAGAAAATGCACAGTGAAGGGTCGGCAAATAACCATCAGAATTTTGATGGCTGATGATGATGAGGATGATTGTATGTTAGCTCGCGAGGCGTTGGCAGAAAGTCGATTGGCAAACGAGTTACACATCGTTAACGATGGTGAAGAATTAATGGATTATCTTTATCATCGTGGTATGTATACCCACAAAAGCAGTGCACCGCGACCACATATAATTTTGTTAGATTTAAATATGCCCAAAAAAGATGGTCGTGAGGCGCTTAAAGAGATTAAAGCTGATCCACATTTAAGGCAAATTCCCGTTGTTATTCTGACGACCTCCAAGGCAGAAGAAGATGTTTATAGCAGTTACGATTTGGGTGCCAACTCATTCATCATCAAACCTGTCACCTTCACGTCTTTGGTGGAAGTTATGAAAACACTAGGAAAGTACTGGTTTAACATCGTGGAACTGCCACTATAAGCAAAAGGAGGCAGAAATGAAAGAAAGTCCATTCAAAGTTCTTCTTGTTGATGATGATGAAGATGATTACGTTTTAACTCGTGATTGGTTTGGTGAATTTCAAGTCGCTTGTGGCGAATTGGAATGGAAAAATAGTTATCAGGCAGCAATGGATGCAATTGTTAAGAATCAATACGATGTCTGTCTTGTAGATTATCGTTTGGGTGCCAGTAACGGACTAGATTTGTTGCGTGAAGCAATTCATCAAGGCTGCTCTTCCCCAATCATTTTACTCACAGGAAAAGGAGATAGGGAAATAGACATTGAAGCAATGAAAGCAGGTGCAGCAGATTATTTAGAAAAAAGTCAGTTGACTGCTCCAATGCTTGAACGTTCTATTCGTTACGCAGTTGAGCGCAAGCGAGCAGAACAAAAGATTCGCGAACACGCCGCACTCCTTGATGTTGCGACTGATGCCATTTTTGTACGCGATTTAAACAAGAGAATTTTATTTTGGAATAAATCAGCCGAGCAACTATATGGTTGGAAAGCAACTGAAGCGATTGGCAAGAATACATCAGAACTTTGGCATGAGAAAGATATAGTACAATTTCAAGAAGCTCTTGCAACTTTATTGAAAAATGGTTCCTGGGAAGGCGAGCTGCATCAGATAACAAAATTGAAGAAAGAAATTATTGTTGAAAGTCGCTGGACACTTGTGCGCGAGTTTGATAAACAGGGACAATCAATTCTTGTTGTTAATACTAATATTACAGAAAAAAAAGAATTAGAAGCACAATTTTTTCGTGCTCAGCGTTTGGAAAGTATTGGAACTTTAGCAAGCGGTATTGCCCACGACCTCAATAATGTTCTTGCACCCATTTTAATGACCGCTCAACTTTTAGAATCGCAGCTGAATGACCAGCGGAGTAAACGACTGCTGCCAATATTAATATCTAACGCGAAACGAGGAGCAAGTTTAGTTAAACAAGTGCTTTCATTTACTCGCGGGATTGAGGGCGAGCGCACTCTCTTGCAATTAAAGCACTTAATAAGAGAAATTCAGCAAATTGTTAAAGAAACGTTTCCCAAATCTATTGAAGTTTTTACTTCACAAGACCAAACCCTTTGGACAGTTTCAGGTGATGCAACTCAATTGCATCAAGTCCTAATAAATTTGTGCGTTAATGCTCGTGACGCAATGCCTCATGGCGGTCAATTGACAATTTTGGCGGAAAATTTCATGATTGATAAAAATTACGCCAAGATGTATATTGATGCTCAAGTTGGTTCCTATGTTGTCATTACTGTTACTGATACTGGAATTGGTATTCCACAGGAAATTATAGACCGCATTTTTGAACCATTTTTTACAACGAAAGACCTAGGCAAAGGAACAGGACTTGGTCTTTCTACTGTACTTGGGATTGTTAAAAGCCACGGTGGTTTTGTGAATGTGTATAGTGAGGTAGGAAAAGGCACCCGATTTAAGGTGTTTTTACCAGCACAAGAAGCTACGGAAACTCCAGAAGAACAAGATTTGGAATTACCAA
Source organism: Brasilonema angustatum HA4187-MV1 (assembly GCA_019359695.1). GTDB lineage: Bacteria > Cyanobacteriota > Cyanobacteriia > Cyanobacteriales > Nostocaceae > Brasilonema > Brasilonema angustatum. Next base: position 56,666 of record JAHHGV010000044.1, read on the forward strand.
ACGGTAATGGAGAACTCATTTTGGTTGTGGATGATGAAGATTCAATTCGAGATGTTACGAAAACATCGCTAGAAAGCTATAATTACAAAGCAATAATTGCTAGCGATGGCATTGAGGCGATCGCTCTTTATGCAGAACACCAGGATGAAATCTCTGTGGTCTTAACAGATATGGTTATGCCTTCTATGGATGGAATAACCACAATCCGGACCTTAAAAAAAATGAATCCTGCAGTCAAAATTATTGCCGTTAGTGGACTCGCTTCTAGTGAAAAGGTGAATACAGTCAATAACATGGGTGTTAAAGCCTTTTTATCTAAACCGTATACCGCAAAGCAGTTATTACAGACTATTAGTGCTGTCAAAAGTGGGAATTAAAATAAGGGAAATCGTTAATTGTTAGTAGTTAGTCACTACTAACAATTAATAAACAACATTTGCTATTCCCAATCTCCACGAAGAATAATGAGCAACCAATCTTCTGAAGTTTTAGCCGTCAACGCAGCTTTTTATCGAGCTTTTGAAAAAAAAGATATCGAGGCAATGAGTACTGTCTGGTCTCAAGGAACTGGTAGTTTTTGTGTTCATCCCGGATGGAATGTACTGCGCGGTTGGAAGGAGATTCGCTCCTCCTGGGTTAACATTTTCAAAAATACTGCTTACATTGAGATAAATACGGAGATAGTGACGACAGTTGTGCGTGATCACATCGCCTATGTTGTACTTGTAGAAAATGTTCTTCAAATTATTAACGGTCAGAGAAGACTAGAAGCACAATCAATTGCGACGAATATGTTTGAGCTTCTAGGTGGTAAGTGGTATCTTGTGCATCATCACGCCAGTCCAATTATGCGCTGAAGGAGTGATAGGAAAGATAAGGAACTAATCTCCAATTAACTCCACTGCATCACGTCTATCCCAATTGTCTAAGTAAACTTTGACAATCTCTTCTTTAGCAGTGGGTAATTGCTTACCAACAAAATCTGGATGAATTGGTAACTCCCGATGACCTCTATCTACCAGCACGGCTAAACGAATGATCTCTGGTCTCCCATACTCGTTTACCGCATTTAAAGCCGCACGAATTGTCCGTCCTTTATAAATGACATCATCGACGAGGACAACTGTTTTCCCTGTTAAATCAAAAGGGATGTCAGTTTTTGCAGGAGTCCGCAACCCAATTTGGTCGAGGTCATCACGATAAAATGTAATATCCAAGGCTCCCGTCGCTATCGGTATACCTTCAAGCGCCTCTATTTGACGCGTCAGTAAGTGAGCTAGAGGTACACCTCTAGTATAAATACCTAGTAGTACGAGTTGAGACAAATCACGCGTTTTTTCTACGATTTGAGAAGCGAGACGATTCACGGTACGACGGAGTTCTTCAGGTGAGAGAATCTCAACCACTTTGGTTTCGACAGACGCAGTCATAGACCAATACCCCTGAACAATGAGTTAGACGACTATAACAAATGGGTCATTGTGACTGCTAGCTTTGGTGGTTAGTAGAATTTTCTACTAACCACTGATTATTCACAACTAGCCATTCCCAATTCCCTATTTCCATGATGATTCATGATCACGCTCAAATTCAAAGTTTGCTTGTTCAAAATTCCAAAAAATAGCCCTCACTGACTCAGCAGCAAAACTATTGCAACCCCCAACCACAGCAAAAAAGAATATCGAGTGAGTTGCAAAGCTTGATAAATGCAATTTGGGGTGATGGGATGGATGGCGTCTCCCAGGAGAGGTTTATGTTTTGCTACCCCACGATACCAATTTGTACCTCCCACCTGCACACCTAAAATAGCAGCATAGGCGCACTCACTCCAGCCAGAGTTAGGACTAGGATCACAAACAGCATCTCGACGGCAAATTCGCCAAACATATAAGGGTTTCCCCGACAGAAGTGCCAGAGTCATCACAGTTAACCGACAAGGAATCCAAGTTAAACAATCTTCTAACCGTGCACTGAACCATCCTAAATATGTATAAGGTTTTTCTCGATAGCCTACCATTGAATCAAGAGTACTGCTGGCTTTATATGCCAAAGCAAGGGTTGTTGGACCGATAACAGGGATAAATGCACCAAGAATCGCATAAAAAAGAGGAGCCATAACTCCATCAGTGGCATTTTCTGTTACTGTTTCTAGAACGGCTCGTAAAATTTCTAGTTCTGTTAAATTTTCTGTATCTCGTCCGACGTAATGACTTAAAGTAGAGCGGGCATCTACAATATGTCCTGTTGTTAATGGTTGTAAAACTATTTCGGCTGCTATTCTTAAACTTTTAAAAGCAAAACAGCTAGCTAAGAGAATACTTTCTAACGCCACTCCCAAAAACGGATGCAGTAATCTAGCACTTTGAATAAGTAGGTAGCCTATAAACCCGCTACCAATTATTAGGATAATGCCTAGCGCAATTCCGACAATGCGCTGTGTCAGGGAATTTTGACAATATGTGATACTAAATTTGGTAAAGCGAGAAATTGCCCACCCCATGACTCGTACTGGATGAGGCCAACCCCACGGATCGCCAATAAAGTAATCTAAAGTAGCAGCAATAATTAAAACAACAGCTGATGTCATTAGTCAATGGTCAAAAGTCAAGAGTTAACGATCAAAACTTAAGAGTCAACAGTCAAATTACTAATGACTAAACAATAAAATTGGCTTCTTCCCCAAGAGAAGCCTGCCAACTACGAGCGTCGTAATAAAGATCTGCCAAGGTAATACTGTACAATGCTTCTTTGAGCTTTTGGTGCAGCCTTTGCCAAAGAGTAAATGTGACCCAATCTTCTGCTTGTGTTTGAGAAGCTTGGTGGTGGGGTAAAGGTTCAATAGTTTCTCCAACTGCTTCTAAAACTTCTCCTAGAGAGATTTGTGCAGGTTCTCGAACCAACTGGTATCCACCGATGCTACCACGCATTGATTTTACTAATCCAGCACGACGCATTTCTATAAGCAGTTTTTCTAAGTAAGGAGCTGGAATATCTTGACGAGAGGCGATCGCCTTAGTAGAAACAGGACCATACCCAGGCTGTAAACTCAAATCGAGCAAGGCTTTGACACTGTAGTGTCCTCTAGTTGTTAGTTTCATTTTCGTAAGCTTTGTCCTTTGTCCTTTGTCTTTTGTAATGACTAATGACAAGTGCTAATGACTAAGAATCAGTTTTGCTTATCATTTTCTCTGCTAGTGATCAAATTTTGTAAGTAGACAACTTTTTTAGGTATGCTTTATAAAACTTAAACAAATACAGCGTAGTCGTCACCACCAAGCCAGAACTATAAAGTATGAATTATCCTGTACCATCCATTAGGGGGTGAAAACAGTGAACAGTGAACACTGAACACTGAACACTTATCTAGATTTGGTGATCCAGATTTAGACAGCGACTGAAATATACCACTTAAATAAGTCAGAGACTTTAGCTCTCTCAAAAAAAGTGGGCAGCAATTGCTGATAACTGATAACTGATAACTGCTTGAAACAAGGATACTTCACTGGAAAATTTTCTCTATGGTTCAATCGAGGACTTGTTTCCTCTTACTTTTTCCTTAATTTGGTCATTGACAAACATACAAACTATAGTTATCACCATTGCCTATCTTCTTTAAAATATATTGTATTGTTAATGTTGGTCATTCCGTCAAAATTTTGCTATCTGGGTGCAATCTACTTAGCAATAGCACCAGATAAAAAATAAATAATGGCGCTCGCACTAGCATAACATCAGCTAAAATAAAATCGATTCACTGTATTTGACCATTCGTTTTTGAATTAAGTTGATGGCTAAACAGAAAAAAATTGAACCCCTAGTTGGTGAAGATCTGCTCAAGAAAGTCAAAGAGCTAGAAAATCTAAGCAAAGAAGAAAAAGCTAAACACTGTGGCTACTATACCGTAACCAAAAACGGTATAGAGCGCGTCAACATGATGAAATTCTTAAATGCTCTTATTGATGCTGAGGGCATTCAGTTAGACAGCGCTCCGAGTGCAAATGGTCGAGGTGGACGCAGTGCAAGCTATAGAATTAGCGTGCAGTCGAACGGTAACTTGTTGATAGGTTCAGCCTATACCAAACAAATGAATCTCAAACCAGGAGATGAGTTTATCATTACTTTAGGCAAAAAGCATATTCGTTTGAGACAAGTAGACTCCGACGAGAGAGAAGAGGTCGAGCTAGCAGAAGTTGCTGTGTAAATAGTTATTAGTCGTTAGTCAAAAGTCATTAGACTCCAAAGCTGTTGACTAATGACCGATACGGCGAACCCCAGTTCCCTGCGGCGGGAGATCCGCCTACAGGACTGGACTCACTTTTGACTGTTGGCTTATTGACTTATGCTCACACCTGTTTTGCGAGTCATTGGTAAGTAGTGGCGAAGTGCTCTACGCGTTACAGCGACGTTGCAGGTTAATCCAATTTGCTCTCTTTCTAGTAAACCTAAAATACGCTCTTGGTTATCTCGATCAACCACTGGTAAGTGATGCAAACCTTTAAGAGCCATGCGGTCTAAAGCTTCGGCTAGAGGTTCATCTTGTAATGCATAAAGAATATCAGTGGTACAGATATCCATGAGTGTTTGATTGCCTGTATTAGCTTGGATTTCACTTGAGGAACTTGGATATTTTTCCCAAAGGCAAAGAGCTCGGTTGACATCTTCTAAAGAGACGATACCGACTAATTGCCCTGCTTCATTAATAACTAAAGCACTTTGGCAGAGATCACCACTCATTTCCAAAGCTGCTTCTATCACATTCATGGTCGGTAGCAGCTTTTTCGGACTAGAATACATAGCATCTTCTACCAAGATTTGCTGCAAAATTTCTGATTGCTCGTCTTTCAACTCTGGAAGACCGATTTGCTGTAAGTTTGAATTCGAGTTAGAAGTTGGTTTAATTCGTTCTACTAGCCAAACACTCAAACCCACTGCTGCCATTAACGGTAAAACAATGCGATAGTCTCGCGTTAATTCAAAAAGTAACAAAATAGCTGTTAATGGAGCTCTGACAGTTGCAGCGAGAACTGCTGCCATCCCCACCATTGCGTAAGCAGGAGGAGCTGCCATATACTGTGTAACTACAGGTACTAGGCTTGCTAAAATTTTTGCATAAGCTGATCCGAAAGAAGCACCTAGAAACATGGCTGGTGCAAAAAGACCGCCAACAAAACCACTACCAGCACTAACAGCCGTCATGAACAGCTTGACTACCAGCAGCACAAGCAATAACTGTAGAGAAAACTTCACATCCTGAAGCATAGCTTCTATAGTGCCGTAACCGATGCCCAAAATTTGAGGAAACTGTAAAGCAACAATGCCAACAATGGTTCCACCAATAATCGGATGAATCGGTTCGCGTATATTACCTAGCCATCGCAAATAAGGTATTTGCCCATGAAAGCAGGCTTTTGCCAAAGCAATGAGTTGAGTATAAGCCAGAGAAACTAAACTAGCTCCCAAACCTAAGCCGAGATAAAGCGGTAATTCCAGAAGGCTGCGGACTTGGTAAGCGGGTAGGGCAAAAGCAGGCTGTGCACCCAAACCAATTTGAGCAACTAATGCCGCAACGACCGCTGCAAGCAGCACGACACTCACGGCAGAAGTGGCAAATGATGTCGCGCCTAACACCACCTCTAAGGCAAAGAAAACTCCGGCGATGGGGGCATTAAATCCTGCAGCTAAACCAGCAGCAGCACCAGCAGCCAAAAGCAATCGCTGTCGTTCTTGAGATACTTGTAAAACAACAGACAGCAGCATACCAAAACTTGCGCCAATTTCTACACTTGGTCCCTCTGGCCCTAGAGAAGCACCACTTCCTAAAGACACTGATGCGGCCAGCATCTTTGTTACTGGTCGTAATTGTCCCTTGATCTCTCCTCCTTGGGATGCGGCGATCAGAGTTGACAGTCCAGGACCAAAATCTTGGGTGCGCCAGCGCATCAATCCGATAATCAGTCCACCAAGGATGGGAACACACGCTAGAGTCCAAGAACCCCAAGCACCAATGACACCCATAAAATTTTCCAGCGTCAAGCGGTGAATCAGCTCGATCAAATAGTGAAAGGTCACCACACCCATGCCAGCACCACCGCCTATGAGGACGGCTAAAAGCAGCACAACAGTTTCTGGGGATGGTTGAAAACGGTTAAGCAGATCAGTCAAACGGGCAGAAGGAGTGGTAAAAGCAGGTTGTTCTACCACCTTCCTCAGTTCAGTTGAAGGCAGAAGAGTCATTGAGTGGAGAAGTAAATCTAATAAAAAATTTAAATTTTTCTGTCTTACATTTCATTGTGAGTGATCATTTAGCAACCAGACAAGTCAATTGCATATGTTAGTTTTACAAAGCTTTGGTAAATTAATTCCCGTTGCTGGCAATTTGTGTAAGGACAATGCTTAAATGGGAAAGAATTGAAGGTGAATGGTTATTAGCAGCGCTCATCTAGAGTAGTGAGGAGTAAATTGAAGGTTAAAGAGTGTAGACGCCTTATGACCATCAGACAGCGCTATCCACGAGGGCAGCCACTGCAAGGGAAGCGGGTTTGCCGACAGTCGGTGCAAGTGGCGTTTTCTCGCGTCTTGGCGATTGTGTGTCTTTTTGAGAGACGCAGTCACGTTGGTGTAAGCGCAAAACGCACGAACCCTTGTGTTGCAAGAACATGTGCCTTTGGGATTTACAAAGCAGCGGGCAAGGCAGGGTGATAGAAACACCCGATAGCCCTCCGGTGAAGACTTGAGCCCTGTGGGCACGGTTCCGTGCCAACGGTCTCGCTACGATAGCCGTAAGGCGTGGCCGTTCCCACTAGGGGTTGCCATTGCTACGAGCAATTATTAACTAAAGGCAAAAGTGCATATACACCTTGAGGATGACTCCCGACAGAGTGGTACTCACGATAATGTGAAGTATGGAGTTATTGATCATTTATCCTTTTTTGGTCATTCTCACAAAAATCTAGCTATACTCGTGTTGCAATCATTCAGCCATGGTCGTAGCACAAGCTTTTGCTTGTCTAAATTATGGATGTTTTATGCGTGATTTCTGACTAATGTCAGATCACACTAGGCAATCTACACGCATTTTGAGCAGAAATTCTCGCTCAGGTATTGAAAAGAGCAAGTAAGTGGACTAGACGGACGAGGTAGATGAATACACACACCTTTGATAATCATTATGTGACTTGCCCAATTTGCCAAAAAAATACTAAGCCAAAGCTAGTAAAGACGTGTATGGGATTGTATACCTGTCCGTATTGCCAGGAAAGGCTTGTAGTCTGTCAAAGCGGTCATTATGTCCGCGACCCGTTTGCCTACAAACAGATAATGATATCGTCGGTACTCCGTCGCCAAAGCCGACCTTTAGCTAGGATTCTCAGGGATTTTACCATCCTCAAGGGCCCTATAGTCGCTCTGGTTATAGGAGGTGCTATTCTCTTGAGTGTCATTGGTCTGACACAGCAAGCCTCAGACCAGAATTCTCCAGCGTTGCCAAAAACAGAAAAGCAACGTTAGACATTCGCCTTCGCTTAATTCAAAGTATGCCCTATATTCATAAAACACGCACTCGCGTGTTTAACATGTTCTCCCGACAAACGTAATTTGGATGAGACGAGTGCTATTAAAGAGCCTCTCTACTAATATATATTGACAAAAACGAATTATGTGGTATAGATAAAAATGTCTATTTGCGGCTTAATTTTTCGGTCTGGTTTTTAGCAAGAGCCAAAAGGTTCGATTAACACAACACCCACATCCTGCATTTTACGTCAATACTTCTACTAAACCACCGCTGTAACAATTGTTGGAGCGGTGGTCAATTTTAAGCTAAACTTCTGTCAGCTTAACCCTGAGGCACGAATCGGGTGTAAGTGCAAAGCGCACCCTTTTTCACATGCTGTTGTGTATGTTATTCAAATCACAAGGGGTATATTCTCTTGTCTTTTTTAAAATTATTTAGTATTTTTTGTAACTAGTGACCAACCGGAATCATGTTTAACTACTTTTATCGACTCTAATTTAAGATTGTTAAGTGCAGTTTCATCAAGCAGAAAATAAGGTTGTTTGTCAGATTGCCAATAATCCTTTAGTTCAGTAGAGGAAGCAGGAAGAATAGTGCGATCGCTATAAAAATCCAGTGATGGACGATGATCACGAAAAGATGTGTAAATTTTCTTTACTGGTGGGTTTGCCTGCTGGATCATCTGTGCTACTGGTTTGACAGGATAAGCTTCATTCAGTTCCCAAACCCAGTCATTGGATTTCATCAACAACAATAGCGAAACATAACTACCCCAAAATAGAATTTTGAGGAACTGCCTATCACCTCGCCCTACCAAAATAGCGGCTATTGCCATTGTGATCGTGACTGCTGCAAAAATCTGTTGTAAGTCTGGTTGTGCTGTATCCCCTAAACTATAGTAAATACAAACTCCACTTCCCAATATAGATATAAATACTAAAGATAAGAGCAAATACCGAGGATAAGATGAGAGTATTGGCATATTTCCAATTTCCGCAAGCTTAGCACCACAAGCTAAGGCTATGCCTGGGTAGATTGGAAACACGTACCAAGGAAGTTTTGTTTCCATCAATGAAATAGCGATCAGATAAACAGCACACCACACCAATACTAGTTTCGCCCAGTTCAAGTTGCGATTTTCCCAACACAAGCGCAAACTAGAAGGTAAAAAAATGAGCCAGGGCCATGTGTACTTGAATATCTCTAGTAAATAATACCACGGCGGTTGAGAATGGCCTTCAACAGATAGCCAAACACGGTTTAGGGATTGATCCATCATGCCGATTTTGGTAAAAGTGTTGCCATAGTGTACAAACTGGGCACCATACCAAAAAGTTACAGGTAGAATGCCAAGTAGAATTCCTGTCCACATGTATCGACTGGTAAGCAGTCGTGGTGTGTCCCAAAACAGAAAAACTAGTGCGATCGCCCCCAACAAGAAACCCAATATACCTTTTGTCAGGCAAATTAACCCAAAAGCGATGCCAACACCCAGACAGTAGCGTAAGTTGCGGCGCGATCGCAGCAAACACAACATCATGACCATGAAAAAACAAACAGCCACCCCATCCAACATTGCTAACCGCCCATGACGTACCACTGGTAGCATTGTCAGGTAAGTCAAGGCGCTATAGATAGCTGCCCAACGTTGGCGAAATATTTCCCGCCCAATGTAATACAGTAAAGGTACTGATAGAGCGCTTAGTAGTGCTCCAGGTAAACGTGATGTCCACTCATTAACTCCTCCCAAGGAGTAAGCCCAAGCAATCAGCAAGTGTACGAGCGGTGGCTTATTATGATATGGTTCACCCCCAAGCGTTGGGTAAAGCCAATGCATTGAACCAGATGGGGCACGTGATATTTCGCGCGCAACTTGTGCGACAGTACCTTCATCCCAATCTCGCAGCGGCAAGCCTCCCAAATTTATGGTATAGAGTAAAACTGCAGCTAAAAGCAGTACTATGACCCATACCCAATCAATCCATTTGTCTACCGTGCGATATTGCTTTTCCAGACGACCCCAAATAAAGCTTCCTTCTTGCATGTTCGGTGGATATTTATTGTACTTGCTGGTTTGATTAAACTCCAGACGCTTTGGAGTCTTGAATGTTGCCACTTGTTACTACAAGTGTTTTTAAATAATCCCTTCTTCTTTAAATTAGCTTATAATTTTTCGTAAAAACATAATGTTTATTACAATATTTTCCTCTTTTTCATTTTATTTAACATTTTTTCTTCTGATAATAGTGCTACAACTATTACTAATAAAAATCTAAAATTGTCTGATTAGGAGAGAATTCATGAATCTACCTGTTGTTTTAGATGTTGCTCTTGGCTTAATTTTTATTTACTTGACTTTGAGCTTGCTGACTTCGGAAATTCAGGAGTTGATTACCACGCTTCTACAGTGGAGAGCTAAACATTTGAAAAAGTCAATTCAATCGCTCATAGCGGGTGGTAGTGAAACTCAAGATGAGGATATTGATCATGCTACACAGTTAGTACAGGAACTTTATCAAGATCCTTTGATTAATACCTTGAATCAAGAAGCTAAGGACAAGGTTGAAAGGGGATTCCGGGCACTTACTAAAACAAATAACACGAAAGCATTTGGGCTAAAACAAAGCGCTCCTTCTTATATTCCTTCGGAAACTTTTGCTAGTAGCTTATTAGAAACTTTAAAAATACCTCAGTTAATTAATTATGTTCAAACTCCCTCTGAAACAAAAACGAATTTGCACATGGTATTATCATCATACAAAGAACTGAGAACAGCTATTAACGACAAGGATAGTGAAAGCCATCAAAAAATTCAAAAGATTTATGGAGACGTAACTGAAAATGAAAATTTTAAGAAGCTTGTTAATAGTTTACCTGAGTACGTACCAAATAATCTCATAACCAGTCTTAGTGTTCTTTCTCAGCGGAGTCGGAGAAAGATTAGTGGCATTCAAGAGGATATGATTCAGTTTCAAAAAGAGGTTGAAACATGGTTTGATCGTTCTATGGATCGCTCAAGTGGTGTTTATAAGCGCAATGCCAAAGGAGTCGCCATTTTAATTGGGATATCAGTTGCAATATTAACGAATACTGATACATTTTTTGTCTTGAGAAGACTGTCCCAGGATTCTGTTATCCGCTCGGCTCTTACTCAAAGTGCAGTTCAACAACAAAATGATATTCTTAGTAATCCAGATGCCAGAAATAGATTTCAGGAACTTTTAGGGGAAGCTTCTGTACCTATTGGATGGCAAAATATCAGTCAACAATTTCAGCCATTGAGCAAGAGTCAGGGAAATAGTGCTAATAACTTGTTACTTAGAATTTGGCTAGTTTTCAAAATCCTTTTTGGTTGGCTCGTAAGCGGTTTAGCTATTGCTATGGGTGCGCCTTTTTGGTTTGATATCCTTAATAAAATTATCAATGTACGTAATTCAGGGCCAAAACCTGTTAAATATACTCAGGATCAACCGCCTGAATCATAGTATTTGCCTGCAATTAAAAGATAAAAATTACTTGCAACTCCCACTCTTGCTCGTGGCGAAGAATCTCAATTTGTCGAATAAACTCTCGAAAGTAAAATCGTCGTTCTGTTTCAGATAAGTCTAACCAAAATTGTGGAATTGAAACAGCTTGGGCGACAGAACGCAAATTAACAGGTGGTAAAGTTGCTAGTTTTGCTTGAAGTGCAGATATTTCCGTGCGGAGTTTGTATACTCTTAACTGAGCAGTTTCTGCATCCAAAACTCCAGTTTCTAACAAAAAGGGTAGCTGATTGAGTATTTCTTGATGACGGGTAATGTTTTCAGTTAAGCTATTTTTGACTGCATCCAACTGAGGAAAATTCATCCCCGCCACAGCAAGGGGTAAATCACGACAAACTGCTTGAATTGTCTGTTCTAAAATTTTTTGATAGGGAAGGGCGCGACACTTGGGATTTTTGGGACAGTTAATCGGACGCAAATAAAGATATTCTTTGTCTTGGTTGCGCATAGTCACACGAGTGACACTCATATGAGACTGACACTCCTGACAGACAACCAACCCAGCCAGAGAACGCGGTGCGCTAGCTGTGCGAGGAGGTAAACGACTGTTGCGGCGTAACAGTCGATCAACCTGGGCGGCTTCTTCTTTACTAATAATAGGAGCATGAGTATTGGAGAGAATTTCTCCGTTTTGATAAGCTGTATCACCTCGATAAACTGGATTTGTCAACCAACGGCGTCCGGTGGTGACAGAAATTTTCTTGCTGTATTTTCTGGCTAGGTAACGTACTGCTCCCCGTAGAGAACCATACAATAAGAAATGTTCAAAAAAATCTTTGACAACTGGTGAAGTGGTACGGTCAATGATGTATTTTGCTTTACCTCGGCGGTAACCGTAGGGAACTCTACCGGGTGGTGGCGCAGCATCCAGACGGTTGCGGGCGTGTCCTTGGCGAATCCGGCGACTACGTTGCTGACGCTGAATTTCGTAGAGTAATTTCAGTAACTGGGCGCGGGGGTTAGGATTTTGTTGGGAAGAATTGTAGTCTTGCTCAACAGCAATGAGTGTTATTCCCATTGCTTCAAGTTCCGCAAGGCGCGAACTGACTTCTTCTAGAGTATCTCCCAATTCTTCTAAGCGACGGATAAGGAGACAATCAGGCGGTTCTGTTTTGCAGTCGTTGAATAATTGTTGTAGTTGAGAGCGTTTCCCTAAGTCTTGGTAAATAAAATCTAACTCCCATCCCCAAGTTGTGGGGTCAGGAGTTGGTTCTAGTATAGGGTCAGTGTAGATGTAGGCGAAGATTTTCATGAGGCGATGTGCTACTTTCCCTAACTCAGATCTTGCACCTCCACCTGAGTACACCTTGAACTGAAGTTCAAGGCTTATAGGCAAAGTCCGTTAAAACGGACTGGGTAAGTCTTTGAGTCCGTTTTAACGGACTTGAGCTTTGAGCCAAGAAATTTATTTCTTGGCGAACAAAAACTATGGTGCAAGATCCTATCTAATGAAAATCGTAACCGTTCAGAGCGGTAGTAGAACCTTTAGTCTAGAATGCTTTACGTCTTGTAGGGCAATTGTGAACTGACAGAGGCGTAGATGCATTTGCGCAGCACCCCCTTAGGGGCTAGCGGCTTGTCGCCAGATATAGTTATTTAGTCAACACAAAATATGACAAAATCATTTACTAACCCAAGTTGCGGGTTATCAACCTGTGGGTGCTTTGCACTTGAATAGTCGTGCGATCGTTCACAACGAAGTGTGCGGTTGCGCGTCGCGCAACCGCCACTTAAATGAACTCAAAAACACAAATAC
>JAHHGV010000045.1 GCA_019359695.1 Brasilonema angustatum HA4187-MV1
AATTAAAGTGCCAATTAAATTTACTACAAAAAGGGGAAGGAGAAGCAGCCATCGGCTGCTTCTCCTTCCTGACTCCAAATGATTATCATTCTTGCTTTGGGTGATTTTATTGCTTGGAAGTCCCTTACCTATTACTCTTTTAAACGGCAAGCAAACCTTGCCTATTATTGAAGCTTATTTTGAGTTTAATCATCTTAAACATCTCTATCGTCAGGGTTGGCTAAACCACGGTATTGAACCAAAGTCTTGTGAGAGTGTTGCAGAACACTCATTTTGTGTTGCACTATTAGCTTTATTTTTGGCTGATGAATATCATCTGAAATTAGACACAACCAAGGTCATTCGTATGGCTTTAATCCATGATTTAGGAGAAGTATATGCTGGGGACTTTACTCCAAAAGATGCTATAGAACAAAATCAAAAATATCAACTAGAAAAGGAGTCTATTCTTCAAGTACTGAACAAACTTCCTCATGGATTAGAGTGGATTGCTTTATGGGAAGATTACGAAAAGGGGGAATCTCCTGAATCACAGTTTGTTCATCAGCTTGACCGATTAGAAATGGCTTTACAAGCTAGTGTATACGAACACCTGGGGCTAGCAAATTTATCAGTATTTTTTGAAAGTGCTAATCAAGCTTTGTCCGCACAGCAACTAAAATCTATATTTATATCACTAAAAGATTTAAGGGATTAAACTCAAATCAGCCAGCAAAACACGAAAAAATATACATTAATTAATATATCAATCCTAAATTATTTATAAACAATTCCTGTTAAGATCCCTCATGGGAGAATTTACAATCTCATTTAGGACTGCTATATACACACTAAGAAATATAGCAGAAGTCACCAAGTCAGAAGTAAAAATGCCTTTTTGCCTAGCTTTTAGACAAGAGCGTTGTACCTCAATTACTTAATTGTCTGTATTCTCAAAAATGTTTTTTTACATCCTAATTGCTCGATTTTATTTTTAATAATTAAGAGCTGAATCACTAAGCCAAATATGTAAACACAATTTTGAGTAAATCTGCACGAGTAAAAGGTTTAGTTAAATATCCAGAAGCTCCTACCAATCTTGCTTTAACTCGGTCTACAAGTCCTTTATTTCCCGTTACCATAATTATGGGAGTTTTTTTGAACATTGAATTATTTCGGACAATTCGGCATAATTCATAACCATCCATCCCGTCCATATTCAAATCCAGTAATATTAAGTCTGGTTTGTACCTAATAACGGACATAACGGCTTTGAGTGGATCATTGATTGTCACGACAGAAAAATTTTCATCTTCTAAAAAGCGGCTAATTTCTTTAAGCATGGTGGGACTATCATCTACAGAAATAACTTTGTAGACTTTTCGTGGGGTGAGAGTAGCGGAAGTTCCTACTTCATGTTTAAGATTGTTGTTATTGGATATTGTTGATTTCTGAATTTGTTCCTTCTCAGGAGAAACTGGAGTTTGTCGCTGTTGAGTAGCGGCATAACTTGCAGAAATAGCAGAGTTATCCTTTGAGATAGTGCGACTTGATGCTACTTCTGAATCAAGCAGTTTAGTATGAGTTGATTCGGTAATAGAACTAGAAGGTTGTATGAAATCTGTAAAAGTCTTTGGTAATTTATCAAAGGGTGGGTCTGGTTCATGTAATAGTATTGTGCCATTTAAAATATAAGGGTATAATATTTTGGCGAGTTGGACTTCGTCTTGATTCATTATCACTGACAAATGTCGCAAACTAAAACCTTTCATCCACTCAGTTAACTGAGGATCTATTCCTGATAATTTATTTGGAATATCTGTGGTTTTAATTAACAAATATGGACGTTGATAGGGAGAAGAAATTTGGGGTCCCAATGAATGCCAATTCTGCAACTTTTGTTGGCAACGTTCCGCAATTTTTTCCACATCAAGTTTGCAAATAGTTGGAACTCGACAATCAGAATCTTTTAATGTAAAAGTTGCTTGTTTGGTTAAAATAAATGATTCCAGCACTTCTTTTACCAATTCTTGGATCAGGACTGCTGCTTGTGTAGAATGTAAATACCGTTCGCTTACCAACCAGCAAATAGCTTGATATTCAGGAGGTAGTGGGGGAGGAATCAATTCATCTTGAGTATCACTGTCATGGACGATTGATTGACTTTTGGTGTCTGGTTCAAACATTAAACGTAATTGAACACGAACCTCACCAACGATGCTAGGAACATGATGGCTTAAGCGACGCAAATGACGTTCCAAGCGATCAAACGGTTCAACAGAATGAGTAGCATATGTTATTTTTCCCTGTTCTAGATATATTGACCAGGAAACAGAACTGCCAAGCACTTGTAAACAAGTACTCTCAGAACAATTAGATAAATGTCTTAATAAGCTTAGAGGACGTAGTTTGGTAAATGTGCCAAAATTATTCATTTCTCTAGAGATTTTCTGTAAAAGGAGACCGATTGTTTGAATTTTCGAGTGCTCGGTAATAAATAATAGTATCTCTCTAACTTTGAGATTTCTTTATACAGAAATTTTCTCGTGATTTGGGTTCTATACATATATTACAAGCTATAAAGGGATATTATAGCTAGTATGTTACATTTTTTCGTAACATGAATAACAAAGGAAATTTTTCAAGTTTTTTAACAAAAAACAACTGAGTATGAGTTCTATGCGAGTGGGTGGAGAGTCAGGTGTTGGGTTTCCAACCAAATCTTTGAAAAAGTGGTTGCGCTCTCAGCGGTAGAACATGAGGGTCCTTTTACAGTCAAGTTAGCCGATATAACCGAACTAGCAATCGTGGGGCTTGACAAATAACCGAGTCAAGGCTTACTTGACTCCAGACAAAATGCGTCCCAATCTCCCACTTATTGCATTCTGAGTTGTAGTTGCTGAATTTTGCATTATCCTTGTTCAATTTTAGTTAGTTAATTAAGGTAACAGAGGAGTTGTGATCTGAGTCGTTTGATAAACTTTAATTAGTTATTTTCATCTTTAATCCTACCTTTCTACATCGAATCTTTAAATTTCTACGTCAGCAAAGGTACTGAGATACTGTATCGTATACGTATTACGTATAAAACTCGTTTTTCTTGCACATAAGATCATGCTGACTAACTTGTTGGCTCAGTTTTACTTAAATTATGTCTGAGATAAAATTCAACCAAGAATTTGTCATGAATTTAGCGGCGGAATTTTGTTAAAGAGATAGTAAGCTATCTGAACCAAAATAAATTAGATATGGTTTTGTCAGTGCTATAAACTATATACTTTGAGGAAAAGGAAAGCTAAGCTTTGGACTATAACATAACACGAAAAGTTATGCATGATACATTAAAACTTGATGAAGTAGTGGAGTTTGCGGAAAATCCAGAACCTCGTTGTCCTTGTGTACTTCTTCTAGATACATCTGGCTCAATGCAAGGTGTAGCATTAGATTCATTAAATCAGGGTTTACAGAGTTTCAGGGAAGAATTAACAAAAAATGCCTTAGCGGCAAGGAGGGTTGAAGTAGCAATAGTTACTTTTGATAGTCATGTCAATGTAGTACAGGACTTTGTGACTGCTGACCAATTCAGTCCGCCGCTACTTACAGCACAGGGACTGACGAGTATGGGTATTGGAATTCATAAAACCTTGGACATGATTCAAGAACGAAAAGCTCAATATCGTGCCAATGGTATTGCTTACTATCGTCCTTGGGTATTCATGATTACTGATGGTGAGCCACAAGGCGAGTCTGAAGATGTTGTAGAGCAAGCAGCGCGGCGTCTACAAGAGGATGAATCAAGAAAACGTGTAGCATTCTTTACTGTAGGCGTAGACAATGCGAATATGACGCGGCTAAGTCAAATAGCTGTACGTACACCCTTAAAACTCCAAGGACTCAATTTTGTTGAAATGTTTGTTTGGCTATCAGCCAGTATGTCAGCTGTTTCTCATTCCAAAGTAGACGAACAAGTGGCACTACCACCTATTGGCTGGGGTTCTGTTTAGTAGAAGATGTGACAAAATGCTCAAAAAAGAGCAGTAACCAAAGATCATCTATGAACACTTCTAAACAAAGACCTCATTGGCGGGTAGTAGCTGCATCGGTATGTGGAACAAGTCATTTGAAGAACAAACAATTGTGTCAGGATGCTCACCATTGGCAGATTTTGCCAGATAATATCTTAGTGGTTGCGGCAGCGGATGGAGCAGGTAGTGCAAGCATGGGTAAGGTGGGAGCAATGATTGCTGTGGAAACAGCGATAGAAAACATCTCTATCAAAGAATTTTCTCGACGAACATTAGTCGATGATAGTGCTGTGCGCTCACTTTTGACCGAGGCAATAATTGCTGCCAAGAAAGCGGTCGAGGAAGAGGCCGTAGCTTCCCAGAAGCAGTCCTTGGATTTGGCAAGTACGCTGATTATTGCGTTGGCAACACCAGAATTTGTGGCAGTGGCACAAATCGGGGATGGTGTAGCAGTGGTAAGAGATTTTCAGGATAACCTGATCGCGCTGACCATGCCTGACAGTGGTGAATATATCAACGAGACAGTTTTTTTGACCTCACCGACAGCCCTAGATGCTGTGCAACTAAGATTATGGCGTCAGGCAGTAGCCAATGTTGGTGTCCTCACAGATGGACTACAAATGCTTGCCTTAAATATGGCAGTGGGAGTTCCTCATAAACCATTCTTTATCCCACTATTTGAGTTCGCAGCTAATGCAGATGACAAAACAGTGGCAAAAGAGCAATTAGTGAGGTTTTTGCGTTCCGAGCGAATCACGCAACGTACAGATGATGACTTGACACTCATAATTGCTGCTTTGAGTGATTAATAAACAGGTGTGCGAATTCGTTTGTCTGGAAGTGTATAAATTCATAGGGTATCTATAAAAATATATCATGCAGGTACTACGTTGTCTTCCCAACCAACAAATCAGTAATGTCAGCCTGACCGTAAGTTTAGGACGAGGCGGTGAGGCATGCATATACACAGTACCAACAGATGCTGGTTTAGTGGCGAAGGTTTACCACAAACCAACACCTGCCCAAGCTCGCAAATTGGAGGTCATGCTTGCCCACCCGCCAGACAACCCAACCGCGAGCTTGGGGCATATTTCCATAGCTTGGCCGATTGAATTGTTGCGATCGTCGAACCCAAGCCGTGAGGTGATAGGCTTTTTGATGCCGCGCATTCAGGGAATGCGTCCAATCATCGACTTTTACAATCCTAGAACTCGCCGCCAGCAATGTCCTTTGTTCAACTATCAGTATTTAATCCGCACTGCTCGCAATCTCGCTTCGGCTTTTGCTGCGTTACACGATCGCGGATACTGTGTTGGCGATGTAAATGAATCTAATATCCTCGTCAGTGACATGGCATTGGTGACAATAGTAGACACCGATTCATTCCAGGTAAAAGATCCAGAAAATGGAGTCATTTATCGCTGTCATGTAGGGAAAGCAGAATTTACCCCACCAGAACTTCACAACAAAACCTTTGCTCAGTGCGATCGCAATTTCAGTCATGACTTGTTTGGGTTAGCGGTACTGATATTTCAACTTTTAATGGAAGGGACACACCCATTTTCCGGGATTTATCAAGGAGCGGGTGAACCTCCACCATATGAAGGACGTATTGTAGCCGGACATTTTACCTACAGTCAAAAGCGTCGCGTACCTTACGTTCCAACACCCATCGCACCTCGTTGGGAAATTCTTCCTCCGGGTTTACAGGAACTATTTATACGTTGTTTTGAGGATGGTCACAACAACCCGCAGATACGCCCCAATGCTCAAACTTGGCTCACAGCACTAGCTGATGCTGAAAACTCGCTCATCAGCTGCACTGTTAACCCCCAACATCGCTATAGCAACCACTTGGACAAATGTCCTTGGTGCGAACGTACATTGCGATTAGGTGGACGTGATCCATTCCCATCTTTAAAGGCGATCGCAAATAAAGAACATTTACAACCGCGAGTACCAAAGAAAAAACGCCAAGCTCAAGTTCCTCGTACAAAGCAACCAACCATTCCATTCACCAACACTGCATATCGTAGTTCTGTCTTTACCCAAAAAATTCCTTACTATAAACCTCAGAAAAAGCAGAATTTATACCCTGTTGTTTTCTGCTTGCTTGGTCTTGTTGGTGCCTTGGGGTATTTGGATTTAATGGTCAAATTCACAAATCGCCCCTTTCTTGCTGAAAATTCTTACGCTCGGCAAAATGTGATTTCTTTGCAACAAAAGAAAACCCACAACAATCAACAAAATTTTGCTGATTACTACAAGCAGGGCCATGCTTCATACAAAGTGAAAGATTACCAACAAGCAATTGAGAATTTCACTCAAGCAATACAAAAAGATCCAAAATACGCAAAAGCTTATGTAAACCGTGGCAATGCTCACTATAACCTCAAAGAGTATGAAGCGGCACTTGCAGACTACAGTCAAGCAATTGGAATCAATCCCTTGGAAATAAAAGCGTATGTCAATCGAGGAAATTCCCGCTATATGCTTGCTGAATATAGCAGCGATCCAGACAAAGAGTATAATCTAGCAATTGCAGACTATAACAATGCCCTGCGTCTTAATCCGAATGAAGTAGAAGCATACATCAGACGAGGTGTTGTTCGTTCACAAGTTGCTAAATACAGTGGCGATTCTCAAAATGAGTATAAGAAAGCAATTGCTGACTTCAATCAGGCACTTAGCTTGAATTCCTCAAAAGCCGAAGCCTTCTTTCAGCGAGGTTTGGTACGTTATCAAGTAGCACAATATAGCAGTGATTTTGAGCAAGAATATAAACAGGCAATTGCTGACTTTGATCAGGCATTAAATATCAATCCCAAACTGTCAAAAGTCTATTTAAAACGAGGTGTTGTCCGCTACGAACTTGCACAATATGGAGGTGGCAAATCTAGTCAGTATAATAAGCAAGCAGTTGATGATTTGCAGAAGGCTGCTAAAATATCTTTGGAACAAGAGGATATGGATAATTACCAGCAAGCATTAAGCAGCATCTGTGTTGTTGTTGAAAATAAATGCGATACTTTTTTGCAAACCACCACGAATACATCCTCAAAAAGCAACTAAGTACGGCACTACCCCTCCAAAATTCTGATCTGAGGAAACCTCGGATCAGATCTGTCTAAAAATTCAAAGCTAGGTTTGCGCCAACATGCGTTGTTAGTATTGATTATTTTGTGTGTTCGCAATTCTGTAACAAGTTATTTTTTACTATTATCAAAAACAGCAAGACTTGGTTATTTTCTCTGTCTTATCTTGCATTTTTTAAACCTTATTTAATGCTCTTATCTGTAGATTTAAGATAGTTACAAAGCTTGTTCATTTTTTCATACTTAAGATAGATTTATTTATATTGTCTTCATACTTAAGCGTAAATTTACGGCTAAATTATATACTGAGAAAATTAAAAACAACTTTTCTCCACTTAGCGCATGAAAAGTTGATAACTCATCTACCTAGAAACCTAGAGATAAGTTTATGAAAGCAGTAATTCTGGCTGGAGGTCTTGGTACACGTATCAGTGAAGAAACGAGCATCAAACCCAAGCCTATGGTGGAAATTGGTGGTAAGCCTGTATTATGGCATATTATGAAAATTTATTCCACCTACGGCATTAATGATTTTATTATCTGCTGTGGTTACAAAGGTTACGTCATAAAGGAGTATTTTGCCAACTACTTCCTACATATGTCAGACGTAACCTTTGACATGCGATTTAACCAGATGAACGTGCATGCAGGTAAAGCAGAACCCTGGCGTGTCACCTTAGTAGATACAGGTGACAACACAATGACGGGTGGACGGTTGAAGCGAGTCAGAGAGCATATTGGTAATGAAACTTTTTGCTTCACCTACGGTGATGGCGTTAGTGATGTCAATGTTGAAGAATTAATTAATTTTCACAAAAAACAAAATAATTTAGCAACAATGACAGCAGTTCAACCACCCGGACGTTTTGGTGCTATTGTCTTAGGACAAGAACAAACAAAAATCACTAGTTTTCGGGAAAAGCCAGAGGGAGATGGAGCTTGGATTAATGGTGGTTATTTTGTGTTAGAGCCAGAAGTCATCAATTTCGTTAATGATGATTCTACTATTTGGGAGCAGACACCATTAGAAAAGCTGGCAGAAATGGAACAGCTATCTGCTTACAAACATACTGGCTTTTGGCAACCAATGGATACTTTGCGAGATAAAAATTATCTTGAGGATTTGTGGAAGAATAATAAGGCTCCTTGGAAGGTATGGTGAGATAAAAAAAGAAGGTACATTCATTCTTCACTCATCGTTCTTGATTTTTTACAATTCATTCTTGATTCATACTTCTATATTCCGGGAGCTAGAATACTCATGTATGACTTCGCGATTATAGGTGGGGGTATTGTTGGTCTTTCCACCGCTATGGCTTTAGGTAAACGCTATCCCAATGCTCGCATTCTAGTTTTAGAAAAAGAGAGCAATTGGGCTTTTCACCAAACTGGTAATAATAGTGGCGTCATTCATTCTGGTATTTACTACAAGCCGGGTAGTTTCAAAGCTAAATTTTGCCGTGACGGTTGTCGTTCAATGGTGGAATTTTGCCAAGAACATGGAATTGAGCATGAAATTTGCGGTAAGGTCATAGTTGCTACTAATGAAACAGAGTTACCTCGCCTAGAAAATCTTTACACGCGAGGTTTAGAAAATGGCATAGACGTAAAAAGAATAACTCCAGAGGAAGTCAGAGAAATTGAACCTCATGTGACTAGCGTTGGGGGAATTTTAGTTTCTTCAACTGGTATTGCGAATTACAAGCAAGTTTGCTACAAATATGCCGAAATTATTAGACAGCAGGGAGGAGAACTTCGTCTCAATACCAAGGTTGAAAAAATAGTTATCAGTGGAAAACATCAGGTATTAGAAACGAACGGTGGTACTTTTGAAACTCGCTTTGTGATCAATTGTGCTGGATTACATAGCGATCGCGTTGCCAAAATGGGCAAAACTGATCCCAAAGCAAAAATTGTTCCTTTCCGGGGAGAGTATTACGAACTGACACCAGAAAAACGCTACTTGGTGAAAGGTTTAATTTACCCAGTTCCTAATCCAGACTTTCCCTTCTTGGGTGTCCATTTTACACGCATGATTGATAGTAGCGTACACGCCGGACCAAACGCAGTCTTAAGTCTTAAGCGCGAAGGCTATAAAAAAACAGACGTTGACTTGCGTGATTTTGCGGAAGTGATGACTTTTCCTGGTTTTTGGAAACTCGCAGCAAAACACGCAGATGAAGGAATTCAAGAAATTATTCGCTCCTTTAGTAAAGCAGCTTTCACCAGAAGTTTGCAAAAACTCATTCCTGAAGTTCAACAAGAGGATTTAGTCCCCACCCACGCGGGTGTTCGCGCCCAAGCACTGATGAATGATGGCAAACTGGTAGATGACTTTTTGATTGTTCAAGGTCAAAACTCTGTTCATGTTTGTAACGCCCCTTCCCCAGCAGCAACATCTTCCATAGAAATAGGCAAAGCAATTGTTGCCAAAATTCCCCAACAGCCGCATCTCAAGGCTGTAGTCACTCAAGTCTAAAATATTTCGCTTGCCTGTACTTGCTTAAGTTCATAGTGTTAAGAAAAAGCACAGGCATTGTGGCATCCTTCAATTTGCGAGAACATCTAATTTAAGGTTGTAATTAGTGATCAGGGGAAAACTAATGTTCCTTAACTCGGATGTTCAGCCAATCGTTCTTGTTTGTGCTGCTGATAATAACTATGCCATGCCGCTTGCTGTTACAGTTCGTTCCGCAGTTGCCAACCTTAGAAAGAATCATCACATAGCATTATATGTTCTTGATGGAGGTATTACCGAAGTTAACAAACGCAGAATTAGTAAATCATTTAACAAAGAACAGATCAGTATTTCATGGATACAGCCAGACAATGCAGTCTTTGAAAACTTAGTATTGACTAGACATTTAACACCGACTTGCTATTATCGGCTTCTAATTACCGAATTTTTACCAAAAGAATTTCACAAGGCTATTTACTTAGACACCGACATGGTAGTCACGGGAGACTTGGCAGAGTTATGGGCGATTGACATGGGAGATAACTATGCATTAGCAGTTCAAGACGATGTTGAATTGTACGTAGGAATGTCTGAAGGTTTAAGAAACTATCATGAGGTGGGAATTAGTCCGGATGAGAAATATTTCAACTCCGGACTTTTAGTGATAAATCTTGACAAGTGGCGAACAGAGAATATTGGCAGAAAAGTCCTTGAATACATAAAACAAAATAGAGAGTATGTACGCAATGATCAGGATGGTCTAAACGCAGTTCTTGCAGGGAAATGGGGAGAACTTCACCCAAAATGGAATCAAATGCCCAAAATACATGAATATTCATCCTGGAAAGACAGCCCCTTCACGGAAGATATTTATCACGAACTGCAGGACAACCCTTGTGTTATTCACTTTACAAATTCTCCCAAACCCTGGTATGCAGGATTGCGAGAAGAATGTAAACATCCGAAAAAACATTTGTTCTTCCAATATCTTGACATGACCCAGTGGTCAGGATGGCGAGACACCATTTGGAGACGGCTTTGGAGAAAATTTATGAAAGTAACATCGTTGACTACTTCAAAACTTTAAACATGGTGTGTTACCGTGCATAACATATACACAAAAGGTGAGTAAAGGCAAGAATTTCTGTAGTCATAAACCCATTATGATGAAACTGCCTAAACCATCCTACACAGAATCATGCAC
This sequence comes from Brasilonema angustatum HA4187-MV1, assembly GCA_019359695.1. GTDB lineage: Bacteria > Cyanobacteriota > Cyanobacteriia > Cyanobacteriales > Nostocaceae > Brasilonema > Brasilonema angustatum. The sequence goes on from JAHHGV010000045.1 coordinate 10,762, forward strand.
CGTACTTCACCAAGGTAATTTGTTTACGACGTGAAACTAAACTTGAACAGGAACGAAAAACAATGAGAATTCTAGTCACTGGTACTGAAGGTTATCTTGGCAGTTTATTACCTCCGTTGTTAATTGAACGGGGACATGAAGTCATCGGAGTAGATACTGGTTATTACAAAGTAGGTTGGTTGTACAATGGTACTGAGATAACAGCCAAAACTCTCAATAAAGATATTCGCAATATCACCGTAGAAGATTTGCAAGGTGTTGATGCGATCGTTCACATGGCTGAACTATCAAATGATCCCACTGGACAGCTTGCACCACACATTACTTACGAAATTAACCATAAAGGCTCACTTCGTCTTGCCAAATTGGCAAAAGAAGCGGGTGTACGTCGCTTCGTGTACATGTCCTCATGCAGTGTTTATGGTGTTGCTACTGAGGGTGATGTCACAGAAGAATCTCCTGTCAATCCCCAAACCGCCTATGCAGAATGTAAAACATTAGTAGAGCGAGATGTCAAGCCATTAGCAGATGATGACTTTTCTCCAACTTTTATGCGGAACGCCACTGCTTTTGGTGCTTCCCCCAGAATGCGCTTTGATATTGTTTTAAATAATTTGTCAGGTTTGGCATGGACAACCAAAGAAATTAAGATGACTAGTGATGGTACGCCTTGGCGTCCATTAGTTCACGCACTGGATATTTGCAAAGCAATTGTTTGCACAGTAGAAGCACCTCGTGATATCGTACACAACCAAGTTTTTAACGTAGGAGATACAGCAAATAATTATCGAGTCAAAGAAGTTGCCGAAATTATTGCTCAAGTTTTCCCAGATTGTAAATTGAGCTTTGGCACTCAAGGTGCAGACAATCGCAGTTATCGCGTATCTTTTGAGAAAATCAATACTGTTTTACCTGGCTTTAAGTGTGATTGGAATGCTCAACGAGGAGCACAACAGTTGCATGATTTGTTCTCGCAAATTGATATGAATGAAGAAGTTTTCTTATCTAGAGGCTTCACTCGCTTGAAGCAATTAGAATACCTCATCCGTACACAACAAATTGACAAAGATTTCTTCTGGAGTCAGAAGTAATTATCTTGTCGAAGTTATAGACAAAAAAGTGATTTCAACAATTCCGACTCAATTATATTTTTTCGGAATTGTTGAAATCATCAATGTATCATAGTCTGGTAATTTTACCGTGCAAAATAATATAGCTGTCGCCAACTCTATTAGGACATATAGCAGGGAACGCTTAACAGGCAACGCCAAGGTGAGCGTCAGCCGAACGGGAACTCTTAACAGGCGTGTGATTGTCTGGTGGTGTCCGTATTTTCTCATTAGTTCATGTCCTAATCTACCTGACAACCGCTATTTAACCTAAATAATTCAAATTTAAAAAAAATATGTATCTTTTTAAATGTTGTTTAGGTGAAGAGTTTTGAGAAGATAAGATGACCTGCTATAGCGTAGTATTATTTTAAAACCTGAGTTGTGTGTCTTCTTGCAGTCTTAAGTCTTCATCTCATTTTCTTGTCACACCTTCGCTTATTCAAATCAAAAGTCATAATGAGATATGCAAAATCCACATTGACTCAATTTACATCAAACACAACCTTATGTACAGTCCACCATGAAAAAACTACTTACTATTGCGATACCGACTTACAATCGCGCCCAACTACTTGATAAGCAACTGGCATGGGTTGCTCAAGTGCTCGTTGGTTTGGAATCGGAATGTGAAATTTTTGTTTCAGATAATTGTTCAACGGATAATACTCAAGAGGTGATTAAAAAGTGGCAAACAAATCTCACTCATATTACATTTAAGTCCAGCCGAAATGCTGAAAACATTGGTGTCATGCGGAATATTATTCATTGCTTAAAGTCCGCAACGACCAAATATGTTTGGACAATTGGTGATGATGATCCCATTCAGGATAGAACAGTCACTTATGTCATTAACAAACTCAAAAAATATAATGAAGATTTATCATTATTGTTCCTTAATTTTTCTGGTCGTAACCAAATTACCGGGGAACCTGTACATCCACCCACAATAGTAGGTAACCGTTGGTTTGATATTGATAATGAAGATGGAAGCGGTGATGGAAAAGCTATCTTTGAACACTGTTTTTCAAAAAGTGTTGGCGCAGTCATCTTTCTGACTGCTTCAGTATATCGTACTGACTTAGTACAACGCGCTCTTCAAATTTGGTCAGAAGCTGAGAATAACTGGATATCTTTAGCATACTTAGCTGGATATTGCGCTGCTAACGGCAAGATAATTGTTACTAAAGATATTTATATGGAATGTATTGTTGGTGTGAGTTATTGGCAAAAAGATCCACAATCAGCACTGTTAATGCAATACAAGCACTTACCGGAAGTTGTCACGAAATTGGAGGAGAACGGATACTCTAAGCAATTTTACCGCCGGATGATGTTCCAGAGTTTAAAAGAAGCTAATTTGAAAGTTTTCTTAGGTGCTTTGAGAAGATGGCCTATGTTCGCTATTAAAACAATAGTTCCCTTTTTGACTTTAGTAGGTCTGTCTGTTTTTGACGCAGTTCCTACTAAAGAATTTAAAATGGCACAAACAACAGAACCATTCACTCAAAACTGACGAAAATAAGACTTGTGAGCCAGCGCGGTCTTGGGGTTTCCCCCATGAGCGACTGGCGAACCCCGAAGGGGTAATGAATCAAACGAACAAGGTAGTTATTCTATGTTTAACAGTACTATCAACAAATTATCTCAGTTGACATCTGAGTTAGGTTATAGAGCAGCACTCCTAAACCATACAAGAAAATTGCCTGCTCTGGAAGAAAGCGATCGCGTGATTGTCGATACCGTCAAACGCGATGGAGTTTATGTGACAACACTCGAAAAGTTGGGACTTGGCTCTACATCTAATCTTCTCAAAGCATCTTACAATCAACTATCTAGAATGACAGATGCAGGCAATAGCCACCTAACAAAAAGACTGCCACAAATTTATACCGTTACAGATTTACCAGAATTTTCTCAGTGGGGACGGGAACAAAAGCTACTTAATATCATCGAGAATTACATCGGTCTTCCTGTTGCTTTTCAGGGCGTACATTTACGTAAAGATTTTCCTAACGAAGATCAGTTTGGTACACTGTTATGGCATAAAGACTCAGAAGACCGTCGGATGCTCAAAATGATCATTTATTTGTCCGATGTAGAAGAAAAACACGGTCCTTTTGAATACGTTCCGGTATCTTTGACTTCTTTATACAGTCTCAATTATTACCGGATTTACTACAAGCTTTGGCAGTCAGGTTACTTAGGAATCACTGATGAACAGCTTAAGGAAGTCATCCCGGAACACCAGTGGAAATCATGTCCAGGTCCAGCAGGTACTGTGATTTTTACAGATCCAAAAATTGCTTTACACCACGGAACACTACGGACAGAAGAAAGACCAGCACTATTTTTTACTTACACTGCAAACCCACCGAAGCGACCTGAACTTTGTACCCAGTACTGGGATGATACTTTTGCAAAACCAGAGTCCTATCAAGAACCATCATCTGTCACAGCTCTAAGATAGTGCGATTCTTCAGTTGAAGAATTTCTTTGTGTTCTACTCCTATTGAAGCCCTTTTGGTGAACTGTTGTCTGTCTTCGGGTTACCCTCGGTGCATAACGACCGCCGCTTCACCCCTACACCTCTACAGGGCTTCAAAATAAGTTGCAAAAAACACGAAGAAAAATCTGAAATGACCGAGTGCCACTGTGTAGTTAAGATTTCAAGCGAGGTTACCCATGATTTTTGTAGAAACTGAACTGAAAGACGCGTACATCATTGAGCTAGAACAAAAGCAGGATCATCGTGGTTTCTTTGCCCGTACTTTCTGCGCTCAAGAATTTGAGGCACATGGTTTAAAGCCAACGGTTGCCCAATGCAATCTATCTTTTAACTACAAAAAAGGGACGCTGCGGGGAATGCATTATCAAACTCTACCAGCAGCGGAAACGAAATTAGTCCGCTGTACCCAAGGCGCTATCTATGACGTGATTATTGATATGCGTCCGGAGTCTCCGAGTTACCTTCAATATATCGGTGTGGAATTAACTGCAGAAAACCATCGCGCCTTATATGTTCCAGAAATGTTCGCCCACGGCTATCAAACACTAACAGACTCTGCTGAGGTCGCGTATCAGGTAGGAGAGTTTTACACACCTGGATATGAGCAGGGGTTGCGCTATGATGATCCATTTTTCAATATTCAATGGCCATTGGAAGTAACTGACATTTCCGAGAAAGATAAGAATTGGCCTTTGATGAAAATGATGAGCGTTGGAGGAAATGTTTAGTTGTTAGTGGTTGGCCAGTGCGGTGATAGGAAAAACGACTCATTAACAATCAACAACTAAGCAATTCGCAAATATTATTCATAGGAGTTTAACGAATGATAATCGTAGATCGCGCCTTACAAGCTCGTGCTGAAGCAGGTAACCCCATCAAGGTTGGGATGATCGGTGCTGGCTTTATGGGACGGGGAATTGCCAATCAAATTAAAAATTCTGTTCCTGGTATGGAGTTGGTTGCTATCTCCAACCGAAGTGTTGATGCAGCTGTGCGAGCATATTCGGAAGCAGGTATTGAAGATAGCAAAGTCGTTTCCACCGTCACCGAATTAGAAGAGGCGATCGCCCGCAATCAATACGCAGTCACTGAAGATCCAATGTTACTGTGTCGTGCCGAGGGTATCGATGCTCTGATTGAAGTGACAGGCGCAGTAGAATTTGGCGCTCATGTTGTGATGGAGGCGATCGCCCATCACAAGCACATCATTATGATGAACGCCGAATTAGATGGTACCATCGGTCCTATTCTCAAAGTTTACGCTGACAAAGCAGGAGTTATCCTCACCGCTTGTGATGGGGATCAGCCAGGAGTGCAAATGAATCTCTACCGCTTCGTCAAGAGTATCGGCTTAACTCCACTGTTGTGTGGTAATATCAAAGGCTTGCAAGACCCCTATCGCAATCCCACCACACAAGAAGCTTTTGCCAAACGTTGGGGTCAAAAAGCTCACATGGTCACCAGCTTTGCCGATGGAACAAAGATATCCTTTGAGCAAGCAATAGTTGCTAATGCCACAGGTATGACAGTTGCCAAGCGAGGAATGCTGGGATATGACTTTAACGGTCATGTCGATGAAATGACCAAAATGTACGATGTCGAACAACTCAAAGAACTGGGTGGTATCGTTGATTACGTCGTTGGTGCAAAACCAGGTCCAGGGGTCTTTGTCTTTGGAACCCACGACGATCCCAAGCAACGTCACTACCTCAACTTGTACAAGTTAGGTGAAGGTCCGCTCTACAGCTTTTACACTCCTTATCACCTCTGTCACTTTGAGGTGCCGTTGTCTGTTGCTCGCGCTGTCCTCTTCCAAGATTACGTCTTAAGTCCTTTAGGTGCTCCTCTGGTAGATGTAATCACCACTGCCAAAATCGACCTCAAGGCTGGAGAAACCTTGGATGGCATTGGCTACTACATGACATACGGGCAATGTGAAAATTCCAACATTGTTCAACAGCAAAACCTCTTACCAATAGGTCTAGCGGAAGGATGTCGCCTGAAGCGAGATATTTCAAAAGATCAAGTCTTGACCTACGACGATGTAGAACTCCCTGAAGGCAGACTATGCGACAAACTGCGATCTGAGCAAAACGCTTATTTCACCAAATCCAAAACTTTAGCAGCAGTTTAAATCATTTTTTCATCCGAAGTTAACTAATACTTCATGTTATGAGGTTGACTTCGGTAGCGAAAAAAGCATAGGTTGAGTAGTAAAGAATCTCTGGTCTTATGCAAAGGCTATGAGGTTCTTCTTTCGATTTGATGTCATTCCAAACATAATAAATCTTGAATTACTCTTCCAACTCAGCACACTTATGGGATTTCAGTTAGTTCAGCGTACAGTTAGCATCGATAATTTATTATCACACAAAATTCCAGTTCGTCAACAAATGCGCCGAAAGGTTTCACTTCGCACTGCTGAAATCCTTTCAAACAAGAGAAGTTTATGTACTCCACCGCAAGACTGTTCCCCCAGATTATGAGGTGATTTATGAATTAGTTAGCTTGGCAATGGCGATCTGCCGCTATGCTGCGCGCGAAGCTATCGCCCAATCCAGAATTCTCTTAGAGTTATTGCAATACTTTATTTGGATATTATGGTATAAGCTATTAGCATTTAAGTTCTTTTTGCAATACTCCGCTCAGGCTCACCGACTGTGTATCAGTTCTGTTCAAGTAGCCAATACAAATCTCAAGTTCCCAATTTACCCAATAGGTTACTAACTTCTTTCTTCTCTCCTTACAAAATATTTATTAAAAATTAACACTAAAAAAATCACGTTTTAGTATCTTGAGAACAAGTAGGGGGGTTGAATCAGATTTGCATTTAGAGTCTGTGAACTGTTAAGTGTCGGTGCAGTATTCGGAGCAAACCGATCACCACTTGTAAATAGTTGTATTGAGTCAATACATTAAGGAATCATATGAAAATTGCCTTGGTGCATGATTATTTAACCCAGAAAGGAGGGGCAGAGCGCGTTTTCGAGTTACTCTGTAAGCGCTACCCCGAAGCAGACGTTTTTACTTCCTTATACGACCCTGAAAAAACCATTGACATTGGTGAGCGCATTGTCAACACAACCTTTCTACAAAATATTCCAGGAGCAGCGAAGTATTTTAGGTTGATGGCTCCCTTATATTTTCCAGCCTTTCGCGCCTTAGATTTGCAAGACTACGATCTTATTATCAGCAGTAGCACAAGCTTTGCCAAAGCAGTGCGAAAGAACAGCCAAGGTCGCCATATTTGCTTTTGCCATAACATTACCCGGTTTTTGTGGGACACAGAAACTTATTTACGTGAGTACGGAGATTATCGATATTTTGCCCCATTAATCGAACAAGTTTTTGAAATGATGAGAAAGGTAGACCTTGTCTATGCACAGGAACCTGACCTTTACATTGCTAACTCCAGTATTGTAGCTAGTCGGATTAAAAGTACTTACCGCAAAGAAGCCATTGTTATTAACTATCCGATTGACACCAGTAAATTTGTTTTTTCAGATACAAAAGAAGATTTTTATCTTGCCTCGGCTCGGATGATCAGCTACAAGCGTCTTGATATAATAGTCGAAGCTTTTAACTGGCTGGGATGGCGGTTGCTGATATCAGGAAGTGGTCCAGAAAAGGAGAGGTTAAAATCTAAAGCATTATCCAATATTGAGTTTTTAGGACACGTAACTGATATACAACGCACTCAGTTGTTTTCTAAAGCAAAGTCTGTTATAGTTGCAGCCCTAGAAGATTATGGTTTAGTTCCAGTAGAGGCCAATGCTAGTGGAACACCTGTCATCGCTTTTGGAGCGGGTGGGGTATTAGATACTCAAATACCTGGTAAAACAGGAGTCTTTTTTAAGAGACAAACACCCGAATCACTCCAAGCTGCACTACTAGAAGCCAGGGAAATCTATTGGGATTACAACTACATCCGTAGTCATGCAGTGGCAAACTTTTCCGAGGAAGCTTTCTTTAACAAAGTTGAGCAAGTCATTGAGCAAGCTTGTACTGTAAATACATTATTCATTTAATTTGTTAGCTGAGGGATAGTAAAAGTGGTTCAGAGCAGTCTTAGTCCATACGGGAATCCAGTTACTGAGTCAGAACCGGGTTACGGACAACTGTTTGCGGTTTTAATACGCAGATTTCCTTGGTTTTTGGCAGCATTTGTGGCTTCTGTTGCTATTGCAGGTGTGATCACAAAAAGAACAGCTCCTACCTATAGAAGCTCAATGCAGCTGTTGGTAGAACCTAACTATCAAGGAACGAAAGAAGGTAGTGCTGGCGGTGTAGACAGTCAGTTTACTGACCCTACTGTTCAGGTAGACGCAGCAACCCAACTGAGCTTGATGCAAAGTTCTCCTCTGCTTAAAAAAGCAGTGGCTGAACTCAAGCGCGAATATCCAGACATGAACGTAGGTCAGTTAAAAAGTTCTTTGATTGTAAGTCAAATAAAAAACAAAGACGATAATGTAACTACTAAAATATTTGACGTGCAATATACGGGGAAAGACCCAATAAAAACACATAAAGTTCTGCAAGCAATTCAGAAAGTTTATCTAGCTTACAATATCCAGCAGCAGAATGAGCGTTTAAGAAAAGGGCTTAAAGTTATTCAAGAACAGTTAAGTACAGTAAGAAAAGAGGTGACTGGGGCTGAAACTCAATTGCAAAGATTTCGCACAAACCAGGAACTTATAGATCCAGAGACACAGGCAAAAGCTATACAGGACGAATTGAGCAGGATTTCGCAAGAGCGCGGCACAACTCGTTCTCTGTATCAAGAAGCCAATGCTACGTATAAAAATATACAAAAACAACTTCAAAGTACACCACAGACTGCTCTTGTCGAAGCTCGTCTGAGTCAGTCTACTCGCTATCAAGGACTACTGAACGAAATTCAAAAAACAGAACTGGCTTTAGCACAAGAACGCTTACGCTTTACAGAGGAAGCTCCAAGCGTGCAAAAGTTGGTAGCTCAACTTCAAAGTCAAAAGGCACTATTGCAAGAAGAGCAAAAACGAACCTTAGGGGGAGAGTCTACTCAAGCAACTACCCAAGCAGGACCTTTGCTAGAGCAAGGACAGAAGAGCGCAATTGACCTCAACCTTGCTGGGAAGTTAGTGGACACACAAACAACAATAGTGTCTTTAAGCGCAAAAGACCAAGTTCTGGCGAAGAAAGAGCAAGATTTACGTACGCAACTCACACATTACCCCAAGCTGTTAGCTGATTATGGTCGCTTACAGCCGCAAGTACAACTTAGCCGCGAAAGATTGCAGGAACTTTTGAAAGCAGAAAACCGATTACGGCAAGAAATTGCCAAGGGAGGATTTAACTGGGAAATGGTGGAAGAACCCCAAGAAGGTACACAGTTGGGTCCTAACCTCCAGCAAAATCTCATGCTAGGTGCAGTAGTTGGGTTGATGTTAGGAGGTATTGCTGCCTTTATCCGTGAAGCAGCTGATGATTCTGTTCATACCACAGCTGAGTTGGAGAGGCAAATGTCTTTACCTATACTGGGAACAACTCCCAAGTTACCACCTGCTAAAACCAGAGAATCAGTTATCAAGTTACCATTTGGTAAACCAGATGTCCCTGCTCCTTGGACAATTCAGGTATTGCAATCTTCACCACGTTGGGAATCGCTAGATCTGATTTATAAAAACATTGAACTTTTGAACTCTGTTGCTTCGTTCAAATCTTTGATGATTACCTCAGCTTTATCAGATGACGGTAAGTCAGGTCTGGCATTGGGCTTAGCAATGAGTGCTGCTCGTTTACATAAACGGGTACTCCTGATTGATGCCAACCTACGTGAACCCAGTTTGCACAAACAGCTAAATCTCCCTAACGAACAGGGGCTTTCAACCCTATTAGCAAGTGAGGTCACAATACCCAATCAGATTAGTATCCAATCCTCAGGCTCATCCTATATTGACATTTTGACAGCAGGACCAACACCTGCTGATCCAGCTAATCTGTTAAGTTCCCCTCGGATGCAGCAATTAATGGCAACATTTGAGAAGAACTATGATTTGGTACTTGTAGATTCAACCCCAGTTCTTGGCTTAGTTGATGCGATGCTTACGGCATCATCTTGTCGTGGCGTGGTTATGGTAGCTAGCATAGGTAGAGTGACTCGAACTCAACTCACACAAGCTACAGCCATGTTGAGCCGGTTAAACTTACTTGGAGTTGTGGCAAATGGGGTCTCAAACTCTAGTAGTACATTTGTGCCATATACACATCAACAACGATTTGCACTACAACAAGCTGTGGAGAAATAAAACTACGGCACAGTAAGTGCAAGGTGTACACTACAAAGAACATGGGTCGCTTGACAAACGAGAACCAACGCACGACGAAAAATATAAATAAAGCGGCACATGCCACGTAGAAAAGCATATGCCGTTTTTTTATTAGTAGAGGTGGGAGTTTCACGCTTATACTTCTCGCCATAGCGATGGTATGACGAGGTTTTATTTTCTCTTCCCACAACAACAGCATAGCTTCTGGTGCATTGTGGCAGCGCGAGTTACCAACTGCCTGGTGCCTTCAGATCCCCCTTCCTTCTTTAAGGTAAGTAATTAAGCAGATTTGGTATTTATAAAAAGACAAAATCTTAATTGTTTATTTTGTCTTCTGATATAGCAGTTGCTAGGTAGATTAGGACATCAACGAATGAGAAAATACGGAAACCACGCGACAATCACACGCCTGCTCCCTGCTCAGAGATCCCTGCTATATTTGAAGGCAGAGCATATAACTATCTATTTCCAAGAAGCACAATCAAAGTGTATCAGACATCAAATTACTTACGGGCAAGAAAAATAACCTTGTATTCATACGTCTTTTTAGATTGATTAAAAAAAACTTAATAAATCATATATATTGTTTTTTTGCTAACAAATTTATGAAAATGGAACTCAAATATTAGGACAAATATGATTCGTTACTAAAGATGTCAAAAACAGAGAAAATCATGGGTTTAAAAGCCGAACTTACGGCTTTTAGCTGTATATCCACGAATATAATTCGCCTCACAAAGTAAAAAATCAGGCTTCAAGAAACATTTTTTATAAGCAAGCGCACTACAATGGCGCACCACTCGCTACGAATGGAACAAACAAGTCAAATCCTTTTCCCTTCAGTTCCCGCTGCCCTCAGATCCCGCTCCCTTGTTTATTGAAAGTATTTGAACCACAAAAATTTATATCAGCGTATAAAGTTCGTGCAGATGACTAAAATTACTGATTTTGTCTGTTTTTATTAGTTATGATAGCTATACTTTTTTTTAAAAACGATTTAAAATCACGTAGGGTAACAAGAAAGAGTCTTATTTCGTAATTACGCAAGTTCTGTTATTCATAAGATCTTAATAATTATCGGAAAAACGTCCTTGATGTTTAAAGACTAAATAAAGAATCTCCATATGTAACCGTTATTCCTACAGCGTCTTATATCCTAGATATTAAATCCCCCTAAAAAAGACAAGAGTGGAGTTTCTGAGATTTATCCGAAAACTACTATTGTTGTATGATATACATTTTTGGCAAATAAAAATTAACCAAGATGTGCAATTGCTAATAGGGATAATTGTGTTATCTTTTTTCCACTCGATTACCTCCAGTTTGAGAGTAAAGAGTAAGATCCAGCTTGGACTGTTTGGCTTTAGCAGCCTTTAATATTAGGTCAGCAATCTACCATACTATGAGTGAAAATACATATGACAACCTCAATAATACCAACATTACAGAGTAACTATACAGTGAAGCAGCAGCAACAAGATAATCTCTCTCAATACTGCAGACTTCAATGGCGTCGGGGTCAGTTGCTGGTCATCCCTCCAGGAGGGATAACACAACCCTATATGCCTTCACTGCATAGAAAAGAATCGTTAGTGGAGTGTCTGAAGCGTTCTCCTGCAAATTTGGTACGCATAGATCCAATACTTGGTGAAACAAGGTTAAGATTTTGGGCAGATGCGTGCGCTCAAGCCAACAAACCCATATTCCTGCGCATACCCTCGATTGATAAACAGCCGAAACCACTAGACTCAACATTGTGGTGGTTGAAGCGTTTTACCGACTGGGTCACTGCGTTGATTTTTCTGCTTGCTGTAAGTCCAATCATGTTGGGATTGGTTTTGTTCATGCGCATTTCCTCCCCAGAACCGAGACTACTTTTTTCTTGCCAATGGCATGTTGGAGAACGAGGAAAACTCTTCAAGGTTTTCAAGTTTCGCACAACTACAGCCAGCAAAAGAGCAATTGGGGATATGGCGATCGCATATCAAGATGATTTGTGCGATTCTGAAGATAGTCAAAATTCGACTAAACTGGGACGATGGATGCGTAAGTACGGACTAGACCATCTGCCACAGTTATTGAATGTACTACGTGGTGAAATGAGTTTGACTGGACCACGTTGCCGCACTTTGGAAGATGCAGTACGGCTCACTCCAGAAGCACAACGACAGCTCAACAGATTACCAGGAATGATGAGGTCATGGGAGGTTGAAGCAAAGTCAAATCTGTTACATCTGGATAGCTCAACTCTGTGATTTGTGATTCGTTACCTCATGGCTTGAACACCCTTGAGGTATAAATATTGGTTCCACCCTTGGAAAGTGACTTTCGCTCTATTTCTGATGACAAAACAACTACTGGAACTTACAGTAGTAAGTAAAATTGCCGCACGTCAGTCAACGCGTTGCGGCTTTTTGTAAGATTATAGTATTTAGAGCGCTTTATCTTCCCTGCAAAACTACGGTTGAATCTCACTCATGCATGTCAAAGTATCCAAACCAGTCCAAAATTTACTTAAGAATTTAGTCAAGACTACTAAGTTCTGGCAGGACAACTACCTTATACTGCGAGAATTTAAACACTTTCCCAAAATTACCGTTATTGCACTGTCCTTTTCATTTATAGCGGCAATTTTTGAGGGCTTTAATGTTACTCTTTTAGCTGCCTTTCTACAAAATTTAACGACTCCCAACGTCCCGTTTCAGACAAAATTTGAGTTGTTGAATACTTTGTTAGGATCAGACGATCCATCACCTCTCAATCGTCTGTATCGCGTTTCGTTATTGCTTTTTTTGAGCGCTTGGATACGTTCAGGGTTAAATTACTTAGCACTGCTTTACACTGAAATAACTCAGCTTACTTTAGTGGATAGGCTCCGCAAACAAATATTTGAAAAACTACAGTCTGTAAAAATTGATTATTTTAATACTACTAAATCTGGTGAACTGATAAATACTATAACAACCGAGCTAGAAAAACTCAAACAAGCTTTTGGTGATGCAGCATTCTTGTTTTCAAGAACATTAAATGCTGCAGTTTACCTAATATCAATGTTCTGGATATCTTGGCAGTTATCTATGATTTCATTGATGCTTTTCAGTTTGCTAGCAGTGGGCTTGTCTACATTGAATCGTCGCGTGCGGGAGGCAAGTTTTGATGTAACGAAAGCTAACAATAAATTTACTTCTATCGCCATAGAATTTATAAATGGAATTCGTACCGTTCACGCGTTTTCTACGGAAGACTTTGAGCGTAAACGTTATTATAATGCCAGCTTGAATTTGGTCAATCATTCAAAGAAAATTGCCTCGGTATGGATGATAGTCAAGCCACTTGCAGAGGCGTTGGCGACCACAATACTTGTGGCAATGATTGTCCTGGCATTTACAGTTTTTGTCACTAAAGGTTTACTACAAACAGCTTTTCTATTGACGTTTTTCTTCGTTCTCTTCCGCCTGGTACCAATCATTCAAGATATTAATGGTGTCGCGACGCATATCAGTACAATGTACGGCTCGTCGGAAGTCGTGAAAAAACTTTTAGAGATTGATGAGCGACAGTATTTCCACAATGGACATATCGAATTTCCTGGCTTAAAACGTTCAATAGAGTTTGTGTCTGTTGATTTTGGCTACGACTCCGAAAGTTTGGTGCTTAGTAACATTAGGCTGATGATTGAACGAGGCAGGATGACTGCACTAGTGGGTGCTTCCGGCGCTGGTAAAACAACATTGGCAGATTTGATTCCGCGATTTTACGATCCAACGCGGGGTCATGTTTTTATTGATGGCGTTGATTTACGGGATCTTGAAATCAAGTCGCTGCGCCGAAAAATTGCTGTGGTCAGCCAAGACACCTTTATTTTCAACACTTCTGTCCTTAACAATATTGCCTATGGATCGGAAGGAGCAACAGATGAGGAAGTTTACAAAGCGGCTCAACTAGCAAATGCTTTGGAATTTATCCAAGAAATGCCTGAAGGTTTCAACACTCAACTTGGAGATAGAGGTGTGAGGCTTTCTGGCGGTCAGCGTCAGCGAATTGCAATTGCTCGCGCTTTGCTGCGGAATCCAGAAATTCTGATTTTGGATGAAGCAACAAGTGCTCTCGATACTGTGTCGGAAAAGTTGATTCAAGAGTCTATAGAAAAGCTTTCTGTAGGACGAACGGTGATTGTGATTGCTCACCGCTTATCGACAATAGTCCGGGCAGATAAAGTTGTTGTACTAGAACAGGGACAGGTTGTAGAACAGGGCGGATATCAAGAGTTGCTTGAACAAAAAGGTAAGCTTTGGAAATATCACCAAATGCAGCATCAACTAAATTAACGATTAATAGCAATATCTAATAAAGCCCAAACCTAAACGAAACTATGAAAAGTATGGCTTGAGAAAATTACCTTAGATAGTGAGTCCTATGAAAGTTATTTTCACATGCAATACTCAATGAGATATTGGTATAGCAGTCCTGTTTCATTTGTGAAAATAAAGTACACTTGTACATCCTTCTTTCCTGTTAAGCGTTGCCTGCCTCAACGAGTAATTTCACAACTCCTACAGGGATTGCTATAGAAGGTGGCGTCAATGGATTTATAGTACCACCTAGAGACGAAACAGCTATTGCTGAAAAATTATATTTTTTAGCTGTTAACGAATCGATGCACTAAGCAAAAAATGGGTAAAGCAGCTAAAAAGATTGCAAGAACGAATAGTCAGCTACTCTAGAAACAGCCACTAGAACAAATATGGAGAAATTAAGAGTTAGCAAAAAAATTATCAATTATTTGTGGTTAAAAATAAACATGTGCGAATTTAAAACTAAAATGGAGGAGCAATGCCCGACCTAATAACAGATGCACAAGAGGGAGCAGAAAAATTGAACCAACCTGAGTATGATGATAATTTGATATATCACTGCTCTAGTTTCAGAGTTCATGGAAACGGAGGGGCAGAAACTTATTTAACTTCTCTGATTCAATCTCCCCAATCTGGTGTGAGTGACTTTGTTATTAAATCTCTCAAAGAACTTAACCAGAGTCGGTTTAAATTGCTGCACATTCACAGTCCAGATTTACTAGAGCAAGTCAAAGGAGAATGTCCCACTGTCTTCACCGTTCACAATCACTCATTGTACTGTGCTAGTGGTACAAAATATTTAGCAGCACAAGATGTCATTTGCGATCGCAATTTCTCTTATTTAGGATGCCTCTGGGGCAAGATAATAGATGGCTGTGGAAGCCGCAAACCCGCAAGAGTGATTCAGGAATTACAAAGTACTCATCACCTCAACAATTTTATCAGAAATCTGAAAGTTACTTTTCTGGCAAATAGCGACTATGTTCGCAAACAGTTGATTAAAAATGGCTTACCACCTCAACAAACTGTAACACTACGCTGTGGGATCTCCGTACCGCAAATAGCGACTGCGCCTCTAAGTTTAGAAACATACAAAATAGGGCGGATTTTATTTGTAGGGCGAATAGTTCCTGATAAAGGACTAGAATGGCTGCTCAAAACCTTAGTACACACAGATTCGCAAATTCATCTTGATATTGCAGGTGAAGGTTGGGAACGACCACGGTTGGAAAAGTTAGCTCAAAAACTAGGGTTAAACAACCGTATCACTTGGCATGGCTGGTGTGATAGTAACAAATTAAATCAACTTTACGAACAGTGTTTTGCTGTTATCTTCCCCAGTGTTTGGCCTGAACCAGCTGGTCTTGTCACTCTGGAAGCTTATGCTCATTACCGACCTGTCATTGCCAGCGCAGTCGGAGGTATTCCAGAATATTTACAAGATGGAGAAACAGGTGTTCTTGTACCAGCTAATAATATTAAGATGCTGGCACAAGCGATAACTCATTTATCTTCTGATTATCAGAAATGCCGACAGATGGGCGAACAAGGTCATGCTTTGCTCATGCAAGAATTTACAATGGATGTCCACGTCAAATATTTACAGAAAATTTATGAAAACACAATATCAGAGTTTGTCAGTCAAAAAAATTAATTAGATAATATATGAAAGCTAAATAGGCTGCCTTAATGCAAAATCAAGATATAAAGTACTAATTTTATAGTAACATGGAAGGATTTTTAGAAAATGTTACAGGTGAATAGCTCCCAAGAGCCTTTAGTAAGCGTTATTATTCCAACTTATGATAGACCAAAGTATCTCATCCAAGCAATAGAGAGCGCGGTTAAACAAACATATCGAAATCTTGAAATTATTGTTTCAGATAATTGCAGTCCAGAAAGCCCCAAATCATTAGTTGAATCTTTCGGTGACTCACGCATCCGATTTTTCAGACAACCAGACAATGTTGGTATGTTTGCCAATCAGATGAATGCCTTCAAGATGGCGCAAGGCAAATACGTTGCCAGTCTGCATGATGATGATATGTGGAATAAGGACTTTCTGGAAAAACTGGTTCCAGCCTTGGAAGAAAACCCAGATGTGATCCTTGCTTTCTGTGACCAATATATCATAGATGCACAGGGCAGAATTGATGATATTGGTACTGAGGAAAATTCCAAAGCATACAAACGAACTATTTTAAAAAAAGGAGTTCATCAACCTTTTTTTGAAATTGCAGTCATAGATAAGTCTGTACCAACAGCCGGAGCTTGTGTGATTCGCAAAGAATTTGTTGACTGGGATAAGATTCCACAGGAAGTAGGCGGTATGTGGGATTTATATTTATCATATTTATGTTCTCGTTCGGACCATGGAGCATACTATTATCCAGAAAAATTGACACGGTATCGCGCCCATGAACAAACAGATACAACTCTCAGTGGTAGTGTGGATGCTCAGGCAAAAATTCGCAAAGGAACAGCAGAAATATTTTGCTACGAGCAATTTATGAAAGATGAAATACTCAAGAAATACAAACTGTATTTTAAGCAAAAATGGTTAGAATCTCATACAACTTTAGCTATAGGTTTGCTGCGCTCTGAAGAGACAACCCAAGCACGTCCTTATCTTTGGCGGGCGCTTTCTGAACAAAAGTTTAATTTAAGAACTATAGCAGCATTGACTTTGAGTTTCATTCCACGACCAATAGCAAATCAATTTAAAAGCCTCAAGGCAACTAAAAATAGAATTTTTAAGTCAGAAATATTAAGTCAAAAATGAACAGAGAAGGAAGGTGGTGTGTGAAACTATGTATTGTGACTCACAAACTAAAAAAGGGTGATGGACAGGGACGAGTAAATTATGAGGTTGCAAAAGAAGCCATTCGTCGGGGTCATCACCTGACCTTATTGGCAAGTGAAATAGCACCAGAATTACAACAAAGTAGCCAAGTCAACTGGATTCCTATTTCAGTCAACGGGTTGCCAACTGAATTTATTCGTAATTTCATA
Organism: Brasilonema angustatum HA4187-MV1; assembly: GCA_019359695.1. Classification (GTDB taxonomy): domain Bacteria; phylum Cyanobacteriota; class Cyanobacteriia; order Cyanobacteriales; family Nostocaceae; genus Brasilonema; species Brasilonema angustatum. The sequence continues at coordinate 28,055 of JAHHGV010000045.1, forward strand.
TTCTCTCAAAAAAGTGCAGATTGGTTGCGCAAACACCGCCCCCAAGTCGATTTGGTGAAAGTGAACGGAGCTATAACATCATCAGCATCTGATGTGAATGCTGTACACTTTGTCCACAGTTCTTGGCTGCGATCGCCTGTACATATTTCCCGTCTCCGCCAAGATTTGTACGGTTTGTACCAAAAGCTGTATACAGCATTCAATGCCCGTTGGGAAAAACAGGCTTTCCAAAAAGCAAAGATTGTGGTGGCGGTATCCGAAAAAGTAGCCCAAGAATTGGAAAGTATTGGTGTACCTCGTTCTCGAATTCGGGTGATTGTCAATGGAGTCGATTTAGAAGAGTTTTCTCCTGGTACGGTATCTCGTCAAACACTCGGTTTGCCGGAAAACGTCACTTTAGCGCTGTTTGCAGGGGACATTCGCACACCCAGGAAAAACTTAGATACTGTACTGCGTGCCTTGGTGAAAGTACCAAATTTACATCTTGCAGTTGTGGGAAGTCCTGAAGGTAGCCCCTTCCCAGAAATGGCAGAATCCTTAGGGTTGAATGAACGAGTGCATTTTTTGGGATATCGGCGTGATATACCCCAGATAATGCGTGCTGTAGATTTATTCGTGTTTCCTTCGCGTTACGAAGCATGTACCCTAGTTTTATTAGAAGCCCTCGCTTGTGGACTTCCCGTTATTACCGCAACGGCAACAGGAGGTGCAGAATTAGTCACACCAGAATGCGGGGTTGTCTTGTCTGACTCCGACGACGTTGAGGCTTTGGCAGAGGTATTGTTGTCTTTGGTGGGCGATACGCCTTCTGGCGTCTGCGCGGAGCGCAATCGCAACAGAATGCAGCAGATGGGTCAAGCTGCACGCACTGTCGCAGAACAGCACAGCTGGGCTACTATGGCAAAAACTTATGTGGATCTGTTTGAGGAGTTAAGCAAGAATGAGGAACACGGTTCTCATACCGACTTATCGCCGTCCTCAAGACCTATTACGCTGCCTTCAGGCGTTAGTTGAGCAAACTAAACCACCTTTTCAGGTGATAGTGGTTGTACGGGATATAGATACTGATACTTGGCAATTTCTAGAAGGATTCAAAGAAACTACACTGCCACTGGATATTGTAAAAGTTACAGTTGGGGGAGTGGTCGCAGCTCTTAATGCCGGACTGGAAGCGGTTAAAGGAGATACGGTTTCAATTACTGATGATGATGCAGCACCTCGCCCTGATTGGTTAGAACGCATCAGTGCTCATTTCACCTCAGACAGTCGCATCGGTGGAGTCGGCGGACGCGATTGGATACACGAAGGTGAAAAGCTGTTAGATGACTCGTGCGAAGTCGTAGGTCAACTACAGTGGTTTGGGCGAGTCATTGGTAATCATCACTTGGGAATGGGAGAACCCCGCGAAGTCGATGTCCTCAAGGGTGTTAACATGAGTTTTCGTACCAGCGCGATCGCCGGATTGCGCTTTGATCAGCGGATGCGAGGTACGGGAGCACAGGTACACTTTGAAATGGCATTTACCCTAGCCTTAAAGCGGGCGGGTTGGAAGATGATTTATGATCCCGCTGTAGCCGTTGACCATTATCCAGCACAACGTTTTGATGAAGACCAGCGCAATAGTTTTAATGAAATAGCTTGGATAAATCTAGTTCATAATGAAACGCTTGTGTTACTTGAGCATCTGCCACCTACACGCCGTGCAGTGTTTTTACTTTGGGCTATATTAGTGGGAACACGAGATAGTTTGGGTTTTGTCCAATGGCTTAGGCTTTTGCCGAAGGGCGGCAAACTGGCAGCGCAAAAATGGCTAGCTTCCATTCGTGGACGTTGGCAGGGATGGCAAACCTGGCAAAAGCACCACAGTTTTTTAATAAATAACTAACTGTTGTAGTAGATAGCTAAAAAACCTTATTCTCGTGAACAGCACTGCCTAATCATGACCTTAGAAATAGGGCATAGCTTACTCTACGAAATCTTTAACTTGGAGAAACCAAGTGAATTCTAAACAGCCACATTTTCATCCTTTATTTAAACAGCATTATTTCCCTGACGAGCGTTCATTCGTGAGCTGGATAGTCATTTCCGGCTTCGTGTTGCTGAATGTCGCCTTTTATTTTGCGGGTGCAGCCAAGCTCCGCCTGATATTCCCCGTATCATCTTTTGTTGTAGCTATATTCTTATACTTACGGCATCCCATTCTCTACTTGGGCTTTACCTGGTGGATGTGGTTTCTATCAGCATTGATTGCTCGCTTGGTTGATTTTCGTGCTGGTTGGGATCCAACACGTCAGATCCTCATAGCGCCCTATTTAGTCACATTTGTAACATTAGCGACGACCTTAAAATACCTTCCCAGTGCTTCTCGTCAAGGAGGTTTACCTTTTGTTTTTGCTCTTGTAGGTGTGTTTTATGGCTTTCTTGTAGGACTCGTTTACAACTCACCGATCGCCATAGCACGAAGTCTTCTAGATTGGTTATCTCCTGTGATTTTTGGATTCCATTTATTCATGTGCTGGCGCGATTATCCCAGCTATCGTCAGAACCTTCAACGCACATTCTTTTGGTGCGTGTTTCTGACAGGAATATACGGTGTGTATCAATTCGCGGTAGCACCTGAGTGGGACAAATACTGGCTCATACAATCAAAAATGAATACCAGTTCTGGAAACCCAGCACCCTTCCAGATGCGAGTGTGGAGCACAATGCACTCAGTCGGTCCCTATGCAGCTGTGATGCAAGCAGGGTTGTTGTTATTGTTTAGTGGTAGCTCGTCAGGACCTTTAAACTTTCCCGCTTCTGCATTCGGCTACTTATCATTCCTACTAACTCAGGCACGTACTAACTGGGGGGGGTGGTTAATGGGGCTGGTTATGATTTTTGGTTCTGTCAAAGCGCAAACTCAAATGCGGTTGATTGCTATCATTTTGGCAATGGGATTGTGTGTCGTCCCATTAGCAACCATAGAACCATTTTCTAGTGTTGTTGGCAGTCGTTTTAATAGTTTTTCTAATCTTGAAAACGATGGTAGCTTGAAAGATAGATCCGGGAGCTATGACAGAAACCTGAGTGTTGCCTTGTCTAATGTCTTCGGCAATGGATTTGGAAATACCTGGAAACTTAATGAAAAAACAGGTCAACTAGAAGTATTTGTTATTGATAGTGGCGTTTTAGATATGTTCTTCACGCTGGGCTGGTTGGGAGCCATTCCTTATATCAGTGGACTTATAATGGTTATCACTACTGTATTTAAATATACTGAATCTCGTTTCGATAGTTTTGTCAGTGCTTCTCGTGCAATTGGTGTAAGTGCCTGTGCTCAGCTTGTTATTGGTAGCGGAATGCTAAGTGTGGCAGGCATGATTCTTTGGGGATTTTTTGGTATTAGCATGGCAGCACATAAATACTATCAGCATCAAGAAATAAGTGCATCCAGGTATCAGCAGCATCCAGAAATAATTGTATCTCAACAAAGGTCTACGATATGAAAGTAATTATAATTATGCCCCTAGCAGAACAACGTGGGGGTGGTGAAATGATGCTTTGGGATTTGATGCAGCAAGGACGCAACGCAGGAGTCGAATGGCTGGTCATATTCCTTGAAGATGGTCCGATGGTTGAGCAGTTTCAGAAATTGGGTATTGATGCACGAGTTATGCGGGGTGGTCGCGTGCGCGAAGTACATCGTTGGCTGACAAGTGCGATCGCCATAGCTTCCATTGCTCGACGCGAACGTGCAAATGTCATCATCAGTTGGATGTGGTTATCCCACCTTACTGGAGGACTAGCAGCGTTTTTGGCGGGCATACCTGCACTGTGGTATCAACTGGAACTTGCAAATAATAAAGACTTCCTCAAACGTTTAGTTAATCTCGTCCCAGCTCGTGGTGTCCTCACACTCAGCAAAGAAATTCAAGAAACCCAATCCCAAATTATACCAAAGCGACCTGTTTACTTAGTCACCCCTGGCGTAGCACTAGACCGCTTTAATCCTTCTGATTTGCCTTCTCCTAGTGAAGCACGTTCCAAGCTAGGTTTACCATTACATGGTCCTTTAATTGGCATTGTTGGACGAATGCAGCGTTGGAAGGGAATACACGTTCTTGTCGAGGCAATGCCTAAAGTGTTGCAGAAGTATCCCAACGCCCATTGTGTCGTCGTTGGGGGTAAGCATGATTTGGAGCCGGATTATGAGGACTTTTTGCACGAGAAAATAGCAACTTTGGCTCTTGAGGAGAAGGTACTCCTGGCTGGACTACAGCGCAACATTCCAGAGTGGGTGCAAGCAATGGATGTTTTTGTTCATGCTTCAGATAACGAGCCGTTTGGTATTGTGATTATTGAGGCGATGGCATTAGGTAAACCGGTTATTGCTGGCAATGCTGGGGGACCAACAGAAATCATCACAAACGGGGTAAACGGGTTGCTCACACCCTATGGAGATCCAAACGCACTGGCAGATGCAATTCTTCGGTACCTTAACGACCAAGAATTTGCTTGCACTGCTGCACAAGCAGCACGGCAACGCGCCCTTGATTTCTCCACGCAGCATTACGCTCAAAACTTTATTAATACCCTCCGTTCTGCTGTATGAAAGCAGGGAGTACCCGAGCAAGGAGGGAGGATTTTACAATTTTCGCACAGATGTTCCAAACAATAACTAATTAAATGGACTTGATGTAATTCTCCATAAACATGGGCTTAATATTTTGCAATGTTCTTGGCTGGAAAGCTTATTGGGCACAACTATAATTATTGTCAACTATTAAGCTCAAGTTTACGGAGAATTGATGTTAGACTGAATCATTATCAATGTCAACAACTTGATATCAAACTACACTCATTGCACTATAGTTGGTTAATAATTCACGATATGTAGCCAGTGTTTCCTCATTAACTCGCGCAGCACTAAACCGTTCTAAGTTTAATTTTGCTTGGCATTTCCACTGGTCTAATTCACAAGGATTATTGAGTAATTTCGTCAAAGTCTGTGCCAATGCATGACTATCTTTAGGTGGCACCAGAAGACCAGCCTCTGCATTATCTAATGTCTCAGGAATACCGTCTACATCACTGGCAACAATGGCGCACCCTGCTTCCCGCGCTTCTGTCAAAACTAAACCGAAAGATTCGCAGTATGAAGCAAGCACGAAAATGTCACTTGCCAGCATATACCGTTGCGGCTCTGGCTGGAAACCTTCAAAATGAATGCGATCACCAACAGGTGTACTTTGCGCCTTTGCTTCAAATATTGCGCGATCTGGGCCATCTCCTACCAAATACAGATGAGCATCAGGAAATTCAGTAGCAATTTCTACAAATGCATCAATTAACTCACCAATTCCTTTGCGTTTATACATCCCTGCCACAGTGGTAATAGCAGGACGGTGTAACGGTAAGGCTTGGTATTCTGTAATGTTGGGATGCCGAGGACTACCCAATGTGCCGTTGGACACTACTCTTAATTTGTGCTTCGGTATACCACGCTTTACCATTGAATCCGCTACTGCACTACTGACAGCAATGACACGATCAGCTAATCCCATCAGTATTGCGCTTCGCTGAAACTCATTATGTACTGTGGACACTAAACCATAGGAGGATATTTTAAAAAGTGCACCGAGCACAACTCCTGTCATCATATGGGCATGGACGATATTTGGTTGAAACGCTTGTATAATATCCCAGTAAAGCCATGCTGCTTTCGCAAGATTGAGCGGCGTCCTCGACTGATTTAGTTGAAAGTGCTTAACATTATAACGTTCCAGTAATGTTTCATATTCTCCTCCAGCAGATGCCACAGCGACATCGTAACCAAGTTTGGCTTGCAAACAGGCTAAGTCTATGGCAACATTAACGATACCGTTGCCTATTCTTTGGACGTGGTTTGTAATATGTAGTATACGCATTTCTGCCATCTCCACAGTGGTTGCTTGTTATACATAATTCCCTGCTATTTAGAATTATATAAAATTAACATTATGTAAACACGTAGACTCAACGTAATTTATACTACCTTACATCAGGTTTAAAAAAAATTTCATAAGACCCCAAAAATCGTTTGACAAAGCCACGAGGTAAGCCTTCAAGTTGAGAACAGTAAGAGGCGATCGCCCTGTTTTTTTTGTCTTGAACTGATTCTATTGAAAGTCGGTAAGCAACCGCGATATCTTGCACCTTAAGCATAATAAATAGGGGTGCTCTCCAGAGTAACCAGATAGGATATTGTAGGAGTTCTACTTTGATTCCTACTTGAGCAATTGCTTCTTTAACAAGTTCATATGTCGCCTCATGATCTTTATGACAATCTTTTCTATGAGGAACATAAATTTCTTCTGGTTGAGAACATTTTATCAGTTCAGCTAACTGCTGAATTGTTTCTTCCCGTTGCTCTTTTTGTAAATCTTGCAAAGTCCCATCTGGCTTTTCCAAAAAGTGAATTTTTGAGGTCTCTACTCCCAAAATTTCTAAAGCTTTTATCGCCTCTTCCTTGCGAATTTGGATAATTTTTTCTTTGATTTGAGAATCAGGACCATGGGAACCCTGTCCATCGGTTAGAAAAGCCACAGTTACTGGTATCCCATGTTCTCGTTTCAGGGCTATCATACCTCCACAACCGAAGGTTTCATCATCTTGATGAGGAGAAAACACCATCGCGGATTTGTTATTAAACGCTGTAGGCTCACTTCCTCTTAGTAAAATCCACCTAAACAGTATTTGAGAGTGAATATCTTGCAGTAGATAAAGCAAGTTATTTGGAATTAATTTTTGTACGACTTTAAGAATCTGTTTTATCTTCATAACAAAATATAGAATTGCTTGATTTTTATTGATTGTTCAAACATGCTTTGTTGCTATTATCTCTTATGTTTGACTTTTCTTATTCAAGATATTTTCATTTTTGATGAAAACAGTATAAAATTTTGCAAAATATTGTTAAATTAGATACAAAAACAGAATTTTCTGACTACTAAATACGCTCAATTTTAAGCAGAACATTTTTTGCCATGCAACTATAGTCTCATGACTTAACGTTAAAAAAATACAAGGAAAGAAAAAACAGGCTTTGCCTGTGATAATTGCTTCGTTATTCATTCCCAAACTAAGTTTGGGAAGAAGTGTAAAAAACTATCATAAACTTATCGCGGTAACTGATACATAATTACCTTTCCTTTCCAATCTTCCTCAACAAACACCAGATACTCTCCATTGGATCGGCGAAAAGCACGGATACCATAAGGTATGTCAATCCAGCCACTTTCACCAGCTACTTCTGGGCCTGGTTTGAACTTTTGTACTTGTTCTCCTGTCGCTGCTTTGTAAACGTATACCTCTGATGTTCTCCCTGTTACAGCAAATACATAATCTCCGGCGACACTCATCGCTTCTGTCATCACTTCACGCTTTCCAGTTGTGTCATAAGGAATCACAGTTCGCCATCGGGGAGTGCGGTTTCCTTTATTCCAGTTGTCATAACGTATAATTTCAGAGCCAACGACTCCAGAATCATCTCCAATCGGAGGGTGCTCTTTAGTAAAGCCTGATACATACATGGTGTCTGTATTGGGAAAATACTCAATCCGTCGCAAATCTGTAATTGGACTGGGAGTTTTGTCCTTTTTCATGGAACTGTAAGAGTAGATTGGGTTACCCTTTTTATCTAGCCCTTGTAAAGGATAATGCCGGATACCTTCTTGAGTTCGCAAAGTTCTCCATAAGTCACCTTTGCTATCTACCCACGATCCCCCACCATAGGGATAATCTTTATCTCTAATATCATATTCACCCTGATCAAAAGCACCATTGCCGTTGCTATCCCGCCAAATCCAATCTTTTTCTTGCTGCGGTTGATTGGGTGGCCAACTGTTAACTGGTTTACCATCTTTTACGGCTGTACCAAAAAACATTGCAGATGGGATCGCAATTTTACCGTCTGTGGTTGGATTGAAACGATAAATTTGCATAAAGCTGTCATACATATCTATGAGATACATAAAGGGTTTCCCCTGGATGCGGCGGAAGAAAACTGAAGTCGGCGATGTATGGAGCCGTGGATCTTGGGGGTACTTAAAAGGATTTAAGGTGTAAGCCTTGTAACTCCATTGCTTACCGGATGGTTTTTTATAGTCCATCTGGAAGTATTCATGCTTGGTGTATACCTCTACACCATCACTTTGAGGGTCTGTATCTGCATTATCCACAAAGTGCAAACCCAGTAACCGCCATTGTAACTTTCCTGACGGCGAAAATTTTCTTAAGTCGGTTCCTGAATTATTGAAACCATTACTATTTACGTAGATATTACCTGTTGCATCTGTACCCACCCCACTAATCCCGTAAAATTTTACATTTGCAACCTCACCAGGAACACCAGCATAAACGCCCCCCTCGACTCCGAAAGTTCCTACTTTTGCTGGCTTACCTGTAATTTTATAAATCAATATTTGCTGACGAGGTCCATTTTCTGCTACCAAAAGTCTGCCTTGATTGTCGAGTGCGATCGCACTTGGATCAGCAACATCAGCAATAACCTCAGGCAAACGCTTTCCTTTGCTTGAATAATGTAAAATCTGAGCAGGAGTACTGCCATTCTTGCTTTGTATAATCCACAGATTTCCCTGCTTATCAACTGTCATCTGTTTTGGACTAGCAACAGAAAAATTGCGGACTTCCGTCATTGTGTCAGTGTTGTAAACACTAATGCGGTTTGCCTCAGCAATACCGACATATAACTCTTTCCCTACAATTGCTAATCCTGTCACTGGGCTTTTTGTACTGACAATCACCATACTCTTATCATAGCCACGCCCTCCAGCAAAACCCGCAGGCTTTCCAGACAAAGTATAGCGTCTGACACAGTACCAAGCTGTTTTTTCTGGTGGGTAATCTTCTGATGTCTTGCCCATTGATCCCTGCACCATAGCAAGGTAAATATATTTATCATTAATTGTTATGGCTTTGCCGCCTACACGACTTTGACCATGAAGCTGAAAGTCAGGACCTATAACATCACCATCCTTATATATTCCTGCTTCTCTTGCAGCTTCGTCCCAAGTGCTATTAGTGTAAACCGTGCCATCAGAACCGACATACATTCCCTCTACATAATTTTGCACCCATTTCTTACCACCACCATAGGTATTACCTATCCAAGATGTTGTGTAGGGTTTTGTGGCAGGTATAACTGCGGTTGTAAAGTATAATGTAATACTAAATGCAGTTATGAGACATAGAAAAAACTTGAAAAATTGTTTCAATTGCAAATAACTACTATTTCGTTGCCTACGATATAGTCCACCCAGATGTGAAATGAATTGATTTTTCATAAAGTAACAAAATGCTTGATGACTTCTCAAATATCATTTAGTATCGTTTTACAATGAAGCTGCGTAGAATAGAAAATCATTGCATCATAATTACCTTTACAGCGGTTTTCTGTCATTATCTATATTTAAGAGTGTTCCACGTATGGTTTTACAAAAACTTTATCAGAATCACACTATTTTTTTAATTTTCAACTTGTTTAGGGACAATACATGTTTTCAATTAGACTTGGAATATCCACAAAAAATATTAAGTAAAAAACAAGACGTATAATATTCAACTGTTTATCTCCCTAAACAAGTATGGATGATTAAGTAGCTATCATCAACTACCTACACTCCTGATGATGAAAAATTTTCTCCTCTCTCCCTGCTCCCTTGCTTTTTCAAGTCAGTCATTCATGGGCGATCGCGCCCACAAGCAAGCATGAAAATCTATTTTCATGCTTGCTAATCACGGGAAAATCTCACGAACCTTACATGAAAATATATTTCCCCTACACCCCTATACCCTTATACCCTTACACCCCTTTTTCAAACTAGGTGGGCAGGAAAATTTATCCTTAAGACAAGGCAGAGGGAAAAAGGTAGCTATGCTAAAGCGAAGGGAGTTTTAGCCAATTTGACTTTTAGTTACATGCTTGGTGTTTATTTGCGCCTTTCTAGTTACTCATTCATAATTGAGGCAAACTTCAACCATCTGTCACACTTAAAAGTCAATGGTGTCAAGAAGTTTTTCAAGGCAACCTAAATAGCAGGGATTTTCCTGATGCTATTTCAAAAAAACGTTTATTATCGTTAATCCTAGAACTTATAAACTTTTATTGCAAGATGGATACTTAGTAATGAAAACTTGGAATCAAGAACGAACTTCGTCCCCGACGCTCAAATTTACCTTCATCAGCCAAGACTAACGCTACTCATTAATGCACACTGCCTTCTGTTGAGTTTCATCTTCAGTGCGATAAGCCCGCTTGCTGACTTCTTATGCGTATCGCCAATGCTAAGGCTCCGCGCATGAGCATCTCCTGTTGTTTTCACCTTAAGTTTATCCTTATTTGTTAGGATTCACTATACTAACTTAAATTCTACGTTATAACCCAACAATCGTATGAACTGTTTTGCTCTATAAAGAGATGAGAGAAATGAAATAAATTTCTATTAATTATGTAAAATTCGGATTCTATATCCACCAAGAGAATATATTTATTGTCAGCATGAGTCAGCATACTGAATGAACCCAAAAAAAGGCATTAGTCACGAAAACAGTACCAGATCTAAGCACAGCACTTAAGCGGCGTATGCTGGGGGATTTGCCCCGTCAATAACGCCTATGCCTGCCTTCGTCTGACGACGAACAGTGCTCAGACGTAGATCGACGCTTACCCAAGCGATGGAATTAATACTGTCGGTAGTTGACAACTGAAAAATGTTAAGTAACAAGTAGACACACGCACAACCCGTACTTGGAGAAACATAAGTGGAAGATAATACAAAAAATGCTTTAGAATCTAAGTCTATTCTGTGCATAGGACTAGGCTGGTTTCCTAAAACCCCAGGGGGATTGGAACGATATATCTATGAACTGACTCACAAACTAGCAGCAAATCAAGACAAAGTTGAATTATGTGGAGTAGGTTTACCAGAAGCTGAACCAAACTTGCCGATAAAATTGACTAATTTGGCCTCACCAAGTAGTCCTATTTGGAAACGATTGTGGTGTATTCGCAATAATTTTCAGAAAACAAGAACTGAAAAACCAGATGTCATTAACTTACATTTTGCACTATATAGTTTCCCGATTTTGGATCTTTTGCCAAAAGGTGTGCCTGTTACCTTTAACTTTCATGGTCCTTGGGCTTTTGAGAGTCAAGAAGAAGTGGAACAGAGGAAACTAAGTATTCTTATCAAAGCTAAGTTGATAGAACAAAGAACATATAACCACTGCGATCGCTTTATTGTTCTTAGCAAAGCATTCGGGAATATATTACACAAAGAGTATCACGTTCCTTGGAACAAAATTCATGTCATCCCTGGGGGAGTTGATATTACTCAGTTTCAACCTAATTTATCACCTCAAGAGGCTCGATCAAAACTAGACTGGCCGCAAGATCGCCCAATTTTATTCACCGCCCGCCGCTTGGTGAATCGAGTAGGGCTTGATAAATTGTTGGAAGCCTTGGCTATTATTAAGCCGAGGATTTCAGATGTTATGCTGGCGATCGCAGGACGTGGACCACTACAAGCAACACTACAACAGCAGGCTACTGAATTAGGATTGAGCAATCATGTGAAATTTTTAGGGTTCATGCCTGACGAACTCTTACCTGTTGCTTACCAAGCAGCTGACTTGAGCATCATGCCCAGTCAGTCTTTTGAAGGATTTGGATTGGCAGTAGTAGAATCTTTAGCCTGCGGTACTCCTGTTGTGTGTACTCCGGTTGGAGGAATGCCAGAAATTTTAGAACCATTTTCACCAGATTTCATTACGTCTTCCACAGAAGTTGCAGCCATTGCAGAAAGATTAGAACAGGTGCTATTGGGAAAAGTGCCAACACCTTCACGACAAGCTTGTCGTCAGTACGCTGTCACAAACTTCAACTGGGATAAGATAGCTCAAGATGTACGGCAAGTTCTATTGGCTTAGCTGTAACACAATAAGAAGAAAAAACTAAAATCTCTTGAGGCTGCTTTGGCAACTTTTTCCTTTGCAGTCGTACCATATACAAAACCTCGTGCAAAAATCAATTTGAAGAAAATTAAACCACAGATAAACCTTGCGCTTTGTGAGGTGTAGCCATGAGCAAAGCGCGTTTGGTAAGCTTGGGCAGCAGATACACACAGATAAATTATCTGTGTTAATCTGTGGTTCTAAAGATCCATTAATCATACTTCTGCAAGAACAAGAAGTTTACTCTTAATGGCTGCTACTCACTGAAATTATTAAAGATGATATGAAAATTCTCTTCCTAGATCAAAGTGGTAAACCAGGTGGGGCTGAACTGTGTTTAATAGATATCGCCAAACCTTATAAAGATAACTCTTTAGTGGGATTATTTGCTGATGGTTCTTTTAGAAATTTACTAGAACAAAATCACATTTCGGTTCAAGTTCTCACAAATCAGGTTATACAAGTTCGTAAAGAAAGCAGTTTAGCGCAAGGATTAGGCAGTCTGGCTCAAATTCTGCCTCTGATTTCTAAAGTTGTGCAAAAAGCCAAAGAATTTGATTTAATTTACGCGAATACGCAAAAAGCCTTAGTTGTTGGCGCACTAGCAAGTTTTTTCAGCCGTCGTCCTTTGGTCTATCATTTGCATGATATTCTTTCCCCAGAGCACTTTAGCCAAACCAACCGTCGCATTGCTGTAACTTGCGCCAATCGTTTTGCATCACTCGTCATTGCCAATTCTCAAGCAAGTCAAGCAGGCTTCGTTGCAGCAGGAGGACGCTCAGATATCACTGAAGTGGTTTACAATGGCTTTGACCCAAAAAATTATCAAACCCACGAGTCCGATGTCAGTCAAATTAGACAACAACTGGGGTTAGATGGACAATTTGTTGTCGGACACTTTAGCCGTCTCGCACCTTGGAAAGGACAGCATATATTAATAGAAGCACTCGCACAATGTCCTGTTGATGTCACAGCAATCTTAGTCGGTGATGCACTGTTTGGAGAACAAGAATATGTCCAGCACTTACACCAACAGGTGACAGCGCTGGGACTAGAAAACCGAGTCAAATTTTTAGGATTTCGTTCAGATGTTCCCCTGCTGATGGCGGCTTGTGACTTAGTTGCACATACCTCAACCGCCCCAGAGCCGTTTGGTAGAGTGATTGTAGAGGCTATGCTCTGTGGAAAACCTATTGTGGCTGCAAAAGCTGGCGGTGCAGTAGAATTAGTAGAGCACGGTGTCAATGGTTTCTCAGTCACACCAGGAAAGCCTGATGAATTAGCACAAGTGATAACCACCTGTCTAAAACAACCACAGAAGATTGCGACGATCGCTCATCATGCACAAACTACAGCCAGCCAGCGTTTTGATGTCACAGCCATTAATCAGCAAATTGCCGTGCTGCTGGATAAGTTATGATCCAGATAAACCTGACAGAGCAGCTTCAAAGCACGCAACTATAAACCCACTAATTCATGCGATTCAAAATCTGTGAGTTGTTGAGCTATTGTGAGTCTTGCTTGCAGTTTCGCTACGCTAAACAGGTTGCGCAGATATTCTAAATGGGCAACAGCATTTGCCTTTTCGGTAGTTAATTGTATTAGGGTGTCCATCGCCTTTTGGTATTCTTGATTCACAAGTAACACTTCAAAACGACGAGATTTGCGTTGAGCATCATTTTTCAAATCCATATCAAAGGCGGCGGCGCGATCGGCATTACCTTCAAACCGATTAATTTGCAGCTGAACTGCCATTAATTGAGAGTCTACTTTATTTACTCTTTGGGCAGCTTGAGCGATGTCTTCGACAAGGGCTGTGCCCAACGCCGCTGGATAATGATTCAGTTGGTTTGTTAACATAGATGAATTGTGTTTACGCAATTTTACATACAAAATAGCAAAGACATGGTAATGAGTAGCTACGGTAAACGGGAAAGGTGAGGGAGTATTTTCTCCCCCGATCTCCCTTTATGCTGCTTCCCTCAGTTGAGGCGCTTGGATAGTCACCTCCCCAATATTTAAGGAAAGCTGTTCAGCGTGAGGTACTGCAGCTTGCTCTAATACTTGAACTTCAATATTTACACTGACTAAATAACTGCCTGTATCAGCACCAACCGCTTCGGCGACTAACTTGGCAATATCTGGGCGTTTAGCAGTCAATGGGTCACGTAAAATACACCGATCCCATTCATGCTTAGCAGTCGGATTAAGGCTGAGAATATAGTGCTTGATCATAGGACAAACCGTCGAACCCATCTCATAAGGCTGTCACACACCCGTTTTGTACTTTACTGGGCTTTGTGAACGCTATCTTAATTATAGTATATTTGTACTAAAAAAGCGAGTGAGATGGGCTTGGTTATTAGTGATTGCACTACTAACCACTAACAACACATCCTATAGTTTGTTACGGAAGAAAAATGGAAATTCCGGCTTGGTCAAAGGCGATTTTAAGGCGACGGCGATACTCTCTTGCTACACTCCATTGCTTGAGGGGTTGTGTTTTAATCCATACACGAATCAAGAAACCTTTCTCAGCAACAGCAAAATTATCTATTCCCAAAACTTGAGGTGTTTCCAGAATTTGATGATCCCATAGCGGATCTTCATCCATTTCCACACCAACTTTTTGAATTAATTTTATCGCCTGGTCAACATCGGTTTGGTATGCAACTGGGATAGTTAAATCGGCTCTTGACCAGCGACTGGAAAGATTGGCAACTACTTTGATTTCACTGTTAGGAATCGTAATTAAGCGCCCTTCTCCATCGCGTACTTGGGTCATCCGCAGATTCAAGTTTTCGACCAACCCACTGAAAGTTCCAACTGTAATATAATCACCTAAGGCGTACTGGTCTTCTAGAATAATCAAAAAGCCGTTGATCGCATCTTTTATCAGACTTTGGGATGCCAGGGACACTGCAACACCAACTAGACTTGCACCTGCCAGCAAAGGAACTAGTTCTACACCCAAAAATCCCAAACCTATGAGAGTACCAACTACTATACAGGTAATGGTGGCGATACTTTTGCTAACGCCAGAAATAGTAGAAACTCGCAATTGTATACGTTCGGGAGCTTCCGGAGTCAATAAGACAGCACTATTGACTAAAGCAGAACTGAAGCGGTCAATCAAGGCATAGCTCAGACGTATTACCACATAAGTTCCCAGAGCGACAACACCCACTTTCAAAGGAATTTGCGCCCCAAAGATAATCGATTGCTGAAGCGCTCGTGTGTAGGGAAATAAACCCAGTATATAAAGACTTCCACCCCCCCAAATCGTTGCTTGGGCTAGCTGATACAGCCGCCTCTTGACCTCTGTAATATGTTTCTGTTCTTGTTGATTTAGCTGTATCGTAATCGGTCTAGTTGCTGCTGAAGCCGTGGTAACAGGCTCTGCCTTATATTTTTTGCGACGGTGTTGGTAAGAATAAACCCCCCAACTGAGAACAATCATCGCCACTCCAGCAGCTGCAGCAATTTGACCTTGTTGAATTAAAAACTTACTTTGTCGCTCCTGCTTTGCGCGTTTCAAACCTTCTTTCAACTTTTCAACGATTTGCTTTGCAACTGTATCGACAGTATCCTGTTGTTGCAAACTGGCATCGTAGTCATTGACGGTCATCAGATATTGACCATTAAGAAGAATTACTACAGTTTCAGTTACAGTCGTTTTTCCGTTCTTAGTCGTTGATTTCTTTTCTGGTGTAATCTGTACATTAGGTTCTGCATCAGATTTTTGAAAGTATTCCTGACTCAGTTGATCCAACCTTTGTTGGATATCTTGTGAACGCTGTGCCAAATTCCCTTTTGGTGCCGCTATCTGAAACAAACGCCTACCATCCAAAAAAACCCAACGTGTTTGTGGTGCTTTTTCTAATTCATTAATCAAAAAGTTAGGAGTTTGTAGGTTAGGTAATAAGGGAATCTGCTGCGCTGTAGCTTTTGGCATTGTCCCAACAGTGATCACTATTGAAGAAAAAGCGATCGCCACAAATTGAAAGCGCAATGGGCACCTCCTTTACTATTTCAACCCTGCTAGCTTAGCTAAAAATTTAGCCCGCCTAATCAGCCCCAGTAATTATACTGTCTGTAGTTAGATATTTATCAATTTGATGTTAATAAAAATTTATATGATTATATATTTTGTAAAAAAATAATTATGGGATGTTCCGTTGTTAAATTATTGGAATGCCACCACCAGCCACCAATCAATCATAAATAACAGAACTCAAGTTGACCTTTGAAAGGGGTGTAGGGGAGCCAGTGCCCTATGGCTTACGCCACGCCTTACGCCACGCCTTACGGCTATCGGAGAGAACCTCCGGTCACGCTGCGCTAACGCAGTCGCCTAGGTCGGGAGAGCCGTCATTCGCGCTGTCTCACCGTGGGCGGGTTTCCCGACTTGAGGAGCCACTGCGTTGCGGAGAGCAGCGCCTTGCGGGGGTTCCCCCCGTTGTGGCGACTGCGGAGGGTTCCCCCCGTTGTAGCAAGTGGCGTGCACCTGGCGTGGAAGAAAGTAAAACACTCTTACCCTAACTTTATTCCAAAGTTGTCGGAACCAACGAATTAACCATTCACTTACACCCCTACACCCCTACACCCTTACACCCTTACACCCCTAATTTATTGACATTCGCGCTCTCAAACGTCAAGCTAGTGCAAAGAACCATTAACTGGCTTTTTTGTGAGCAAATCTTGTTTCAGATTGCCAGTCTTGGAATACTCTAGTAGAGTGCGTAAGAATTTACGCCAATTTCTTTGTAATTGAGGAACTATTTGATGACCGCAACTTCTCCCCGATTAAAGCACGAGGTTAAAGACCTCGGCTTAGCTGCCTTGGGAAGACAGCGCATTGAATGGGCTGGACGTGAGATGCCTGTTTTACGGCAGATTCGCGATCGCTTCGCCCAAGAAAAGCCCTTTGCGGGCATTCGCCTTGTGGCTTGCTGCCATGTCACAACAGAAACAGCACATCTGGCAATTGCACTCAAAGCTGGTGGTGCAGACGCTGTGCTGATTGCGAGCAATCCCCTATCAACTCAAGACGATGTAGCTGCTAGCCTCGTCGCCGATCATGAAATTCCAGTCTTTGCCATCAAAGGTGAAGATAACGAAACATACAACCGCCACGTACAAATTGCTTTAGACCATCGCCCCAACATTATCATTGATGACGGTTGTGATGTCGTCGCCAGCCTGGTACAAAAACGCCAGCACCAACTTGCTGACATCATTGGAACCACAGAAGAAACCACAACAGGAATTGTCCGACTCCGCGCCATGTTTAGAGATGGCGTTCTCACCTTCCCCGCAGTCAACGTCAACGACGCTGACACAAAACACTTTTTTGACAACCGCTACGGTACTGGACAATCAACCCTAGACGGTATTATCCGCGCCACCAACGTTCTGCTTGCTGGTAAAAACGTTGTCGTTGTTGGTTACGGCTGGTGCGGTAAAGGTACAGCATTACGGGCGCGAGGACTCGGTGCTAACGTGATTGTCACCGAAATTGACCCCATCAGAGCAATTGAAGCGGTGATGGATGGCTTCCGCGTCCTGCCAATGGAACAAGCTGCAGCCCAAGGTGATTTGTTTATCACTGTGACTGGTAATAAGCACGTCATTCGTGGTGAGCATTTCGACGTGATGAAAGACGGCGCAATCGTCTCTAACTCCGGTCACTTTGACATTGAATTGGATCTCGTCGCCTTGGGAAGTAAAGCTAAGGAAGTCAAGACAGTACGTCCCTTTACCCAAGAGTATCGCTTGCAAAGTGGCAAATCTGTCGTAGTTCTGGGTGAAGGACGCTTGATTAACCTAGCCGCAGCAGAAGGACATCCTAGCGCGGTGATGGATATGAGCTTCGCCAACCAAGCTTTGGGTTGCGAATACCTCGTGAAAAATAAAGGTAACCTGGAACCCGGTATCCACTCAATTCCAACAGAAGTCGATCAAGACATTGCACGGCTGAAATTGCAGGCGATGGGAATTAAGATTGATACCCTGACGCCAGATCAAATTGAGTACACAAACTCTTGGACTTCTGGAACCTAAGCCCAGCTTAGAATTTGAGAGCGTCTAAAAGAGCGTACGCGAAGCGTCAAGCCTCCGGCTTATCGCTCTTTTAGTATGACGAATGGTGGGATAGGCAACTTGCTTATCCCGCTTTTTTTGCAAGGTAAGCAGCTCAACCTAATTAAACGTGAAATCTGAAATGTCATTACGAGCGGAACAGAGTGAAGCGTAAGCGCAAAGCGCACGCTAAGAGCGTTCGCGCAGCGTGGTCACTGAGCTTTGTCGAAGTGTGTCCTTTTGGGACTCATACCAAATTGCAATCAAAGGTAGTACCTGTCATTGCGAGTGAAACGAAGTGGAGCGAAGCAATCTCCCCTAAAGCGCTACTACAACAGAACGCAACTTAGTATCAGTAATCGCAAAGATTCTATTTTACGTTTTTCAATGTTAACCAACAAGAGCGATAAGCCGGAGGACTTCGGCGTGAGCGCTCAGTCGAACGCTTGACGCTTCGCGTACGCCCAGAAGCAATCCAAGCAATCTACGTGCTATTGGCACTGACAAAACACTGAACGCATTGCCCAAACAAAAGGTGTGTGATCCGCACAGGCAAGAAGAGCTAACTTATACAGCTACCTTGGTGGGCGTATAAGTCCTACATGAATAAAATTCAGGAGTTTGATGGATGCATCAACTGCGTCACCTCAACTGCTTCTTCTTGTAAATCCAACTCTCGATAGATTTGCAAACTTTCAGATAAAAACTGAGTTGCAATTGGCTCTGCATCAGGCTGATTTTGTTGGGCACGTTTTCTGTAAATTTCGCCCAAGAGCTTGAGTGCTGCGGCTTCCTGTTTGCGGCGGTTATACTCCTGAAAGATTCGCAGAGATTCTTGAGCGATTTCTTCCGCACGATTAAGATTTTGTAAAACCTCCACCTCTAAATAAGCACGAGCCATATCGAGAGCTTCATCGGCTCTATCCACTGTTTGCCCTAATTCAGTAAGATAAGTTAAGCCAGTGTGGTAGTATTGCTCGAACAGGACTACTTGTTCTTGTATTGATGAGTCGTCGCTAAGTAAGAAACGTAGGCGTTCTGAGTAGAGTGAACCGAGGATGGTGTAGTCATAAGCTAGATTATCCTTATAATCGCCTGTCGTATTAAGTTGAATTGCTTGATGAATATTAGATTCAGCTTGTGTTAATAATGTTAATAAGCTGAGAGCTACAACGTTATCTTGATAAGTTTTAGCTAAAAGGGTTTGAGCATAACCAAGTCTCCTAAGAGTCCGAGCTACATTATTATCTCGACCTAACTGTTGATAAACTTGCTTGCTTTGTTGATAGGAATTGATTGCTTGCTCATATTTCCCCCACTGCCGATAAATCCAACCTAACTGATAGTAAGCATCGGCAATACCGACTTGGTCATCCAACTGCTGACGAATTGCTAAGTCTTGGTTTTGGCATTCAATGGCTCGCGAATATTTTCCCCATTCTTTGTAAGAATCAGCCATCCAGTACCACTGATTAGCTACATTCTGTTCTTGATCTAAGTTTTGGTAAAGCTCTTTGCTTTGTTGATGATAATTGATTGCCTGTTCGTATTTACCCCATTCTTGATAAATTCTACCTAATTGATAGTAAGCACTGGCAATATTGACTTGGTCATTCAACTGCTGACGAATCGCTAAGTCTTGGTTTTGGCATTCAATGGCTCGCGAATATTTTCCCCATTCTTTGTAAGAATCAGCCATCCAGTACCACAGGTCAGCTACATTACTATCTCCACCTAACTCCTGATAAACTTCCTTACTTTTTTGATAGGAATTGATTGATGGCTCGTATTTACCCCATCCTTGATAAATCCTACCTAATTGATAGTAAGCAAGGGCAATATTTACTTGGTCATCCAACTGCTGACGAATCGCTAAGTCTTGGTTCTCGCATTCAATGGCTCGCGAATATTTTCCCCATTCTTTGTAAGAATCAGCCATCCAGTACCACTGATTAGCTACATTCTGTTCTTGACCTAAGTGTTGGTAAAGTTCCTTGCTTTGTTGATGATAATTGATTGCCTGTTCGTATTTTCCCCATTCTTGATAAATTCGACCTAATTGATAGTAAGCACTGGCAATATTAACTTGGTCATTCAACTGCTGACGAATCACTAAGTCTTGGTTTTGGCATTTAATTGCTCGCTCATATTTTCCCCATTCTTTGTAACAATCAGCTATCCAGTTCCATAGGTCAGCTACATTACTATCTCCACCTAAGTGCTGATAAACTTCCTTACTTGTTTGATAGAAATTGATTGCTCGCTCGTATTTACCCCACCCTTGATAAATTCGACCTAACTGATAGTAAGCAAAAGCAATATTGACTTGGTCGTTTAACTGCTGACGAATCGCTAAGTCTTGGTTCTCGCATTCAACGGCTTGTTCATATTTGCCGCATTCTTTGTAGCAATCAGCGATCCAGTACCACAGGTCAGCTACATTATCTCCACCTAACTGCTGATAAACTTCCTTACTTTGTTGATAGGAATTGATTGCTTGCTCGTATTTACCCCACCCTTGATAAATCTGACCTAACTGATAGTAAGCAAAAGCAATATTGACTTGGTCATCTAACTGCTGACGAATCGCTAAGTCTTGGTTCTCGCATTCAACGGCTTGTTCATATTTGCCGCATTCTTTGTAGCAAACAGCCAAATTGTACCACTGGTTAGCTACATTATTATCTCGATCTAACTGTTGATAAACTTCTTTGCTTTGCTGATAGGAATTGATTGCTTGCTCGTATTTACTCCACCCTTGATAAATCTGACCTAACTGATAGTAAGCATCAGCAATATTGACTTGGTCATCCAACTGCTGACGAATCGCTAAGTCTTGGTTTTCGCATTCAATAGCTCGCTCATATTTTCCCCATTCTCTGTAGCAAACAGCCAAATTGTACCACTGGTTAGCTACATTATTATCTCGATCTAACTGTTGATAAACTTCTTTGCTTTGCTGATAGGAATTGATTGCTTGTTCGTATTTACCCCATTCTTGATAAATCTGACCTAACTGATAGTAAGCATCGGCAATACTAACTTGATCATCCAACTGCTGACGAATCACTAAGTCTTGGTTTTCGCATTCAATGGCTCGCTCATATTTTCCCCATTCTCTGTAGCAATCCGCTATCCAGTTCCACAGATTAGCTACATTATTTTCTCGACTTAACTGTTGATAAATTTCCTTGCTTTGTTGATAGGAAGTAATTGCTTGCTCGTATTTTTTTGATTCTTGATATATTCGACCTAACTGATAATAAGCAAGGGCGACATTGACTTGTTCATCCAACTGCTGACGAATCGCTAAGTCTTGGTTTTCGCATTCAAGTGCTCGCTCATATTTTCCCCATTCTCTGTAGCAAACAGCCAAATTATACCACAGGTTAGCTACATTATTTTCTCGCTCTAACTGTTGGTAACATTTCTGGCTTTGTTGATAGGAATTAATTGCTTGTTCGTATTTTCTCCACCCTTGATAAATCCTACCTAATTGAAAGTAAGCACTGGCAATGTTGACTTGGTCATCCAACTGCTGACGAATCGCTAAGTCATGGTTTTCGCATTCAAGAGCTTGCTCATATTTTCCCCATTCTCTGTAGCAAACAGCCAAATTGTACCACTGGTTAGCTACATCCTTATCTCGACCTAACTGTTGATAAACTTCCTTACTTTGTTGATAGGAATTGATTGCTTGCTCGTATTTACCCCACCCTTGATAAATCTGACCTAACTGATAGTAAGCATCAGCAATATTGACTTGGTCATCCAACTGCTGACGAATCGCTAAGTCTTGGTTTTGGCATTCAATGGCTCGCTCATATTTTCCCCATTTTCTGTAACAAACAGCCAAATTGTACCACTGGTTGGCTACATTATTATCTCGAACTAACTGTTGATAAATTTCCTTGCTTTGTTGATAGGAATTGATTGCTTGCTCGTATTTCCCCCATTCTTGATAAATCTGACCTAACTGATAGTAACCACTGGCAATACTAACTTGGTCATCCAACTGCTGACGAATCGCTAAGTCTTGGTTTTCGCATTCAATGGCTCGCTCATATTTTCCCCATTCTCTGTAGCAATCCGCTATCCAGTTCCACTGATTGGCTACATTCTGTTCTTGACCTAAGTGTTGGTAAACCTCCTTGCTTTGTTGATGATAATTGATTGCCTGTTCGTATTTCCCCCATTCTTGATAAATCCGACCTAATTGATAGTAAGCACTGGCAATATTGACTTGGTCATCCAACTGCTGACGAATCGCTAAGTTTTGGTTCTCGCATTCAATGGCTCGCTCATATTTTCCCCATTCTCTGTAGCAATCAGCCAACTGGTACCAGTAAGTGGCTACATCCTTTTCTTGATATAAGTGTTGGTAAACTTCGCGGCTTTGTTGATAGTAATTAATTGCCTGTTCGTATTTACCCCATTGTTGATATACACTACCGATAATGTATAGAATAACCGCTTCATGTTTTAAGTTTTTGAGTTTTTTAGTAAAAACGAATGCTTTATGATAACAGTCTAGTGATTCTTCATATTTTTTCTCAATAGTTTGGCAGGAACCCCAAGATAGCCAAAAAAGGGCACTACTTTCCAAAATTTCGGTATTTTTGGCTTGATTGTAGTAGTTATTAGCTTTTTCATATTCTTCATTTTTTTGATGACAAAATGCTAAAGCCCAATTAAGAAATGGTTTGAGATAAGTATTTGATTCTTGGTTAATATCTTCTAAAAGCTCAATAGCTTTATCATATTTGTCTTCACGAATATAAGACACTCCTGTCATAAACTTTAATGCTATTTTATACTTCTCATCAGCTACATTACACAGTCGGCTAGCTTCAAGAGCAGGTGATATTTCTTTACCTAATTTTTCAACTAAATAAATAATATAAATAAATAGTAAAGGTTCTAAAATATTAATAATTTTTGTTACAGACTCAACCAATCCTGCTACTTCGCCGCAAGCAATATAAAAAACAGCAGTCTTTGCCTGGATACGATTTTCTTCCGATAGTTTTAAATCAGAAGCTAACTGTTTAAGTATGTGTATAACTTCACCTTTTTGGTTAAACAGTTCAATTTTGCGCAGTAATCTGAGGATTTGCGTTGTTACATCATCTTCTATACCGAGATATGTAATAACTAACTTACGAATTATCTTCTTACGAAGAGGACTGCTATTAACTTCAACTTCAGCAATAACCTGTCCTGCAAACAATAAATCTTTCAGTTGGAATTCTAATTGTCTCAAATTGTTTGCTGATTCATCCTCAGCCTTTAACCAGACAAGTTTTATATCATTTGGTGAAAAACTTTTAATTTTTATTTCGCTATATTGCAGCACAGGTTCATAATCTTCCAACTTGATAATGATAAATAGCTTCTCGATAAGCTTCTTAACTTGGTTGGAGGAATAAATTCCGTAATACCCCAAAGCTAACAAAATCGGCTCATTCCAGCGTGGCTCATGCAGATGTTCCTGAATCAGACGCAAAATCTCACTTAGCTCATTATCAGCAATATAACGAGCAGCAAAATACTCCTCAAACGTCAGGTGCATAAAGCCATAAACCCCAGGCATACGTTCCACAAATAAACCTGTGGTTTCCCGCACCTTCCGCAGAAACTCCGCGACTGCTTGACGGATAGAGTCCGAGTCCGGTTCAGCATCATTTATTTCCGCCAGTTGGGTTGCTAGTTTCTCTTCCACTTCCGCCTGCGTCACCAAACCGGAAGGTTTTTCCGAATGCATCCAATACGCTAGGGGTGCTAAAAGTTGCACAACCTCGCTTTCCTTTAACATCACTCTCGGTGCATCAGGTAATTTCTTACCGAGTTGCCAATCTTCTGTTAATGTTTGCACCGCCAACTCGTACAGTTTCACCCGACGGTTAGGTAAACGTTCGCCATTGCGGTGAATCAGCGCCAAAATTGTCAACAGCAAAGGGTTGGCCGTCAACCGCTTCACACCCTCATTATCTTCTATCGCCCTCAAGATGTCCTGCGCCTGCTCATCTCCTCTTCTTTGCCATTGCTCCTCATCGGCGTCTGGCTGCTGCTCTTGTTCAATCACTCGACACCAGCGATGCAAAAACCGCTCAACCTGTTCGCCGTCCATGTCCTCAATGGTGAACTCTGCAAACCGACTACTAAGTTGCACATCGTGGTAGCCAGCAATCCGGCTGGTAATCACAAATTTGTTAGCGGGGAACTCTTCGACAAACTGATTGATGCGTTCTACAATACGTTTGCGGCTTTTTTGGTCAAAGACTTCATCTAACCCATCCAGCAGCATCAAGCACTGTCCTTGGCGCATCGCATTTAACAACAGCAGCGCCATTTCAGTTCTCACTTGTTCCTCTGCTTGAAAATCAGCTTCCCACTGGCGGTAGAACTGGCGCAGATATTCCAGCAAAGTCAACTCTGGTTGTTGTTTCAGTCGCTCTGCATAGTCGGCAATACGAAAGAAAATTGGTAACAGAGTTTTACCTAACTCTTTATTCTCTTCATCAACAATCACTGTTTCCTGATTATCTCTTCTTGCTGTTGCAAAATGCAGCGCTAAGTAGCGCAGAAGCGTAGTTTTTCCCGCACCAGGAGCACCCAAAATCACACTATAAGAATGCTCCCGTACTGCTTCGGATAAGTCCACCTTTTGTATAACAGTTTTAGAACTTGAATGAGCACTTGAAACAGATACAGATTTTCGACTCAATGGTTCATAGTCATAATAACCAGGTTCATCCCAATCATCGAGACTGGCATCCATCATCCTCAATTTGTATCTATCCCCAGTCATCGTCTCAAGTTCCCGTTGACTGCGCTCAAAAGTTTCCGTAATTTCTTGTCGCCGTTGCGCTTGCAGAGAAACATAAATTTGGTCAAGAAAAATATCAACTTGGCGATTGACTTGCATCACGCCGCTCATTTTAAGATAAGAATTCTCGGCAATCAGCCACTCTAAATAAGGATAAAGTAAAGGATTACGTGTCTCAAACTGCACAACCTTTTCACGCCAATCCCAAAAATCAGGCGCACGATGACGAAACTCATCTAAAAACTGAGCTTTATTTAACCAAAAAATGAGTACTAAGTTTCTACCAAATAGCTCTTCTCTGCCCAAATTCAAGCGCTGCATCTCTACCGCTAAGCGCGGTGTAGGTAGTAAGTCAAGCCCAAACGCCATCACTAATTTGCGCTCTTCTTGAGAATTTTGCTGTTGACTGTCATCTAAGCTATAAAGAAAATTATGAAACGAGTTCTGACTATAAAAAAAATTGTCAGACTGAAAATATTCTTCACTGGTTTCTAAACGCTCCTGCAGCTTTTTTACAACTGGATGCTGGGGACTACTCTCTGGTGCGATGGCGAAAATAATTGTCGTCCCACTGGAAAGTTCCAATACGCTAACTAATTTCTCTAATTCTGCTTTGTCACATTCGCTCAGAGAATAGTTGGAGTCGTGAGAAATCATATAGAAAACCAGTGTAAAATTGTTTTTTATTAATGAAAGGACACGTATTTTATATTGATTTATATAGGGGAGCATCCCAATTTTGCAAAAATATGTTTGTCATTCTGAGCGTAACAAAGTGGAGCGAAGAATCTCAAACCTCCTCGAATGATTAAAATGCTACCCTGCGGGAAGCCACTTTGTGTCTACATTTCGCTTCGCTTCATTCAGCATGACAATAAAATTACACATTTGGGATGCTCCCTTTATATAGTCTTATGAACAGCTTGCCAACGCTGCAAATCCTCAATTAAGATAGGATTAATATCAAACCAAGGTTCCTGTCTTGAATTGTAATAACCTAAGACTAATTTGTTTTGTAAAAGTTCATCACAAATAATAAATTCACCTTTGTTCGGTAAGCTATGCGTTTTAGTTGTTAGCTTACCAGTGCAATGTACAGAATCAAGATCCGGATAGTGGTAGTCACTCAAATTATATTCTCGACGAACTTCTTGCACTGCCTCTTGAGCAGTTTTTAAATCTACTAAAATCAATTTATTCCGCAACCCAATTTCACAAACAGTACGTGCTAATCTAACTAAATCTCGCATCACACCGCCGCTTTTTTCACAAATGAGTTCCTGTGCATCGGGATTAAATAAACCCTTGTAACTATCACCTAAAGTATTAAGACGTTTATTAATAACATTATTGAGAATCTTCCTACCACTGGAATTATGATGACTTGTTGGAACTAAATTATCATCACACTCAAAAACAGGAGGATTATGTAAATCCAAACATTTTTGAAAGCTTTCCATCGGCTGACGAAAGTTTGGAGAATATCGTAGAGCAATAGGAATCGAATAGATAATATGACAGTTTAATTCTGTCAGTAATGAACTAGAAAACATCTCCAAAGCTGTTGCTTGGTCATGTCTATCTAGTCCATCAACAATAATTAGTAATTTTTGTTTTCTTTCTTTTTCAGCTTTGTCGATGATGGCATTGACTCGGTCAATAATATTACTTAGTGAAGGACGAACGTTAAGAGTTTTTGTGGATTCTTTAGTTAAACCGCGTTTGAGAATGAGTCCTAATTTGTCTAGAAAATTTGGTAATCCTAAACCTTCATTGTAGCTATCTTTATCTTGATACACTACAGTTGTTAAACTTTCTTGCAAATCTATTAATAATTTATCTTTGGTAGATAGCCAATTAGATTTAATAGCTTGATGCGCAATTTCTGACCCAATTAATACTACAACTTCCGCATAGCCAATATTGTAACGGTCAAGAGCCGTTTGTGTATCTATCCAGATAACTGTATAACTATCATTTAACTTTTGTTGCAATCGCCGCAGTTCTGTAGTTTTCCCCCCACCACGATGTCCAGCCAGTAAAAATTTTGCTGGCTCATCTTCCATAGCCAATAAGCTAACAAGCTTATCCACTGGACTATTATCTCTCTGGACATAAAACTTTTTCAGTTCTTCAACTGTAGCCAGAGGTTCCTCTAGCTTGAATAATTGGTAAGCAGTTCTCCAAAAATTGGTATTGCTCATGCTGATAAGAAATTGACTACAAGACTATCTTTTAGGAGCATTCCAAATGTTCGCTCTTTATGCCAAATGTAGTGCGAGCAAGATGCTCGCACTACGTTCACACCCATTGGGATGCTCCCTATCTTTTTAAATAGAATCACTGTTTTTCAGTATAACTAATAGCAGCTTGGGCTGAGAACCAGAATATTTAGTATAAAATTTCCTTAAACCTTCTACCCTCAGCCCCTGCTCGATCGCTGCCTATGTTTGGTTATCGTCAATTCTGCTCACCTATTTTGAACACACCAACAGACTTTTGCAATTCCCGCGCTATCTCTAAAGTTTTCTGTAGAGAACCTGATACATTGTAAGAGAAATCCGAAGTGCGTTCTGAAACTTTGGCAATATCGCTCATCAAAATAGCCACAGTATTAGAAGTCTGAGCTTGAGATACTGTTGTACTTGAAATCAATTGCAGTAATTGGTCAATCTGGCGAGACACCTGTGAAATCTTTGCAAGGCTAAGTTTGGCATCTTTGACAAGATTTGCTCCCTCCAAGACTTCGCTTCTTCCAAACTCCATTGCTTTAACCACATCGTTAGTTTCCACTTGGATGTTCTCTAAGATTTGTTGAATTTCTAGTGTTGCTTGGGCAGACTGCGCAGCCAATTGACCAATTTCGTCTGCCACCACACTTAACCCCCGATTTTCATTACCTGCTCGTGATATTTCTAAACTAGCGTTGATGGATAACAAGTTGGTTTGCAAGGCGATTTGGTTAATCAACGACACAACTTTGGAAATTTCTTGGGAAGATTGACCAAGACGGTTTACCTTGTGAGCTGTTTGTGTGACTGTATGTTGTAAATTCAAGATACTTTTGACAGTGCGATCCATTGCTACCTCACCCTCTGTAGCTATGTCAGAAGCGATCTCAGCGACTTCTGCCGCTTGATGGGCGCGATCTGCCACTGCTTGAATTGAGAGGGACATTTGATTAATCTCTGCAACGGTGCGGGTAATCTCTTGAGCTTGTTCGAGGGCTTCATTTGCCAGTTGCTGGGTGGCATTTGAGTTTTCTCCAACGGAAACATTCACCTCTTCGGCAGCTTTTTTGACAGCAGTGACGATTTGTCGTAAGTTCTCGATGATAGAGTTAAAAAAATCAGCTATTGTACCAATCTCACCTGCTGTCACCTCAGCCCTGACAGTTAAATCACCATTAGAAGCCGCTTCGATACTATTGAGCATTTGTATCAATCTTTTCTCAAGTGCTTCTTTTTGTTGACGTTGATCCTGCGAAACAGCCTCAACTTGTTCTAGGAGAGTCGCTTGATCTAGAGCAAATCCAACTTGGATTGCTAACTGTGCGAATAAATTGATTTCCCACTCTTGCCAAGCACGAGCTTTTTTACACTCATGAGCAACCAGTAAGCCAATTAGCTGCTTTTCTAGAAAAATTGGTGCGACTAAACTTGCCTTGACTGCAAATTTTTCTAAAGTTTGTATGTGACAAACTGTAAATCCTGCTTGGTAGATGTTATCAATAGCACGCACGCGACCATTTTTGTAGTGTTGTATGTAATGCTCACTCAAACAGGGATCATTCATCTGTGTATCGATCATTTTTGACCAACCAGCAGCAACAGATTCTGATACGATATTTCCATTCCAATCATCGTTAAAGCGATATACAACTACTCGCTCAGTTGCAAGTAAGTTTCGGATTTCTTCAACTGTTGTCTGGAGGATATCTTGCTGTTTTAAAAATTGACGAATCCGCAGGGTGATTTGTGTAAAAATTTGTGTTCGCTTGGCTTCAGCTTCTTTGCGAGAGGAGTGTTCTGCTTGTTCGGTGACTAGAACCTTGAGTTTATCTGCCATCAAGTTGATTGCAGGACCTAAAGAAGCGAGTTCGTCTTCTTCTGCATCAATTTGGGGTTCTCCTGAACCTGGTTTTCTGAGCACATTAGTTGTATTCAGGATTGGACTTATGCACCATTGAACTAGGAAAACAGCGATCGCAACTACCAAAGCTCCTATCATTCCAATCCAAAGTAGCAGGCTTAGGAATGAGTCTTGTTGGTTGGCAGATGCAGTAACTTTATTTACAGCAAAGATCACCTCTGAACTTAAGTTTGGCAAAACTCTTGGTGTTTTCCAAACCACGTAGTTTGTGAACTGGTATGCACTATCGATTATGTAGCGATTTAAGACTGCTTGCTGTTGTTCAAGAGTATTATGCCGTACCAGAGGATTTACCAAAATCAGTAGATAAGCCGCTATTTGAATTTTTTGATCATCCTCAAGGATCGCTTGAGGTACCTCATTCGCTATAGCAGAGGTTTTGGTTTGTTGAACTTCGGTTATTTCCTGACTAATCGATTGATTCCCAAAGTTATGAGGCGTAGTCCTAACTGTTACTAATGGAAGTGTGCCAATCGTGATAGCTAAAGCTGTCACTTTTAAGACAACACTTTTTCTAAGAACTTTAACAATACGAGTACAGTCAAGCTTCCGTGAAGGCGCTAGATTTCGCTCGTCGTATCGACGATGATTCAACATTATTCTACCTATTTATTATGTAATTTTACTGAAAATATCTCTTTAATTAGTTCGTATCGTAACAATATGGGTGTAGATACGAGTGTGATCATAATCACTAAAAAATAGTGACAGACGTACTATTATGAACCACTGTAATTTGCTACTTCCTAAGTCAGTGCAGGCCCGGTTTCTTTCGTCGTTTACATTGTAGCTGCCTATCACATAACATGCTAGTACACGACTACTTCTTTGACGAAAATTTACTAATATATTTTGTAAAAGAATCCCAATATCTGCTGTAATCTTACTTTAGCAATCTATACCTTATCAGACGATATACTTAAGAAATTTCCATGAGAAGAAATAGGATTCCTGTTCAATTGGTTTGGGCAGTAGTCGTCATCTGTGTGCTGCCTAGCTTGCTGAATCTATTGGGAGTAGATTTTGGTTCGCCCTCACAGACTTTTGACGTCTCACTGTCAAATACCACTAAGGACAAAGTGATTGATGTTATGCACCACACTTTATCTGGTAGTTTTACGCACACTATCTTAGAGTGGAGTGCGTTTTGTACAGCAATCTTCACAGTAATTTTATCTTTGATACACTTCTATCTTAAGGCTGATGTCGTTACTCCCATCATTGGAGTAGCACTTTTTAGCTCTGGATGCATGGATGCATTTCACACTTTGGCAGCTGATAGATTAATTCAGGGTGTCGCAGATAACCAGAATCTTATCCCCTTCACTTGGGCAATCTGCCGACTTTTCAATGCTGTGATTATGCTTGGTGGAGCAAGCTTTTTTTTGATTGCTCAGCCAGTGAGATGGAAAAGGGGTATCAGTTTGGTGGTACTTTCGAGTCTAGTTTTTGGTGTCATTGCTTTTTGGGTTGTATCTATCTGCGCCCACAGCGCAACTCTACCTAAAACTATATTTCCTAACTCTATAGTGACTCGTCCGTGGGACATTGCTCCACTGTTACTGTTTATCTTTGCAGGTTTTGTTGTTTTCCCTCGCTTTTACAACAAATATCCAAGTTTGTTCTCTCATGCGCTGATTATCAGCGTTATTCCCGAGGTAGCCACTCAACTCCATATGGCTTTTGGTTCAAAAGAACTGTTTGACAACCATTTCAACATCGCCCATTTTCTCAAGATTATTGCTTACCTAGTGCCGTTTCTCGGATTGATTTTGGACTATATACGAACTTATCGAGAAGAGGCAGATACAGCTAAGGAGTTAAAACAAGCTATGGGGGTGTTTAGTTCTATTTTGAGTGAGTCGCGGTAAACAGGTTCAGTACAAAGACTCTGAACAACTACAATCAAAAATCTAAAGATTAGATGTTTACGAAGTTGCCAGAGCCTTCATTTATACTTAAGCAGCACAACAAAGAGGGGCAGGTTTGAAACCCGCCCCCATGTCTTCCGATATTCTCCGCCCAACAGATGCTGCTACGGGCTTTAAGCTATGAACCAAATTCACCATATCTTCTAAAGACAGTGCTTGACGTGCATCCGAAACAGATTTTTCTGGCTCTGGATGACACTCAATAATTAACCCATCTGCCCCACAAGCTATAGCCGCTTTGGCAAGAGGTGCCACGAGTTCACGTTTACCAACAGCATGAGATGGATCTACAATCACAGGTAAGTGAGTTATCTGCTTGAGAGCTGCCACTGCTCCTAAATCTAGTACGTTGCGGGTGTAATTGTCGAAGCTGCGGATACCTCGTTCGCACAGTACCACATCAGGATTTCCGTGACTTAAGATGTATTCAGCTGCCATAACAAATTCTTCAATTGTCGCTGCTAAGCCGCGTTTGAGGAGTATCGGCTTACCTGCTTGTCCTAATGCTTTGAGTAAGTCAAAGTTTTGCATGTTGCGGCTACCCACTTGAAGCATATCAACATGGGCGGCGATCGCTTCTATTTGAGAAATTGCCATCACCTCAGTCACGACTGGGATATTGTAGTGCAGTTGCACTTTTGCCAAAATTTCCAGTCCATCTTCTGCCATTCCCTGAAAAGCGTAGGGAGAGGTGCGGGGTTTGTAAACACCACCACGTAAAGCCTGTACAGGTGCGGCGGATAGCTTTTGAGCTACCGTTTCCATTTGTTCGACGCTTTCAACAGTGCAAGGTCCACCGATAATCACCAATTCTGTACCACCAAAGGCGACTTTTTCTGAAAGGTTGACGACTGTTTGATGGTCAGGATGAGATTTGGCAGCTAGTTTAGCACTATTCATGGTTGAATTCTCCTAAAAAACAAGAAATCAGAGGTTGACATTAAAAAAGCCCAGAACCTTTGCTGTTCCGGGCTTGAAAGATTCATCGACATGATGCTATCTACCCAGAACTTATTGGGGACCAAAAATAAAAGCCATAAAACCAGGTTTTGAGATAGATCATCACGATGAAATAGAACTCCTTAAAAAAACAAAAACCGCAGAGTGCGCTCTGCGGTTCACCGGGCGGTTTCCATTAGGAAACTGAATTCACCCCCGGTGAACCACCCTAAACCAAAAATAAAAATAGGAATGACTGCGATACATTTGTTAGGCGCTTTGTTGGATAACTTAATTTTCACTCATACTTTATGACGCTAGCATAGACAACGAGTTCCGTCAAGAAAGCCATAACGCATGAAAAAGCGTTAAACTTAGTACAATTGATGCGAATTAAAGCATATTGCTAGTCAACGTAAAATGTCATTACGGAGCGCGCAGCGGGCAAGGGAGGGTATACGGTATGCAATATAGACGCGTTGCATTCTTCGTGTCCTCTTGGGATAAGCGCAGCTTCCCGTAGACCCCGTAGGAGGCTTACCGTAGGGTAGTGTAGCGAAGTAATCACAAAGATTCTATTTTACGTTTTTTTCTGTTGACTACTTATCATCTTCTTTACAGAATTTTAAAAATATATTTTTTTCATTGTTCATAGAGAAATAATAAATGTATGAATCCTGAACGAAGAATTGGATTATTTTCACCTCATTATTAACTCAATTAATACTTAAAAACATCCGATTATTAAACTGTAAAAATTTTTCTCTGTATACAACTAGGAACTAGACCAATTGCTAGCAAGTTGTTTTATTCCGGATTAAACTTTGAATGCATGAATGCGTGAATTGCTTATGATGCCCAGTACCAAAATTTTAACTACATCTTTTCATGATCAAGGAGTTTATCCCTGCCCAGTCTGTCGTGTGGGTAAGATTAGTCATATGCCACTTATGGAGGCTATGTCTTGTGACTTCTGCCAACAAATTTTTACTGCAAATGTAGAACAGCAACAAATTAAAATGCCATCCAGACAACCACCTCTGATTTGGTATTGGAATGGTTTTCATTGGACAGAAGCCCAAATAGAAGGTGTAGAACTTGGATGGGGCTACATGATAGCAGCAGTTGCTTTTGTACTCCTGCCAACTATTTTAATTGGGATAGTCGCTTATAATTTTCCACCATCACCAGAAACTCCCCTATCTTGGCTACCATATGTCTGGACAGCATTAACTTTTTTGTTACATTTAGCAATTATTATTTGGCTTTTGATTGAAGTTTATCAAATTCCAGTTGGGGCGTATTGGCGAGCTATACAACAGCGTTTCCTTGGTCGGTGATGATGAGATATATTTACTGTGCGGACGGGTTTCGCACCGCTCAAGACTTGCTCAGTAAGTTGCCTCACCCCGGTGAAAGCGGCTCCCTATGCCTACGGCACGGCTGCGCCGAACGGGTATGTCCTCTGGACACGCTACGCGCTCCACCAGTCGCGCCCTAGAGCACCGAAACCCTAGCCGAGCATTGCCTCACTGCAACGCACTGGCTCCCCGATGCCTTGAGGAGAGTGCGCTTTCTTCGCGGGTGGGGTATCTGTTGCAAACATTTTTTTATTGCTATTAACGAAGTTTTATTTTCTGGTATAGAAGCTATATAAGAATGGGAAAAATTATAGCAAGAGGCCTAAAAGTTACGACATAACAAAAAAAGTAAAAAAATATTAAGTAATATATTATTTATCATCAAATCAAGAAGCAATTCAAATTTAAATTACGCAAAGCATAAGGTTTGATACTTGTTTGTAGAATGCTTACTATATTCCCTCATTCCCTCGAAAGACTGTCTTTGTTAGTATGCAGGTATACTGTAGTAAAATAGAAAGTCACAACTACTCAAATGTTGTCTCCAGCTAAGCAAATATACTAAAACATATCGGCTTTAGCCAAAATCACCAAACAGCAAAAAAGTTTGACAAAAGATTCAGCCGCTAAACGGTTGCATCACTCATAATTAAGATAATTTCCAGCGAAACGTCTTATGAGCGAGTTCGAGCAGTATTATAGAGTTTTGGAATTAGAGCCTGGGGCAACATTTGAGGAAGTGACCCAAGCTTATAAAGATTTGGCTTTTGTATGGCATCCTGATCGCCTGCCAAAAGACAATACCCGTTTACAAGAGAAAGCGCAAAAAAAGCTACAAGAAATTAATGAGGCTCGTGAACAATTGCGCTTATCAAGCTTGAAGTATCAAACGTTACAATATTCTGCCTCACACTATTCAGCACCATCTGCACAGAAAAATCCAACCGAGAAAACCTATCAACATTCAGCAGCGTCTGCACAGAAAAATCCAACCGAGAAAACCTATCAACATTCAGCAGCGTCTGCACAGAAAAATCCAACCGAGAAAACCTATCAACATTCAGCAGCGTCTGCACAGAGAAAGCCAACCGAGAAAACCTATCAACCACCACACCCAAACCCAGACTTAAGTGGAAAAGACTATAGTCGGGCAAACTTACAAAACAAAGATTTATCTGGCAGAAACATGAGTTATGCGAACTTGAGTGGTGCGAATCTCAGTGATACTTTCATGCACAAAGTGAATCTTAGAGGTGCAAATTTGTCTGAGGCAAATTTATTTAGAGCTAACCTACTTTTAGCTGATCTGAGGGAAGCCAATTTCCGGGGTGCTAATTTAGTTGGAGCAGATTTGAGTGGAGCAGATTTGCGGGGAGCGAACTTCATGGGAGCGCGGATGAAATCTGGTGACAGACTTCTTGTTAAACTGGTTGGAGCTAACTTAGCTGGGGCAATTATGCCTGATGGCAAAATTTATGAATAAGTTAAGACAATGAACGTTGCGATTATTGGTTGCGGATATGTCGGTTGTGCAATTGCTCGATATTGGCAACAAACAATGACTTTTGTAGTCACTGCTACTACAACCACTCCTGAACGTGTCCCGGCGCTGCAAGCAGTAGCCCAACGAGTCGAAGTCGTCAAAGGAAATGACCCAGAAGGTCTAAAATCAGTCTTGAAAAATCAAGATGTTGTGCTTTTGAGTGTCGGTGCAAAGAGTGCCGATGTTTACGAAGATACCTATTTACATACTGCTCAGACTTTAGTCTCTGTTCTCAAACAGATTCCTAGTATACAGCAACTGATATACACAGGCAGCTATGCTGTTTATGGTGACAGACAGGGAGCATGGGTGGATGAAGAATCACCACCAACACCTGTCAATCAAAATGGACAAATTATTAGCGATACCGAGCAACTTTTACTATCAGCATCCAGTGCAAACCTCCGTGTTTGTATTTTGCGATTGGGAGGAATTTACGGTCCAGGTCGAGAACTGGTAAAAATCTTTGGTCGATATGCTGACACAACCCGACCTGGCAATGGCAAGGATACAACAAATTGGATTCACCTGGATGACATTATTGCTGCTATAGAGTTCGCTCGTAACGCTCAACTGCAAGGCATTTATAACTTAGTTGATGATGCCCATCTCACAACTGGAGAATTACTTGAAGGTGTGTTTGAAACGCACAATCTACCCAAAGTCACATGGGATTCCTCCCAAGAGAGTAAGCGCCCATATAACGCCAAGGTGTCTAATCAAAAGATAAAAGATGCGGGATATAAATTAATTCATCCCCAGATAATTTTTTAGCTGTTCTTAGGTGCAGTCCCATGATTTATCAAGAGAAAACAGTATCTGCTACCCAGTTCTACAATTGGAAAAATTATCGCTGCGCCTATGAGGTTGATAACCCAAGTCAATCAACTCCTGAGGGTATTCCCCTATTATTAATACACCCGATTGGCGTTGGATTATCCCGGCAGTTTTGGCAGCGTTTTTCTAGCGAATGGTATAAACAAGGTCGTCGCAATCCCATTTACAACCCCGATTTATTGGGATGCGGTGAAAGC
This sequence comes from Brasilonema angustatum HA4187-MV1, assembly GCA_019359695.1. GTDB lineage: Bacteria > Cyanobacteriota > Cyanobacteriia > Cyanobacteriales > Nostocaceae > Brasilonema > Brasilonema angustatum. Next base: position 63,919 of record JAHHGV010000045.1, read on the forward strand.
GATATGCCCCATGTGGCTTACACTCCAAGTGATTGGGCAGAACAATTGCAACACTTTTTAAACACGGTGGTGCAAAAACCTGTCATTTTGGTCGTACAGGGTGCTTTATTTCCAGTTGCAATAGAATTAGTTCAAAAAGAAGCAAACTTAATTGCTGGACTTGCATTGTCTGGCCCTCCAGCTTGGGCAGTTATTACGAAAAAAACACCTCAATGGCAAGATAAACTTATCTGGAATCTATTAGATTCGCCTTTTGGTAATCCTTTTTATCGTTATGCCCGAAGAGAAAAGTTTTTGCGTAATTTCTCAACACGTCAACTGTTTGACTCAGCAGATGCAGTTGATGCTGAATGGATAAACACCTTGCAAAAAGGTGCAGCAAATAGTGATAGTCGTCATGCAGTTTTCTCTTTTTTAGCTGGCTTTTGGCGCAAAGATTACAGTCAAGCTATTGCTTCTATCAAGCAACCAACACTGGTAGTTGTAGGCGAAACAGCATCTAGTATTAGCCAAGAAGGTAAACAAGAAAAACCAGATGAACGCTTAGCTGATTACCTAGCTTGTTTGCCAAATGGTCGTGGAATCAAAATTCCTGGTCGGAATGTTTTACCATATGAGTCAACGGCTGAATTTGTTGAGGCGATAAGCCGGAGGCTTGACGCTACGCGTATCGCACCATTTGTCAATGATGTTTCATAAATGTCCCCACCCTGCTTTCCTTCATGCAGGTGGGTGTTTGAAGTAAAAATGTGCAGGAATCGTGAGTCATCATTGATAGAAATTGAGGATTACTTAGAAAAGTTTGGTTCTGCAATTTCCGGCCAGTTTTCAAAATTGCGCCTCACCCAATCCATCCCTACTTCGTTGTTTAGCTTAATTTTTTGGGGCGTATTTGGGTAAATTTTTCCCAAAATATCAACATCTTGCTCAACTATAACTTTGGCAAAGTTGAGAAACATCTGCCCAAAAACCTTAAACGCAGGGTTTTTTGGTAGCCCATACATTAGTACATAGGTTCGTGTCCGAATTTTAGACTCTGGGACAAACATGTGGATTTGGGCAACTTTACCCAGTCCGTTTTCTGCATGAGCTATGATTAAAGATGGAAAGTGATTTTCTAAATGAGGCTTCAAAACTTTTGGTAGCAACAACACACTTGGATTTTTCAGTTTTTCAGCCAAGCTAGTTGGTGCTGTTGGCATTTCAAAAAACGCATGGGAGTGATGCCCACTGTCAATAAACGACTCAAAATGCACTTCCTCAATCTTAAACAAAGGTCGATGAGTTCCGTTTTGGTGATTGTAATCGTGCATATTTAGCAGCATACTGAGCAAATCAGTCTCCACACTCGTATCAGCTGTATGACCGATAAACTCATATTTAGAAGCAATTTCATTCAGGATATTGGGAATCGGTATTTTGGGTTCAAAGCCGCCATACGACCAAATAAAATCACCCTGAATAATCAGTTCTAAGGGCTTGAGTTGCGGCAGAGTTTTCTTGTTGGAACCGGGCAAAATTGTGCAACCTTCACCATCAAACTCAAGTGCATGAAAAGGACAAACGACTGCACTCGATTTATCTTCACGTTCTTGGCACCAGCCTTCAGATAACATAGCACCCATGTGTGGACAAGCGTTGGGTAAGGCATTCACTTTGCCTGTTCTATCTTGCCAAAGTACATAATCACTGCCGTAAAGAGATACTTTTTTTGGCTTGTTGACTTCCAACATAGACTTATGTGCTAATAGCCAGGGTGCACCAGCAAGCATAGACATGGTGTTAAACTCCTAAATAGTTTATGAACTAAATCTTCTGTTTCTTACCTTCGTGCCCTATGCGCTAAGGCGCACGCTACGCGAATGTGTCTTTGCGGTTTATTCAAAAAAAGCAGTGTTCAGAACCTAAGTCATATTGCTTTATGGCGCAAGCAGATTTGACTTGCGGTGGATGTACAACGTATATCTGACCTATGTTGAAATACCTTTATCAGGCAACTCAACTAGGCTCAGGTAGAATCGTCCCATAAAATGTGACTAATTATTCGCTTTTATTTTAATTTATGAGTAAAAATTCATATTTGTCAAGAGGAATATTGGAAAGGATGTAAAGGTGTAGAGAAGATAACTATGAATTCGCCAAAAAAGAAAAACGCATCTATGCGCCGTCAACCCAAGCAAAAGCGCAGTCAGCAACGTGTTGATCGCATTTTAGACGCAGCAGCGGAGGTTTTTAATCAAGTGGGTTACGAAGCGGCGACAACTCATGCGATCGCCCAGAGTGCTGACACAGCCATAGGTTCGCTTTACCAGTTTTTTCCAGATAAATTGGCGATTTTCCATGCTTTGGAATTGCGTCATGTGGAGCGAGTACACGCCGTATGGGCAAAGCTGGATCAGCCAGAAATCATTCAACTTCCGTTTGAGACATTTATCCGCACTTTAAGAACAACATTCCAGCAACTTTTTGAGCAACCCACGTCTCGCATGGTTTTTGTGCAATACTTCACTTCCACAGCTATCTTCCAAAGCATTGATGATAGCTTTACTGAGGAAGCGATTAACTTTACAGCAAAACTACTGCAAGAGCGTAATCCCGCCTTGAGTACTCAACAGTGCCATTTACTAGGTGAAGTCTGCACCCATGCCTTCAATACTTTGCTACTCCATGCACTCCGCAGCAATGAAACTCACCGTCAGCAGATTTTTGAGCAAATCGAAGCGTTACTGATAGCATACTTACGCCCTCATATGGGGGATGAGGCTTTGCACAATAAAGTAATGATAGTAATGAAATGTCCCCACTGTGATGGAGAGAGCATCTCTAAAAATGGGCATCGTCATGGCAAGCAGCGTTACATCTGCAAAGACTGCGGTAAGCAATTCCCTGAAGCTTATTCATTGCAAGGATATGGAGATGAAGTCAAGCAGCAATGTTTGGAACTGTATTGCAATGGTGTTGGTTTTCGGGAAATTGAAAGAAGAACCGGAGTCTCGCATAATACGGTGATTCATTGGGTGAAGCAGACTGGTACCAGTTCCTAGCAACTTAATAACCCAGTTGCTTCAACCCACCAAGTTATAGGTGCATGATTTCTGATCCGTTTAACTTTGAGTTGTACTTAGGAATTCAACTCGGCTGGCTGTTCCTGTGAGGCACAGAGTCTGATAAGTTTGTAGCTGCCCTTCAAGGATGGGAGGAGCGCCGCGCTGGGGAGTGCGCTGGGTGGTCAGAATCGCCTCAGTCTGAATGGGGTTCTCTCGACTAGATGGCAGGTTGATGGTTGGTACTAGCAAGGTCAGCCTGACTTCCTTCCCTGTATCAGCGTCAGGTTCGATGAGTACTGTAACCAGCTTACCAATAGCGGTCTCTAGCGTGCTGATTTCGTCGCCCCTGAATTGGCGGCTGAGGTTGTCAGTGTTATAAGTGAACTGTGCCTCACCGATGAAACTAGTAGTCGAATAGGTGATTTGTGTGTCTTTGGCGTGGAGTTCAAAGTTATTCGGCTCAATGATTTGTTCGGTCATGGTTGTGTCCTCATTTTGGTAGTGTTAGTGATTTATTTAATAGATGCGCGATACGCCTTTGGCGTCTGCCCTTTGGGCAATCACCCTATTGATAACCTGCTGTATTCTTGATAGCTGTAATTAAAATCAACTTATGCACTTGCCCTACGCCCAAAATCACGGGAGAGTGCGTTAGTTGGATAGTCAACCAAGGCAATGCCACTAAGTAAAATTGATCGCCTAGGAGCGAAACACTTTCACCGAGGAACAGGAGTAGGAAGTCGCGTACCAACAGCGGCTGCCAAATCTGCAGTCGGTTTTTGCTTGGAACTGTTGATTTTCCCAAAAACACCATCTTTAACTAATTTTGGTTCGCGGATAGTATTACCTTGGCGAATATCAAAATTGGGGATATCATGCAGCAACATATTAATTTGTGCAAACACCCAAATATGCGAACTAACTTCTTGACCATAAAACGATACTTGATGCACGTCACCTCTTCGCTGCTGAATTTGCCGCGCACACTCGACTAGAAAACCACCTGAACCACAGGTTGGGTCACAAATACTCATCCCTGTGTGTGGATTAAGCAAGCTAACCAATAAATTTGCTATTACTTGTAGATATAAAATTCCTATGGTGACAAATATAGAAAATTCTAATAATCAAGAGTTAGTCGGTTTTATCTGGAGCATTGCCGACAAACTCCGAGGCCCTTACCGTCCACCCCAGTACCGCCGGGTGATGTTGCCTCTGATTGTATTGCGTCGTTTAGATGCTGTTTTAGAACCGACTAAGAAAGCTGTACTTGAGGCGAAGGCGAAATATGAGGCGATGGGCTTAGAGGGGGATGCTTTTGAGAAAGCGATCTCTAAAGTTGCAATTGGAGGCGATCGGCAACAGCCGTTGTATAACCTTAGTGAATTTACGTTTCAGAAATTATTAGAAGATTCTGAGGGGCTGGCGGATAATCTCAGAGATTATATCAATAAGTTTTCGCCTCTGGCACGGGATATTTTTGAGAAATTTGAGTTTGATAATGAAATCCAGAAGTTAGATGAAGCTAACCGTCTTTTTGAGGTGATGAAGGCGATTAATAGTCCTGAAGTTGATTTATCTCCAGCGAAACTCTCTAATCTGCGAATGGGCTATCTGTTTGAGGAACTGGTGAGAAAGTTTAACGAGCAGGCGAACGAAGAGGCGGGAGATCACTTTACACCCCGTGAAGTCATTCGACTCATGGTGAATCTGGTTTTCTGTGACGAGCAGGATATCTTTAACAATACCTTTGCCAATTTACGAGGCTGGAACGGTACTAGAAGCATTGTGAATACGACCGAGAGAAGAAAGCTTGGCAAAAATCTGGGCTAATAAAATAGGCTCAGGTTTTTGTGGAAGCATTT
>JAHHGV010000046.1 GCA_019359695.1 Brasilonema angustatum HA4187-MV1
GGTGGGCATCTCTCGACAAATGTTTCCGGATTTGTAATTCTACATCCATTGCTCTGCTTACCTTCCAGAGTTTTCTATCCATGATTCTTTTATTCAGAATACCCGGAAAGTGACAGAAGAGGGATATTTTTGGTTTCCGATCTTGCTTCTTCAATTACTGGTGCAGAGATTCTTGTTGATGGTGGACAGACTCCTGGAATATGATTTGCAGTCGAATCTAGCTATATTTAGCAACGAGGGAGATATGAACGATCCATTTCATCAGAAAGAAGGTTGGAACCAATGTCTCAAAATGGTGAAGATACTCAGTTGGCTGCACAGTCAATTCCTTATGCTGAATTAGATCCACAACAACAAAAACAACGACTCCAAGAACTAGCGCTTGTTTTTTTTAAATTGGGCGCGATCGCCTTTGGAGGTCCAGCAGCCCACATCGCAATGATGGATTCAGAAGTGGTGACTCGTCGCCAATGGTTGAGCCGCGAGAAGCTTTTAGATTTGCTAGGTATAACCAACCTGATACCTGGTCCGAATTCTACCGAGTTGGCAATTCATATTGGGTATGAAAGAGCTGGATGGCTTGGACTGCTTATTGCTGGTTCATGCTTCATTTTACCTGCTATGATCATTATTTGGATTTTGGCAGCCATTTATGCTCGCTACCAAACCATTCCTCAAGTTGAATGGTTACTCTATGGTATTAAACCCGTAATTATTGCCATCGTCGTACAAGCAGTGTGGCTGTTGGGTAAAAAAGCTATCAAGGATATTTCAACAACTCTTGCTGCAATAGCCGTAATTGTTGCCTTTTTTCTCAAGATGGATGAACTGCTGTTGCTACTGCTGGCTGGGCTAGGGGTAATGTTTTTAAAAAATCTGTGGCAGAAGAACAATAGAACATCAGCAGCTTGGCTACTACCTATTTCTTTAGTTATGGGACAGACAGGAGGTGCAGCAGTCGCTACTTCTGTAAGTTCGCTCCAGGTGTTTTTGTTCTTCTTGAAAATCGGCTCGGTGTTGTACGGTAGTGGCTATGTACTGTTAGCTTTCTTACAAAGAGAACTCGTAGAACAGAATCATTGGCTGACTTCTCAACAGCTTTTAGATGCGATCGCTATTGGTCAGTTTACACCAGGTCCAGTATTTACCACAGCGACTTTTCTTGGCTACTTATTGGCAGGTCATGCAGGAGCGATCGCCGCAACGATTGGTATCTTTTTGCCTGCCTTTGTTTTGGTATGGATTATTAACCCTTGGGTTCCTAAGCTACGTCAATCTTCTTGGGTGAGTAGTTTTTTAGATGGAGTAAATGCAGCTTCTTTGGGACTGATGGCAGTAGTTACCTATACCTTGGGACGCGCTACAATTATAGATTGGTTGACTGTGGTATTGACACTCCTGAGTTTAATTGCTGTTTTTCGCTTCAAAATCAACTCAGCTTGGTTAGTTTTTGGGGGTGGATTCGTGGGATTTGTGGCACGATTTTTGAACGGTGCGATACTTCAGTAAAGACTCTCCCACCTTGACAAAGTGGGATATCTAATGAACTCACCTTAACCAGAAAAATTTTGATTATTTATTTTAATTAATAAGATGATTAGTGGAATTTTTGAGAACTGCATCGGGTCGAATGATATTGAGATTAGCCTAAAATATTGGGCTGAGTTTGGCTACCAAGAGGTCAAAAAGGGACAATTGGAAGCAGCGCAGGCAAAGTTGCTTTACGGTCATGCATCGAATTTGACATCGCTGAGATTGCAAAATGGTAACTCGTCGGAACACGGACTGGTACGGCTTATGTGGTGGTCAGAACCGCGTAACGAAGGTTTAGATAACACCTTACCCGTGGTGGTGGGTAGCCGTTGGTTCGCTTCTTTGACAAAAGATATTTACCAAGTAGCCGATGCTTTTACTGATGATAAATCTCACGGAGGAAACTGGATATATACTGAACCAATCCGCGCTATCGAAGGCATCGGCAATCAAGGAAAAAGCTTGTATAACCGCTTTGTCGGAGTGCGGGAAATGTTTGTCATTGGTTCCCAGACGCGACAGGCGTTTTTCCAACGATACAACTATAATCGCCCTGGTTACGGCACGATTGATCCGAGTTCCCCACTCTTGGTAAGCGAGGGAACTCACTCCAGTATAGTTACTGATGACCACACCTTAAGTTCTTTCTACACCGAAGTTTTTGGACTTGTGCCAATGGAGTGGAATGGTAAGCAATCTGGTTATCAAAATCCTTCCACTCGTCAGACTTTGATGCTAGAAAAGGGACAAGAATTTTATCTTTCTGTTTTTTCTTCACCCAAAGCGATCGCCGGAGTTTTACAAGTCTACAGCCCGCTTTACCATACCCCGAATAAATCTGAATACGCGCAACCAGGTTCGCTGGGTTTGAGTTTATTTACTTATCGAGTTGAGGACATTTCTCAATTCCACGAGCGCGTTAGTGCCAGCAACGCTACGTCAGTGACTCCCATCGTGCCGAATGAGTTTGGGGAGCCTTCATTTGGTTTAGTGTCACCGGATAAGATACGCTGGGCGATCGTGGGTTATTAACTCTTGTTAATCCTAACTCGATGCCATGCGTTGTTCATGTAACCCTTGAAATTCCAAACTTGTTCAAGGTTTTGCTGTTGGGTGTTCCCTTGCGAGTCCCAAGCTCGGACAATTAATTCGGTTATATCTGATTGTAGTTGCAATTGGTGTTGCCAAAATTGCCACGTCCGGTGGTTGTGGTTTCTCTAGCAATTGTACTTGTACCCAGGTTGTACCCAAATCCAGTGATAATTCAACTCTTTCAATTTGGCGATTGCCTACGGCAGAGCTACGCTTAACGCCGCCTGCGATTGCATAACCCTCTACTAAGATTAAATTGGTTGATAGGATCGCTTTGTCTGCGGGCTGACAAATGACCGCATTGGTGCTGTGTTAAATAGCTTTTGCTCTAGGATAATAAGGTCTGGCTGCTTTGTCATTGTTTAAAAGTTATAAGCGATTTTATGAGGGATTTTGCCAGACAAACAGACTCATAATTCACCAATTGAAGCTACAAACTCTGCTCTTTAGTTTGATTCGAAAACTTCCTCCCACTTCCATAGATAAAATAGTTTTCTGTCTCTTTTACATTAGCTTTAAAACCGACTTTTGTCAGCTTGTTTTGCAGTTCATCTAGCTGATAAAAAATTTTTACAATTTGATATTCTTGACCATTATTTAACATCCGACTTATATATATACTGCCGGTATCATCAAGAATATGGTTGTTAGCCGTGGATGTAAGTTCAAAGCGCGAGTCAACAATAAAAACTTGTCCACCAACACGAACAGATTTATAGACTTTTGTTAAAAATGATTCTAGTAATTCTGGCGGTACATGAGATAACCAAAAGGAGAAAAATACTAAATCATATTCAGCATTGGGTTCCCAGGTAAATAAATCAATTTGGTGATATTTCACCTTGGGTGAATTTAACTTGCTGCGATTAATTTCAATCACTTCTTGAGAAGCATCTATTGCAGTAATTTTCTTAGCAATCTTTAAAAGCTCTTGTGTCCAGATTCCCGTTCCACTGGCTAACTCTAAGATTTCCTCGGTTTGTCCAACTTGCTGTAAAGCCTGTCTAACAACATCTACTTCGTTGAACCAGCGCCCATTTACTTCCTCACCGCGATCATAACGACCAAGGCGATAGAACCATTCATCATATTCGTTGGCTCTGGCGCGATAGTAGGCAATTTGTTCTTGAATAATTTTATCTGTCATTGTCCCTTTTGATCTGGTCTAGTCAAAATTTTTATACATCTTAGCCAAAAAATACTGTAATCTTATATAAAATTAGTAGTATTATCTTAATAATTCCATAGCTTGCTTTCACAAAGCAACAGTTAACTGCATTTCTAGGCGATATCCTTAAGGAGAACCGCTAAGGGCGCGCAAGAGCGATGCTCATGCACTGCGCCTGAAGGCGATCGCCTAATTGTGTTCGTCAATGTTATTATCTTGCTGCCAAATCTTTTGCCGAAGTTCATCCTGATACCTTAAAAAAAGTTTTGGAAGAGGTAAATAAAGTCAGTGAATGGGCAAAGAGTAATCCAGCTGAAGTTGCTAAATTTCTCTCGCCTGTATTAGGTATTAATGCTGATATTTTAGAGATAGCAGAAAAGCGGCGTGATTATGGTGTACTTCCCATCGCCGATGAAGTCATTGCTAAACAGCAAGAGGTTGCTGATGCCTTCTACAAAATAAAATTGATACCGAAACAAATTAATGTCAAAGAAATAGTTTGGCAAGGTAATCGGAGAAATTAGCAAGATAGATGATGGAATTTATTTTTGCATTTACTCTTAGACAAGCATTTCTAGAATAAGCCACTTTTAAAACTTTAAGCTGTTTGAGTGCATCAGCTTTAGCTCAAGCTGATGTACGCATAGCAATTGGTACTGGTATAGATATGGCGATTGCCTACGGCAGAACTATGCTTAACGTCGCCAGTGACGACATCACACTCATTTGGTGGGGATTTGCAAACCAATGGTATAAATATCTATTCTATGCAGCAATAAAAAACTTTTGTTAGTATCGAGCTTTTGAGATTGGAAAAAAGCATTCGTACTCCTAAAAAAAACTGTTTGGGCAAGGATTTTATGCCTCTGGTAACAGCTTGCGTCTCATTACCCCAAAAAATCTCATAGACAAACGGTGCAAGCTGTTTCTATTATATGTAATGTTATTGATCAACTGAACCTAACCGCTACTGCTAACCTAGTAAAAAAACCTTATTGAATATCCTGATTTCATATTTTTATTTTATGAAAAGTAATATTTTTTGTAATATTTATGACTAAATATCATATCGTACTGCATCGACCTATTGACCTTGAGAAAATTGCTACCGAAGCCGAGAACAATAAATGCCCTAGGCATGTAATGTGGAGCTTAAAGCAAAGACTCAATGCCAGCATTTATACACCAGAAGGATATCAAGATTCTTTTGCGGACAAACTTCTTTCCAAAATAGCAGGTTCGCCAGAGCATTGGGCAATGGCACGTGCTTTATCATCTCGACTTGAATCGGATGACATAGTATTCTGCAATAGTGAGGTTGGAGGTATTCAAATAGCAACACTTTGTGGCGCGAAGCGCAGCCGCCCCAAAATTGCAGTGTTTTTTCACAATATTGATCGACCTCGTGGACGCTTAGCACTAAAGTTATTTAACTTGGCCAGCAAGATCGATTTGTTTTTAGCCTGTAGCCAGCGCCAAGTTACTTTTTTACGCGATTACCTAAATCTACCTGCATCTCGTGTTCATTTTGTTTGGGAGCAAACCGATCTCAAATTCTTTGCACCTAAGTCTGCCTCACCAAAGAAGTCGCGTCCAATGATCGCTAGTGTTGGTTTAGAACAACGTGATTACAGAAGTCTGGCAGCAGCAACAGCAAATCTAGATGTTGATGTGAAAATCAGCGGTTTCTCCAACGATGCACTTTTACTAAAACGAGCTTTTCCTGAAGAATTACCACGAAATATGTCACGCCGATTTTACGAATGGCCGGACTTAGTGCAGCTATATCGGGATGCAGATATTATTGTGGTTAGCATCTTTGAAAATGGTTATGCTGCAGGAATACAGGCATTGATGGAGGCAATGGCGTGTAGGCGTCCTGTGATAGTTACTCGCACTCAGGGACTCGATCAATATATAGCAGAAACTGATGCGGTAATAATGGTTAAGCCAGAAAATGTTGAAGATTTAAAACAAGCGATCACTTATTTGTTGAATAACCCTCAAGAAGCTGATGCTCTAGCTGAACGTGGTTATCGTTTAGCTCTAAGTCGCCATGATAGTGACCAATACGTAAATTACATCACAAAAGAGCTTAAACAGCTTGAAGGTTGAGATTAATTTTTGAGTGGAACTTGAAGTTTTCGTGTATATTTTTTGAAACGCAGAGTTTTTCAGGATAAAATCTTGGGTGTTGCAGAATAGAAATATGAATTAGGGAGATTGCGCAAAGCAAGAGACGCGACTAGCGCGTATCCCTATGCAGTGTCAAGAGTGTGCATCATCTCATATCGCTTCTTTGACGATAACTGGGAAGTGAAAAACTTTTCTTAGTATTGAGCATTTGAGATTGGGAAAAAACATTCTTGCCCAGAAAAAACTGTCTGGGCAAGAATTTTAGTAGACTTTGCTCTTAGTAACAGCTTCCCTTTCATTACCCCAAAAAATCTCATAGACAAACTGTGCAAGTTGTTTATATGATACGTAATGTTACTGGTTAACTGAATCTAACTGCTACAGATGACTGAGTGGAAAAGCCTTGTTGAATATTCATCCTGGCTTAATCTTTTTCTTTCATGAAACTTAATATTGAGTGTAATATTTATGACAAAATATCACATCGTATTGCATCACTCTATTGACCTTGAGAAGATTACTACCGAAGCCGAGAACAATAAACGTCCTAGGCATGTAATGTGGGCCTTAAAGCAAAGACTCAATGCCAGCGTTCATACACCAGAAGGATATCAAGGTTCTTTTGTGGACAAACTTCTTTCCAAAATAGCAGGTTCGCCAGAGTATTGGGCGATGGCACGTGCTTTATCATCTCGACTTAAATCGGATGACATAGTATTCTGCAATAGTGAGGCTGGAGGTATTCAAATAGCAACACTTTGTGGGTTTAAGCGCAACCGCCCCAAAATTGTAGTATTTTTTCACAATATTGATCGACCTCGTGGACGCTTAGCACTAAAGTTATTTAACTTGGCCAGCAAGATCGATTTGTTTTTAGCCTGTAGCAAGCACCAAGTTACTTTTTTACGCGATTACCTAAATCTACCTGCATCTCGTGTTCATTTTGTTTGGGAGCAAACCGATCTCAAATTCTTTGCACCTAAGTCTGCTTCACCTCAGAAGTCGCGTCCAATGATCGCTAGTGTTGGTTTAGAACAACGTGATTACAAAACTCTGGCAGCAGCAACAGCAAATCTAGATGTTGATGTGAAAATCAGCGGTTTCTCCAACGATGCACTTTTATTAAAACGAGCTTTTCCGGAAAAATTACCACGAAATATGTCACGCCGATTTTATGAATGGCCGGAGTTAGTTCAGCTATATCGGGATGCAGATATTATTGTGATCAGCGTCTTTGAAAGTAATTGTGGTGCAGGAATACAGGCATTGATGGAAGCAATGGCGTGTAGGCGTCCTGTGATAGTCACTCACACTCTTGGACTCGATCAATATATAGCAGAAACTGATGCGGTAATGATGGTTAAGCCAGAAGATGTTGAAGGCTTAAAACAAGCTATTACCTATTTGTTGAATAACCCTCAAGAAGCTGATGCTTTAGCTGAACGTGGTTATCAATTAGCTCTAAATCGGCATAATAGTGACCACTACGTAAATTACATCACAAAAGAGCTTAAACAGTTTGAAGTTGAAAAACAAGTCAGAACTCAGGAGTCAGAAGCGATTAGTGGGGAGATTGTGACTGCACCACTAATCGAAGACCACGCTCATCAAGGATTCAGTACAGGACTCTGACGCCTCTACTGATTCGCTCTATGGCTGACGCCATAGAGCACGCCATATGTCTTTTTGAAACACAGAGTTTTTCAGGGTTAAATATCGGATCACTTCGACGCATCGACGCAAGCGGAAATGATATGATACGACACGATTAAAGCCAAGCCCGCTCGTACTGAACAGGTGAAAATTTTTCCTGTCGCAGTTTTTTGGCAGCAGATAACGCCCAGTAAGGATTGCGTAGCATCTCTCGTCCTATTAAAACAATATCTGCCTGACCTGTACGAATAATCTGATCCGCCTGTTCTGGAGATGTAATTAAACCGACAGCACCTGTGAGGATGTTTGCCTCGTGGCGGATTCTTGCGGCAAACTCAGTTTGATAACCAGGGCCAAAGGGAATTTTGGCGTTGGGTACAGAACCACCGCTAGAAGTATCAATTAAATCCACACCGAAGGAATTCAGTTTCTCTGCTAAGGCGATACTCTGCTCAATATCCCAGCCATTTTCTACCCAATCTGTTGCAGAAATTCTTACCCACAAGGGATAATCTGATGGTAAGATTTCTCGCACCGCTTGAACGACTTCTCTTAGCAAACGAGTGCGATTTTCAAAACTACCGCCATATTCATCGTTGCGTTTGTTACTTAGAGGCGAGAGAAATTGGTGTAAGAGATAACCATGAGCCGCATGGATTTCAATGACTTTAAACCCAGCTTCTTGTGAACGTTGAGCCGCTTGTACGAAGTCATTTATAATCTGTTGGATGCCTTCTGTGTTTAATACTTCCGGAATAGGGTGGTTTTCGCTAAAAGGAATAGCACTACTAGAAACTACAGGATCCCAACCACCGTTGGATGTGTCTAAAACTTCTCCTCCTTCCCAAGGTGGTGCAGTACTGGCTTTCCTACCAGCATGAGCAAGTTGAATACCTGCGATCGCCCCAAAGTTATGAATTGCCCTAACAATTTTTGCCAATGGCTCAATATGCTCATCCAACCAGATACCCAAATCTTGGGGACTGATTCGTCCTCCTGGTTCGATGGCTGCGGCTTCAGTGAAAACTAAACCTGCACCACCAACAGCACGACTCGCTAGATGAATCAGATGCCAATCATTAGCATAACCATCTGTACTGGAATATTGACACATTGGCGAAACTGCGATGCGGTTGCGAAAAGTCACTGCGCCAATTGTTAGGGGTGTAAATAGATCTGTCATGGTAAGGATGAAATCTCACTAAATTGAGTCATGTGTGCGGGAACAGATTGCTCCTGAGAATTTATGTTGTCTGATCAAAACTTTAGGTGTCATCTAACTGCAGGACTGTTGTAGAGATTCTCTCATAGAATCGCTTGCTTAGAAGTCAACAATTAAGGAGTTCACCGAGGGTTAGGGTAGGATTGTGTGTGGTGCCATAAGCGGAGCTTAAAGCATAAAGGCTTATCGCGTATATCTCTAGCAGTGGCAACAAACTCTCGTAAGTCAACACTATCCACAAACCATTGCTCTGCTTCTAAAGGTTTAAGAATGGTAGCGTCAGACATAGGATTTTAGATCGTTGATTGTAGATTTGGGCTTCAGACAGACGCGGGACACTCTGTTTGGTGTTCTAGCCGCACTTGTGCCAGTAAACAACGGTAATTCGATTAACTTTATGACTATTAATGGTTTAATAGTAACAATTCAGGCGATAATTGCTGATGACGAGTGATACTTTTTATGACTGTTATCCAAATATTTATTCTGATTGGAGTTTTCTTGATAGCAAGCATTATCAGCGTCATTACTGGTAGTACTTCTCTAATTACCGTACCTATAATGTTTCAGGTTGGTATTGATCCGCGCACTGCTCTTGCTACTAATATGCTGGCATTAACCTTGATGAGCGTTGGTGGCACATTGCCTTTTCTTGGGAAAGGAGTGATTGATCGTCGTCGCTTACCACTACTGATATTACTAACGCTCTTCGGTTCAATTTTGGGAGCATTACTTGTTTTTATTGTTCCGTCAAAATCAATACCGTTTATTATCTCTATCTCAATGATTGCAGTTGCTGTGTTTTCAATCGTCAACCGAGATGCCGGAATAGTGCCAATAGAGGGAGTGCCTTCACAAGTAGCAGAAATAACGGGATATGCGGCTACCTTCATATTTGGTATCTATGGAGGCTTTTTCAGTGGCGGCTATGTAACACTGCTGACAGCAGCCTACATAATGCTATTTCGCATGACATTTGTCCAGGCAATAGCTACTACTAAACTCATCAATATATTTTCCTCACTTGTTGCTACCATAATTTTCATGATGCAGGGAATTGTGGATTACAAACTAGGCTTTATTCTTGGTATCGCTATGTTCTTTGGTGGAATTATTGGAGCGCGTATTACACTCAGATTAAGTAACGCCTGGTTGAAACGTATCTATCTGACAGCAATAACTATTCTTGCCTTCGTAACACTCTATAAACAAGAGCAAAAAGCACCTCAAACAAACTAACTATTAATGCGATTGAGTCTTTGTTAAAACTACTCAGGGCGAGCGCAAAAAAATGATAGTTACGATACCACTAGCAACAGAAGTCAATGCTCCACCTAACACAGCAGCGACGAAGAGAAAACAAGCTTGGGCACTGATCAAATTCACTTCCTCGCACACAAAAAGCGATAACCGACATCAATTTCTGAGAAATTTCTGATTTCTCCATATTTCGCATTCCATTTTCCAGTTGACAAATCTTCTTTAAGTCTGATAACTCCCTGTTCAACTTCATCTGCATCAGCTAAAGCCAAAGCTGATATATTCGCACGAACTTCCGGATTCAAATATATTTCTGGTCGTCTCCATCCAGATGCAGCAAACATATCTGTTAAATCATGGGGAAGTTTAAAAGTAGAAATTTCAACGCTTCTTTGGGTATGACTTTGAATGAGTTCAACAACATCGTTGATCGGTGGAAAAACACGAAAATCATAGTCACGATATACAGGAAAATAGTCAGCTATCCAAAGCTTTTCACAAAGTCGAGGGTCGAATGTCAGAAAAACTAATGCTCCTTTTTTCGTAATTCGATGCATTTCTCTAACTGCCTTGTGTAAATCAGAAAAATGATGTGTTGCTAAAATACAAATTACTCCATCGACAGATGCATTCGCCAAAGGAATATTTTCTGCATAACCAGCGAAATATTTTACCTGTGCATGTTCGACAGATTGAGAACGCATGACCGATGAAGGTTCGACAGCGTAAACTGAATATTCTCGTTCAGCGATCGCTCGACTATAACCTCCTGTACCAGCACCAATATCAGCAATAATACTTTTCTTTGGTAGGTTGAGTAAATCAATTAGAAAATTGACAATTCTCAGATCGGGAAGACGCGAATTAGAGTAGACTTTGCCAATGGAATTGTAGATAGTCATTATTAGTAACCAGCATTTTTATCCACAACATTTCGCAGGGGCTTTCCGTGGCGATAGCGTGTTAAATTATCAAGAAAAAGTGCAAGCGTTAAGCGTAGCTCTGCCGTAGGCAATCGCTCTTTTACTTTGGATGAATGAGCAGAACAGTGGGGTGTAATAAAAACATTCGGTAACGTCCAAAATGAACTTTCTGGTGGCAGTGGTTCCGTAAACACCGTATCTAAAGCTGCACCAGCAATCCAACTTTCCTGCAACGCTTTTAACAGTGCAGGTTCATCCACAATTTTGCCACGAGCAATATTTATCAAATAAGCATCGGCACGCATTGAGCGCAGTACTTCTGCATTAATCATGCCCTCGGTTTCCTTTGTCAAAGGTGTAGCAATAACTACGTATTCTGCTTCGTTTAGGAGTGCTTTCCACTCATTTGCACCCACCACTTTGTCAAAGTTTGGTAATGGTTGCGGGTGACGACGGCTTCCAAAAATCCGCATCCCAAAAGCTTTGGCACGGGCAGCAATTTCTTGCCCAATTCCGCCTGCACCGATAATTAATAATGTCTTATCTTGCAGTTCTTCAATTTGAAAACCTCTTTGCCATTGCTGTTGAGTTTGTAGCTTGTGCAAGCTTGGCAGTTGCTTAGCATAAGACAACATATAAGCAATGACAAATTCGGCAATGGGAATCGCATGAACTCCCGCACCGTTAGTCAGGATGATGTCACGTTCTAAGTATTTTGGTGTCAGGACATTATTTACACCTGCATTCGGTGCATGATGCCAACGCAGTGCAGGTGCAGATTCTAAGACTTTATGCAAAGTTGTGGGTTTCAGATAATAAAGCCAACTGAAGTAGACTTCGGCATCTGTAGCATCACCGTCCAGATTGCCATCAATATCTACCCGGACAAATGTTGTATCGCTAGGTAGATGCGGCTTAAGCTCATCAGCAGCTTCTATCGGTAGAATGAGTTTCATGATAATTGTTAATAGCCCGACGCCAAACGATATTAGTAGTCTAATTCAGCTTTCTTGCATTAGTAACCTACATTTTTGTCCACAACGTTACGTAGTTTTTCTTTGTTCCGATAACTTGTCAAATTGTCGAGGAATAACTTCACAATGCGACTACGAAGTTGTGGTGTCAGTGCTGAACAATGAGGTGTGATGAATGCATTGGGCAAAGACCAAAAGGGACTTTCTGGTGGTAGTGGTTCTGATTCAAAAGTGTCTAATCCAGCACCAGCAATCCAACCTTCACGTAAAGCAGTCAGTAAAGCATCTTGATCCACAATTGCACCACGAGCTATATTAATCAGATAGGCAGTGGGACGCATTAACCGTAATGTCTCCGCATTAATCAAGCCTTTGGTTTCCGGTGTTAAAGGTGTGGCAATGACTATATAATCTGCTTCCGGAAGAAGTGCTTTCCATTCATTCGCACCGACTATTTTATCGAAATTCGCTAATGGTTCAGGATTTCGGCGACTACCCCAAATTTGCATTCCGAAAGCTTTAGCGCGCAGAGCAATTTCTTGACCAATATTTCCTGTTCCAATAAGAAGTAAAGTTTTTTTGTACAATTCCTGTAACTCTAACCACTTGTGCCAGTAGTGATTAGTTTGTAAATCTTGCAATTTCTGAACATTCTTGGCATGATAAAGCATGAAGTTCAGTACAAATTCCGCGATTGGAATAGCATGAACTCCTGAGCCATTGGTAAGAATGATATCGTGTGACAAAAATGTGGGTGTGAGAATATGATTCACACCGGAACTAGGTGTATGCTGCCAACGAATTGTAGGTGCTGCTGCTAAAACTTTGTGCAGGGTAGTACTTTTCAACTTGAATCCGTTGAGATAAACTTCTGCTCCACTAGGATCACCATCAAAATTACCATCAGGATCTACACGTACAGATGTAATTTCTGAGGGTAACAATGGCTCAATATCATCAGCAAGTTCTACAGGTAAGATAATTTTCATAACTGACAAAAAGTAATATTATCACACAAGAAAGTATAAAAATCCCTTGTGCCCTTTCTCTAATTAAAGTTCATTTTTACTGTTGTGGCACAATCCAATCATTCAACTTAAAATCAGAGTTAGCTAATTTCTGCGAGACTAAAAATTTCTTTGTACCTTCCAACAATTGCAATCCTCGAGTCGGGAAGGGTTCTTCCGGAAATTGTTCTACAGGGAAAGAAGCCTTGATCACATCAATTGGATATCCTGAAACCTCGGTATGAAACTTGTAGTAAGCTTCTGGATTCGCTTTGATATTTTTGACAGATGCTTGTTTAATCTGATTCCACTTTTGCGGAAAATCTGGATGTTTAGCTAAGAAAGCTTCTGTCGCAACAGTTACGCTGGTTCCTGGTAAGTCTGGGTGTTTGGTTGCTTCATCAATCACTGGATAGCCCTTTGATTTTAACAGTGGTCCTGTACCAGTTGCTGCTGCGATCGCTGCCACATCACCCCGTTCTAGTGCTGCTTGTGCTTCACTAGGTAGTAGATGAACCACAGTGACGCGATCGCTAAGACCGGACTTTTGCAATAATCCAATCAAGTAGCGATGTAAATATGACCCTTTTGAGGTGGCTACCTTTTGCCCCTTCAATTCAGCCAAGGAACGCGGTCCGTTTTTCTTCCCTATTAACCAAGCATTCATCCCGACTTGTTCTTGACCAATTAAGCGCGTAGGAATACCTTTTGCTTTGGCGACAAGTGCAGGTGTATCCCCATAAATACCTACATCAACTTCCCCCGCCACCAAGGCTTCATTCAAGTTGGGACCATTCGGAAAACTTACTGTTTTGACTTCTGCAATCCCTAATTTTTGCAATTGGGGTAAGAGTTTACCTTGATGGATTGCCCAGCCTGTGGGTCCTGTGGGTACTTTGATCTGATTTACACTAATAAAACCCAAACGCAAGGTAGAAGTCTTAGCTGTGTCTGAGGTTTTGGGTTTAGGTACAGCTTGTGAAACCGTTTGACTGGAACTGCAAGCACTGCTGAATAATAGGAGGCAGCTTGCAGCTAGGGTAGAAAATTTCAGAAAAGATAGATGCTTAGTCATCATGACTGATGCAAGAAAAATTATTAAGAGAAAAATCTGAGCGGAAGTTTCCGCTCAGAAGCTTGAGAGTTCACTAAGGAAGATAAAACAGAAGCGAGAAAGCTATTTCAACTGCTTAAGTATTAAATGAGTTGAATCTTGTTTTGCTGTGTTAGTGCGATCGCGTCCCCAACCGATATTATTCCGGTAGCTGCCCAAAAGTCCAGTTTCTTTAAGTGATTTTTCGTCCACTGACTCCAGAGGTTCAACTTGCGGTGCTACATACAAAGCATCGACAGGACAATACAGTTCGCACATGAAACAGGTTTGACAATCACTTTGTCTAGCAATAATAGGTGGTGCATCTGGCACTTTGTCAAAGACGTTTGTCGGGCAAACGTTAACGCAAAGATTACATTCAATGCACCGCGACTCACTGACTAACTCAATCATGTCGATTTTGGATTGGGGATAACATCTTGGGAAAACCCGATTTGCAAAAGCCTCTTTGTTGACTTTCTTCTTTGCGTGAGTTTAAAATTCTGAGATTATGCAGCAGCACCCACTTTGACTTTTGTCTGGTGTAGAGGTGTTGCTTTCACCCAGACTTGATCCAAACCACCACTCGTTAAATAGTGTTGTTGGTTCGCATCCATCTCTGGATAGTCTAGGTGTTTGTGCATACCGCGAGTCTCTTTACGTTGTAGGGCGCTGCTGTACATCCATCGGGCTGTGGCTACCATTGCAGCTGCTTCCCTCACCCGGACAATGTTGTGAGTGTCTACTTGACTAGTGCGAATCTCTTTCCAGAGGTGATTTAATCTGTGCAATGATTCTGTCAAGCCTTTTTCGTTGCGGAAATAATTGCGATCGTACGGGAAGACTTCAGCTTGGGTTGCTTGGATAACTTCTTCGGTGTTGATTTGATGAGCAGCACTGCAGGCGGGTTTCCCGCCGTAGGTGACTGACGAACCCGAAGGGTGTTGACTAGCATTTGTCAATCCCGCTTCACCGACTGCTTGAACAGAACGCTGTGTTCTCCACCCAGCAAACTTATGGGCATATTCAGCCGCAGATTTTCCAGCCCAGTATCCAGAAGATATCGCCCAAGCTGCATTGTGACTACCACCACCAGTAAACCCACCACAAATTAATTCTCGTGTGGCAGCATCGCCAGCCGCATAAAGTCCCTGAACTGATGTGGCGCAGGTAAAATCGACAATCCGAATGCCACCCGTACCACGTACTGTTCCTTCTAAACGCAAGGTAACAGGGAAGCGTTGGGTAAAGGGATCGATACCTGCGCGATCAAGAGGTAAGAAGAAATTAGGCTGTGCCTTCCGCATATGTGCCTGCATTTCTTCAGTCGCTTGATCCAAGATGGCGTAAACTGGTTGTGTCAACAGGGTTTGAGCAATAACTGAACGTCCTCGTTGGGAACCTGCACCAGGTATCGGTGTGCCATCTTCGTAAGTAAAAGTTGCCCAATTGTAAAACAGGGTTTTGGTGACAGAGGAAAAGGCGGGAGAGATGCCGTAGGCGTTGGAAAACTCCATTCCCGACATCTCAACACCCGCTTCTGCTGCCATTAGGTATCCATCCCCAGTCAACACATTGCAACCGAGTGCCTTGCTCAAAAAAGCACAGCCACCAGTCGCAATGATTACTCCACCTGCACGCACAACCCATTGCTTGCCAGTCTGACGGTTAACCCCCGTTGCCCCAGCAACAGCACCTTCTGCATCTACCAATAGTTGCAAGGCGGGACTATGATCTAATATTGTTACCCCCGCCCGTTTAATTTGCTTGCGCATCAAGCGCATATATTCGGGTCCCTGTAGACTGCGTCGATAGGGTTTTTGCTGTTGATCAACAGGAAAGGGATAACCCCACTTTGCTAATAGGTTGACGTTTGTGTAAGTTTGATTCAATACTTGCTGCATCCAGTCACGGTTGGAGAGAAATCCCCCCAAAGCTTCTCGACTCGCGATCGCAGCTTCTCTACTTTCGGGTTCTGGTGCTACATACCACACACCATTACCCGATGCTGCTGCACATCCACTGGTACCGCAGTAACCCTTATCTACCAAAACAACTCTCGCACCAGCAGATGCAGCACTCCAAGCAGCCCAAGTACCAGCCGGACCACCGCCAATAACTAGAACATCTGTCTGTAAATTGGGATCAACATCAATATTAATAGTAGATGAACTCTGGGTCATTGAATTCCTCGCCTCAATATTCGCTTCTTACGTACCAGAGAAAAACTTGGACAATAACACAATGAAAAAACTAATTGTTAAGAGCAATTATGGCAATAAGAACAACTTATTAACGTAAGTTTTGGTTGTACTAGCATCTAGACTACCATAAAATACGGTTAATATGTCAGTTTACAGTATTTTACTGTTTCTTAAGACTTGCACAATTTATTCAAAAAATCAAGGGTAGTTTTTATAAAACTTAAGAATCAGAATATAAGGCTTGCTTTTCGAGTACTAATATGTGAATATGCAAGTGTGTTTAAGTTCAATCAGCAAAATCTCAAAAATTACCGTTTTTTTTCTAAATTTTGACGATATAGGGGGCTTGCGATATTGCTTCAGTTTCAGTTGGGGTTTAAATCCCCAACTGAAAATGTCTTTTATTTTGAGAGAAGTCTGAGCGCCGGCTTCCGGCAATCAGAACTTCGGTGATTTTGAGATTGCGTCGCAACGCTGACGCAACGCTACGCGATTTTGAATTGTTAAGGGGCTGGATTGGGATAACGTGTATGAACTGCATCTAACTCTGCTAAAATATCTTGGTTGAGAATTACATTCACGCTGTTAATATTTTCTTGTAGTTGTTGTAAGGATGTTGCACCAATAATTGTGCTACTCACAAACCACCGACTCCGCACGAAAGCCAAAGCTAATTGTGTAGGCTGCAAATTATATTTTCTGGCAATTGATACATAAGCTGCTACAGCGTCATTTACATTTGGTTTGAAATAGCGTTGTCCAAAACCTTGAAATAGAGACAATCGTGTATTTTCTGGTTTTTGATCGTCTGTGTACTTCCCAGATAACAAACCAAATCCTAAAGGACTATAAGCTAGTAAGCCAACATTGGTATAACGAGAAACTTCTGCTAAAGCTGAATCAAATACACGATTAAGCAAGTTATAAGCGTTTTGAATGGAGATCACTTTGGGTAATCCTAGCTGTTTGGCAATATGAACAAACTCACTAACACCCCAAGGTGTCTCATTACTCAAGCCCAGATAGCGAATTTTACCTGCTTTGATGACATCTGCAAATGCTTGTAATTGTTCGGCAATACTCACAGTTTCACGTTCCAAATCAGGTTTGTACTCTGTCTGCCCAAAGGTGGGAACATAGCGTTCTGGCCAGTGAATTTGGTACAAATCTATATAATCTGTTTGTAATCGCTTCAGACTATCATCTACCGCTTGCTTAATGTTGTTGTGGTTAATTTGGAGATTTCCTCCCCGCAGCCATTTAAAAGGACGACCGGGACCTGCAATTTTTGTGGCAATGATGAGTTGGTTCCGCTGCTGTTTTTTCAACCATTCGCCAATGTAAGCTTCCGTTTTTCCTTGAGTTTCTCCACGAGGCGGTACTGGATACATTTCCGCAGTATCAATAAAATTTATCCCTTGAGCAATAGCATAATCTAACTGTTGATGCGCTTCCTCAATGGTATTCTGCTGTCCATAAGTCATGGTTCCCAGACAAATTTCAGAAACCTTGAGGTCACTCTCGCCAAGTTGGTTGTACTTCATATTCTTGAACTAATTATCTTGATTACTTTTAGCAAAAAAACGTAACAAAACGAAACTTGGACTAAATATACAGTAAGCTTACCGATTAACCGGAGTTAATATCTCAAAAATGGATATTACCAGATATTCATTTCGGAAACAAGCTTAGATGACTAATTTTCAATTATAGATCAAATGTAGCTAAAAATACTCACTATATACAGTTTTTCTCAAAGACTGCTATCTAGTAAGATAATCAACATTAATTCAACCAAATTACCGTATTTTTTCAATAAGGTAATTTGGTTATTGCCATAGAGTTATTTTCTCTTACCTAGTTTCGTCGCTAGGAGGGGAAAGTTTTGATGATGTGTTGAGGATTTTCCAGATACAAAGCTGGAGTCATTTTGTGGTGGGCTTACTTCAGGCATGCTACGCGAAGCCCGACAGGGCCTAGGCGGCTATGCCATCATTTTTTATGAGTAGCAAGCGTACAAGATAAATTATGACTCCTAAATTCGCTTCTGTAAGTGCTCATTGCTGGCTTTGTTCTTTTAAATTGATACCTTTCTAGCGAAGTTATTACTAAGTCCTTTTGACTATTTAGCAGAAGCATTGTATCAAGTGATTCTGCCAATTTTCTCTATGAATTTAGAGTAAATTCATTCACTTTTTAGGTTGAGGAGTGTCATGTCGAAATTTCGTTGGAATTCTAGATGGATACTATTTTTGATTTCGCTGCTAGATATGCAGATCGTCTTAGTTCTTAATCCTGCAAAAAGTTGGGCAGATACACCTGAATATTCTTCATCTACCGATTCATCAATGTCATCTGCCGTGAGGAGTACTGCGATGGTCCCAAGGGGACCCGCCCAAAGGGGGTTAAGCGTTTGCGTAGCGCGCCCTATGCCTGCGGCACGGCTACGCCTATCGGCGCTAGCTCTACCGAAGGTAATCGCTCCTGAGCAATATAAAGGGTCTGTTCTCCAAAGCAGCAATTCTGTAATGGATCGCTTTACGCTGATCTCACAAGTACCCTCATCAGTGCCCTCACTGTCACCTATTTCTGTCCCTGCTAACCCTTCACCAGGCGATGCAGGGGTCACTCCAAAGACTTCTGTCTCTGAACTATCGGATGGGAAGCGATCGCCTACTTCTGTCCCTGCTAACCCTGCACTCAAGAATGATTCGTCGAAGCTACCAAACCGCGATGTAACAATAGGGCAGGTTAACTCTGTCTCCCAGCTATCTGATGTGAAACCCACCGACTGGGCATTTCAGGCATTGCAATCGTTAGTAGAACGGTATGGTGTGATTGCGGGTTATCCTGACCAGACCTTTCGGGGTAATCGGGCAATGAGCCGTTACGAGTTTGCCGCAGGGCTGAATGCAGCACTAAATCGAATTAGTGAGCTACTTGCTGCCGGAACAAGCGATCTGGTCAGAAAAGAGGACTTAGTTACCCTGCAAACACTACAAAATCAATTTGGAGCAGAACTGGCACAACTACGGGGACGAGTAGATGCGCTAGAGGTACAGACAGCAAACCTTGAACAACGTCAGTTTTCCACCACAACTAAACTCACAGGTGAAGTTGAGACTGTTATTGGGGGAGTTCTGACGGGCAATAACGTCGTCACCAAGAGACCTGCAGCTCATGTCATCACATTTCAAGACCGGGTTCGTCTACTTTTAAACACCAGTTTTACCGGCACTGATCAACTACGGGTGACACTTCAAGCTGGAAATATTACCCCTATAGGAGGAACAAGAAGTGGATTACTCGGAACCACTGACGGGAGAACTTCTGATAATGCTAGTCCTGTTTATCCAAACAATGACGTTTATATCTCTGGACTTCGTTATCAGTTTAAACCTTTTAAAAGTACCCAAGTCAACATTTTTCCCCAGTCCGATGGAGCTTTTGAGATCGGCTTGAGTGGTCCTATCAATCCATATTTTGAAGGATCTGCTGCTAATGCGATCTCACGATATGCACGGCGGAATATGGTCTATGATTATGGAGATACTGGTCCGGGAATTGCGATACTCCAGCAATTCGGTAAACAGTGGCAATTAGGGTTAGCGTACACCGCCATAAATGGTGATAATCCTACACCTAACAATGGCTTATTTTCAGGCAGGTATGTAGCTCTGGGACAGTTATCATACTCCACCCCCAGTCAAGATTTTCGGGTGGCTTTAACTTACGCCAATACCTACAGCCCACCGAACACCATAGGTCAAACTGGGACAAACTTCGGTCCAGTAATCGGGAGTAACCTGGCAAACAGTACCGTGGCTGGAAGGGGAACTGTAGGTAATCTTTACGGCATACAAGCTTTGTATAAAATTAGTCCCAAGTTTGCAGTCAATGGGTG
This sequence comes from Brasilonema angustatum HA4187-MV1, assembly GCA_019359695.1. Lineage (GTDB taxonomy): Bacteria > Cyanobacteriota > Cyanobacteriia > Cyanobacteriales > Nostocaceae > Brasilonema > Brasilonema angustatum. The sequence continues at coordinate 20,170 of JAHHGV010000046.1, forward strand.
GGTAGGTTATTCAGCACACCGCTATCTGGGAGTCGGAGATGGTCAGGCCTGGGACTGGGCGGTAGGACTGGCATTCCCTGATCTTTTTAAAAAAGGTAGTTTAGGCGGTCTTTTCGTCGGTATGGAGCCGAAACTGACTGCCTTGAGTAAGAATGTAGATTTGGGAGCAGGTCTTGGACAAGTGGACAAGGATACGTCCCTACACGTTGAGGCATTTTACCAATATCAAATCAACGATTATATTGCGATTACGCCAGGTTTAATCTGGATTACTGCACCGGACTCTAATGCCGACAATCCTGGTAGTGTAGTTGGTTGGCTACGTACCACCTTCAAGTTTTAACCTTAAAAAACTAGACCTTTAGTTTCTAGCCAACAGAACGGGCTAGGGACTAGAGACCAGGGGCTAAAGAAAAAAGCTCTTATACTACTTTAAATCGATAAAATTACAGTATAATTTAAAATCTTACGATAGGTAAATTCTGATGATTAGCTCAATTTATCAGCAATTTATGACAGCGTTGAAGAGATTCGGAGTATTCCAATTTGCGAAGAAAAACAAACTACTACCGGTTATACCTATTCCCGTCGCTGGGGCTTTTTTCACTGGCTTATGCCTCAGCGTTTTATTTGCCGCTTGCACAGCCAACAATGCAAGCAATACTACTGCTGTATCTACTAATAATTCAACTCAAGCCAAAGCATCAGTAGTCAGGTTTGGCTATCAAAAATCAGCAATTCTCCTCAAGAGTAAAGGAGTATTAGAAAAGCGTTTTCAACCTCAAGGAGTATCTGTACAGTGGATTGAATTTCCGGCAGGACCTCAACTTTTAGAGGCAATGAATGTAGGCAGTATTGACTTTGGACATACTGGAGAATCACCGCCAGTTTTTGCCCAAGCAGCAGGAGCCTCATTAACCTATATTGCTGGAATTGCACCTAATCCAGCCGGTCAAGCTATTCTTGTTCCCAAAAATTCTCCGATCAAAACAGTAACTGACCTAAAAGGTAAAAAGGTTGCTTTTCAAAAAGGTTCTAGCGCTCATTATCTACTTTTACAAATTTTAGAAAAATTTGGTTTGAAATACAGTGATATTCAACCTGTATCTCTACCACCTGCTGATGCACGTGCTGCATTAGTCAAGGGAAGTTTGGATGCTTGGGTAATTTGGGATCCATTTTATGCTGCGGCACAAAAATCTATAAATGCTCGTGTTTTAATTGATGGCACAGGAATCAACAAACAGGGAGGATATTATCTAGCTAGTCGCAAGTTTGCTACAAATAATCCAGAAACAATTAAAGCAATATTAGAAGAAATTAAAAATCTTGAATCTTGGTCAGATCAACATCGGAATGAAGTTGCAGCAACACTTTCACCTGTCTTAGGAATTGATTTAGAAACCATGAAAATCGCAACACAGCGAAAAATTTTTGGTGTTGTACCAATTGATGAAAATCTCATTGCTTTACAGCAGAAAGTCGCTGATAAATTCTATGAGTTAAAATTGATTCCCAAACAAATTAATGTTAGAGAAGCAATACTGTCACCAGAGCAATATGCTGCTTTTTCACCGAAAGTATAATTTGGTTAGAACAAGATTCCCAACTTCTTAGAAAAGTCGGGAATCAGGGACTGATCTGGATCTTTGATTACTGACAACACATTATGACCAATTTTACCGAATTGCTTAATCATCGTTACGGCGATACGCCGCCCCAAAGGGGCACTGTCAATACAGATATGCCTGGGAATGACTGTATCAGTTCTCTTTTATCTCACCGTTCGATTCGTGCTTACTTGCCTAACACTTTACCACCAGGAACTCTAGAAACGCTAGTCGCAGCGGCGCAGTCAGCGTCTACTTCCTCGAATCTCCAAACATGGAGTGTAGTAGCGGTAGAAGATGCAAACCGCAAGCAAAAGCTATCACTATTAGCTAATAATCAAGCGCATATTCGATCTTGTCCGCTGTATCTGGTGTGGTTGGCAGATTTAGCCAGACTCACCCACATCGCAGAAAGTCGCGGATTACCCCATCAGGGTTTAGATTATCTGGAAATGTTCCTGATGGCGGCGATTGATGCAGCGTTGGCGGCTCAAAATGCGGTGGTAGCGGCGGAGTCTTTTGGTTTGGGAACGGTGTATATTGGTGCGATGCGTAACCATCCAGAAGCTGTTGCGGAGGTTTTGGACTTACCACCCCATGTATTTGCAGTTTTTGGATTATGTGTCGGTTATGCCGACAGCACTGTAGAGACAGCGATTAAACCACGCTTACCTCAGCGGGCTGTTTTGCACAGAGAGACTTATAAATTAACACAACAGGATGAGTCAATTACTTTTTATAACCAGGTGATGAAAGCCTTCTACAACTCCCAGCAAATGAATGTTACTGGTGATTGGACAGAGCATTCTGCTAAACGAGTGGCGTTTGCTGAGTCTTTATCGGGACGCGATCGCTTGCGAGAAGCTTTAAAAAATTTGGGGTTTGAATTGCGTTGATTATTAACATTGATAGTGGGTTTTCCAAAGCTATCAGTATATAACGTGCGTTTATCCAGACAAGCGCGGAATGCCAACATCAATCGTAGTTTGGCATTTTTTTATAAAAAGATACTTGCCTTTTTCGGCTGAGTGTGTGAGACTACTATAAATAAAATACTGTTTCTTTACCTTTAAACCGTATTTTAAAAACCAAACATCAATTAATAGACAATTACTGGGCAGGTATCCCATGTAAGTGTCTTCTGTGAAAAGGTTTTGAGATTATAGACACTTAATCAAAAAAGGAGCGAAAACAATGTCAATTCAAAAGTGTTGTTGTGATCTTGGCTGATGACATTCTTTTTCGGATGGTTAACTCAAGTAACTAGTCTTGATGAACGCATGTAGCGGAGCAAAGCCAGAATTACTACATTGAACAGACCATATAAATGTATTTTAGCTGGTATTTCTTTTCTGATACGAGGTTTCTCTAGCCAATAGAGGCAGTTCTGATACGGGGTCGAAAAAGCGAGGTTTTGCGATGAAATCTGAAAAACGTGGAATGCATTTAAAACTCGAAGGGTTACGAAAATCCTTTGGGAATAAAATAGTTTTGCAAGAAATTGACTTAGATATTCAGCCGGGGGAATTTGTCGCCATCGTCGGTCGGAGTGGATGTGGTAAAAGTACGATGCTGCGCCTAGTTGCTGGACTAGATGCTCCGAGTGGAGGTAGCGTTTTGTTAGATGACAACTTTTCAGGTCATCGTATTAACCCAAGTATCCGAATGATGTTCCAGGATGCGCGATTACTACCTTGGCAGCGGGTACTAGCAAATGTGGAGTTAGGCTTAGTAGGTTCTAACTCAAAGGTGTATGCACGGCAAACGGCTTTGCAAGTCTTGCATGCTGTGGGGCTGGAAGACCGGGCAAATGAATGGCCCGCCGTCCTTTCTGGTGGACAACGCCAACGGGTCGCATTAGCAAGAGCGCTAGCAAGTCAACCTGCTTTGTTGCTGCTTGATGAACCGTTGGGAGCCTTGGATGCACTAACGCGGATTGAAATGCAGCAATTACTTGAGAAACTATGGCAAGAGCAAGGATTTACTGCATTGCTGATTACCCATGATGTGGAAGAAGCCGTTGTGCTAGCAGACCGAGTGGTATTAATAGAAAACGGTCAAATTGGCTTAGATTTGCAGATTAATCTTCCACGTCCACGAGTTAGAGGAGATGTGCTACTTGCTCTGACAGTGGAGAAGATTTTACACCGGGTGATGGGTAAGCAAGAGCGCGAGGCGCAAGCAGGGATCCACCCAAGGGGCGATCGCCTGCATGAGTTGGAACCACAACATTCATCTTTCTTGAATTCACCTACTGCAGAAATTCCAAAACATTTGGAGAAAGTTTTGTGACTATCTCGCCTAGGACTTGCAGTTCTAGGCGAGATATAACTCAAGAAATATTAATTAACAACTACCAACTCACAAAAATCAGAAAAGGATAAAATATACGAATGGTGCAACTATTAGTTAAAGAATCAAAAGATTGGATAGGAATTGCATCCTCTATTTTACAAGAACTCTCCAACACGGGAGTTGAACGTGATCTCAAAGCAGGAATTCCAGATTTAGAAATACAAAGACTGCGTGAAAGTGGTTTACTTCCCCTAGTCGTACCAAAAGTCTATGGTGGTGCTGACGGAACTTGGATAGAAGCTTTAAAAATTGTCAAAGAACTATCTCAAGCTGATGGTTCCATTGGGCAATTGTACGGCAATCATCTAAATTTAACTGCTTTGGGTCATGTTTCTGGAACTCCAGAACAAAAAGAGAGATATTATCGAGAAACTGCCCAGAATAATTTATTTTGGGCAAACGCTATCAACACGCGAGATACGCGCCTGAAAATTAGCCCAGACGGTGAAAATTTCCGCGTTAATGGCGTTAAAAGCTTTGGTACTGGTATTGCTTCCGCCGATTTACGGGTATTTTCAGCCGTGCAAGATGGTGTAGAATTTCCTTTATTATTTGTCATTCCCAAAGATAGATCTGGTGTAGTATCTAATCAGGATTGGGATAATATTGGGCAACGACGAACCGACAGCAACACGTTTACATTTGACAATGTTTTAGTGAAGAAAGATGAAATTTTGGGATATCCTCATCCTCCTGATAGTGCTTTTGGTACATTTCTGGGAATTATCGCTCAACTGACAAAAACCTATGTGTATTTAGGAATAGCTCAAGGAGCATTTATAGCCGCCAAACAATACACTACAACTCTTACTAAGCCTTGGATTACATCAGGCGTAGATAGTGCAACAAAAGATCCTTATATCCTGCATCACTACGGTGAATTGTGGGTAGAATTAGAAGCTGCTATTTTATTAGCTGACCAAGCCGTTGTGAAAGTACAACAAGCTTGGGAAAAAGATATTAAGCTGACTACTGAAGAAAGAGGAGAAGTGGCGATCGCTGTTTTCTCAGCCAAAGCATTTGCCAGCAAAACTGGATTAAATATAACTAACCGAATTTTTGAAGTCATGGGAACTCGGTCAACTGCTACTAAATATGGTTTTGACCGTTACTGGCGGGATTTACGCACTTTCACACTTCATGACCCCATTGATTACAAATTCAAAGATATCGGAAATTGGGTACTTAACCAAGAATTTCCACTTGTTACTCAATACTCCTAAATAACAAGTTTTAGCTTTTAAGTTTTGCCTTAGTTATCCTCTGATATGGCAAATTTATAAGGTGGGTAATCCCCACCTTATTACCTCAATAATAATCAAAAAAAATCACTAATTAATACTTGGCATTTAGGCGATGCCTAAAGGTAAACCAGAAGGAACAGCGGTAACGTCGTCCATGCGATCGCCTCTACTTAGCACTACTTTCTATAAAGCGGTACTAACCTTCCTATTCTTTGTAATTATTGTAATCATCTCAATGGAAAAAGGTGAGGTAATTAATGCATTTGAAAGATAAGTTTGAATTCTGGAAACATCAACGTATTACTCGTCGTTCAGCGTTATTTGCCCTTGGCTATAGTTTAGTGTTATCTAGTACACTGTTCAGTTGCAGTACACCAGAGAATAATACTCAAAAACAGGCCGCCTCATCTACATCTAATACAGTCAATACAGCTAGCAGTAGCACCAATAAAGTAGTAAGAATTGTACGTTCTAAACAACTTACTGCACTGGCAGTTTTAGAAAAGCAAGGCAATCTCGAAAAAAGGTTAGAATTCCTAGGATATAAAGTAGAATGGCCTGAATTTGTTGCTGGACCACAACAATTAGAAGCCTTTAATGCAAACGGGCTTGACATTGCCTTAACCGCTGAATCACCCCCTGTATTTGCCCAAGCAGCTGGGACACCCCTTGTTTACTTGGCTGCTAATTCCACTGATGGTAAATCAATTTCGCTTTTAGTTCCTGTCAACTCTACAGTGAAAAGTGTCAAAGATTTAAAAGGTAAAAAAGTTGCTTTTCAAAAAGCATCTATTGGTCATTACCTTCTACTCAAAGCTTTAGAAAAAGAAGGACTAAAACTCACTGATGTGCAGTCAGTTTACCTAACACCTCCAGATGCAAATGTGGCATTCAGTCAAGGCAAAGTGGATGCCTGGTTTATCTGGGAGCCATTTGTAACCAGAAATGAGCAAAAGAAAATCGGTCGTGTTCTGATAGATGGTAGTAATGGTTTGCGGGATAGTAACAACTTTTTCTCTACAACACGCAAGTTTTATCAGGAAAATCCACAAGTGATTAAAGTATTTTTGGAGGAACTACAGAAAGCACAAGTTTGGTCAAAAAATCACCCAAAAGAAATTGCACAATTACTTGCTCCAATAACTCAATTAGATCCTCCTATATTAGAGAAAATGCATAGTAAGTATGATTTTGCATTGGAACCAATCAATGAGAAAATCATTACAAAGCAACAACAAGTGGCAGACAAATGGTACAGCCAGGGACTGATACCCAAAAAGGTGAATGTCAGAGACGACTTTTTGTTACCTGAAGAATATACCAAAATCACACCTCAAGAAGTCCTAGCTAAACAGTAGCTATCTTTATAAATTTTGAATCTTCGTACATATGACCACAATTCCTATTTATGATCCAACTTTATTTAAAGGCGCAGCTTGGTACTATGCCCGCTATAGACCCCAGTATCCGCCTGTTTTGTTTGATTTGCTGACAGAGAAATTTCAATTGGATGGTCAAGGAAGACTGCTGGACTTAGGGTGTGGTGCAGGGTTGATTGCGATTCCTCTGCGCGATCGCTTTCAAGAAGTCATAGGTTTAGATCCCGATCCAGATATGCTTCAACAAGCACAACAACAAGCAGCAGCAGCGGGAGCAACAAATATTAGTTGGGTACAAGAACGAGCAGAAAACATTTCTCCTGCTGCTGGTAAATTTAAATTAGTGACTATTGGTAGGGCTTTTCACTGGATGCAGCGAGAATTGGTACTAGAACGCATATACAATCTACTTTCTGATGATGGTGGTGTTGCTATTATCAAAACTTACGAAGACCCTTGGAATAGTGAGCATCCGTGGAAAAAAACAGCAATTTCAGTTGTCAAACGTTGGTTAGGTGAACAGCGTCGCACAGGTCAGAATGGTAACGGTGTATGGCAACCTTTAGCAGTTTCTCATGAAGAAATTTTGGCTAAATCAGCCTTCCCACGTCAAGCAAATTTTGAAGTCAAATATAAAAAATATTGGACAATTGATACCTACATTGGCTATCTCTATTCTACAGCTTTTTGTCTTCCTTCTTTTATTGGAGAAAACCGCCATAAATTTGAGGCTGATTTAAAAGAATCTCTTCTACAGGTTGAACCTTCAGGAACATTTACAGAAGAGTTACCTATTAGTGTTATTGCTAGTTGGAAAAGTTAGTTTCTCAAAACAATTTTTAGTAGGTTAGTAAAACTTAAGTCACAAAATTAACATTATCCTATGAAAATTATCTCTTCTACTCAGAATAAATTACCATCAAATCAGACAATAAAAAAACATAAATTTAAATCAAAAATTTTAAAAAATCGCCAAGTTCAGTCTTTGATTCCTTGGTTAGTACCTATACTCATAATTGTGTTTTGGCAGTTATTTTCTTCTATAGGCTTAATTCCAACCCGGATTTTACCTTCGCCTTTAAGTGTTGTCGGTGCTGCTATTAATTTAACAAAGACAGGCGAACTATTTAGAAATATCAGCATTAGTGCCACAAGAGCAATTTCGGGATTTTTACTTGGTGGAAGTATTGGGTTTCTCTTGGGTTTACTCAATGGAATCTCTCCCACTGCGGAAAAGTTATTAGATACTTCTATTCAAATGCTACGTAATATTCCTAATTTAGCATTAATTCCTTTGGTCATTTTGTGGTTTGGTATTGGTGATGAAGCTAGATTATTTCTTGTCTCTTTGGGTGTTATGTTTCCCATTTATTTAAATACTTTTCATGGAATTCGTAGTGTCGATCCAGGATTAATTGAGATGGGAAAAGTCTATGGCTTAAGTACCTGGGGTTTATTCTGGCGAATTATTCTTCCTGGGGCATTGTCCTCTATTTTGGTGGGTGTCCGTTTTTCTTTAGGTATCATGTGGTTGACACTCATTGTTGCTGAGACAATAGCCGCTGATTCTGGTATTGGTTACATGGCAATGAACGCCAGAGAATTTATGCAAACAGATGTTGTTGTATTGAGCATTTTGCTATATGCCTTGTTCGGTAAATTAGCAGATGTTATCGCTAGAGCCTTGGAAAATTACTGGTTGCAATGGAATCCTAATTATTCTAGATCTTAGATAACGTGATAAACAAGCTCCGCGACTTCGAGCGAAAAGTCGCGGAGCTTTGTTTTTCAAATTTGATAGTCCAATGCAACTCAAACTTTGCCACCATGTTGATTTGCAGGTACAGCTTCTGACATTTTTTTAGGATAGGGCAGGTTCAAGTTATCCATTAACACCATGAACTGGCTGCGGCTGTGTCCAGCAAATCGGGGATTCCAGCGCTTTTCTTCACCAATCGTAGACACTGTTTGTCCCTGGTAGTCGTGACCAGGATATACCAAGGTATCATCTGGTAAGGTGAATAGCTTCTGGGTAACAGCGTCATACAGCAATCCAGCATCACCGCTTTGGAAGTCGGTACGACCGCAGCCCCGGATAAATAGCGCATCTCCGGTTAACAAGTGAGTATTATTAACCAGGTAAGCCATATGAGTGTCGGTGTGTCCAGGAGTCGCGATCGCCTGAATTTGTACATTGCCTATATGTAGCATCTTTCCATCGGCAATATAGCTGTCTGCACAAGTCGTCTGGGCATTCTCAGGCATGATACTTAGACAACCTGTTAGACCCTTAAGTTGTCTTGTCCCAGTGATGTGATCAGCATGGATGTGAGTTTCCAGACAGTAGCGCAGGGTTAGCCCCAATTCTCGTAATATTTGAATGTCACGTTCAAATTGCTCTGATACAGGATCTACCAGAATAGCTTCTTTGGTTTGTGGATCGGCAATCAAGTATGTGTAGGTACTCGACTCTTTATCAAACAGTTGACGAAATAGCATGGCTGGTTTTGGAGCAAACCAATTTTCAATAACAGCATAAGGTATAGGACTCAGAGATTTCAGTAAATCTTGTGCCAAATTCGCGGCTTGAACACGAATTTCCGGCACAGCAGTAGTTTCCCAAAGATTGCCCTTGCGCGGTGTCCCTAGTGTATACAGTAGTTCAGAAGCTTTCCCATCTGCATCCAGCAGCGCACCATTGACAGCAGTGTCAATTCCTATTGATAGAACATTAGGACGAATCAGGCGTTGTTCTTGAAGGCTGGCGAGTAATGGATGCTGTAAAGAGCGATAATTACAGTTTGAGCCTGTGCAGTTAATAATTCGGTTAACCTCTAAAACAATCTTTGCCTGTGTTTCTCGTTCCCTAATAGTCACAGTTAATTTATTATCAAACTGCTGACAAGTTTGAATCCGTCCTGCATAGTAGCTTAGTTGACCAGATTCCTCCGCAGCATCCAGCACATCAGCAATTTCCGGGGCAATTAGGTGGCGGTGAACTTCCCAATAAGCCTTAATGTGGCGTAGAAATCTTTTTTGTTCTTTTAAGGGGAGTATTTGCCAAATTTCTTGAGTAACCGGACGAAGTGCATCGATAACTGCCCGCCAGTCAAGTCCATGATCATCCGCTGTTCGCACTTGCTGACGTACTAAATGCAGGAGTTCTCGTGCAGTTTTTGGTGCAGTCTCTAAATCAATAAATGTGGGATAAGGAATTGTTGATTTGTGACTACACGGCTTCAATCCATGACGAGAAACTGCATGGATTTTTCCTTGAAATCCTTTGGCGTGCAAGGCAACAACAGCATCTACCATCGTCAGCCCGCTTCCAATCAACAGAATAGAATCTTCTGGGTTTAAGTCGGCGATCGCCTGACTCGACCAAGCATCTCTAATATTGTCATTGTGGTTTTCCACACACGCAACTGGTTTTGGTAGAGATGCGGGGAAATTACCCAACGCCAGCACAGCCTTTTGAACGTACAAAGACTCACCGCTACTCAGTTTGACGATGACATTATCGCTTTTGTTTTCAATGGCGATTGCTTCATCGACAATTCGCTCTAACATTACATAAGCTGGGGCGTTTGCCTCTGCTTCGGTCAAAGTCGCCTGCACATAATCCCCATAAACCTTACGTGGAACGAAGGTGGACGCCTTCACCTCTTCATGTCCGTTTCTATACAACCAGTTCAAAAAGTGATTTGGTTCATCAGGAAATGCGCTCATTTTACCTGCTGGAACGTTAAGCAAATGACATTCAACTGGGGTACCGTAAGCAACTCCTCTGCCCACTTCTTGATTGCGTTCAATTAACTTAATGAACAGTGGCATGGTTGCTTTTCGCATAATATTTGCTGCCACCAGAGAACCACTTAAGCCGCCACCAATGATAGCAATCGCAGAAGGAGAAATAGTTAAATTCATCATACAGTTATTCATAGGATGTAAGACTTACTTATTGATATAAGTTATGTTGCTGAGTTCAACAATTTCTGATTTATCGAAACTCAGTCAAGCTTAGAGATATATGCTTATTTTTCTTTAATCAGTGTCAGCAAAATCAACTTCTATAGTTTGGGAATAGGAACATCAAACAAGCTAGTCAAATATATGAACTATGCTGTTTGCTGTATATCTACAATTTTATAACAGATAAATACTTTTGTGTATTTGTTTGGCACAACACATCTGAAATTATTTTAATCTCCACTTCTACAGGGGAAAAACAGGGAATTAAATTTGAGTTTCTGATCTCGCAATTTTCGACAATATCAGACAAAAAACAACTGAGACTAGATAAGCCTTTTGGGCTTTTACATAGCTTAAATTCGACAAATTCGATGTAAATATTGTGGTTTTCAAAAAATCCTTGAGCTACTCCTCCAGAATAGAAAAATTACCTATTGCATTGTCAAAAAATTCTGACATATAGCAAGCAATTTCATATTTAAAAATAAAAAATACTTTTGATAAACGTAGACCCAAGAATATTGCATGAACAGATAGAAATACGATATGCAGAAAAATAAAGTGTATTATGTGAGACGCTCATTCAAAGACCCGCGTGTCGCTTTGCAACGAGCGCGTCTTTAGGTGATCGCACCCTCATGACAAGATAAAAAGCCGACTTTTCTAAAAATAGGCTCTTGACTTCCACATAATACATGAGACACTAATAATTAGATAACCTAAATATACCACTGAGGAAGTGCATTCTACTCGTGACGAAACTGACGCGAAAAACCGATCGCTTGGAAATGCCTGCCAGCTTTCCAAAATCGGTCATATTGGAAACTCAGGAACTCACGCGCTGCTTTAACAAGTTCACCGCTGTTGATACCCTGAATATCTCTGTCACATCTGGAGAAGTATTTGGCTTGCTAGGTCCGAATGGGGCAGGCAAAAGTACAGTCATTAAGATGTTGACAACGCTGCTACCGCCAAGTGCTGGACGGGCAACTATAGCTGGCTATGATGTAACTCATCAGCAAGGTGCTGTCAGAAGAGTCATCGGCTATGTACCCCAAGCTCTTTCTGCTGATGGCAGTCTTACAGGCTATGAAAATCTTTTAATCTTTGCCAAACTGTACGATATTCCCTCTAAACAACGCAGAGAGCGCATTCATGACGTGTTGGCGTTTATGGGTTTGGAACAAGCAAGCGATCGCCTGGTGAGAAATTACTCTGGTGGCATGATTCGCAAGCTAGAAATTGCCCAATCCATCTTGCATCGACCGCAGATTATGTTTCTTGATGAGCCAACAGTCGGACTCGATCCAGTTGCTCGCAGCCAGGTATGGAATCTCATGGAAGAACTTCGTGCAGATTACGGCACAACCATATTTTTAACAACCCATTTTTTAGAAGAAGCTGATAGTTTGTGTAACCGCGTAGCAATTATGAATCGGGGTAAAGTGATTGCTACTGGGACACCCAACGATTTAAAAACTGCCTTAGGAAAACCAAACACCACCTTGGATGATGTCTTTATTCACTATACAGGGGACGAATTAACGTCAGGAGTTAGTTATCGTGACACAGCAAAAACCAGACGTAATGCTCGACGGTTGGGTTGAACCACGACTCAATCGGCGAGAAAGTTTTATTTATGCGATCGCACAATTAGTTAGCAAAACTCTTGTCTTAGCTGAACTAGAAGTCCGCAAACTCCGCCACGATCCAAGCGATTTGCTCATCCGAGGTGTACAGCCTGCATTATGGCTGTTAGTCTTTGGGCAAGTTTTCACCCGAACTCGCGCTATTCCTACAGGGAACTTATCTTATTTAGACTTTATGGCTCCCGGTATTCTCGCTCAAAGCGTTCTGTTTGTGGCAATTTTCACTGGTGGTATGACACTGATTTGGGAGCGAGATTTAGGAATTGTCCAGAAATTGCTCGCTAGTCCCGTACCCCGTGTGGCGATGGTGTTGGGTAAAGCCGTCGGTTGTGGAGTACGGTGCTTGCCACAAATAGTCATTATTTACGGATTGGTGCTATTGTTAGGTGTCAAGGTTAATCTCAATTTCTTAGCTTTACTCCAAGTACTGGTAATTGTGCTTTTAGGGGCAGCTTGTTTTTGTGTTTTTTCACTGATCATTGGTTGTCTGGTAAAAAGCCGAGAAAGGTTTACAGGAATTGGACAACTAATAACTATGCCGTTGTTTTTTGCCAGTAATGCCATCTATCCCATCTCCCTGATGCCAAAATGGTTGCAGATAATTTCCCACATCAATCCCTTGACTTATCAAGTTGATGCTTTACGGGGTACAATGCTAATAAATGGCTCCAGTCTCTATGGATTTGGTCTGGATTGTGCAATTCTCTTGCTAACATTAATAAGCTTGACTATCATCTGTGGACGACTTTATCCACGGGTAGCGATGTAATCAGGAGAAAAAACAGTCCTATGAAGCTCGGTAAACCCTCTGAAGAATGTGCCGTTAAGGTAATGGATACGATTCCATTGGTGATGCGGTTTATCCGAGCGGATATGCGTGAGAACAGTGTCGCGTCTCTATCTATACCGCAGTTACGGGCGATGCTATTTATCAAACGCAATCCTGGAACCTCTGTTTCGGAAGTTGCAGAACATTTAGGTGTCACTTGTGCTACCGTATCCACAACGACAGAACGGTTAGTACAACGTAATTTTATCGAACGCACCGACCATCCCCAAGAGCGGCGGCGGGTGGTTCTCAATCTCACGGATGAGGGCAAGCACCATCTTGAGCAAACCCTCGCCCAAACTCGCGCTCATATTGCAGACTTGCTAGAAGGTCTGACAGAAGAGGAAATTGCACATATTGAAGAAGGGTTGACTCTACTAAAACATGTCTTCGACCGATCCGAAGTTAAAAAAGCTCCTTAAAGCTGAGGCTGTAAAACATGATCCCTTTGCAGCCTTGAGGTTTCGAGACTATCGATTATTTATGATTGGGCGCGTACTTTTGTTTACGGGTTCACAAATGCAGACTGTGGCAATTGGCTGGGAACTCTACGAGCGTACTGGTTCAGCGCTGGCGTTAGGTGGAGTTGGGCTGGCGCAAGTCCTGCCCATGATAGCCTTAACTTTGATTGCTGGACACGTAGCAGATCGCCGCAATCGCAAACACACTACTCTACTCTCAATCATGCTGCTAGTCGTTTGCTCGCTGGCTTTGGCAGTTGTTTCCTATAGTAAAGGCGCAATAGTTTTAGTTTATACTTGCTTGTTCTTTACAGGTGTCGCTAGGGCGTTCTTGAAGCCTGCCAGCGATGCGTTAATGTGGCATTTAATACCTACGACTGCTTTTACTAATGCTGCCACTTGGAATAGTACTAGCTTTCAGCTCGCAACAGTCATTGGACCAAGTTTGGGAGGATTTGGGATTGCAGCTTTGGGAAGTGCCACAGGGGTATATGTGTTGGCGGCGATCGCATCAATTTTATGTTTTGCATTCACAGCCACGATTAAAGAACAAAAGACCACCTTTGCCAAGGAACCAATTTCGTTAAAAGCACTAGCTGCTGGTGCTGAGTTTGTCTGGCAGAATCAGGTAATCTTAGCAGCAATTACTCTAGATATGTTTGCCGTCTTGTTGGGAGGTGCAGTTGCACTACTACCCATCTTTGCCAAGGATATCTTGCATGTCGGTCCAGTGGAGTTGGGGTATCTACAGGCAGCACATTCGATTGGCGCACTAATTATGGCGGTACTTCTAGCGCATCTGCCACCTTTACGCAAAGCAGGACCAGCTTTACTGTGGTCTGTGGTGGGCTTTGGTGTGGTCACGATAATTTTTGGGTTGTCTCGTTTGTTTTGGCTGTCACTGCTGATGTTGGCATTGAGTGGCGCACTAGACAGTATTAGCGTTGTCATTCGCCATACTTTAGTTCAAATTCGGACACCTGACTATTTACGCGGTCGAGTGGCTGCCATCAACAGCGTCTTTATCAGTGCCTCTAATGAGTTGGGAGGATTTGAATCAGGTTTGACTGCTGCTTTGTTTGGTCCAGTCATGTCTGTGGTAGGTGGTGGAATTGGGACGATTGTCGTAGTAATGGCGGTGGCTGCGATTTGGCCAGGGATTCGGAAGTTGGGGGCGTTGCATGAGTATGAGTAGTTAGTTTAAGAGTTTTATTATGTTTTTACAGCAATTTTTGGGATTGATTAAAAATATGTAGAATAATGAGATCAATTTCAGTCAACCTTTAATTGAGGTTTAAAACATGGATGTAATTCATGTTCATGAAGCGCAACAACATCTTGATGCTGTTATTAACAAGAGCGTAGAATCTCATACGCCAGTAATGATCGCTGGTGATGAAAATCAAGCTGTACTTGTTGCTCTTGATGATTGGAACGCCATTCAGGAAACATTACATTTACTTCAAATACCTGGTATGCGGGAGGATATCCTTGAAGGAATGCGTACCCCTATTGAAGAATGTGCAACAAAAGAGGAACTTGATTGGTAATGTGGGAGTTACGCTTTACCAAACGAGCGCAGAAAGATGCAAAAAAGTTAGCCGCAGCAGGACTCAAGCCTAAAGCAGAAGAGTTGCTTGCAATACTGGAGCAAAATCCCTATGAAAATCCTCCTTCATACGAAAAATTAAAAGGAGATTTACAAGGTGCATATTCAAGGGAGGATTAATATCCAGCATGGGCTTGTATATGAAGTAATTGAATAAGAAAGGGTAGTGAAAATCTTAACTATGTGGACTCACTATGAGTAAATGATTAGAGTTAATGTCCAATGATGATAATATTGACTTTAAGGTTTGACTTAGTTCAAGGTCACCTAAAATTTGAATAAACTATTAATTGCCCTCGCATCTAAGTTTAATAATTATATTTATAAGTTCTTCTATCGTCATGATTTTACCGTAATAGTTATCAGAAATATCAATATCAAATTCTCCCTCGATAAATATTATCAGTTCTGCTCCATCTAAAACATCCATTCCTAATGAATTATCAGGAGCATCATATCTTTCCGAATATTCACGGGTAGAGAAACTACCCCAAAAGCCTGAACTGATAGGTTTTAAACTAGTATAGTCTCCTAAAAATACTGTCGATTCAAGCGTGATATTGTCTAAAGGAACATCGCACAAGCCTGAA
Source organism: Brasilonema angustatum HA4187-MV1 (assembly GCA_019359695.1). Lineage (GTDB taxonomy): Bacteria > Cyanobacteriota > Cyanobacteriia > Cyanobacteriales > Nostocaceae > Brasilonema > Brasilonema angustatum. The sequence goes on from JAHHGV010000046.1 coordinate 35,868, forward strand.
AGATACTGCTGTAAATCTATAAACATATTTTCATGTTGTAAAATTTTCTTATTAGGAAGTATAAGCTCTGATTTATTATTTTTAGTTTTTTCTAGCTCATTTACACTTTCTAAACTCTCTGTTTTATTTAGATTTATCAAACATTCTGAGTACTGCAAATAATCAGTCTGTTTTAAAGCGAATTCAGTAAGCTCTTGACTAACTTTAATTTTTAATTCATCCCCATAAATCACCAATTTTCTTTGTAAATAAGTTAATTTACCATACTTCAGTTCTGCGGCTTTTTTAAGGTTATAGTCTTTCTCAGCTTGTGCAATCTCAGCATTAATGGTATCAATGGTATATTGCAATTCTGCCAAAGGATTAAATTCTTTTTCGTATTTTCCTGCGATAACAAGTGCTGCTTTAATTTCAAATTGCTCACACTTGGCAATATCAATTATGCGATTAATTTTATTTGCATCCTTCAGTACAGAAAAACTGACTTTATCTTCGACTTTTTTTGCTGTTTCTTCAATCCAATTTAGAATATTCCAGGCATGGATGTATTGTTGAACGTATTTTAAACTTAAAGCACTTCCAATAGCTTTCATCAGTGAATCATAGAATTTCTGCCCAAGCTTTGCTATGATTTTCTCTGAAGTTACGCTGGGGTGACGTAAATATAGCTGGATAACAGCATAATAAGCGGCTACACGTGCAGATGCACGAACATGAATCTCGAAACTCTTCACTGAAAAATTAACCCCAGGGGTACTTTCTTGTAAAGTATTTGTACAGACATAGATCAATGTTTCTATATCTGCACCTAATTTACTAATAAATCCACTATGATAAAGTTCGGTTGCTTGCTGTAATGTTGGGACATACTCCTCTTGAGCCAAACGCTTGCCTAAGTCACAACCAAATTCGTAAGCTGATTTATCGTCAAGATACTCCAAATTTTCGGTGTCTAAAAATAATGGGCGAATAGCGTTGAGTAAATCAATAAGTTCGTCAAGCTTTTTTGTTATTTCCATAAATCAACTCTCCAATACAATTACTACGTGAGTACAAGTAGTTTAGCTTATGTTTAACAGTATATTCACGTAAAATAAGTATATTGTAGCAACTAGTTGGATTAATGTAAGCCAGACTTTAGGCTGGATAGAGTAAAGCAAAACCCAACACCCAAAAGTTTTAATTAACATCGCATCTCATCGCTGGAAATTCCCCTTTAGTACTTCGGACGAAAAGAGCGATCACACTCCGACAAATATTCCAAACTACTCTACCTTAATGTATGTCATAATTACTGCTAAAAGCTACTGTATGCCGACCAATTTAACGTAACTTTGTATGAGTGAAGAAATAAACTTGACTCCCACAGTCAAGCAGAAAATTTCTCAGAAGGCAAACCAGTTCACAGAATCAGTCATTCGAGAAATGACTAGAGTTGCATTACAATATGGTGCGGTGAATCTGGCGCAAGGATTTCCTGATTTTCCTTGTCCTGATGAATTAAAGCGGGCAGCTTGCCAAGCAATAGAGGAAGACGTTAACCAATACGCGATCACTTGGGGAGATAAACCTTTCCGTCACGCTATAGCAGAGAAAGTCAAGTGGTATCTGGGTTTAGACATAGATCCTGAACGACAAATCACCGTCACCTGTGGTTCGACAGAAGCAATGGCTGCTGTAATGCTAGCAACTCTGAATCCGGGTGATGAAGTGATTGTATTTGAGCCATATTACGAAAACTATGGTCCCGATGCAGTTTTGGCTGGTGCAATTCCTCGTTATGTGTCGCTGCATCCGCCTGAGTGGACATTTGATGAAACAGAACTACGTCAGGCGTTTAATGAACGCACAAAAGCCATTATCATTAACACACCCCATAACCCAACAGGTAAAGTCTTTACTGGTGAAGAACTCACCCTAATTGCTGAACTTTGTCAGAAGTGGGATGTCTTGGCATTCACAGATGAAATCTACGAACACATTCTTTATGACAAAACGCAGCATATTGCAATGGCGACTCTGCCAGGAATGTCTGAGAGAACTATCACTATCAATGGTCTTTCCAAAACCTACAGTGTCACTGGTTGGCGAGTTGGTTACATCCTAGCAAATTCAGAATTAACAGGAGCAATTCGCAAAGTTCATGATTTTCTCACCGTTGGCGCACCTGCACCCTTGCAAAGGGCTGGAGTCGCGGCGATGCAACTTCCTGTTAGCTACTATGAGGAATTGGCAAAGCTTTACCACCAAAAGCGAGACGATATTCTGCGGATTTTGGATGCAGTGGGAATTCCCTATTTTATTCCAAAAGGAGCTTACTACGTGTTTGCTGACATCTCATCTTTTGGTTACAAAAATGATCTAAAATTTACTGAGTATTTAATCAAAGAAATTGGTGTTGCCGTAGTTCCGGGTTCCAGCTTTTTCTCGCAATCAGAGGCGGGTAAAAATTTTATTAGATTTTGTTTTAGTAAGAAACCAGAGACTTTGGCAAAGGCAGGAGAGCGGTTGTTGAAATTAGAATCAACTCTACAAACGGCATCGTTGTGACAAACATAACTTACACTTTCTCTGCCTCATGAAATTCTCCAACACATTATGGAAGCCAGTGATACCCGTCAAGCTGACTTAGTAGGGATTATCGGTTCTTCCGGTGTAGTGTCTGAGGTTGTGAATGGTAAGCGTTCGATTAGCAAAGCACAAGCGAAAGCACTTGGTGATTATTTCAAGGTGTCACCTAGTCTGTTTATTTGAGCCTTCAACATCCAAAAACACCTGTAAAGCCCTTAGCTGGACTGGTTGTCGAAATTAAGATACGCTACTACTGTTTTACAAACGTCCAGCTAACAAAACAAAAGCCAGAAATTTATCCTGGCTCATTACGAAATAGACAAACGGAAAATTAAAGATTTCAAACCCTTGTCTTGCGGGTTTTGTATGTATAGCCGCACCTGTGGCAAGTACAACATACCAGAACTAGACTGCCACCTGCTCACGAGAAGCCGCAGCTGTGCTAAACTTATTCGCTGGACGAGGTAATCCGAGATTCTCGCGCAGGGTTCGCCCTTCGTACTCAGTCCGGAATAATTCGCGGCGTTGCAGTTCGGGAATCACCAGTTCTACAAACTCATCCAAACCACCTGGTAAATAGGGTGGCATAATATTGAAACCATCTGCGCCGCCGTTGACAAACCAGTCTTCAAGCTGATCGGCAATCTGTTGCGGTGTTCCTAATATTGTTCGATGTCCCCGCGCACCAGCGATCGCCAAATACAACTCCCGAATAGTTAAATTCTCTCTTTGGGCGAGGTCGGTTACAAGTTTCAAGCGACTTTTTGCAAGTTCAGTGTCTGGCAAATCCGGCAGGGGACCATCCAGAGGGTAGCCGGATAAATCGACTCCACCCACCAACCCTGAGAGTAAACCCAATCCAACCTGCGGATGGATTAACTCTTGAAGCTGCTCATATTTGTCCTTCGCTTCCTGGGAAGTCCTGCCAATGACTGGGAACACACCTGGCATAATCTTGAGATGGTCGGGAGAACGTCCGTATTTAGCCAGTTTTCCCTTCACACCTGCATAAAAAGCTTGGGCTTCCGCAAGCGTTTGCTGGGCGGTAAAAATCACCTCCGCTGTCTGTGCTGCAAGTTCCTGCCCGTCATCGGAAGACCCAGCTTGAATGATCACCGGATACCCTTGGATTGGACGTGCTACATTCAACGGACCGCGTACCGAAAAATGCTCGCCCTTGTGGTTGGGAATATGCAGCTTGTCAGGATCGAAGTAAATCCCTGACTCCTTATCGCGTAAAAAGGCATCGTCTTCCCAACTATCCCAAAGCGCTGTTACCACATCGACAAACTCTTTGGCACGCTCATAGCGCAGCGTATGCTCCATGTGCTTTTCACGACTGAAGTTTTGCGCTTCCGCAATAGTTGCGGAGGTGACGAGATTCCATCCGGCGCGACCACCGCTAAGATAATCTAATGAAGCAAACTTGCGGGCGAGGTGAAAAGGTTCGTTGTATGTAGTTGATACCGTCGCCGTCAACCCAATGCGTTCGGTTACTACAGACAGAGCTGATAATAAAGTGAGGGGTTCAAAGTGTACAACCGACGTACGGCTCAAAGCCTCAGTTCCTTTACCGCGATCGCGCACAGCTACACCATCGGCAAAGAAGATCATGTCAAATTTTCCTCGTTCTGCCGTCTGCGCGATTTGCTTAAAATGCTGGAAGTTCAAACCGCCATCTGCTCGCGCATCTGGGTGTCGCCACGCTGCAACATGATGACCAGAACTCATCAAGAATGCACCCAGTCTCAGTTGCTTTTTTTTCTTACTCATTTTTTCTATCTTCAACTGCATATACTAAAGGGCTGCAAGATCCCCAACAACTTTTGTGAAGTCGGGGATCTGACCAACCTAACCTTTGATACTCAAGCGGTGACTAAAGTGGGGATATATGTAGAAGAGTTCCCCTTTATTGCCTCACTATGTTTGCCATCGATACCAACTGGAGTATCGCCGACGATAGTCACTCGCTGAACATGACGGGGCTGGTTGCCGTAATCGTAAATTGCATAATGTTGAGTGGCGCGGTTATCCCAGAATGCCACGTCACCAACTTGCCAACGCCAACGAACTGTATTTTCCGGACGTGTCACATATGACTGCAACAGTCGGAGAATGTCGTCCGATTCAGTCGTTGATAGTCCCTTGATCTGGCGAACGAAACCACCAATGAATAGTATGCGCTCCCCAGACTCAGGATGGACGCGCACTACTGGATGCAGAGTTTCGTATACAGTTGATGTGAAGACTTTCCGGTAAGCCTTAGTCTCTTCAGAAAGGTCTACTGCGGCTTCTGCATAGTCATAGGCATTACTATGTACAGCCCAAAGTTCGTCAGCGAGATTACGTAGATGTATTGGTAAATTTTGGTATGCAGCAACCGTATTTGCCCAGATAGTATCGCCTCCAGCTGGGGGAATAACAAGCGTCCGTAAAATAGAGCCGAGTGGCGGGCGGTCTACAAATGTGACATCAGTATGCCAGTTGTTCGCACGGGTGGCGGTTCGACCGTAATTCAGGTCAAGGACTTCTGGGTGTCCTGGGAACGATGGTACTGTGGGGTGAGCCGTGGTAACTTCACCAAATCGACGAGCAAAGGCGACTTGACCGTTAGCATCAAGTTGCTGATTACGGAAGAAGATTACCTTGTATTGAACTAGGGTTTTGCGAATATCGCTGATGATATCGTCGCTGAGGTTAGCGCTGAGGTCAACACCGACTATTTCCGCACCGATGCGTCCGGCGACTGGTAGAAGATCAAAGTTTTTAGAACTCATGTGTTTGTATCTCCGGTGATGGTTATAGTTTGTCATTTGTCAATAGCAAAGGATACTGAAGAAATGACGGTCAAGATAGTTATGTAAGACTTACGCACTCGTCATGAAAAAACGAAGCACGTCCCTTGCGCGTCTTTGCGATTGAGAAGCAAAGAGGTTAACAAGAGTTTTTGCGTGAGTTTTGTTATGTTTAGTTGCACTCACTTATTAATAGAGTGATGCCAACACTTTATCGGCAGCTGCCCGGAATGCTGTGGCAGCACCGGCGCTCATATCGCGGGGCGCACAGATGCGATTCCTTACATAGGCGAGTGTTATGGCTCCAACAGCAGCTACAATCGGATCGATACCTTCCTTGCCACCCGTGCGTCCACCCGGTAAGGGTGCGCCATTTCCATTGATCAGATACTCTGCCAGCAGTCTGAGGTGCAGATCAACCGCTTCTTTAACGGCTGAAGTGTCGCCATCTATCGCCAATGCTTGCACCCCGGAGTTTTTTAGGATGTCTCCAATCGCAACTTCCCGATTATCACTCAGTCTCTCTGCGGCTTCTGCCCGATATTGAATGGACTGGCTGTCTGCTGGGGAAAGAGGCAATGGATTCCCTACAGGTTCTAAGCCAAATCTGCGACGCACGAGTAAATTGTTGGTAATATTATCCGATTTGACGCGGTGATAGGCGGGACGCTGGTTGATTGCCTCAAACCAAGTGTTAATGCGAGGGAACCGCGCATTTCCCTTGATGTGATATCCCCGGTACACGGGTAAGTTAGCCGCAAATCGGTCTAGATGTGGGCTATATATAATGTCTACTAGGCTAAAAGTTGACACAAAATAAGAACCAGGATATTTAGCCAAGGCTTCCTCAAGCTCGTCTAATTTAGCTTCAATCGCTGCCTGTAAAGAAGCTAACTCGTCATATTCCGCAGTGCTTGCCCTCAAGAATTTGTGGGCAGCACTTAGAAAACCGCCGGTTTCGGCATCCTCAATTAGCTGTTTTGCAACAGCGTTTTCCTCTGGATCAACAGGAAGCAGGGATGAGCCAAATCGTTCTTCTAAAGCGTATAAAATGTCTTTGGACTCATAGACTAATTCGCCCTCAATTTTTGCGGCAGGGACAAGCGCTGTGGGAACTAGGTCGGTGTACCATTTGGGCTTGTGCGTCAAATCGATAAACTCCGTTTCAAACGGAATTTCCTTTTCTTCTAAGGCAAACCAAACCCTTTCGCAGAAGGGACACCAGGAGTTGGTATCCCGGTAGAGCAACACGGGCGGTGCTGTATCTGGAGGCAGTTTATGGAGACTGCTAGGGATGGGAGCGGTAGAAGGCGACTGTCCCGGTCTACGTACCCGTCGAGCGGATGTATTTTTTTGGGCAACCTCAAACAGTTGTTCCCAACTGGATACTGTGTTCTGAATCGACATATTTCACCTTTTAAGTCTGATTAAGTTAATCTACTTAGTTAGGAAAATAGTATTTTATACTTATCTGGAAGACCAGAAAACACAAATAAATTTAGGTCTTTCGGTAAAGGCAATCCTTCCCCGTGGTAACGATGAATACCTACTCCCATATCTCCTGTAAGAGTAAGCCGAAAGTTAACTTCCTCAAAATCAGCATCGCGGAAAACTTTGCGGACAGTTTCTGAGTGGGGAACACCGTTTGAATGACCACGAGTCCAGATGATGAAGGAGCCTTTTTTAGATAAGAAAGGAAGGTTCCCAATCAATCGTTTAAGTTCTGCTTCGTCAGACAGATTGCCAAATATGCCACAAACAATTACTATGTCTGCTGGCACTGCTCCTGTATAGTTAGAGGAATCAGTCGCATCGCCATTAATAAACTCAAGTTGCTTTGACAAACCTGCTGATTCTATAGCTGCTCGTCCCCGTTCAAACAGTTGCGGGTTTAGTTCAACGAGTCGTGCATATACATCCTTTGCGCGAGGATGGCTATAGAGCGTCGAGAGTAAATCTCGTCCATCACCTGCACAGAGGCTGACTACACGAATTATTCCTGGGTTAGACGCATCAATCGCACTCCTAATGTATTCCTGAACGATTTGCAGTCGCTGCTGCAATTTTGGGTCTGTATTGTATAGATCGTGCCATTCAAACCAATCTTTAGGCATAATCAGCGCTCCTTTATATTATTTTTGACTGATTGTTGGCGGAGTAATTGCTGCGTATTGTTCAGGTGTTAGCATGGCTTCCTCAACATTGAGAGGTTTGGGAAGCAAGCCATTTTTATAGAAGTAATCTACAACTCGCTGTTGTTTCTTAATTAAGTCAGGAGAAATGGCTGTCAATCCATAGCCGCGACGGCTGATTACCAAGTCCATGACATCAGGAGGTAGTTTCTGATACGGTGCGATTAGCTTTGCGGTTTCTTGGGGATGTGCTTCGGCCCAGCGCTCGATTTTATCCATCTCCTCAATGACTATCCGCAGCAATTCGGGATTGTCAATTGCAAACTGCTTTCCGGCTATATAATATCCACCAGGTGAATCAAGCCCTTCGGCATTCTTAATCACTCGTGCTTTACCCAATTTTTCCGCTCGGGCTAGATGGGGATCGCCAGTTACCCAAACGGGAATTTTGCCTGACAAAAACGCACTACTAGCTTCTACGTTGGGTATACTCTGGACTTGAATATCGCTATATTTCAAACCCGCATCTTCCAAAGCTCTAAGAATGAAATAGTGAGAGGCAGAAGCTTTTTGGAAGACTACTTTTTGCCCTTTGATGTCTTTGATGTTTTTGATAGGAGAATCCGGCGGGACAGCGATCGCACTTTTTCTACCGTCACTTCGTTTACCAACAATATAAACGATCTGAGCGCCAGCTGCTTGAGCGAAGATGGGGGGAGTTTCCCCCACAGAACCCAAATCTATTTTGCCGACATTCATCGCTTCCATCAACTGCGGACCTTGGGCAAATTGCCCCCATTCCACCTTGATACCCAAGGGTTCCAGACGCTTTTCCAATACTTTTGTTACCCTAACCAAATCGCCAGCTTGTTGATACCCCATGCGGAGAACTTTGGTCTTAATTCCAGATGTCTTGGTGTCTGATACTTGGTTAGCAGGAGATTGGTTTTGTTGCGTGCAACTGACTAACGTCAACGAAGTTGCTAGAGTTAACAATCCTGGCACTAAAAGCAGCGTAAAGCGGCGAAAGATTTTGAGAGACTGAGGTTTGACTACAGCAACCATAGGTTTTTTCTTAATCAATAAGTGTTGCAACCATCAATGGAGACTCCGAATATGAGGTAACTTTTAGGGGGCATGGAAAACAATTGATCAAGGCAAAACTCAAAATTTTAAGAAAGAGTCAGGTGGACAATGCCCACCCAAACCCAAGTAGCCCTAATCGTTGTCAAATCAAATAAATTTGCTCTCTTAGCGACCAACACTCACCAGATATTCTTGAGCTTCTTTCTCAATTAGCGTACCCTTGAAGAAGTCACGATTGAGACTGGTGTACAATTCCAAAGGATGGATAGATAAGAAGTAACGCAAGTCTTCTTCGCTGAGAATGCCACGTTCCACAAAGCTATAAGCGTTGGAGGTGACAGCTGTGATATCTGGCACATCCCAGTGACCGGAATCGGAACCCAAGAAGGCTTTTACTCTGTCACCAAATGGATTCGCTTTTTGATGGAAGGCATAGGCAACGCGGGTGTCGTCTGATTCTGTGCCAAAGTAGAAGTGATTTAGGAAGCGATCGCGCACATCTTCCGGTTTTGTAATTCCAGCTTCTGCAAATTCATTGAGATCACCTGGATCTTCCGGTGCAAAGTATTTTCCGTGGAAGCCTAAACCACTACCAATTTCCTCAAAGCGATCGCTCAATTCTGCTCCACCATAACGAGCGAACAGTTCGCGCAATTCTTCCTTATTTACGTTCCCTGGATGATTGTTCTGTAAAATTTCCGGATTGCGAGTTTCCCAGTACCATATGATATCAGTATAAAGACTTGCGCCCCAAGCAGAACCACCTTCTAGGAAAGCAAACTTCAAGGTAGGGAAACGGCGGGTAACACCACCAAAAAACAGTGCTTTGCAGAAGGCTTCACCCGCTGAGGCAAAGTGTCCAATATGATTGTATTGGTAATTAGAAATCGAGCGGCGAGCAGTCCAACCCATACCAGAAGCATGGGTAGTCGGGACAACTTTCAATTCCACACACTTTGCCCAGAAGGGATCGTAATCATAAGCGCTATCCAAGGCAAAGGTATCAATCCAGGTTGCTTCCCGTTGCACTTCTTCAGGATATTTCTCAAAGCCAGGAATAACGCGGGTGACGTAACCAGGAATTTGAATCGCTTTGAGTCCCAGTTCTTTAACTGCATATTCTAATTCCTCAATTCCTTCTTGGGGTGTATTTAGAGGAATTGTGGCAATAGGAGTGAGGCGATCACTATAAGCACGGAATATATCTGCATGATAAAGGTTCGCCGCACGGCAAACAGCCCGCCGCATTTCTTCGTTCTTGATTTGCGGTGCTAGCGTTGCCAAATTCGGATACAGCACAGCAAAGTCTGTCCCCGCTTCTTGTAACCGTTCATGCAGCAGCTTTGGCAGGCTGATAGTTGCCAGATTTAACGTGTCCTTAGTAGGACGACCCCAGAAGGGAGGACGAGCTGTACGATAAGTACGGCGTTCTTCCCAAGTTTGCTGGAACCAACGATAACGTCCAGCACCAGGTAGATGCGATCGGAAGCTATCGGCAATCTTAGAACCACCCACTTGAGCTAAATAATCGAGAAAGGCTGGCTCAAATTCCTGGGTATGGACATCAGTATCAATGATGGGGTAACCTAGTTGCTCCCGAATCTGTGCTGATCGAGACTTCTTTGTGGGACGTTCAAGCGCAATTGTCATGATAATTTCTCCACAGTTATGTCACTCGTTGACTTTCACAAGTCGTAAACCCTGACGAAAATCGAGCTTCATGATCGAGCAAAAATTGAAAATCTGGCATGGGATAACTTTTTACCATGCCTGTATATACTCAGAGGATTTTCTGGAGGAAAATTCAATGCTGTTTTTGTGCCAGCAATACCCGGAAAAAAACGGGCGTTGCTAGATTGCTCAAAGTGTCTGAGTGATTGCTCTGTGCAATACTTGCACAGAAAAAATACTGTTTGTCTACCAAACTATCGGATTTTTATTGATCAGTAGTATGACACACCAAGAGCGACAAGACAAGTCTTTAGTAAACAAACTATACGTTAATCTAAGTTTTTGGTTTGCTAACTTTTAGATAAAATAAATAAAAACCCAAGAAGGCTTTCATTACTTTTATCAGGTAATCTCTATTTGGAATACACTATCAGTGTATAATACTGTAATTAGATCGATATACCGTATTATAGAGCTTGGCTGGTGTAGATACCTGCCAGGGAAAATTCTAAATTTCCATAGATAAATTCGGGAGGCGTTGCAATCCTAATAAGCAAATTCTCACAATATCTCTGAGTAATAATACTTCGCGTTACCCCACACTTGAGCGCAACTTCATAAGATAAGCACAATATTTACTAGGATTGCATTCCATGAGCAACATAGAACTTTACTTCGCTAAAGGCTCTACCTTCTCCCAACGAACTCGTGTTGTTTTGCTGGAAAAAGGAATTGACTTTACTCCGATTGAAATTGACTTACAGAACAAACCGGATAAGTTTACACAGATTTCTCGCTATGGCAAAGTCCCAGCCATCAAACATGGGGATATTGAGATATATGAGTCTGCCATCACCAATGAGTATCTAGATGAAGTCTTCCCGGAACCACCTCTATTGCCCCACGATCCGGGAGCGAAAGCGATCGCCCGTATCTGGATCGACTACGCCAACACTCGCCTTGTACCTGCTTTTAATAAATTCCTACGGGGTAAAGATAGCACTGAACAGGAACAGGGACGAAGAGAGTTCCTAGAATCTCTCTTATATATAGAGCAAGAAGGATTAGGCAAGCTATCCGGTGATGGTCAGTACTGGTTAGGGGATAAACTGAGTTTAGTTGATATCAGCTTTTATCCTTGGTTTGAACGCTTGCCCCTTTTGGAACACTTCCGTAAATTCACACTACCAGCAGAAACAGCTCGCTTGCAGCAATGGTGGAATAAACTGCGCGATCGCCAATCAATTCGGGAAGTTGAAAATCCCGTCAGCTATTATTATAGAGCGATTTACCAAGATTCTCGGTGAACCCACAGCAGTGGGTGCTGCTCAAAAGTAGGGCAATGCTTTCTTACAGCGTGGTTTGTCACCAAAACATTGAACACAAGGATGCAACCTATGAGCCTATCCAGCCCAATTTTATCTAAACCCGTCTTAGAGGATTTGCCTTATGTTGAGGCAGTTCTCAATTACCTGACTCCAATGGCAGAGAAGCCTGTTAACTACACCTACGAACCACCACCAGGTGTTCCAAGACAGAACGGAGTATACGAGGCGCACAAGCTGCCGATTCGCAATGCTAGAGCGATTGCACAAGATTTATCCTTAGAGCGAGAGGGCTTTGCTTACGCCGCCCACAAAAGCGCCGTCCGCGACTTTTACGATGAGGACGAGGTACGTCGCGTCTACTACCCAGAAGCCGAAAAACTTTTGGCAGATGTGACGGGCGCAAAAAAGGTATTGGTGTTCGATCACAACGTTCGTAATATTGAGCGGGCGAAGCAGGGTGCAAAGGAGCCAGTAAAGCGGGTACACAACGACTTCACCGCCAAGTCCGGTTATAGTCGCGCCCGTGCTGTGCTGACAGCATTTGGTACAGATGACGCTGACGAGCTTCTGCAGCATCGGTTCAGCGTTGTCAACGTCTGGCGACCGATTGCTAAACCAGTGCAAGAGTCTCCATTGGCAGTGTGTGATGCGCAAAGCATAGCGCCCCAAGACTTGGTAGCTGGCGACCTCGTATACCGTGATCGCGTTGGCGAGACTTACGCGATTACATACAACCCGACGCACCGCTGGTTCTACTTTCCGCAATTGCAACCGAACGAGGCGCTATTTATCAAGTGCTTCGATTCTGCGGAGGATGGACGGGCGCGGTTTGCCGCCCACACTGCGTTCGACGACCCGACAAGCCCGCCGGACGCCCCACCGCGCCAGAGTATTGAACTGCGGGCGTTAGTTTTTTATGCCAACTAGTACTCGATCACAGCAACTTTGATGGGTTAAAAACGAACTGCCAAAGCGCCAAGAACGCAAAGGAAGAGAAAGAAGAATAAATATAAAAATGTGTTTACCCCGCAAAGTTGTTGTGGTTAACTCTAGCAGTTTGTGTGATTAATTTTGAGGGGTTGCAAGATTCCCGACTTCACAGAAGTCGGGAATCTGATTATTCATAACCTCTCACAACTAATGAAACAAACCACTAGTGCTGTATAAGTGAGCGCTAGTCAGATTGTTATAAGTAGACCTCTCCATAGTGCAATTTGTTAAGCGTAACAGCTTAACTTTTGCTGGTAGCCGTCCTTTTTAAGCACCTTCAGCAGGTCTAAAAATTTCACTCTTCAACAAACTAGTACAGTGCGGCGTAAGTTTAGATAGGGTTATACTGCCAAACGCTTCCCCTTAAAAGTCCATATTTACACCCTAACCGAATTTACGCTTTGGAGTACTAGAAGAAATACAATACCGATGAAAATATCATTCCTTGCACAACGTCGCACTGCATTAAAGCGCCTTGTCCAATATACAGTGGTGGGATTGTTTGCACTATCAACTGCCTTGGCTGTTAGTTTTGTGCAAAGCACCCAAGCCCAAACCACACCAAGATTTAAATCCACAGTAATTAATTTGGCTTATCAAACCTCTGGGGATATAGTCAAAGCCAAAAAAGTTGTAGAGCCACGTTTCAAGGCATTGGGTGTTACTGTGAATTGGATTGGACCATTCCCCGCTGGACCGCAACTCATAGAAGCGATGAATGCAGGTAGGGTTGATATCGGTACTGTGGGAGAGACACCACCAATATTTGCCCAAGCTGCGGGGATAACAGAAGTCGTTTATATTGCTGCACGCAGACCCAGCAAAGGTCTGAACCAAGGCATTGTGGTGAGAGATAATTCTCCTATTAAGAAACTATCGGATATTAAAGGTAAGAAAGTAGCTTTTCAAAGAGGATCGAATGCACATTATTTATTAGCAAAAGCTTTAAAAGAGGTGGGCTTAAAAATCGCTGATGTTCAAGTCCTTGGTCTGACTCCATCTGAAGCCCGCGATGCTTTTATTCAGAACAAAGTTGAGGTTTGGGTAGGAGGGGATCCCTTTTTAGCTCTTGTAGAAAAAAGCATTCCTATTCGCAATCTCAGAAATGCCGGAGGGATTAATACTCTAGGTGGATTTTATATTGCTAGGCGTGAATTTATCACTCAAAATCCCGAATTGACGCGAGTGTTTTTAGAGGAAGCAGACAAGGTGGGAGAATGGGCTGATCAAAACCCAAGCGAAGCTGCCAAACTTCTTGCTCCTGAGTTGAAAATTGACCAATCTGTTTTAGAAACAGTCGCACGTCGAACCGTTCGTCGATTAAGAAAACTGACACCTTCCATCATTGCCGAACAACAACAAGTTGCTGACTTTTATTTCCAAGAAAAAATCATCCCTCGCAAGGTAGATATTAAGGGGGCTGTCCCAACTCAACTATTGCAAGCCATTACACCTGGGAGGCTCAATTAGTTTTTAAATCTGAATGTATTTGTAGTTGACGATATAAAGACTTTACAGCGTTTTTCAATTGATTTCATTCCTTCACTCTCTGTCTCAAACGTACTCTAATAAGCTGAAAATTGCTGTAAAGTGCGTTTGCCGTATTTAATATAGATACGCGTTGTATTGCCTAATGAAAATGCAAAACATCAACTTGATTGTCAGACCGTATCAAGAGCAAGATGAGGAACAAGTTATCAAGTTGTGGCATTGCTGCTGTTTAGTTGTGCCTTGGAATGATCCCAAACGTGATATTTGGCTCAAGTTGCTCTTTCAGCCAGAATTATTTCTGGTTGGTCTGATTGATTCTCAAGTAGTTGCTACCATCATGGCAGGATATGAAGGTCATCGCGGTTGGCTTAACTACTTAGCCGTAGAGCCAAACCATCAACGGCAGGGTATAGGTCGGTATATGGTAGAAGAAGCGATCGCTAAACTCAAAGATTTAAATTGTCTCAAAATTAACTTACAGATACGCACATCCAACACAGCCGTTATCGAGTTTTACAAGCGCCTTGGTTTCAAAATGGATGATGTTGTTAGTATGGGTAAGCGGCTATAAAAAACTAAGACACTGCAACGCCAAATTTGTTAATTAACCGCAGAGAATATATAGGACTCCTATTTGATTTTTGAAAAAAACTCCGTACACCTTTATTCCTTCTTCCCCTTCGGGTTCGCCAGTCCCCCATCGTGACGGAGACCGCCAAGACGGGGGCTGGTCTCACCTGTTGCCTGTTGCCTGTTGCCTGTCTCCACGAGTGATTCAGATATCAAATCGGATTGCTATATCCCTCTTCTGTCACTTTCCGGGTGAGCAATCTCTGGAAGGCTTATCAGGCAAACAATACAAGCTATCCTATTAGAAAAAAATGGGTGTGGTCTTTATTATTAGAAAAAAATTGTGCGATCCCTTACCAAATAAAAGCTCTAGAATTCAAAAATGGTAAATGTTTTCGGAGAGTGACAGAACAGGGATATAGCAATTCTAAATCATTTGTAAAACTCTCTGTTTTCCTCCTCTGTGTTCTGGTGGATCTGTGCGGTTTATTCACGCTTAGTTTATTTTACAAATCAGATAAGACTGCTATAGAAAAAAGATGTTAACAGATAAGCGATTAGAATTATCATATAATTATTAGTTAACCTAATTGTTAGCATCACACATTAAAACTCCCCTCATGAAAATTTGGAATAGACAACTAGGCGATCGCGTAAGTAATATCACTTACCACTATTTACCTGCCTTGCGTTGGCGTAATTTTCGCCTGTTTTTTGGGGGACAGTTACTATCAATGTCTGGGACATTTATGACCCAGCAATTAACTATTCCTTGGCTGGTATACGATTTAACTAAATCGGCTTGGTTGTTGGGAGTTGCAGGCTTTGTACAATTTTTACCTACGTTATTAGTGATTCCGTTTTCGGGCGTATTGTCTGATCGCTGGAGTCGTCGTGATTTATTAATGCTAGTGCAGATATTGGGAATTAGCGTTTCCCTGGCATTAACGATTCTTACCTTTAGGAATTCGATGACGTTTCCCATCCTATTGGTACTGAGTGTTCTCAATGGTTTTCTCAAGGGATTAGATATGCCCGTGCGTCATACAATCGTCACCGAAACCGTAGACGATCGCGCCGATTGGAGTAATGCGATCGCCTTGAATTCAGTGATGTTAAGTTCCTCGCTGGTATTGGGGCCCGCTATGGGCGGGATTTTGATTGCGACGCTAGGGGTGAAATATTGTTTTCTCTACGATACCCTCAGCTATATTCCTGCCATTTTTACCCTGCTAGCAATGCGGCTGAAAGTCAGACCGATGCAGACTCTTACGAGCCTTAGTGATACTTTGCTGAAATTGCGGGAGGGCTTTGAATATGTCTCTAAATTCCAGCCGATTAGAGCAATTTTATTAATGCTGGCCTTAGAGGGTTTAGTCGGGATGTCTCATGTCGCGCTCATGCCCGTCTTCGCGGCTAAGATTTTAAATGGGGATGCAACTACGATGGCTCACCTCAGCACCTCAGCACCGATTGGATCGTTGCTTGCTTGTTTGTATCTGAGTGTCAGGCGAGGGATTGCGGGCTTAGAGCGTTTGATTGTAGTCGCTCAAGTCTTGATCGGGATAAGTTTGATGTCCTTTTCACTATCGCGTCAAGTTGGGCTATCCATAATCATACTGGTGTTTACAGGTTGCTTTACCATCCTACAGATGACGAGTAGTAATATGATTATCCAAACGCTAGTTGCCGAGGATAAGCGCGGACGGGTAATGAGTTTTTATGCCCTAGCAATGGTGGGTACAATGCCCTTTGGGAATTTGTTAGCTGGAACTTTGGCAGATAATTTTGGTGCGACTAATGCCTTGATTGTCTGTGGTAGTCTGAGTATCTTAGGTGGGCTATGGTTCTGTGCACAATTACCAGCAGTGAGCCGTTGGATTGATCGCTAAATTCCTCTCGTCAAGGCACTTTGCTTGGTATGTTACGCTTGCTTATTCTTTTGAGTTTTACACTCAATTTATGTCAAGATACTTTTACCTGTTCTACCTCTTTCTTCTGTACTTGGTCTATTTCTGGTAACTTTTGCCCTAAAATAATCACTATTCCCATCATTAATAAACTCGTTACCATAATGATGCTCACCACATTTGGATCATCGAAATTACTCGTACCTATTAATAAGGCTGCGGCAAAATTGCGTTGAGCAGTTCCTACTCCTAAAACTCTTTGGGTATCAATACCAGGACCGCCTAAAAGATAACCGACACTAAAGGAGAACACAATAAAAATAGCACAAACAAGGATGACACCAGTTTTCAATAAAATAATAATCTCGTTGAAGTGTACTATCAGCCTGACTACTAAACCTAAAAGCAATCCAAAATTAGATATTTTGAAAGTAATTGGTTGAAGATTAAAAGCGATTGCCTCATATTTTGCCTTAATTAATAATCCAATTCCCAACGGTATTAACATCAGAAATATTAATGGTTTGGCAATATCCCAAGAGTTGACTTGTACACCTTGTAAAACTAATGGTAGTACGAGCGGCATATAAAAGATTGTACCAAACATTAACAACATCATCAGTCCTGCAGAAAAGGCTAAATTTCCCTTAACTATTTGGGCAAGTTTTGGTAAAGCTGGAGGACCAGATGCCAATGCCATGATCAGCAAACCATCTTTCACAGGTTCGTTAAGAGGTATTATTTGCAGCAATAAATACACAAAAAGTGGTACTAGGACAAAATTTGTCAGCAGCGAGAAAATCACCAAGCGGATATTACAAAGAGGTTGCCAAATCTGCTGTACAGTTAACTTTAAACCTGTGCCAAACATCGTGGCTACAACAAACGCTAGGAATGCTAATTTGTCAAGGATTGGGATAATTTCGTTCATAAATTTTTGAGGAGACGCCCTGTTAAAAGTAATAATTTTGTTAGTGATGAACAATTACGAAGTATAGAGGCAATTCATGAATTGCCCCTACATTTTTTAATTCAAATTCAGGGTAACTTTCTGTAAATTACCTGTGAATGCAAACGGTACTTGATAAGTTTCAACCACAGGAGTACCTGTATCTCGACCAACATCGAAGGTTTCATCTAAAGCCAAGCGATAGGGTACAGTTTTTTCAATTCGACCTGAAGCTACCTGTTGCTCATTGATAAATAACTTCCCAGTTCCTCCTGCACCAACTTCACCACCGTCGTAATCAAAATCAAATCGGATTGTTGATTTACCTGGGGATAATTTTTGAGGAGATTGAATAATATAACGTTGTGCATTAACAAAGTTGTAGACATATGTTAATTTGCTATCTTCAAGGAAAAAGCCCCAACCAGCAAAACGTCCCCCTTGGGTTAGTAGCACACCTTCAGCACCACTTTCTGGAATCTCTACATTAGCCGTGATGCTAAAGGATCTATTTTTCAGACTTGGTGCGCTACCTTCTGGGATAGGTTCTACACCAGGATAGTAAGTAAAAGTTGTGCGCCCTGAGGCTGGAGAGGGGCGACGACTGACATCAAACCGTTCAGAGACGCGATCGTCTAATGGTAAAACTTGATATTGACGTGCTTGTGACAAAAACAAGTTTTGCAGTTTTTCCAGTTTCTCTGGATTTTCAGCCGCTAGGTTATTGGCTTCACTGAAATCTTCCTCAATGTTATACAGTTCCCAAGGATCTTGTTGGAAGTCAGCATTGATTGTACCCTGCCAAGGTAATCGAGGATGACGAGCGGCGGCTACCCATCCGTGATCATAAATAGCCCGGTTGCCGAACATCTCGAAATACTGGGTTTGACGATGGGAAGGCTGATCAGAATTATCAAAGGTGTAGACTAAGCTAGTACCTTCAAGTTTCTGTTGCTTCACCCCGTTAACTTCAGTAGGTACAGTAATTCCCGCAGCCTCTAAAATTGTGGGGGTAATATCAATGACATGATGGAATTGATTCCGTATTCCACCACGATCTTTAATTCGATTACCCCAAGTAACGATCAAGGGATTACGAGTACCACCAAAGTGAGAGGCGATTTGTTTTGTCCATTGAAAAGGGGTAGCGCCTGCCCATGCCCAGGCTGCATGATAATGATTAAAGGTTTTGGGACTGCCTAAGTCGTTCAAGTCAGCCAGCAGTTGCTCTCGGCTTTCGGGTACTTTATTGAAAACTTTTAATTCATTGACGCTACCTGCTAAACCGCCTTCTGCACTGGCACCATTATCACCGACGATGTAGAAGATTAGGGTGTTGTCCAATTCACCAATTTGGTCAATCGCATTAATCAATCTTCCGACTTCAAAGTCGGTATGCGCTAAAAATCCCGCAAATACTTCCATTTCATGGCCATAGATTCTTTGGTCTTCTTTGGATAAGGAATCCCAAGCTGGCAGTTCTTTGGGACGCGATGTAAGCTGGGCATTAGCGGGAATTACACCCAGTTGTTTTTGACGGGCAAAAGTTTGTTCTCGTAATTTATCCCACCCTTGATCAAATTTGCCTTTATACTTGTCAATCGAGGCTTTGGGGGCGTGGTGGGGCGCATGAGTAGCACCGGTAGCTAAATAGGTAAATATTGGTTTGTCAGGAGCTATAGACTGTTGAGAATGAATCCAGGCGATCGCACGATCTACTATATCTGGAGTCAAATGGTAATCAGGGTTATTAATTGGTGGTGCAACCCGCTGAGTATTTTCTACTAAAGCTGGACTCCATTGATTAGTATCACCACCTAAAAAACCGTAAAAATACTCAAATCCTAAGCCTGTTGGCCAACGGTCAAAAGGACCTGCGGCGCTAGTTTCATAATCTGGTGTGTTGTGCCATTTACCGAAAGCGGCAGTGTTATAACCATTTTGCCGCAATACTTCTGCTACAGTGGCAGCACTCTTAGGTAAGATAGTTGTGTAACCGGGAAAACCTGTTGCTAATTCCTCAACTACTCCTGTACCTACTGAATGATGATTGCGTCCAGTCAATAAAGCTGCTCGTGTAGGTGAACAAAGGGCTGTGGTATGGAATTGGTTGTAACGCAATCCTTTTTCAGCCAAGCGAGTTAAATTTGGAGTTTCTACAGGTCCACCAAAGGTACTCGCTTGCCCAAAGCCCACATCATCCAGTAGCACTAGCAGAACATTCGGGGCTTTTTCTGGAGCGGTGATTGGGGCGGGAAAATCTGGTGTTGACTCAGGGTAAGTGATGCCAATTTTACCCCGGAAGGATGGTTGGGGAATAGGCAATACCTTTGCTGTATCTGCTAAGGCAGGGCTAGTAATCGTTAATAAGCTGATGACAAGAGATACTGCGATGCCTGCGGCGAGCCGAGCGAGCGCCCGTCGTAAAGTTAAACGTAACATATATCCAATTACCTATGACTATTAGACTGTCAACCAGAAATTGAGGGGTTGGTATAGTTTGTAATCAGCGCTGAAGGGCTTACTACGAACCTATCAAAGGAACATTGACAAAGTACTATTCTTCGGGTTCAAATCGATCCTGTTTGTAGATCGGATAGATTCTGATTGCTAGCTTCTACAGGTAAGAATCCACCTGCCTGCATTTTCCATAACCTGTAATAAGCCCCGTTACGTGCGAGGAGTTTGATGTGGGTACCATCCTCAACAATGCGACCTTGGTCGAACACCAAAATGCGGTCTAGATGGGCGATGGTGGACAAGCGATGAGCTACTACAATCACCGTTTTTCCGTGCATCGCTAAATCTAGGGTATCTTGGATCGCTTTTTCAGTGATGGAATCGAGACTAGAGGTAGCTTCATCTAAGATCAGGATTGGTGCGTCTTTGAGGATTACCCGCGCGATCGCAATGCGTTGTCTCTGCCCACCGGACAGTTTCACACCGCGTTCGCCCACCAGAGAATGATAACCCTCTCTCATCGGCACGATAAAATCATGAGCATAAGCCTTACGTGCTGCTTCCTTCACTTCTTCATCACTTGCTTCCACTCGCCCGTAACGAATATTTTCCAGTAACGTGCGATGGAATAGAGACGGATCTTGAGGAATCAAGCTGATTTGGGCGTGTAGGGCATCCTGAGTCATGTCTCGAATATCTACCCCATCAATGAGAATCTGTCCAGATTGTGGGTCGAACAAACGCAAAATCAAATTGACAAAAGTGGATTTTCCAGAGCCGGAAAAGCCAACCAACCCCACACGCTGTCCAGGTGGGATGGTGACACAAAGGTTATGGAATACTTTTTTCTCAGGTGAGTAGTTGAAATTTACTCCCCGAAACTCAATGCGTCCTTGGGTGATTGAGTGGGCGATCGCTTGCTCCCGATCAATTAACTCGTGGGGTTGAACAATGGTGAAGACACCATTAGCGACATTGCCGATATGTTCAAAGAATTCTAGAAAGCGTTTACTTAAATTACGGGCTTCACTGATGATCAACAGCGATAGACTGGTTGCCACCACGAAGTCAGCAGCAGCGATCTTTCCTTGACTCCAGAGGGAGAGTGAGTAATACAGAGTGCCAATTTTCAAAATCGCTGCTGAAATAAACTGAAACCAGCGGATTCGCTCCGAGTGCCAGTTAGATATTCTTACTTCTTTGAGTTCGCGCCCTAATTGCTCATTCAAATAGCGTCGTTCAAAACCCAAGCGAGCAAACAGTCTGCTACTGATGATATTTGTTACTGTATCTACGATGATGCCAGTTGTTTCACTTCTGGCGGCTGCGGCTTTTCGGGAGTAAATTCGGCAGCGAGTTGCTAACCAGAACGAAATACTGACGAATAGAACTGCCCACACTCCCACGAATGCAGCAAGCGGAGGATAGGTGCGATACAGTAAAGTTGTAGCAACGGTATATACGATAATTACTGGCATAAACTCAGTAATCAGCATTTGCATTGTCTGGGTTACACCCAAAGAAGATTCGCTAATCCGATGTGCCAAAGCCCCAGCAAAACTGCTGCTCAGGTAGCGATGGGAATGCTGTTGCAAGTAGGCATATAGACACCGGACTATGTGCTGGCGGTGAATTGGGTGACGGATAGTTTGCAAGAGTCCAGATGATCGCCCGAATACCACTTCACCCACACTCAAGGCGATGAACAGCATTACTGGTTGGCTCACAGCATCAAAAATATGTTTGCTGTCGCCCGCCCGTTGCGTCACGCTGCGGATGATCCCGCCAATGGCATAGGGCAACATAATGCCACAAGTTGCGTGTACTATCTCCAGGAGCGCCATTGCCACATACCACCAGCGAAACTGATTGACAAAATAGCAAATAAACATGAATGGAGTCGGTGGTAAGTTGGGTGCATTGGCAGCACGTTGAAAGGATTGAGATGAACGAGGACGTTTAATTAAAGAACGGCGATCGCGTCGAATCACTTCAGCTTCTCCCTAACATCTGGCAACCGACGTATTAGAATGACATTCATTCCTCTGGAAATGTAGTTATTAAATCGCTTACGCAATAAGTCTGGAACCTCAATCAGTAAAACTTCTTGAAACCCTACTTGTTGATAGAACGATTTCAAATGCTGCCACGGAATACAGTAACAAACTTGATCGGCAAGTTGCTCGGTACAAGCTTGAAGTAGCTGCGTGCCAACACCCTGACGCTGAAACGGAGCTAAAACCTGCATTCCCCGAAGCACAAAGAACCCAGTATTTGGACACAAACGTACTGCACCAACAATTCTCTCCTCCAATTGAGCAATAAATATTAAGGCTTCCTCACTCAGATCACCACCATAACCACACTGATTGTAAAAAGCTTTAATGCTTTGAGCATCATACAATTTTGCTTGGCTAATTTTTAGCATATCGCTCTATAAAATTGCTGGGTTAGCAATCTTAGCGCACAGCATCTCCCCTGCGATATTCAACGGTGATGTCGTCTAGCTTTTGTTTCAAACTGTTATCGAGTTTTACTTCCACTGCTTTGAGGGTGTCCGCAAGTTGTTCTGGGCGGCTAGCGCCAATAATCGGGGCAGTGATAATCGGATTAGCCAGCACCCAAGCTACTGCTAGGATGGTGAGGGACAATCCAGCCAAATCTGCTACTGTGCGTAATTCCTCAACAGTATTAAACTCGCGATCGTGCCAATAACGTTCTTGATAACGTTCTGCGGCTGCACCCAAGGTAAAACGAGTTCCTGTAGTGGGGCCTTGAGCGAGATTGTGCTTACCAGTGAGCAGACCTCCCGCCAACGGATTGTAGGGAATTACACCAAGCCCTTCTTCTTGCGCTAGGGGCAACAGTTCTCGCTCAATTTCGCGGAACAACAAATTGTAGCGGGGCTGAATCGAGACAAAGCGAGTTAGATTACGAACATCGGCGCGACCTAAAGCGCGGCTGAGTCGGTAAGCTAAGAAGTTGGAAACCCCAATGTAGCGTGCTTTACCAGCCCGAACTATCGTGTCCAGTGCTTCTAAGGTCTCATCCAGAGGGGTTGAGGCATCATCAGAGTGCAATTGATACAAATCAACATAATCAGTTCCCAGTCGTCTCAGAGAAGCATTGATCGCATCTAAAATATGTTTGCGCGAAGCACCCTGATCCCAAGGTGCAGGGCCAACCTTGCCTATAGCCTTGGTGGCAAGTATAAAATGTTCGCGTTTGCCTTTGAGCCAGCGCCCAATGATTTCTTCGGTACGTCCGGCTGTGGCAATTCCGCCGCCCAGAGGATAAACGTCGGCTGTATCTAGAAAGTTAATTCCTGCATCAGCAGCAGTGTCAAGAATCTGCCTAGAAGTTTCTTCATCTGTCTGCAATCCGAAGGTCATTGTACCGAGAGAGAGACGGGAAACGCTCAATCCAGTTTTACCGAGCTTAGTTGTTGGTAACGTCATGGAAGTGTTTGTTGTTGTTGATTGAAAAAGCAGAATTTAGAAACACAGACTGTGACGTGCGTTGCACCCCGCTTCTCTACGAGAGGCTACGCCGTTTTCATTCCCGAAGTGCTGTACGCTAACGCAGATTAGTCAGGCTGTATTGCCTTACCCCACCAAACTCGTTTAAACGGCTTGCCCGTTTGCTCGTGCAATATTTCGTAATGTTTTAGTTCTACATCTTTCCAGTCAGATAACAGTAAGACATAAGGCATCAGACAACTAAAGGGACGTTACGACGGCTCTGTGAAACTAGCCATTGTTGCAATTTCGGGTCACTGTAAACTTCATCGGCAATAAAATGATCGCCTTCAGGGAATACTGTAAAGTCCACTGTTCCCCCCAGTCCGCGCAAGGTAGCGACAATCTGCTCTGTATCCTCAATCGGCAGTTTTTCGTCCTTGCCACCTTGGAATATTTGGATGGGAATTTCTTTGAGCGCAGCTAGTTGGGTTTCTTCTAATGTCTTGGGGACACGACCGGAAACTGCTACCAAACCAGCAAAGCGTCCAGGATGGGAAGCGGCGATATGCCAAGCCCCAGCCGTACCTAAGCTGAACCCAGACAAAATCACACGGGATGGATCGATGGGCTGGGAGGCGATCAATTTATCCAGTAAAGCAATCACATCTGATTCTCGCTCTACCCAAGTCTGTCCTTCAGGAAGTTGGGGGGCTGCAAAGACATAAGGTAATGGATCTGACACATCCACTAAACGAGGTAAACCCCATTTGAGCAACACATTTAGATCATTGCCGCGATCGCGTGCTCCATGCAAAAACAGCACAAGGGGCGCGGGTTTGCTGCCAGTGTCAGAGACAGGTGAGAAAAGATAAGGCAAGGAACCATTGCTGATATGTTGGACGGGCATAGTTGTAACTCCTAAATAATTTGGTAATGGGTTTCGACTGCGCTCAGCCGAACGGGCATGGGGCATTTGTCATTAGTTATTTCTCCTCTGCTCCCTGCCCCCTGCTTCTTTAAAGTCCCCAGTTCCTCTGGGCAGACTCAGCTGACCGCAGCTTTGGCTGGCTGTTTCCACACTGCTGCTGCGTACAGTGACTCTTCAAAGTCCGGTGCGATGTCGCTGGTGATGCGTGCCTCGTGCTGCTCCCAGTCGCTGAAAAACAAATCGTGGCTGATGCGCGACACTATGGCAGGCACGTCGCGGCGAATGCTAGGTACGTCACCAATTGGCAGACCGAAACTGACGAAACCAGCAGGATTAAAGACGTGAATGTCTTTCAGGTAGGGCGCAGTACCTGGTACTTTCTCTAGGTATTCGTGGGCACTGCCGAGGTAGGGGTGCGTTCCCAAATCGTCGTCGCGCTGGTCGGCTGGTGGTTTGTAGCGATCGCGCCAAAGTGCAATATACTGGGCAAAGTCGGCTAGTTCAGGGCGCTCTGTCGGGTCAACAAAGTAACCAGTGCCAGCGATCGCAAAATCAAACTCGAAAATATCGTCGTTCACCTGGGCAACGATACGCCCGTCCTTTTCCTGCGCCGATTTCCAAGGTGCAGACAGGTGCAAGTGGAAGTTGGGGAAGGCGATCGCTCGCTCAATTGCGTCCGGTGGTGGTGTAGAGCCTGCCTGCCGAAAGCGCCAAGCTTGGAACCAGCGAGCCTCATCAGGCAGTTGTGGATAATTGTAGTAAGCACCAGGATACCCACGCACTCGAATTACTGGCAGAGAAGCGATCGCCGAGCGCCGTGCGAACAGGTGTACTGCCCTCGCTCCCGATTCCAGCGCCACCCCAGCTGCGTCGAAAGCTGAAGCCGCCGCACCCAACACTGCTACAGTCTTACCGCGCAGTGCTTCAAAATCAATGACATCGGCGGTATGTGCATACAGCGTGCGTGGTAAGTCAGTCAGTACTGGCGGTATGTATGGACCACCAGTGCCAGCAACGCCGTTGGCAAAGATAATCTTGCGCGTAGTCTCCACCTGCGCGACACCGTTCACCTCAAGGTGCAGGCGAAAGAAACCCTCGGCTGGCTCGATCCGCACCAACTTCGTCCGGTAACGAACTGAGATGCCGAGAAACTGCCGATACCAGATGAGGTACTCTGCCCACGCCAACCGAGGGATACGATCAATAGCCGCGTAAGCCTCAGCACCGTGCCGCGCCTCGTACCAAGTTTGGAACGACAGTGCTGGGATGCCCAGTTCAGGACCGGGCAGGTTCTTCGGTGTGCGGAGCTTTTTCATCCGCGCTCGCGTCAGCCACACGCCAGAATTGCCCTCGTCCTCTGCGGCATCGATTACCGTCACGCGACCGATGCCAGCACGCCGTAGCGCAAATGCAAAAGTACTACCGCTGCCGCTACCACCTACTATCGTGACGTTGTGGTTGATACTTGGGCTATCGGGCACCCAGTCATCGGGATCGGGTTCGAGTAGGCGCAGTGCCTCGCGGGCACTGGTATCGGGATCAGTTGTCGTCATGTTAGTCTCCCAGACTAAATCGAGGTTTTACCGAGATGAGTGGTTGGTAAAGACATTTATGCTACCACCAGATTCTTGTCCACTTGTTGAGATTCGATGTTACCTACCTTGGATTCAATCGCCGTACCTTTGAAGAAATCGGGGTTGGCTTCGGTATAAAACTTGTAGGGATTAGCGAAGACATAGGACTTGAAGTCGGCTTCGGTCAGGACGCCTTCTTTCACAAGATCCCAGCTTTCAGCTAGTGGGGCGGTGAGATCGGGCACATCCCAATGACCAACATCGGAGGAATAGATCGCGTTGATCTTGACACCCAACGGATTGGCTTTGTCGTTGAATGCTGCTGCTATAGTGCGATCGTCAGACTCAGAACCAAAGAAGAAATTGTTCACCCAGCGATCGCGAATGTCCTCAATTGTTTCAATGCCAGCAGCCGCAAAATCTTCCAGTTCGCTACCAATCGGCTGACGGCTATAACGGATGAAGGAAGATCCCAGTACACTCTTGACCAATTCCTCTTTGTTAAGAGAATGCCCTTGAGTGATTTCGCCACCGAAGCGTTCAAACAACTCGAACAACTCCGAAGCATTAGTGAGGTCTGGGTTGTAGTTTTGCAGTGCCTTGATATTGCGCTTGGAGAAGCGATCCACCAAATGAACGTAGACGTGGGCACCCCAATCTGCACCACCTTCGAGCATCCCGACGCGCAACTGTGGAAAACGCTTGGTCACACCACCGAAGAACAGCGCCTTGGCAAATGCTTGCGAGCCATCCGCGAAGTGACCAATATGGTTGTTCATGTAGTTACTGGTGGAAGAGCGTCCAGTCCACCCCTGACTGCCGTAATGAGTGGTGACGGGTACGCCCAGTTCGACGACCTTAGCCCAGAAGGGATCGTAGTCGTATTCACTATCTAGTCCGTAAAAGTCGATATAAGAAGCATGTTTGGCTATTCCAGGGAATTGAGCGGCTGGATACTTATCAGCGATCGCCTTAATTGGTCGTTTCACGCCACCAACGATATTAACCACTTTCAATCCCAATGTTTTTACGGCAAACTCTAGCTCCTCAATAGCTTCTTGCGGAGTTGTCGTAGGGATGCCAGCTACCGGTGTCAGGCGATCGCTATATTTACGGTAGATATCAGCATGATAGTGATTAATCGCACGTTGCAGTGCCTGACGGTTCTCTTGACTTGCTCCAGCCGGTGCCAGGACATTGTTCGGAAACAACACAGAATAGTCCGATCCCTGCTCCGCCTGACGCTCATAAAACAGTTCAGGGAGGGTGTAAGTAGCGAGATCCAAAGTGTTGCGGGTGACTCTAGCCCACCAAGGCGATCGAATTGTGCGGTTGTAATGACGTTCTTCTGGAGTTTGTTGATACCAGTCTTTACCGCCACTCTTGGAGTTGAGACGGGAAGATTCCGCATGGCGTAATTCATCCACGAGTTTTGCGCCACCGTAATTAGCGATGTAATCCTCAAGAGCCGGGGTGAAATCATTGGTGTGAACGTCGGTGTCGATGACCGGATAATCAAGGGTTGCTCTAACTGCGGCGGAGGGCGATGTCTTTAATCGGCTATATTCAGTCATGTTTTTTCCTTCAAAAAATCATCGGTTTTTGCTAACGGGAATATTTGCGCTCAAGACTTATACCGTTTCTCCAAAAACTGGCGACATAAGATCCCCCCCAACCCACGCGCTTGTGCTACAAGTCGGGAAACCCGCTGTTAGCACCTGGCTCCCCTTGGCAAGGGCAGGGCTGTTTCATTCCCTCAAAGGCTCATCATGTCAAGGGTTAATCTTAGCCATCGCTCCTTATTTCCTGGAGAAAAATTGAATTTTCTGGGTTCTAATGTAGGTTTTCTATAACTTACAGCGGTTTTCATATGAATAGACCACAAATCGTAGGGTGGGCATTGCTCACAAAAGCCTACGTGATAGACATTTGAGATATTGGTGAGCAATGCCCACCTTACAGAAAACCGCTGTATGTCCCAAAAATTATCGCGCTACATATTGACAAATCCTTCCTCCTTAACGAATGAAACAGCCCTGCTTTGGCAAGGGGGGCACGGGGGGATCGGATTTGTGGCAACAACAAGGAGAATTGGTATTAGATATTAGGTGGCGAACACTACCCAAAATCAAAGCACACGACATTGAATGCAGATATCATTAGGCAAAACCTCACGTTACTAATTGTGCAAAGGTTACTCTCGGAATTTTAAATCTGCAAATCCTTTGACAAATTTAAAATACTATTTCTTGACCAACTAACAGGTGATTATTTTTGAATTCTGACATAATACCCTGGCAAAATACAACTCTTTTGTAAAAAAAATATATGTTAACCAAAAATTAGGCTAATCTAATTGTTAGATTATCTAAATATATATGCTCGGAAAAATGCCTTGTCTTGGATGAGGTGCGTGGCTTTTTCCGTCTACCTCCAAAGATGACAGTTTATTTCTTTCTCTTTTTTAACTGTAATTTACTTAAATCACATGGCACACATATTTGAACCACTTACTATTGGTGCAGTCACTTTTCGTAATCGCATTGCTGTCTCACCAATGTGTCAGTACTTTAGTATAAATGGCTATGTTAATGATTGGCATTTAGTTCATTTAGCTAGTCGTGCGGTTAGTGGTGCGGGTTTAGTCTTGACACAAGAGTAACCATCGCCACGACGAGTATGGAGGTAGTTTTGAAAACCGTACTCGTTTGCTCACAGAAGTAGCGCAATCCATACGAGCAGTTTTACCAGAAGGTTATCCTTTGTGGGTACGAATATCAACAACTGATTGGGCAGAAAATGGTTGGGACATCGAACAAAATATTGTGCTTGCAGATAATTGATAATTCTGCTTGCACAGATTTTGCATATTCAACGGCAGAATCATTTCTCCATCGTTATGGATAAATAACTGCACCAGCGAGAATTACACCCAGTTGTTTTTGACGGGCAAAGGTTTGTTCTCGTAATTTATCCCACCCTTGATCAAATTTGCCTTTATACTTGTCAATCCAGGCTTTGGGGGCGCCGAGGATAAGCGCGGACGGGTAATGAGTTTTTATGCCCTAGCAATGGTCGGTACAATGCCCTTTGGGAATTTGTTAGCTGGAACTTTAGCAGATCATTTTGGTGCGACTAATGCCTTGATTGTCTGTGGTAGTCTGAGTATCTTAGGTGCGCTATGGTTCTGTGCACAATTGCCAGCAGTGAGCCGTTGGATTGATCGCTAAACAAGTCGCTTTTCTTTGGAAAAGTGGAATTAATGGAAACGAATCTTGGAAGTAGCTAAAAATATTAGAAGAAACCAGGGAGACGATTGCTGTTTGGTCAAATCAAGGGTGCGATACGCGTCCCTTGCGCGTGTCCCCTTAGGACTCAGCGTCAAGCCTCCGGCTTATCGCTCCCATACTTTTTTGCTTGGTTGATTAACCAAGAATCCCACGGCTTCAAGCTGTGGGAGTGTCAAGAAAGCACTGGTTGTGCTTCCTTCTGGGCTTTTTGCTTGAAGACAGTTGGTACTTCTGCACTGAATGTCTCACCTTGAACCACTTGGGAGCGAAAACCATCAACCCCTACTGGAACATCGCCAGTGATGGTGGTGCGATAGAGGAGACGCTCAACATCCAAATGATCTAAATCTTGAGGAGCCAGATGCACAGTGGCGCGGTTATCCCAGAACGCGATATCACCATTGTTCCAACGGAAACGGGTAGTGTAAGCAGGTTTGGTGATTTGGTTGAAGAACAACTCAAGCAGCAGCTTACTTTCTTGTGGCGACACGTCAACAATGTGCGAGACAAACCCAGGGTTGACGAATAAGGCACGTTCACCAGTTTCAGGATGAACCCTGACAACTGGATGAATTGAGACTTGTGGATTGACAGCAACGCGCTCAGCAAATTTGCCGTTGCGGGGTTGATGCCCGCCCCCATTAAAGCGATGTTCAGCTTTCAATGTGTCTGCTAGCGCCCGCAGGGGTGCTGACAGTCCCTCATAAGCGGCAACAAGATTACTCCACTGGGTATCACCACCGAAGCTAGGGACATTAACCGCACGTAAAATTGATGCAGCTGGTGGGTTAATAGCCGCTGTTACGTCTGTGTGCCAGGGACCTCCATTGCGAAAACCGTACTGCTTTTCATAGAGCTTACGGTCTACAGGTTTGATCTGGGGAAATCCCGGAACTGGTTCAGGCTCTCCCAAAGGATGGGCGAAAGTTACTTCGCCAAAACGAGATGTAAACTCCACCTGTGCAGCATGATCGATGTTCTGACCACGAAAGAACAGGACTTTCCACTTCAATAGCGCTTTACGAATTTCTTGGACTTGATCATCATTTAGAGGACGGGAAAGGTCTACGCCGCCGATTTCAGCACCGATAAAACCAGCTACCTGTTTGACTTCGATATGCTTGTAGCCCATGTAGATTCTCCAGAGTTTGATCCATAGGTGTTCACACTCGTCCGTTTCTTTTGGAATTTTGCTATCAACTGCAAGCAATATTTCAAAGGAAGCGGTCATAGCTGCTAGTATTATACTGTAAATTGATAAAGTTACCGTAATATGCAATTGCTATATTTATTAGACTGCCGAAATAACGGAAAGTTTATAGCACGTCTGTCTACTAGCACATTTTCAAGCGATCACTTGACTACCCATTAAATTACTTTCGCCGCCACTTTACTTAATGCTCCCTCTAAACGGCTGGTTAATTTTGATGAGCAATGCCTACGGTAAATGCTTGCCCCCGGCTAGTCAGAATCAACCAATTGCCCGTGTCATGATCCATTACGAGGATGGAAACTTTTACAGCAGTTTCAACCAAATCAAATGTTAATTCGCAATACTTAATGTTTGAAAAACTAACAATTAGGGTATCATGTTAACTAGAATTTGCCGTACACATTCTTTGTATATATTATGCAAACTCTATCTACTGCATAAGTCGCCAGACAAAGCAGCAGTCATTAGTCATAAACAAATCAGCGAGCACAATTTTATAGACAAAAAACCAGATCAGTCAAACACGCCAGTGTAGTAGCTGATCTGTTGTCCACTATGTTCCACCTAGACCGTATTTTAGTGTTTGATAAAGGTTGCATTGTAGAATCTGGCACTGATGACGAATGACTAATAAAATGTAGTGCTTACTATAGATTATAAAAAATGCAGGTAGGTGGATTTTTGCCACAAGAAGCCGCTGACAGTGGCAAAGTCTGAAGTTGACTGCCAAAAAAGAGGACAAGGAATTGCTGACAGTCTATAGCGAAAATGAACTACAATTAACAGCTGACGTGCTGGTAATTGGTGGTGGACCTGCCGCCGCATGGGCAGCATGGGCAGCCGCGTCCCAAGGTGTCAAAGTCATCATTGTTGATAAAGGTTTTCTGGGTACGAGCGGTGCAGCAGCTGCCAGTGGCAATGGCATCATGGCTCCTTCTCCAGAGAATTGGGACAAAGTTTTATCGGAGCGTTATCGCTCAGGAAATAACTTAGCGAACTTACGTTGGATCGAGCGTGTTATCGAAAAAACTTGGCTCAGTTTGCCGCTAGTGGAAAATTGGGGCTATCGTTTCCCTAAAGAAAATGGGGAATCTGTGCGCCAGAGTTATTATGGTCCTGAATATATGCGGGTACTTCGCAAAAATCTCTTGCGTATCGGTGTTCAGATTTTCGACCAAAGTCCTGCTCTAGAGCTTTTATTGGCTGACGATGGCTCAGTGGCTGGAGCAAGAGGTGTGCAGCGGCAAAATCATCGTACCTATACTGTTCGTGCTGGTGCAGTAGTCCTGGCGAATGGCGGTTGTGCATTCTTGAGTAAAGCATTAGGTTGCAATACCAATACAGGTGATGGACTGCTGATGGCAGTGGAAGCTGGTGGCGAACTCTCCAGTATGGAAGCTTCTAATCACTAGACCTCTTGCAAAAGTCAGAGATAATAAAGTGGGAGAGTTTTTACAGGCGATTGCGCGGAGCGCAGACGCCAAGGGCGTATCGCCACAGAATTGTAATAAATATTTCTTATGTTTGTTGCAGCGA
>JAHHGV010000048.1 GCA_019359695.1 Brasilonema angustatum HA4187-MV1
TGTCACGACTATATCCACATGAGCAAGGGAAAACCCTAGAACATCGGGAGCCGGATGCGTAGAAATACGCACGTCCGGATCTAACAGAGAGGTGCGGGAGATAATACTCCCCATCGACTCTAACAATACCACCAGAGTAGTTACCCCTACGCTTGTCCCCAGAAACTTAAGCAGGCTGAGCCAAGGGATGTTCAGCTGGAATCGTCTTTTAGTCCTAGGAATCTGTAACTGTTCCGGAATAGGCAAATCTACTCCAGCAACTTGTATAACGTTTGCTTCTTTTGGGACTTCTCTAAGTCGATCTATTGCATCTTTCAAATTGCCACGGGCAAACTTTTCCATCCCACGAGCATAAATCAGTAGCGGCTGAAATTCAGTCAATGGTTCAGCAAATGTTTCCGCTAATGAAGCCATCCGCACTAGTTCCGCTGTATCCTTCTGATCCAATTTCGAGAATGCTAATGCTAGTTCACGAGCAGCTTCATTAGGTTGCGTGTATGCTAGAGCTACCCACCGTTGAGCTTGGGCGAAGTCTTGAATATCGGGATCATCACTCAATAGCTGCTGCTGTACATACTCAAGTAAGAAGTCTGACAGTTCATTAATCCGCTGTTGACTAAACTTTTCATCTTGCTTCAATCGACTCAACAGCTCATTTCGCACTGCCAAATCCATTTCATAGAGTTCGTGCCCGACTTCATGACACAGGCTAGAAAGTAGCAAATCTGCTACAGCTATCCAAGGGATGTTTAGCACTTCACCGTGAATATCTCTTTGAAAGTTAGCCCATAAACGATATAACAACTCAGGTGTGAGTGATAAGGGAAAAGCAGCATGATATGCCAAATACAGGTGTGCTTTGGCAAAGCGTTTTTCAAAAGACTCTTTGGCAAAGCGTTTTTCAAAAGACTCAATGCGTCGCTTAGCAACTTCAGGTTTCATCTTACTCATTTTTTCCGCCCTTCAAAGTTCGTTGGGCGTCCGCGCAGCACGCTAATAGCATCCTGTACACCTGGGCGGCTGACTTCAAACATCGGTAATAGACCTGCAATTTCGCCAGCTGTTGTTTTGTTCCAGCGTGAGTGTGGCATAGGATTGAGCCAAGCAATGTAACGCACCTTCTGTTTTAGCTTGGTAAGAAATTCTTTGGTTAATTCGTAGCGCTCTTTGCTATAACCGCCACGGGCTGCACCAGCATCACTGAAAATCAACACAGCTGTCCTATTGGAACAAACATGAGTCACGATATCACTTATTAACTTCTCTTTTTGATGATTGAAGTCGTGGTAGAGATATTCGATGGGGCAATTATGAAAGTAGTAAATGTCTGCTTTACCCAAACGACCTCCACGCATGGCAGTTTCTGCTAACCGACGTGATAAAGTGTGAAAAGGCACCATTGAGCCATCTTGGTCAATGAGTAACAGCAAATCCGCTTGGTTTACCCGACGTGGAACTAACACAGGTTGGAGCAGTATACCTTGGCGTCCAATCTGGTTAACCGTTGCTTCCATATCTAACTCTGTTGGTTGTCCTTCGCGTACCGGGCGGCGCAAGTAGCGCCACACCTGTTTCATTTGCCGCTCGGTTATAGGAAAATATTCAGATGTCAGAAGAAAGCGACTGTGAAGAATTTCCTCATTTCTACTGGTAGTTTTTAACACTGCTTGTGCAACTTGCACTTCATCTTCTGTTTCCTGTGTCAATTTTGCAGGCAGAACGGAGGAAGACGGCGCACTTGAAGTTGCTTCTGGAAAATCTTTATCATTACCAACTTTTTGTTTAGAGAGCACCCGCTTATCTATCCACGTGTACAATTTATATACAAAAGCAGTCAAAGTTGTTCCAGTAACTAATACTAATACAATACTCAGAGTTATCTGGGCGATCGCACTCCAATTTATCTGGCTTTGGTTTTGATTAATCTTTGGAGTTTGATTTAGGTTTTGATTCGCTTTTGTATTTGGAGTTTGGTTGTTAGTTGATCCGGATGACCAAATTTGTATTTGCTCTACAATCTGCTGTATTAGATTTTTATTCAACTGAGTTTGATTTCTGTTCATGAAAAATCCAATACCCGAACTAATGATCCAAAATCCAATAATGAAAGCACCCGCCAGAGCTAAATAGTCAATAATGCGGTCAATTTTACGCTTTTCAATTGACTTTACCAATGTTTCCGAACTTGGCACAACAGCTTCAGTGCCGATCAATTGCTCAAACTGATACTCAAATATCCGCTTTTCCTCAGCAGATTTAACCCACAAAGTCTGACACAAACGCTTCAAAGCCCCTTTGTCAGTCATGCCAAAACCAACTTGCAAAGATTGCAAAACTAACTGATACTCGTCAATACCAAGTGGTAAGCCAGCTTCTCGTAGACGAGTGAAAAGTTCTTGGAGTGGCAATTCATTCACGTCCACGGCTTTGTCTCAAATGACGAATATGATCATCCCAACTTTTCAGCAAAACGCCAGCGAATGGCAGCTTACCATCCAATTTTGCCAAAACCTCATCTTGAGGAAAGCGACGCAGTACCTTAAACCAGTCAATCAATTCACTCGTACTCACTTTCTTGCCACCTTCCCCTTTATCTTCCCGCATTTCCTTGCGCAGCTCTGAGAAGCGATCCACAGCTTTCTCTACTAACGTTTTAGGTGAATCAGGAAAGTGGTTATTTACAATTTCTACTAATCTTTCGCGGCTGGGAAATTCTACGTAGTGAAACAAACACCGCCGCAAGAAAGCATCTGGTAAGTCTTTCTCATCATTGCTTGTGATAAAAACGATTGGCGGTGCTTTTGCCTGAACTTCTTGTCCCGTTTCCTCAACAATAAACCGTTGTTCATCGAGTTCTAATAACAAGTCGTTGGGAAAGTCAATGTCAGCTTTATCAATTTCGTCTATTAATACCACTGTCCGCTGTTCGTTTTGAAAAGCACTTCCCAATGGTCCCCACTTCACATAAGTAGCCGGATCACTAATGCGTGGGATATCCTCATCTTTGATAATACGACCAGTTGCAGCCAGTTGAGCATCGCGTAAGCGCGTGACTGCATCATAATTATAAAGACCATCCTTTGCGCGAGTGGTAGATTTGATGTACCAAGCTTCCAAACGCAAACCAAGTTCATAAGCCACAGCACGAGCCAATCTTGTTTTACCGCATCCCGGTTCCCCCTTGAGCAAAAGTGGTCGTTCGAGGTAAATTGCCAAGTTAACAGCTTCTATTAATTCCTCATTCGGCAAATAAGGATACAACAGATGTCCAGTTGCATCATCTGGTTTTCCCAATTTCGGCTGCACTTTGCCTGTGTACTCAAGTTGTTTGTTAGTCAAATCTTTAACCATCTTTCCCTTTCTTCATACCAATTGCAGCCGCACAAATCACATATTTCTGAAAACGCTCGTTCTGGAACTCCGTTATCACTCTTTTCCAAAATTTCTTTGACGAATTTGTCTATTTCATTTATGACTATGACTTCAAGAAGAGGTAATTTGCGGAACTCCATGTTAACTGTCCGAATCCACTCAGTGAGAATGCGATCGCCAAACGGATTAATGATTGGTAGTTTAATCGGAACTCTCGGTTCCCAAGTTGTTTCTAGTTCCTCCACAAAGATGGTATCCTGACAACCTACACAGCCTTCATAATCCACCAAAAACATCAGTAACTGGTATTTTGTTGGAGAGACAACCTCTCGTGCTTGACTCGCCAACGGTAACCAAAATTCGTCAAGTAATTCTTGCAAATACCCTTCTGGCATACAATCCACGCCATGAAAAACAAGGATGACATTCTGTGTCTTCCACCAGTGAAAAACTCGTTCAGCAATTTCTGTAGGTGAGTGTTGTCTTCCCAAGCCAACACGTCCGCCAAATTCACGCCACAAAGCAGAAATATCTCTTCTGCGTCCTATCCGATCAAGTTCAATCCGCACCATCTTGCCCATTGTACCAAAGCGGATATGCTGTGTAACTAATCGATTCAGTAACCAACGTTGTCCATGATCTAGCGAACCGTGGATAAGGAAAGCCCCTATTGACTGTGCTTTCAGAAATTTGAGAAATGAGCGCACTTGCTCCCGATAGCCTAATTTTAATAAAGCACGGTATAACTCTTCACTACAAGCTACTGAGTCTATATTTTCAATTTGCTGTATTATTTTATGGCGTTCACCCTCAGCTTCTTCAATCTGCTTGTGGAGACTGAAAAGAGCCACAGCGTCTATTGCTGTTACTTTCGCCGTTTTTAGAAACAGTATCTTTTCTTCTAGTAAGTCCAGTATTTTTTGTAGTTCTTCACTTTGGTTCATGTATATATTGAACAGAGGATGTGACTCCATTGCTTGTTCTGGAGGCTTCCAGTCGCTGCTCAAATTAAGTAGGTGGAAAAAAGTTTTGTGTGTCATTGCGAGCGTAACGAAGTGGAGCGAAGCAATCCCAAACGCCTGCGATTGCTTCACTTCGCTTCGCTCCGTTCGCAATGACATGGTTACGTTTATTTATTTTCACCCACTTATTTATAGCTACAACATCAAAACGCGCTGTTACAGATTCTTATCTAAAGAGTAAGGTTAGTAATGAGCGTGTGTGCTATGAGCCATTGCTCTATGACGACAAAATTCTGGAAATGCAAGATTTGCTATCCTCACATCGAAATAAATCAGTTGTAATGATTAATCCGGCTAATAAAGATGACTAGCACCCCAGATGTCATCTCTATTTAGTATTATTTTATAATTTATTCTAACCTAAGCATTTTTATGGTTTATAGTAACCCGTCACCTGCAAAGTTTATAGACTTAGTTTACAAGCATTATGGAAACAGTCAATATCCACCAAGCTAAAACCAATCTCTCACGGCTTTTGTCGCGGGTAGAACTTGGAGAAGAAATCATTATTTCAAACCGAGGCGTTGCGATCGCCAAACTGATTCCGTTTCGCTCCTCATCCAATCGACGGAGTAGTTTAGGACAGGATCGAGGACGTTTCGTAGTGCCAGAAGACTTCAATGCTTCGTTACCGGAAGATATCCTAAAAGCATTTGACGACTAAAATCAGCCGCTGCCGATATTTTTAGCTGGCTGGCGGCTGTCATGTCTCATGATGAAATTTTAGAAAACTTTCCTGAATTAACAGAAGAAGATATCCTATGAATCATTCGTATTTTTCAGAAATTCTTCTGCTTGCTGCCTTGCGAATTCAAATTCTTCTTTGCTGCTGGCTTCCAAACTGATTTCTCTACCATCTGGTGCTTTGACTGTCAGCTTAATCGACTTGTCACCGAGGCGATCGCCCAAAAATCCCAGCAATTTCTTCAAATTGGCAACACTCACTTCAGCCTGCAACATCCCCACCAGAAAACCTGCAAATGCCTTTGAGCCACGTGGTGTTTCTGTAACTCCTACAAGACTGGCTTGTTCAACTTCATCTCTGTCTTTCACCTCTTGCAACAGATTTCGCGTTTGCTCTTCTCTCTCCTCTGCATCTAGGTTTGGTTCATTAAGAGCGATAGTCAATTTAATGTTCTCAGACATTTTTTACCTCTTCAAGATGTTTAGTGTTAATTATTTGTTTGAATTTTATCTCTAGCTAAGTTTTCCCAGCATCTTTGTTGATAAGTGAGATGACTCTGATAATTATTACCCAATTTGTAATAGCTGCAATTCCATTTGACTTATGCAGTCCATGTAATGTTCTTCTTAAGGGTCACTATCTCATGCTTATTTCTCATGGGCAATAAGCATGAGAAAATAATTGTCTTCTTGAAAATCGCTTTGTTTTAACGTTTCAAGATAACCCAAAGAAAAATTCATCCTCTATAGACTTCACAACTAAAAATATGGATTTCGTCAAATATTATTTATATTTACAAAACTTTATTATTTTACTTAGGGTTAGGTAACCACACAAATTCATAGTCATTACTGCCAGACTTTTGTTGAACTTTAACTAAGAAAATGGGATTGTCGATGCGATCGCCTGATGATGAAAACTGAATTTTTCCCGTAGCACCATTTACTGAAAAATTTGGACTGTGCAGCACCTGTTGCAATTCATCGCGAGTGTTGCTTTGCTGCAGACCAGCAATAATAGCCTTAGTTGCATCATAAGCCGTTGCCGTTCGCCAATTCACAATTCCACCCCAAAATTTCTGAGATTTTTGCCTGAAAGGATTACCGGGAAGTACCTGAGGATGCCAAGGTGCAGCGAGTACCATGCCATTGATATCGGCTTTCCCAACCTGGAAGGTTTCTGATGTGTAAAGCGTGGGACTGCTAAATAGTGCTAACCGTCCTTTATTAGCTTGTGCCACGGCTAGACCTTGCTTAATTCTGTCTATGTAGAGACCTAATACCAACGCATCTGCGCCATTGCTGATAGCTTGAGAAATGACTGCATTAGGGTTGAAGTTTGAAGCGGAAACATCGCAATTTGTGGAATTAATTGTGCCACCAGCAGCTTTGATCGCTTTGACAAACTCATCCTTAAACGATTGATTATCAATTGCTTTGGAATCAACACAGATAAAAAAATTTGTTTTGCCAGCCGCCTTAATAGCGTAACGAGAGAGACCATCTGCCATTAAGCTAACATTGGGAACTGTGCGAAAGATATAGTTGCCAATTCCAGTGAGGTTTTGGGCAAAACTAGTGGGAGACATCATCACTAACCCGTCTCTTTGATACGCTGGGGCTGCAGAGAGGGAAGCATTACTAGCATTGTGTCCCACTACAGCTAAAATACTAGCATCTTTAACAAACTGAGTGGCAAGCTGTACAGCTTCGCTTGAATCATTATCATCATTAGCGATCGCTACCTGCAATAGCTTGCCATTAATGCCGCCATTGCTATTCACCTCATCTTGAGCTTGAGCCACACCGCGCAGTATCTCTTTTGCTATGTTCTGAGTGCTACCAATAGGAACACTTACGGCAATTTTGAGGGGATTACCCTTCTTAAGCGCTTGAGCATTGTTCAAGTAAATTAATGCTTCTGGATCAAGACGGCACGTTTGCCGATACAATGTGAATTTCTCGATAGCAGTCTGAAAATCGTTGTTGGCAAATGCCTGAATTCCAGCTTGTTTATCAGAATTTGTGTCTCCCTTTAGTAAAATTTCTTCACCCAAACTAATCTTTAACCCTCTTTCTGGTTGTGTATTATTTTGACAAGATGCAACGGCTGTTGTTGGAGGTTGATTTAATTTGGGGCTAAACCAAACGCCTGCTCCAAAGCAACTGACTGCTCCAATGAACAATCCCATAAATAAGAGAAAATTTTTCTTTCTGGAGGGGTGAGGAGTTGGATTCCCTGGTGTTGAAGGTTGTTGTTCTGCAATTATAGGAGCTTCAACTAGGGCTATATATTCATCTGTTAGTCCTAACGTTTGCTGAACAGGAGTTGGATTCCCTGGTGTTGAAGGTTGTTGTTCTGCAATTATAGGAGCTTCAACTAGGGCTATATGTTCATCTCTTAGTCCTAAGACTTGCTGAAGACGTGTCAAATCAGCACGAGTTCTCTGGCTGAGAGGAAACCCATGTTCAATTTCCGTACGTAACGCCTGCTCATATCGCTCCAATTTTTGCTTGTAGACTTTGATAGGTTCTAAAACTTGAGCCTCAATTGTGGCAGTCTTTTGAGATGATAGTCCCAACGTATTTCGTATCTCGTCCAATGTAGTGCGACCAGTAAAAGAAATCTCGCCGTCGCCGCCCTTCACCCAATATTCAACTTCTCGACGATATATGAGCCTCGGGTCACCAATGGGTGCTTTGGCAAGCTTGATTTTATAGCCTTCTTTGATGGCATATATCTCCGGGTTCATTGCAGGAGCAACTTCTTGGACTTTTTGTTTGGCATATTCATGCAATTCATCAACAGAAATCCAACCATCTTGATCCCGATCTGCTACACCAGTTCCCAGCCCCTCAACTATGTAGCGGGTATAAGTTGAAATATCAGCTCCTTGCTGTTCAAAAGAGTATTGAGTCGAAGTCGAAGATGTGAGAACAGCTCGCCCTTCTCCACCCAATTGGTTTTTTACATCTACAAAACCATCATCTTTAGCTGACAAGCCCTCGGCAAACGCACCACTAAAGCAACAATCAAGAATCACAACTTGGTGCTTAGAGCGACTCTTCCTCATGATTTCATGCACAAAGCTAGCTGGCACTGCTGTTGCTCTGACGAGTTCTCCTTTATCAGTTTTGCGGGTGTTGTGAGTGGCGAAGTAAAGCCTGCCGCTCTCGTCTTTTATTCCGTGACCTGAGAAAAATAACAGTACAAGGTCATCTTTTTGACGACTTGAAAACAAAGTTTCAATTGCTTCCTCCATCTTGTGTCGTTCCAGATTGAGGAGCGGTTTTACCTCATCAAAACCTCCTATTTCTGGGTTTTGCAAAACTTGCTGCATTGCTTCCACATCTTTTGCAGCTGCAGGTAAGGGGGTAAGACCTTGTTCGTACTCACTCACCCCAATCAGCAAGGCAAACTTAGCCATTTGCAAGCTCCTTGCCTGGTACAAATTGCTCTGCTATCTGAGCAATGGTAAGTCTAATGTTGGATTGTCCTGCCATCTTGAACCTCAAAGCGATGGTGTCATGCAGTTATTATAAAAATAACCGTATTTTCTCGCTTGATATCAGGACAAAATTATAATTTGATGCTAGTGATCGATTCGTACCCTGATGTCTCTAACTTGAAGCACTTGTATAAAACCGCAACGCAAACCGCCAAAACCTAGTAGAAACAAAAAACAGCGCCAACGCTAACACTCCCGCCCCTACGATCCAAGTGATTTGACTTCGACCTAACATTGCTTCTGCTGGTATCGTTGTTAAAAATGCGACTGGAACAACAAACGTGAAGAAGAAACGGTATGCTGTAGGATACGCAACCATCGGATATCGTCCAGCTTCCAACAGACCCCTCAGCACTTCGGTAACATTGGATATTTTGACAAACCAGATGCTAGTAGATCCTAGCATGAACCACAAACTGTAAAGAATGACAAAGCTAAAACATAAGGGAATTGTACTGATGAGGTAGTCGTCTATTCCTAAACCAAGTTTTGTACCTGCGTAGCCAATGATGATGCTACCAAAAATTATATCTGGAAGTCCCCAAGGTGATATCGTACGGGTAGAAAGCCAAAACTGGCTGCGGATGGGTTTGAGTAGGACAAAGTCCAATGTCCCTTCTTGTACTTGGCGGACAATGCTATTCAAATTTGGAGCAAGGAAAGTCGCGGAAAAGCCTTGCATCAGCGTGAAAATTCCTAGGACGACTAAAGCTGCTTCCCATCTCCACCCAGCAAAGGTGTAGCCGTTACCGTAAAACAAGAATAGTCCAAAAAGACTACCCGCAAGATTGCCCAAGCTGCTCAAGGTTGCTAAGAGGAAATTGATCCGATACTCCAACTCAGCTTCTATGGCAGCGCTCCAAAATAATGTTAGTACTTTTAGGTATCTGTTTCTCAAGGTGAAGAACTATAAGGGCAATACACCTCATTATCTCATTTGCATCAAGCTTTTTGCTCGCGTCCACCCATTCTCCAGAAGAAAGCAATAGTGCTACTGAAATATTTCCAACCTAATGCCAAAAGTGAAATACTGAGAACTTGCACCATTACGAGTCAAGAATCACAATAGTATTAAATGCTATTTAAATATCTCAAATAACAGTTCCAGGTTTAGTCCCTTTTAACTGAGATCTTGCACTTGTGCCAACAACCGCCTAGGGTTTAAACCCCAGTCTCATAGTAAAAGTCGTCTAAAGACGACTGTATAAGCTTTTGAGTCTACTTTAGTAGACTTTAACTGTGAGCCTGGGAATTGATTCCCAGGCGGACGAGGTTATGTTCTTGAGAAT
Organism: Brasilonema angustatum HA4187-MV1; assembly: GCA_019359695.1. Lineage (GTDB taxonomy): Bacteria > Cyanobacteriota > Cyanobacteriia > Cyanobacteriales > Nostocaceae > Brasilonema > Brasilonema angustatum. The sequence continues at coordinate 9,877 of JAHHGV010000048.1, forward strand.
GGTGCAAGATCTCAGTTTTAATGGACTTTGCCTATTAGCCTGGGACTTACAGTCTTAGGCGGATGACAGCGGAGTGAAATCAAATGTAATTATTTTGACATTGAATCACTGGATTCAAGATATAAAAATACACATATTGTGTAGGGTGGGCATTGCAATGCCCACCCTACTTAATTCTCAAACCTAAGAAACCACAAATTCACAAAAATATATAAAGTTTGATACAATACCGCCATCAGGGAAAACAGTAACAGGTATTCGTAACTTTCACCAAACAAAGTCTCAAAACTTGAAAGGTCGAACCGGTTACTGACCACAAAGTGCCCTGAAGCAAACCCTGTATAGTGGAGATACTAAAACTATGCCCTTAGCAGTTGGTAGCGATGCACCTGCATTTACCGCCAAAGACACCAACGGCAATACTGTTTCGTTGTCTGATTTCAAAGGTAAGACAGTGGTTTTGTATTTCTACCCCAAAGACGACACCCCAGGCTGTACCAAACAAGCCTGTAGTTTTCGGGATGCTAGTGAGGACTACAAGAGCAAAGATGTAGTTGTGCTGGGAGTCAGCGCAGATGATGAAGCTTCCCACCAAGCATTCACTCAAAAATATAGTCTCAATTTTCCGCTACTGGCTGACACTGATAAAACCTTAATCAAGGCATACGATGTCGATGGTGGTGGATATGCTAAACGCGTTACCTACGTCATTGATGGTAACGGCAAAATCACCAACGTTGACTCTAATGTCAACACATCAAGTCACGCTGGCGATGTTTTAGCAGGATTGGGGTTGTAAAAAGCTATTAGCAATCATTTAAAAGAACTCAGAACACAGACCTTTTTTGGTACTGCGTTCTGTGTTCTTTTTTTGTTGCTTTACTGTCCGGATTTGGGTTGAATGATTCCAGGTGTATTTACCCGAAAGCCTGATTGATTTGGTTGCTGTTGATTTTGTTGATACAATTGTTGTTGCTTTTGCTTGAATGCAGCTGCTGCATCATTGAGTTGTTGGTTCTGTTCATTTGGATTCCAAGTTGCATTTCCTTGTTGAAGGCGATGCATTAAACCAAACATGCCCATATTATTCACCTCATCGCTGCGAGGAGATAATGGATCGTTATCCTGTTGTGAATTGAGGTCTTGCAGAATGTTTCTTGAGCTAGGTTCAGCTAAACTAGGTTTAGGCAATAGCAAGGAAGCAAAGCTGAGTCCTGCCACAGTAAGTACAAATAGTTGTTTAAACGGTAAAAATGGTTTTTTCATAAAAGCCTCCAAGAAATTTGTTAACCCACGCTTTCTGGGCGTGGGAGGACTGTTAAAGGATTTTGATTAAGAATCATACAGAACACACCAACTCACTAACTCAGAATAATTCTTTTTTGTGGTACGTAGGTAATTGGTGAGTTCTTTTCATGCCAAAATCACTAAAATCCAATAATGCTTCTATCTTAAGCAAGAGTCCGTCGCAGTTGAGGTTGAATGCTAAGTAATGCTACAACAGCAAAGCCAAGCAATACCACCAAAGCGCCACCAAACGTTACATCACCCCAAAAAGCATGCATGACTACGCTATTTAATCCCCAATCTTTGTGAAGATACAAATAGCGAATTGGTTCGATCGCATAGCTGAGGGGATTGAGGGTAGCGACAACCTGTAGCCATTGAGGCATGAAGGATAATGGAGCTAAAGCAGTACTAGCAAACAACAATGGCAAGTTGCTGACAAAAATGACTGCAATAAGTTCAATATGTCCCGGTAAGGTAAAAGCCAAACCAAGACTGATCGCAGTCACACCTAATGCAAGCAGGAAGACAATCAAAACTATTGCTCCTAAACCCGCTGCATTTGGTAACCCAGCCCCCAAAAATGCGGCTGCTGTCACAATCACCGCAGCTTGCAGTAAACTTTGGCTGATAATAAAGATAGCCGAAGCCAGAACTATCGAAAACCGTGAAACAAGAGGAGCCACGAGCAAACGGTTCAAAAAGCCGAATTCCCGATCAAACATCACTGGTAAACCAGCATTCAACGCCCCAGCAAATGCAGTGAAAACAATAACGCCAGCGCCCAGAAATTGTCCATAATTTGTGGTATTGCCAAAGATACCTTTTGGTGCATTTTGAAATAAAGCACCGAACAGCACCAACCACATCACAGGTTGAATAATTCCTGCAATTAATGTTGAGGGACGCCGCTGCAACTGAATAAACAAGCGACGCGTCAAAGCAAGTGTCTCTTGTACAAATTCACCGAAGACATTGGGAGTCGCATCTACCTCGTAAACTTGAGGTGATGCCGCTTGTTGCCAATTTAAATCGGATTTTGGAGGTAAAACGGTACCGCTCATAAAAATTCACACATTCAAAATTCAAAGTTCAAAATAGTAGGATCGGTGTTAATCATTACCAATTCACAAAACCTAACGCATACTCTGCTTGCGTTCAGCCTTTTGATCGCGATTTCCAGCGGCTGCGAGTTCCGCATCCATCAAAGTTCGTCCTGTGGCTGCAAGATAAACATCATCCAAACTCGGTCGAGATTGGGCAATACTAAAAATTGGTAATCCAGCCGAATTGAGCGTTTGTTGGATGCTAATCAAAGCATCGTTTTGCTGTGTCACGACTAAGTTCAGGGAGTTCCCTTGAGCGCTATTAATGATCACTTCTTGAACAAACGACAAAGATTTCAGCAAATCTTTGGCTTTGTGCACCTCTTCGTTGGGTGAAAATTCGCGGATTCGTAAGGTAATGCGATCGCCCCCAACTTTATCTTTCAACTCTGAAGGCGTTCCTGTGGCAATCACAACTCCACGGTCAATAATTGCCACTTTATCAGCCAAAGCGTCAACTTCTTCTAAGTAATGGCTGGTAATCAGTACCGTTGTTCCTGCTTCTCGCAACTTACGCAGGAAATCCCATACCACGAAACGACTTTCTATGTCAAGTCCTACTGTTGGTTCATCTAAAACCAAGACATCTGGTGCATGGAGTAATCCTGCTGCTAAGTCTAGGCGCTTGCGTAACCCACCAGAGTAAGTGCCAGTCTTTTTGTCTGCATATTCCTGCAAACCGAGTAACTGCAGCACGGTGTTAACTCGTTGCTTTGCCACTGCGCCAGGTAAGTGATACAGTGCAGCTTGCAGTTGTAGTAATTCGCGTCCAGTCAACACCTTATCTAAGGCAACTTCTTGAGCTACGTAGCCTAGCCTTCTCCTTGCTGCTCTTGGATTATCCACCACAGATATTCCAGATACTTCTATTTTACCTGCATCTGGTGTTGTGAGAGTACACAAAGTTCTCAATGTGGTCGTTTTGCCTGCTCCGTTAGGACCGAGTAAGCCAAAGATTTCCCCTGGTTCCACCTGAAAGGAAACATCCTTCACGGCTTCAACCATGCCGTAGCGTTTTTTGAAATTTTCAATGAAAACGGCGGGAGCCATGATAGTTTATCCTAAACTATACAAATCTCAACAAAGTCTATTCCTATTGTAGTTGAGTGATGTTCGGTGGGGTGATTAAGTGGGTACGGCTTCCTTTATCTTATGAGTTGGGTTGCAGTTTTGTCTCACCCAAAGGCGATCGCCCATTCAATCACTACACTTGCACTTCATTTAAGTCCGCTTAATCACAACTGGATCTTAGTCGCACACTTTTGCATAGTAATCTGTAGACAGAAAAATAATTTGTATGTACCAAGGTTACTGGGGTTTAGACTAACCAATACAAAACGATCCAGTACCTCTGAGTTAATAACAGACTTGCTGAAAGTATAAAAAATCTTTGATATTAAACCGCAATAGATGGTTCTTTACGGGGTGATGTTGCTCTTTTTTTAACGATTGGATAGCAAATTCTACGTATACGGTTCTTTCCGGGAGTCCACCCGGGAGATTTTCCGCGAGGTTTGGGTGCATCAGCAGGAGTAGCAATCACCCTTCGCGGAGAACCTCCGGTTCCGCTGCGCTTTAGACCTCTGGGCGTGCGCTTTGCGCATACGCAGTCGCTACAACGGGGGGAACCCCAACGCCAGATCCCTACGGAGGGAAACCCTCCTGCAGGACTGGCTCCGCAACGCGCTGCTCACCGCTAAAATTCCTCCCATCGCTTGGGCAACTCTTCCAGGGGTTAATTTATCGATTGACTTTTGCCAAGGTAAAGGATTGTCTGCAACCCAAGCTAGCCATAGTGGTTTTGTTATACGTGGCGAACCCTCTTCCTTGAGACGAAAAGTATGGTGCAAGATGTAGCGTGATGTACGCCTGAATCGACAGTCACGAAACACCTAGAATGTGATCATCCCCAACGCCGCGTTATTAAACGAATGTACCTAGCATCACCCCCAAAATTGCGATTATGGGCAAGGAATAGCGGAAGATGTACTCACCTTGAGTGGAGTCGTTATTCATATAATCAATTAGCCATCTGTACCACAGACAAAGCGTCAACCCCAAAATCAAGAAAATGAACAGAAGCTTGTACAAAGGTGAAGCAATGAGTAAAGCAGTACTATACCCAAAAAGCTGACTGGCATTGTACAAACCTGTTGTGACGCCAATCCTACGTAGAAATTGATTTAATGTCATATTTGTTGATATATCCGGAAGTAAGCCGGTCTTTTGGTTATCTTTGTTCTAAGCTTGTTTTTAGTTCGCTTGATTCATTATTGTCTGGAATATTTGCATATAAATACCAGGGGTAATTGATACCAAGTTGCGGGTCAGTGACCTCAGCTTTCTCGCTGAGCGCTGCTAGGTACACGCCGCACCCCTTTTGACGTACGCTTTGCGCTTACGCTCAAATTCACGCATCGGGTTGAGTCGATCATTCAAAAAAAGATTTTTATTGTTCATTTTGAACGAGCGAATTTTGATAGCATAGCCTGGCACGAAGTGCCATACTTTGAACTATTCAGAGGAGATGGAATGAGAGCATTTACTCACCACATCTACGTAATTCAAGAGAAACCCTCCTGCAGCACGCTTACTCACCGCATGGCGCTGGATTCAGGGCAAAGTCTGCCTCTTGAAGCTTCAAGAGGCGAGCTTTGGGCAAAAATACACCCAAATCTTAAGTCTTAGTACAGCTTTTGATAAATTAGGGTTGGAAATCTCAGATTTCATGTTGGGTTGCGCTTTGCTCCAACCCCAGTCGCCTGTTGAGGGAAAACGCCACATGCTAAGAAAGCGGGAAGCCCTCCGGGGATGACCTGAGCCCTATGGCTAACGCCACGGCTGCGCCTAACGGGCACGGCCCCGTGCCGAACGGTCATGCTGCGAAGAGCGGGGGTTCGCAATCGACGCTCACCGCCAAGACTGCGACCCCCTCACCTTCTGGTGGGCGTCTAAGCCTGTGAAACCCGGACGCCAGACGCCTAGTAGGTCGGGATACCCTCCTGCAGCGCGGGCTCTCCAACGCAGTGGCTCCCCTCCTGCAGCACTGGCTCCCCTTACACCCCCATACCCCTACACCCCTTTCTTGGGTCAAGACTTACTACTCGCTACTGGCTTATCAACTTGCGCCTCTTCCTGCTGTGGTGGTTGTTCTTCTTCCTCAGGTGGTAAGCCATAAATCGACCGATACAGGTTCACATACTCCTTGGCAGATTGATACCAACTAAAGTCTTGACTCATACCGCGTTGTTGTAGCTGTTCCCAATAATCCTTGTAACGGAAACCTTCCCATGCCCGTATCATACAGGTAAACAGATCCAATGGTTCATAACGGTCAAAGCAGTAACCAGTACCTGCATGGTTCGTTGGATCATGATGGAATACAGTATCAACTAATCCCCCAGTACGGCGGACAATTGGCACTGAACCGTAACGCAAAGCCATCATTTGGCTAATACCGCAAGGTTCAAAACGACTTGGCATTAAAAAGGCATCGGTACCCGCATAGATGCGACGAGCCAAGGCATCGTTATAAAGTAGGTAAGTTGCCATGCGTCCAGGGTAGCGCGATGCGAGTTGCCACATTTGGGTTTCGTAGTAGCGATCGCCCGTCCCCAACAAGACAAACTGTGCATCTGTGTACGCCAAAAAGCGATCCAAAATATTCAACGTCAAATCGATGCCTTTTTGTTCCACCAACCGTGTCACCATACCAATAAAAAAGGCATTGCTATTAACTTCTAACCCTACTTCTTCTTGCAAAGCGATTTTGTTTGCTTTGCGTTTCTCTAAACTGTCAGTACCAAAGGTTTGGGCTATGTACTTATCGGTAACTGGGTCGAAAACTTCTGTATCAATGCCATTGATAATACCGGACAACTTACCGCTGATGAAAGACAATAACCCTTCTAAAGTTTCACCATAAGCGGCTGTCTGGATTTGCTCGGCATAAGTTGGCGAGACAGTATTCACCTTATCTGCAAACTGTACTGCAGCTGCCATTGTGTTGTGTCCTTGCATATACCAAGGACACCAAGTAGTTTTCTCTAAAAACCAGCGCCACGGGCCTTGATATGCTAGGTTGTGTATCGTAAAAACAGTGCTGATATCAGGAGATTGATGCATCCACACAGGAATCATTCCTGTGTGCCAATCGTGACAGTGGACAATTTCCGGTTTCCAATAATTCCAACAAAACTCCGCTGCTCCGTTGGCGAAGAATGTGAACCGCCAATCTTCATCTTCTCCACCGTAAATTCGACGGGGCGAAAAAGCTGGATGTCCAAATAAGTACAAAGGAACATCAGTACCAGGCAGGACAGTTTCGTAAACTGCAAAGCTTTGGAACATGGCAGATCCCGACCAAATTGGCTCGCTAGGAATTTCCATTTTGTCTGGTAGCATACCGTAGTAAGGCAAGAAGATCCGCACATCATGCCCCATTTCCCTCAAGATTTTGGGGAGTGCTCCGACAACATCACCCATTCCACCAACTTTCGCGATGGGAGCTGCTTCTGCAGCCACAAATAAAATCCGCATGATAATGTGTGTTCCCTCGATTCTGCCTAGGTTCTAATTCCATGACTAGTAGGCTAATGCCGCACACACAGAGTGTTGGTACGCACTGCCCACCCTACAATATAACCACATATACTGGTCGTGGAAAAGTTCAACCAGTTATCAGTTATAGCAGGGAACAGGGAACAGGGAACAGGGAACAGGCAATAGGCAATAGGAAACTCTTAATAGGCTTGATAGTCTAGTGGTGTCCGTATTTTCTCATAGTTCATGTCCTAATCTAGCTGGTAGCTGCTATATCAGTTGTTCACTGTTCACTGTTCACTGTTTCAGGAACCCCGTTGAATCTCAGTGAAGATTTGATCCAAAATTTCTTGTGCTCCTTGTTGACGCAATAGCTGTGCGAGTTCTTGACCTAGCTGTTCAGCATTTTGAGCTTTTCCTGTGACTGTATCTTTGACGAATTTTTGACCATCTACGCTTGCAACTATACCCGTTAGAGTTAAATTATCTCCATTTATTTCAGTATTTACACCAATAGGAACTTGACAACCGCCCTCAAGTTCGCGTAAAAAAGCACGCTCAGCAAGACAGCGATCGCGTGTTTGTGGATGTTCAATAGCTTTGAGGATCGAGAGCAATTCGCTATCGTTTCCACGACATTCTATTCCCAAAGCACCTTGCCCAACGGCGTGGAGAGAAATTTCTTTTGGTAGACTTTGATGGATGCGATCGCCCATTCCCAATCGTTCCAAACCCGCAACTGCCAAAATCAGCGCGTCATACTCACCTGCGTCCAATTTTGACATACGTGTGTTCAAATTTCCTCGCACATCTTTAAATTGCAGGTGAGGGAAATGATGCCGCAACTGTGCTAAGCGTCGTAGGGAAGACGTACCGATAACAGCACCTTCTGGCAGTGTATCAATTTGCTTATCTTTGTGTTTTTCATGCACAACTAAAGCGTCTGCTGGGTTTTCTCGTTCTGTAATTGCTGCCAGAACTAACCCTTCTGGTAAGCGAGTCGGCAAATCTTTAAGAGAGTGAACAGCAAAATCAATCTCCTGGTTCACCATTCCTACTTCAAGTTCTTTGGTAAATAATCCTTTATCGCCAATCTTAGCTAAAGCAACATCCAGGATTTTGTCACCCTGAGTGGACATGGTGTGGACGTCAAAAGAGATATCAGGAAAGCTTTTCTTGAGTTGTTCTTGTACCCAGTAAGTCTGAATAAGAGCCAGTTGGCTTTTGCGAGAACCAATGCGGATTGTGCGGGCGGAAGTGGAAACAACAGATGTCATAAAGAAATATATCAAGCTGGGAGATAAATTCACTTTATCTAGACTACCGCAGTGGGTGACTTGTCAGCTTTGTGCCTGATTTGAGTTTACGATTATTCTCAGCCCTTTTTACATAACTTCATTAAGTTATATGAATTTATAAGAATTATTAGTCGTTCAAATTTAAATTTTAAATTTAACTTCTTACTTTCTAAAGTTGTATTACAATCATTACATAAAGCAGATATTTTTACGGAATATACAGTAATTAAACGGAAGTACAACTTGTACTTTATAAAAAGTTTGAGCTATTGTATTGTGTCAAGGATGTTCTGGGGAATGGCTAGATTTCGAGAGATTTTGTAAAAGAACTTTAGAAAAGATAAGCCCCTGAAATTAAAATTGACAGATGACTAGTTGCAGCGTCACAGAATTTCAGGTATCGCAGTTTCAATTGCGAGGGAACAAACGCATGGCTTGGGAAGAACTCTCATCAGTCTACGAGCAACTACACGAATGTGCAGTCCAAATTGAGGAAATCGCTAAAGCTAGAGAGCGTCAACGTATCGCTCGCGATCTCCATGATTCACTTGGACAAACCTTAACGGCGCTCAATATTCAGTTGCAAACTGCTCTCAAGCTTTGGAAGCTCGATCCGACTAAGGCGAAATTTTTTCTGACGCGGGCTCAAGGGCTTGGTGCCAATGCTATCAAGGAGGTACGACAGTCTGTCTGCTCGTTACGAGCAATAACGAATGCTGACAAGCCTCTAGAACAATTGATTGAATCTCTAGTAGAAGATTTTCAGCAAGTCACGGGCTTATCAGTCTCGACGTGCATAAACCTGTCTGCTGCTCTGCCTCAAGAAGTGAGTACCACAGTCTACCGAATTGTGCAAGAAGCCCTGACCAACATCTGCAAGCACGCAGCAGCGACAGTAGTAAAAATTCAGATTAAAACCATTCCAGGCAGAGTGCAGCTTGTCATCATAGACAATGGTAAGGGATTTAGACGGAATGTTTCGCCAAAGGGATTCGGACTGCAGGGGATGGCAGAACGGGTGGCAGCATTGAAGGGTCAACTATACATCGAATCAGAGCCAGCAAAGGGCTGTCGGATCGAGGTTGAACTGCCAATCGAGCAAGAAGCTATACCAGAGAAATCGCCAAACAACGTTAGTCATAATCACATTGCTAATGATAACGATTATACTGATTTCTGTATCTTGATTGCTGCACGACCAACAGCAAGCTCAGTTATTCGTCACAACCAACAATCCTCGCGGTTGAACTCACCCCCCAACCAACTGGAAATCACTGCAGAAGGTTTATCAAAGTCAAGCTATCAAGCTATTGATGAAAGTTTTCTTCGCCAATGTAAACAACAACTAACGGATTTGCTCGGACCGTTCGCTTCTGTTTTGATAAAGGAAACGCTTAAGTCTTCGCCTGGTATTTCCAAACGAGAACTAGTAGAAACCATAGCAGCAAAAATTTCTGATCCTCAAGTGGCTGCCGAATTTCGACAAGCATTGAGCACTCAGATCCATATTGAAACAGAGCAAGGTATGAATCGTCAGTTTAAGGTTGAATTGCCATTCCAGCAAGAGCAGTCACTAGACAATATTGCTGCTGATATTTTGGCTTTGACTTCCACTAGTTCCACACAATCAAAAGAAAGCTTGGAACTATATTATAACTCACGGTTGGAAAAGATTTTGGCAGACTATATTGGTTCGCTCGCCTCATCCCTGGTGCAACAAGCGACGCAACAGGTGTTCAACTGTAAAGAAGTCGTTGCCAGACTGTTGTGTGACATCCCTGCTGCTCCTCGAACCCAGATCGAGGAGCAGGTAACGCTTTTGTGGAACTCAACCCCCACCCAATCAGGAAACACTGAGGAAGATTTCTCGCTTTTGTTGAACTCAACCCTCAGCCAATCAGGAAGCACTGGGGAAGATTTCTCGGGTTCGAGCTACCAAATTATTGATGAGATTATTGATGAGAATTTTCTTTGCCAATGTCAGCAACAACTGATGGATTTGATCGGACCGTTCGCTCCATTGCTGATCAAGGAAACGCTTAAATCTTGGGCTGGAATTTCCCCACGAGAACTGGTAGACAAGATAGCAAAAAAAATTCCCGATGCTCAGGTGGCTGCTGAATTTCAAGAGCGGATGTATTCTTGGAGTCAGAATCAAAGTTTGTCCTCATCATAAGCAGGTGCACAAGATGATTCGTTTGTTACTGGTAGATGACCAAAGTCTTGTCCGCGAAGGCATCAAAGCCATGCTCAGCTTAGAGCCAGATTTGCAAGTCGTAGCTACGGCTGACAACGGAGCAGTCGCAATCCGGGAAGTAGAGGCTCTGCAACCAGATGTGGTATTGATGGATGTGCGGATGCCAATTATGGATGGCAAGGAAGCCACACGCATCATCACTCAGCGCTTTCCAATGGTCAAAGTCATTGTTCTGAGTACCTTCGATGATGATGAATACATTGCCCAGTCGATACAGGCTGGTGCTAGAGGGTATTTGCTCAAAGATATGCTGTCTGAAGAATTGGCAGAGTCAATTCGGTTTGTCCATCGCGGTTATACACAGCTAGCCCCCGGACTCATGGAAAAGTTGATCACTCAAGCTTCCAGTTCAACCTCCAAGCATCGCGGATCTACCCCAACTGTTCTGGCTGAGTTACCTGCTAGAGAGCGAGATGTGTTGCGCTTAATTGGCACAGGTGCTACCAATCGCGAGATAGCTCAGCAGCTTTTTATTTCGGAAGGAACAGTCAAGTCTTACGTGACCAATCTGTTTAACCGTTTGAATTTGAAGAACCGAGCACAGTTGGCGATTTATGCCACTTCTATCATCTGGGATGAGAGTCAGAATAAACCGTGACGAAAGTTTTAAGAACAATTACTTATTGACTCAACTTTAGTCGAGGGAAATCTATCTATTCGTTGCAGTGGGAGTCAGACGTTTTTCATAGATTTCTTCCTGATTAAAACTTTATAATGAGATACATGAACTGGTTGAAAACTTCTTTCTATAAAAACCAAGTTCTTCAATTTTATAAAAATGCTTTTGTAGAAAAATCGTTGATGCAGTATGTAATTTTATTGGTAATTTCTAAGAAGAATTACTATAAGTTTTCTTCAAACACTGGAAAACTATGGGAATCCTAAATCATTTATGAAAAATTTTGAGTAGTGTAGGGTGGGCACTCCCACTAAAACCCGAATATAGTGGGCAGGATCTGACTGGCAGTGCCCAACGCCAGATACCTAGTAGGTCGGGAAACCGTTCGGCAGATCTCATACCATTTCACGAAATCCTTGATACAAATGATTAGTCTCTAATTCTTTCTCCCCTGCTCCTCTGCTCCTCTGCTGCCTATTTGTATCAACCTTAAAGTGAAACGGTATCACGGCCGAAGCCCTCATCAAGTACTGGCTCCCCTACGTGTGTTTCAAAAATCAAATAGGATTCCTATATCAAAAACAGAACTTACACAAAGCCTCCCTCAAAAAGGGAGGTTGAGAGGATTTGCAATGTCTGAAATCCCTAAAATGCCATCAAGGCTGTGTAAGTCCAAAAGACAGCAGCATATTTATACTTTCAAACTCCACTTAGGAATCAGAAAAGTCAAAGCTTTTCAGTAAAAATTACCATTATCTATGTGAAATACAACAGTAGGAAGTATGTTTGTTCGCGATATCAACAACCACAAGCTGTCTTTATTAACCTCACCAAAGACTCATGAAGCTAAGAAGTGCAAAGTGCAAAAGCTTCTTGCTCAATTACATAACGCCTCAGAGCAACTATACCATGAGAAAGTTATGCGTTTGCAAAGGGAGGCAGAATTAGAAAAGTCTCTTTCTTTACTTCAGGCAACTCTAGAATCTACTACAGAAGGTGTTATTGCAATCAACTTCAACGGACATATTGTTAGCTTTAATCAGAAATTTGTCCAAATGTGGCAGATTCCGGAGTTCATCATTAAATCACGCAACCATAACCAATCCCTAACTTTTTATAAGAATCAACTTAAAGATCCAGAAACCTTTTGCAGGTGTATCGAGGAACTGGACAGCCAAGCGGATGTTGAAGGCTACGATACTCTGGAGTTGAAAGATGGTCGGGTTTTCGAGCAATACAGCCAACCTCTGCAGCTTGACGAGCAAATCATTGGCACAGTATGGAGTTTTCGGGACATTACCAAGCGTTTGCAAGTAGAAAAAGAAGTTCATCATAATTTAGCGCAAGAAGAAGGAATCTGTGAACAAAAAGAGCGATTTGTCTCCATGATTTGTCATGAATTCCGTTCTTCATTGAACATGATTTCATTCTCCACGAGCTTATTGAAACGTCATCGTCACAGTTGGAGTGAGGAGAAAAAACTACAATATCTCCAACGGGTTCAAACAACAGTTGAACAGCTCAATCAATTAATGGATGAAGTTTTCATCATTGATACAGCACAAGCAAGAAAGCTAAAGTTCGAGCCGAAACCACTGAATCTACTCCAATTCTGTCATGACATATTGGCTCAAATGAATTTGAGCGAAAGCAACCAGCATACAGTTACCTTTGTCAGTCAGGGTGATTGTCAAGCAGTTTGTTTGGATAAAAAATTACTGCAGCCCATTCTCACGAATTTACTCTCGAATGCACTCAAGTATTCTCCAAAGGACAGCACAGTTGATGTGGTGCTTTCTTACCAAGATGAAAAAGTTCTTTTCCAGATAAAAGATAGAGGAATTGGCATTCCCAAAACAGACCAACAACTCCTGTTTGAACCATTTCATCGCGGTGGGAATGTTGGTGATATCCCAGGTAACGGATTGGGGCTAGCAATTGTCAAAAAGCTTGTGGATATACATGGTGGTCAAATTTTTGTGGAGAGTGAAGTAGGCGTTGGTACCACTTTTACAATCACATTGCCATTCTGTCAATCAGTAACAATGACTAAATAATGACTAAATATTGAGGCAAACCATGACAAAAGTTTTAGTGATTGAAAATGAGGCAGAAAACCGAAATATCTTTCTAGAATGCCTGGAGGCGGAAGGGTTCGATGTTATCGGTGCAGAAAACGGTCTTCTCGGCGTCGAAAAAGCACAAGAACTGGTGCCTGACTTGATACTTTGTGATATTGTAATGCCGGAACTAGATGGTTACGGTGTTCTTACCTCGTTACGCCAAAACCGGGTAACAGCGATGATTCCCTTCATTTTTCTTACTGCCAAGAGTACCACAGCTGAAGTTCGTCAAGGTATGAAGCTGGGAGCTGATGACTATCTTACTAAACCTACGACGGCAGAGGAATTATTGGGAGCGATCGCCACCCGACTAGAAAAACAAGCAGCCATCAGGCAGTGGTACGCTGCTCAGTCACAACAAGTCACAGCACTTACTCCTGCTGATGAGTCACAACAAGTCATCACACCACCTGCTACTGACACTACTCTTCCAACAGACCCCCAGTCAATCTTTCCTGTTTGCCCTCAACTCAAGGAAGTTTTCGACTTTATCGAAGCCAATTATGACCAGTCAATTAACTTGAGTGACGTAGCCCAAGCAGTTGGTTACGCCCCAGCTTACTTAACAGATCTCGTACGACGTCAGACGGGAAAAACGGTGCATCAATGGATTGTGGAGCGGCGGATGGCAAAGGCATGTTCCTTGCTTATGGAAACTAACCAGTCAATGGAGCAGATTGCTGAGGCAGTGGGATATCATTATGCAGGCTGTTTGTTTCGTCAGTTTCGCATCAGCTTTGGAACGACTCCTCAAGTCTGGCGAAACCAACACCGTTCTAGTCCTGAGTCATGAGTCCTGAATGAACTAAAGTGAGGGCTTTGGACTTTTGCTGAGTCTGTTTCAGGAGTAAACCAGCAATCAGAACGCTAACACATAGCAAAGCTGGGGCAGCAGAAGGTTCGGGGATAGTTGTCGGTTTGGGTTGCACACCCAGCGCGAGGATAGCTTGATCTCCCCTAATCAAACCAAAGCCACGTCTGGAGTCGAAGCCCGGCGAAGGGTTATAAGCTGTATTTCTCAGAGCATTGTAGATTTCTGTGGGCGTTGCGTTCGGGTTTGCCTGTTGTAGCAGCGCTGCTACTGCGGCTGTAAACGGAGCCGATGCCGAGGTGCCGAAGAAGCGGAAGAAGCGGGGGTCGGCATCAGGAGGAGAGTTCCCAGTCAAATTAAAGGAAATCGGTAGCCCGTCCGGAGCCACAACATCAGGCTTGAGAGAACCTGGGTTGCCTTCTGAAGAAAAAGGTTCCAGTTGCCCCTGTTTTACAACAACACCATCCGCTCGCCTTGAGTAGGATTCCGCGTTCCCGTAGTACACTGCTCCAACGGTTAGCGCATTTGGGTTATTTGAGTGTCCGTATATTGGGATATTGCCGGAAAAAGCATTACCAGCAGCAGTGAAATAAGAAATCCCCTGATTAAATACTCTGTTAATCGCCTGGTTGATAGGTCCGTTCGGAGGTTCCAAATCTAGCAGATCTAAAGGTGCATCAGAAGGAGCATTTGGGGGGTATTGATAAGCGGCATCATCCACGATAATGTTTGCCCCAGCAGCCGAAAGAGCCTGAATGCCTTGACCGACAAGATCTGCACCGCTCGCACTTGTGTAGAACGCCAACTTGGCCCCCGGAGCCACAGCATGAATGACTTGCAGTAAGGCACGACCTTCATCAATGGGATCGGTATCCGGATCAATGACCGTGGGATCTGGGTCTGGATAGTCCCTTAAGACCTGAATACCCGAAGGCAGGTACCCGTCCGCAACGTTCGTGGCATAGTTATCCACCTTTCCCGATCTGTCAAAGCTGATTGGAGAGGTATCGAAGCTGTCAGAGATCACGCCGATGGTGATTCCGGTGCCGTCTAGACCGTAGCGGTCTCGCAAAACATCTACCCCTGTAGCTTTGGCTGCTGCTTCTATTGGTAGGGTGAAGGTAGCTGCCTGAACCTTGGCAACGACGCTTCCAATTGCGATATTTGTAGCAATCACCCCTGACGTAACGATTCTCTGGAGAAGTTTTAAATTTTTCATGGCGTTTAAGAACCTTCCCAAGACTCTTTGGATTAGAGCAGGTTGGATTTACTGCTGATTAGTGGCGGACTTAGCTTAAGCTTACACTAAGTCCAATTTGAATTCTTTAGGAACAGATAAAAAATTAAGAGTAATCAACTGAAAAATCTAAACATTAATCTGAATGTTTTAGAAGAATCAATATTGAGACTAAAACCCAGTGAGTTTAGAACAACTCTCTATAAAGGCTCACTGGCTTAAGAACATATTGGATCTGCTGAAGGTTGCCAACCTGCTAAATTAACGCTTACACTAAATCTCGGCTTTGAGATAAATCCGGGTCTGCAATTTGATACAAGAAGGTATATCGACAGTCCGCCAGGGGAAACAAACCATACCACCAGCGACTGTCTCTAGAGCTTCATCAGATAATTCTCCTTCAGCAAACTGCGCTATTGGCTCTTGCTCGAACTCGGACTTGGTATTCATAGCCTTAGAGATGACTTTTTTGAGTTCGTCTTGCATTTTATTTTCTCCTATTTTCTATTTTTTTCTGTCAATCAATGTGTTGGGAAGTAAACCCAGTGAACAAAGAAGAACGTTCTATAAAAGCTCACTGGGTTAGAACCGTTTGGAACTTTCAGTAGTTACTGGTGTGTTCAGCTTACGCTTATACTTGATTGTTGGCGTTCCAAGACCGACTTTTCTTGCAACCGCAGAAAATCAAAGTTAGACCGACAAAAACACCGCCTGCTACTGACTCTAAAGCTTCATCAGATAATTCGCCTTGAGGAATCTGCTCAGTTGGCTCTTGCTTCAATTCTGAGTTGGTATCCATAGCTTCAGAAATGACTTTTTTGAGTTCGTCTTGCATTTTTCTGTCTCCTATTTTCTAGTTTGTTTGTGTCAATCAGTGTGTTGGGAAGTAAACCCAGTGAACAAAGAAGAACGTTCTATAAAAGCTCACTGGGTTAGAACCGTTTGGAACTTTCAGTAGTTACTGGTGTGTTCAGCTTACGCTTATACTTGATTGTTGGCGTTCCAAGACCGACTTTTCTTGCAACCGCAGAAAATCAAAGTTAGACCGACAAAAACACCGCCTGCTACTGACTCTAAAGCTTCATCAGATAATTCGCCTTGAGGAATCTGCTCAGTTGGCTCTTGCTTCAATTCTGAGTTGGTATCCATAGCTTCAGAAATGACTTTTTTGAGTTCGTCTTGCATTTTTCTGTCTCCTATTTTCTAGTTTGTTTGTGTCAATCAGTGTGTTGGGAAGTAAACCCAGTGAACAAAGAAGAACGTTCTATAAAAGCTCACTGGGTTAGAACCGTTTGGAACTTTCAGTAGTTACTGGTGTGTTCAGCTTACGCTTATACTTGATTGTTGGCGTTCCAAGACCGACTTTTCTTGCAACCGCAGAAAATCAAAGTTAGACCGACAAAAACACCGCCTGCTACTGACTCTAAAGCTTCATCAGATAATTCGCCTTGAGGAATCTGCTCAGTTGGCTCTTGCTTCAATTCTGAGTTGGTATCCATAGCTTCAGAAATGACTTTTTTGAGTTCGTCTTGCATTTTTCTGTCTCCTATTTTCTAGTTTGTTAGTGTTAATTTAACCTTGATACTAACCAGAATATCGGCACAAAAACTAAATTGTCAATTTGTTTTTTTTAGGAAGAGAATCTAAAAAAATAGAAGTCATAATACAAGACAAGTTAAAGCAGCTTAAATAATTCTCAGCTTTAGCGAAAGAAATTGAATTGTGATTCAGAATTTTCATCATCTAAACTAAAAATCTAAATATCAGTAGAAAAAACATTCTGAACTCAACTAAAAGTAGGATGCAAATAAATGGAAGTTTCACAGCAAGATTTACTCAAAATAGTTGAGCAAGCCAGTACACTTGGTGAAAGATTGGGCAATTACTTTGTTCCAGATGAAGTTGGAGACAACGACAAGCTGACTATGTCTCGCTTGAAAACTTGGTGTCAGGTTGTCACACAAGGGAATCCAGAAAAGTTAGCCAAACGGCTTGTCTGGGACAATCTGGACGTTGGCACTATGGTTAGGGTCCTCGGTACTGTCCGCCTTGCTGATGGACAACAACTCCCCGTTTGGGTAGAAACTTTGCGCGAAGCTTTGCTAACTGACTGGGACACAGCCTATGCAAGTACTTATCACTGTTTGGAAACCGAAAAGCCAATTCCCTTTGAAGAACTTTATCTGCCCTTTGTTCACATAGCGCTGCAGAAAGTTATTGCACAGGTCGGTGCTAGTTGGCAACTCCTTTCCGAAGCAGTCCACATATATCTGGAACGTCAACTGCTGTTGAAGTTAGCGTCTCTTTGCGCTCAATCTCTGGAGTTTGAGTTTTCACAATTTAAAGCAGTAAGGGAATCAGCGTCCATTTCATTACCGGAACAACAAGGTAAGCATTCCAATGTGCAATACCAAACCTTTGTCAAAGATTTGACAACAGGAGGGCTGTTGTCTTTTTTCCAGAAGTACAGCGTCTTAGCACGGCTAGTGGCTACAGCAATAGACTTCTGGGTGGAGGAAAAAGCGGAATTTCTTCAGAGATTAGCATTAGACTTGCTAACTATCCAGCAAATATTTCAAGAACAGACAAGTCAGGTTGTTGAAATCCAAGGAAATTTCTCCGACTCTCACAATCAAGGACGCTCCGTCATGGCTTTGACCTTTGCCTCTGGATTGAAGCTAGTATACAAACCTAGAGGCTTAGCTTTGGAAACCGCCTATTTTCAGTTACTCGCCTGGTGTAATCTGCATTTTCTCAAGACATTGCGTACAACGTCTCTACACCCATTTAAGATACTCAAAGTTATCGACTGCACCACCCACGGCTGGATGGAGTATGTAGAGCATTTGCCGATTGAAGATGAAGCAGCCGCACAACGATACTACCAGCGTGCAGGCATGGTTCTATGTCTACTCTACGTGCTGCAAGGGAATGACTGCCATGAGGAAAATCTGATCGCCAGTGAAGAACACCCCGTGCTGATAGACCTGGAAACCCTTGTCCATCCTTGTGCTCGCGAGGTTAACCCTACAGAGGAAGTAGGGGCACAATCTTTAGCGAATCAGCAATTTTTTCAAGATTCCGTGCTGCGGACTGGATTATTGCCGAGATGGGAATTTGGCGCAGATGGAGGAACAGCACACGACATTAGTGGTTTGGGGGGAGCTGGCGGAGAAGTCCCTTTTCGTATGCAAGAGTGGCACAACATTAACACTGACAACATGGCATTGGAGTATGAGCCTGGCATTATGCCACCTTCAGCCAATATACCTTTCCTTAATGGCATCGCCCTATCACCCCATGATTATGTTAATCAAATCGTGGATGGTTTTCGCCAGATGTATCAGTTTTTGGCACAAAGGCGAGAAGAGCTTCTGGCAACTGATAGTCCAATAGCAGCCCTAGCTCATCAGAAAGTCCGGTTTTTATTTCGCAATACACAACTATACTCTCATGTTCTGGGTAAAACTCTCCACCCGAAGTTTCTACAGCATGGTGTAGACCGTAGTATTGAACTGGATGTGCTAAGTCGGGCATTTTTGGCAGCGGATGAGAAACCTCCCATTTGGTCAATACTTGGGGTGGAACTACAAGCAATGGAACAAATGGATATTCCTTATTTCATTGCTGACTCCAGTAGTGATGCTCTGGCACTCAATTCAGACCTAATCGTTAAGGGATATTTCAAAGAACCTAGCTATGACCGGATGATTTCTTGTCTACGGCAGCTTAATGATGGAAATTTAGCTCAACAGATTGCAATTATTCGGGGTTCTTTTTACTCGCGGGTCGCTCAAGGAATGACTACTGCCCTACCTACTGAGCGTGCTAGTGCTGATCGAAATCTGGATGCAATGTCTCCTTTGACACAAGGACAACTGGTGCAGGAAGCACTAGAGATTGCAAAGGAACTGCAACAACGAGCAATTTACGCCGCTGATGGTAGCGCTACCTGGATTGGTATGGCGTACCTTCCTAAGGCAGAGCGGATGCAACTTCAGCCCTTAGGCGATGGTTTGTACGACGGTGTTTGTGGAGTCTCCTTATTTTTAGCGGCGTTAGCAAAGATTACTGGTGACGCGGGATTTCGAGATTTAGCGCTGAGCGCTTTGCAAGACCTGAGAAAAACCTTGCAGCACACAGACCCGAACTCTCAGCGTAAAATCACAAAGCAAATCGGTATCGGTGGAGGCACTGGATTAGGGTCTATTGTTTATACATTGGTAGGAGTCAGTCAGTTTCTGGATGAACCGGAGCTTCTCGATATTGCGAGTCTTGCAGCTTCATTGATAACTCAAGAAAGCATTGCGAGCGATCGCCAATTTGACACAATAGCTGGGGCAGCAGGAACAATACTAGGATTACTAACTTTGTACCAAGCAAAGCCAAATCCAGCCATTCTCGATCAAGCCCAATCCCTAGGTTATCACCTGCTAAATAACCGTACCAAGAGCGAGACTGGATTTCGAGCTTGGGCAACTTTGGAAGACAAGTTAGCAACGGGAATTTCTCATGGTGCAGCGGGCATTGCCTACGCCTTAGTGCGACTGTACAAAACCACACAAGACCCAGTTTTTCTGGAAGCAGCAAAGGAAGCGATCGCCTATGAACGCAGCGTCTTCTGCCCCAATGATGGTAACTGGCCAGATGTACGAAATTTTTCCCTTAACAAAAGTAAACCATCTTTTATGACGAGTTGGTGTCATGGTGCTCCTGGCATTGGTTTAGCCCGTTTGGGAGCTCTTTCGATACTTGATACAGCAGAAATTCGCCAAGAAATTGCGGTCGCCATAAACACGACTGAGCAATTTGGTTTACAAAACATCGACCATCTGTGTTGCGGTAACTTTGGCAGAATGGAGGTATTATTAGTAGGAGCTTGCAAGCTGTCGCGTCCGGATCTGTTGAATACTGTCCAAAAACAGGCAGCACGAGTTGTAGCAAGGGCAAAACAAGTTGGTACTTTTGATCTGTTTTCTGAACTTTCCGGAGATATTTACAACCCAGGTTTCTTTCAAGGCACTGCTGGAATCGGTTATGAATTACTGAGGTTAGCATATCCAGAATCGCTTCCTTCAGTGTTGTTGTGGGAGTAAACAGCGATAGTTTCGCGCCTTATATGTAGAGACGTAGCATGCTACGTCTCTACACAGATCATCTTATTAGCAACCGAATTGGCTTTTATGTACAAAGTCCACCCGAAACAATTGCGAGTCTGACCGAAACATTGTGTATTGTTGTCGCTGGTTACTTCTGTTATCCTGCTATGAATCACTGGCTGAAAACTCAATCCCATCCTGTCCGCTTTTTGCTTTACTTGGAATGGGGGTTGCTGTTCATGGCGATCGCCTTCTCCTTCACAGACGCTACCGCTCCCACGGCGCAAAGCGCAATCGCGGCTATCTCCCTAGAGCCGAGGTTATTGCCGCAACTATGGCTCCCCAAGGCACTCGAACTGCTCATGCTGGCTGTGTTTGCATTGACCGGTGGCATATTACCCAGTCGTAGATTTGCTACCAAAATGCTGTACATTGGCATACAGTTCAGTTTAGTTTTGGCATGGCTGGCTTTAAGTGGACAGTTGTGGCTGTTACCAGTTCTGTTGCTAATCGTCGTGATTCGCAGTTGGTTTTTGTTAGCATTACCCGGACGTTGGACATTGGCAGGATTTGTTTTGGCAATTATGTTACTCACAAGAGTGCAACAGCTTGGTAGCAATGACACAGCTGCGTTGTTCAATCAGTCACCGCAAGATTGGTTAAGCCAGTGGAGTGATGTTTTTTGGTTTGCAATTGTACTGTTACTACTGATGCAGTTGATGCAGTACGTGCTGGTAGCGCAACAGATGCAACAACAACTAGCGCATGAGCAACAACGATGGCGACAGTACACTCAACAACAGGAGGAACTCACTGCACTCAAAGCACGCCACCGCATCGCCTACGAAAGCTATGATGCACTGGGACATACGTTGATTGCCATCAACATTCAGTTACAAAGCGCGTTAAAACTCTGGTCTATTGACCCTAGTCAAGCACAAAAGTTTTTGGCACAAGCCCAACACCTTGGAGTCACGACCATGCAAGAGATTCGCAATTGTGTTCGTGTACTACGCATGCATAGTATACCACCACGAGCAGAACTGTCCTGTGAAACCAAAGACCAAGACACCTCTCAAGAAACACAGGGGTGTAAGGGTGTAGGGGTGTAGGGGTGTAGGGGAGCCAGTACTTGATGAGGGTCTCCCTCCGTAGGTATCTGGCGTGAAAAAGGTGTTTGTTTCATTCCCGCTCTTGCGCAGTCGTGCCGCAGGCATAGGGCTTCCCTTCGGGTAGGTAGTGCCGTGCCGCGAGCAAGGTACGGGGCGCTATCGCAAACGCTAACGCGGCGCTCTCCGCTTGATACAAATCTTTTTTCAAAGGTGGGCGCCCTCCCCACCTTTGATAGCGCAGCGTGCCGCAAGGCGTCCGGATTTTCCTTTCCCCCACACCCTTACAACGCCCTTCGGGGAAGACCTTCGGTCTCGCTGCGCTAACGCCAGTCGCCTAGGTCGGGAAACCCTCCTGCAGCGCTGGTCTCACCAGATGCCTCAAGTCGGGGAACCCGCCCACGGCACTGGCTCCCCTTACACCCTTACCTCCCTAGTTTTTGTAATAGCTGCGACCTCTTTTGACCTTAGTCGTAGTTATTTTTACTTATTGGCTTAACTTTAGTCAAAAGGAATGTATCTATTTGGTTGTAGGATTCTAGACGTTTTTCAGATGTTTGTTCCTGGTTGAATCTCTACGATGAATATAGTTCTTAAAAGAATGAAAAAGTTGTATCAAACCTATACATGACTGGCAATATAACTGAATCAAAAATAAGATTGAACTTTTATCTAATAGGAGCGATCACTTACCTTTACATCGGTAGGACATTCTCCTATAGATAAAAAGAAGAAAAGCTATGATAGGTCATTCTAAGCTGGCTACTAAATTTACCTTGCTCCTTTCACTAGTTTTTATAGGCGCTATCTTAATGAGTAGTTTTGCTTTATCAAAAGCACTTGAGCATAGAGCTGAAGATGAAATAAACTATCGGGGTCAGCTTCTCATACAAATGATAAATTCAGTAAGAGATTATACTGCTAACCACGTAACAACTCTCGTTGCACCTAACCTGGAAACTCAACAAAATTTCATTCCCGAAAGTATACCAAGTTTTGCAGCCAGAGAGGTGTTTGAGAATCTACGCAAAAACAAAGAATATAGAGATTACTTTTACAAAGATGCCACACTCAACCCGACAAATATAAGGGATAAAGCTGATGAATTTGAAACCCAACTTATAGAGCGCTTTCGTAACGAACCAGGGTTGAAAATCTTATCAGGTTTTCGGAATATGTATGGAGACGAATTATTTTATAGCGCTCGTCCTTTTACTCTTAAAGATTCAAGCTGTCTTCGCTGCCATGGCACTCCAGAAACAGCCCCTAAGAGTTATCTAGAAACCTATGGAACAGAAAACGGTTTTGGGTGGAAGCTCAATGAAGTTATTGCTACTCAAATTGTTTATTTTCCTGTTAGTGAAGTTTTTGACAGAGTTTATAAGGCTTTTTTCTTATTTATCGCAATTTTCATTAGTGTTTTTACCCTGGTCATTTTTACATTTAATCATTTGCTGAAGCGAAACGTTCTCCAGCCCATCAAACCAATGGCTCAACTGGCTCAAAAAATTAGCACTGATACATTTGTTTTTGATCGAAATGAGAAAGTTGAACTTAGAAATTTGGTTGCGATCGCTAAGCGCAATGACGAGTTAG
Source organism: Brasilonema angustatum HA4187-MV1 (assembly GCA_019359695.1). Taxonomy (GTDB): domain Bacteria; phylum Cyanobacteriota; class Cyanobacteriia; order Cyanobacteriales; family Nostocaceae; genus Brasilonema; species Brasilonema angustatum. The sequence goes on from JAHHGV010000048.1 coordinate 32,961, forward strand.
GACAGTTGGGACAGGTTTTCCTAAGAATGGTTCATCAAGTCTACACTCGTGAGCAACGCTTGAAAAAACAGATGCAAGAACTCAGCATCCAGATTGACGAAACCAAGAAAGCTCGTCAAGTGGCTGAAATTGTTGATGCAGAATACTTTCAAAATTTAAGTGTACAGGCAAAAGAAATTAGAAAAAAATGGGCAGAACCCGACTCGTGAATAAGAGTAGAAAGCTCTTATATTTTTATTTCATTTGACTGCTATTGGGAATACATTATGTCTAAAGTTGTATCCGTTCATTCATTCCGTGGTGGAACTGGCAAATCAAACGTAACTGCTAACCTAGCAACTATCATCGCTCGTTCTGGTCAACGAGTTGGCATTGTCGATACCGACATTCAATCACCTGGAATCCACGTCCTTTTTGGTCTGAATGAGGAAAAGATAGGCTATACTCTGAATGATTATCTGTGGGGACGCTGTGCCATTGAAGATGCTGCCTACGATGTCACTCCACTTCTCAAGATGAGCCACAAAAACGCTGGCATCAGAGGTAGTATTTACCTGATTCCCTCCAGTATTAAAACTGGCGAAATATCTAGGATATTGCGTGAAGGATATGACGCACGGCTACTCAACGAGGGCTTCCGCAATCTCATCCGCCGTTTTAAACTGGATTACTTATTGATTGATACTCACCCTGGTATTAATGAAGAAACCTTGCTTTCTGTGATTCTTTCTAATGTATTAGTTATTATCCTGCGTCCAGACCACCAGGACTACCAAGGTACGGCAGTCACCGTAGATGTTGCTCGCAAATTAGAGGTGCCTAAAATGCTGCTGGTTGTTAACAAGGCACTACCAACAATCAACTTTCAAGCTTTAGGGCAACAGATGCAAAGAACTTACAACACAACTGTGGCTAGCATTCTACCTGTTTGTGAAGAGATGTTTCAATTGGGTAGCAGTGATGTTTTCAGTCTGTGCTATCCGAATCATCCTTGGACACAGGGTGTGAGTGCGATTGCAAAACACATCGTTCCAAACAAAATAACAAGTTTCTTGGGCGAGAAGAGTTATCTCAGATTTTGACTTGCTTTGTTGTGAATTTACAGCACTTTTCATTTGCATGAACTACAAACTATATGCTGAGGGCACAGTTAGCTCGTGCCCTACAACCTACACCACAACTACTCTACTGTTTGGAAACTCCTTGCCAGAAAACTCCTTTGCTCAGGTGGCAGGTGCAGTCGTCAAATTTTGGTTAGACTCAAAGTAGAGACTGCTCAATTCTTCCAAGGAAACATCCGTCTGCTGTTGTGGATCAAGAAAGTAGGGATGGATTGGCAGCAGTTCAGCTTGATCGCGTGCCTGTGGTGAAGACACAATCTGCTCGAGCTGGTTCAGGTAGTTTTGAGCAGTAGTTTCCCAAGTGTACGTCTTGAGTACCCGTTGCTGGCCTGCAACAGCAAAATGCTCCCACTCATTAGAATCGCATAGCAATCGCTCTAAGCCCCGTGCAATATCAGCAGGGTCTTCTGGGTCAACAAGTACGCCATATTCTGTATCTCCCTCTCGCAGGCTCTCGCTAGGACCACCATTCTGAGTTGCGACTAATGGTAATCCCGCAGCTGCCGCTTCTAAGGGAGCCAAGCCAAAGGGTTCATAAAGCGCAGTCAATGCAAACACCGAGCGCCGTTTAGCCATAAACCGATAAGTTGCAGCCAGTGCTTCTTGTCCTTCTGACAACCCAAATGCACTAATCTTGCCCGACAAGTCGTTTTCTTCGACCACTTTCCGGATGGGCGCTAAGACCTCTTCGGTTACTTCATCGCTAGTCAACTCTCGCAGCGGATCATCCAGCCCTCCTGTCAACAGCACTAAGTTTGCTCGTTCCTGAAGTGCTTGACTCATTGCAAAGGCTTGCACCAGCCCTAATAAGTTTTTTTTAGGTTCTAATCGACTGGATGCCAGAATGGCGGGCAAATCCCGACGTGATTCTGCAATATCCCGTGCCAATCGCTCCTGAACCAGTTGGTAAATACCTTCCTCATTTTCATAACGCTCTTGAGCACCAAAGATGGAGAAATCTGCTCCCGGTGGAATCACTGCAAAGCGATTGTCGTTGTTGAAGTCCACTGCATCACGATAGACTCGGTGAGAGTACTGTTCAAAGCGTTCCTGTCGTGTACTAGTGATATTGATAGCCGAGCGATTCATGCTCAGGCGTTCCGCTATGATCCGGTATCTGAACTGGAATTGCTCGTCTATTTGCGCCAAATTCTCTGGAGTGACTTCCAGTTTGTCTATCTTTTGGGCACCGAGAGAATGACCTGTAAAGGTGAAAGGTATATTAGTTTTCTCCTCAATCAGAACGCCGCACAGTCCTCCATCAGCGTAATGGGCAGTCATAGCATCGGGTAAGCCACCTTCCTCTTGATAAAATTTCAGAATATTGGGTACCCAATCACTTACCAGATGAGGCCATAAAAACTCTTTGGGCACAAATTCTTCCGATCCTGCTGGTAACCGGATGACACGGACGTTATCGACGCCTGGATAAGTGTCAAAAGGTTCAGCAAACTCTGGCCACTGGGGGTCAACGATTTGACGCGTGAGAATATCGACTTTGTGACCCTTTTGAGCTAATGCTATAGCGACTTGCTTGACGTAGATCAACTGACCGCCAAAATCTGCATGTTCCGATATATGACTACTGCTTGAATCAAAGTTACCCTGAGGGTTAAGAAATCCAATGTGCATCGCCTACTTCCTAATACAAATTGATTTCTGCCTATCGACTTCAGCCTGAAGACAATAGCACAACAGTGTTGGCGAGCCATTTGAGATCTCCCAAGACCGAAGAGCGCAGGCAGGGAGGCTATATATAAGCGCAATCTAAAAGTCGGTCAAAGAGCTTTCATGAATTCTCTTTGGCGTAGACCTTGTTGATTCGCAAATTTTCCTAATATTTCAACTTATCACGACTCGGACTCATTTACCAAAACAAATGGGTTTAAAGCCCCGCCCTAGAAGGGCGGCTTTTATTTGTCTAGGAGTCTTTTAAGAAAGACCGCAATGTTTCTTAAAAGATGTATGATTAGAAATCGTATGAAGTATTGTAAATTTGAAGAAAACAGAGGATTAACTTTTTCAAGGAAATTCCTAATTTCTTTCAAACTCAAGTCACACTGTCGCATTCTGGTAGAAAGCTTTCATTTGAGCCAACCATGAACAGCGCGATTCATCCCAAGTGTAGAACATATGCCCACCTTGAAAATATTTCACACTCAGATTGGGGCGAATTTCTGGATTTAATTTCATCAGATCCGCCAGATGCTTTGAGGCAAAATAAGAAGTGACCAGATCGAACAATCCATGAGCGATGTACACTTGCATATAAGGGTTTAAAGCCATCCCCGCGCGCAGATCGTCCACCGACCCCAGAAAGCCCTGCTTAAACTCACCTTTAAGATCGAATTTCCAAGCTTTGAATATTTCCAAGTTTAGCAGACGGTAAGATAAGTCGGTTTCAACGCCTAATGTGTCCCGTAAGTAACTGTTGATCGCCCCCGTAAACAGGCGATCCAATCCATCAAGGGTGGGATCGCTGCCCTCATAAGTTATGCGATCAGGAAAAGGATCGATAGCCGTGATCGAAGCGTCGTACAGTCCCACAATCCGCTCTTCATCTCGCAGCAGTTCCCTCGCAAAGACTTCAATGCCAATCCTTCCTGCTTGTTTCTCAACAAGTGTCACAGGCAAGCCGATTAACCCTGCCAGCTGCTGATAGGCAATCTGGCGCTCATCGGATGTCACGGTATCTCCCATTGCCAGAAGTGGGATCAGTGTTGCGCGGGCAAATCGTTCAGCAGCGGCTATGTGAGCTTGTAAATTCCCAGGTTCCCCTGCCCATTGGACACGATTGTGATGAGCAGCAGCCGCCGCAAAGGAAGGAATCAGGGTTGCCCAAGCTGTGAGGTTGTAATCACTACCCTCCAGCAAACTGAACTCCAAAGCAGGAGAGATTAGAATCGCACCGCAAAGACCTACGCCAAATTCCTGTTGCAGTTTGCGGGCTAACCTGGCAACTCGAAAGCCGCCGTAACTCTCTCCCGCAATAAAGATAGGGGACAGCCACCGCTTATGACCAGAGAGAAATCGTTGGATGAATTCTCCCAGTGCTTTCAAGTCTCGCTCGACTTCCCAGAATTCTATCTCTTTGGGTTTATCTGCCTCCGGAGTTTTGGTTTTCTCGCTGTGTTTATCCGGCTCATCTTTGTCTTGAGGTAAACTACGGCTAAAACCTGTGCCAATTGGATCGATGAACACCAGATCCGTAAAGCTAAGCCAACTTTCGACATTGTCCACCACCCGAACTGGAGGTTTGGGCAGACTACCATTAGCTCCGAAATAAACGCGCTTCGGACCCAATGCTCCCATGTGCAGATAAGCGGAAGCTGCTCCAGGTCCACCATTGAAGACGAAAGTTAGCGGTCGTTGCGATGCTTCTTTAACATCGGCTAGATAAGCCACATGAAACATTTCGGCAACAGGTTTTTCATCCTCAAACAGGGTTTGCCATTCGGCGATCGCAGTGTAGCTGATCTGCTGCTCGCCAAGTGATAGCGTATGCTGAGTGATACTGGACTTGCGGGTTACGGGTGAGTCAGGAGTTTCAGGCATATTTTAGTCGTTCGGTAACGGGCAGTGCAAACTGGCAGTAGTGCAAAACCTTTTCTGGTAATGGTATTTTTGGCTTAAAGGTCAATACAGTTCAGTTAAGGAAATTAATCTGTTGAGGCAGGCAGGGGGGCAGAGGAGCACCAGGAGCAGAGGAGCACCAGGAGCAGAGGCGAAAGAACTAATGGTAATGGACGTTAACTCTTCATCTCCCCTGCTCCCCATCTCCCCATCTCCCCTACTGTCTCAACGAATAAATGTCTTAACTGAACCGTATTGGCTTAAAGGTAATAAAGCTTAACTCATTTTATTGTGTAACGTGAACGAGTGAGCATTTGTTGAGCCATGGGCTGAGCAAACAACCTTTGTTGATTTGCTAGCAGATCGCAAAACATATAGTTTGAAACGGCGTTGCTGAATCAAGATATGAATTTTAGGCGTTGCTGAATCAAGATATGAATTGGTTGCTGGAACCATTGATATTCCGTTCTCAATCGAGCAAAATCATCCCATAATTCAGCAACGTCCAAATTTCCGATCTCAAAGCATTTGTCGAGCCATGAGCTGAGCAAACAGCCCCTGTTGATTTGCTAATTGCTCAAAGCTGCCCTGCTGAACTACTCTACCGTCTTGGAGTACATAAATACGGTTAGCATGACGGATCGTGCTGAGTCGGTGAGCGATCGCAATTCGCGTCACCTGTAACCGCTCCAAACTTTGACTGACAATAGCCTGCGTTTTGTTATCTAGAGCACTCGTGGCTTCATCAAACAGCAAAATCCGGGGTTTCAACACCAATGCCCGAGCAATCAACAGCCGTTGTCTTTGTCCCCCAGAGAGATTGGTACCTCCTTCACTAACAACAGTGTGCATACCCATTGGCATAGCTTGAATGTCATGCGCCAACCCTGAGGCGAAGGCTGCTTCCCAAGCTTCATCCATAGTAATTAGGGCACCGCTGGCAATGTTCTCGAAAAAGGAACCTGACATCATCCGGCTATTTTGCATGACGACACCTAACTGTCGGCGTACCGCATTCACATCCAGCCCAGCTAAATCTTGTCCATCGTAGTAAATCGTGCCAGATTCTGGGAAGTCAAATCCTAATAATAACCGGAACAGAGTAGATTTGCCGCTTCCAGAAGGTCCAACAATGGCAATAAACTCTCCCGGCTCAGCTCGGATAGTCACATCATCCAGCGTCAGTGGTCCATTATCCCGGTAGCGGAAAATCACATGGTCTATAATCACTCTACCCGATAACCTGCCAGGGTCGGTCTTGCTGGAATTTAACTCTGGTGTCGCTAAAAGAATTGGCTCAGCCCGATTCCATAAAGGCAAAACTTCCAAAACTTCCACAACCGTGTTACTCAAGCTAGTTGCTCCGCCAATGAATATGCCAAAAGCAGCATTGAATGCCAAGAAAGTGCCAGTAGACAAGCCTTTCCCTGGAACTTGAGTATGAGTCAGTAAGCTAGTAGCAAACCAAAACAGAACCGCATTCGTTAAAGGTGGCATAACTTTATTGATGACAGTGACGATGTCTTCAATGCCCTGTGTACTCAGCATAAGTTTGAGTTGATGACTATACTGCCTACCCCAGTAGGCAAAAGCTCGTGCCTCACATCCAGCGACTTGGAGTTTGGCGACTCCATTGATCAGCTGCACCATAACACCAGACAGCTGTCCTTCTATCTCTAGCAAGGGGCGAACCTTTTGCAGAGTGAGAATCCCAGAGACAATGGTAACAGCAATATTTACAATAGCCACAACACAGGCGATCAAAGCCAATGAAGTATTATAGTAAAACAGCAGTCCCAAATTTAACAAAGAAAAAACGCTGGAAAAGATAGTTTTCAAAACAGCGCCACTCAGTTTCTCGCGGATTTGAGTGATGGAATTAACCCGAGAGTTGAGATCACCGATTGAGTACTGGCGAAAAAAGGATGCCCTCAGATTCAACAGCCGATCCCATACTGCCGCTTGGATAGAGGAATCTGCAAAGGTTTCCAGCCTGATTAGAGCAAACGCCTGAGTAAGTTCAAAGATACTTTCCCCAAAAGCAGCAGCCAACAAACCAAAACCGATTTGCAGCAATAATTCCCGCTTCGCATCCGGGATTGCGTTATCGATAAGAATGGCGGTTGCTGTTGGAGTGAGCATCCCCAGCAAGGTGGTACCAATTCCAGTCAACAAGATAATAATAAGTTCTCTGAGGTGACCCTGCAGCGCAAACCTAAGCATATCTAGGGTTTTGAGTTTTTTATCAGGTAAAGGGCGATAAAATACGCAGGCAGAGGGATTCAGCTTGGGGGCACTGCGGGTATTTACGGGGATATGGGTTCCCTCTACTGGATCGAAAATCTCGTAGCGGGTATCAGACACAGGTAACAAGGCGACTGGACGGTTGTCTTCCACAGTGTAGGTTAACATTGGACCAGTGTCTTTTTTCCACCACCCATCGGTTAATGTGATTTGACGTAACCGTATTCGTGAGGCACGGGCGATCGCCTCCAAAGGATCTTGAACTCGTCTAATATCTTCTGACTTAGCTGGAGGACAAATCTTAACTCCCAAAGCTCGACCCACTGCACCAACAGCAATAAGAAGGGCTTGGTCTGGGTGATCGGTTGGTGTTACCGTTGGGTAATAGACTGTTTTCCGTGGTTGCAATACAGATGAGAGTTCTTGTAATGTCTCCTCCATCGCCTGATAATTGAGACGTTCTCTTTCCTGAAATCTACGTAATTCTGCTGTTTTTTCCTGCTGTTTTAATAACTCAATGCAGTCGAGGAAATACGTTTGTAGGAGGTTCAAACTGTCTATTAAAATATCTGCATTTTTGATTGCAGAGGTGTTCACACATGATAGTTCAACTGTGTCCGCAGCCTGTAGCCACATCTGAGTATCTAAGGGCAACATACCGGATGAAGGAAACAACAGCAGTTCCTCAAACCCCATCCATTTGGCAGTTCCTTGCTGAATTTGTATCCAAGATATGCTGTTTTGCAGAGATTGGAAGATATCACCACAGCCTAAAGCAAAGTAGTTGATGCCTTCAGGCTGGACTGGGAGCTTGGGAGCGGTAATATTGGAAAGAACTGAACTGAGTTGATGAATCCAGTTCTCTATAAAAGTTATTGGTTTGCGATCACCCGCAAGGGTTTGGCTCCCTGCTGGAGCATCGCCCCAAGAAGACGGGTGCTGTGTGCTATCGTCGTTAACAATGCACTTGCTAAAGTCTTCTGTTGATACTCTGAGGAGTTCTGTCTCCTCCATCGATACTGCCAGAATTTGGTGTTTCTCATCCTGAGAACTTGGTGCTGTTGAGAACATAGCTTCTCCAGCTCCAACGCTAAATAAATAACGGCGAGAACCTTCTGTTATACCATGTTTGACATTAATAGCAAATAGCGCCAAAAAACCAGATTTTACGATCCAAACCGTCTGCGGATCATCTAGCAGTATTGGTTCATTACCTTTAAAAAGATACTGTTGTTCTTGTGGAATTTCTAACTTAATTTGTTTTAGCATCAGTTGCTTCTGTACAATTAAAAATAAAAAAAAAGTTTTTTAAATGAGATCCTTCGCTTCCTCTACGCCTTTGGCTCAGGACGCTTTGCAATTTTGAATTTTGAATTTTAAAGTGCTTCACCCTCACTACGAATCAATTGCAAGTACGCACCTTCAACTTGCTTTAATTCTTCATGGGTTCCTCGTTGAACCACCTTTCCGCGTTCGAGGACAATAATTTCATCACAATCTCGGATAGTACTTAACCGATGCGCCACGATAATGCAAGTACAACCTCGCTGACGGAGTTTACGATCAATGATTTTTTCCGTCTCTGTATCAAGAGCGCTAGTAGCTTCATCCATTACTAGAATGGCAGGATTATTTACCAAAGCGCGGGCAATTTCTAAGCGCTGTCGCTGACCTCCACTCAGATTAGTAGCACCTTCTAAAAGCTCAGTTTCATAACCTCCTGGCATTGAAAGAACAACATCGTGAATCGCTGCATCTTGACATGCCCGTACTAAATGACTATCAGGTATGGTAGTGTCCCATAGGGTCAAATTGTCTCTAATGCTGCCAGCAAACAGAAAAATATCTTGCTCCACAAAAGCAATAGAATTGACGAGCACCTGTCGTGGAATTTGTTCTTTTGGTGTACCATCGAACAAAATCTCTCCCTGCCAAAGTTCGTACAGCCCACATACCAGTTTGGTAATAGTGGACTTACCAGAACCACTTCCTCCCACCAAAGCAACTCGCTGTCCTGGTTTGAGTGAGAGATTAAAGTTTTCAATTAACGGAGGGGCAGTGCGGTTGTAGCCAAATGTAACATTCTTTAACTCAAGATGTCCCTGCAATTTGGCTAGAGGAGAATTGAAACGCACCTGCTCCTCTGGTTCTCTGCTCCTTTCCTCCAATTGCGAATTTGTTGAGTTGCGTAAGACATCATCTAAACGATTCAAATCGCCCTCTACTTCTTGAAGATCGCTTCCAAGAGTGACGAGATTATTGACAGGCTGTAAAAACTCGTGCATCAGGCTCTGCAATGCAACCAGCATTCCAATGCTTAGATACCCATCTATTACCCGCAGACCACCTAAAACCAAAAGTAGCATAGAGGAAATCGTGGAAAGAAAAGACGGCAACACCCCCAAAGTCTGATTAGCTACATCCATTTCCTGCTTAGCATTAATTGCTTTAGCGTAGTAGCCCGCCCATCGAGAGAAGAAATCTGACTCCAGACCAGATGCCTTAAGTGTTTCTATACTCTGGAGACCAGAAATGGATACTCCGGCAACTTTTCCTTCATCTTGTTGTAATTTCATATTGGCATCTACACGATGTCTTCTTACCAATTGCAAGGCAAGGAGATTTACGACGACAAAAGCTATTCCAATTGAGGTCAGTACCGCGTCATATTGCAGCATGACCACTGCATAAAAAATCACCGTTACTGCTGCAATCACCGTAGTTGCTAACTTACCCGAAAGGATATTAGCTAATTTGTCGTTGAGGTGAACGCGGTTGCTGATTTCTCCAGCAAACCGTTGATCGTAAAAACTGACGGGTAGACGCAGAATATGCCACAGGAACTGACTAGACATCCCCACAGACAGTTTTATTTTCATTTGACGCAGAGATTGCAACTGTAGCAATGTCAAAAGTCCCATTAGTCCTGCTGTCAGGAGTATTCCCAAAATTAATGGGCGCAGCCATTCCTCTCTACCTTGAATCAAAATATCATCTATAAACACCTGAGAGAATGCTGGCATCGCCAACCCAGGAATCACCAGTACGAATCCTGCCAGCACGGAGTAAGCAAGTAACCCAGCAGACCTTTGCAGACGTTGCCATAAAGCCAGGAGTGTGCTGGGTTTATGTCCCCCTTTTTTGAATTCTGAACCTGGTTCTAGAACCAGCACAACACCTGTGTACGCCTCATCGAATTCCTGTAGAGAGACAGTACGTGGTCCGCTAGCAGGATCATTGAGATAAACACGCTCTTTGCCAAATCCCTCCACCACTAGGAAATGGTTGAAGTTCCAAAATACTATGTAAGGGCATTGCAATTGAAGTAGACTTTCTAAGTCTAACTTAAAGCCTTTTGCCTTCAATCCGTAGCTTCTAGCAGCATTGAGGATATTAGAGGCTTTACTGCCGTCCCGCGAAACCCCGCAATCTTGTCGGAGTTTCGCCAGAGGTACAATTCGACCGTAATAACTTAAAATAATACCTAAAGCAGCAGCACCACATTCTACCGCCTCCATTTGTATAAGAGTGGGAGTACGACGGCGTCGTGTGCTTTTACGGATCAACAATTTTTGTATATTTAATGGCATAAGTTATTTTGCTTGTTTAAAGAATTAAAAATTAGGACTTACGCAAAAACAAAGTAGTTGTGTTATTGCGACCTAAGGAAGCAATCTCACAGTGTTGTTCTTGCGTAACTCGTGCGTAAGTTCTAAAAATCAAAAATTGCTTTTTTTGAATTTTCTATTTTGAATTGTTCAATAAATACCACTCCAAGATCTGAGAATGGGAAAGACAAACGTAATCGGGGCTTGTTCCTCTACGGTGACTCGCACAGAGGTAGTCGTTCCAGGAGACATTTTCATCTGTGGACCTTTGGAAGAAGACCACTCGTAGCCGCTGAAGGTGGAGGTGTCCGGTTGAAGTTCGGCGAGAATTTGGACGTGAGGACCTTGAGATATGAGACTTTCCACGATTTCAGGATTGCCTACCAGATTAGAAGCACCTTCTTTAGTAATCGGAAAGGGTGAGACTTTGGTAACTGTTCCCACAATGCCGCCAAAGCGTTCCCGCTTAACTGTAGAGGGTGTAATTTGCAGCTTCATATCCTTTTTAATTTTCTTGCCTTCGCTGACTGGCAAAAATGCGATACTAACTAGCTTTGCAGATGGCTGTTGTGCTTCTATAGTTCCAATGCGGGTTCCCGGACTCAAAACTTGTCCAGGAGTTGCAATGATTTCTAAAATGCGTCCGCTATACTCGCTTGTTATCTGGCTGTTATTTTTTAATTGCAGTTGGAGCTGAGCAATATTGCGCTTTACTTCCTGAATCTCATTTTTTCGGGTGATTGAAGATTGGAAATTTTGCTCAGCTACAGTTTTTTCTTTACTGTCTAATTCTTTTAACTGGGTTTTAAGATCAGCAATTTGGCTAAGATTTTCGCGGTAGGACTTTTCTGCTTGAACCTGATTGATATCTAGTTGCTTCAACTGGTCTTCAAAATCAGCGATTTTTTTGATACCATCCAAGTAAGTTTGTTGTGCTTCAAGCAATGTGTCTTCTGAAATCGCTCCTTGAATTTTAAGCTGTTTACGTCTTGCAAGTCTGTCTTTAAGAGTAGGAGTCAGAGCTTTAGCTTCTTGTATGCGTTGTTGTAGGTTTTGTCGTTGCTGCTTAATAGCGCCGATGTCTTTTTCTCTGATAATTGGACTCAAAGATTGAGCTTGCAAAAGGCGTTGCTGTAAGCTGAGGCGTTGTTGTGCGATCGCCCTCATTTCCAGTTCACTACGTTGATCTTGAAGCAAGCCAGCATTCTGATTTTGTGTTTCTAGTTCCACTAGCTTGGCATGTTGCTGCAAAAGTTGCTTTTGTAGTTCCCCTTGACCAATTGTTGCCAGCACTTGTCCTTTCTTAACGAAGTCCCCAACACGTAAATTTATTGTTTGCAATTGACCTGAGGTTGGTGACTGAAACGCTATAACCTTGCTAGGAAAAACAAGCACCCCCTGACCGGTAACCGTAATTGGGATACGACCTACAATACTCCATGCAAGCCCCGCTACTACTAATGAGCCTAGAGCAGCCAAAGGTAGCCACTTCATAGGGCTAACAACTTGCATGAGCTGATCGAGCCGTTCCGGAGAAGACGAATGCTCTAAAGCTTTTTTGCGAAATAGATTGTTCTGTGGACTAACCATATTGATACTGTCTTATAATTATTAGTTGGCTTTTATTATTAGCCATTACCCTCAGCATTCAACTACCACGAATTCTTTTCAACATCCAGTCAAATCTGGCTCCAGCCAATGCCACCTGAGCCAAAAAATCTGAACTTAGTTCATTTTCATATTTGCAGCTTTTATCTAAGGGTTGACCAGTGCTATAAATGAGCCTACCGTAACCAAGCCGAGTGACTATTGCCTGTTGTTTGTCTGCTAGCAAAACCGTAAGCACCTTATAAAAACGCGCAGCAAAATTCGTATCATGCAGTAGTTTTGCGGCAAGTCGCCATCGAGGAATTGACAACACAAGCGAGTCTTCCAGCGCTTTTACCGTAACAGAGGGTGGGCGAGCGTCTACAAAAGGCGTTTCTCCTACCATATCGCCCCGAGACAATCTAGCGAACTCACGTTCTGGAGTGTCGCTACCTTCCAAGCTTGAAAAGGCGCGAGCTAAGGGATTACGCTCATCATCAAAGGCAGAAAGTGTAATTTTTCCATCCAGTAGGATATGTAGCGCTTCCACAGGTCTTCCTGCATGGATGAGGATATCGCCAGCAGGAATTCTGTTTACATAACCTGCATTCATCAGCCAATCAATATCACTATCATGCAACTGTGCAAAAATAAATAGAATTTCTCTTAACTGAGGCTGGGCAAAGACGAGTGTGCTATGACCAAGCTGACTCACTATCCTCTCTAGTCTATCTGCAAGCAGAATCGCGCTCGCTCGATAAAGATGAGCAGCAAAACTGACATCTTGTTGTAATTTTTCCGCCAATTGCTGTTGCCCAATTGACAATATAAGCGACTTTCTAAGCGCTCTCACAGTTGTGGAAGGTAAGTAAGCGTCTAGAAAAGGAATTTCTCCTACCATCTCACCACTCGATAATCGAGTGATTTCTCGCTCTGACATTTCGCCACCTTCAAGAGCAGCAAAAGCGCGACCCAATGGATTGTTTTCAGCCTGCGAAATGGAAACTGTCAATGCTCCATCCAATAAGATATGTAATGCATTGACGGGTTGACCTTGACGTATAAGAACTGCACCAGCAGTCATTTCCTCCCTAATACCTGTCGCAAGCATCCAGTCAATATCGCTGTTACTTAGTTCTTTTAGTAAAACTTCTGTCATTGTTTAACATCCTTTTGCTCTGCAAACGGGATAGGGATTTGCACGCGTCATCATATATGCTATGAATTTGGAATAATTTTTTGTTCACAACTCAAGAAACTAAATGAAATGCACTCCTCAACAACTGTGTTTTTACTGTTTTTAGCTGTAACAATTATTTAAATAACAAAGAGAAAATTGCGATTTGCGCCGAGTGCACTATCCTTATGGGCGATGCTCCCTTTGGAACTGTATTTATCGTAGGAATTTCACAAAAGATAAACATCTGAAAAACGTCTCGAATCCCACTGACTTTTGTTGATGTCGCAAGTACATATACTTAGGAAAAAAGTTAGGAAGTCCGAAAACTGATAAAAACTGGTGCCCTTGAGCGAATAGCATTCTTGCTTGCACAAAAATTAACTACTACTCAAGAATTTTGTGCTTACCGCCAAACTTTATAATGAAATGGAAGATATTTGCCTTTAGGAACTACCTCTTTCAGCAATTACGCGGAATTTCAGCGAGCTAGTCTACCTGTAAGCCGAAATGATTGACACTTAATACATAATACATATTAATTATTGGCTAAATGCCATTCGGGTAGAAGGGGTCATTGGTATGGGCTTGAGCAATGGAAGTAAAATTCCACAAGTTATTGAGAAATACGAAGCGGATTTGTTGGCTGATTGGATGCAAGCCCTCATGGCTAACAATACCCGCAGAGGTTTGCTCAAAGAGACAGAACTACAACAGGAGTGTAAAGAATTCCTCCGTTTGTTGACAAAGGCGGTACAGCAGGGTAACTTGACTAACGTGCAATCGTCACAATGGCGGGATGTGCGAGAAATATTAACCAGTATTTGTCGAAGCCGTTCCCAAAAAGGTTTTACACCGTCGGAAACAGCTACCTTTATTTTTTCATTTAAACAACCTCTATTTACTCATTTGCGTCAGGAACACGTAGAAGACGCAAACGCCCTGGTTGAAGACACTTGGCTTGCCACCACTGTTATAGATCAGCTGGGACTGTTAACTATAGAAGGTTACCAAAAGACGCGTGAAGAAGTTATCAGTCGCCAGCAGGAAGAATTGCTGGAACTTTCAACACCCGTTGTCAAACTTTGGGATGGTATTTTAGCTTTGCCGATTATTGGAACTTTAGACAGTACGCGCACTCAGGTGATGATGGAGTCTTTGTTACAAATGATTGCGCAGACGGGTTCAGAAATTGCCATTATCGATATTACAGGAGTGCCAACAGTAGATACGCTCACAGCTCAGCATTTACTGAAGACAGTCACAGCAGCTCGGTTAATGGGTGCAGAGTGTATTATCAGTGGGATTCGCCCCCAGATTGCTCAAACGATTGTTTACCTTGGTGTAGATTTGGCAGACGTGGTGACAAAATCGACTTTAGCGGACGCTTTGCTATTGGCTCTAAAACGCCTTGGGGTGACAATCAACCGCCCACAAGCTTGCTAAGGAGTTAGGAGATTTGATTATGGAACGCATTCCCATACTCCACATGGGCGAATTCCTGATAGTGACGATTCAAGTTGATATGCACGATCACCTAGTGATGACTTTGCAAGATGAGTTGACAAACCGCATTAGTGAAACTAATGCTCGTGGGGTGCTCATCGATCTTTCGTCTTTAGAAATTGTAGATTCCTTTATTGGTAGAATCCTAGGAAACATTGCCAAAATGTCAAGGGTACTTGATGCTCAAACCGTTGTCGTTGGAATACAGCCAGCCGTCGCCATCACCCTAGTAGAACTGGGGGTTTCCTTAACAGGCATTCGTACCGCCTTAAACGTTGAAAAGGGCATGGCACTTCTGCGGAAAGCGCTGAAGGCGAGTGCAGGAGGAAGCACAGATGGATATGCACGGGTGTGAAACTATGAGTATCCAATCCTCACAAGATGTGATTTTCGTTCGCCAGAAGGTGCGACAGTTTGCTGTCAAACTGGGGTTTAGCTTGGTCGATCAGACGAAAATTGTCACAGCAGCTAGTGAGCTAGCCCGTAATACATTGGACTACGGAGGCGGTGGAACTGTTAGACTAGAAGCACTTCAATATGGGATGCGTAAAGGTCTACAGCTTGTTTTTGAGGACACAGGACCTGGAATACGAGATATTGACTTGGCACTCAAAGATGGTTACACCACTGGTAGTGGACTGGGTATGGGGCTGAGCGGTACAAAGCGACTGGTGAACGAATTTGATATTGTCTCCCGTGTTGGTGAGGGTACCCGCGTCACAATTAGAAAGTGGAAATAACTAGATGATCACACAAACCCTCGCCCTACGAGTTCTTGAGCCAAGTCAAGCAGGTGAAGCGCGACGGAGTGCGATCGCCCTAGCAATGAGTCTTGGTTTTAACGAAACTGAGCGAGGAAAAGTTGGTATTGTGGTGACGGAAATTGCAAATAACCTTGTGCAACATGCCAAGGACGGGTTACTGTTGCTACAAGTCATTGCCAAACACAACATTCAGGGTCTGGAAATCCTGGGATTGGACACTGGACCCGGGATAAGCAATATCAGCGAGTATATACGTGACGGGTTTTCGACAAGGGGAACTCCGGGAAATGGATTAGGAGCTATCAGCCGTCTTTCTAGTTTTTTTGATATTTATTCGATTCCGAATATGGGGACAGCCATCCTTTGTCACCTCTGGGCTAGTCCCATACCCAAAAGTTTATGCTCAAATCATCTGGAGTTAGGAGTAGTGTGCCTGCCAAAAGCGGGAGAAGAAGTTTCGGGCGATGCTTGGGCGTGCGAAATCAGTCAAGAGCGCAGTTTAGTACTCGTTGCTGATGGATTAGGTCATGGACCATTAGCTGCCGAAGCATCAACAAAAGCTGTGAGAGTGTTTGCGGAAAATATCCATCGCAGTCCTCAAGAAATTATAGCAGCAGCGCATCAAGCTTTACGAAGTACACGGGGAGCAGCAGTGGCGATCGCAGAAATCAACTTTGCAGATCAATCTCTTCGCTTCGCAGGGGTGGGTAACATAGCTGGCTCCATTTTTTGGTCTGGAGGTAAATACAATCTGGTTTCCTACAATGGAACAGTCGGGTGTGAAGTTCGCAAGATTAATGAGTTTAGGCACCAATGGTATCCTGGTGGACTTTTGATTATGCATTCCGATGGTTTAGGAACCCAATGGCGATTAGAACGCTATCCAAATCTCATCCATAAACATCCCAGTTTAATTGCTGGCGTTTTATACCGAGATTTTTACCGACTTCGCGATGATGTCACCGTGCTGGTTATCCGTGAGAATACATTGCCATGAGTACAATTCTCCTCACCTTGGAAATTCGCTACGAGCGAGATGTCGTCTTAACTCGGAAAATGGCACGCGAGGTTGCTCAAGCTTTGGGATTTGATACCCAAGATCAGGCACGTCTTGCCACTGCTGTGTCAGAAATTGCTCGAAATGCGTTTGTATATGCTAACGGGGGAAGCGTTGAATTTTCAGTAGATGACGAATCTCCTCAGAATTTCTGGATTAGCATATCAGACAAAGGTCCTGGCATTGCCAACTTGAAAGCGATTTTAGATGGGCAATTCACATCTACAACTGGGATGGGATTAGGAATTATCGGTGCTCGACGGCTGATGGATACGTTTAATATAGAGTCGATATCGAACCAGGGCACTCAAGTTTTGATGGGGAAGAGTTTGCCCAAGCGGCTTGCGAAACTGACACCCCAACGCTTACAACAGATTCAAGATGAGTTAGCAAATCGATCGCCGCAAAATCCGTTTGAGGAAATTCAGCGCCAAAACCAAGAACTCCTCGGCGCAATGGAAGAACTACGCAACCGTGAGGAGCAGTTAATTCATCTTAACAGCGAGCTAGAAGATACAAATCGCGGTGTCGTAGCTTTGTATGCCGAACTTGATGAAAAAGCTGATTTTCTACAACGAGCAAATGAACTCAAGACTCGATTTCTTTCAAATATGAGTCATGAGTTTCGCACCCCCCTGAACTCGATTATCTCTTTGTCTCGGATTTTGCTAGAGCGGATGGATGGTGATTTAACAAGCGAGCAAGACAAACAAGTCAGGTTCATTCAAAAAGGTGCACAGAGTCTGTTGGATTTAGTCAACGACCTTTTGGACTTAGCAAAAGTAGAAGCTGGAAAAACAGTTGTCCATTCCAGCCAGTTTGAAGTTAGCGATTTGTTCGCTACTTTGAGAGGAATGCTCCGTCCCCTGCTTGCTCATAACTCCTCCGTGGCGCTGGTTTTAGAGGAACCTGTTGGCATTCCAACCCTTTACACTGATGAAGGTAAAGTTGCCCAAATTATCAGAAATTTCATCTCTAATGGGCTAAAGTATACCGAGCAAGGTGAAGTCCGAGTTGCAGCAATCATGACAGGTCACACCGTGACTTTCTCAGTAGCTGATACAGGTATCGGAATTGCACCACAGGATCAAAAGCGGATTTTTGAGGAATTTATTCAAATAGAGTCTAAACTCGCAAAAAAAGTCAAAGGAACAGGTTTGGGACTACCACTCTCGCGCAAGCTAGCAGAATTGTTAGGAGGAAGCGTCTGGGTTAATAGTGAATTCGGCAAAGGCTCAACGTTTTTTGCTTCTATCCCTCTGCTTTTTCCTGATTCTACCGAGGCTTCCTCAATGTCACAACCAACTTGGCAAATTGACCCGAGTCGCCAGCCGATCCTAGTTGTGGAAGACAATCCTCAAACCATTTTTACCTACGAAAAGTATTTTTACTCTTCTAATTATCAGATGATTTCGGCACGAACACTATTCCTTGCAAACCAGGCACTAAAAGTGCATAAGCCAGTGGCCATCATCCTGGATATTTTACTAGAAGGAGAAAACTCTTGGGCATTTTTAGCTGAAACAAAGAGCAATGCAGCAACTCGAAACATACCAATTATTGTCAGCACTGTTGTTGATAATCAGAAACAGGCGATCGCTCAAGGAGCTGATGCCTTCTTAATTAAACCTGTAGATAGATTATTACTGCTGGATAAACTCAATACACTGGTCAAACAAGGCAAGCAACAAAAACTCTTACTCATTGACGACGACTCAACATCTCGGTACGTGTTAAAGCAACTTTTAGCTACAACTTATCTGGAGATTATTGAAGCAGCGGATGGACATGAGGGCATTCGTTTAGCTCAAGTGGAAAATCCTTCTTGTATTCTCTTAGACCTAACTATGCCAGATTTTAATGGCATGGAAGTTCTAGAACAGTTAAAAAGTCATCCTGCAACTTGCACTATTCCCGTAATTGTCAATAGTTCAAAACAGCTGGAAGCCGAAGAAGAAAAATATTTGGCTGAACGTACTGTGGTCGTTCTTTCTAAGCAGACTCCTTCTGCGGAAGTCGCGATCACCCAACTACGAGAAGCCTTCACAAAAGCTGGGTTAATTTTAAATACCTAAAAAAACTATGTCCGAGCCGTTAGTTACTGTCTTACATATTGACGACAACGAAACCAATCGTTATGTTGTCGCTCGCGTGTTGCGAAACGCTGGCTTTGCAGTTGTAGAGGCAAACACGGGTGAGGTGGGGCTAAAGGCGATCGCTGAAGCTAAACCCGACTTAGTCATTTTGGATGTCCAGCTTCCTGATATTAGCGGCTTTGAAGTTTGTCATCAGATTAAATCTGACCCAGCTACCGCCACCCTTCCTGTGCTTCATCTATCTGCCCATTTTGTTGAAAGCCGCGACAAAGCTCAAGGATTAAATAGTGGTGCAGATGCTTACTTAGCACAACCCGTTGAGCCGATTGAGTTAATTGCTACGGTGAGAGCGTTACTGAGGATTCGGCGAGCTGAGGACTTAGCTTTATCTCGAGCGCAGGAGTGGCAAACAACTTTCGACTCGATTCGTGATGGCGTTGGGTTACTAGATAGCACTGGTCGATTCGTGCGCTGTAATAAAGCCATGAAGAAATTTTTGAGCAAACCGTTCAGCGACATCATCGGCACTCAGCATCAGGAACTGATGCTTTCGGCACTATCTGGCTGTCAGATCAATCCCTTCCTTCGTGTTCAAGAAACTCTACATCGTGAAAGCTTGGTTATTCACACTGGGGGACAGTGGTTTACAGTTACAGTAGATCCTGTGCAAGATAAGCATAGATCATTTCTTGGTGCTGTATACATTTTAGCTGATATCACAGCCCGCAAGCAAGCAGAAATAGCTTTGCGAGCAAGCGAAGAACGCTCCCGTCTGCTGTTGGAAAACGTCAAGGATTACGCAATTTTGTTCTTTGATACACAGTGGCGGATTACTGGGTGGAGTTTCGGAGCACAGAGTATTTTAGGCTATCAAGAATCAGAAATATTGGGACAATCCGCGTCATGCATTTTTACACCAGAAGACTTGCAGAAGGGGATAGACAAACAAGAACTGGCAAAAGCAGTGAGTGAAGGACGGGCTGAGGATGAACGTTGGCATATAAGGAAGGACGGCAGCCGTTTTTGGGCAAGTGGCATCGTCACACCCTTACGAGATGAGACTGGAAAGCTACGGGGTTACTGCAAGATTTTACGTGATTTTACGGAAAGAAAACGGCTTGAAGACGAACAAACTCGACTACTTGAGCGTGAGCAAGAGGCGCGAAGTGCAGCCGAAGCCGCCAATCGTATGAAGGATGAATTCTTGGCAACTGTTTCCCACGAACTACGCTCTCCCCTAAATGCGATGCTGGGATGGATAAAGTTACTTAATACTCGCAGCTTTGACGCAGCCACAACCACACGCGCAATGGAGACAATCGAGCGCAGTGCTAAGTCACAAGCCCAGCTGGTAGAAGATTTGCTGGATGTTTCTCGTATTATTCAGGGTAAGCTGCGGTTGAATGTTCGTCCCATTGAACTGGTTGGGGTGATCGAGGCAGCGCTGGAAACAGTTCGTCCAGCTGCTGACGCCAAAGAAATTCAGCTGCAATGGGTCTTTGATCCAGCTGCTGGTTTAGTAGCGGGTGACTCTGACCGTTTGCAGCAAGTTGTTTGGAATTTATTATCTAATGCAATAAAGTTTACTTCTAAAGGAGGACTGGTTCAAGTTCGGTTAGAATGTGTGAACTCTTATGTTGAAATTACGGTGACGGATACAGGGCGGGGTATCAGTCCTGATTTTGTGCCTTATGTGTTCGAGCGCTTTCGACAGGCGGATAGTTCCACAACCCGCATCTACAGCGGATTAGGACTGGGATTAGCTATTGTGCGTCACCTGGTAGAGTTGCATGGTGGAACTGTTCATGCAGAAAGTCTTGGTGAAGGACAAGGAGCAACCTTTACAGTTCAGTTGCCACTTGTTAAACAAAGCAAGATAGTAGGGGAGTTGTGGAGCAGCGAAGAAAATAATTCTGCCTCTTTAATAATGTGTAGTTCCACACCTGTGCCCATACTTGATGGAGTACGAATACTAGTAGTTGACGATGAACCTGATACGCGAGATTTTCTCGTCGCTGCGATAGAAATGTGTGGGGCGCAAGCAATTGCAGCTTCATCAGCAATTGAAGCAATTCGAGTGATCTTGCAACAAAAATTGGATATTTTGGTAAGCGACATTGGTATGCCAGGAGAAGACGGCTACACCTTAATACGTAAAGTTCGTATGCTGCCTAAAGATCAAGGTGGGGAGATTCCAGCAGTCGCATTAACAGCTTATGCCAGAGCAGAAGACAGGACGCGATCGCTCTCGGAAGGATTTCAAATGCATTTGTCTAAGCCTGTAGATCCAGATGAGTTAACAACTGTTATTGCGAGCCTAGTGAAAAAAAATATTTGACTAAAATTATATATATTACTGGATTTAGGAACTCTCAAATCAAATGCCCTACAAACTATTTCTTAAAAAATTTATTTATTCGTGGCAAAAATCGTTACGTCCCACTATGGGACGTATTGTTGCTAGAGTCGTGGTAACGATTTGTCTAACTGTTGGGATGTTGGGCATCTTGGGAAGCAATGCTTCTATGAGTTATGCTCAAGCTGCTTTTGCAACTTCTGTAGTTAATACTCAAAGTACTACCAGCCACATCCAGAATCAATATGTAACTGTATATCGCAGTCCCGACTGTACCTGTTGTGGTGGGTGGATTGACCACTTAAAAGGAAATGGTTTTAAAATTAAAGACATTCGCACACCTGACATTGAGGCTGTTAAACAAAAGTACAATGTGCCGGATAACTTGACATCTTGCCACACAGCAATTGTTAATGGATATGTTATAGAAGGACATGTACCAGCACAAGATATTAAACGACTGTTGCAAGAAAAGCCAAACGTGCTCGGCTTATCTGTGCCCCAAATGCCCGTAGGCACTCCTGGGATGGAGATGGGGAATCAAAAAGATCCATTTAATGTGCTTGCCTTTGATAACAAAAGCAGAGTTGCAGTATTTAATGAGTATTGAAGTTCACTGAAAATACTAGAGAAATCGAATCACAAAATATCTAGTAAGTGCCTGAAGTGTCTTCCAAAGGGAAGAAAGAAGCGACAAACCTGCCACAAGATGGAAGCTGAGAAGCTCTATGGTCAATTAAGATGATAAATTAATATTTTATTCATTAACCATAAGCTACACCCTATGAATCGTTCCGCGTGCCTTATCTTTAATCCAGTTGCTGGTCAAGGAGACTCAGATCAAGATTTGGCAAGTATTCGGGCAATATTAGAGCCAGAAATTGAGCTGGATATTCAACTGACAACTAAAGAAATCGGCGCAGAACAACTAGCCCGTGCAGCGGTTAAGCGGGGTGTAGATACGATTATTGCCTCGGGAGGAGATGGAACTCTCTCTGCAGCCGCAGGCGCTGTCGTGGGTAGCAATATTCCGTTTGGCATTATTTCACGGGGAACAGCAAACGCCTTTGCCACAGCATTGGGAATTCCTGACACGATCGATGGTGCGTGTAAAGTCATTTTGGGGGGAGTCACTCGGACTGTTGATGCAGCCGATTGTAACGGTAGTCCGATGCTATTGCTGACAGGTATTGGCTTTGAAGCAGAAACCGTAGAAAAAGCAGACCGACAAGCAAAAAATCGGCTTGGTGTTCTAGCATATATTCTTGCAGGACTTCAAGAACTGCGGAATTTTGAGAACTTTGATGTGGAAATTGAGACAGAAGAAAAAGTAATCAAAACTTCTGCAGGTTCAGTTACAGTCGCAAATGTAGCTCCTCCCTCTTCAATCTTGGCTCAGGGACCAGCAGGAATCATCGCAGATGATGGTTTGCTAGATCTAACAATAGTGGCTCCGGTGAATAAGGCGGGGGCGATCGCTGCAGCCTTTCATCTGTTTCAATCTGCTTCTGTGGGCAATGCAGCCGAGCGAAGTGACATTGGTTACTTGCGAGCCAAACAATTCAAAATCACAACTGATCCTGTGCAAAAAATTGTTGTCGATGGAGAGCTTTTAGGAACAACTCCCGTAGAAATTCGCTGCATCCCGGCAGGTTTGAAAGTCTTTGTACCGTCAATCGAAGAAGAAGAACCTACAGAGAAACTGGAGGGACTACCAAATTTGATAATTGAGGAGAAACAACCTGCTTCTGATTAAAATCAGAAATGTATTTAGGAGAAACTTGCGTTGAAACTCGTATCCGATCCGGCAATTGCCGACAAAATTCGCAAGATGAAGCAGCGAGTGCGGTGGCAAGACCCTGCAATTATGGAAAGGGGAATTGACCAAACTCAGCTCGTATTAGACGATAAAAGATCTGACGAAGCAGAATTCTCGTTTTTGGTTGTGGGTGATAGCGGTTCCGGGGCACACCCAGGACATAATCCTCAGCGACAAGTAGCCAAACTGATGCAACCCCATCAGCAAGAATGCAGTTTTATGTTGCATACAGGTGATGTTGTCTATCTGGTGGGGTCAAGCGAGTATTACCAGAAAAACTTTATCAAACCTTACCGAGAGTTTCTTCTGGGGGGAGAGGACTACCGGCGCATTGCTTATGACCAGATGATTTTCAAACAACCAATCCTACCCGTACCAGGAAATCACGATTACTATGACTTGCCACTTATCTTTGGCTTGGCATCCTTGGCAACAATGCCAGTACGTCACTTATTTCCATCAAAGCTAAACTTTGATGTTGGTGGTCATGGTTCATGGAAAGGTGACGCTTATGCAAAGGCGTTTCTGGATTACCTCAAAGCATTTATGCTTCCAGGAGATTTAGCTCGTCACCTAGACGAACATTACACCGCAAAAACAGATACAGGGCGCTGTCTGCGCTATGAGCCAGGGCGCTTTACCCGCCTTCCCAATCGTTACTATAGTTTCCGCTACGGTGGAATTGACTTCTTTGCATTAGATTCCAATACGTTTAATGCTCCGCTTCCCATACCCACAACCCAAGAAGGAGACGCTTCTCGCCAGCAATTGGAGAAGCGCCGTGATGAACTGGAACGGCAGAAGATGCAATTTATGGAGGAATCAGCAAAACTGAATCCGGATAACCACAGCGAAGCTGAGCAACTAGATGATATGCAGCATCAGGTATCACAAATTGAGGAAATGATTGTTGATATTGATAAGCAATTAACCTCGGACGAAAAAACGGTCACCGATATCGACCAGCTCGAATGGCTCAAGCACAGACTGATTAAATCTTGGAATACCGCAGATGTGCGAGGACGAATCATTTATTTCCATCATCCTCCCTACGTAAGTGAAGCAACAAAATGGGAGCAGTCACAGACCTTGGCAGTGCGCGATCGCCTGCGTGATGTCCTAAGCGCAGTTGCTAAAGTTGTAGGTTCCAACAGAGGCGTAGGCGCTTCGCCTTCCCGCAGGGATCGTCCGCTAGTCGATTTAGTCTTGAACGGTCATGCTCACTGCTTGGAACATCTTGAAACCGTGGACATGGGAAGTGCTGATTCTGGTATTCATTGGATTGTCTGCGGTGGGAGTGGCCATAGCCTGCGACGACAGCGGAGTGAGGGACCAGATTTGATGGAAAACCAAAAGTTAGTGGCGCATTCTCGCCTGTTTGTTGGTCGAAACGGGCATGGCTCTCAAAAGCGAAGACCTTACTCATGTCTGCGTATTGATGTTAAGGAAGGTTCCACACCCAAGTTTATTGTCCGCCCCTTAGTTGCTGAATGGTATCAGCGAGAGTGGCACAATTACGAAATGCAGTCATTTCAGATTTGACTTGGGTGCAAGACCTATCTCAACGATACTGCATTGCCTCCTGAGAATTACTTAGAAATGAACCGCACCAGAGCGAATTTGCGGTGTGGATTTTCCCCCCGCAAAGTTCGCGGTGGACGCAGAGGAAATACAGGAGCTTTTAGCGGCGAGGGTGCTCAATGTCACCAAAGCCTCGCAATCTCCTTCCTTGAGAGTCACCAGTAAAGACATCAGCTTTACGGACTTCATTGGAGAACTTCAAGCCAATTCTGCTCTCCAGGTTCGCGACCGACACCTGGAAGTTATTGAATTGACCAACAGGTAGAAGCTCAAAGGGAATATTCTGAACGAATTTCTCCTGACTGACAACGTAGGCGCTAGAAGAAAGCTTGCGCTGTTTGTCTACTACTACAACAACCTTCCAGAAAAATTGTGGAACTTGAACTTTGCGATGAACTGGATCAGTTTGTTGGAAGATGGGACCTGTGAAAACAGTTGCTAGGAGATCATCTTGATCGGTGTTTGTGAGGATGAAGTTTTCTAGCCCCTGCCACAGCTGCTGTGATTGGTTGAACTGAAAGTATTGGGGAGAGCAATTTGTGAAGTGGAACGTGTCGCTGTTGGCTATCTTTGCCTCGCTTTGTTGTCCCCAAATTGGATCTTGTCTGCGGACGAGATGACCTCGATCAAAAAAGTTGCCTCCAGGTTCATTGCTGTAAAAGTCGTTTCCTACTTGCATCTCCAAGGAGATACGGGGGTCAAAAAACCATTCGTCATCGCTGCGGTCCAATCCAACCCACTGTCTGCCATCAATATTAACAGCAGTGTGGAAGGCTAAGCGACGAGTTTCACACATGACAATTGAGAAGTGCGTGTAGCGGAGGATGTTGTCCTGTGTGCCTTCTACCTGTGCAACTGGACCAAAGGCTAAAGCTGCTGGTGTCAATTCTGGTAGTGGAATAGTGACCCCAAGAAAATCAGGATTATAACCTTTGCGACCTTCATAGTGACTCAGTGGGCGAACACTTCCGCCAGAACTTCTAGTACCGGATCTAAGAGAATTTATGCTCTGGGGTTGGATGAGAGTCTCTCCAACTGGGGCAGGAGTACTGATTGTTGAAGTGACCACGCTTTCGCGGGGAGTCGTATTCGGAAATATGCGGATACCCTTAGCGTCTTCAAGGAAAGCTTGAACCAACTGGGAGGCGGAATTCTCCTGTTGAGTTTGGATTTTGTTTACTTGATCCAGAATTTTGCTTGTCCGAACACCCTCATTCGCAATCCATTTTATTTGATTTTCATTTAGATTTTCTGCCTCTTCCTTGGCTACCCACTCGCCGTTAGTCAGTTGAATTTCTTCAACCCCTTCATGGGTGCGAGTTTCTACTACACTTCTATGGTGAATGGCAACCACCTGCCAGTTATCGTTGAGAGCCGGGGAACCGGAAGATCCAGGAGCCGTGTCGCTGGCATACCAGAGAAAATTGTCTTTAAGGGCATCCTGGTTATCACCAATCTTAAGGACTTTGTTTTCCCGAATAGCAATTTGCTTAAGTTGACCATCCGGGTGTTGGATGACGGTGACGAATTCTAATGGTTCTACCTTGTGAAGCGTAGGATCGAGACGCAAAAACCCGTAATCTGCCAGTTGAGCTTCTCCATCATCCGAGGTTTCAGCAACGGCGACTAGGGTAAAATCAAGCTCAGGATCGGTGATGAATCCTTCACCAGGAGTCAGATCAAAAGCTTTCCCTTGATAAATTTTACCGCTAATGTCCATCTCGTAGCCAAACTGGGCTGATGCTAGCATTGCTGCATCAACAGATTTAATCACATGATGATTTGTAATCAGCAGGCGAGGAGATACCAGAAAGCCAGTCCCCCAGCTTCCATTTGAGCCAAACGAATTTCCAACCCAAATCCGGCAAACTGCACGGGCCGCTAGCGTCCCCTTTTGGAGGAAGTTAACGGGCAGCAGGTCATTACGCCCAAGAATACGCTCTAGGTCAAAGGAGGATACTCCAGAACCACTCGCCGCGATGTTCCCGATTCGCCTGGATAAAATTGTTACAGGATCGGCTCTGCGATAATCCGGAGGCTTGACGCTACGCGTATCGCGCTGCTCTATGTTGGACAACAAAGTTTCCTGGCTTGTGGAAACTTCCTGGTTCCGCAAATACTTTAGCTTGTCGAGAAAGTCGAGAGCGTAGGTTACTGTCTTAACAGACATAAATTTTTAAGACTCCATAAAGCTGACTTGTTTATAACCTCTGAATAAAAATTTGAAATCAATTTCAGATTGATTTTTTCTACAATTTTAGATATAGGATTTACGCACGAGTCACGAAAGAACAAGACTGTAAGATTGCTTCGTTACGTCGCAATTAGGTTGATTTTTATTTGCCTATATAAAGTTTACGTGTTACTACTGAATAATAGTCATCCTTTTAGGGCTTAGGCAAAAATCGCCAAAAAGCTTAATTTATCGTATCTCCTGCACAGACGCTGCGCGTTAGCCCTCTGGGCGTGCGCCCTTGGCGCATACCGGCTTACTGAGATCTTGCACCTCGACCTGAGTACGCCTTGAACTTCAGTTCAAGGCTTATAGCCAAAGTCCGTTAAAACTGATATCTTGCACCATTCTCAATTATCCATACTGCCAGCCATTGACAGCAAGGTCTAAACCATTTTTGCGAGCCAATTGTCGAAGTCGTTTCATCTGGAGTAACAATTTCACAAGTACTAAATGTGGAAACAAATTTTCCAATGCGATACGCCCTTGGCGTCTGCGCTCCGCGCAATCGCTGCCAATTCACCCCAATCAGGTAGACCAGTATAATCTGACCATAAGTATGCCCAATGAGACAACAAGTAAGTCACGATTGACAACACCAAAAAGCGATACACTCCTTTGAGGGTACTTTGAC
>JAHHGV010000049.1 GCA_019359695.1 Brasilonema angustatum HA4187-MV1
TGTCACAATTACATCCACACGAGCAAGGAGAAATCCTAGAACATCGGGAGCCGAGTGCGGCGAAAGTCGCACGCTCGGATCTAACAGAGAGGTGCGCGGGATAATACCCGCCATCGACTCTAACCAGCGCACCCTTGAGCAAAAGGATACTGCGGCTATATTGCTAGCGACGGGCAACTCCCAAATGAAATTTCTTGATGCTTTGATAGCATTAGGTGGTGTAGATTGGTCGCGAATTACCTGCTTTCATCTTGATGAATATTTGGGCATTTCTGCGGATAATTCGGCTAGTTTCCGGTGCTATCTACGGGAACGGGTTGAAATGCGGGTTACTCCCAAGGAATTTCACTATATAGAAGGTGATGCTATGCAACCTTTGGCAGAATGCGATCGCTACACCAAACTCCTGCAAGCACAACCGATTGATTTATGCTGTCTTGGTGTTGGTGAAAACGGGCACTTGGCTTTTAATGATCCAGCAGTCGCAGATTTTAATGACCCCTATACATTGAAACTTGTGAAACTAGATACTGTGAACCGTCAGCAACAAGTCAATACAGGGTATTTTTCCAATTTGGAAAGTGTGCCCCAATATGCTTTTACTGTTACTCTCTCAATGATTTGTTCGGCAAAAAAAATCATTTGTCTTGCATCAGGAAAACGTAAGGCGAAGATAGTGAAACAGATATTGGAGGAGGATATTACTACAGATTGTCCGGCTTCTGTTCTCCGTAAGCAGCAGCAGGCGACGTTATTTTTGGATGTAGATTCTGCGGGTTTATTGAATATTAAAGAGTAGTGGATGATACCGCAATACTGTTGCTATTAGTGGTGTTTAGTTTTGTAAGACCCCCCCAACCGACGCGCTTAAACATAACCTTGTACCTCCTGGTTATAGAGCGTCAAACTCTCAAAATTCTTTTGCAAATTCAACGAAGCAGGTTTGAGTGCCAAAGTGCCCAAATTCAGCTCATCCTGAAACCGCTTAATTTTGTTCCTGCAAGTAACAACATCACCAATAATTGAATTTTCCAGCAATTGATCTTCATCAAAAGTGCTTTTTTGACCATCATTTGGCTGGAGATGTTGACTGCTATTGCCATGTTTTTGTGCTTTAGCATTCAACCCCTTCATTCTTTGACTAAAAGTACGGATGAAAGGTAAAGCCTCACTC
Organism: Brasilonema angustatum HA4187-MV1; assembly: GCA_019359695.1. Lineage (GTDB taxonomy): Bacteria > Cyanobacteriota > Cyanobacteriia > Cyanobacteriales > Nostocaceae > Brasilonema > Brasilonema angustatum. Next base: position 1,175 of record JAHHGV010000049.1, read on the forward strand.
ACCGCTTCATCATATGTACGAGCAACAAAAAAGAATCGTGCCACCATGAACTTATCAGAACCACTGGAATTGATCGCACGGTATTTAGTAACATTACTCTTAAGTCTATCCAGAGTAAATGGTGCTCCACCCATCAAACCAAAAGAATTTAAAGCAGCAAACCCAATTGCTTCTTCATCACTCGTTGCGACGTATACTGGAATTTCTTTTTGCAAAGGTTTTGGGTAAATTGAGACGCGATCGCACTGATAATACTTGCCAAGAAACGACACATCAGTGTGATACAGTAGCTTATGAATCAGCATCAATGCTTCTAGCGTTTTAGCACGGGATTCACTCATTGGAGTGTTAAAGTGCTTATTTTGTTCGGGAAATGGGCCACCTTTAGCAATACCTATAGCAAGTCGCCCATTGCAAAGATTATCCAGTGTGGTAATATCTTCTGCAACAAGAATTGGGTCATGAAATGCCAACAGCACAGCCGCTGAACCTAAGCGAATAGTTTTAGTCACGCCTGCTAAGTGTGCAATCAACACCAAAATTGACGGGCTAACACTGAAATCACTAAAATGATGCTCTGTCACCCAAGCTTCTTCAAAACCCAAACTTTCTGCGTGTTTGACTAGCGCCACTTGTTCCAAAATAGCGCGACGCGCATCAGAGTGATAATTCTCATAATTGCAGAAAAGTCCTGTCTTCATGGCACACTTCCTTTTTCTTGTGTGACAATCCACTGCAATTCTAACCACAACTGAGGATTCTCTTGCTTGAGCTTTGACTGAGGATCATGCAGCAAGCATGTTGCATTTAGGCAAACAACCTTACTTAATCCTAGAAAAAAAGCGACTTCTCTAAAGACATAGATTTCTGCTTTTATAACACCGATTATGTCTTTAGGACAATAAATTGCAATGTAAGGTAGGAACTGAGGACTGTGTTGTCCACAGAAAGATTGAATGACTTTTAGATGACACTGGTTTAGTAATGCACCAATTTGTGGAAACGAGTGACTGACGATTCTTCTAAATTCTTGGACGATTTCTTGTTCGTTCCAATTTGTGTTCGTATTCATATCAACCTTGAACGACTTTTCGGGTTTTGTGTTGTACAAAAAGGGTGACGAAGCAGTTTTTTGCTGAGACTCGCTGCGTTTTTCTCAAATACTATGAAATGCTTGACTAATTCTAGGAAACGCCGCTTATCAAAAATGCCTTGAATCAATACTTCTAGTTCTGTTTCTCCTTGATGTGGAAAGTCTTCGCCATCAATTGAACACCAAGGTAAAAACTGTTTCCAACTAGATGTTAAAGTACCAACTCGTGCCTGATTTCTACAGGCAATGATAAGAAGGGCATTGTGGAAAAACAGAGTTGGAATTTGTTGTTTGTAGGACTGAAGTTGCTGATATGCTTTTTGGAGAGTAGCTTTTTTGTCCTGACACTCAGTATAAGCAATGACTGCTAAAGGTAATCCATTGATGAAGACAATGGTATTGAGATAGTGAATATCACACTCCTCAACAATATTAAACCCATGAATCACTAACCAGTCATTAGAGAGCAAATTAGACAAGTCAATAAACCACACCTTGTCATGAACTATTTGATCACCGTTGTGGTAAACAACATCAACTCCTTCAGTTAGGAGTTTGTGAAAACGACGGTTATTTTCCAGTAAGTCAGAACTGTAGGTGCTAATCAGCCCAGATATGACTGTTTCAATGACCTCACATGGAACTTTGGGGTTAATTTGCTTCAAGGCGTTGCTAAGGCGAGTCCATAAAACTACCTGATCATTGCTACTAAGCTGAGCTTTGTGTCTACCTATGTTAATATCTGATTCCAGAAGAACAGTGTAACCGATAACCTCAAACAGGGTCAGTAAATCTGGCGCTGTTCTTGAAGGTTTGATATCAAAGCGTCGGCGAAGCCTTGTTGTCAGACGGCTCGCTTTTATAGTTGCTATTGTTGATAGTGCGGAATTCATGCTTAGCAACAGACGTAGTTTTGAGTGACCGCAGAGTTTTCGCCTAACCCACCAAATTAATTGAAGATTTACAAAATTGGTTGGTATACCCTGAACAGGAGATACCGCCCCCTAGTAACATCAAAGCCTAGATGGATTAGCAAAACTGTATCAATTGCTGCTTTTTCCAACATTGTTGGTAACACTATGTAACAGTTTTAAGTAAGTCATTCACAAGAGAATCACTCTGCACTTGCCATGAAAATGTCTTAGCCCCACACTATTACACTCACTGCTCGTGTGCTCGCCATGACTTTTAATAAATCTTAAATATAGCTAACTTGATTTCCACCAACCTTATTGGTACATTATCAAAACGTACAAAAACCGAAATATATATATCAGAGTTTATTCGTAGAGATTAATGGATGCGACAAAAGCTGAAATTTAGTAAAGAGCCAGGAAACGATAACACTGTTTTGAAATTCTACCAATAAAACAATATGAGAAAATGTTTGCTTGCCGTCTCTCTCGTAACTTGTGTTTCCTACATAATGCCGACTTCTGAGGCAATTGCAGCTTCCTTGACAAATCAAAATCAGTCTGAACCGTCCACCGTCACCTTATACGGGGCTGGCAGTTTGAGAGGTGCGTTGTCAGAAGTAGCTGATGAGTTCACCAAAGAGTACGGAAATCCTGTGAAAACAGAATTTGGTCCGTCTGGAACACTGCGGGGACGTCTGGAAAACGGGGAACAGGCTGATGTCTTTGCTAGTGCTGACGTCGGAAATCCTCTCAAACTGTATCAAGAAGGTTTGAGTGAACCTGTGGTAAACTTCACTAGCAATCGCATGACTCTTGTTGTGAAACCGGGGTTGTCTGTCACACCAGATAACCTTTTAAACGTATTGCTAGATTCAAATATTAAACTAGGTACTTCAACCCCCATATCTGATCCTTCTGGAGATTATGCACAGGAGATCTTTCGCAAAGCCGATACTTTGAGACCAGGTAGTTTTCAAACGCTAGATACAAAAGCTTTGCGGTTGGTTGGTGGACCAAGTTCTCCACCAGTTCCCGATGGAAAAAATAATTTAGTGTACTTTTTGGAAGAGACTAAGCAGGCAGATGTCTTTTTGGCTTATTACACGAGTGCACTATCAGCCTTGAAAATTGCACCTGACCTGCAAGTGGTGGAATTACCAGACAATCTCGCAGTCAAAGCCGATTATGGACTGACTGTACTCAAAGATGCCAGTCCTGACGGGAAGAAGCTTGCTGAATATATCCTTTCTCCTTTTGGACAAAAGATTCTGACGAAATATGGATTTAGTTCAGAATCCTTGGTTTCCGTTCCTGAATCCCAGAATTGGGGCGGTATGGTTCTTGGTGTTGGTATCGCCTTAGTTCTGAAGAAAACATCAGCATCTTCTAAAAAGCGAAAACTCAGGAAGGTGACTACTAGCCACGACTAGAGTCATTAGACTTCTTATCATCCGCCTTAAATACCTATGAAAAAATATCTGCTAGCTGTCTCACTGATAACCTGCGCTTTTAATGTCTGCCTGACAAATCAGTCTTTAGCTTTGACGCTGACAAATTCAAGCCAGTCTCAACCTCCTACTCTAACCCTTTATGCAGCTGGCAGTTTGAGGGGTGCATTGTCAGAAGTCGCTAATGTTTTTACCCAGCAATATGGAATTCCTGTAAAAACAGAATTTGCCTCGTCTGGTTCCTTACGAGAACGTTTGGAAAACGGTGAACAGGCGGATGTATTTGCTAGTGCTGATACAGGTAATGCGATCGCTCTCAATCAAAAAAACTTGAGTGGACAAGTGTTGATATTCGCCAGTAATCCCCTTTATGCGATCGCCCGTGTCACGCCCAGAGGGCTGTCTTTCAGACAGCCCTCTCCCCGAATCGAAGATTCGGGGCAATTCGGCTCCGCCGGATTGGGGCGTAGGGCCGGCGAAGCCATCGCCTCTCCAAGAGTGTCACTGACAACAGATAACCTTTTAGACCAGTTCCTGAATCCAGACGTTAAGTTGGGGATTGCACAACCTGGACGCGATCCTTTAGGAGACTATGCCATAGAAATATTCCGTAAAGCCGACCAAATAAGACCAGGTAGCTTTGAACAACTCAATGCGAAAGCCATACGCTTCACAGGATCACTACCACCCGAGAGAAATAGCCCTGGGGGTAGCATAGTTTACTATCTCGAAGAAGCTCAACAGGCAGATATTTATCCGGTTTATTACACCAGTGCTTTGGCTGCCTTAGAACTATCACCCAACTTACAATTGGTAAAATTGCCAGACAACCTCGCAGTCAAAGGCGATTATGGACTGACTGTACTCAAAAATGCTAGCCCTAACGGCGCAAAACTTGCTGAGTATATTCTTTTGCCAGCCGGACAACAAATTCTGGCGAAGTACGGATTTAGTTCCCCATCTTCTACTCACTCCACTTCGGTTCCCGAATCACACAATTTGGGTGGTATTATCCTTGCTGTTGGTATTGGTTTAGTTCTAAAGAAAACATCAGCATCTTCCAAAAAGCGAACACTCAGGAAAGTGGCTACTTACTGTCACTAGAAGCAAATTTTTAACAATTACAGAGGTATGTTTTATGCGTTTTACTCGTCGGATCGCAATTGTGTCTTTAACACTGTCCATATTGGGATTTTGGCAAGCGACTTTCGCTTCGCCAGGGAACCATTCTCTTTTAAAATCAGAAAAAACACCAGCACCGTGGGAAGAAAATGCGTGCCCAGGCGGTGTTTCTCAGACATTGCGCTTGGGTGGTGAAGTCAACAATCCGACAACCTTCGACTTGCAAAAGCTTATAAATTTACAAGAAAATTTAAAGAACCAAAACCCAGCAGTCGTGACCGAAGTTACTGTGTCTTTCCAAACAGGATCAGGTCCGAGAACAGAAACATACTACGGAGTCCCTTTGTGGGAGTTAATTAATAATGAGATTTCTTCAGGAGGACTTAAAGCTGGTAATTCCGGTCAAAATCCTAAAAACGCTTTTCTGCGACAGTACGTTCTTGCTGAAGCCACTGACTGCTATGGGGCGATCGTAAGTATTGGTGAAATTCACCCCAACTTTGAAGGGAAACAAGTACTAGTTGCATATGCAAAAAAAGCAAGCGATGGTAGCATCCAATATTTGACAGATACAGATGAGGGATTTGCTCGTCTAGTGGTTCCTGGTGATAAAGCAGGAGGACGTTATGTCAGCAACGTTAGAAACATCCTAGTACTCTCTGGTCCTGCTTCCCCTTTAAAACCCAAATATTTCCGGCAGCCTTAATCCACTTTAATTTCTCTGGGTGAACTACCTACACTGACTGATTACAGTACAGTGTAGGCTTCCGGCGTCATCAACAGATGCCAGACTTAGGTAGAAAAAAGTCGTCTAATCAACAGAAATCATCACATCTGATGCTTTGATGATGGCGTAAGCTTCTTTTCCTTGTTTGAGTCCTAGGCTTTCTGCTGAAGTTTTTGTGATAACCGCAGTGACTTCTACTCCTGGTGCGATTTCTAAGGTTATCTCGTCGTTAACAGATCCGGTGACAATTTCTTTGACAGTACCTTTGAAAGTGTTACGAGCACTTATTTCCATATTCTTATGCTGCCTATTTTTTCATTCACTCATATTTCATTCTATCTTGTCTTGTCTGGGGGAAAACCTGCACCGAAAGTGCCAACCCTTTTACGGTTACTCGTTCTGCACTCTACGAGTATCCATTTTCGTACGAAAAAGAGTACTCACTGATACGTAACTCGTGCAGTGTAACAAATTTTATTATTGTTTGGTGACTCGCTGCTTCAATTCTTCTAGCGATCCATGTTCTTTTATCAGTGCGATACGCATGATTGCGTCACGCTCCACGTATCGCATGATTGGGCAGTTTCTGCATCGTTGCCCGATAAGCGCAGTGAATTCCACTTCTTTGATGCAAGACTCAAAAATTTAACCGGGTTCCTATATAATATGATAAGTTTATTTGGTTGGAGATTTAGCAATCTTTCACCGAATTTAACTTAATTTATATATGTGGAGAAAAATCATGATCGATCAGTCTTTGTTGAAAGATTTAGAGCAGTTTCAAGAATTATCTGAACAAGAAGCTAAGGAAGTGACTGGCGGTAAAAGCTCTCTCGATGTTAAGTATACCAATGTAGGTGCCTGTCCTGGCTGTCGTTCTGGAGTTGATCCAAAGGTGACTCCTCAGTATCAGGATGTCATCAACATTAAGAAGTGAATTAAATAAAGAGCAGCTTTTTTAGGATGCGTTACGAGTAGTGCTAACGCACTTTATCCAATCAAAGTTTTGCATTTTATTTCATGAATCATCCTGACTAGCCTATCTGTAATAGTTAGTGGTCAGATATCTTCAAAAGTAGATAACTTCTGCCAACAATTTGAACAGCGGTGACAGTAATAGGTGCATTTACTTGCAATGAGTGGTGAATAACGGAGTGGTTTTCAATTACATCTGAGCGATATTATCACTTCGCTATCTTCATTTATTTGGCGATTTGCGACCACCTCATCTGATATTAGAGATAGCAATTTTATGCTTGCACTAGAACAGGAACCAAAGGACTACGCCAACACTTTGTCTGCTCTTCCCAAACTCGGCGTCGGTCTTTCATTTCAAGCTCCGCTGCAAAGTTTTGTAGAAGCTCACTTGGACACCTTTGATTTCCTAGAGATTATTCCAGATACCCTCTGGAATGATTTGGGTTCTAGTGCGACTCCTCGCTACGAAGAAAATCGAAATACTCAGGGGTTTTTAGAATTTCTTGCAAAACACAAGCCGATTATTGCTCATAGCATTGGGCTGTCCATTGGCAGCGCAGATCGGTTTGATCGTGTACATGTAGCCCAGATTGCGAAATGGCAGCGACAGTATCACTTCCCTTGGCACAGCGATCATTTATCCTTTAGTCGCTTAGCGCAGGCATCTGGTCATCTTATCGATGTGGGGCTTACCATGCCAGTTCCCTATGATGCAGAAGTCCTGGAGATGCTTGTAGAGAGGGTAAACCACGTCCACAAAGAAGTCTCAGTGCCTTTCCTGCTGGAGAACAATGTCTATTATTTTGAGATTCCCAGCCAAGAGATGAGTGAAGCAGAGTTCCTCAATCAACTTACAGCTCGAACTGGCTGTGGGCTTTTACTCGACCTTCATAATGTTTATGTCAATGCCTGCAACCATAGTTTTGATCCTTGGGATTTTCTTAGCAACCTTGACTTAACCCAAGTGGTAGAAATCCATCTCGCAGGCGGAATGGTGATGGAAGGTTTCTATCTAGACGCTCACTCAGGAGTTTGTCCAGAAGCAGTTTGGCAACTACTGGAGGAACTTCTGCCCAAAGCCCCAAATGTTGCTGGTATTGTCTTTGAAGTCTTTGGGACACATTACCATCGCATGGGATCTGAACTGCTCAAACAAGAACTTAGTAGGGCTAAAACGATTTGGAAAGCCAGCCGATAAAGGAATGACTTTATGACACTTGTAGGTTTTCAACAGGCTTTATCCGAATTAGTGATGTCTTCAGAGTTTTGCTTGCAAGTTTTGACCAGTCCTGATTTGGCTCTAGGGGTATTTGATCTAACTCCCCTAGAACATCAGCGCCTAGTATTTTTGGCTCGGACGCCTGGGCTTGGCATCGGTAGAATGCTTCATCGTTCATTTCGTCTTAGCATGCTGGTAAATCTGTTGCCGAAAACCTGCACAGTGCTAAATACTCAGAATCTCAACCAGGTATTCAATATTTACTGGCAAACACAGCCGCCGCGCAATTTTTACTACCAGCAGGAAGCCGTCCGCTTCGGGGAGTTCTTGCTGGCTCAACTTGAGCAAGGCACGATTCAGAATGAATTTCTGGAAGAAATTTTGCGTTTTGAGATTTCCGTGCTTTCTCTAATGAGATTTATACCTGAACAGGTAGTTGGCAATAACAGCTTAAAACTAGGCGTTTCAGAGGATTTCTTTCCTCATTTGAATCCTCAATATCGCATTGTCTTTTTCCGGCATGAGCCTGATAGTCTGCTCACAACCTTGAATGAGGGTCGAGTGCCTGAATCTGGGCTTCAAGGTGATTACTATCTCCTTTTGACAATGTCTTCCACAAATCAGTTGCAGATCAAGCCAATAGGATCTCGACTTGGTGAGATCCTATTGGCTTGTAATGGTCAGCGTAGCGTATCGCATCTATGTACACAATTATCTTTAACACTTCAAGACTTAGAGATATTAGCTGAAAGAGGCTTTCTGAGCTTCCATCACCAAGCATCGATACTGTCAGCATCTGACTTTTTCCGTTAAGTATTCCCACTGGAGTTTCTTTTTCAATTTCGGAGCCATCAACTCAGATGGTAGAAATATTCCTCGTACTTTGTTAGAACGTTTGACCGATACCTTAACCTATGCCGCCTAAATGGATTTTGTCGAGCTTAGAGCGGTATTGGCATTTTTCGGAGATGTCTAATGACAATTTTTTTTCGTGTTTACCGCCACTGCCTACACACTTCTTGAATAGCACTAACAGTAGCACTCAAGGCTTTAATACCACCTAATTCAATAATGGCATCACTTAGTATAGGAATATTTTGTAAGAATTGGTCACGAAATTGGTAGGACAAGTTATGGAGAATTTCACACCATAAATCAAATTTAATAGAAGTTAGATGTGGCGCAAGTCCAGTCAAGGCTTCAGCACGATATTTGTCATTTTTAATACTAAGTGTAGCTTCGAGGGCTTTCTCTAATAGTACCTCTGATAGGTGTGGCGCAAGTCCAGTCAGGGCTTTAGCACGGTCATCGTAATTTTTAATACTAAGTGCAACTTCGAGAGCTTTCTCTAGTAGTACCTCTGATAGGTGTGGCGCAAGTCCAGTCAGGGCTTTAGCACTGTCACTGTCATCGTCATCTTTAATACTAAGTATAACTTCGAGAGCTTTCTCTAGTACCTCTGCCTTTAGTACCTCTGATAGGTGTGGCGCAAGTCCAGTCAGGGCTTCAGCACGATATTTGTAATATTTAATACTAAATGTAGCTTCGAGGGCTTTCTCTAATAGTACCTCTGATAGGTGTGGCGCAAGTCCAGTCAGGGCTTTAGCACTGTAATAGTCATATTTAATACTAAGTGTAGCTTCGAGGGCTTTCTCTAATACCTCTGCCTTTAGTGCCTCTGATAGGTGTGGCGCAAGTCCAGTCAAAGCTTTAGTACGATATTTGTCATTTTTAATACTGCGTGCAATTTCGAGAGCTTTCTCTAATAGTACCTCTGATAGGTGTGGCGCAAGTCCAGTCAGGGCTTTAGCACGGTCATCGTCATCTTTAATACTAAGTGCAACTTCGAGAGCTTTCTCTAGTAGTACCTCTGATAGGTGTGGCGCAAGTCCAGTCAGGGCTTTAGCACGGTCATCGTCATCTTTAATACTAAGTATAACTTCGAGAGCTTTCTCTAGTACCTCTGCCTTTAGTACCTCTGATAGGTGTGGCGCAAGTCCAGTCAGGGCTTCAGCACGGTAATAGTCATTTTTAATACTAAATGCAGCTTCGAGGGCTTTCTCTAATAGTGCCTTTGATAGGTGTGGCGCAAGTCCAGTCAGGGCATCAGCACGGTCATAGTCATCTTTAATACTAAGTGCAACTTCGAGAGCTTTCTCTAGTACCTCTGCCTTTAGTGCCTCTGATAGGTGTGGCGCAAGTCCAGTCAGGGCATCAGCACGGTCATAGTCATCTTTAATACTAAGTGTAGCTTCGAGGGCTTTCTCTAATAGTGCCTTTGATAGGTGTGGCGCAAGTCCAGTCAGGGTTTTAGCACTGTAATCGTCATCTTTAATACTAAGTGCAACTTCGAGAGCTTTCTCTAGTACCTCTGCCTTTAGTACCTCTGATAGGTGTGGCGCAAGTCCAGTCAGGGCATCAGCACGGTTATAGTCATCTTTAATACTAAGTATAACTTCGAGAGCTTTCTCTAATACCTCTGCCTTTAGTACCTCTGATAGGTGTGGCGCAAGTCCAGTCAAAGCTTTAGTGCGATGTTTGTAATATTTAATACTAAGTACAACTTCGAGAGCTTTCTCTAGTAGTACCTCTGATAGGTGTGGCGCAAGTCCAGTCAGGGCTGAAGCACGATATCTGTCATCTTTAATACTAAGTGCAACTTCGAGAGCTTTCTCTAGTAGTACCTCTGATAGGTGTGGCGCAAGTCCACTTAGGGCTGAAGCACGGTAAGAGTCAGATTGAATACCAAGGGCGGCTTCGAGGGCAATGGAAAGTAGAGATTCTGATAGGTAAGGAGCTAACGCGCTCAACGCTTCTGCTCGTTGATTGGATTCTTTTGTTTGTTGGACATATGCTAATCCTTGTGCTTGACTCCACAATTTTTGCTTTACTAGTGCTGCTATTAAAGAACCAGGGATATTCTTTGCCAAACTGTTTAGAGAAGTTGTAATCAGAGCATAGCGACACTGTAATGCAATTGACTGCGTTGGCTTTTCTTCAAACATCTTCTCTGCCAATTTCCAAGCACGAGCTATATCTATCACAAAATTGGCAGTTTGTCCCAAGCGATCGCACGCTTCAAACCACCCATTCCTTCCTGTCTCTGTTTCCTCCTGCAACAATAAGTGAATTTCTTCTGTTTTTAAAGCCTTTTCAAAATGCCAAGTAAGACGCTGATGGATATAACCGTCATCAGGTAAGGTGTGCCATTGCCCATTTTTGGTTTTTTCTTTATATCGCTCCAAAAATATATTATGAACATCAACCAACTTCAAACCCAATCCAGGCAAATCTCCACGACGTTTTGGTTTTGTAGGAGCAGTTAACAAATTACGTGCTAAGTCATGCAGTAAGTCGTGTAAACGATATGTGCGGGTTTCGTCACCGAGAGTCACACCAGGCAATAGCAGCGCTTTACTTCGTAAATCTTCCAAAATATCAGAAGCCTCGCGCGCATCATCCAGATCCCAAAGTGTTACCACCATTTTGTCAGTAATCGTTGCATCTTCAGGTAACACCCCCAGCCATGTAAAATTCTCGCGCTCAAAATCTTCCAGACGCTGTATGCTCAAGTTGAATGATGCAGTTAAACTGAGCTTTTTTGAAGAAGCTTCATCACTACTTCCTGTAGCTCCCGGTCTGTCAAATGTTTTTAACCGGGCAATTTCTCCCTGAATATCTTTTAACAGAGTTGCCCAGGATACATTGCTGACAACCTGAGCCACAGCCAGTTCCAACGCCAGAGGTAGATAGCCAACGGCTTTAGCTAAATCGGCTGCAGGCTGACGTTCTGCATCTTTTAGGTCACGCCCTAGCTTGTTTGTCAGCAATTCCATAGCCTGCTCTGGCTTCATCACATCTAAACTATAGGTGCTGGCTCCTAATGCATCCGCGATCGCACCTTCACGAGTTGTGACTAGTACTTGACAACGAGAGCCTCCAACGCTAAATGCCTGAGCATGTTCTGGTTCCCAAGCATCATCTACTACTAACAATATTGCTTTATCATGTAGCAGAGTACGTAGATGAGTGGTAGCAGCTTTTATACTGGTTGGTTTAAAGTCATAGTCACCCAAAGCCTGCACCCAACCGCTTAGTAGGGAGAGGACATCCGGTTGCTGACCTAAAGTTGCCCAAAGAATACCGTCACTATAGTGTGTTTGCACATCAAGATCATGTGCCAAAGCAGTTGCTAGGGTCGATTTACCTACAGAACCTAAGCCATGAATAGCACTAACTACCAAACTACGAGTATCTGGTAATTCTGCAAGTAGGCGATTCTTCAGGTCTTTGGTGTACTCTGGTCTATCTACGTAATAAGTTGGCAGTGGAGGTGCTTGAAAATGTTTACCAATCGCGTGACGATAATTGATAGTTAGGCTGCCCTCTACTCTGCCAACTACGATATTATTGTCACCTTTGGCGTTTTGGACAACATTCTCATTACCTGAAATTTTTTGTGTTTGCATAGTTGTAATTTGTTTGATTTAGTCAGGCATAAACACAAATTTTTCCTTTAACTAATTGATAGTTGCATTTCCACCTACTCTTCCAATCGACTTACTGTTATTACCAGTTACGTTCTGTACCACATTGTCATTACCGGATATCGTCTGATTAAAAGTATTGACAGCCTTGGAAATAACTTCCTCATCTGACTGCATTAAGCGAGTTATCTCAGTACTCAAGACTTTATCTTCATCAAGCAGCTTCTTGAGTTGCTTTTGAAGTGTATCCAAAGCATCCGCATCAGTGGGAGAGTTAGCTAACTCTTGTGCTGCCCCTTTTGCCATCGGCTTTGTTTCCACCTTTGGTTGCAGCTTACCCCAAACAACAGTCGCTTTTCGCCAAACATCCTCACCAAGCTTTCCAGATGCACCTTCCACAGCCTTATTGCCCACATTTAGTAGAAATGGCAAACAGGGCGCTAAAAATTTAACTAATAATGAGATATCCATTGGTTTATGTGGTTTATCTAGATTTATGTTTGTTTTAATAACTGGAATCTCGGCTTGGAAAAGATTTTCCATTTGAATAGCCACAAAACCTTCTTCAAAAGCCCTTTGAAACACATTTTGGTTTCCTGAGGTTTCGTAACCTAATCCATCGTAAAAACCTTGAGAAAACTTAATTGCAGAATTATCTTGAATCTCCCGGTTCATCCCAATGACATAATTAATATATTCACTAATTGCCTCAGCAGATTTGACAGAGTTACAAGCATTTAACAGCACACAGTCTACATAATCCGCGTGTAACTTGAAAAGTGATGCCAAGCCCTGTGGTGGAACAGCCTTGTTCTGTCCCCTATCGTCTTCTAATAGCAAACTACCATCCTCTAAGCCGTGTCCACAGAAATGGACAATTTGGGGTTTTTCTTCGGCGATCGCACGGCGAATATCTTGTGGTTGAACAGCAGTCTTAGTAATAATCTTAAACGAATCTCGCCTCACTGCACCTCGGATACATTCTTCAATTAAGCGAATTTCCTTATCCAAGCGCAATCCCTGGGGAGTTGCTGCCAAAATTAGGATTGTTTTCATATACTTTGACAAAATTTTAATTGTGTGCAGATCGTCATAGTAGCATAAATCACTTCAATAAAGTCGGGGTTATTACCTTGTTCGGACATAAGCCTAGCAACTACATCTTATATAAATGTCAGTGAAATCAACTTATGCACACAAAGAAGATGAACTTGGATTGTAGATAGAGTCAAGCATTTTGCCGCCGCAGTAGAATTGATCCGCAAATACAGACAATGTTTGCAGGCGATACGGACAGTTTGCCCCGCAGGGAAACCCTCCTCTCCTGACGGAGACGCTACGCGTAAGTCCCAAAGGGACACGCTTACGCGAACGCCCTTGGCGTGCGCTTGCGCTTACGCAACTGTCCTTGGGAACCCCCTTTGAAAGTTGTGTTACAGCAATTCAGCAAGGGAAAATTGCCGCTGACGCTCTAATTCCTGAAGTTGCTGTTTTTCTTGGCAGAAAACCTTACAATAAGATTCCCATTTTTCCGGCTCAGCTTCTGGATCGATTTGCTCAAAGAGTTGACACAAATGACGATAGCGCTTTTCACGCAGCACCAGTTCAATGCAAGCAGTGGCTGCTTGAATCAACTTATCATGACGTGAAATAATTTCTTTTTGTGTTTTCTCATTTAAATGAAATAAGTGAGATACCAAACTCATTTCTTCTGGAAACTCTAGACATCTATCTTGCACCATTGATATCAAATCATCGTCAATCCCAGAGGAAATCTCTAAAATTTGCCGCCATAAAAAGCGGTGATGAGAAAGACTAAATTGCAAATCTCGCTCGTCTAAAACATCAACTATAGCCCCACGATATACTGGATAGTGCAAGTAAATTTGCAACAATAAAGCCTCTGCTATTGGTAATAAACTACTTTCACTCTTGTCGAGACTTTGCTCTGTTTCTACAGGTTGCTGTTTGATAACTGGTGTTGGCTTACGAAATGCCCTAGTAGGAGCAATTTGTGTCAGAAGATTTTCTACTCTTAGGGATATCAGTCTGGTATCTCCTAAACTGAGGATTTCAGCGCAGTGGGAAATGTAATAGTTACGTGTATCACTGTTAGCTATATTTTTCAATAACTTCACCATCTGCCCAGACACTTGTTGGAAATCAGCAGCCTGTTTCAAGTCACGCTCTTTTGTCATTTGCTGAATTTGCCAATCTAACCAAAGAGGAGCATTTGCTAATAATTGTCTATAATCTTCCGGTTCACGTCCTTGCAAGTATTCGTCAGCGTCTTTGCCATCGGGTAAATTAAGAATCTTAAGCTGAACTTCACCTTTATATGCGAGTTCGGCAATTTCTCCAATTGCTCTTTCTGTGGCGTTTGTCCCAGCTTTATCAGCATCAAAGTTAAGGACTAACTGTTTGGAGTCGGTGTAGCGTAAGACTTGCCGTACTTGTTCTATGCTAAGAGCAGTGCCAAGGGAGGCGATCGCATTATTTATCCCAGCTGCGTGGAGAGCGATCGCATCAAAATATCCCTCCACCACCACCGCTTGATCCTGCTGAGAAATCCCTGCTTTTGCCTTGTCTAAGGCGAATAAAGTTTTCCCCTTAATAAAAACTTCTGTTTCCGGTGAATTCAAATATTTGGGTTGTTCATCACCTAAACTTCTGCCACCAAAGCCAATGACACGTCCGAGAACATCGTGGATGGGAATGATGATGCGATCGCGGAACACGTCATAATAACCACTGGCTTCTTTACGTGGTTTAATCAAACCAGCTTTTTCCACCAGTTGTACTGGGTAGCGTTTGTCCTCAACTAAATAGCGGTAGAGTGTTTCCCAACCTGCGGGCGCATATCCGATTCCGAACTGCTGTATTGTTTCTTCCTTCAGTTGGCGCACTGATTGCAAATATTGCAATGCTTTCTCTCCCGAAGTCGCTTCAACTAGGGGAACCTCCGAAGGACGCTTCTGTCCACCGTACCTGAGAGCGTGTTGATAAAACTGTGCCGCCGTAGCGAGAACTTCGTATAGTTGTTCGCGCAAAGACAACTGACGCTGCAACTCTTGCCTCTGTTCCGGTTCTAGCGTTTTCACTGAGACTTGATAACGCCGCGCCAAATCTAATACCACTTCAGCAAAAGAGCGCTTCTCCAAATCCATGAGAAACTTCATAGCATTGCCACCAGCTTGACAGCCAAAGCAGTAGTACATCTGCTTAGTCTGGCTAGCAGTGAAACTGGGACTTTTTTCTGAGTGAAAGGGACACAAACCTACGTAATCTTTTCCGCGCTTGCGTAAGACGACGTGTTCTGAGATGACATCAATAATGTCAGCTCGTTGTTTAACTTCTTCAATTGTGTCCGGATGCAGGCGGGGGATGTGCATACTAAATTAGGAGTCAATAGTCAAGAGTTACAAATGATTGATCATTGACTATTGACTATAGACTAACGGTTCTGATGAATATTATATTCTTGATGCCAATCCAAGAATCAGGCTCCAGAATCGCTAATTGTTAATTGTATAACAGGAAATACTGAAAATGGGACGCATTTTTCTTTCAGCAGCTCACGGAGGCAAAGAAGCAGGAGGAATAGATCCAGGCTCAATTGCCGGTGGAACAACCGAAGCCAAGGAAATGATTCTGCTGCGGGATTTGATCATCACCGAACTCAGAGCGCGTAATTTTGAAGTTTTGGCAGTTCCAGATGACTTGAGCGCCCAACAAACTATCGCTTGGATAAATTCTCGTGCTCGTCAAAAAGATGTTGCCCTAGAAATTCATGCTGATGCTGCGAGCAATCCTTCTGTACGTGGGGCAAGCATATTCTACATTGCTAACAATGATGAACGCAGAAATCATGCCGAACTGCTACTGGTGGCACTGTTGCGTCGTGTTCCTCAGTTACCAAATCGGGGAGTCAAGCCAGACTCAGCAACAGGTTTGGGGCGTTTGGCGTTTTGTCGTCAGACATCAGTTGGTTCTTTGTTGATGCAAGTTGGCTTTCTTACTAGCCCAGATGATCGCGCCTTGCTACAAACTCGCCGCCGCGACTTTGCCTTAGGAATTGCCGATGGAGTTGCATCTTGGAGTCGTACTATTGATCCTGGTTCAGCTGTGGAAACAGACTCAACATATCCAGTATTTAGTATCAATATTAACGGACAACTTTATCCAGAGAAAGGGATACTCATTAACGGTAATGCCTATATCCCCATTGACTTGGCGGATCGCTTGCGGATTGATTTATCCAAAGCGCCTAATGTCCGCCGCGTGACTTATCGCCGAGTTGTTTTCCTCAAAGCCGTTGAACTGCGCGACTTTCATCTTTCTGTCGTATGGGATAGTACAAGTCAAACTCTGAATTTACGCTCGATCACGCAAATTCCTCTTGGTCAAATTGATCAGATTATGTCATATGGTCATGCATCAGAAGTGCAGTTGCAGTTATTTTTGAGAAACAATAATGAAAATGCGATCGTGCAGTTTCCCGACTTGCCCAAACTCTATCGGGAAGAAGCGACAATAGAAGGAGTGAGTCATGACATTGCTTTCTGCCAAATGTGCCTAGAAACTGGATTTTTACACTTTGGTGACGATGTCAAATCAGAACAAAATAACTTTGCAGGTTTAGGGGCTATTGGTGGTGCCCCTAACGCAGCGTCCTTTGAAAGTGCCAGACTTGGTGTTCGGGCGCACATCCAACACTTGAAAGCTTACGCCAGTTTGGAACCACTGGTGCAAGAACTCGAAGATCCGAGATTTCGCTTTGTGACTCGCGGTATTGCTCCATCAATCGAACAACTCTCGGGACGTTGGTCTGCCGATTTGGAATATGGTAACAAAATTATGGCAATGCTCAAACGGCTTTATGAGTCAGCAGGGCTATTCTAAGTGCTGAGATCCTAGCACCACAAACAAATTGTTCTCCCCAACCGTCGTACGTTTGCGGTTGAAGGAGATCACTTTGAGGAATTTTTGCACAGGAAAAAAGTAGTGGCGATATCGCGGTTGCTGGGAGTTGACACTCCCAACCGTCTACTTTCTTTGGGTTGCCTTGTTGCCCGAGGTGGCTCCCCAGTAAAAATATAGCAGTCGCCAGGTAGATTAGGACACGAAATAATGAGAAAACACGCTCACCAAGAGACTTTCAAGTCTGTTAAGCGTTCCCTGTTCCCTGCTATAGAAGAAAATATGTTCACATATAAGAAGCTTTTTCTTTAAATCAAGATTTTGTAAAGATTATCTTTCTTTCCGTAAATATCTATTAAAGAGTGGGCACAACATGACGATTTGTATTGTCATAGATGTTATGGTTTACTTGACTATAGAAACATTAATCTCTTAGCAAAACTAAGTATCTTTGGCTATGTTCAAAGTATACACAAATAACTACATATAGGTTGTTAATATGTACCATTGTCTACTTGTTTCTATCACCTTTTTCTAGTCCTTCACAAGAGGAATTAAGGAAATAGCTTATTAACGGCAACAGTAGAGGAACGTTTTTTACAATCATTTATGTGTAGTTATAAAAATAAAATCAATATTTTTGCTATAAGTCTAATGTAGAGAGCAGCTGTGCATTTACTACAGTATGTGCAGTGACGAGCGAACTGTACGATGGAAGCTCAGAGGTCATTTGTTATGTTTAAGCTAGATTTTCTTCGTGAAATCCTTCTGACTCACATCCAGCAACCACTGCTAAAAGGAACAGTTTTTGTAGGGTATGAGCTAGTAGTTCCAAGAGTTCATGCCGTCAGGGTTCCTGGTGGTGTAACTCCCCCCTGAATTTTATAGATTTCAAAGGCTTTCTTGGTCAAGGTTAGAGGCGTGACTTCTACTCTACACAGCCTTGCAAGATAAAGAGCTTTCATAATATACAACTTAGTACAGAACTGCATAAGTTCGTAACAATTTTTAGTTGCGAATGCTCCAGATATGCGAAGCTTCGCTTGATGATGAAATATCACAATTTCACGCTACATATAGGTGTGAATGTGTAAACAACTGTCCTTTGTTCAATACAAGAGTTTGTTTAGATACAGCAATACTAAATTGTTCGTGAACAACGTCATTTTTTCTCATTGCTCTAAATTCTTTGTGTCCTAATACAGTCAGGTGCATGCATCAAGGGACGCGTGCTTTACGGTTAGTTCAACAAGATTATGTTCACAACCTAAATTTGGACGCCTGTAGAGCAAAATTGAAAAATGTGAAAGAAAGTCTTTGTGATGACTTCATTCCACAGTGTTTGATGCTTTAGACAGAATGTAACTAGTTTCAGATATGGCTTAGTTAGCTTTCGCGACTCATTTACTATTGGTAGCAAAAAATCTAGTTTTCTCCTAAAGCAAATATCAATATAAGTAGTTAATACTTATATATTTTGGTTGTCACCTACCATCGCACAAGTAATATTTCTAAGTACATCTCACCATAAAACGGATTTAGAATTGGCTTAAAAGACAATTCATTATCTTGTTTTGGCATAAATTGGATTTCCGAATTCTATTAATGATGAGTTGTACTAAACTGTTTTCTAACTTAAGAAAGACTTCTCGTCTTCAAAGGTTTGTTAATATTAGGAAAAGCATTACTCTATGTAAATAGAAAAATGAAATTTTCTTGATTTGGCTTTAGTTTCGTTACTGGTAGAGTTTGATGTCAAGACTGTCGTTTTAACTAGAAAAGTCATTTTCTGACACTAACTTACAGAAACTTTTTGTTTGAATACCTTGTTCCAAGGGTAGTTAAATACCTTCCTAATAGCATGAGTTTATTAAACAACTCGTGTTCAGAATTTTTGTGCGTCTAATTCTTAATATTTAGCTCTTAATCATTTATCGTTACCAATGCAGCAAAATATCACTTACGAGTCTTCAAGTACTTATTCTGAAAAGCCTAGTAATCAGAGGCTCCGTCTGGCTTACTTAGATGGTATACGTGGTTTGGCAGCTCTATATGTGGTTCTCGTTCATTGTTGGGAACCCAGCCTTGCAGAGGCTTTACAACCAGCCTTGCTTTGGTTACCTATAGCAAAGTTCCTCAGATATGGAATTTTTGCTGTTGTTGTTTTTATTGTTATTTCGGGCTACTGTTTGATGCTTCCAGTAGTTCGTTCTGATAAAAAATATTTTTCCGGAGGCTTACTAGGTTTCTTTAAGCGACGGATTCGCCGAATTCTACCACCATATTATGCTGCTCTAATCTTATGTTCATTAATAGGTGTATTCATACTGTGGATAGAGCAAACTGCTAATTTAGGCTGGGATGAAGAAAGATTAAGCAACCTCAAAGGTTTGTTCTCTCCTTCATTTTCTTTCAAAGATATACTTTGTTATCTCTTTCTTCTTCAAAATTTCGGCAGTTCATATATTAATAAGATAAATGGTCCTACATGGACTGTTGCTGTAGAGTGGCAAATCTATTTTGTGTTTGCCATCTTTTTAATACCAATATGGCGACGTCTGGGCTTATTACCTACACTAACAATTGCCTTTGTTGTTGGAATTACACTTAACTATCTGATGGGTGAACTCTCCTCTACTGTTCATCCTTGGTTTTTAGGTCTTTTTGCTTTGGGAATGGCTGCAGCAGAGATTAACTTTTCACAAAAACCATTGTTGGTGCGGATGAAAAAATCATTACCTTGGGATAAACTTGCTGCTGTTTTTACTTGCTTTGGTTTTTTAATAGAGTGGATACGATTTAATTTGATACAAGAAATGCCGGAATGGGTGATCCATTACTTTATTGCTTTTGGCGCAGCTTGTTTTCTCATATACTGTACCAATTTCTTAATCAATGGTAAGCCACTTCCTCCTGCGGTGCGGTTCTTAGAATCACCACGGATTGTTGGACTGGGAGTATTTTCTTACAGCCTTTATATTATCCATGCTCCTATAGTTTGGCTTGTATTTCAAATTTTACTAAGTATGCACTTGTCTCCTTCAATGTTGGCCGTTAAATGGTTTCTGATCGGGGTTCCATTATCAATACTTGTTGCTTACGTATTCTACCGATTCTGTGAGCGACCTTTTATGTCTCACCTTCCAGTTAAAGTGAAGTCGTAAGAGCTGAAGGTTTGTAGCTCAAATTTCGCATCTTGAACTGCAAGAAGTGACTTTAGTTTTTATTGCGACTTGTTTTTTCAAAAGAAGGTTCATAGCGTCCATAAAGTTAAACTCAGTCGGACAGTCACCTAAACCTGCTGAGTTTCATTTTGTTCCTTATTGCTAGCGTTGATACAAAGTGCCTGAATTCAAAAGCTAGAATACAAATTTAGATCGGTAGATGTTTGAAAAGGGAGTGCCAAAACTCCTATTTTCTCCTTACCACTCCGATTACTGAATTGGTATAGGAATTTTATTTGATTTTTGGAACACCCTACACTACTCAAGATTTTTTATAAATGATTTAGGATTCCTATATTATGGTACTGGTATTCGTATTGAGAAATAATAAAGATAGAAGTTTGACAAGATTTAGAGCAGATGTCAAAAGAAAAAGACGTTCTAGACGAGAAAAACCGTTCAGTTAAAAATATTTTGCTCTTGGGTGCAACTGGCTATATTGGTGGAGTGTTGTGCCGAAGGTTTTCCCAAACACAAGATTTCAGTGTCTTAGCGCTCGTGCGTCCGAGTAGTAACACTGAGGCTATCAAGCCCTTTTGTAAGGACATAATCCGTTCCAAAGAAGTCGTATTCTCTGCTGAGGACGTTGAAGCCGCAATTTGCAAGTATGATGTTAAAACGATAATTAATGTGGCATGGAGTAAGCCTCTGGAATCGACCAAACAGGCTCAGTTTCAGAAAGATCGCATAGCCTTGGAAGCAGCTTTACACGGCGCAAGCGCCCTCTCACCAGATATTCATGTCATCACAACGAGTGGAAATTTTTCTCTGACGACTGCTGAGGGAGGACGAATAACAGAAACACCTCCGCCGAAAGGTTTCGCAAAACCCAAGTATTTAGAATGGGGGGAGTCATTATCGGCTGTAAATTTGATGAAGGATGCACTGACAGAGGAATACATTAGCCAAGTAGGTAACGCCTCCATCGTGTATCCATCATCAGTATATGGTTCATCACCTACCTGTGGCGGTTTCTGGGATTTTGCAATTCAGCAGTTCATCACGGGTAAACCATACTGGGGCTATGAACCATTTCCACCAGATTTTATGACAGCATGGGTTCACGTTGAAGATTTAGCCCAGTGCTACATTGCTACAGCGCGAAGAGGTGAGAAAGGAGGACATTACCTTGCAGCGCCTGAAAACCTGAGCATTAGCCAGATGGCAACTTTGTTTGCTGAAGCTGCTGAGGTGAAATTTCAGGCACCTGTGTTTGAGAATAAGGATAACGTAGTGTTTGATGATTCTTATACCCGAGAAGTACTCCAACTCGAATGGAAGCATAAAGTGGCTGATGAGGTTAAGGCTTGGGTGGAGCGAATTAAAGAGTTGGGAACTTATTTTTTGGGGTAGATGCGAAATTCCAACTGCTTAGTTTGTGTGGTGCGTTAACAACGTATAACGCACCCTACTAAAATTGAATCTTGATTTTCTAAACATTAATTTGCTTTTTACTTTTGCACTGATCCAAACTCGACATTCATGCCTCAACAGCACGAAAAAAATCTTCCTATGAATAAATTGACAGCCAAAGATTGGGTTCTCATCACACGGCGACTGACTCCTTACTTATTTTTGCTCCCTGCCCTGTTTATCTTGGCATTAACCGTCTTTTGGCCTGCACTACAAGCGTTTTACCTCAGCTTTACTCGCTACGAATACGATTTAACTCAGATGCCCCAATGGGTAGGTTTTGCTAACTTTCAGCGCTTGCGCAAAGATCCAGTTTTTTGGCAAACTTTATTTAATACTTTTATATACCTTGTGGGTGTTGTACCTATCTTAGTCATCGCCTCCTTAGCACTGGCAATTTTAGTCAATCAGAAACTGCGCGGAATGAACTGGTTTAGAGCCGCATACTATACACCAGTCGTGATTTCAATGGTAGTCGCGGGGATTGCTTGGAGGTGGCTGTATGCAGAAAATGGCTTACTCAATCAATTACTAAAGGGTATTTTCCCAGAAGGAATTCCTTGGCTGACGAGTCCTCATTTTGCACTATTCAGCGTCATGGCTGTGACGGTATGGAAAGGGTTGGGTTACTACATGGTGATTTATTTAGCTGGGTTGCAATCTATCCCCAGTGACATCTACGAAGCCGCAGCAATTGATGGCTCAGACGGTATCCGTAAGCATTGGGATATTACTGTACCTTTGATGAAACCATACATAGCTCTAGTTACTGTGATTTCGGCTATTTCTGCCACCAAGGTGTTTGAAGAAATCTACATCATGACGCAAGGTGGACCACGCAATAGCTCTAAAACAATAGTTTACTATTTGTATGAACAAGCGTTTAGTAATTTGGAAATTAGCTATGCTTGCACAATTGGGTTAGTGTTGTTCCTCATCATTTTGGGGCTATCCGTTGTGCGATTAACGATTGATCGACAGGGTGGTGATAATATAACAGCGTGATCAGGACTTATGCAACTGTCACAGGCGATAAGCTGGAGGCTTGACTGGCAAGATTCACAGACAGCACCTACCGTCTTTCCCCTGTAACAGCAACAATCGATATATTACAATCTTAAAATTAAGTAGTTACTTTACATAGATACCGTTTGTTGAGAGGAGGAATCAACACACAAAGGCTTAGCTGAGCGCAACACAGCGTCCAGCAACCCTGGAAAAAGTGCGTCCAAATCTTCTTTGCGCAACATATTAATGTGCTGTGTTCCCTCTTTGCGAGTCAAGATAACGCCTGACTCTCGTAAAATCTTGAAATGATTAGACATGGTGGATTTGGCAATGGCAAAATCAAAGTCAGCACAGCATTGCTCTTCCTTAACTGCCAGCCGCCGCACAATCTCCAGCCGCACCGGATCGCCCAAAGCGTAAAGCACTGCTGGTAAGGAAATATGTTTTCGGTCTGGGTGATACAAGAATCTCATACTTGTATTATCTCATCAAGTTGACTATATTTTAATTATTCGATATTATCGAATTAACGAATTAATGGAGAACAAATTATGTCATCCGTTGCAAATGTGACAGATGCCACGTTCAAGCAAGAAGTTCTTGACAGTGAAGTTCCAGTGTTAGTGGACTTTTGGGCACCGTGGTGTGGACCTTGTCGTATGGTAGGTCCGGTGGTAGATGACATTGCTGCTGAATATACAGGACAGGTAAAAGTAGTGAAGCTGAATACAGATGAAAATCCTACTATTGCCAGCAATTACGGAATTCGCAGCATTCCTACGCTCATAGTGTTCAAAGGTGGACGGCAAGTCGATACTGTAGTTGGTGCAGTGCCAAAGACAACGTTGAGTAAGACTTTAGCACAGTATCTGTAGTTCAATTCGTAATCAATAACTCAATTACAAATGACGATTTGAACTGGTGTAGGACAGTCAGTCCTGGCTCTTTGACAATCAGTTTTAACAAGACTTGCATAATGCGTAAATCCTATCATTTGTTGGAGTTCAACCAATGGACTTGAAATTGCATGGTAAATCCGCGCTGGTAAGTGGTTCAACTGCAGGTATTGGTTTTGCAATTGCCCAAGGACTTGCACAAGAAGGGGCATCAGTTATTATTACTGGACGATCTTCTGGACGAGTTGAGGAGGCGATCGCCAAAATTCAACACAGCAACCCAGAAGCAAAAGTTTCCGGTGTGGTTGGTGATCTTGCAAAAAAAGAAGGAGCTTCGGAAGTCTTTCAACAAGTTCCTCACATTGATATCCTAATCAACAATCTTGGTGTTTACGAGCCAAAGCCATTTTCAGATATCACTGATGAAGACTGGTTGGACATCTTTGAAGCTAACGTTCTTAGTGGAGTGCGCTTGAGTCGCCACTACCTACCAAAGATGTTGGAACAAGACTGGGGACGTATTATTTTTATATCCAGTGAATCTGCGATTCAAATTCCTGTCGAGATGATTCACTATGGTATGACCAAAACTGCTCAACTTGCCATTGCAAGAGGTTTAGCACAATCTGCCGCTGGAACTCAAGTCACAGTCAACTCTGTTCTAGCAGGACCAACTCGCTCAGAAGGTGTTGATGACTTTGTCGCAAAAATGGCAAAAGACCGTGGTATTAGTTCTGAGGAAGTCGAAGCTGACTTTTTCAAAAATGTTCGTCCAACTTCCCTGATCAAACGCTTTGCAACAATTGATGAGGTTGCAGCAATGGTTGTTTATCTATCCAGTCCGATAGCCTCAGCCACTAACGGTGCAGCTGTGCGGGTGGATGGCGGGGTTGTGCAGTCAGTTGTTTAACAGTTATCAGTTGTCAGTTACCAGTTGTCAGTGAGCAGTTTCATCTGCCTGCTTACTGATGACTAATGACTAATGACTTTTGATTTAGCACAGAATTTGGAGATTCAATTTATGAGCACTAACATAAACTTACTCTCGCCATACAAACTAGGTGATCTAGAACTGCCCAACCGCATAGTGATGGCTCCCTTAACCCGTCAGCGTGCAGGTGAGGGTAATGTACCGCACCAACTCAACGTCACCTACTATACTCAACGCGCTTCTGCGGGGTTGATTATTGCCGAAGCCACTCAGGTTTCTCCACAAGGTCAAGGGTATCCTCATACACCAGGAATTCACTCACAAGAACAAGTCGAGGGTTGGAAGTTAGTCACAGATGCAGTGCATCAGCATGGAGGAAGAATTTATCTGCAACTATGGCATGTAGGACGCATTTCACATCCTGATTTCCAACCGAATGGTGAGTTACCGCTAGCACCTTCTGCGATCGCACCTAAAGGTGAGGTACTGACCTTTGAAGGTATGAAACCATATGTAACTCCTCGTGCGTTGGAAACCTCGGAGATTCCTGAAATTGTCGAACAATATCGTAAAGGGGCAGAAAATGCTCTGGCGGCTGGTTTTGATGGTGTAGAAATTCACGGTGCGAATGGTTATTTACTTGACCAGTTTCTCCGGGATGGTACGAATAAACGTACAGATAAATATGGCGGTTCTATAGAAAATCGTGCCCGACTTCTATTGGAAGTAACCGAAGCAGTTATTGGAGTGTGGGGTGCAAAACGGGTTGGGGTACGTTTGTCTCCGAGTGGTAGGTATAACGATATGCAAGACTCCAATCCACTGGAAACATTTGGTTATGCGGCCCTTGCGTTGAATCAGTTTGATTTAGCATATCTGCATATTTTTGAGGCGATAGATCGCGATATCCAACATGGAGCAATAGTGGTGCCAACCAGTCATATACGCGATCGCTATCACGGTACACTTATCGTTAATGGGGCATACACTCGCGAAAAAGGCGATGCAGTCTTAGCGAAAGAAGAAGCAGAGCTCGTTGCTTTTGGCACACTATATATATCAAACCCCGATTTACCCCGACGTTTTGCTCTCAATGCACCGCTGACTGAGGGAGATTCGACGACTTTTTATGGTGGTGGAGAAAAGGGTTACAGCGACTATCCTACAGTAGAAGAGCAATATCCCTCTTTAGTAGGAGCAAAATAATTCGTCGTTCTTATAAATGTACGAATGACAAATAGGTGTGGTGCAACCTTATAATCTTTTTGAAAATTAACGGAGAAATCTCATGGTTCAAGAACTCAAAGAGCAAACTAAACCTCTAGATGTACCCAGCGCCATTATTCAGCGTCGTTCTATCAAGACTTTCAAATCAGATCCCATATCCCCGGAACTACTTAGGCAACTCGTTGAACTGACTGTAGCAGCGCCCAGTAGCTATAACATACAAGATTGGCGGATAGTTCTTGTGCAAGATGAGGCACAAAAGGCGGCTCTTGCAGCAGCAGCCTGGAATCAAAAACAAGTCGTTGAAGCGCCTGTGACGTTTGTATTTGCTGCTGATGCGACTGCTGGAGAACAAGACTTAACACCGATTTTGAATCAGGGACTCGAAACGGGTGCATGGAATGAGAAGACGGTAAACTACTTTAAAACCAATATCCCGCAGCATCAAGCTGGACTTGGAGACAAACGGCGCGAGTATGCCATCAAAGATGCTATGATTGCTGCGACTCATTTGGTGTTAGCAGCAGAAAGTCTGGGTTTGTCCACTTGCTTTTTGAATGGTTGGATTGAAGAGAAAGTTAAGGAAGTGATTGCTGCTGCGGACAATTCAGATATTGCGATCGCAGTTCTTGTACCAGTTGGATATGCAGCAGAACCACGTCGCGATCCCGGACGTCTACCATTTGCCCATAACGTTTTTGTCGATAGACTGGGAAATCCTTATGAGGGTTGAGATGACAACCGTCTACGCTACCGATCTATATTGAGAGATTAAACATGAGCAAACGGTGAGTAGACAGCCAGTAGCGAGGTACTGCTCACCTGATTGACCAAAGCTAGGGGTGTAAGGGTGTAAGGGAAGAACGAAAAAATGTGCTTTAATTTTTTGCTTGAATACCACTACTCCAATTCCTAATCCCCAATCCCCAGTCCCCATCTACCAAATAAAAATTTTTAGCCATGTCCTTAGCCTCATATCTAGCGCGTCGTTCGCTCCATTATGGCTGGCTTGTTGCTGGTTTAACTTTCATTGCCTTGCTGGTGGCTGCTGGAATTCGTTCAGCCCCCGGAGTACTGATTGTACCGCTCGAACAAGAGTTCGGCTGGACAAGAGCAACGATATCATTGGCAATCTCCATTAACTTGGTACTCTACGGACTGATTGGACCTTTTGCAGCAACACTAATGGAGCGGATAGGCATTAGCCGGACTATGGTTTTTGCACTTGCTTTCCTTGCTGTTGGTGTTGGCTTAACTACCTTGATGTCGGCTTCCTGGCAGCTGGTCTTGCTTTGGGGCATTATCGTCGGTAGTGGTACCGGGATCATTGCCTTAGTCTTAGGTGCTGTAGTGGTTAATCGCTGGTTTTCCCAACAGCGGGGTTTGGTTCTCGGTGTGCTGACAGCAAGTACAGCAACTGGACAACTGGTGTTTCTACCAATACTGGCGTCGTTAGTAGAGCACTTTGGATGGCGAGTTGCAACCCTTACTCTGAGTGGTGTAGCGCTGCTAGTCATTCCTTTGATCGCGATTTTTATGCGCGATCGGCCTTCTCAAGTCGGCTTGCGTCCGTTTGGCGATAAGAGCGAAACGGCAGAAGTGCTACAGCCCAGAGCTAATTCCATCGCTTCGACACTGCGCTTACTCTGGTTGGGAATGCGCCAACGCGACTTCTGGTTATTATTTGGTAGTTTTTTCATCTGCGGTGCCAGTACAAATGGGCTGATTGGTACTCACCTCATTCCCGCCTGTGTTGATCATGGCATACCTGAAGTCAAAGCGGCTGGTCTTCTGGCGGTGATGGGTCTATTTGATTTTGTGGGGACAACGCTCTCTGGTTGGCTGTCTGACCGATGGAATAATCGATACTTGCTATGCTGGTACTATGGACTTCGGGGTTTGTCCTTGATTTTCTTGCCTTTCAGTTTCGACCTCTCTTTCTACGGACTTTCTGTGTTTGCAGTCTTCTACGGTCTTGACTGGATTGCTACCGTACCACCTACGGTGCGTCTAACTGCTAACGTGTTTGGCAAGGAGAATGTCGGCGTCATGTTCGGTTGGATAGTTGCAGGACATCAGCTTGGTGCAGCCACAGCAGCATTGGGAGCAGGCGCACTGAGAACTTGGCTGGGCAGTTATCTACAGGCGTTTATCCTTTCCGGTGTTTTGTGCTTGATTGCAGCAGTTTTGGTACTCCGTATTGGTCAACGTCCTAACAATTCTCAGCTTTCTCCAGCCCAGCTTCATCCTTAAGGAGGAATTGAGCCAATGGCAATAACAGCTTTAATTATCGGAGCAGGTAGTGGACTGAGTGCATCTTTAGCCCGCCTGTTTGCAAAAGAGGGAATAACTGTGGCGTTAGCCGCCCGCCAAATTGATAAACTTAGTCAACTCAGTACTGAGATTGGGGCTAGCAGTTTCGCCGCTGATGTCTCAAAACCGGACGAAGTGAATCAGTTATTCATTGATGTTGAAAGTAAAGTAGGTTCACCCAACATTGTCGTTTACAATCCCAGCTACCGAGTGCGGGGACCTTTTGTGGATTTAGATCCCACTGAGGTGGCGAAAACTTTAGATGTAACTGCCTACGGTGGCTTTCTTGTTGCCCAAGCTGCTGCTAAACGGATGTTGAATCAAGGAGGCGGTGCTATCTTCTTTACTGGAGCCTCAGCAAGTGTCAAGGGTTACCCTCAGTCTGCTCCTTTTGCAATGGGTAAATTTGCGCTACGGGGTCTGGCTCAAAGTATAGCGCGAGAATTGGCACCAAAAAATATCCATGTAGCACATTTTGTGATAGATGGGGCAATTCGTTCAGCAGTACGTCCAGATCCAGCAGATAATCCAGATAGCACTCTTGATCCTGATGCGATCGCCCAAAGCTATCTCAACATTTTGTATCAGCCCCGGAGTGCTTGGACATGGGAAATTGAACTACGACCTTGGGTAGAGCATTTCTAGCTAGGACAATTGTCGTAAAGATGAAGATGTGAAAATTGATTTTGGTATAACTGCTGGTTATTCTGCAAAACAATGAATAGGTATCGCGGGCAATGTCATTGTGGGAAAGTTCAATTTGAAGTGACAACAAATCTCAAACGAGTTGTCAGGTGCAATTGCTCTTTATGCTCCAGAAGAGGTGCAATTATGCATCGCGTTCAAGCGGAACAATTCACTTTGGTAGCTGGTGAAGAGTATTTGACTCTCTACCAATTCCACACAAAAACAGCAAAGCATTATTTCTGCAAAGTTTGTGGTATCTATCCCTTCCACAGAACCCGAAAGGATCCTAAATTTTATGCAATCAATGTCGCCTGCTTGGAAGGCGTTGATCCCTTTCGACTACAGCCTGGATTAATTGATGGTCGCTCAAATGACTGACCCGCAGTAGCAAGCGCACTATAACGGCGCACCACCAGCTACGAACGAAAAAAACACCTTTTTCAATCAGTTATCAGTTAATGTTCCCTGTTCCCTGTTCCCTATTCCCTGTTCCCTATTCCCTGTTCCCTATTCCCTGTTCCCTCTGTTTCTTAAAAGACTGTTCATTTAAACGTAAGGAAAAAACCCATGATTGAACTTTATTACTGGACAACACCAAACGGACATAAAATCACACTCTTCCTTGAAGAAGCCGGAACACCTTACACAATTGTTCCTGTCAACATTGGCGCGGGGGATCAATTTAAGCCTGAGTTTCTCAAAATTTCTCCTAACAATCGTATCCCGGCAATTGTGGATCATGAACCAGCAACTGGAGGTGAGCCGATTTCAGTCTTTGAGTCGGGTGCTATATTGCTGTATTTGGCAGAAAAAACTGGGAAGTTGATTCCAGCAGATTTGCGCGATCGCGTTGAAGTCTTGCAATGGTTATTTTGGCAAATGGGCGGTTTGGGACCGATGGCGGGACAGAACCACCACTTCAGCCAATACGCTCCCGAAAAAATTGAGTATGCTATTAACCGTTATGTGAATGAGACGGGACGCTTGTATGCTGTCCTAAATAAGCGGCTTGCTGATAGAGAGTTTCTCGCTGGTGATTATTCGATTGCTGATATTGCCACCTATCCGTGGATTGTGCCATATGAGCGCCAAGGTCAAAACTTAGAGAACTTTCCTCACCTCAAGCGCTGGTTTGAAACAATTCAGGCGCGTCCGGCAACAATTCGTGCTTACGAAAAGGCAGAAGCCTTCAAAAATCAGGCGCTGGATGTAGAAAAGTCAAGAGATTTGTTATTTAGCCAGTCGGCAAAAACAATTCAGACGCCCACAACCTAAAAGATGCGGCTGTTTTGGAGTATCATTGTAACTCCTGCGGACACGTTGCGCTAACAAAGCAACGTGTCCGTTATGACAAAATGGGTGCTGCGAACCATTGCGTGGCTCTAAGTTTGGTATCTGTATCAGAAGCAGCATATTAGACTCGGATAAGTGTTTAGGGGATGTCAAGATGAAATTCTTTATTGTTCACGCTCACCCAGAACCCAACAGTTTCAATAGTGCACTGACTCGCTATGCTAAGGAAGTACTGCAGACCATAGGACATGAGGTGATCATTTCTGACCTTTATGCCATGCAGTTCAACCCAATTTCTGACCGCCGCAACTTTACTTCTCATAAACAACTAAACTACTACAATCAGCAAACTGAAGAAATGTATGCCACTGAAGTTGATGGCTTTGCCCCAGATATCAAGGCGGAGATGGAAAAACTTGACTGGTGCGATGTGCTGATTTTTCAGTTTCCTCTTTGGTGGTTCGGACTTCCTGCGATCCTCAAGGGTTGGGTTGATAGAGTCTTTGCAATGGGAAAAATTTATGGTGGCGGGAGGTTTTATGACAATGGAGTTTTTCAAGGCAAAAAAGCCATGCTGTCTCTCACCACAGGTGGTGCATTAACCATGTACACCGAAATAGGGATCAATGGTGAGATTCGTACCATCCTCTATCCAATTAATCACGGAATTTTTCGCTTTGTGGGTTTCGATGTTTTGCCACCTTTCATCGTTTGGGGCGCAAGTCGCATTGGGGATGAGCGTCGCCAAGCTTATTTGGAAGAGTATAAGCAGCGGTTGTTAACGATTAATGCAACGCCTCCTATTGTGTATCCCTCACTGAAAGATTTTGATGAAAATTTCCAACTGAAGCAGTGATGATAAGCTGTTGCGCGATAACTTGCATATTTTCCCCTTGAAGAGAGCCGTTAAATTTCTGGTAAATTATCAAGGACGATTGTCCATGTGCAAGCGCGCGCCTCTCGTTGCGATGCCCCCTCCGGGAGCAGCCGTGTTTTTGGGTAATACTTGATACAGAAGAGTGCAGTGGGTAAGAGCTTATGCCTAATCACTCTGGAAGCGAAACAACAGCTATAGGACTCATATTTGATTTTTGACGAAGCTAGGTACAGTTTCTGTTCCCTGTTAAGCGTTAAGCGTTCCCTACCTCCACGAGTCAATTCACCAAATAAAACCGGATTCCCATAGACCATTTGATTTTGTTTTACTAAAATCTTAAGGTTAAAAAAAGGAGTCAAGCAGATGAGGCAGATGAAAGAGAAATATTTTCATTCTTGCTCGTCTCCAAATGCCCGTCGGGAGTATTTACTCATTCTCCAGCTATGAATGGCGGGGGTTTCGCCCTAAAAATCTTGATCAATGTTGTCGAAATTCAGTATACTACAAAGGAATATTTTCAATAGACTTAACGTTTCTATTTTCTACAAATATAAGAAATTATGAATTGTTATAATAAGCTTTCAAAACAATGTTATATTTATATGAAAATTTTATTAAAATAACCAAGGTGCCTAACTGATTAGTAAAAATCGATTAGATTTATTATTGTGAGCAAAAAAGGATGAAAAGTAAAGTACAAAAAATGTAAAAATCTTTACTTCATTATACAGATTTTTGTTCTATGCTAAAGGAAACCGTCCTAAAAGTTAAGATGCTTGTACGCCGGATTATCTCCATCCTTGCAAATGATTCGTCACGTCTACAGTTGACCTTTATTTGATCAAACTCTTATGAGTAGGTTAGTTGTTTTAAGCCTAGGTCAAGGGAACCTACACGAAGGCTGTGCTACGGTGACGGCTCAGCTTGGAGAAGCAGACAACCCCTACCGGATGAAATTTACTGCCAGCTTACCACCCGCACCAAAAATTTTAGAACTCTACCAAAATTGGCAGTCAGTTTATTATGCTTTTTATCAACGCTTGAGTTGGCGTCTCGATAACGAAATAGATGATAATTTTGAAATTGAAGAAAATTTTATTACTAATATTTCAGAGGCTGATATTCATGGCTTGTGTAAGCTGTTGTCAAAAAAAATCAATACATGGCTCAACTCAACAAAGTTTCGCAAAATAGACCAGCAGTTACGTACACAATTAAAACCCTCTGAAGAAATTCGCTTCATTATTGAAACCAACGACCATTTACTGCGACGACTTCCTTGGCATCTGTGGAAATTTTTTGAGGATTACCCATATGCAGAAGTGGCGTTGAGTGCGCCAGAGTATCAAAACACTAATAAATTGCTGGTCAATAACCGCACAGGTAAAGTGAGAATTTTGGCAATTTTCGGGAATAGTCAGGGAATTGATATTAGCCAGGATAAAACTCTTTTAGATAAACTATCAACTCAAGCAGAAGTTAAATTTTTAATAGAACCGAATGTCGGTCATTTAAACGAGCAGCTATGGCAACAAAGTTGGGATATTCTCTTTTTTGCGGGTCATAGTTTTAGTCAAGAAAAAGGTTTTTTGCAAATTAATAAAACAGATACGATTACCCTTGAGCAGTTAAAATATGCTCTGAGACAAGCTATTAGTCGTGGGTTGAAGCTAGCGATTTTCAACTCTTGTGATGGTTTAGGGTTGGCGCAGGAACTCCAAGATTTGCAAATTCCACAAGTGATTGTCATGCGTGAGCCTGTACCGGATGTCGTCGCTCAAGAATTTTTAAAGTATTTTCTGGCAGAATTTTCAACTGGAAAGTCTTTATACAATGCAGTGCGTTCTGCACGCGAAAGACTGCAAGGATTAGAGGTGGAATATCCCTGTGCCACTTGGCTACCAATGATTTTCCAGAATCCTGCTGAACCATCTATGATTTGGTCACAGCAAAATGTATGGACTAAACGGAAACACAAGACAGATTTCTCAATGCTGGCTTCCACCCCAAATGCCAGAGGTGTGCAAACAAACATCCGATTGCCAGTAGGAACCTCAGTTTTTTCCAAAACAACGGCTCTCGATTCACTCATTGAGATGCTCAATGGCAAGTTCCTGGAATATCAAAATCGCCCCCTTAATCATACAGAAATTTTGGTTTTACGAGGTATTTGGCAAAGTCAAACTTACAACCAAATTGCTCAACAGGGAGGCTATAGTCATAGTAACTTTACTAAGACTGTCGCTCGAAAATTATGTCAAAAATTGTCTGATCTGATCGGCAACCGTGTGACTAAAAAAAACTGTCGGACGCTACTAGAATCGTATGTGACTACACAAGCTTCTCCAAAAACAACCTTAGAACAACGTCCCTCTGTAAGAAATTTTCCCAATTTCCAGCAGGAAATGTCACCTCGTTTTCCTAGTGGTTTAGTCCAACTTGGTTCTCCCTATTACATTGAACAACCAGAGATTACCACACAGGTTTATAAAGAAATGATTAACCCAGGAGCCTTAATTCGCATGAAAGCTCCTCAAGAAATGGGTAAAACCTCGCTGCTGTTGAGGATTCTTGAGTATGCCAAGCAAATCGGCTACCATACAGTGAGCCTGAATTTGCAGGAGCAAGTTGATCAAACTATCTTGAGCGATTTGAACCGCTTTTTGCGTTGGTTATGTGCTAACGTCTCTCATCAGCTTGACCTTGAACCAAGATTAGACGAGTTTTGGGATGAAGATATTGGCAGCAAAGTCAGCTGCTCGCTTTATTTACGAAATTATGTGTTAGAGCAGATTGATTCTCCTCTGGTTTTGGCGTTGGACGAAGTGAACCAGATTTTTGAGCATCCGCAAGTGGCAAAAGAATTCTTACCTTTGTTGCGTTCTTGGTACGAAGATGCCAAAAGACAACCTATTTGGCAAAAGCTGCGTCTGATTGTGGTTCACTCAACTGAAGTTTATGTTCCCCTGGAGCTGAATCAGTCCCCATTTAATGTCGGACTACCGATTGAGTTAAACTATTTTAGTTTAGAGCAGGTACAGCAGTTAGCCCAGCGCTTTGGACTCAATTGGACAGATGATGAAGCAACGTTTTTGATGGACATCGTTGGCGGACATCCTTCATTAGTACACCTGACACTTTATCACCTCAGTCGTGGAGAGGTTGCCTTAGGGCAACTGCTGCAAACTGCTGCCACACCCACAAGTATTTATTACCGTCATATCCAGCCTCACTGGGCAACTTTGAAGGTGCACCCAGAATTAGCATTGGCTCTTTCTGCAGTGATGAGTGCTACCAAACCTGTAAGGTTAGAACCGATTCTTGCTTACAAGTTAAAGAGTATGGGGTTGATTAAGTTGGATGACAATCTAGCTACACCTAGTTGTCGGTTGTATCAAGAGTATTTTCAATTGAAGTGTCAGATAAGTGCAAGCTAAAAACCCGAGCCAGCCGCGTGGTGAGGTAGTGCTGCACCGAAGGTAGGAAACTGGTATCCAGCAATGCCTGATATCGTGTCCGGTTAAAGACTTATCATTAAAATACAGCAGTAGGAAGTAAACACCAAACTAGTCTGTAAAATGAGTTGACGAATGCTAGAAGTAGTTGGAAAACTAGACTCTAACTAAAGTAGTCAACTATGGATAAGTTTCACGGAGCAGATAAAGATGAGAAATATTACTCTCGAAAATATCACTCAAGCCGTGATTGAGCACGGTGATAAAGGCAAGACTCATCCACGCCTTTATGAGATTTATGCCAGCCTTATTCGACATCTGCACGCCTTCGTGCAGGAGGTGAATCTGACGGAACAAGAGTTATCGCTCTTGCGCGATTTTATCATTCGGGCAGATCGCTACACAAAAGAGATACCGAATGGGGAAATTCATATGTTGCTCGACGTGCTGGGAATCTCAGAGCTAGTGCTTCTGTTGCATAACAACAGCAGCACAGCTACGGAAAGTAATGTGGAAGGTCCTGTGTATGTACCGGATGCGCCAGAGCGCAACATGGGCGATCGCCTGGGAATCGATCCTGACGGCAATACGCTTTTCCTCTCAGGACGCGTCTTAGACCGGAACAACAAACCAATTGCCAATGCGCTTGTTGATGTCTGGCAATCAAATTCAAAAGGACTGTATGACCTTCAAGATGCATCCCAGGCAAAGGGTAACTTCCGAGGTCGTTTCAGAACCAATTCGGACGGCTCCTACTCCATTGAAACGGTTGTGCCAATAGGGTACACTATCCCATCAAGCGGACCGTGCGGTGAGCTGCTGCGGCTTTTGGGACGACATACCCTGCGAGCAGGCCATATCCATTTTAAGTTGAGTGCTGCAGGCTATATACCCCTGACTACACAAATTCATATTGATGGAGATCCGCACCTCGATTCAGATACAACGTTCGCGGTCAGATCTGCCATCCTTAAGCTGCAAAAACATGAGACACTCGACAAACTCAACGCATACAATCAAAGTAAACCTTTCTATACAGCCGAGTTCGACTTTGTGCTACAACCGACCAACCAACAGACAGATGCGGCTTAGAGCTTGGAAGGTGATTGGTTGTTGATTATGAGTTTTTAGTGCTTAATAGTTAGTGAATAACTCGTAGCTCTACCGAGAGCAGCGACTAAAAACTAACCACTAAAAATGAGCTACTTATAAGGAGTGAGTCATGTCTGATTTGTCAGCTGCTCAGACGAATCCGTTGCTTGGAACTTGGACGCTAATCAGTGCAAGCGCCATCAACCCTGATGGGACAGTAACTCCTCAAGTGTATGGTTCTAACCCCATTGGCTACATCACCTATACACCCGAGGAGCGGATGATGGTTATCTTTTCAAGGAGCGATCGCCCACCCTTAAGTGGAGATATTCGCTCACCATTCAGCAAAGACATTCGCTCTTTACCGACTGAGGAATGTGTACAGGCGTTTTCTACCTTCAATGCCTATGCAGGGACATACACGTTGAATGGAAACACCGTCACTCATCACGTCGAGGTAGCATCGATTCCTAATCGGGTTGGTAAGGATTTAGTCCGAACGTTCACATTGAATGGGAATCGAGTCACACTGAAAACGCCACCGACCAACACTGATGGAGTCCTGAAGGTCTTTGAACTGGTGTGGGAACGTGTGGAGCTATGATGATATCGACTCGTATATAATAGGTAGTAAATATGGATCTTTTGATAGATGACCTTGTAAAGAATCAGAAAATTGATGGCAAAAATCTAACTATTCCCGGTTACTTTATCCGCAGCACTGCACCTATCAATATAGAAGATGATAAGTTGAAAGTGGATGAAACTTTGCCGACAATTGATGATGTTATAGACCATCTTTTTCAAAACAGTCAATCGCAGACAGAAGAGTTAGGATTGATTATTCAAATTCATGGTTATAATACTGGTGTTAAGGACGGACAAAAAGACTATGTACGCGAAGATTGGCAACAAGTTTGCAAATATCTTAATCAACAAGACAAAGCTCTGAAAGATAGAAAAAGTAGCTTTGTTTATTTAGGTTACCGATGGTCATCGGAAAGTGTTCCTTCAAACCTGAAAAATGCATTTAATTCTTTACCGAGTTTACTACAATTTTTACTATATAGTGGGTTAGCAATTACTGCCATTGGTATTTTATTATTAATTTTATTCTCGTATTCTTGGTTTGGGATTTTGATTTTAGTAGGTCTGTGTGTCGCTTCTTTTGTTGGAAGTTTATTCATTTTGAGAATTATTGTTTATTTTCGAGATGAATATCGTGCCAGATATTATGCTGTGCCAGATTTAATAGAATTTATTCGACAATTAGACCAAGGTTTAATCGAGCGTTATACCCAACATTTTCTTACGAGCCAAGCTTTTTTAGATGATGAAAAAGAAGCCAAAAAAAAGGCCAAAGAGGAGTTGAATCAAAAAAGAATTAAGTTGACATTTATTGGTCATAGTATGGGTGGATTCATCACAACAGAAGTCGTGCGAGTTCTCTCTGACGCCTTTGATCAAAAATCGATTGGTAATGTCAAGAATTTGAACAAACAACCATCATCTAATATTGGTCGTGTTTTCAGTTTAGGTCGGTTGATTTTGGTTTCTCCAGACATTCCAGTAAATACTATTCTTTCAGGACGGACTAATTTTTTACGCTCTTCTTTGCGTCGTTTTGAAGAAGCTTATCTCTTTAGTAGCGAGGGAGATGTAGCATTACGCCTTGCTTCAACAGCAGCTAGTTATTTCTCTTTCCCAGCTAGTACTCGTACTCAAGGATATCGACTTGGTAATCTGACAGTTAATTTGCCAGATACAAATGTTTATGGAATTGTGAATCTAAAGCAGCTCTTGTCGCCAGATAATCAGGTCTTTGTTTCGGATAAAAAATTCGACCATCTACTGAGATATCTTGGGGTTAAGGTTTTAAACAAGGGGGAAGAGCGAAACCTCTTACAGAATAAGAAAGACCCGGAATCTTTAGTCCCTAAAAGTGAAGATCCAGAATCGATCGCTGATTTGTTTACCTATTTTGATTGTACAGAATATCAAGATAAAACTGACTACCCAGGTCGTGAGGGCAAAACAATCAATGTTCTCATTTGTCCAAATCAAAAATCTCCGTTAAAACTTTGGCAGTATATAAGGCTTCTCAAGGCTTTTCTTGACTCTTTTAACAACAGTTCAACAGGGATAGATGTTCATGGTGGTTACTTTCACGGTTATTTTTGTAAATTGATAATTTACCGTCTGGCTTTCGTGGGATTTGAGGGTTTACTAGACTCTTTAATATTAGAACAACCCAATGAATTTAATCTGATAGCACCTCCTGATTTACAAGAAAAGCTCAATAGAAGTAGAGAATTGAATACAGTGGAAAAACATAAAATTGCTCTGGAATATTTTTCTTGGATCTGTGAGCAAAAAACTATTCAAGTTGCAGCTTCTTCAGAACGTTACTATGTCGATGTTTTAAATGAACCTCGCAAGGAAGTTAGAGATGCATTCTTATCACAACAAAAAAATGAGTCTTGATAAGCATCTATACTTACGGAGCGAGAGTCAAACTGCATAAGTTAGATTAGCTTACATCTATTACAGGTTAAGTAGTGATCTGGCTATTAAACCCAATACAGTTGCTGTTAGTGGTATTTAAGATCCCCCAACCGACGCCAGGTGCTACAACGGGGGGAACCCCAACGCCAGATGCCTACGGAGGGAAACCCTCCTGCAGCACTGGCTCCGCAACGCACTGGCTCCCCTTAAAAAGGGGGCTTAGTTCCCTCCTTTTTAAGGAGGGCAAGGGAGGAGCAACCCTTAACAGCAAGCGTATTGAATTTAAGCCTCGGAACAAAGATGATGGCAGGAAAAGTCAGACTCACTTGAGCCGGATTCGCTCAAATTAATAAACGGTAAGCTGATATGACTAACGTAATTCCAAAGTCTATTTTGAGTGTTCGCCAAGAAGAACTATCAGATACTCAGATGATTGTTGATGGAACACTACCAGATGACTTGTCTGGTCATGTTTTTATCTTAGCTCCAGTAGGACATGTCAACTCCAAACGAGATGGTAATCTTGTCTTTCCATCTAAGGATGGTACACCACTTCCTAATGGCAATGGGATGATTTATCGGCTTGACTTTGATAAAGCCGGGACAGTGGGGTTAAAGTCAAAAATTGCTAAAACGCCATGCTACTATGCCGATGAGGCAACAATATCAGGAAGTGAATATCAAGAGTATAGATTCCGCAATTTTGGCTTGGCACGTTTGTCACCCTCATTAGGTGTTCGCAGTGTCGCAAACACAGCATTGGTGCCGATGAAATTTGGGGACGAAAATGAACGTATGATGGTAACTTGTGACGTCGGTCGTCCCTACGAAATAGATACACATTCTCTTGAAATTGTAACGCCTGTAGGATCGAACACAGAGTGGAGAGAACAATTACCACTCAATCTTCCTTTTGAAATGGTGATGAATACGGCACATCCTTACTTTGATACCCACACCAATGAGCTGTTCACAGTCAATTATGGTAAGTCATTACGGACTCTTTTATCAACTATATTTAAATCTGATGTAGAAAATTTATCACAAGTTTTCAAAGCAATTATTGGAAGGTTTGCAAGATTACCGGCAGATAAGCAGAACATAAAAAACTTAGAAATCGAAAAAGAAATTCCTCGGGAAATTGTCAACCAAGAAATTGATGAAAGTCCAGAACGTCTTAAAAGTCTTTGGCAAAGATTGGGAGATCTAGTCAAAAAAGAGAAAGAAGAGATAGAAGAAAAAGAAGAAAATGCTCGCGAACTGTTCAGTGAATTAAAACAACTGATGGGAATCAGCCTGCAAATGCTGGGAGGATTGGATCAAATTGACGATTTTGTTTATCTGATTCGCTGGGATGGTAAAAGTGAGTTAGAAAGATGGCACGTGACCCTTCCTGATGGTTCACCAATTAAGATTAGGCAAACAATACATCAAATTGGGGTGACGCAGGATTATGTGGTGTTGGTGGACACAGGCTTCAAAGTTGGTCCGGAACAGCTGATTACCAAACCAATTATCAAGAATAAGAAGCTAGAAAATCTGGTGAGAGAAGTTCTAAATGAACCAGTATCAGATAATACTTCATTATATATTGTGCGCCGTGCCGATTTGACAGCTGGACAGCGTCCAGCATCTAGTCAAAACGAAGTTAAAATCGTCGCACAGAAGGTGGAAATACCGGGAGCAATTATTCACTTTCAAGTTGACTATGACAATCCTCAAAACCAAATTACATTTCATGCTGCTCACAGTTCTGGCTGGGATGCATCTGAATGGCTGCGGGAATATGATACACCATTAGAGCTACAGCGTCCGGTAGGAATGATATCTGGTTCAGCAGACATTCACCCTTTAGGGCGATATGTGATTTCTGCGGAGAATGGAGAACTGGATTGGGAAAAATCTAGAATTATTAGAGATCCCGAGGAACTACAGCACTTGACTTGGGCTGCTGCAATCAACACATATAATGAGCACACGACCTCGAAAAAGATCGATAATCTTTACTGGAACTCTTGGGGATGTTCAACAGAACGGCTATCTGATTTTCTTGTGAAGCTGTATGAGAATTATCCTAATCGGAATTTACCGATGCATGAAGTTATGAAAATAACACAGGAGGGAAGACCAGCAAACATATGTCGGTTAGTCACAGACTCTAAGGAAAAGATGGCGATCGCCGACAGTTACAAATTCGATCCAGGGTACTTTGGTAACTCAATTCAGTTTGTACCACGAACTCATAGTAATGGTAGCTCAACTGACGGTTATATCGTGTGTACGGTTCTTTCTGACAACCCTGAAAAAAGCGAAATTTGGATTTTTGACGCCAATCATTTGGATCAAGGTCCCATTTGCAAGCTGAGTCATCCCCAACTTAAGTTTGGATTTACCACCCACACCAATTGGTTACCCAAAATTGCACCACGTACATCAAACTACTACATCCCTGTGCGTGAAGATTATCAGGATCGGGTGAAACAACAGCATCGTGAAATCCAAAAAT
Organism: Brasilonema angustatum HA4187-MV1; assembly: GCA_019359695.1. Lineage (GTDB taxonomy): Bacteria > Cyanobacteriota > Cyanobacteriia > Cyanobacteriales > Nostocaceae > Brasilonema > Brasilonema angustatum. The sequence continues at coordinate 41,513 of JAHHGV010000049.1, forward strand.
TGTTTGAAGAAGCCGTCTATCCCAAATTTCCTTTCACAACTTGGGCGTCTGTTCCCGATTCTGTAACTAACGCCAGTCGCCAAGAAATCGACATCAAGCTGAATATTCTTGAGTCAAAATTGCCAGACAAAAAACTCCCAGAAGGACTGCACGGTCATATTTTCATTATGGGTCCAGTGGGTTCTATCAATTCTGGCGGACTTCCCTACAGTAGTGGCGATCCAATCTTCAACAGTGATGGGATGATTTACAGACTCGATTTTGATCAAAAGGGAGAAGTTGGTTTAAAGACACGAATTACCAAACCACCATGTTACTACGCCGACATGGCAACTCAACCTGAAACAAAATATGCTAAATATGGATTCCGCAATTTTGGCATCTCACGATTCTCCACTCAGCTAGGCTCTCGCAATCAGTTAAATACTGCTTTTGTGCCGATGTATGATGGAGAAGAATCTGAACGCTTGCTAGTTAGTTGTGATGCTGGTCGTCCCTATGAGATTGATCCCGAAACTCTTGAAGTTATCACACCTATTGGAACAAATAAAGAGTGGCGTCCAGAGATTAAGCTGAACTTTCCGTTTCCACCCGTTTTAACAACAGCCCATCCCAGTTTTGACGCTCACACTCGTGAAGTTTTTACCGTCAATTATGGGCGATCGCTGTCTAATTTTATCGAAACTATACCTTCGGTTGAGGAATTGGATAAATTTCTTGATGAAGTTGATGATTTTTTGGATAAAGGTATTTTCAAAACCTTTTCTCAGGTTTCTGATAAACTTCGTCAACTCTTTGGTAAAGTTGTTTCACCAGTTACCAATTTTGTACCTCAGGATTTTGTTTATATTATCCGTTGGGATTTAGTTAGTCACCTTGAAAGATGGAAGTTAGTGCTGGCGGATGAAACTCCTGTTGAGATTTCGCAATCTTTGCATCAGATTGGAATCACTAAAGACTATGTTATTCTCATAGACACAAATTTCAAAGTTGGAATTGCTCAAGCATTCAACAATCTTTGTCCCTGGAATCAAAAAGTAGAGAAACTCACAAGAAAGTTACTCACACTGCCCGTGTTACCTGAGACGACACTTTATATTGTCCGCCGTGCAGACTTGAAAAACGGACAACGCCCCCAAGTGAGTCAGCAGGAAGTGAAAGTTGTCGCGCAGAAGATAGTTCTTCCAGAAGCTACAATCCACTTTGTATCAGATTACAACAATCCAGACAACAAAATTACGCTTCACGTAACCCATAACAGTGCAGATGTCGCTGAGTGGGTGCGTCAGAGTGATAATTTCGCCTCTAATCCTGAAACTTCCGTACCCTCGAATCTAGTAGGTATGCTGACTAGCGTCACAGACGTTAGCCGTAATGGTCGCTACATTATAGATGGTGAAAGCGGAGAGATTCTTGAATCAAATGTGTTATCTAATTCCAGGTATACTTGGGGGGTAGGACTTTACACTTACTGCGATCGCTTATCAACAGGTCTACCATCAGGACAGCTAGAAAATATTTACTGGCAGTCTTCAGGTTTTTGGCAAGAACTATTCACAAAATTTATCTTCGATTTGTACAAAGATAATGAAAACCGGATAGTGTCACCAAAGAAACTACTTCAAGCAAACAATCGACAAAACAGACCTTCGTGTCTATTCCGTCTAAATACAATAGACATGAAAATTGCTGACGCCTATGAGTTCCCTGTTACTTATGAAGATGGTAAATCGAACAGTCACATGATTTTATCTCCGCAATTTGTACCCCGCCTTCATGGTGATGGAAGTTCAACAGATGGTTACATTGTTTGTACCGTTGCTTCAGAAAACAGCGATGAAATCTGGATTTTTGATGCTAATAATCTTGCTCAAGGACCTGTTTGCAAACTTGGTCATCCCGAGCTAAATTTTAGTTATACAATACATACAACTTGGTTACCAAAAATTGCACCCCGTACAGCTACTTATAACTGTCCCGTGCGCGAAGATTATCAAGAGCAAGTCAAGAAAAATTCTCCAGATATTCAACAGTTGTTTGAGACGGAAGTTTATCCGTATTTTGAGGGAAAATCAGTTAAGTGAACTGTTGAAATTGTTGAATAGTTATTCATGACAATACCATTTATCTCGTTTCCATGCTATGCATGGAAACGAGATAAATTTTGTAAAGATACAAAATACAGATTTAGATAAGTACATCCTGGACTATGATTACAATTCCTGGCATTGAAGTTAGTACGCATATCTACGAAAGTGCTAATACCCTGGTTTATCGAGGTATCCGAACTCAGGATAAAAAACCTGTTATTCTCAAGGTTTTGAACAAGGAATATCCCACTCCTGAGGAACTGGCTAGGTACAAACAGGAATTTGAAATAATTAGTTCGTTAAATATATCTGGAGTGATAAATGCGTACACGTTAGTTAAATATCAGAGGACTTTAGTTATTATTTTGGAGGATTTTGGTGGCGAATCTTTAAAATCTTTCATCAATACTAGAAAATTAACACTAGCAGAATTTCTTTTAATCGCCATACAGAGTGTTGATAATTTAGCAAGAATACACTCGGCTAACATTATCCACAAAGATCTTAATCCTTCCAATATCGTTTATAACTCAAAAAACGGAGAAATCAAACTTATTGACTTTGGTATTTCGACAGTTTTTTATCAAAAAAGTTTCATAACTAAAAATGTCGATACTTTAGAAGGTACTCCAGCCTATACTTCGCCAGAGTTAACTGGTAGAATGAATCGTTCATTCGATTACCGTGCTGATTTTTACTCTTTAGGAGTAACCTTTTATGAACTGCTAACCAGTCAATTGCCTTTTGAAACAACTGATTTGATGGAGTTAGTACATTGTCATATTGCTAAACAACCTGTACCTCCTCATAAAGTCAATCCAGAGATTCCCCTGGTTATTTCCAATCTTGTGATGAAATTGTTGGCGAAAAATGCTGATGATAGATACCAAAGTGCCTGGGGAATCAAAGCAGATTTAGAGCAAAGTTTATTCCAACTCGTGGCAAACGGTAAAATTTCAAATTTACCCATCGCTTGCCAAGATGTTTCTCAGAAATTTCAAATTATCCAAAAATTATATCACAGAGAACGAGAAATTGAAACTCTACTCACAGCATTTGGGAGAGTGAGTGATATAAATCATGATACACCTCCTAGAAGTGAAATGATGTTGATATCTGGATATTCAGGAGTTGGAAAATCAGCTTTGGTTCAAGAATTTTATAAATTCTTGAACCAACAGCAAGGTTATTTCATTTCTGGTAAGTTTGATGAATTCTCTCGCAATATTCCTTATTCAGGATTGATTCAAGCCTTTCAGCAATTAATCAAACAACTGTTAACCGAAAGTGAATCACAGATTAATTTCTGGAGAAAAAAATTATTAGAAGCATTTGGCTCTAATGGTCAAATGCTTATTGATATCATCCCGGAAGTAGAATTAATTGTTGGTAAGCAATCATCAGTTCCTGTATTGTCATCGACAGAATTTCAAAATCGCTTTCATCTAATATTTCAAAACTTTATTCAAGTTTTTACCCAACCAGAACATCCACTAGTCATATTTATAGATGATTTACAGTGGGTAGATAATGCTTCAATGCAATTGATACAACTGCTGATGACAGCAGAAAATAGTCAATATTTATTTTTGATTGGTTCGTACCGTGATAATGAAGTGGATGGGAACCATCTATTGAAGCTAACATTAGATAAAATCCAACAATTTGGGACGATTGTCAATTCTCTTCACCTTGAGCCTTTGGATTTAGAAAATGTTAATCAGTTAATTGTAGATAGCTTTAATTGCTCTTTTGATCAAGGAAAATGCCTAGCAGAATTAGTTATTCGTAAAACGAATGGCAATCCTTTCTTTGTCAACCAGTTTTTGCAATCATTATATCAAGAAAGATTAGTAGACTTTGATTTATCTCCTGTTACCTATGAGAGAATATGGCGATGGAATTTGGAGCAAATTCAAGCGAGAGACTTTACAGATAACGTCGTTGAACTAATGGTGAGCAAGATTCAGAAGTTATCTTCGGATACGCAAGAGGTGTTGAAGCTAGCAGCTTGCATAGGTCATCAATTTGATATTCAAACAATAGCAAATATTTCTGAAAAATTACCAGAAGAAATATTGAAATCACTGCGTGAACCAATTGAGGAAGGTTTCATCTTACTCTTGAAAGATACTTACAAGTCGATTGATTCAGATTCGTCACAAGAAACAGACTCTGTCAAGGGTGAATACAAGTTTGCCCATGACAGAATTCAGCAAGCAGCATATTTTTTGATTCCGCCAGAACACAGAAGCGCGGTTCATCAAAAAGTAGGTCAACTGCTGCTGAAAAATACTCCACAAGATAAGCAAGAACGGAAAATTTTTGATATTGTTAACCAATTAAACTTGAGCATTGAATTAATAAATCATCAGTCATATCGAGATGAATTAGCTTCGCTTAATTTAATGGCTGGTAAAAGAGCGAAAGGATCAGTCGCGTATGAACCAGCATTGAGATATCTGCAAATTGGCATAGAATTGTTGGCTGAAAATAGCTGGGATAAGCAGTATGATTTCACACTGGCGTTGTATGTGGAAGCGACAGAAACAGCATATCTCAACACTAATTTTGAGGAGATGGAGAGATTGGCCGAGGTGGTACTGTGTAATGCTAAAACTTTGCTGGATACAATAAAAATATATGAAGTTAAAATCCAAGCCTATATGGCACAAAATCAGCCATTGTTGGCTTTAGAAATTGTGCTACCAGTTGTGAAATCTTTGGGAGTAAATTTTCCAGATACACTGAGTCAATCGAATATTTTGATTGGTTTACTAAAGACAAAAATATCTTTGGCAGGACATCGAATTGAAGACTTGATTGACTTACCAACAATGACTGATTCCTATAAATATGCTGCAATAAACTTATTATCTCAAGTAAGAGTAGCAGCATATTTGGCTTCTCCACCTCTATATTCTCTTATTGTTTTTAAAGAAATTAATTTATTAATTCAATATGGAAATACTTTTGACTCTGCTTTTGTCTATGCTGCTTACGGGATGATTCTTTGTGGAGTTGTGGGAGATATTGATTCTGGGTATAGATTTGGTAAACTTGGTATAAAAACTTTAGAAAAATTTCATATAAAACGTAAAGAAAATAGAGTCATGCATATAATAAATGGTTTTATTAAAAATTGGAAAGAGCATGGAAACAAAACTTTAGAACCACTGGAAGAAGCCTATAAAACAGGCATAAAAAATGGAGATTTTGAATTTTGCGGTTATTCCGCATTTATGTATTGTTTTAATGCATATTGTGTTGGGGAAAGTTTGAGAGAACTTGAACAGCAGATTTGCTCATATAGTCAGGCTATGAATCAGCTAAAACAACAAACTATATTCAATTATTTACAAATATTACACCGAGCCATCTCGCAATTAATGGATCAATCTGAGGAGAAGTTTTCTTGCCAATTCAGAGGTGAACCTTACAACGAAGAGAAAATGCTTCCACTTCATTTGGAAGCGAATGATAAAACCGCGATTTGTAATATCTATTTCCACAAAATGATTCTTTGTTATTTATTTCATAATTACCATGAAGCTGTTAAAAATGCAGAACTCGCTCAAAAGTATTTAGGGAGTGCTACAGCCTCACTCCTTGTTCCTCTATTCTATCTCTATGATTCTTTAGCACGACTCGCCGTTTTCAAGGATGTTCCTGAGTCACAACAAAAATTTATTTTAAAACAAGTTACTAATAACCAGAAGAAAATGAAAAAATGGGCAGATCATGCTCCCATGAATTATCTACACAAATTTTATCTAGTGGAGGCTGAACGCGATCGCGTGTTGGGCAAAAATAGAGAGGCTAGGGAATATTATGATCGCGCTATTGCTTTAGCACACGAATATGAATATATCAACGAAGAAGCCCTCGCTTATGAATTAGCAGCAAAGTTTTATATAGATAGAAACCAAGATCATCTTGCTCGTCACTATTTGCAAGATGCTCACTACGCCTATCAACTCTGGGGGGCTACAGCCAAAGTAAAAGATTTGGAAGCCCAATACCCACAATTTCTGAGTCAAGCTCATAAAACTGATCTTAAGACGACTTTATCCACATCAACAACGGGGCAAAATACATCCCATGTATTAGATTTACTAAGTGTACTTAAAGGAACACAAACGATTTCCGGCGAAATCATTCTACACAACTTACTTGCAAACTTGATGAAAATCGTGATTGAGAATGCAGGAGCACAAAAAGGCTTTCTGATTCTGGGTTCCCAGATAAAGCCTCTTAACGAGGAGGATAACTGGGTGATCGAAGCTACAGGAAGTGCAGATTCGGATGAAGTTACCATTCTGCAATCAATACCAATAAAATCAGTAAATACCGATGATTTACACCCCCTTTTATCAACTGCCATCATTAACTATGTCGCCCGCACTCGCGAAAATGTGGTCTTAAATGATGCTCTGCATGAAGGACAATTTACCCGCGATCGCTACATTGTCACCGCTCAATCCAAATCCATTCTCTGCATTCCTTTATTGTATAAAGCCAAACTCAGCGGCATTTTATATCTGGAAAATAATCTTACAACAGGTGTATTTACTCCAGAACGTGTCGAAGTGTTAAGAATCCTTTCTGCTCAAGCCGCTATCTCAATTGAAAATTCCCGTCTTTACGAGCAGTTAGAGGATCATAGCCGAACTCTGGAACAAAAAGTGAAACAGAGGACTCAGGAATTACAACAGAAGAATCAGGAATTAGCAAATCTCTTGCAAAAGCTTAAAGCGACTCAATCTCAAATTATCGCACAAGAGAAATTGGCTTCTTTAGGAGCTTTGACAGCAGGTATTGCCCATGAAATCAAGAATCCCTTAAACTTTGTTAACAATTTTGCTGAACTTTCTGTAGAATTAACCCAGGAACTGCTTGAAGAGATTTCAAGTCAAAAAGACCGATTAGATCCAGAATCTAGAGAATACATAGAAGAAATATTAAACGATTTGAAACAAAATGCTAAAAAAATCAATGAGCATGGCACAAGAGCAGATAATATAGTGCGTGGGATGCTCATGCACTCACGGGGGCAAACTGGCGATCGACAACTGACTGACATCAACGCCTTGCTAGCTGAGGCTATTAGTCTAACTTATCACGGAATGCGTGCCAAAAACCCTTCCTTTAACATCAACATAGAAACTGAATATGATGATAACCTTGGTAAACTCAGTGTTGTGCCGCAGAGCATGAGTCGTGCTTTTATAAATATCATTAATAATGCTTGCTATGCAGCGTGTAAAAATAAAAAGCGTTTGTATGCTGAGCCAGGGTACGAGGGTGAGGGTTTTTCGTCTATCCTTTTTGTAAGGACAAAAGATTTGGGTGAGCAAGTAGAGATACACATCCGAGATAATGGCGAAGGCATTCCTCAGAAAGTGCTAGATAAGATTTTTAATCCTTTTTTCACCACCAAGCCACCTGGTGAGGGAACTGGTTTGGGTTTATCTATTACTCATGATATTATTGTCCAGCATCAAGGAAATATCAGGGTAGAAACAGAAATGGGTAGTTATACAAAATTTATCATCACTCTACCCAAAGTTGTTCCGTAAGGAAGATGAAACATGAAAATCATGGTTGTAGACGATGAACAAGATGTTCAATTTTTATTCGAGCAAAAATTTAGAAAAGAACTTAAACAAAATCAGATTAGTTTGCATTTTATCCTCTCCGCAGAGGAAGCACTCGAAAAAATACAAACTCAGAATAAACTTATAGAATGCTTATCTGTGATTTTAGCAGATATCAATATGCCTGGGATGAGTGGCTTAGAATTACTCAAAATTCTTAAAGAAAATTTTCCGAAGCTAAAAGTTTTTGTAATTACTGCTTATGACGATGAATTTAATTATTTAATTGCTCAAAAATATGGTGCAGATGAATATATTACAAAACCAATTGAATTTGACAAACTGAAGCAAAAAATCTTTACTATATAAACAATCCCAATCAGAGAAAAAATATGGCAACAAAAATACTGGTTGTGGATGATGAACCTGACCTAGAAACACTCCTTTGTCAGGCATTTCGAAAAAAAATTCGGCAAAAGCAATTTCAATTAATTTTTGCTCAAAATGGTTTAGAAGCACTAGAAAAGCTACAAGCCGAACCGGATATAGATATCGTTTTAACTGATATCTATATGCCAGAAATGGATGGGCTGACTTTACTGACTAAACTCAATGAGTTATATCCCATCATTAAAGCAGTTATTATTTCTGCCCATGGCGATATAGAAAATATTAGAACGGCAATGAATTGGGGTGCTTTTGACTTTCTGACTAAGCCGATAAATTTTCAAGATTTAGAAATCACAACCAACAAAACTCTGCACCATGTGCAGCGAATGAAAGCAGCGCACGAACAAGAGCGTTTAGCACAGCAGGCTCAAGCAGAGTTATTAACTCGTTTACAACAAGAGGTGGCGGAACGCCTGCGAGCTGAGGAAGCATTGCGCGAAAGTGAGCAAAAATTGACTCAATTTCTGGAAGCTGTGCCAGTAGGAATATTTGTCATTGATGCCAACGGTCAACCCTACTATACCAATCAGAGGGCACAGCAGATACTTGGTAAGAGAATGGTAACTGAAATTACAGCCACTGAATTTCCGGAAATTTATCAAGCTTATGTAGCGGGGACAAATCAGTTATACCCCTTTGAGGAGCAACCCATTTTACGAGCGTTTAACGGCGAAAGTGTAACCGTCGATGATATGGTGCTTCAGCAAGCTGACAAAATGGTTCCCATAGAGGTGTCAGCAACCCCAATTTATGATGATAAGGGAAAAATGATTTATGCTATAGCCGCCTTTACTGATATTACCCAACGCAAACAGGCGGAAGCTGAACGGATTTCGTTTTCCCAAGAACTCGCACACAAAAACGCAGCTTTGCAGCAGGCAAAAGATGCATTAGCCCAGTCCAACTCTACCTTGGAAGAAAAAGTCGAGGAACGTACTCGCCAACTGTCTCAAACATTAGAAATTCTGAAAGCGACTCAAGCTGAACTGGTTTTTGAAAACGCTTTGCTCAGAAGTACAGAAGAATCCTCAACGTTTGATTATCAAGTTGGGGGTAGTTTACCAATGAATGCTCCTACTTATGTGGTGCGTTCTGCAGATCGTCTCCTGTATCAAGCACTCAAGCGCGGAGAGTTTTGTTACATTCTGAATGCACGCCAAATGGGTAAGTCAAGCCTCATGGTATGCATGATGCATCGTCTCCAGCAAGAGGGGTTTAGCTGTGCAGCGGTAGATATCACTCGCCTTGGTACTGAAAACGTCACTCCTGCTCAATGGTACAAGGGATTTGCTGTGGAGTTATGGCAAAATTTTAATTTGTTTGGAAAGGTGAATCTGAAAGCGTGGTGGAATGAACAAAAAGATTTATCGTCTATTCAGTGCTTGAGTCGGTTTATAGAGGAAATCATACTAGCTCAGGTTGAGAGTGAAAAGATATTTATCTTTGTCGATGAAATTGATACTGTTTTGGGCTTGAATTTTCCTGTTAATGACTTTTTTGCTTTGATTCGCTTCTGCTTTAATCAACGCGGTATTAATCCAGAGTATCAACGTTTAACTTTTGCTTTGTTTGGAGTCGCAACACCTTCTGATTTGATAACTGATCCTCAAAGAACACCCTTCAATATCGGTCAAGCAATTCAACTTAATGGCTTTCAAATCCATGAAGCTCAACCTTTGCTTTATGGATTGACAGATAAAGTCAGTAATCCACAAGTTGTGCTCAAAGAAGTGTTAGCCTGGACAAACGGTCAACCTTTTCTGACTCAAAAGCTTTGTAAATTCATACGCCGTTGTTCATCTCCTATTCCGACAAACGGTGAAGCGCAATGGGTTGAGAATTTAGTGCGAAATTATGTGATCAAGAATTGGGAATCTCAGGATGAGCCAGAGCATTTGAGAACCATACGCGATCGGCTTTGCCGCTGCGCAGAGCGCAATCGCATTCTCAACACCGAGCTAAAATCATCTCGCCTACTAGAACTATATCGACACATTTTGGATCAACAAGAAGTCGTCTCTGTTGATAGTCCAGAAGAAAAAGAGTTGCTATTGTCAGGTCTAGTCGTCAAGCAACAGGGTGTTTTAAAAGTGCATAACCGGATTTATCAATCAATATTTGATCATACTTGGATCAGTGAGCACCTGTGAACAAAATTCTTATAATATAGGACTCCTATTTGATTGTTGAACAGAACTCTGTACAGTTTATGTTAACCAGTTATCAGTTATCAGTTATCAGTTATCAGTTATCAGTTATCAGGTAGGAAACCGACTCGTCCACCCCTTGTTCACTGTTCACTGTTCACTGTTCACTGTTCACTGTTCCCTGTTCCCTGTTCCCTCTTTACTTTGAAAAATTTGCCTTTGCGCTTCGTACAACATTAAAGCGGCAGTAATTGCCACGTTTAAAGATTCTACCCCTGGACTCAGGGGAATTTTTACTTGTAAATCTGCTACTGCTGTCAATTCTTTTGACAAACCAGCACCTTCATTCCCTAACAAAATTAAACTGGGTTTGCGCCAGTCTACATCCCAATAAGTCAAAGTAGCACTGGGTAAGGTTGCAACAACCTGCATTCCTGCTTCCCTACTTTGCTGGACTGTCGTTTTCAAATCGGGACTCATCGCCATTGCTAGGCGAAACCACTGTCCAGCAGAAGCACGTAATACTTTTGGATTGTCTAAATCCACACTATCTTCACTCAGCCACAACCCAGAAGCCCCAGCTGCTGCTGCGGTCCGAATTATCGTACCCAAGTTGCCTGGATCTTGTACAGTTTCCAACCCTAGCACTATACCAGTAAACGGCACTTCCCCAAGGCGATCGCTTCTTTTTGCCGTCGCAACTACGCCATCTGGTTGTACTGTGGTGGCGATCGCCTTTAAAACCTCTTCACTTACAATTTCTGCTCGTTCGCAAAGATCACAAGCTTTTTGCCATAGCACAGCATGGGTGTCTTGCCATTCTGGTGTACTGCACACTGCTTCCAATGGGTAATTCGCTGCACAAGCTTCCTCTAACAAGTGCGTCCCTTCTACCAAAAACAACTGCTGCTGGTGTCTTTCTTTTGAGGAGTGCAGTTTGCGAATTTGCTTGACTAGGGAATTTTGTAAACTTGTTAACATTAAAATTCTGAGTCATGAGTGGTGAGTCAAGATAGTCTACCAACAAATAACCTTTTTTACTTGTTACTCAGCACTTCCCTCTCGTATGCGGAACCCGGGACTTGAACCCGGAAGCCTTTCGGCACTAGAACCTGAATCTAGCGCGTCTGCCAATTCCGCCAGTTCCGCAAATTTTATTGTTGATTAACAGTTTTTCATTGTCACTCAATTGTTTAGATCTGTCAAGTCCTAATTTCTGACCAAAGCTAAGGGTGTAGGGGTGTAGGGGAGCCACTGCCCTATGGCTTACGCCACGCCTTACGGCTATCGGGGATGACCTCCGGTCACGCTGCGCGCTCCGCAGTCGCCGTGAGAGCGGGAGACCCTCCTGTAGCGCTGTCTCACCGTGCGCGGGTTAAGCGCGTTGAGGAGCCACTGCGTTGCGCAGAGCAGCGCCTTGCGGGGGTTCCCCCCGTTGTGGCGACTGCGGAGGGTTCCCCCCGTTGTAGCAAGTGGCGTGCATGTGGCGTGAGCCAGAACTGAAGCGCGTTTATCCTTTGAGTGCGCTCCCAAAGGGAGCGATCGCGCCCCCTATGCCGTAGGCACAGATCTTGCGCAAAGCGCACGAACCCGACCAAAATCTATGATTTTGCTCGTCAATGATAGCGTGGTGGGTTCAAGCCCCCACTAATCACTCCCTTACACCCCTATTCCCTTACACACGCCACATGCCTCAAGTCGGGAGACCCGCCCACGGCAGTGGCTCCCTTACACCCCTAGTTTTTGACATCAGCGGTTTCTTGATTTTTAGGTAATTTTTGTTACTATTATCTAGTTTTCGGAAAAGATTGTATGATAGGTTGTTGATTCATTATCTGCTGTCAAAAAACCATAAATGAAATTTATCAATTTCCGTTGAAAGATGTAGACAATCAAAAACTATCGTGTAGAATCGAAACCAACTTCAAACTTATAAAATCAACAGTTTTTTTGGAGGGTAAGTTTATTATTCCTTCTGGCGGCTTACCAGATGCCAAATCTTCCCCGACAGCAGACTCCTCAGTCCTGCAAATATGGGGTGGGCATCCTTTGCAAGGTCATGTAAAAATTAGCGGAGCCAAAAATTCAGCACTGGTGATCATGGCTGGAGCGTTGCTCTGTTCAGGCGAATGTCGGCTTCGTAACGTGCCGTTATTGGCAGACGTGACACGGATAGGTGAGGTTTTATCAGCTTTAGGCGTTGGCTTGAAGCAAACAGGAGACATTTTAGAAGTTGATGCCAGAGAAATCAAAACATCAAAGGCTCCTTATGAACTGGTCACACAGTTGAGAGCAAGTTTCTTTGCTATTGGTCCGATGCTAGCACGACTGGGAGTCGCGCAAATGCCTTTACCGGGGGGCTGTGCTATTGGCACAAGACCTGTGGATCTGCATGTTCGAGGACTGCAAGCAATGGGAGCGGAAGTACAGATTGAGCATGGCATTTGTAATGCCTATGTTCCTGGTACTAGTCGCCGATTGAAGGGAGCAAAGATATATTTGGATATTGCCAGCGTGGGAGCAACAGAAACTCTGATGATGGCGGCGACTCTTGCAGAGGGCGAAACCATTATCGAAAATGCTGCACGCGAGCCAGAGGTCGTTGATTTGGCAAACTTCTGTATTGCAATGGGAGCAAAGATACACGGAGCAGGAACCAGTAAAATTACGATTGTTGGTGTTCCACAGTTGCATTCAACTGAATATACGATTATTCCTGATCGCATTGAAGCAGGAACGTTTTTGGTTGCCGCAGCAATCACTCGTTCAGAGCTTACCCTCTCGCCTGTGATACCAGAACATTTGACACCGATCATTACCAAGCTGCAAGATATTGGAGTGCGCATCATTGAGGAAGGACCTAACTGCCTACGTACTCTGAGCGCAGAAACGCTGAGGGCAACTGATATTGAAACTTTGCCCCATCCAGGTTTTCCTACAGATATGCAAGCGCCATTTATGGCTTTGCTGGCACTGGCAGAAGGTGACAGCCTGATTAATGAATCTGTGTTTGAGAATCGTTTGCGCCACGCCTCAGAGTTAAATCGCTTAGGGGCGGATATTCGTATTAAAGGCAACGTTGCCTTTGTTCGAGGAGTGTCGATGTTATCAGGTGCACCCGTACTAGGAACAGATTTGCGAGCATCAGCAGCGTTAGTTTTGGCGGGACTCGCGGCAGAAGGAAAAACCATAGTTCAGGGACTACAACACTTAGATCGGGGCTACGATAGACTTGATGCAAAGTTGCAGCAATTAGGAGCAAGAATCGAGCGGGTGCCAGTAGCAAACGTAAATGCGGAAGTTGCTTGTACCCCCATTGAGCCTCAAGCGCGAATCTCTATTTAGATACAAAAAACCACAAAAGCGACAGGACAAGGAAGAAATTCTTCCTTGTTCCTTTTGCTATGGCTATACTGTTTGTGTGGGGCTATTCAAAAGACCAGTCCTACATTTATTTAATTCCCTTATTTGCCCAGCAAGATTCCGCCATGTTAACGCCAAAGACTCAACTGATTGGTCTCAAAGCAGATTCATTTCGTCATCCGCTAGATCTAGACGCAACCAAAGCACTGAAGCAGATACCTGGTTTGGATATGATGGTGCGGAATCTTTTGGGTCCATTGGCTGAGCAGATTTTTTATGTAGAAAATATCGCTTCTAGTGTTCTAGTCGGCGAAAAACAACTGCCCCATCTTCATAAGTCGCTGTTAGAAGCCTGCAAGATACTGGATATTGAACCTCCCCAGCTTTATATTAGGCAGCATCCAGCACCAAATGCATACACTTTTGCGATGCGGGGAAAACAGCCTTTTGTTGTGCTGCACACCTCGCTGATCGATATGCTCGAACAAGAAGAAATCCAGGCTGTGATTGCTCATGAATTGGGACACCTTAAGTGTGACCACAGTGTTTACCTAACTCCAGTTAATATATTGATATTAGCTGCGACAGTGGTGCCTAATGTTGGAGCATTTCTTGCTCAAGCAATACAGGCGCAACTTTTGGAATGGGTACGCTGTGCTGAGTTTACGTGCGATCGCGCAGCATTGCTGGCAACCCAAAACCCGAAAGTTGTCATGTCGGTGTTGATGAAACTTGCTGGTGGTTCGCCCACCATCGCACCACAACTTAACCTTGATGCTTTTATTGCCCAAGCTCGTGCTTATGATGATATTAGTAAGACCGAGATAGGTGAGATGGTCAAAGCTGCCCGCACAGCTCAGTTAACTCACCCAGTGCCCGTTTTGCGTGCCAGAGAAATTGACCGTTGGGCAAGTAGCAAAGATTATCAAAAGTTGTTGCAAAATCAAAAAATAGAGTATAATAGTGAAGTTGCACCCAAGGGCGGGTGGCGAAACTGGTAGACGCACCACACTCAAAATGTGGCGACCTTGCGGTCATAGGAGTTCGATTCTCCTCCTGCCCACTTTAAATCAGTGAACAGTGAACAGTGAACGGTGAACAGTGAACAGTTATCAAGGAATTGATGACTGATAACTGATAACTGATGAACAACCGAGTAGAAGCTACCTTCTTAAACTGCGAGGGTCTAAAGCATCTCTTAGCCCATCACCCAGCAAGTTAAAAGCCAACACTGTAAGAATAATCAACACAGCTGAAGGCCAGATTAGCCAAGGTTGCAGTACTAAAATTGAGGCGTTAGTTGCAAGAGATAACATATTACCCCATGAGGGGTCTGGTTGTTGAATTCCTAACCCGATCAGACTGAGTACTGCTTCTGCCCCAATAAAGCTAGGAACAGAAAGTGTGGCTGAAATAATGATATAAGTGGCGGTTTGCGGCAATACGTGACGCACGATAATGTAAAGTGGATTGCCACCCATTGCTTTTGCTGCTTGAACGTATTCTCTCTCTTTAATAGAGAGAACTTGTCCGCGAATAACTCGTGCTAATCCAGCCCAGCTAATAAACGAAGTAATCACGACAATCAGCAAAAAGCGTTCGGTACTCGATAACCCCGGCGGTAGTACCGCACCCAAGGTTACCAAAAGATAAATACTAGGGAAAGTCATTAGCACTTCGCTCAACCGCATAATGACACTGTCAAGCCAGCCACCGAAATAGCCAGAAATTCCCCCAATCAACATCCCTAAGGGAAAGGTTAGGGCAACCCCAATAATACCGATAAACAGACTTATACGACCACCATACAGCAGGCGACTGAGTTGATCTCGACCTTGGTCATCTGTACCTAAAACGTTAAACTTTGCCTCACCGACAGCACCAAACAAATGTATATTTAACGGGATACCACCAAATATTTCTGTCTCCTCCCACTTTGGGGGTAAAGGTAAATTCAACTGCAGTAGACGATACTCAGGTCCAGTGACAAATAGTCTCAGGGGACAAGGCTTTTTATAGTTTACGATGATTTGGCGATCGCCCGTTTCTAAATTTGTGTCTCCCTGAGTTGTTGGATAAATGTGAGGCCCAATAAACTGCCCTGATTGTTTAGAAACCCAGTAAACACGCGTTGGTGGTAGTAGAGAACCATTTGGTTGTGAGGTGTAAGCGTTGTAAGGGGCGACAAAATCAGCCAAAATGACTGCTATATAAAAAACCAACAGTAAAGTTGCCCCAAACCTTGCTAAAGGATTTTTGTTTAGTCGATGCCACCAATTCATAGCAATTACCAGTTATGACTCATAAATGATGAATTATAAATTATCAATCATCAATTGTGAAAGCTTTTTCGTTGTGAAAATTTATAATTATCAATTTTTAAGCAGGGAGTTTTTCAATCAGGTACAAAGGCTCTTCTTGAAGTTTTTCATGTTCTATAACAAATACATTTGAGTAGAGATTAGCAATAATTTGCTTTCCTTGCTGTGTGAGCGAGAGGTAGCGCAATGCATCCTTGATATAAGGATATACGACGTTCCAGTAGAACTTGGCATAGTTCTTGCGTAAATCAGCAGGATTTTGATAACCCAACACCTTATTCATTCCAATCTCTTCAAACTCATAAAATAAAGAGGTAATCTTTTTTAAATAACGTGGATCGCTCAGTTGTCCAATCAAATCTGCAGCACGCACTAAACCTGCAAAATCATTTGTATCTTGGTGGTCATCTACAGCTGGTACTGGAAACCGAGTCAATTCAATATTGTTCTTTATGACTTCTGAATCTATCAATTTGTGACCGCCAAAACGCTCATCAATAAAAAGCTTTCCCCGATCAACATGATAAGGTGTCAGACTCGCATCAGAAGCTCCAGAACGAAGAAAAATCATTTTCCCATCTTTACCTGTTGCGTACAAACCTTCATCCTCTCGGTCTTGTCGGCAAACTCCTTTAACATAACCAATATCATGACAGACCAAGGATATAATAAAATGCAACCAGTCTTCATTAGAAACACCTCCTTCACGGATATGTTTGCCACGCAAAATTTCTTGTCCAACCAAAGTAACTAGGATAGAATGTTCTACGTTATGATAAAGGGCGTCACTGTTGGCAATATTTTCCAACGCCATATTACCTGCCCAGCCTATAATATCTTGATAATCATTTTTCAGGCAGCCGTAGGTGCGACGGTAGCCTTCACGAATTTGAGCGACAAACGCATCAATCAAGATTTCAGTGGCATTAAACATATTGGTGACTCTGTTATATACCAAATTATGTATTATTGGTTTATCTCAAATTTAGATAATTTGATGACCGTCGGAGTACTCAAAAAAAGGCAAATAACTCTTTATAACTGTTTATAGTTTAAGCATATCTGCTAGCAGTGCGTGTATGGGGGTTATAGCAAATCTTTACGAATTGACCAAAACATCAATCATGCCTTCGTAGTTATACATAGCCCTAAACGAGTACGGAAGTGGTGATACAGGTTTATCTTGATCACTTTTACCCCTACTTGACAAAATCATGACGATAATCATCCGTAACTTTGAGGAATATGTAGAAATCACGGCAGAGATAATACCTTATAGTTAATATACATTAATTAATTTAAAATTTTTTTAAGCACAACTGCCTAATGGCGCTTGGAAAATTGGAGAGACAACTGTGGAAATGGAAAGTTTTTCATAACTAAAAGTGGAAGAACCAGTGGTATTTGAAGATGCAAACTGATAAAAAAGAGGAGTGTATCTAAAGTCACCTTGATGAATGATACCACTGTTAGTAAATACAGGTTTGGGAGGTATTATTCCCTTTGGGGGAATGCGTCTGTTAAGTCAAAGTGTATCTTTAAAAACAATAGTTGCTGAGAATAAATCAGTAAAAAAAGTTGTACCGACAATGTCAAGTGATGGCTGTGGTGAATGATTCGGTACTGCAAGACCAAATTCGGCAAGCAAAAGCGGATAAAGCAGCATCCGTCCGCAGATAATTCGGTAACTCAAAAGTGTTTGCTAAATCTCCTTGGCGATCACCCACATAAAACAATCCCAAACCAAACCCTCATTGGTCGGAATACCTGGTAAGATTAACACTATACAACGGCACTAACCCTGACTTGCGGGTGTAGTTCAGTGGTAGAACGTCAGCTTCCCAAGCTGAATGTCGTGGGTTCGAGTCCCATCACCCGCTTCAAAAAATCCTCAAATCGTTTGCTTTTCAAGGGTTTTTGGCGTTTTGCTAACCCCTTTGTCTCATTGATTATCAAGTCGCACCCAGAAAGACCTCACCATAATCTTTAATTTAGTCAGACCAGTGCGCATGAGGCGGGTTTCCCTCCAAGTGAAATAGAAGTTGGAGAAGAGTTAGTGTGCTTACTAAACCCCTACTTTGCTAAAGGATGAGTCGCTTTTTAATTTTTAGCAACTATCCCTCTTCTGTCACTTTCCGGGTATTCTGAATAAAAGAATCATGGATAGAAAACTCTGGAAGGTAAGCAGAGCAATGGATGTAGAATTACAAATCCGGAAACATTTGTCGAGAGATGCCCACC
>JAHHGV010000051.1 GCA_019359695.1 Brasilonema angustatum HA4187-MV1
AAATGCTTCCACAAAAACCTGAGCCTATTTTATTAGCCCAGATTTTTGCCAAGCTTTCTTCTCTCGGTCGTATTCACAATGCTTCTAGTACCGTTCCAGCCTCGTAAATTGGCAAAGGTATTGAATAAAGAATGCTGCATCTTCTTCTCCAAATGCTGCTAATCCTTGATAGGGGTTGGGTGGAATAATGTCTACTTCTGGTTTGCTGGGGATAATACTAATTTGCTCTTTTTTAAATAGAACTGGAGTTTGCTGCTCTAAATATTTTATTAAGACTGCGCAACCTAATTCATAAGCAAACTCCACCTGTTGCCCTGCTGCTAGAGCATCATAAAATGCCACAGAAAATGCTATTGCTGTTTTATCCCCAACCGCTTGGTTCATGCCAATCACGTAGTTGACATGTTGGCTAATAGCTTTTGCTTGCACCTCACTATAGCAGGCATTGAGCAGTACACACTCGACTCCCTTTGTGGCAAATAACTTGAACATACTTGCCAATGCATGAGCGTTAACTTCGACTGGCTCTTCAGTTTCATCTTCTAAGACAATGCCATTACTACCTGCACCATGCCCACTAAAGTGAACAATCTGGGGTTGGTAATCTAAAATAGCGCGGTAGAAAT
Source organism: Brasilonema angustatum HA4187-MV1 (assembly GCA_019359695.1). Classification (GTDB taxonomy): domain Bacteria; phylum Cyanobacteriota; class Cyanobacteriia; order Cyanobacteriales; family Nostocaceae; genus Brasilonema; species Brasilonema angustatum. The sequence goes on from JAHHGV010000051.1 coordinate 627, forward strand.
CACGCTGACTCACTGCCCACTTCTGTTCTAACCTGAATTGCTCTCGCTTAGATGCTCTTCGCAATCCTTCATCAATTTCCCGTACTTCTTTATCAAGTCGTAGCCGAGATGTATTTGTAGGATTGGCTGCCAAAATTAAAATAGTTTTGACATCGGGATTGTTACCATAGGACAGTTGCTGAGAAACCATGTAATTTTAATATTATTTTCTCTAAAAAGTAAAAAAGATGCTCAAAGATGCTACACGATAAACACTTCTTTATAGGTGGAACCGAAATTAACTTATGCAGTAATGGGATAGGAACAGAATAAATAGCTTGCAAATTGCTCATGGACTAAACCGCAGTAAATGCTTGCATATACTACTACCTCGTCTAACAGTTTTCTATTTACTTCTTACTACACAGTCTCTGTTCTGAATTCTGCAATCAAAGTAAAAAACTTATAGCTGAAAATCATTGAGTCACATTGCGTTACACCTTTAAGCCACAACGTGGAATTGGTGGCTTAAAGTATTCATTACTCGTGATTGTGAGCCGCATCACCAACCTTGGGTGTTTTGGTTGAGTCGATGGGGGCTATTCCGTTTCGTTGGGGTGTGACAGTTGTAGGTGCGGAATGTGGGTTATAAAGCAATACGGTTCAGTTAAGACATTTATTTGTTGAGGCAGCAAGGGAGCAGGGGGCGGGGAGAGGGGGGAAACTGATCCTGTGTGAATCGGTTTCTCCCTTGCACCCTGCTTGCCTTGCTCCAACTTTCTCGCCGCGCAAAGCGCTAACACGAGCAAATTTCTTATCTGAACCGTATTGGGTTATAAAGCCAAACTACTTTTTTTCCTACTAAGTAGTCATACCATTTCTCTATAAACTTGCGCTTAATATTCCCTCGCCTAACATTCAATGAAAGAGCGTTGCCAGACTGGGAACAAGTTGAAACGTACCACTCTTCATCATGATGGAAAACCCTAGCCAGATTAATATCCAGGGAAATATTTTTCGACCATAGCGAGCTAGAAGCGGAGCCATCAGAGGATTACGAGTCAGATTATAAGACAGTAAGCACCACATGCCAACAGTTAAATAACAAACACACAAAATGACTCCTAAACTTGGCAGATTGGTAGTAGCAAACAACGGTACATAAATACCAATGTTATTTCCTCCATTAGCAATAGTTACTGCCGAAACTCGGTAAGTTTGAGGATCACGCAGAGTCGCCAATAATGATTGTTTACCGCGTTTAGGTTTTACTGAGTTACTAAATGTCACTGACACATCTTGAACTGTGTCGTCATCATCATCTCGACTCATGAGATTGCTAATACCAATAATAATTGGCAGAACGCCTAACAACCCAATCCAAGCTTCTGGAAGAAATAAACCACCAAAAAAACCAGGCAAACTAGCAAGTACTAATGCCGTAAATCCAACAAATTCACCAAAAATAACATGCTTAGGACGGAACGTGCGATTAACTTTTCCAAAGAAAGCAGTCAAGTAAATATTGTCGTCAAAGGTAGTTGCAAAAGCGGCAGAGATGCCAAGAATTAATGTACCAATTAGCCAACTCATAGTTATTGCTTACAAAGGTTTAAAATTACTTTTATAGTCCTTCTCTGCTTATAGAAGTAACAGCAGTTTTTTAAATAGTTGAATTGTTTTTATTTATAGATGCTCACCATTAATTACATTTGATATTTTGTGTTTACAATTTATCTTGTTTTCAATATTATGCTTATCCCTAGATAAAAGCAAATATTCTTTTTTTTGATAATGATAAATAGATTTTATGGATAATTCTAACTTTTGACATTGTGTAAAAACAGCAATTCACCACAAATGTCACCGTATAAACAGGAGAATAAATTTATATTATGAAAGTTGTCAAATAGGTAAGTATCTCTGAGTTCAACACATCAGCACTGATTATGCACAATCCCGGAAAGCATCTGTTGACTCTGCAATTAAACATAAACCAATTAGCCCCACCGTAAGTACAGTTAAACCACGATTTTCCAAAGTGTGGCTATTAATCAAAATATAGATACCCAATCCTATGAGGATAAAAGGAACAAAATAATTACCGTAGCGAGTGAAGAGTTTGGCAAGTATGGGAACTTGCGTAAAGCGATAAGCAGCATAGCACCAAACCGCAACTAATGAGAAGAAAACTGCCAAAATCACTTCCAAATCTTCCCATGTACAGCTAGCAAATAATGGTACGTAGATACTGAGATTATCACCGCCATTAGCGATGGTTACAGCAGCAACTCCATAAGCTTGAGGTGAAAATAGGCTAGCTAGCCAAGAATTTGCAGACTGTTCCGATTCTGGTACGGTTTCATCCTCATCACTCGCTGGATTTAGCAAGCGATTAATACCAATGGCGATGGGAACCGTACCCAAAAGTCCAATCCAAGCCTCTGGGAAAAGCCTACCACCAAAGAAACTGGGTAAACTAGCAAGCACGAGTGCTGTAAAACCGAGATACTGTCCGATAACAATGTGTTGATGTCGGAAAGTTGTACTCACTTGAGAGAAAAACAGTAGCAGAACCACAATATCATCTAGATTAGTGGCAGCAAAAGCAGCAAATCCAGTTGAAATCGCACCAATAAAGTCATCCATTTTAGTTTAGTGATTATTTTTCTTTGAGAAGTGCAGTAGTTAACTCAGAACGAGATTCGACTCTTTGTTGTTGGGGATTTTTCTGAGCAGCTTTGACAATTTCATCTAACTCTAATTGAAAGAGTCTGGTGTTGTCGCCACCACCTGCGGAGATCCAAGGCATCCTACCATCCCATTTGGCGATCGCTTGGCGTTGTAAAATTGCAGGAGTCAGCGACTCTACTATTAATCGATGGGCGATCGCTTCCCCCTTTGCTAAATTTACTCTTGCTTTGGCTTGGTTTTCCGCCTTGATAGCCATAAATCCTGCACGTTTCGCTTCTTGTTCAGCAATTTGCTTGGCTTCCACTGCTTTGTTAAACTGCTCTGAAAAATGAATATTTACTAAAGAAATATCATCTATTTCTATGTCGTAAGTTCCTAATCGAGATGTTAAAGCTTTATCCACCTCAGCTTTCACTTCTGTACGTACAGTGATAATTTCTTCTGCTGTATACCTTGCCATCACGGCTTTTAAAACCTCTTTAACAGCAGGGTTAATAATACGGTGAACAATGGATTTTTGATTACCAACACGCTGAAAAATCGTATTCACTTTTTCTGGAGTGATGTGCCAATTTAAAGCCACATCTGTGTAAACATTTTGCAAGTCTTTAGATAAAGCTTCAGTTGAAATTTCCTGACTTTGCAGTCTCACACTCAGCTTTTGGACAGTATTAACAATCGGGATAATTGGGTGAATTCCTTCGCTGAGAATTTCTGGTTGTACCTCCCCAAACTTCATTAACACTCCTCGCTGTCCAGGATTGACAATTACGAAAAAGCTACAGATGATAGTCAAAGCACACAGTAACAAAACTATTCTGACTATTGCTTTAATATCTTTGTTATCTTTTTGGGCAGGATTAAAATCGTTGATGATCTGTGCAGATGTTGTCTGAGTAACTTCTGTTCCTATAACAGAATTTGGACTTTCATTTTTTGTTATTTTTTCTAGATTCATGACTTTGGTGTATTGAGAAAAAGATGTTGATTAAAAACTAAGTTATGTTCTGTTATTTTCATAGCTATCAATAGTCAAGACTTTCTGATTTTCTGGTACGGAGCGCTTAGAAAATCCCCAAGTAAATAGAGCTACAATCAGCGTTAACATAATCCATTGAGGCGGTACATGATCTGGAATTAATGCTTTAAACATCAATCTCACGCCTACACCAAACACTGTTAAATAAGCAGCGTCCAGTAAATAAGTAAACTCAGAAAGCCAGCGCACAAACAAACCAGCCATAAATCGCAGAGTGATAATACCAATGACGCAACCAGTCATTACCAACCATGTTTGACTAGAAACTGCAACGGCTGCTGTAACGCTATCTAGAGAGAAAGCTAAATCTGTAACAGCAATCAAGAGAATAACTTGTCCAAATGTACAATTTGGATGCTTTGAAGAGTTGTTTGCTTGTTCTTCTACTGCATTGGAATCAAAATATTGCCAAAAATGCTTTAGAGATAACCACAACAAATAAAGAGCGCCTCCTAATTCAAACTGCCAAAACTGAATCACCCATGTTGCTGTAAACAGTAAACCAATCCGCAGAATAAAGGCAATAATTAATCCCCAATTTAAAGCCTGACGTTGTTTTTGTGGATCTTCAATATCTTGAACTAGTGCTGCTAAGGCAACTGCGTTGTCAGCAGACAGAACTGTTTCTAAAGCGACTAATACTAGTAAAGTTCCAAATGTTTTAATAGATAAATCTGTACCCAAGTATCCACTTAACTGTTCTAACATCCTGATTTCTCCAATAACTCCCGTCAGACATTGAGTTCTTAAAATTGCTTGTTATGAAAATAGAACTAGAAGTGAGGTTTTCAATATATAAAATCGAAAATTGTATCAGTTCTAGTCCTATGTATTATTCAGATAAATCCATTCAAATTTTATCTGAATAACGTTGTTAAAATATTGATTTTAGCCATTATCTCCGCCAGTCAATGTATTAGGAATGCGAGAATCAACAAAAGCTTGCGATACATTTGGGATAAACCAATCTTTATCACCGGGCTTGACAACTTTGGCATTGGGGAGATTTAATTCCAATTCTGAAGTATCTGGGTTTTTCTTGACTAAAAGTTGTGTACCATCCATAATCTTGATGGCAACAGCACCAGTTTTATCTAAGGAAGCAACTTTCACATCATCAGGAAGATAAACACCCTGACAATCCCATTGATCAGGTGTTGTTTGACCATTTGCCAAGAAGTAAAGTTGATTGCTGTTACCAGATTCTTCTGACTCTTCGCCACCATTACCGTAGATTGCTAGGTTACTACCACTCTCGTTGCGGCATTGTCCCCAAGCTATCCCTGATTCTATCGCTGCTTTTTGGAACTCTAACTCATCAATTTGGCGTTGCACATCTGCGGGGATTGTACCTTCAGCACTTTTCTGTAATTCTTTAATGGTTTTTGTCACTTCCATGTAATCGGGGTTCTTCTTGTAGCTAGGATCTGCCCAAGAAGGTTGAGCGATCGCTAAATTCACAAACAGAACTGCAATCACTAGTGCAACTTTCAGAAGTCTCATGATGTTTTCTCCTTTCAAACTAGATTTTTTGGCAAACTTTAAGGCAAACTAGGTGTCTGATATTTAGATGAGGCTGTGCTTACGACAGAATTTGTAGTCTGCTGTTATTTATGTCTGAGTTCGTTGTCAACCTTAGTTTTACTTTAGGTTTTCTCACTGAGATGAGCAAACGTAATTTTTTTTTGAAACAATAATCAGAAGTAATGGAAGCCGACATGTAGCACCGCATTAACAATTACTTATATCAATTAATACGCTGCAATAAAGCTATAAATTAGTCCCGACAGTGCCAGTAATGTCATTATTGTGTAAGTAAAATCTCTCTGTTGCACAAAAGCAAATACTGAAAGTGCAACACGAATCACGGGAATAGCAATTAACTGTAAAAGTCCAAATACTATGATGCTATTATGGTTACCTGAAAAAATACCTCTAGCTACAAGTTTTGGAGAATCTAATACCGATGGCTGTCCTTCAAAAAATTGATAATTAGCAGGTTCTGCACCGTAGCTAAGTAAATATAAAATTCCTCCTACCAAAACCGTAGAGCAAGCAAGAAGAACACCGTATTTTAATAAATTGCTAATCAGCTCCTCAAATCGCTGCTCGCTAGATGTTTTTGTGCAGTCATTTTGGCACACAGACTTAGAAATATTTTGCTCATTATTGCCACTATCAAGATGATGAAAATTGGATAGATGCATCCTAAATTACTCCTGCTAAACTGTTGTAGACCATTTTCAGTGCCATTACCACCAGCACTCAACTAAAGACTATTCTCAAAGTTTGAGTATTAGCCCCTACTAAAATTTTTGCCCCTAACAAAGCGCCAGGTAATACACCCAACATCACAGGCATTGTTACCCCTGGTTCAATAAGTAGGTCGGCGTAAATAATTATCATTGAAATAAGGCAGGACTGGCGCAGCAAGGCGCTGCCTCCTAATGACTGCCAAAACATCGTTAACTTTATTTGTACCGACCTACTTACTCTAGGTTTATTGCTATAAAGAATCAAATGTTATTCTTTTTCAAAACAATAATCTGAAGTAATGACTTAGATTTGGCAATTTCCGGCATGAGTTACAAGTCTATTTTTGCCTAAAATTGTAAGGATTTTGTTAAAATATGATTGAGATATCTTGTGTTTTTTTCTAATAACTGGTATCATTTTTTCCCCTTTTGATGCTCCCGTTACACCGCTTGCCGTTAGCGGGAGAGTTGTCACGGTAAGCTTACAATTGAATATTGCAAGATGCAAGCAACTTTTGAGCAACAAATGTCACCGTATTGCAATCAAATTAATGTAGAGAATTCAATATGTTTCCATCGTCGCTCGCCTATGGGCTATCTCAAAGAGGAGAGCGTTTTTGATTATACCAGTTGTGCTATGGGTAACATTTGCGACTGCGATTGTGTTGAGTGGATTGGGCTGGCTTTAAAAAAAGCATTGCGTAAATATTTTGTAGTTTTTAACACAGTAAATTATGACGATGCAACGTTCTTTCTGGAGCTTTTTACTTTTAATAGATGTCATATTTATGACATTTATATCCAGTGCAAAAGCAGTGTCTAACAGTAGTCTCACCGTCACCATTAACGGCTTGAAAAACCAGCGTGGGCAAGTTTGTCTGAGCGTGTTTTCTGGTGGGCGAGGATTTCCGACTAGTAGCGATCGCGCAGTGGCTGCCCGTTGCGTCAAACTAGAAAACGCCCCGCTGACAGTTAAATTTGAAAACTTAAAAGCAGGAAATTATGCGATCGCCGTCTTTCATGATGCCAACAGCGACGGCATCCTCAATCGCAATCTATTGGGTATCCCCACTGAAGAGTTTGGCTTTTCTCAAAACCCCAAAATTCTCACAGGTCCGCCCAAATTTGGCGATTGTGCGGTTCTAGTTGCTGGTCCACAGACCAATATTCAAATTCAATTGCTGAACTTTTTAAGCTAAAGTGAACGCAACAGCATTGCTTTGTTGCCATCCTACCGGAGAATAATATAAAATCCAGAGCGATTTCAATCCCTGCCAATGTGTCGTTATGAGAGAATTTGACTGTTACCAAAATGTGGGTAATGACAAAGTTTTAGTTATGCGTATTGTAATAGTTGCCATTTTTGTAGTGGGGATAGTGTTGTTCCGGGAAAATCAGCAAGCACTAGCAAATTCTCAATCTACTGTTTTACAAACAGATAATTTAAGCCCATCGCCAACCCCTCCAATACTCGAAAAACTTAGAGGAAAAAGTGGCGAGACTGGTGAGATTGCCCAAAGACTTGTCAAAGATATCCAGATCCGTTTTATCAATAATAAAGGCAAGTTTGTCGATGATAAGGGTCAACCGATTGAGGGACGGACTCAGAAAGATTTTATCATCGACAATCTGAAACTAAAGCCAGGTCAAGTATTCCGTGAGGATGTCCTTCAAAAAGACTTGCAACGACTCAGGAGATTAAACTCATTAGATGAAGTCAATGTTTCCCTACAAGAAGATGACACTGGTGTTTATATCATCTACAACATTAAGGAACGTCACTTCCCTTCTTTAAGCTTCGGCGGTGGTAATAACGGTGATGTTGGGCTTTACGGTAAGGTGGGATATGAAGATGCAAATATTAACGGTCTTAATGAACAGCTAGATACCAGCGTTCAGGTAAGCGGTAAAGATGTTCAGTTTGACAGCCAACTCACCAGTCCTTATCGTCATGGACAACCAAACCGCCTAGGGTACAGCATCAGAGTTTTTCGTAAACGAGATTTATCTCGCACTTTCAACGATGATATCAAGCTGTCCAACGGCAGCACAGTCCGGGAAGGACAATTTGGCGGATCTATAGCAGTTTTAAAATCTTTCAATGACTGGGATACAGCTTTTGGTCTTAACTACACCAGGATTAGCCTTCGCGATCGCGATTATAATCTTGCACGAGTGGATAGACTAGGAAGTCCTCTCTCAGTCAGCGGTACTGGCATAGATGATTTGGTTACGGTGTCGTTTGCTATAAGTAGAGATCAGCGCGATCGCCGTAACAATCCAACTCAAGGATCGCTCCTCACCCTCAGCACTGAACAGGCAATTCCGATTGGACTGGGTAAGATTTCCAGCAACCGCCTGCGGGCAAACTATATTCTATATGTGCCAGTCACCTGGATAGGTCATGGTCGCTTAACTGAAAATCCAGAAATGTTGGCTTTTAATTTGCAAGGTGGTACAAATATTGGGGAGTTTCCACCAGCAGAAGCGTTTGATTTGGGTGGACTGAATTCTGTACGAGGCTACGGAGGTGGTAAAGTCGGCAGTGGACGTAGTTATGGCTTGGTTTCTATGGAATATCGTTTCCCAATTCTTGAGTCAGTGGGGGGAGTTGTCTTTGCTGACTTCGCCTCGGATTTTGGATCTGGCAAAACAGTGCTAGGGGAACCGGGTGTACTGCGAGGTAAGCCTGGGAGTGGGTTCGGTTACGGGTTAGGACTGCGAGTCAAGTCACCGTTTGGGTTAATTCGGGGTGACTTGGCAATTAACGATGACGGAGATATAAAATTTGAAATTACCACTGGTCAGCGGTTTTAATATGAAGTATTGGGGTGAAACAATAGCTGTGACTCAACGGATTTTCATTGAATTATTGCGTCGGAAACGTAGCTTAATTTTTTGGAGTATTTTTCCAATCTCAGTCTTAATTCTTAACGGCATAAATCTATTTCAAAATTAATCCATGAGTATTATCGAATTGCTAGAAGAATTACGAGCGATCGCACAGCTTGGATTAAACTATTCAAAAGACATTTATGATCGCGATCGCTACGAACGACTTCTCAGTCTTGCCTCCTCACAGTATTCAGCATTATCTTCCCTCCCAACTTCAGAAGTAGAAAAGCGATTTCGCGCAGAATTGGGCTACATTACGCCGAAAATAGGAGTATCAGCTGCAATATTAAACGATCAGGGTGAGTTGTTGTTGGTTCAGCGAACTGACGATAGTACGTGGTGCTTGCCGTGTGGTTGGGCTGAAGTTCGAGAAACGCCGCAGCAGTCGATGAAGCGCGAGGTGCAGGAAGAAACTGGTTTGCTTGTGGAAGTTGGTTCGTTGATTCGTCTTGGTTGCCGTATGCCTGGAGATTTTGGACAACCCCACACCACTTACCATCTCCAGTTTTATTGCACAGTTGTTGGTGGAACGTTGCAAGAGTCCCATGAAACAACCAATGTTGGATATTACGATATATGTTCTATCAATAAATGGCATGCCGATCATCAGATTGAAGCTGAAGCAGCACACCAGTATTGGGAACTTTTAAAAAAATAAATGATATCGTTTCTGGTTAAATCTGAATTATTAAAAAACCGCAGAGACGCAGAGAACGCAGAGAGATAAAAAAGAGAAATAATTCCAGTACAAACAGATTTGATATGAGCAAAAATGATTATACAAATAGCAAACAGAACTAATTTATTACAATCTTAAATCATTCGTAAAATTCTCTCTTCTCTCTTTTCTTGGCGTCCTTGGCGTCTTGGCGGTTGGTTAAGAATTAGATGTTTTTAAAAATTTAATAATTCACCGTTTCACTTCCTTCAATACCTCATCCATTGGATAATTTGGATTATCAAACGCGAGCGATACTTCACATCTAGTTAACGGAAAAGGCTCCAAAAGCTTGCCATTTTCATGACTTTCCAAACGCCACCAAAGAGTTTGTACAGCTATCTCTTTACCATCAACAAACTCAAAAGTGATTTCAGCAATATTATTTAATCCTACAACTTCTTTGCCTTTTCCTTTCTTACCTATATAATCATGAGAGTTTCTTGCCATTGCGAGGTATTGTTCCAGAGGCTGCTTACGATCTTGTCCTGGTAGAGGTGCTTTGACAGAATAGAATTGCTGAGAATGATAATTTCTCGGTTCATTAATTTCTTCTGGTTTCGCTGATAAAAAATCAATCCGGTACCACCATTCAGGTTGTTTCGTGATTTGTAAGACTCTAAACCAATCGCGTTCTTGGACTAAGTCCACTTTAGCCGGACTACATTTGACTCTCCAAGGAAGATGTTGAACAGTTTGGTCTACAAGAGTATAAAAACCACCAATTTCTAGTTCTTTTCCTCCTTTATTTTCCCACCCTAAAATTTCTGCTGTTGGGAAATATTTTAGAATTCTAAAAGGAACAAAACCTTTTGTATGCAATGAGTGGCTTCCACCGAACCCCTTGGCTTCATTCTTAAGCGAACTACTCGTAAACTGGGCAATAACAAGTTCCGTCTTGACATTTTTGGAACTTTGAAAAGGACGTATTGCCGAATATTGTAGACGCGCGGTAAAACTATAGTGAACATCCCCAGATAAGATAATGACACGACTTTGGTGTGCAGGTAATGCTCGTAGTGCGAGTCTGGAAAACAACCTTTCAAATGCTGTTTCTTCTAAAGCCCAAGCTTCAGGGTCAAAACCCCAAGCCGCAGCACCCAACTTCTCTGCAATAGTTTTAGCTGTCTTTTGTAAGGTTTCTAAAAACGGTAAGCCAATAACTGGGCTAGGCGCGATCACCAAAGTCACTCGTGTATTTTGTGGACGAACAACTTTTGAGATTTGTTCATCGCAACCTTCAGCACTTAAAAGTCCGGGAAAATCAAAGTCCTTCCCTGGAAATTCTCGCCATGTGCGCGTATCCAGAACTAAAACTTCATATTCTGGAGCAGTTACAGTATAGTGCCATTTTAAAGAACCTTCTTGATGGATGCCTCGCCTTGGCTGACTTGTTTTTATATCTGCAAAGGATGGCAAACCAACACGCAAAGCAATTTCTTGTTCGTTTTCTGCATTTGTGCTATAGGAAGCTGACCATGCTTCGGTGGCTTTGAGTAGTGCTTCTCCTGGCTTTCCTTGTTCAAATTGTTCTGGTGTATTTCCCCAAGCTTGGCAGATAGCATAAGCAAGTAAACCATTTTGGAGTACGCGCCGACCGAGAGGTTTATTAAAAGTGCGATCGCACCACGCAATATTTAAAAACCAGTCATCTGTAATTTCATGGTCATCAAATATCATGTATGTGGGAACATTTGCTAAAGCACGTCTAATATCTTTAATTGTTACTTGAAAATCTTGTAAATCGGCAATGTCTTCTGTAAACGAAGTTCGACTTACTTCAGATTTTTGTACATCAGGATGAACATCTTCAAAGCTTGGAAAGTCTTCGGGTTTATTCCACAGCACATCACTCCAAACAAATAAATACATTACCAAAAATTCACCCAATGTGAATAAATGACTTTTGGCAATATTGGAAACTCTGTTAAGTTTGTTAAAACTTGCCGTCAACCCAGCAGTATGTGTTGCTAAATTATTACGCTTTCCTGGATTTAACTCTTCATAATTTTGGACATCTGGTAGTATTTCTGTCCATCCCAAAAGTGTCTGGCTAGCATCCATCAATATGAAAAGTAAAGCATCAGCCACATCATCCACATAAATTTGGTCACCTGTGAGGAAGAGTTGATGCGGTCGTTTTCTTGGATCTTGTTCTAATGCTTCCCTAATCATTTTGTCCACTGACGCAAGTGCATCAAGACTTTCACCGTGAGGCTTGCGACAAGAACCGTGAATAATTCGCACATCATTTAAACAACTTGGCACAAGTGCAAAACTTGGCAAGTCATATGGGGGATATATAATGTCTTGTATTGATCCTTCTAGAGTTAAGACACCGGGCTGATTCAGCGTTTCCCCATGACCGAAATATAAATTGTAAAGATAATTTTCCCCGTATAAGAGATTTGATGAAGTTTTAGCTGTGACAGCAACTATGTGCAGATAAGTACCAACTTTTATCGTTTTTTGACTACCACTAAAAAGTCTTTTTTTCTTCGTATCGAATATTTCTAGAGTAACATTACGGCTTTCTTTCAAAGCCACCCATACAGTTACAGCATTGGGTTCAGTGCGTCGTAGAATTGGTCCAGCGAGAACAAGTGGCAGTTTGTTAATCCGTTCTCTTAGAGGTGTCCATATCATGGATTTTCTGCCATCAACATTACACTTTGAGCATATTTGTTCTCCAAAATTTGTCACTTTTAGAGAAACAACATTCTACAATTGTAAGATCCCGCGACGAAATAGTTCTACAATAATCTGCCAGCGTTCCTCTATTTCTTCAACAACATTATAACGCATCTAAGTATTAAGTGCTTCTTGTGAATAAGGCACAGCAATACTGTGCCTTACCATGTGGTTTCTGGTTTTGAAAGCGCTGTCAAGCTAAAATCCCTGTCTGCTTGATATCACAAAGCCACAACACTAACGTACTGCTTGCTCCAATTTCTCCCAGGTTTTAGGACCAGCAATCCCATCGATAGACAGTCCGTAATATTTTTGGAACAGCTTAACAGCCGTTTGTGTATTATATCCAAAATATCCGTCAACATTCAGAGGTGGAGGATTTCCAGAGTTTCGTTTACGGTCAACTCGATTCAGTAAGTCTTGCAAATGTCTTACTGGTTCACCTGTACTACCTTGTCGCAGTTGAGGATGAGCTTGAGTAGACATAATTCTCCTTTATTGAGGTTCACTCAGGTAGCTTTAAAAGAGAAAGTCATTTCCTTCCCCCCTGCAAAAGTAATAGTTGGTAGCAAAGTCAACTTATGCAGTTTTCAGAAAAAATCCGGTTTCTCATCCTGATACCATTTCACGAAATCCTTGATACAAATGATTAGTCTCTAATTCTTTCTCCCCTGCTCCTCTGCTCCTCTGCTCCTCTGCTGCCTATTTGTATCAACCTTAAAGTGAAACGGTATGACTCTCCATTTCAAGAGAGTCTCAGCCATCATTACCCGAGAACATTTAATTCTAGGAAAATCATTTCAAAGCTAAAACCCCCGTCTGCTTGGGATAACAAACAGACGGGGGTAATAACTTCTAAATCCGACGCAAAGCTAAAACACTAACTTGCAGCTTCGATCAATTTCGCCCAGGTTTTGGGACCAACAACTCCATCAATAGTTAATCCATAAAATTTTTGGAAGTTCTTAACAGCAGTCTCAGTATTACCTCCAAATTCTCCGTCAACTTGTAGTGGAGGAGGATTTCCGAAGTTTTTTTTGCGATCAGCTTGATTTAGCAAGTTTTGCAGACGGGTGACTTCCGAACCTTGGCTACCTTTTTTCAGAATAGGTTGAGTTTGAGTAGACATAATTCTCCTGGATTAAAATTGGGTAGAGTTATTTTGTACAGGTGAAAGTTCTTTCCTTCCCCTGTACAAAATTAATAGTTGACAGCAAAATTAACTTATGCAGTTTTCATCCATAAAAAATTTGGTCTATCAATCTGATTTTCCATTCCAAGTACCAACGCCACAACAACCTAGCGTTTCTCTAATTTAGCAACTCGCCCTTCTAGTGCATTAACCTGCTGCTTGACTTCTACCACCAAAGTAGCCAGTCTATCAAACATCTTCTCTCGTTCTTGCTGCGACACAGTTCTTCCAGAACGTGGAGATGGTGTAATCGTTGCGCTACGAGAAGGCGAGGGCGCAGAACGCCCGTCCCTTTGGGACGATCGCCCACTTTGATTTAACTGCGCCTCAATACGATTAACCCGCGACTCCAAACGATTACAGCGGTTTTCTGTAAGGTGGGCATTGCTCAGCAATATCTCAAATGTCTATCACGTAGGCTTTTGTGAGCAATGCCCAACGCCAGATGCTACCCTGCGGGAAGCCGCCCTCCGGGCGTCTACAAGCCGGGAAACCCGTCCAACGCACTGGCTCCCCTACGATTTGTGGTCTATTCATATGAAAACCGCTGTAAATCCGCTTCTAGGTTGTAGAAGCGAGATTCTATTTGCACCAGATAAAGCGGTGTTTGAAAAGACTGTGCCCCAAAGTAGAATAGACAAAAATAGGGCTAATGCCATCAGCCCAATACGTTTCATGACTTTGCTCTACCCTCAGTTTGGTTGCAGTTGAGAAAATAACCTTTGCCAATCAATATAACTAGCAGTATTTTCTCCCTGTTTCACCTCAAATGTGACGTTAGATGCTTTCGTTTGTTGTAGGGCTTCTACACAGAGTTTAGCCACATCCTCGCGGCTGATTTTTCCTTTGATATTGTCACCTTGCTCTAAAATAAACTCCTTACCCCCGACTTCCTCAGTCAGCGCACATGGTCTAATAATCGTGTAAGGAATTCCGCTTTCTCTTAAACTATCTTCTCCCTTCAACTTCCATGTTAAAATTCCTCCTAACTGGTCATTTAATTTGACTGCTGGCGGTTCTTCATCTAAATTGATTCCAGGACGACCAGGACGAGTCACACCCGCTGAACTGACTAAGACAAACTGTGGTAAATTTGCCCCACCATAAGCTTTCATTGATTCCACTTCCAAAGCAAAACCACCAGGAGAAAATTGAGGATTTAACTCACCATCATATTCAAACTTGCTCAACATCAGTTGAAAAGAGCAAATTTTGCTTGGATCAATTTGCGGTGAATCTTTGACAGTTTTGGCACGAAATACCGCAATCATCTGGGCAAAAGGAATGCGAACATTCATCCAGGTATTAGCTTCTGTATTAAAAGAGTAACTGTAGGCAACACCATCCCATTGTGCTTCTGTACGCAGAAGGAATTTATAGCGCTTACCATCACCTTTTAAGCGCAATTCTACACCTTCGTAACCAGAGAGATTGAAGGGAGGGGCGAAATTTTTCGTTCTTACAGAAGCAAAGCCTCCTGAGTTCGCAGTTGAGACATTTCCAGCAAACAAAGCTGTTTGTTCCACCAATTGGATTTGACTTTCGCTCACGCCACCCATGACAACATCATCCACCGCACCCCAAATATTTTTTAATTCTGTTGATGGTTTTGTGAAATCAAATAATAGTTTTTCCCCTGCTTTCGGCAGATATTTAGCAGCAGCTTCTACCAAGTTTTTCACACCTTGATATTCTACATTTTCAGGGGTGTCGCCAACAATTTCTGGTTGATAAAATTTGATGCCTTGATAATACTTAGCGCGTTCTGGAGTATCTCCTTCTACTGGTTGCACACGTACCGCTGTACAGGATATAACCGCTTGGATATTAGCCATAACTAGGGAATTTAAAGTTTCTAGCTTAGTAATATCTGCAACAACTAATTCAACATTATCACTAAGAATTGACCGTGCTTTATCGATGTCTCGCACGAGTGCACGCACTTTATAACCCGCATCCAGCAGTCGTTTGACCACTCGCTGACCAACTCCACCCGTCGCACCGGCTACTAGTATCACACCCACTTGTTTTGCTCCATCAGGTATATTTTGGCTACTATTAAGACGACCTTGAATCAAATCCTGTACCCAGTTGACAAAAGGGACGACCTCAAAATAAGTCAGGGTTTGGATGAATCTGCCTAAATCCCATTGAGAGCGATTGTTGTTAGTCACGATTCATATCTTACGCTTGTTCTGTTCCATAATCATTATTATCACGATGATTCTTCATCAGTTCACCACCATATAGACTGATTTTTGATCACACAAAGAATTCAGAATAATCAATAGTGAACCAACGCTATGCACCGAGGGAACCCGAAGGGTAAAACAGAGCCGAGTCCTTGGGGGCGATCATCGCCCCAATATTCCTGGCGCTCAAGTGTCATGACTCGTGGCGGAGTATCATGTAGCTCAGGATACAGAAAAACTTAACATAAGATCATTCTTCTGAATGTTGTTAGTAAATAACGAGGAGATTTACTTTGGCGTATGACTTTGTATATAGGTAACAATGAAGCGTTTTCCGTACGAGGGTTTTTCTGCCAAACCAGAATCGATTAAACAACAAGAGAAACGCTTGCATTATAAGTGTTTTCGCATTTTAGCAAGAGATAGTGAAGACCAAAGTTACTATGTGGCGCATATTACCAACTCTGCGACGAAATCAGATTATTTTTGTTGGTGTAATGCTAATCAGCAGTTGAAGGTAGGAAATCTAGTATATGGGTGCTTGTTTGAATCATCACACATTGAAGGGATACCGTTGTTAGTCATTAAATAGTCAAAGGTTAAATATCAGGGTGTTTATGTTTTTCGTGTCAACTAAAGCACTCCTCAGTATACTTTGAGGATTGTCCGGTGAACGCAGTTCATGATGGCTACTTAACTTTATTTATGTATATAGGAATCCGGTTTGATTTGGTCAGACCAGTGCTGCAGGAGGGTTTCCCTCCGTAGGCATCTGGCGAACCCGAAGGGTGAAATTACTTGTGTACGCGCTTAACGCTTAACAGGGAAAAAGGCTCTTTAAGGTGTACCTAGCTGAGCCAAAATAAAATAGTAGTCCTATATACAGTTGAAAAATTAATAACTCATGACATTAATCATCAATATTGATATTATGAAAGCATTGGGAGTATGCAGGCAAAAAATGGCAAGCACAAAAGTGATACGCCATAATTATTTGATTTGTAGCCAACAACCTTGACCTATACGCCACCAGGCTTTAACTTGCCACTAGAAACACATATTCACGAGGGTAGCAAACTATGCTCCAGTTTCAACCTCTTGGCTTTGGACAAAAAGTCGTTCATACCTCTGTGGGGTTTATGACTTACTACACCCAAACGACTGCACCTTGGTTGATTGCTGAGAGAGAAAATTTACCTCCCCTAGTTTTTCTCCATAACTTTGGTGGCGGGGCTTGTGCTTATGAATGGTCTAAAGTTTACCCTGCTTTTGCAGCTAAGTACGAGATTATAGCGCCGGACTTAATTGGTTGGGGTGAATCTGCACATCCTGTGCGAGATTACCAAATTAACGATTATTTGACGAGTATTGCAGAGTTTATTAGACATACTTGTCGTCCACCAGTAACGGTGATTGCGTCTTCATTAACAGCTGCTTTGATGATTCGCCTCGCGATCGCTCACCCTTTTTTATTTCAAGCCCTGTTTTTGGTGTGTCCCTCTGGATTTGATGATTTTGGGCAAGGTGCAGGACGCAGACTTCCACTTGGACTGATCAACATACCACTCTTGGATGATTTCATTTATACTGTTGGCGCTCAAAATGAACTGGCGGTACGCAACTTTTTACAAAGTTTTTTGTTTGCCAAACCAGAACGAGTTTCTTCAGAAATGGTACAAGCTTTCTTAGCCTCTGCAAAACAGCCTAATGCTAAATTTGCAGCCTTGGCATTTTTACAGGGTAACCTTTACTTTGATTTGAGTTTGTATATTCAACAACTGACTATTCCTACTGTGATATTGTGGGGTGAAAAGGCACAATTTACCAGTGTTCAGCTAGGACAGCGTTTGAGGAAGTTAAATACCAATGCAATTCGTGATTTTCATACAATTCCAGATGCAGGAGTCTTACCCCATTTGGAAAGACCTGAGGTTGTGATTGGTTTGTTGCAACAGTATCTACATGTTAATACATAAGTTATATAAGATTCATTTTTGATTTTTGCGAAGCTTTATACACTTGAAGTTCCGTATTCCGTATTCCGTATTCCGTATTCCGTATTCCCTGTTCCCTGTTCCCTATCTTCACGAGTAAGTTCAGAAATCAAACCAGATTCCTATATTTCACACTCTCTATTCGCGCTATCATGCAACAAGACAAACAAGCTATACATGAAAAAATTTTACTCAAACCAGGCACTTTGTGGAAACGTGTTCAAGAACAGACTGAGTACGCTCTACAATGTGGGGCGTTGCTGACAATACCAACAGAATTTGAGTTCATAGAGCAAGATGGTGTTCGCTTCTTAGTGCGAGTTTTATCTAACTTGGCTCGCAAAGATGCTGTTAAGCAAAAACAACAGACAAAAACTTCCTCCAGTCAAGAATTTAATCCTTTTCTTCCCTACGAGGAGGATTTGTTTGTAGCAGATATTTCTCAGACACACGTATGTATCTTAAACAAATTTAACGTTGTTGACAATCACTTGCTGATCATCACTCGTGCTTTTGAAGAACAGGAAACTCTACTCACTCTGCAAGATTTTGCAGCAATGTGGGCGTGTCTAGCGGAGGTTGATGGTTTAGTCTTTTACAATGGTGGCAAAATTGCAGGTGCTAGTCAGCGACACAAGCATTTGCAACTGGTTCCACTTCCACTCATACCCGATGGGTTGCAGATACCGATTGAACCTCTGTTGGCATCCGCTCAGTTTCAAGACTTGATTACCACTATACCGCAGTTTCCTTTTGTACACGCCTTTACAAGGCTAGATCCTCTTTCGGTACAATCTCCATTGAAAGCGGCTGAAGTCACACTCTCGCAGTACCGCACCCTGCTACACGCTGTCGGCTTAGAAAACAGTGGAAGACAATCTGGTGCTTATAATCTTCTGGCGACAAGGGAATGGATGTTGATTGTACCGCGATCTGCTGAAAGCAGCAGCGCTTCGCTATCGCATGAATCTTTTGAGTCCATTTCTGTCAACTCATTAGGATTTGCAGGTTCGCTTTTCGTACAAAACGAGCAACAAATGGAGATTATCAAAGACATTGGACCTATGACATTACTACAGAAAGTTGCTGTTGCTACTAAATAGAGGGTTTGAATCCCTATATTCCTGATTCAGAATTCAGAATTCTAGCTTTTGAATTCTTCTTTAACCGCATTTCGACGATGATCCGCTGCTTGCGTCAACAAAGACTCAGCAAATGCGATCGCCTCCTGCACCGATTTCCCACCAGCTAACTGTGCTAGTTCTTCTCGACGCTTGTTTAAATTATCCAGGCTTGTGACTCGCACAACAGTACGTTGTTCCGGATGTCCGTTGTTTGTTTTGTCACCTGGTTCGAGGGTGATGACTTGCTTATCGACTCGGAAATGTCGGTCTGCCATTGCTGCAACTAAGGGCTGGTGTGTCACACATAATACTTGAGAGCTTTCACCTAACTGATGCAATTTTTCTGCAATAGCCTGTGCGACACGTCCAGAAACCCCAACGTCAATTTCATCAAACACCAGTGTCGCATTCTCATCAGCTTGAGAAAAACAAGTTTTGAGCGCTAATAAAAAGCGGCTCATTTCACCGCCAGAAGCAATTTGTGTTAAGGGTTGCAGGGGTTCTCCTGGGTTAGGACTAAACAAAAAGGTTATTTTATCTGCTCCCGTTGCGGTTGGGGAAGTTGGTACAATCTCAACTTGAAACTGTACCTTTTCCATTGCCAAAGGTTTGAGTTCCCTGATCAGTTCTGCTTCTAGAACAGCCGCAGTGGTGCGTCGCAGCAGAGTTAACTTCTGACAAGCTTCAGTCAGCTTTTCCCAACAAATATTTTCTTGTTTTTCCAGACTTTCGATTGATTGGTCGCTATTATTAAGTTCAGCCAACTCTTCTTGGATGCGTTGGTAATAAGCGATCGCCTCAGTCAGAGTCGAACCGTACTTACGACAAATTTGCTTTAATTCCTGAATACGCTCTTCTACTTCCTCTAAGCGCTGCGGATCGGCTTCCAAATTTTCCCCGTAGGTATTAATTTGTCGTCCCACTTCTGCCAAGGTTGCTTGAGCATCTCTGACCATATCCAACAACGGTTGCAGTTGGGTATCGTATTCTACCATGTCGCTTAATGTGATTTCACTGTCTCCGAGCAAATCTCCTGCTGCTGGAGTTTCAGCATCATTTTGATACAAAGCTTGGTAAACTTTGTAACTCATCTGTTGTAAATCAACGACATGATTGAGACGTTCTCGCTCTTGTAAAAGCTTTTCTAATTCATCTGGTTCACTGAGATTAGCAGTTTTGAGTTCCTGTACTTGGTATGTGAGTAGGTCGAGTTGTTGTAGGCGATCGCGTTCTGATGTCCGGCGTTTTTCTAGGGCTATATGCGCTTTTTGATACTCGCTAAAACTCAAGGCGACAAGTTGTCGCTGCTGTATCAGGGAATTGCCACCGTATATATCCAACCACTCTCGGACTTGAGCAGATTGTCCCACTTGTACAGTTTGCCCTTGAGCGGTGATTTCCACCAAGCGTTCTCTGAGTCCGGACATCAACGCTCGATTAACCAATACTCCATTAACGCGCGATCGACTGCGAATATTACTTGAGGTAGCTGCAATTTCTCGGCTAATAATTATAAAATTATCTTCGATTAAATCTATTTCTTGTTCGCTTAACCAGGCGGCTAATCCTAAGTTAGAGCTAAACGTCGCTTCTACCATTGCCCGAGTTGTACCACTGCGAATCACACGACTGGATACTTTACCACCCAATACAGCATCTATCGCATCTAAAATAATCGACTTTCCCGCGCCGGTTTCCCCTGTCAAAACATTAAGTCCTGTCCCAAATTCCAGTTCTAATTGGTCAATCAGGGCAAAATTTTCTATTCGCAATACAGACAACATTAAGTCAAATTCTCCATGAGGACAGACGCCGGATTCTTTTGATTTGTGGGAAACTATAAATCAACGGTTAGCAGTTAGGAATATCTCATACCATCGGACGAGTACGACCAATTGAAGTGTACCAAATTTAGTTTAGTTCATGAAGTGTAAATTGTGCTGAGGATATAATTCTTGAATTGAGAAATAGATTGTAGCCAAGAAGTTCTAGTCTCTAAATTTCTCTTTCTCCACCGTTTCTTAATCAAATTTACAGATTCAGACAAGAAAAAGTTACAATAATTAATAAAATAAATTAAATACTATGGTAGTGCGACATGAATGCTAAGACAACTCCCCCTACTTCCCAATTTACAGAAGACAGTCTCGTAAGCACCTCCAACCCAGGTAATGTGTCCAATGTTGAACGAGTACCTGAAAATAGTGCGATCGTCGAAGTTGTTAGCTTACCAACTTCAGACGAAACCCAAGTGGTGGTTACGAGAAAAACTGAGTCGCAAGCAATACATTACAATCCCCAGGAGATTTCGGCGCATTACCAAAAAAGACCCCTGCAAGTTTTCCGGCGGATTATCACAGTTTTGACATCAACTGTGACTTTTGCTGCGGGGTTGTGGTGGGATAGCAAGCGGGGAGTTGTTGTTAAAAATGACCTAAGGCGAGCAATTAAGTTGCGAGAATTGTTGACTAAGCTGGGACCCGCTTACATCAAAATAGGACAAGCTTTATCCACTCGACCAGATTTGGTTCCTCCTGTGTATTTGGAAGAACTAACTCGATTGCAAGACAAGTTACCAGCTTTTCCTAACGAAATTGCTTATCAGTTTATTGAAGAAGAGTTGGGGTTACCTCCGCAGGAGATTTACGTTGAACTCTCTAGTGAACCAATTGCTGCTGCTTCCTTAGGTCAAGTTTATAAAGGTAAGCTCAAATCTGGTGAACAAGTCGCTGTTAAAGTCCAACGTCCAGACTTGAGAGAAAGTATTACCATTGATTTGTATCTTTTACGCAAACTCGCTGCATGGGCGAAGAAAACATTTAAACGGGTGCGCAGTGATCTTGTTGGTATTCTTGATGAATTAGGCGATCGCATCTTTGAAGAGATGGACTACATTCATGAAGGAGAAAACGCTGAGCGTTTTTACCAGCTTTATGGTCACATGAAAGATGTGTACGTGCCAAAAATTTACTGGGAATACACCAATCGTCGGGTTTTGACGATGGAGTGGATTGATGGCGTTAAATTAACCGAGACAGAAGAACTTCGCAATTTAGGTATAAATGCTCGTTATTTGATAGAAGTTGGTGTACAGTGTTCGCTACGCCAGCTGCTGGAACATGGATTTTTCCATGCTGATCCTCACCCAGGTAATTTGCTCGCGACATTCGATGGGCAATTGGCTTACCTCGACTTTGGGATGATGAGCGAGATTCAGCCGCAACAGCGCTATGGTTTGATTGAGGCGATCGTCCATGTTGTCAACCGCGATTTTGAGGGCTTGGCAAAAGACTATGTTAAGTTAGATTTCTTATCCCCAGAAACAGATTTAACACCAATTATTCCAGCTTTTGGCAACGTATTTGCTGATGCTCAAGGAGCCAGTGTTGCTGAGTTAAACATCAAAAGCATCACTGATGATCTTTCAGCTTTAATGTATGAATATCCCTTCCGCGTACCACCATATTACGCTCTGATTATTCGTTCATTGGTAACCTTGGAAGGAATTGCTATCTATATTGATCCTAATTTCAAAGTCCTCAGCGAAGCTTATCCTTATGTTTCTAAACGTCTATTAACCGATCCAGCGCCGGAATTAAGAGCATCGTTGCAAGATTTGCTGTTTAAAGAAGGTAAATTCCGCTGGAATCGTTTAGAAAATTTATTACGTAATGCTCGTAATAGTCAAGATTATGACTTGAACTTAGTCACAAATCAAGCACTAGATTTTTTGTCTTCTGAACGCGGCGCCTTTATTCGAGAGAAACTGGTGGACGAAATTATTAGAGGAGTCGATGCTTTAAGAAAAAATGTTTTGCACAACTTTACTTACTTACTGCGCGAAAGAGTTGGGATCACAGCAGTCAATGAAACCCCCGGTGCGAGTGTCGAACAAGAACAAACCTTAGAGCATATCAAACGCATTTTGAATATTCTCCAACAAACCCGTGATTTTGACGCAACACAACTCGTACCTCAAATTACTCAGCTATTGTTCAATCCAGCAGTACAGCGTTTAAGTCAACAATTCGCCAACCAGTTGGCACAAAAAGCTGTAGCAAGGTTGATTCGGCAATTGTTGACATCATCAGAAGTGGATAGCGTTCAAGATAGTCATTTGCCTCAGCCTAAAAGGTTATCTTTACCTGCTAGGTGAAACTTACCATAACTTTAAGATAGAACGGGCTGCGCCCTTAAAGTTGCCTATTCCTGTGATAAGATAGATTATCACAGGAATAATGCAATCATTGCCTGAAAAAACAGTAAGAATGAGGCATTAAAGAAGGTAGAAATTTTATTGTTATCACAATAATTATTTGGAGCGCGTACATTTTGGTTCCAATGCTACTGCACGCGGTGTCTGCCTCGTCGTCACAATCTTGTAAGAAGAGTGACTATACTAGGCTACATCCGTGCCAAAGCAGCGATCTTGGATAGCTTATCTTTATCCAGCCCTTCCAGTTCGTTCAGATGGAGCCAGCCTTCCTTGACCAATCCAGCAAAGACAAAGAGCAGAACAGAATATTGGTAGTCGTACTTACCCTCGACTTCATGCCTTCTAGCACTCAAGAAATCATGTAACCGCCAGAGATCACTCAACTCCACGAGTGTGCTTGCTTGTTCTCGAACTTGTTTAAGCAAAGCCTCAACTTCTCGCTTGTAGGCTTGATCAAAGGCAGATCGAGCTATCTTTTTTTCAGTATCAGTCCATTTAGCTTCACTCACTTGCATCACTCAATCTGAAATTTGTGCGGTAGTTAGTTGGTTAGGATTGTTTTGTTTGCTTAGAGTAATTGAGCGCTCTTGGTTAACAGAGCGCTCCCCACAATAGTTAGTGATTTACTCTGGGCGCGAGTCTTCTTATCTTGCCAGATTCATAAGCTCTTTGGGAGAGGCTAACAAGTCAATGGCTACGAAAAAGATCTTGTTTTCAGAATTGATCAAGAACCGCCAAGCCATATTCATGCCCACTGCTGCGCCAAACCAGGGGGTCTGAACCTTGCCTGTAACTTTCACTTGAGTGTAGCCATCGTCTGCAGGTTCAGCGACACCGCGCTCTGGTGCCAACTTGAGGTTCTGACACTCTTCTCGGAAGAACCGCAGAATTGCATCTTTGCCAATAATCGGTCTTTGAAAGGGAGGTTGCAAAGCACCGTCCGCCACGAACAGCTTAATTAGTTCATCAAAATCATTTGCATTCAAATTGTCCATGTAGCTCAACACTGTTGGGTTGTCGAGACCTTCAATGGTGACTTTAGTACGCTGAGACTTTTCTTTAGGCGCGACCACAGGTTCAGAAACTCTGGCATAGTCGCCTAGTTTACTTGCATCAAACCCCATGTCCACAACCGAGTTTCGTAGGACGGTGATCTGTTGTCCTTGATCCAGGTTTTTGAGGGTTTCCAATACGGCAGTAGCATTGGCTGAAAGCTTATAGCCAGCCGGAATTGGCGCGACAATGCCTTGCTCCATCCATTCCCCGAGCTGATTCCAAAAACCTAGTTTAATATTAGGCGACCAAGTAGCATAGGTGCGGCAAATAGGCGTATCTGCGTTGTTTGCCAGATCAGACATAACCTGAGTTTGCTCCTCAAAGGTCATTTGTTTGATTTGGTTCAGGATTTGTTCGGCAAACTGCATTCTGGCTGCACCAGGAGCTGCAACTGTGACCGTTTTGCCCATCTCCAGGAAAGCGAACCACGTCCATGCCAGTTGATCTTCGGCACTGAGTTGCTTGAATCGTGCAGTCAAAGCCGGTACTGCATCAGCCGATAATGTACCGGGAAAAATACCACGGGCGGAATCGATAGTAATTGCCATATAGAGGGGTACCTCGCTAAGTTTGTAACTGACTAAAGATGAAGCAATATGTCTCTGGAGATACAGTTTTGCTCTCCAGTCATTAAATTATCACAATATGTTAATTTTTGTAAATAATCTTTAACGTAAGAATTGGAAACTTAGTTCCGTTGGTAGCTGTAACACTTGAAAAATCGGCGCGGAGAGTGAGCAATTCTCTTTTGAACCAAGTGCTTCTCCTTAATATCTGATACACTTCTTGACAAACTAAGGTAAAGAGGTTTTCATTTGCAGTTGATTCCTCTACGTCCAAAGCAAGGCATGATCGGGTTAGTGCTGCCATAGTTCGGTTAAGGGTTGGTGACGCAAAGTCAGCGGCAGCTTATCTCCTCCGGAGACGCTACGCGAACGGGTAAGAAGCAACAACCCGAAACGTGCCGCCCCTGAAAAACAAGCCAGCTTTTGTTTTGTTGATCTGTCGGCGAAGCAGGGTACTCGTTATAGTACGCTCGTGCTTGTTTTTCTACGTGTCAGACCCTGGTCAAACCGGGCGTATCATCTGGCAATTTCATTGACACAGGTCATTAATGATGTCATATCAAGTCCGGTTGATTAGTTATTATTCCTAAATCTATGCAGAAACCGAAAACCCTTTCTCCCTACTCCCTTCCCCCTGCTCCCGAAGAGTCCTAATGATAAGTCTTTAACCGGACACGATATCAGGAGTGTCAAAATCTTTGGTGTTTCGGTTGAGAAAACACGCGACTGTGGGTGAATGCTGCAATGCACATTAGCTTATCAGGAATCAAAAGCTGCTCTAATTGATGATATATTGACATTGTATTAAATTCTCGTACTTAAACATTCCACACGTATAATTTAGGTTCAAAAATTTCCATGACTAAAGCTGTTTATATCCAAGATAGTGACTTTGATAATCTTTTAACCTCTTCGGGACTTGTGGTAGTTGATTACACAGCCTCTTGGTGTGGCCCATGTAAGTTGATTAGTCCTTTCATCGACGAATTAGCAGAAAAATATGAAGATCGTGCCAAGGTGGTGAAGGTCGATCTCGATCACAACAAAGAAAATGCCAAAAAATATAATATCAAGAGTATTCCTGCCGTGCTGATTTTTAAAGATGGCGAAGAGGTAGAACGTCTGGTTGGCAAGGCTTCCTATGAAACCTTTAGTCAAGCACTAGAGAAATACCTTTAGGTTAAACGGCTACTCCGGGCGCAAGTCGCCGAATTAATGCAGATATGTTGAAAAAACCAGAGATGCTGTGTCAGACTATCACCGACTTGAGTGTCGGATATTCAGCAATGAATATACCTAACGTAGCAACGGCAAGCCAGACGCGTTCGCGTCCCTTGCGCGTGTCCCCTTGGGACTCAGCGTGCGCCTTAGCGCTTAGCCCCATCCGCCATGCGGTGGGGTACTTCACTAACGCTTATGCCAAAGGTAGGACAACATCTAGGTTTTATTTTTCGCTGCTCCTGAAAACAAAAACCTAGATGTTGTTAAGACAGTACGGAACAAGCCTAAACCTCTTGATTTATCGCCTTTTCCTCTCCCATTGACGTGCGATCACCTGCTCAACAATGATGTCCACCAGTTATTTGCTCGCCAACTGTCTAAGGGTTTCACAGTCTAGTTTCAAAGGCAGGTCTTTTTCCATAATTGTGATAATCCGCTTTGGATGTCACACTTGTCAATACCCCCTCACCTGAATCCTTACCTTTTATAGTGGTCGAAGGAACATCGTTGGTAACAGTTTTCCCTTCTTCAAAAGCTTCTCGACCTGTAATCAATCTAGAGCGACGACTACGAGTGAGATAATTCCATGCCCACTGAAATACTACTAGTAATTTAGTGTCGAACTCGATTAAGAAGTAGATATGAACGACTAACCAAAATATCCAAGCAAGGAAACCTTGGAGTTTGATGAAGCTTAAATCTACAACAGCTAAATTTTTGCCAATCATCGCCAAACTACCTACGTCATTGTAACGAAATTGTCGTAGTGTTTGACCTTGAAGCCGTTTTTTAATGAGCTTAGCTACATACTCTCCTTCTTGTTTGGCTACGGGTGCAACACCAGGTAAGGGTTTTCCATCTTGATGAGAGAAGTTGCCTAAATCTCCGATGACAAAGATGTTTTTATAACCCTTAATCGTCAAGTCTGGTTCTACAATTACACGTCCGGAGCGATCGCACTCTACACCTGTGCGGTTTGCTAAAACTTGCCCCATAGCGGAACCTTTCACACCTGCTGCCCATAATATAGTTTTTGAGGCAATTTCTTTAACTTCATCACCTTGCTTGAAAGTAACAACGTCATTTTTAATATTTGTTACCCTGGTATTAGTTTGGGTATCCACACCCAACTTTTGCAAAGATACTTTTGCGACTTCTGATAACTGTGGTGCCATATGAGGGAGGATGCGATCGCCACCTTGCAATAGTAAAATTCTAGTTTCTCTTGTGTCGATGTTGCGGAAATCGTCTTTGAGAGTTTTATGTGCCAACTCTGCGACCGCACCCGCTAATTCTACACCGGTTGGACCAGCTCCGACAATTACAAAAGTCAACCAAGCACGGCGTAATTCGGGATCAGTTTCATTTTCTGCTGCTTCAAATGCCGAAAAGATTCGGCGACGTATTTCTATGGCATTTTCAACAGTTTTCAAGCCAGGAGCCATTGGTTTCCAGTTATCATGACCAAAATAGGAATGGTTAGCACCTGTGGCAACAACTAATGTATCGTACGGTATTACTTTATCACCCAGAATAACTTCTTGGGATTCTGGATCAATATCATTTATTTCTCCCAACAACACTTTTGTATTCTTGCTTTTTCTGAATACAGCTCGTAATGGTGAGGAGATATCAGAGGGTGATAGCGTACCTGTCGCAACTTGATATAAAAGCGGTTGAAATAAATGAAAGTTACGTTTATCGATGAGAGTAACATTGACATTTGCTTTGGCAAGAGTCTTTGCTGTATACAGTCCACCAAAGCCTCCACCAATGATTACAACATGATGTAGTTTATTATTTTCATGTACAACTACCATAGTAACTATTTCCTTTTGTTAAGGCTTGTTAATTTTCTTAACAAAACTCTACCAAAAGTGGAATAAAGGCTGCCGTTTATTTATAACATGTGAATAAATACTAAAAGTAGTCTAAATTACAGCAATGAAAGCAGAAAGCTGATGAATGCGGACGTGTGAATCGCAGACAGGTCTGACAACATTTCAGTGTACAGAATATGGGATATAATTTCACTGAACACATACTGTTAGCAGTATCGAATGCTGCCATCAACAGAAAGTGCATCCTCCCGACACCACCAATCAACAAAAAAAGCAAAACCTTTTCTTAGTATGCGGACTCAAAACCTTAGGGCAACATTGTGTCGCAGTCCTAAAGGAGTACGATGTTAAAGTCAGCGCCATTGACGATGTCCAGCCCGGACAATGGGAAGTCCCAGAAGTACCAAGCTTACTAGAAAAGTTAATCATAGGAGACTGCCGCCAGCCAAGTATTTTACAGCAGGCAGGTATAGATGAGTGTCGTTCAATACTTTTAGTTACAAGAGATGAGCGGATGAATATAGAAGCTGCATTTGCAGCACGGCGTCTTAATCCGCACGTTCGCCTGATTGTACGTTCAGAAAAACAAAATTTTAACGAACTGTTGTGGGAAAATCTAGGCAATTTTGTTGCCTTTGAGCCTACCCATCTATCAGCTTATGCCTTCGCTCTGACAGCCCTGGCATCCGAAGCTATTGGATATTTTACCTTAGAAGGGCAACCGTTGCGAGTGATAGAGCATCAGGTACAACCAAAGGATCGCTGGTGCAATGGCAAGCCAGTACATAGACTCAATTTAACAACTCGCCACATCTTGAGTCACATACCTGTTTCATCTAACCCACCCAAACAGTTCTATGAGTGGAACCCAGAGGCAGTTGTGCAAGCGGGAGACACACTCGTTTATATTGAAGTTGCAGAAGATCTAACTTTATCTGAGCATCTCAGGGAATCTCAGCGTTCTCGGTGGCAATGGCAACAGTTTGTCCGAGGCATCACACCGAAGAATCTTAAAGAGAAAATAGTGCGATTTTGGCAATCTTACTACCAAAGCCAAAATCAAATCCGACGAATTGCGACAATTTATGCAATTACCGTACTCATACTATGGCTGCTTGGAATAGTTCTCTATCGCTTGTACTATCCTCAGATCACCTTACTCGAAGCTTTCTATGCGACAGCAGTTTTGCTTTTGGGAGGATACGGAGATTTATTTGGCAGCGTTAAGTTTGCATCGCAACCACTACCTTCAGATCATATGCCGTGGTGGTTGCGGTTGTTCAGCCTGGGACTGACGTTGACAGGTCAAGCTTTCGTGGGAGTATTGTATGCACTGCTAACTGATGCTCTTGTGGCTTCAAGGTTCCAGTTTCTCAATAGACATCCTCCTGTGCCAGAACGTAACCATGTGGTACTCATTGGCTTAAATCGGTTGGGGCAAAAAGTCGCTGCTGTTTTTCAAGAACTCAACCAGCCGTTTGTGGGAATTCATACTACGACTCTCGATCAACGGGTTTTACCCGAGATGCCTGTGATTGTTGACAATCCAACCGAAGCACTCGCTGTTGTGAATCTCTCCCATGCCAAAAGTATCGTTTTAGTTGGGGATGATCACATGGAAAATCTGGAAATTGGTTTAATGGCTCATGCAATCAACCCTGCCAGTCGGTTAATTATCCGCTCTCAAGATCGCCAATTTAGTGATAATATCACCCCTTTGTTTCCCTATGCTCAAGTTCTGTGTGGCGCGGCTTTGTCAGCGGAAGTTTTTGCTTGTGCTGCCTTTGGAGAAAACGTTCTTAGCTTGTTTCACTTAAGCGATCAAGTCGTTATGGTAACGGAATACAACATCGAAGAAGGTGATACCCTCAATAAGTTGCTTCTATCTGAAATAGCTCATGGCTACGGTGTTGTGCCGATTCTTTACCAGAAACAGCAGCAAGACAATTACTCGTTAATGCCTTGGGATGATGTCAGGCTTTGTGGGGGCGATCGCTTGATTGTTTTAGCAACAAGCACTGGTTTGCAGCGAATTGAATGGGGTGAAATGCTGCCTCGCCTTTTTAAGGTGCAGATTGAAAAAACTCTGACTAGAAATGCTAGTGCTGATGGTGCAGAGGAAATAGCCTTGATCACAGGATGTAGTTCCACTACTGCTAGGCAATGGATGAATAATTTGCCTAGAGTGTTGCCAACACCACTGTATAAACATCAAGCTCAGCATCTCGTGCGCAAGCTAATAAAAGTACAAGTTTTGGCAAGTGTAATCTCAATTGAGCAATCATCAAATAGCTAATATCAAGTTTGGTTAAAAACTTATCATTTTATCGCATGCTATCTGGGGAAATTTCCCCAGATGGTTGAACTACGCCACAACTCGCCAAGTCAAGGTATAATCTGCGCCACCTCGATTAAACTTACCAGTCATTTCTCCTTGCCCAGCCTGGCCGCTGCTAGCGGTGACGCTGCCAATGAGATCATCATTATTAAAGATACCTGTGTCTTTGTCGTACAGTTTAATTTCAGCAGTGCGATCAAAGATGATATTAGAAATATCTCTCAAGTCTTTACCTTCTGCTTCCTGGATGGTAGTCACTCCTCCAACCTGCTTACCGTTAATGACAAAGTAAACTTCATCACTGCCAAGTGTATCTTCGGTTTTTTCGCAGTAAAGAGAAATGAGTTCTAAACGCGCCATATGTTTATCCGATAATTTCTGTTCCAAGATAGCTTAATATCGATAGTATCCTGCAACCGTGATGCTTGCTCGCCTCGATGCTATTTGAAAAGCGTGCGTATGCGCTTTTACCGTAGGATAGCCATATTCTCCGTAACTCGGGAAAACCCAGTTTCCGTAAACCGATTTTCCCAGTTTAGGTTTGTGTAGATAAAGACAAAGACAAATAGCGATCGCTTTGGCGATCGCTTGCCGCTACCATAACACAGGTTGAATTGATCAACTCAAAAAAAGAACCAACGCCCAAGAGATTTGTTCTTATTTCGCCAAGAAACGCTGCTAGTAATTTTTTATCACTCTCTAAGACTGCTTTGGTTTCTTTTATTGTGGCGATACGCATGCAGGCGTCTCTTGCTTTGCGCAATCGCCCCTCAAGTACGCTCGGGGTTGGCTGGCTTATATCCAGACTGGTTACTGGGATTCGGCTAGCAACGAATCGCACTTAACTCCTTTCTCGGTTAACTGAACAGTATTGGGAAGGAGTGGAGTGTTACGAAAGATGGGATATTGGGCATCAACCTGATGGGCTTTTTTGACAATTCTGTTAAATAAGAAGTTAGTCAGGTTTAGTTGCCTAAAAGTCTTTTGTGGATCAGACAGATGGGTTGTTGGTAGCTGTTGCCCCATTTCTTTGAAAACTAGACCAATCGGCACATTGATTTCATCCTGGAGTTTGAGACAACGGATGAACAACGGACTGCTAGCGGCAATCACCGATCCAACACCTCCCCGAACTTGTCCCCATCCGATGTAATACAGTCCCTTGTAGTCGTCGGGAAATGCTCCACCATAACATTTGACGACTGATCCTTCGACGCGCTGGAGTTCCTGAGGTAAGAAGGAATAAGCAACATAAAAACCGGTTGCACAAACAATTAAGTCAAATTCCTCACAACTGCCATCGCTAAACTCGACTTCCCAACCATTAAGCTGACGCACACTAGGCTTGGGAATTATACGACCATGTTTGATGTAGTAAGGCACCTCATTGTTTATAGTGGGGTGTTTATCAAAAACTTGATGGTTCGGTTTGGATAGACCATAGTCTTCGTGCTTGCCGAACGTCAAACGCATTATCCCGTATGCCGTCAGTCGCTGAAACCATTCTGGCATCCACCATTGCAATAGATCGACGAACGGAACTCCAGCAAATGTCTTAGGGATGAACCATACCGATTCGCGCATACTCAAGACACACTTGGCTCCTACCCGAGCTGCTTCTGCCGCAATGTCACAAGCTGAGTTTCCGCTGCCGATAACCAGAACTCGTTTGCCACGAAGCATTTCGGGTCGTTTGTAATCTTTGGAATGAATAATCTCTCCGTTAAATTCTCCCTTGAATTCGGGCAAACGTTTGCACCAGTGATGCCCGTTGCACACTAACACCCCTTTATAAATTCGTTGTTCCCCATCAGTGAAAGTGACTTCCCAGAGATTGTTTTCAATGGGTCGCACGTAATTAACGGTACGATTGAGTTCGATTTGCTGACGTAAATCAAAATGATCGGCAAAAGTATTCAGATAATCCCGCATGTTTTGAGCGCTGGGGAAGTCGGGATAATCATCTGGCATGGGAAAATGAGTAAATTGAGTAATTTTGCGGGATGAGATGATATGTGCGGTTTCGTAAACACCGTGATACCAATTTCCGCCGATGTCATCACTAGCATCGACCTGATCGTAGGGAATACCAGCACCCTTGAGTGCCTCAGCCATACCCAATCCGACAAAACCAGCCCCAATAATCAGATGTTTGTGAGTAGTATCGACCATAGACCTCTTACATGAATTAAGAACAGAAGGAGAGTTCGCGCGTTGAACAATCCAGCAATGATAGGCGACCTTACAGATCTTTTCAGTTAATTGAACACATATTTTCGCAGGGGCTGTTCTATGCCCATACGTGTCAACAATCACGTTTAAACCTTAGTCTAGTTCCCGCTGCAAAACCCAAAAATCTTACAATGATTCAGATAGGGCGAAATGGACTAAATCCCTCAAAGGCGGGCGTCAGGTGTTACGGATAGTCAGATTTACTCTTTAAAAGCAAAATAGAGTTATGATAAAATACGGTTATCTTATCAATTTACTGCTAATTAGATTTTAAAAGCTATAGAAAAACTTGAGTTTCTATCAGCTTCAGTAAAATTGCTGATACTTTGAGGGATTAGACAGATGACATTATCTACAACTTTGAATTCTACATTAAGTCAGATCCAGATCAGGATTCCTCAGCACTACCATCGTCAACCAATTGTCTCGCGATTGATTTCTCGTTACGATTTAATAATCAATATTGCATCTGCTCTTTTAGAAGCTCATGCAAAAGATGACGGTTGGTTTAACCTAGAAATTCAAGGGGTTTCTCAGCGCTTAGAAGCAGGTCTTGCCTATCTTCAAGAACTAAATATAGAGATTGTGCAGTTAGATATCAAAAGCATTGCCCAAGAAAATCAGGAAAAGTTCAAGATTTTATGTAAAAATCACAATTTGAGTGACATCATTGACGACAATGACAAAAAAGCTGATTCCAATGTCGTAGAAGGACAAACCACTCGTGCTAAATTTCAAGTTTGTATTCCTCAAAACTATCAGTCTTACCCAGTTATTGCAGGGCTTGTTTCTTGTTATGGATTAACTGTTAACATTTCCGGAGCAGTATTAGATACCAACCCTGAAAATGACGGTTGGTTTGATTTAGAGGTTTGGGGTAGGCGTCAGCAGATTGTGTTGGGCTTAAGATATTTAAAAAAATTAGGCTTAGAAGTTTGGTTGTAATTATTAGAGGATGTCTGAGAAGTCAAAAATGTCATGCTGAACGCAGCGATAGCGTAGTGAAGCATCTCAAAACTACGCCTCAAACTCTAGATTCTTCATTCCGCTGAGTCCCAAAGGGACACGCTGCGCGAACGCTACATTCAGAATGACAAAATATACCTTGCTTAAACTTTTAAGACATCCTCTTAGACTCTTAGACTTCGTGGCAGTTGTAGGGAAGAGGGAATAGGGAACAGGGAACAGGGAATTCTGAACGTTTAACTCTTAACAGAACCTCGTAAAATCTGACTTTTGCGCATTGGTCTATTGACCAAGAAGTAGTCAAGAGTCAGAATAACGAGTGTGCGAGTGCTGAAACAGCGCTATGCAGGAAAGTTTCCCAACGTAGATGCCAAAACAGCGCTGAGATAATTCGTCAGAGTATGGGCATCTACTCCCAATTCTGTGCGCTCTTGTGCTGCTAAAATTGCTGCTTGAGAATGCCACCAAGCACCAGTTGCAACAATCTCCTCTACAGAAATCTTTTTAGAAGAAGCTTGCGCTAATAATCCACCAATCAACCCAGTTAAAACATCTCCACTACCACCACGCCCCAAGGCTGGCGTACTTTCGGGATTAATCCAAACGGTTCCTTGGGAGTTGGCAATAACAGTTCTTGCGCCTTTCAATAACACCACTGCACCACTTTGCGCCGCCGCTTCCCGCGTTGCTTTGACTCTGTGGTGATTAGCATCAGGAATGTCAGGAAACAACCGCTTGAATTCACCCGCATGTGGTGTAAGTACGGTTACTTCTTGTCGTTTTTGTAACGTCTGAAAGTTTCTCATTTCAGCCAAGATATTCAAACCATCAGCATCTAGAAGTAAGGGGCTAGTGCTATCTAATACTTCTTGTAAAATTGGGCTGGCATCTCGGGTTAAGCCGGGACCACAGGCGATCGCACTAAATGAACTCAAATCCGTTTTTGGTGGGAGTTGCAGTTGAGCGATCGCCCCAGATTCTGTTTCCGGACAACCAATAATCAACGCTTCTGGTAACTGCGCCACCATGATAGATTTGAGAGATTCTGGTACAGCAATTGAGAGCATACCGACACCACTTGCTCGCGCACCCAACCCAGTTAATATTGCTCCTCCCGAATACCGACGCGAACCACAAATCAACAGCAAGTGCCCTTCCTTATATTTATGCGTGACTGGCGGACGGGGTAAAGGCAGAGTAGAGAGGGCTGTTGTTTTTGTGATGCGTTTAGTACTTGGTGAATTTTCCAGTACCGCTTGTATATCAGCCAAGGGAAAATCAAAATCTATTAACTCAGCTTTACCGATATAATCGAGAGCTTCGTCTTGCAATAAACCCAGCTTCCACAAACCTAAGCAAAAAGTGTGTGTAGCACGTACCGCAGTTCCCAACACCTCACCCGTATCTGTGTGCAACCCCGAAGGCAAATCGATACTAATAATCGGTTTGTGCCATTCATTGAGCTGATTGATAGCAGTAGCGATTGGATCTGTGAGCGTTCTTTCTAAGCCAAATCCAAACAACCCATCAATTAATAAATCACAATCTTGCAGTGGCTCAATGGAGTCATAACACGGCAAACCCAAACTTTTAGAATACTGCAAGTGCTGGGAAGTTAATTCCTTAAGTTTAGAGAAAGGGCAATATATTAAAACT
This sequence comes from Brasilonema angustatum HA4187-MV1, assembly GCA_019359695.1. Classification (GTDB taxonomy): domain Bacteria; phylum Cyanobacteriota; class Cyanobacteriia; order Cyanobacteriales; family Nostocaceae; genus Brasilonema; species Brasilonema angustatum. Next base: position 35,492 of record JAHHGV010000051.1, read on the forward strand.
TCATAGCCACGAAAGTATAACTCTCGCGCAACAACCAAAGCATCACCACCATTATGACCAGGACCGACGAGAATTCCTACGTGGGAGGGAGGGAGTCTTAGCGAAGCGAGCCGTAGGCTGGGAGATGAGGAAGCTTTCCCTTTGTTTTCTTGTTGGCAAGACAGGGGGTAAATATCCTGAACACGACGCGCAATAAGTCCTGCCACTTTTTCCATCAAAGCTACCACAGGCATTCCCGCTGTAAAAATACGCTTTTCGATTTCGTGCATTTGCTGTGCGGTGACGATGACTTGTGCAATTTGTTCTTGCCTGTCTTTCATTAGTCCTGAGTCCTAAAGTTCTGAGTTTTTAGTACTGAATGCTGAGTTATGTTTTCCGGCTTTTTTTGATCTTAGTGTCCATTTTCTAGTTAATCTGAGGAAAAATCACCGGATAAAAAATCTTTATTTTGTATACTAGTTGATAATTGGGGCGATTTCTCTGTCAACAACACGGGGTTAGAACCTGTTGCTTCTAATTTTGCACCGCAGTTTTTACAGGTGAAATCAAGCCCAATTGATTCAATCTGTTAACAACAATGACATGAAGTGATTAATTTTAACAAGCAATGAATCTGTCTGGTTCGGAATATCAGAAAGTATTTGAAGCCATTATCAGTGCTTATCCAAGCAAAATTAGTTTACAGATGATGGTTATGTTTAAATTAGATGAAAATTTAGATGAAATAGCTGGAGGTGGAAATTTTAGAGAAGTTGTTTTTAAGTTGATGGAATGGGCTAAGTCACAAGGTAAGTTAGAACAACTTCTTAAAGGTGCGCATGAAGATAATCCTGGTAATCAAGAATTAAAAGATATATACCATAAAATTTTTCCCAATTTATCAAATTACGATCAACAGGACTTAGGCACGAACAACGTAACTACTGTCATTGCGATCGAAGGGAAGCAATCGCAACCCGCTCTTTCTGGTAGCGCGTGCGTAAGTCCTAAGCAAAAAATTTTACTATTGGCGGCGCTTCCGCAAAACTTACGTGTAGATAGAGAAATCCGGGACATAGAAGAAGCCATCAAACGAGCAGTCAGAAGAGATTCATTTGAAATTAAAATTAGAACTGCTGTACGCCCCCAAGATATTCGTAGAGCACTTGCAGAAGAAATGCCTCAAATTGTGCATTTCTGCGGACATGGTATGCAGGATGGCAGTTTAGTATTAGAAGATGATGGAGGAAACCATAAACCTGTATTACCAAGAGGACTAGCAGCATTGTTTAAGCTGCATAGTGATTATGTAAAATGTGTATTACTTAATGCTTGTTATTCAGCTTTACCTGCTGAAGCAATTAGCAAACATATTAATTATGTAATTGGCATGGAGCAGCCAATTGAGGACAGAGCAGCGATTGTATTTGCTGAAGGATTTTATGATGGGCTGGGATATGACAATGTTGATAATAAAGATGTAATTCAAAGAGCTTTCGATGAGGGTATCGTTGCTATTGAATTAGAAAATATTTTACAGGATACAATACCTTATTTATGGAAGTTGGGTGTTGCTCAAGGTGAGAAGTCTTCTCCAATAGTAGAGCCTGTGATTGAGAGCAAGTCCTCACCTCAAACCCGAACTTTTGAGGGTGAGAAGTCTTCTCCAATAGTAGAGCCTGTGATTGAGAGGAAATCCTCACCTCAAACCCCAACTTTTGAGTTTGATGTTATCACGGTAAATGCTCAAGGACAGGAAATTAAACGAGAAAAACGCCAAGCTCAATATTACCTTGAAAATGTAGGCAAGAACATCACCCTAGAAATGGTGGCTATCCCCGGTGGTAAATTTCTGATGGGTTCGCCACAAGGTGAAGGATATGAAAGAGAAAAACCTCAGCATGAAGTTACCGTTCAACCGTTTTTCATGGGTAAATATCCAATGACTCAAGCACAATGGCAAGTGGTAGCCGCATTACCCCAAATCAATCGAGAGCTAAAGCCAGAACCATCTTATTTTAAAGGTGATGACTATCCTGTAGAACGCGTTTCCTGGTATGATGTAGTAGAGTTTTGTGCTAGATTATCTAAAAAGACAGGAAAAAATTATCGACTTCCGAGCGAAGCGGAGTGGGAATATGCCTGTCGTGCTGGAACCACAACACCATTTCACTTTGGTGAAACCCTGACAGATAAGTTAGCAAACTATGATGCCCGCACAACGTTTGCTAGCGAACCCCAAGGAGAGTATCGGGAAAAAACTACATCTGTAGGAACTTTCTCGCCTAACGCCTTTGGTTTATACGATATGCATGGGAATGTGTCGGAATGGTGTGAAGATTCTTGTTCCTCGGAAAATTATGAGGGAGCGCCAACAGACGGAAGTGCTTGGCAGCATATTGATAATGACAATAATTGTAGAATTATGCGGGGTGGGTCGTGGTACTACAATCCTAAATGTTGCTGTTCTGCACTCCGCTACAGGTACGGTTCCGATATCGGCTACAACGATATAGGTTTTCGGGTTGTTTGTGCTGTTCCTGCGAGGACTCATATCAGTGAACAGTTATCAGTGAACACTTATCAAGGACTCCTGCGATAACTGATAACTGATAACTGATAACTGAATAATTACTTTCCGTAGTAAACTCTCGCATTACCAAATCTTGAATCCTTGCGCAGATAGCTATTCCATTCTTCTGCCTGCCAACGGTTGACAAAAGGTCCAACTGCTACATGTGGTCCTCGCGGTTCAAGTCTGGGGATGACGTATACATCTCGTTCTGCGTAGAAATTTCGTCCGATGTAGCTTCTGATTTCGTTTCTATAGCGGGGTAACTCTTCCGACTTGGCAGGAAGAACGACATAGTAATAACTAGATCGTCTACCAGAATCGCCTCTATCGTAATCACCTCTACGATAATTGTCTCTACCAGAATCATAGGGAACGTCGGGTTGATCGCGTCCACGTCCCTTATAAACAATGCGATCGCTATAAACAACTCTTGCAGAATATACCCCATCAGATTCCAGTCGTCTGGCTAGGCTTCTAGCTCCTTCTCTTGTCCTAAAAGCTCCTACTTGAATCACAGAACGTCCTTGAAACCGTTGTCTAAAAGCATTTCTGGGAATTAGACCTGTTCCTCGCCGTCCATAACCATTGTCATCAATATACACCTTGTAGGGAGCATAACCACGGTTAGATCCATAAGAGGGTGCTTCAGGTGCTTGGAATTCAATAGAACGTTGGGACGATGTATTCACCTCAGGAGGTGTATAACCTTGTGAACCTGACGGTTCTGCTGGAAACGGTTCATCTGAAGGTGCAGGCGGAACACCATCATACACTGATCGTCGCTGTGCTATGAAAACTTCGCTAGGATTGATTTGGGCATATGCTAAGTTAGATTGAGATAAAAAAACTAACCACCCTCCTAAGAGCAAGCGCAAAATCAAAGATGGTTGGCTCCATTTGATAAATGCCATAATCTGATTCGGTATTGCACTGACCATATTATTAGCAGCAAAAATTTTAAATGATTTTCTTGACTAAAAAATAATCGAGTGATTTAATCCAAAATCTAAAACATAGGAATCCGGTTTGGTTTATGAAGTTACTAGTTGAGCTAGGGAACAGGGAACAGGGAACAGGGAACAGGAAATAGAGAACACTTAACAGAAACTGTACGGAGTTCTGTTCAAAAATCAAATAGAAATCCAATATCTTGATTTATGTAGTAATTTTATACAAGAAGCGAACTCTTTTATGAACAAAATTGTAGTTGGTCTTTCTGGTGGCGTTGATAGTTCCACCGCAGCAGCCATTTTGCACGATCAAGGCTATGAAGTGATTGGTTTAACCCTTTGGTTGATGAAGGGGAAAGGTCAGTGTTGCTCTGAAGGTATGATTGATGCAGCTTATATCTGTGAGCAGCTAGGTATTCCCCATCATATTGTTGATATTCGGGACGTCTTTCAAACTAATATCATTGATTACTTGGTGGGTGGTTACAGTACTGGGATCACTCCTTTGCCTTGCTCACAATGTAACAAAACTGTAAAATTTGGTCCGATGTTGCAATACGCGCGGGAAAATTTAGAGTGCGATCGCATTGCCACTGGTCACTATGCTCGCATTCAATATGATCCCGCTACTGGACGCTACCAATTGCTGCGTGCATTTGATCGCAACAAAGACCAGTCCTACTTTCTCTATGATTTGTCGCAAGAACTACTAGCAGGAAGTGTATTTCCACTAGGAGAGTTACAAAAAAGCGAAACTCGTCATCTGGCTGATGAATACAAGTTGAAAACAGCAGATAAGCCAGAAAGCCAAGACTTATGCTTGGTGGAAAGTAACGGCTCAATGCGAGCGTTTCTAGATAAGTATCTTGCGCCCAAAAAAGGAGATATTGTTGATACTTCAGGTAAAATTCTGGGTGAACATGATGGTGTTCATCATTACACAATTGGGCAACGTAAGGGTATAGGTATCGCCGCCGCTGAACCACTGTATGTGATTGCATTGGATGCAGTGAATAACAGGGTGATTGTGGGCGATCGCACCAAAGTAACCGAACCAGAATGTACTGTACAAAGGGTTAATTGGGTATCCATTGCTGAACCATCAAGTCCCATTCGGGCGGAAGTTCAAATTCGCTATCGTTCCACTCCTGTACCAGTCACAGTTATTCCCGCAGATTATTCTCGTGTTCGCTTAGTGTTTGATGAACCTCAATTCAGCATTACTCCCGGACAAGCTGCTGTGTGGTACGAAGGGGAGAAGGTGTTAGGTGGGGGGATCATTGAGCAAACAGTGAACAGGGAACAGTGAACAGTGAACAGGGAACAGGGAATAGTGAAAACTGGTAACTGATAACTGATAACTGATAACTGGTAACTTCGAATCTGCGAAACGGAAAATGATAAGTTAATACATAGATTAAAAAAAAATGTAGTTATCGCAAACAAAGGACAGCCTTGAGTTATCATTACGATGGCATAGCCCCTCACGGTGGGCAATTGGTGAATCGCATCGCTACACCTGAGCAAAAACAAGTATTTCTTTCAAAAGCCGACTTTCTACCGCGAGTTCAACTTAATGAACGAGCAGTATCAGATTTGCAAATGATTGCAATTGGCGGTTTGAGTCCACTAACTGGTTTTATGAACCAGGAGGACTATAACGGTGTTGTTGCTCAAATGCGTCTCGCCAACGGTACCGTTTGGTCAATTCCTGTTACACTCTCGGTGAGTGAACAAGTCGCCGCCCCCTTAAAAGAAGGTGATTTGATTCGCTTGGATAATCCTGCTGGTGAATATATCGGGGTATTAGAACTAACACAAAAATATCACTACGATAAGACTCGTGAAGCGGTTCATGTTTATCGAACCAATGACTCAAAGCATCCTGGTGTACAGGTAGTTTACAATCAAGGTTCTGTAAATTTAGCAGGTGATGTGTGGTTATTAGAACGCAAGTCTCATCCTCTGTTTCCAAAATACCAAGTTGATCCTGTCGAGTCTCGGCAGTTGTTTCAGCAAATGGGCTGGAAAACTGTTGTTGGGTTCCAAACTCGCAACCCGATCCACCGCGCCCATGAATATATCCAAAAGTGCGCCCTAGAAATTGTGGATGGTCTATTTTTGCACCCATTGGTTGGGGCGACGAAAGAAGATGACATTCCCGCAGATGTGCGAATGCGCTGTTACGAAATTTTGATGGAAAAATACTACCCACATAACCGCGTCCTTTTAGCAATTAATCCCTCGGCTATGCGTTATGCTGGTCCTCGGGAGGCAATTTTCCATGCTTTGATTCGCAAGAACTACGGTTGCACTCACTTTATCGTAGGACGGGATCATGCTGGCGTAGGAAATTACTACGGCACTTATGATGCTCAGTACATCTTTGATGAGTTTAAGCCTGAAGAACTGGGCATTGTACCGATGATGTTTGAACACGCCTTTTACTGCATGCGTACCCAGCAAATGGCGACAGACAAAACAAGTCCTAGTCTTCCAGAAGAGCGGATTCATCTTTCGGGAACAAAAGTGCGGGAAATGCTGCGCCGAGGCGAGTTACCTCCACCAGAATTTTCTCGTCCAGAGGTGGCGGCAGAATTGGCACGCGCAATCCGAGTACCAGTTCATACTTACGAAATTTAAACCATACAAAAGACAGATAGTAAAGTGTAAAAGGTTGCTTTACACTCAGACCTCAGACCTTTAAGCTATAGCTGATAGACTGAGGCCTGATAGTTAACTTAAGTTATGAAGCGGCGAACGTTTTTAGAAAGTTTTGGCTCTATATTTGGGGTGTTGAGTGCGATTGAAACTGGGTGGTTGACATTAGGAAGCCGCTACTATCAAGCTTTAGCACAATCTGCACCGCGTAAATTGGCTTTATTAGTCGGGATTAATCAGTACCCACAATCTCCAGCTTTGAGCGGTTGTCTAACTGATGTGGAACTACAAAGGGAACTTTTGATTCACCGCTTTGGTTTCCAACCCTCTGATATTATCTCGTTAACTAATGAACAAGCGACAAGAAAAGCTATTGAGAGGACTTTTTTCGAGCATCTGGTTAAGCAAGCTAAATCTGATGATGTAGTTGTCTTCCACTATAGTGGCTATGGCAGTCGTGTCAAATTAGAAATGCAAGAAACAGAGCAAAACGCTCTTGTTTTATTTAATGATAGAGATGGACAAGAAAGTAAAAAAGTCAACTATTTATTAGAAGAAACACTGTTGCTGATGTTGCGATCGCTTGCCACAAAGCATGTAGCAGCAGTGTTAGATACAAGCTACTATGGGACCTCTAACTCTTTACTAACAAACCTAAAAATTCGCGCCCTCCCACAACCAGAACAAGCTATCTTCTTACCAGAAGAACTTGAGTTGCAAAAACAGTTACAAGCAAAAGTCTCTAGTGAAGAGTCAGTTATTGTGCTTTGCGCAACCTCTACCCCCAAGGAATTCGCAAGGGAGGGACAGTTATCTGGTTTTAGTGCGGGATTATTTACTTATGCCTTAACCCAGTACTTATGGCAAGCCACACCAGCAACAACAATTCAAGTCTGCCTATCTCATGTGGCAGGTTCTATTCAGCAGTTGGGTAGTACAAAACAGCAACCAGCTTTATTGCTAGATAGCAAAAGTCAGCTTTCCCGTACACCAATTGGAGATATTTTGCTTCCAAACACCAGCAGTGCAGAAGGAGTGGTTACAGGAGTGGAGGACGATGGGAAAACAATCCTACTGTGGCTGGGAGGAGTACCTGCACAAGTACTGGAATACTACGGAGTCAATTCACAATTCACGATCATTACAAAAGAAGGATCGAACATACAGCTGATTTTGAAATCGCGTGCTGGGTTGACAGCAAAAGCGCAAATGTTGAGTTCTGATGGTACAACTTCTCCCCAAGTCGGACAACTTGTTCAGGAAGCTGTGCGAGTTATACCCCGAAATATTGGTTTAACAGTCGCCCTGAATGGACTCGAAAGAATTGAACGAGTGGATGCAACAAGTGCCTTTTCAACCGCCACCCATTTACTAAGCGTAGTCACCGGAGAACAACCAGCAGATTATTTGTTTGGAAAAGTAGCTGAAGCGAAGAATAAAGATTTAGAAGCAACAGACTCTACAGCCGTGTCTCGCAGTCCTTACGGTTTATTCTCTCCTGGTGGCGAGTTCATTCCAAGCAGTGGTGGAGAAGCTAAAGAAGCAGTGAAGGTGGCTGCACAGCGGTTAAAACCAAAACTAGGAACTTTACTGGCGGCAAAATTATGGGGACTCACACAAAATACAGGATCTTCTGGCTTGGGGATTAAGGCAACATTAGAGATCATAGGTTCTTTAACACCTAGGGCAGTCATACAACGAGAAACACTGCCAAACCAAACCACTCAAACATCAAACAAGAAGTCATTCAATCCTGAACTTGGTGATATTCCCACTGTCAGCGTTGGCAGTAAGATACAGTATCGAGTGGAAAACAAGAGCTCGCGCCCTGTTTATCTGATGCTGCTAGGATTAAATAGCAGTAGAACTGCGATCGCCCTGGTGCCTTGGTACAAAGATACTGAAGCAGACTCATCGCAAACCAAACTAGTCGCTAAAGATATAGTTATCTCCCCAGGAGAAACTTTAACAGTACCACAAACGACTTCAGGTTTTGAATGGGTTGTGCAAGCACCAAGTTCCTTAAGTGAAACCCAACTTATTTTTAGTACTGCACCTTTTACCCAGTCCCTCGCTGCTTTAGAAGCTGCTAAGTATCCCAAAGCAGAACAGCACCGTATTCAGCCCTTGACAAATCCCCTAGAAGTCGTACAAGCTGTTCTACAAGATTTACATAATGCCAGTGCAATCAAGGATACGAACACTACAACGACTGATTCCTATATATTGGATGTGAATCATTGGGCAAGTCTTAGTTTTGTTTATCAGGTGGTTGAACAAAATTGCTAGCTTTCAGGCTTGCATTAAGTTTTTCGTTTGCCTGACGAACAATATAGCAATCCTATATGAGTTGTGAGAATTATCGAACCGCCAAGACGCCAAGGACGCCAAGAAAGAGAAGAGAAAATCTTACGAATGATTTAGGACTGCTATATATGTGCTGGTATTGAAATTAATCTCATCTCAAAGAGTTCATTCTCATTATCTGAACAAAAATAACCCAGAACACAGTTGTCAGAACGGGCTGCGTTCTGAGTTCTTCTTTAACTAATACCAATTTAAAAAAAGAATGCGACAGATACACACTCCCAAACCCTTGTGATGTCTGGCTTTCTTTATTTTGAATTTTGAATTTTGAATTTTGAATTGGTATAATGTTCTCCCAAAAACTCTCGTATGTAATTATTGACTAATTGAGGCTGTTCCTGCTGTACCCAATGGCTACAGTTAGGAATATATCTGATTTGAAAATCTTTCACATAAGCTTGAGTGCCGTAGGTTAATTCCTTGCCAAGGGCAGTATCGTTTTCTCCCCAAATCATCAACGTTGGTACTTCCAAAACACCCCAACTTTGATTAACTATTCTCTGTTTAAAAATGTTGCGATAATAGTTCAACATTGCTGTCAAAGCACCACGTTTGGCAGCAGCATCTTTGTAAGCATTCAGATCCGCTTGAGTGAAAGCACTTTTGTCGATCGCCATACCTTGAAATGTATTTTCAATCAGTTGATAATCCAAGGATTGTATGAGTAATTCTGGTATTCCTGGTAATTGAAAGAAGAATATATACCAGCTACGTAGCAACTGTTGAGGAGTGCGTAAGCCTTCGGCAAATTTAGCGGGATGAGGCAAATTGAGTACAATTAAACGCTCTACCATTTGGGGATGAGAGTAAGCGAAATTCCAGGCGATCGCACCACCCCAATCATGTCCCAGCAAAATACATTTTTCGTATCCCAATCCTTTAATAAGCGCCTCAACATCTCTGACAAATTCATCCATCACATAAGCTGACTGGTTCTTAGGCTTTTCGCTATCGTTATAGCCACGCAAGTCAAGGGCAACCACTTTAAAGTTTTGGGCAAATTCTGGTATTTGATACCGCCACGAGTACCAAAACTCAGGAAATCCATGCAACATTACCATTAAAGGGCCATTCCCTTGAGTAACGTAATGCAATTTCATGCCGTTTGCAGTGATATACTTATGCTGCCATGAACCTTCTAATACAGACATAATTTATACTCTTCTAGTTAGATAAGGGGACTTTAAATACAAGTATTAATAGTAACTAAATACATAAAAATTATCTATATGAAATAAAAATTTAAGAAGAAAATCAGTCTTCAACCATTCTTAATTCAGGGATTGATAATTCCTCTCTTGGTAGATGTATGTTTGGGATCAAATCTGGTAATTACTTAGCTATGATTTAATCCAACTCTTATGACACAGCAACTAATACATCATCATTCATTATGGATTGAAAGACTAGCTAGATTTGGTTATATATCTAAAGGAATAGTTTACGCGATCGTTGGACTATTGGCAGCGCAGGCGGCATTTAGCAGTGGTGGTAAAATCACTGATACTAAAGGCGCTCTCCGGGAAATTGTCAATCAGCCATTTGGAGAGTTTCTACTAGCTTTAGTGGCAATTGGACTAATTGGATACGTAATTCTTCGTTTTGTACAGGCAATAAACGACCCAGAAAATAAAGGCACAGATGCTAAAGGTTTACTACAGCGAGTTGGTTATGTAATCAATGGTTTGATCTATGCTGGTATTGCTTTGAGTGCTGTGCAAATTATTCTCGGTTCTAACAGTGGTGGTAACAGTAACTCTAGACAAGATTGGACAGCAAGATTACTTTCTCAACCCTTTGGTCAATGGTTAGTTGGTGCTGGGGGGGCGTTTGTTATTGGTTTGGGTTTCTATCAGTTCTATCAAGCCTTTAGTAGTAAGTTTCGGAAAAACTTAAATTTGAATGAATTGGACGATTCAGAACGCAAGTTGGTAATGGGTATTTCTAGATTTGGTTTAGTAGCCCGAGGGATAGTCTTCTGTATTACTGGCTGGTTTTTAATTCAAGCAGCAACTCAGTCTGACGCTAGTCAAGCAGGAGGTTTAAGTGAGGTGTTACACACACTAGCACAACAACCCTATGGTCCTTGGCTTTTGGGTATCGTAGCGCTGGGTTTAGTTGCCTATGGTGTTTACATGGTGATTCAGGCACGCTATCGTCGGGTAGTCACACGTTGAAAAGTGCATGGCAAAAGTAGAAATACGCGGTGTCTGGTTACCCACAACAGATAGCAAAGTTTTCAATTCCCGAGAAAACATTGCACAAGCTATGCATTTCCTGGCCCAGACAGGATTTAATGTTGTCTTCCCTGTTGTCTGGAACAAAGGGGCGACAATGTATCCTAGTCAATTGATGCGTCAAACCTTTAATACAGAAATCAACCCACAGTTTGTCGGACGCGATCCCTTGGCGGAAGTCGTTACAGAGGCGCGGCGGGTGGGGTTAAAAATCATTCCTTGGTTTGAATATGGATTCGCCAGTTCCTACAATTTAAATGGTGGACAACTGCTGGCAAAAAAACCTGAATGGGCTGCCCGTGATCGTGAGGGGAAGTTGCTGAACAAAAATGGCTTTGAGTGGCTGAATGCCCTTGATCCAGAAGTTCAAGATTTTATGTTAAATATAATATTGGAAGTCGTAAAAAATTATGATGTAGATGGTATCCAAGGTGATGATCGTCTACCTGCATTCCCTAGTGAAGGCGGCTATGACAGAAAAACTCAAGAACGCTATCGTCAGCAGTTTGGTGAGAATCCGCCAAAAAACTTTAAGGATGGAAGATGGTTGCAGTGGCGTGCCGATATTCTGACTGAATTTCTTGCCCGCCTCTATCAAGCAGTCAAAGCGATTAATTCTAACCTGTTAATATCAATAACTCCGAATATCCACGACTGGGCATATAAAGAATACTTACAAGACTCGCCTACTTGGCTGAAACGAGGGCTTGTAGATATGATCCATCCCCAAATCTACCGCCGTGATTTTCTCTCTTATAAAAGCATTATTGATAAATTAGTAAACGAGCAATTCATAGATAATACTCTATCCAAGTTAGCACCAGGAATTTTGATGAAACTTGGTTCTTACCGGATAAGTTCAGAGCACTTATTGCAGGCTATTGAGTATAACCGTGGTTGTGGAATTTATGGGGAAATTTTCTTTTTCTACGAAGGTTTGCGACAAGAAAATAACGCATTAGCTGAGGTGTTGCGAAAAGGTCCTTATGCCCAGTCTGCTGCATTCCCTTCTCTGTTAGATTTAATTCAAGGTAGAGTGAACAAGAAAATATCATTATCTATTTGGCAGCAGTTGCTGAGATTTTTAAGAAATTTTGTTTAGGGGGTCATGCATGGAATATCAATTGCAGGTGCAAAAAGATATTGAAACTCTTAAAAACGATTTACCAACACTTTTTAAAAAGGATATTTCTTACGACATCTACACGCAGGATATTTACTTTCAAGATCCTGTCAATAAATTTAAAGGAAAATTAAACTATCGCATTATCTTTTGGACTTTGCGATTTCACGCTCGATTATTTTTTACTAAAATTTACTTTGATTTACACGAAGTCTATCAGTCAGCCGAAGACATAATTTTGGCTAAGTGGACAGTCAGGGGTGTTTTGCGCGTTCCTTGGAAAGCTGGAGTGTTTTTCAACGGCTACTCAACTTACAAACTCAATCAAGAGGGTTTAATTTACGAACATATCGACACTTGGGATCGCAAACCAGGGGAGGTGTTGCAACAGTTTTTTCGCAAGGGAACAGATATAAGTGATAAAAGTTCCGTGAAGTTCTAAAGTTGACACTCTCTTACTTTTTTGTATCACTCAGTATTCCTCACGGCAATGTCCTGTTTCAGCCAGACATACAAAGCCCTTTGGAGTTTACTTTTAGTGGTGCATTACCGTCTAAGGGCTAAATTAAGAACATCTTCATGGAGAATTGGCATAATTTTACAGAGAATTGGTATAACATGAAAAAGTTTATGAAGATCCTTTCATACCAATTCCCCATAGAAAATTGGTATAAACCTCATAATGTCTTCTGTAATTTCCTGCTGGGCAGAACAATTAGTTGAATAAAAATTAAGTGCTATTACTTTAAGGAGAATCGAAATGAGACTTAGTGACGAGCTGTTAGATCCAACTAAAAAGAATATGGTTGTGGCTGACTGCACGAAGTTGATGGATCAGCAAGTCGCTTCAATGCAAGGGGTTTCTGGTCTCGCCTTTAAAGCCGGCTACACTGCTATAAAGGGGTTTGCGCCTACTTATTGTGCTGACGCCGTTGCAATGCTTCTGCCGCAATCATTAACAGCAATTGATCCTATTTGGAGTGAGGGCATACAGTCAGGCAATCCAGTCGAACACCTCACGCAGAACAGTTCTCGCACAGCGGATGCAATACTCAGCATTACCGACGCAAAGATAGAGAAAACCAAGAATAAGGCTCTGCGAGGTGTATATGATAAACTCCGCAATTCAGCTAAGAAGCATGTGGAAGAGGCGGTACCTGGCTTAGCTAAGATAATTGATAACCATACTAAGAACTCAGCAGGTATTAAGTAGTTATCAATAAGATTGGGGGAAAACCCCAATCTCAATGATTTGCATAGCTTGAATTCAGTTTATGCCAAATGACACCAAGAGCATTCTCAAACTATACGCTTACATGCTTTACCAAACGAAATTAGACAAAGCACTTAGAGGTAAAACTTCCATGCAACCCATAAGGAATATGGTGCTTGAGATGCAATCTGGCGATAGATCCTTTGTGGAAATCTTTTGCATCTAAAATCACCACATCTGAGCGATGGTACTCAGAGTCATAAACCAAAGCCAGCACCCAGCCATCATCTTCACCCGCGTTTGTCACCCCTTGAGAAGCAGGGCTGTGGGAGGTGCGTGGAACAAAAATAGGTTCACTAGCAAATCCATACGGGGCGGCACTCCAAAGTTGTTGTTTTCCTGACTCAAAATCCACTTTCAGAAATGCTTGCAATGGAGCATTACCAGTCTCTGCATGAGCTGCACCCATGTATAAATAACGATATGGGCGACCAACGTTTTGCGGATGTAAGCTGGGAAATTCACAACACCGACTGATCAACAACTCTTGCTGCACTGTCTGATTTTTGAGATTAAGATGAAAACGCCATAATTGTCCTGGCTTGCTCGCATCAAAATCTACTTGTCGAAAATCACTTTGCGGTTGTACTTCTGGCAGAGATTCGTAGCAAAGTGAGTCAATAACAATTTCATCTTCCAGCTCAATTGCATTGACATGGTGGAAGACAAAGCCGGTTCGCGTTTCTATAATTTGAACTCGCTTTTGTTTCGGGTTACGCGAAATGATGATTACGCGAGTGGGTTGTTGTGGCTGAAACTTAATACATTCCCCTGCACCACGCATTCCCAATACAAAAGGTATGGGATTAAAGGTAACGGGATTTTGAAAGAATATACAGTAATTGGGGGTAATGGCAAAATCGTGGATAAAGGCAAATCCTGGAACCCTATGGGCGTGCTGTCGTACAATCTTACCCTCAGTGTTTAGCTCGAAAATTGTAATCGTGGTGGATAATCCCGGCTTGATGGAAAAGTTGACAAGGCTTGGCGCACCATTATCTAGAACAGAATTAGGATCTAAGCGGGGATGGGCAGAAAATGCTTCACCTTCTGACAACACACCGTTACAGCGGTTTTCATATGAATAGACCACAAATCGTAGGGTGGGCATTGCTCACAAAAGCCTACGTGATAGACATTTGAGATATTGGTGAGCAATGCCCACCTTACAGAAAACCGCTGTAAAGTATTCTTTGCCCAAAGTTTCTAAAGTGTAGGGATCAAGACGATAAGGCTCAGCGGCTTCCCACAGTGCCAGCAGTTTACCGCCCCAATAAATCACATTGGTATTGGCAATATTTTTGAGTTTGAAATCTAAAGCATTAGCCAGCCAACCACCGGGTTTTTGGGTTCCAAAAACACCTCGATACAAGATTTTGCCAGCTTTTTGTTCTTCCAAATACTCTTGAGTACGGACAAAGCGGTTGCGGAAATGAGCACGACCATTGGAGAAGGTGATACGGCTAATCATCCCATCTCCATCAAAAGGGTGATGAATCCGTTGCCCTTTTATATCTAACAAACCAGAACCATTTCTAAACAGCGTACCATGCAGTTCCTGGGGAATTTGTCCTTCTACATCATCAATCCAATAATCAAATTCTTTATCAAGGGATTCATATCCTCTTTGCCAATCCCCACGATTGTAGGATTTTTGCGGAACTTGAGATGCTCGTTCGTAAAGTTGAAAATTCTGCATGTCAATTCTGGACTTGAAATTTTGGATTGGAAATCTTAGATTTTGTATTAAGTAGGACTTACGCATAAGAGATCCCCCAACCCCTTACGTGCCTCCTTATGTGGGGATTTCACGCTCCCGTTAAGTTTTTGGTAAAAATGGTCTTTGTTAAAGCTGGTTGTTATGGTGGTGTCAAGGCTGGCTGTGAAGTTGGTGTTGTTGGTGTCTCAGTTTGAGAGTCAGCAGCAGGAAGCCAGTTGATGAATAGCAATGGTAGCAGTCTGGTGAGGTTAGAGATGATGACCAACACCCACAAACTATTAAAATTAGTTTCGGTAATTCCCAACCAATACATCAACACTGCCCCGAATTGGTGTGAAATTAGTCCTCCCAAGTTGCTCACCGACATTAACAGGGCAAATAAAGTCGCTTCCACTCCAGGGGGACAAAGCCTCGCCGCTAATACCAAAAATGGCATATAAGCTATTCGCCCCATCACAGTTAAAATTACGCTATCACCAAGACTAAACCAGTGGTCATCTATACCCAAAGCACGGTTAGTATGAGTCACTAACACCAGCATGGTCATTCCTAATACTGCTGAGAGGGCAATAGTCCAAGCAAAAATGACGCGAAAGGGAACGGTTTTAAGAAAACGTTGAAAAATCCAAACACCAACAAGCAAAGCAATGCTTGTCACCAAGTGTACACGTCCCAGAAATTCTGGTTCAAAGTGCAGTTCGTTGGTTGCGAAGAAGAAAAAAGCTGATTCACTTGTTGGTGTAGCCTGCCAAAGGAAGATAAATGCTGCTGGTAACCAAATTGCTTTTTTACTAATGGCTGCGCGTAGTTCTTGCAGTTGATGCCTAACTGACACGAAATCTGAATCATCATCAATGCTTGCGTCTTTGCTCACAGGTGACTCAGCAATCAACCAAGCCGCAGCAGACACCAGAAGCGGGAACGAGGCAGTAATCCAAAAGATAGTTCTGGTGGTGAAAAACTCTAGGAGTATACCGCTGAGGTAAGCTGTTATCAACCCTCCTAAGGCTGAAGCAACCCAACACAGCGATTGGAGAGAACCTGCTTGTGCTTGTGATTCACCTTTTACCCTTTGGACAACCAATGAGTCAACAATCACATCACTGACAGCAACAGACAGAGAACTAAGTGCGATCGCGATCGCAGCGCCTATGGCTGTGTGAACTATTGTTGCCAGACTTATCCAAGAAATCGCTCCTAGTATCCCAGACAGAATTAGGTATGGACGCCGTCGGTAACCGAATATAGGCAAGCCATCGGAGAGAAAACCAAACAGTGGCTTGAGTATCCAAGGTAGACTAACTACGCCAAATAAAGCTGCAACTTGAACCGGAGTGAGCAAGAGTTCATCTTTCAAGAAAAAGCTGACAGCAAGACGCGCCAACCCTAAAATACCTTGAACAAAGTAAACGGTAAGAATTCCCAGTAACTCAGGAGTGGGTTCATTACCGAAAAAAACCTTTTCCTTGACTGAGTTTTTGACCTTGGACAAGGCAGAGGAGGAAACCAGCATTGATAAACAATCTTTAAGATTTATCTACTTTTACATATCATATCGATTTTTTGGTGATGGGAGTGTCGGGAGTGTATCACCCACTCATAATCGCTCTTTTAATTTGGCTGTGAGTTCGTGCTGCTGTTGGATATTTCCAGCAATCAAGATAAGGATTTTTCCAACCAGAACAGTACCCCAGTTGACGATCACAACACCTGTGTTGGTTTTCTCGTTGAACTCAATATCACTGAAATCAAGGTTTTCAAGTGAGCGATATTGCGTTTTAAAGGTTTCGCAACTCCAACTAGGGATATTAAGCTTTTTGGCAACACCTGTGGGATATGATGCACCATTGAAGCGTGGATTACACTCGATTGCCAGATAACGCGTTTCGTGTGTTGCATCTTCCACGACTGCAACATCAAAAGCAAAGATTTCTTTTATACCACGTTGCGTTATCCACTCAGCTATTGGTTCAACGGTTTCCCAAGGTTGATGCTTACTAGGATAACGATTGCCGATATGGGCGTAACCATCAAGAATTTGAGAAGTGATGGCAAGACGTTGAAGTTTTGATCCTTCCACAGAGTATTGCACATTTAAAAAGGATAAAGTTGCAACTTCTTCTTGAATTTGCAAAGGTATTTCATCGGGAAACGTTTTGATAACTTCGTCAAGCTGTAGTTGATTTTCACATCGGCTAATTCCAACACCATTCACGGAAATAGCAGTTTTCAAATAACACGGGTAGGGAAACTTAGATAAATCTTTGATAGCAGCTTTATTTTGAAAACAAAACGTTAGAGGAACGCTGACTCCAAGTTCTTGTGCTAGTTGTATAAAATTATTCTTGGAGTTTATAAATTTAACTGTGTTCAACCAGTCGGAATCTATCTGGCGAAACCTATCTTCATCACAACCGACTTTACTTGTAGCATTGCCGAAGAAAAAAAGGGAAACGTTATATTGAGGATAGTCTTCCAATACTTTGTATGAAACATCCCAGATGACATTTTCGCTATGGCTTAAGCCTATCCGTCTGTAATGTTCGGTAATAATATTCCATTGTGACTTTAAATCGGGACACAACTGAATAATATCCTCTGGTTCAGTCAAGCCTAGCACCCTACCGGAATAAAGATGATTACCGATCAAACGCTGATCGGTGCAGACCATAATGTCATGGTTGAAAATTTTATGGTGAGTCACTTTATTAATTTATTTTGTTAAGTTAACTGAAAACTGATGATAAATAAGCTGTCGTGCTTAAAGATTGCACATTATCGTTTTAGAGTTGTTGACTGTTGACAGTTGACAGTTAACCGTTATCAGGAGCCAGCGCCGTGGGCGGTGAGACCAGTGCTGCGGGAGGGTTTCCCTCCGCAGGCATCTGGCGTATGCGCTTTGCGCACGCCCAGAGGTCTAAAGCGCAGCGAGACCGGAGGTCTTCCCCGAAGGGGTTTCCCGACTTGAGGAGCCAGTGCGTTGCGGAGCCAGTGCTGAAGACGGGTTTCCCGTCGCAGGCATCTGGCGTTGGGGTTCCCCCCGTTGTAGCACCTGGCGTGCGACTGGCGTTCAACAACAATCAACAAGTGATTGTGCAGTTTAAATACGTTTTAGCTTAACAAATTCTAAAAATATACTCTCATTAGAGAAAAAATAGAAAATCTATCTTTTGACAGATACTATATAAAATATAAGTTAACAATAAATAAACGTATAAATAAGAAAAATGTATGATTCAGAAAGTTTTCCTGTGCAACGACCAGGCGAATTTTAAGTTTTAAGGATACTTACTCAAAGCTATGACTGCATTCTGCCCTCCAAAGCCAAAGCTAAAACATAATACGCGCTGAATTTTACTTTGACGCGACTCCCTGACCAAATTCAAATCAAATTCCGGGTATTTCAAACCAACACATGGTGGTAATATCTGTTGCTTCAACGCCATTAGTGAAAAAGCAATCCCCAAAGCTCCAGATGCTCCTAATGTATGACCTGTAGCTCCTTTAGTTGAACTGACTGCCACGCTTTGAAAAAATAACTTTTGTATCAACAAGCTTTCTAGAGAGTCATTTAATTGCGTAGCTGTACCATGAGCATGAATGTAATCAATATCATTTGCACTCAGGTAACTGCGATTTAGACATTGTTTGACTGCAGCGATCGCACTCCTGGCTTCTGGTTCGGGCACGTTTGCATGATATGCGTCTGCTGTCAAGCCAAAACCAAGAATTTGTCCATACACTCTTGCTTGACGCTGCTGTGCTAATTCGGCTGATTCTAAAACAAAGACTGCACCTCCTTCCGCCAAAACCAAGCCTTCCCGACGAACATCGAAAGGATAAGCTCCTGTTTTTGCCAAGGCTCCCATTTGCTGAAACCCAGCTATAGTAAGGGGTGTAATCGGGGAATCCACTGCACCAGCAATCACTCGCTGACATTGCCCAGTTTGGATAAGATAAGCGGCTTGTGCGATCGCCCAAATTCCAGTTGCACAAGCCGCCATTGGTGCCAAAACAACTCCGCAAGCACCGATTTGCCGTGCTGCTGCAATAGCATTCATATGAGGCAAAGTCTCTAACCAACCCTCTAAAGAAGAGGGGGAGCTGGGAGCTGGGTGCAGGGGGGAAGAAGAACCAATCGAGATTAGCTCTTGCTCTGTTTTTCTTCTGCTTTTGAGCATCTGTTGCGCCATTTGCTCCCATAATCCCTGATAGCTGCGACTCGAACCAATTACAACTCCACAATCTGGCAAAGGTGAATGTAGTCCTGCATCTTTCAAAGCAGATGTTACAACCAACTGAGTTAGGACTTTTATCTGTGCTGGTTGTTCGCAAATCATTGCTAAGGGACGCGGTTCCAGTTCTGGAAATGGCTGATGCGATTTTATTCCAGATTCACCTGCGATTAACTTTTGCCAACTGTCCTCTAAATTTTTGCCTAAAGCGGAAACTAAACCAATACCAGTAACAACAACTGCGGCCATTTTCGGAAGTAGGGGAGCTCTTGAGCAGGGAGAAAGGGAGCAGGTGAGACAGCGCTCTTGGTAGGGTTTCCAACGCCAGATACCTCTGTCGGGAAACAAGGACTATGGCACAAAGTGCCACGCTACGCTATCAGTACTGGCTCCTCCGCAGGCGACTGCGTTAGCGCAGCGAGACCGGAGGTCTTCCCCGAAGGGGAGAAAAATAGAACAAGAGCTAATGTCGATTGGTTCTTCTTCCCCTGAACAAGAGATATTCCTGTAGCGTTTCCTATTTTTACCTCACTCCCAGCCTACGGCGACCTACGGTCCACTTCGTTAACGCTAGCCCCGGAGGGGGCGCTGCGCAAACGCGCTTCACTCCCTTATTTCTACTTTCTACTGTCCAGCGTTTTTCAGATTCTCTCCACCTTTGGTGACTTTGGCAGAGTCAATGCGATCGCCCTGCTGAATTTTGTTGACAACATCCATACCATTAGTCACATTGCCAAAAACAGCATAGTCACCGTCTAAAAAACCTAAATCAGCCAAAGCGAAGTAAAACTGTGAGGAAGCAGAATCTGGCATTTGCGATCGCGCCATAGCGACTGCACCCTGCTTGTGCTGCAATACAGGCGGCTTATCTATACCAGCCGTCTTGAGTGTTTTGCCATAAATTGGCTGATCAGAGCCTTTTGGCTTAATTTCTAGGGGTATGTAGCGAATTCTTCCAGTTTTTGGGTCAGTAAAACTTCCTGTTCCCAACCGATCTGCTGGAACTTTCGGGTCTTTACTTTGGGGATCGCCTCCTTGAACCACAAAGGGTTGGGGTTGGCGTACAACTCTATGGAAAACTAAGCCATCGTACACGCCCCTCTGGACTAAATCAACAAAGTTACCTGCGGTGATTGGGGCATCAGTTCCGTCTACTTCAATGGTAATAGGCGAACCTTTGACGGTCATAACCACCGTTGCTTTTCCTTCCAGTCGTGGTAAATCTTTCATTCCAGGAATACTCTCGTTTGTACTTTCAGATACAGAAATTGCCTCTGTGGTTGCTGTATTTGTGGTTGTCTCAGCGCTTGAGTTGTTGCTTGCTTCGGTAGCTGCGGATGTTGGGGAAGAATTAGAAACACCTGGCTGTGTGGAACAGCTCCCCAATATCAACGTACCGACAATAATGAAAACCACTAAAAATTGGGGAATTTTTAACCGCATTGCCAGTTACAGACACAACCACTGTATCTTAGCCTCTAAAGTCCTTCTAAGGGCACACCCAAAAACCGAGCTAACTCGGCACCTTGAACTTCCAACTCTTGTAAAGACAAAGGTTGACCTACCCGTGTTAAGGGAATGTCTCGCCGACCTTTAACACGCAGGTAAAGTGCGCGACGAGGGTTCAGACCTTCTTTCACCTCAACTCGCACAGATTGCACATCTTCTGTACTGGAGTCAATTTGAATACGGCGGTTTTTTCCTGGATATCCCCAACGGAAAATTGTAATGGTGCCATTTTCTCGGTTAAAGTCGTTATATCCGCCTCCCACATTCCATAAAACCGTTAGCCATAGGTACAAGGCTAGGAGTGAGCCAGCAGCACCATACAATCCCATAACCAACCCTTGTGGGACGAATGCCAATTGAGTCGGGTCGGAAACTATAAGTAAATTGATTTTGAGATAGCTGGAAATACCAGCGAGCAAGAAGCCCGTACCCCCTAAAGAAACGACAGTTGCCCACCAGTAGTTACTGAACCGACGAGAACCGAGAACCTTCTGATGTAGGACATTTGAAGTAGATTTATCGCTGTTAGGCGATTCACCTCGTGTGGTGGTTGTTGATGCCGTCATTAGAACTACCTTGGTGCGTGAGATCTTCCCTTTACAAAGTCTGCCATTAGAGCAGGTGTATTGCAAGTTTAGCGAATTACTCACCTTCGCGTATGTCCGATGTTTATAGCTTGCGCCTCTAATTTTTGCGCAGGCTTGGGCCAACACGCGTAGTCTGTCTGCAGGACATAGAGCTTATACCGTTTCACTTTAAGGTTGATACAAATGGGGAGTACCCAAGCAGAGGGGAAAGAATTAAAGACCAATCATTTGTATCAGGCTCGGTCATGAAATGGTATTACAGTACTGCTGTGACTACTCATTGCTGAGAACTTTAAATTTGTAACTTTTCTGAGAAAAGTTGTGTCAGATTGTAAAATTTCTGATATTGATATTAATTAGTAGGTTCGTGCTTTATACCAGATTTCTTCATGCAAATCAGGCACAAAGGCGGATTAATATGATAAATTAAGAATCATTAAGTTTCCGCAAGCTGGACGACCAACTGGTGGAAACTCTTGTGACACATAACAAAGTGAGAAATGCTGACTTAATACCACATACTCTCATAATGGTAGTAGCTCTATGGTTGCTGTCAGTGTCACAAAAAAGTTAATTCCTCAAAAAAAGTTGCAATTTTAGTAAAAAGAGGATTTTAGTCCGATGACCATCGCAGTAGGACGCGCCCCGTCAAAACGAGGGTGGTTTGACGTTCTCGACGACTGGTTAAAGCGAGACCGTTTCGTATTTGTAGGTTGGTCAGGAATACTACTGTTCCCCTGCGCCTTCCTAGCACTAG
>JAHHGV010000052.1 GCA_019359695.1 Brasilonema angustatum HA4187-MV1
TAGTAATGCGTTGGAGATAAGCGGTATGCCCACACAACACAGGATTGGTTAACCAGTGATTGAAGCCTGTAGGGGTCCAATGAAATATGCCATCCCGGCTATTTCTATTGTCACTTCTTTTGATGATTCCATATGTATTGAATATAGCTTTTAAACCTCGACTAACTCCTCGATGCTTAAAAAATATGTCAAGACAACTTTTGGCTACCTCTGAGATAGTCTGACCAGGAAGTTTTGTCAAATCTGATTCATTATACAAGTCTAGATAATTGTCTGGTCTCGCTGAGAGCAGACAAAGAAATGGACGAGTATCTAGTTGATATTTATCATTAACTATTTGGTAACCCCAAGGATAGGATTCATTAGCTGCTTGTTTATTCCTACGATGTTGTTTACCATGCCTGACTCGCTCTGATAAAAGGTCCGTTTCCCATTCGGCGAGCGAACCCAAGACATTTACCATCAACTTGCCTTGAGATGTACTCAAGTCAATTTGCTGATCCAAAATTCGGAGATTCACACCAGAAGAGTTATAAGTATCAATACATTCTCGCAATTTTGGCAACGACCTAGCTTTTCGGTCAATTCTGGTAATGACAACTTCGTCTATTTGTCGAGAACGTACTAGGTTCATTAGTTTTTTTAGTGCAGGCCTATCATCATTGCTACCTGATTGAATATCTTGAAAAATTTCAGTTGCACCGGCTGCTTTTAGTCTTGCTATTTGCTGTTCTAAGGCTTGAGAGTCTACGGCTTGCTCACGAGAAGAGACTCTCGCATAGCCTACAGTTCTTTTCATTTTTCAGTGAAAACCTCAATAATTACATCAATTTCTCTAATAATTTTATCAATGTTTTGTGCATATCCACTCCCCGCTGGATATGCACAAAAACGAGCAAACTAAACGGGGCTTTTTGACAAGAAAATCGAGCATTTTTCATATTTCAATTAACCTGTTATTCAAGGAGAACAACATGAAAATACTAATAATTAGTACCCCATAGCTGCAATATAAATAATTTTTTCTGCACTAAAACTAGTATCTCAGAACGTCAAGTCAAGTGCAGCTTTTGTGCAGCTAAATAGCTAATTGTTACTTTTCTTTACAAAAACCCTTTTTGGACTTAGAGCGCTTTTGACTTTTGCCTCGCTTACCCTTTCCACCCACAAATAGATCGCCTGATTTTTCTAAAGTAGCCACTTGTAAATTGGGATTATTGCGGATGCTTCTGATGGTGCGTTTCCGAATTTTGATGTAATTGGAGTAGATAATGTGACAAAATTCAGTATCAAGTTGTGCAATTTTTTCAGCGTGTATTCTAATAGCTTCTTCTGTAGAGTCCCAGGTTTGAATTTCATTTGGCTCAAAGGCAGAAGCATCAGCAAAGCGTCGTGATGGAATAGAATTAAAGTCTGAGCTGATTTGCTTTGACATGGCATCACAGGATTGATGTTTTCCTCTTTGAGGGGTTGTTCCTAAGATTCCTGTGCTTTGAAAAGTATTTTCCAGTCGTTCAAACTCACAGCTAAACCAAATTTCAGCAGCCAAAAGAGATGCTATTGAGTCTTTCCATCCAAATTGGTCTCGCTGAAAAATTTCTTCGCAGAGATTTAGCAAAGCCCAAGACTCTTCAGCATGGGGTTTATAATCAAACTCCCAGCCAAGATCTAACTCTGGTGGGTCAGTCGTCAGGCTATCATTGGCATTGCATACAAAGTGAACTATCCACTTCTTGATAGCTTTAAAAGCATCTCGATGAGATCTGAGTAATACTCCTAAATTTCCCTCCTCAAGCTCTGCGCTTAAAATTCCATTAGCCTTGAGGACAAAATCTGGTAGAAGTCCAAAAGCTTGAATATAGTCGTTTCGATTTGGCCGTTCTTTACCCTCTATTTTCAATCTTTGGATTGTTAGATTGTATCTACTCGGTTTTGATTGTTCTATCTTCTTCATTATCGAACTAATTTATTTGAGAGTGTTGCATTATATTGGACTTTAGACTAAAACGCCCATAGGGCACCGCGAGTTTCTTTGTAAGGCACGTTTCTGGGGGAAGCTTCCCCCAGAAAGCTGCCGCCCCAATGCGTCACACCCCCATCAAACTGCGATCACTCTTTTTTGGGTTGTGTTGCAAAAACCGACGCTTTCATGAAAACCCTGTTCCCGGATTTCTCACTACGATATAAACCTGTAATACGCTGTATGTGAAGTTGCATAGAATAGATGGAGTTTATGTTATTGTCTCTTATGGCTCGTCGTTTGCAGGTCGTGATTGAAGAAAGCGTAGAATTTTTAAAAAAACAACTAAAACAGACTCGTACTGCACTAGATTTTTTCTTTTGGTACTTTTCTTTTTGGTAGGTTAGAACTGGTTTTTTGGGGATTCACTGGATTGGTTCATTGGCTGTGATCCACGAACCACGAGTGTGCTTTGGCTGTTGGAGTAGTTAGCTTAAGGCGCTCTAACCTCTCAGAAGTAGTCCAGGTAACATCGTCATAGTAACCATAGAGTAAAGCCACTGGTATTGGGCATATAAATATGAAGAGAAAAACCCCGCAGCTAAAAGCGCTAATGGCTTTGTCACTTTGGCTGTTAGCGTTCCTTCGTCGGCAGGTGACGGGCGATCGCGTATGCGATCTTAAGCGTTGGACAATCTCAGATATACTGCAATTCATCAAAAGCTGTTAACAGGTTTTAGTTCTGGGGGAAAGTCAGCTTATAAGCGTACGCTATCTACAGATGAACTTGGATAAATCTTTTGCACCAAATAAACATTAAAATCCTAGAAGCCACGCTTTCTTTAACTGATAATGAAGTTCAAGTACTTGCTTTACCCAGACAATTGGTCAGAAATTGCTGCTGAAGTTAAACAAGAAGCTCTTTGGCGCTGTCAAAAATGCGGGTTGAAGTGTATTGCTCCAGGTGAGAACACATCACATCTAACACGCTCAGAACGGATGGCGTACACGCTCCAAGTACATCATTGGAACCGGAACCCAGCCGATAACAGAAAAAGTAATTTGGTTGCTTTGTGCAGTGCGTGTCATCTTTTTTACCACCAAGGCGGTAAGTCTAATGTCTCGCCAGGGTTGGGCAAACCCAGCCTACGGCTCGCTACGCTAACGACAAAAATGGACAACCCTTGTATTTTGGCGGCCAGAAGTTAACTCGTTTTACCCAAGAACGCAGGCTAGGCCGCAAAGTCTGCCGGGGGAAACTTCCCCCGGCGAGCTTTGCGCCAAAATACACCCAGATCTTGAGTTTTACGAGTAGACATTGTGTAGGGTTGTCCATTTTTGTCTATGGAAAATGAAGCGGCAGTTGTCTTTATGGTGAATAGATGTAAATTGCCTGTGTCACGAAATTTAAAAACTCGCGTCGTTATGACGCTCGCTCTTTGTGGGGTATATCTACGCAAAGAGCACAATCGCAAGGCAGAACAAAGTAAATTAACTTACCCCCTTACATCACAAACTAGCTTTTTAAATAAAGATACGGAAACAATAGCTGTCTTGACCAAACTTTGAGCTGAATTAAAATCAGAATCACCCGTAACTAAAAAATCTGCCTCTGCTGCTATAGCACAAGCCAAAAACTTTGCATCCTTTCTGTCTTGTGGAAAATCAATTTCTACATTAACCGAAATGAGTGTCGTCAAATTATCAAGAATTTCAAACCACTCCGAGCGGATTTGGGAAGTCAATTTGAATTTAGAGCGACTCAAAACCTCCTTATATTCTGTTAAAATTTCTTCAGACACAATCCACTCACAATCTGGATTGTCAACAACAAATTGAATAACTGCTCTTGGTTCTCTCCCCCTAAGTACAGCAGAAACTAAAACATTCGTATCAATAATAATCTTCATTCGCCCCGACGGTAAGCCTCAACTTCTGCTGCTATATCTTCTGATGTAATCTCTTGTACTCCTGGAAGTGACTGCGTTCTATCAAATAAATCTCTCATTTTTTGACTCATTGCAGACCTTTCATTATCTTCTGCTAAGATAATGACTTCTACTCGCTGTCCTCGCTGAAAGGGTAAATTCGATAAAACAACATTATTTGGGTCTTCAATCGTGACGTATATTTTGTAAGCGTTCATTGTTACTTAATCCTTATCATTTGAAATCATTGCTCACAAATTGACTCTATCTTTGAATTACCTGACTGTAAAAACATTAGATACTCATACTTTTAAATCAAGAGTAATATTTACGTTTAGCTTAACGAAAATATAACAATATTACCATTAACTTTTCCCATCGTCTTAAATACCAAATACTGCTTTTTTAGAGGTTCTCTAATCTACTGTTTGTAGCTAACCATCATAAACGCCATGCCCAAGATAGTAAACCGCGCCACCGCACATCCGAATCGTTGATAACCTCTTTTTCAGTTCTGAGAGAAACGTACCTCAAAATAGCTGTACAATTTCTACACGCTGGCACATACACAAGTATAGACATGACACGATTGGAGCGGGAATCAATCAACTTCAAACTCCCCAAACCCTTAGCAGGAGCGCTACGCAAAGTAGCAAGAGAACGTAAAACCACCGCAACTGATTTAGTTATTCAAGGGCTGCATCACATTTTAGGGGATGTACCAGGTACAGAATTGAGTGTAGAAACTCGTCTTGCCCAACTTGAGGAAGAGTTTTTGCACATTCGTTCTAGTCCCGATGCGAAAAACACAAACCCCCGTCATGAAGAAAGACTAACCAACTTGGAGGGAAAACTTGATGCGTTAGCGAAGCTTTCCGAAGGATTCGCAAACCGACTAGCGCAGTTTGAAGGAGCATTAATGCAAATGCAACACAACCTCAATGCATCCAAATCGCGCTATAAATCTGGTGGCTACCCCTATCAGCACAACTCCCAACCACCTCAACTCCAACCCTTTAGCGAACAAAACCTAGCATTGCGACTCAATACTACTGTCTCGACGCTCCAGGAAAAACGTGCAGTCCTTTCGCAGAAAGATTTTGAACTTTGGACTCGTTCGCGCGACTCCAGTCAATATGCGTGGCGATTTAACTCAAAAGATGGGCTGTATCATCCAGTTAAGTGAGTGTGATTACACCCAGTTCTGGGGTTGGGCCACAACGATTGAAAAATCTGCCAGCCACAGGAATTATCGCCCATGTATAAATACTCATTATCTCAGAAAAATCTACGTTTGGGGCATCTTAGCGCCGACGCATTGTCCCCTAAAATTTTGGCAGCCAATGTGATTGTTGATCGGTGGGGCAAGACGAGTACTCGTAGTAATAAGGCTGCCAAAATTTTTACGTGTAAGACCCCCGCCCAGGTCGTTGGCGCTAAACCAACTAATTAGTAATGAGGCTGGCAGATTTTTCCGGTTTTAATGAAGCGGGAAAAAATGGAAAGCATTTATTGTGGAGACATTAATTTTCAAGCGCTTACGCGACTTTTCTTCAATTCGTCCGCTGTGTGCGGTTTAATGGAGAAGGATTCAACATAAGAGTACACAATGTTGAATAACTCTTCCACGCTCACTAACTCTGAACTTGTTGACCTTTGGTTACACGGCAAAAGTCTCAACACTGTTGACGGCTACCGTCGCTATGCAGAACGGTTCTTTGTTCATGTGAATCATAAACTGCTAGCAGATTGCACTTTGATGGATATCCAAATGTGGACGATGACACTTCATTGTTCTGAGAATTCCAAGCGGGTGGCTGTGGGTGCAATTAAGAGTCTGTTTTCCTTTGCTAAACAGCTAGGAGTGATATCGGCTAATTTAGGAGTGTTAGTTAAGTCACCCAAGGCAAAGAACAGATTGGCAGAGCGAATTTTAACTGAAGACTGTGTACATTTACTGATAAAATCTACCACCAATCCACGTGACCGTGCTATCATCCGCTTACTTTACTTTGCTGGGTTACGGGTATCAGAATTGTGTCATCTCAAGTGGCGTGACCTCAAGGCGCGTGGGGATGGGGGACAGATAACAGTATTTGGTAAAGGTGAGAAAACTAGGACTGTGCTAGTGGGGAAAGGTATTTGGCGAGAGATTAATGAGTTAAAAGGCTATGCTCGTAAGGATGACCCTGTGTTTGTTTCGAGTAAAGGTGGTCACTTGTGTCGGTCGATGATATTTCATATTGTAAAGAATACGGCGAAACGTGCTGGACTTGAGGGTAATGTGTCGCCCCACTGGTTAAGACATAGCCATGCTTCCCACAGTCTTGATAGAGGAGCGCCGATACATTTGTTGCAAAAGACACTGGGTCATAGTTCGGTGGCGATTACTGAGATGTATTTGCACGCTCGACCTACTGATAGTAGTGGGTTGTATTTGGCGGATGAGGATGAGTGATGAGTTGTGAGGGGGGGTGCGATACGCGCCCGGGCGTCTGCACTCTGTGCAATCGCAGAGCGCCATCGCATCCCTGGCAAATTTTCAGAAATTGCATCTACAACACATTCTTTGTTACAAACAAGGTGGATCATCAATTGATACAAGCTCAAGTAAATGCCCTTGCCCTTGATTCCACTTTGATAAAGTCACAAACACTCCTGCTACTGAAACAGAAGTAGGTTTAAACAGCAGCGCCATCGTAAAGTCAAGCTCAAATAACACCATAGTAGTTAATGCTAGTCATGACGATATTGCAATACAGTGGTTTCAAGAGCGTCGTCGCCAAGCCAAGGCAAGCTTCAACGCTACCGTCAGTTTATGGACATTGACAGCTACCTTCAGCATTGGGGTTGCTATATCAGTTTGTATGGGGAACTTACCCGCAGCAGTAGCTACAACAGCTGTGGGACTTACCACTGGAGTTGCCACTACTCGCTTGTTCAAGCTCTCGGATGATGCCAACAAAAGACTGGATGCAACTGCGAAGGAGCTTTTAGATGACGAGTAAATAGGGTTTGTGCAGCGGTTCGCCAATGAACTGCTGCTCTCACGAGATAGCTTTTCTGGTGTCGGTGATTGCGCTCTAGAGCGTGATCGCTCAGAGAAGCCAACTCACTCCACTAAAAAACCCGGTCAAGATAACCGGGGTTTAGTGGGGCAATATCCCCGAAGGTTTGTTATAGAAGTTAGTTATAAATAAGTAATCTAACTAAGACTACAACCAGAGCGTTGTCAATTTCGGAAAACTGTCATCCAGTTCTAAAAATTTCCTCACATCGAAACTTCGATGTGAGGAAATACTTCATCATTTACTTACTGCATTACTGCATTACTGCATTATTCGTCTACTTCCTTAAGTGCTTCATCTAGTAGAAACCGCACAATCTCAGCCTTTTTCCTGCCCGTCTTCGCCGCTAGCACAGATAGCTTGCGGTGCATCGACTCAGGTAAATCTACAGTTAATCGTACTGTTGCTTCTTTAGGAGTCGTCGGCTGAAGTTGAGACATGAGATTAGATTTCGTTGGTTGAGTGGATGTAGGTTCTGCAGCTGGTTTTGTCACTGGCACAGTTTCCTGTTCTGGTTTTGGGGATTGGGAGTCTTGAGGTTCTGACTGGGACTTACCATAAACAAACTCACTCGCCAGGGCATCATCGAGGGACTTTCGCTTCTTGGTACTCATGGCACCATCCCCATAATTTCTTTGAACAGTCGCTCATACTCGCGTGCAGATTCAGTCGCTGGACGACCTGATAAATCCCAAATTGTTGCGGCTTGACCAAAAGTGTCTGCGATCGCTTGTTTATTGTGAATCACTGTCTTGAGCACCGTCACTTCTTTTGTTTTAGATAACAGTGCGATCGCTTCATCTAGTAGCTTTGTCCCTTTAACGGCACGGCTGATGAATATAACCGCTTTAGGTAAACCACCGCGCACAGATTGAGCTTGCTTGATTAACCGCACAGAATCAGAAGCCGATTGCAGGTCTAAACCTGTTGGCTGACAGGGAACGACAGCCAAATCAGCCCGAAACAAAATCGCCCTGGTGGACTCAGTTAGCCCAGCAGGTCCATCCACAATCAGATAATCACACTGCTTGGCTAACTCTGGAATTTGTTCTAGTAGTTCATCAGGTGATTGCAGTACAGTAGCTGGAATTGGGTTATCTTCCATCGAAGTCAGCCAAATTGAACTGCTGCGTTGAGCGTCAGCATCTAAAAGCTGAACCTTATGACCTTTTTTAATTAGCCAGCAGCTCATGTGAACAGCAGATGTGGACTTGCCACACCCCCCCTTTTGATTCAAAAATCCTATCACTGTGCCCATCATTCCTTCCTTGCTCAAGCAATGACTGTTGTACTCAATTACTTACTGCGTTACTGCATTGATGCAGTAAGTAAAACTGGAAAGTCGCTCTGTTGTTGTATAAGTTTTCAGCAAGCAGATTCTAACTGCGCCCATCATTTCTTCTCTTACTCAAGTAATAATTTATATACTCAATTACTTACTGAATTACTGCATTGCTGCATTAATGTTATTAATTCCTGTGGGCGCACAATCGTAATGCTTGACGTAACGTACCAAAGTACCAAATCCTTATCGAGTGGGAGAAGTCTTAAGGTTTGTTGTGAAAGATAATCCAGAATTGGATGTAGCGATCGCATAATTCATATTGTGATTCAGCAACACCGTTTTTTCCTTACCCAGTCAAGCATTAATTCCTCTCACCCTTCAAAAATGAGCGAATGTACAGTATAAAGTGGGGCTATGCACTACCTACGCTTATAGGGAATCTTCTGGCGGTTCGGGAGTAGTGACAATTTCTTTTGCTTTTCGCAGCTGATAATCCTGTACAGTCACAAGTTGCCAACTGGAATCAGGTGAAAGCTCCAGAACCCATTGATGATAATTAAATAGACTTTCCCGATGTCCAACACTGATAAACGTTGTTTTCGTTGATTGTAACTGTTGATATAAATTCCCTTCATTTTTCAAATCCAAAGCACTCGTTGCTTCATCTAATATAGTAAAGCTAGGACAAGTAACTAATAGTCGTCCGAAAGCTAGCCGTTGTTGTTCCCCCAAAGATAATATGTTCTCCCAAGGAATTTCTGTATCAAAACCATTGACGCGACTTAGCAAGTTTTGCAGGTTGACTTGTTGCAAAACTTCTTTAAGTTCTGCGTCGGTCATTTGACGATTCGTATTAGGATAGAGTAACTGTTCGCGCAAAGTTCCTAAGATTATATAAGGACGTTGGGGCAAAAATAAGACGGATTCTAGCGGCGGTCGCATCAGACGACCAGTACCTGCATTCCACAAACCAGCGATCGCTCGTAGGAGAGAACTTTTGCCTATACCACTCGGTCCAACAATCAGTAAACCCTCTCCAGGTTGAACTGATAGCGATAAATCTTCAACGATCACTTGTTCATAGTTAGGCGTTTGTAAAGTTACATTCTCAAAAGCGAGATGATTTTCTTCTATTGTTTTAATAGTACTAACGTTTTCTGGTTGTTTAGTAACAGCTTCTAAGGCATTTGAAAACTCAGCTAAACGTTCAGCGTAACTGGAAAAGCGTCCGGAAGTTCCAAATTCATTGATTAATTCTGCTAGAGCATTAGCAAATAGATTGCAGGCTATAGCCGCTTGAGTAACTTCTCCAAATTCCATTTCGCCTCTTAGCTCTAACGGCCCAAGTACTATAAATGGAAATATTTGGATAGCCGCCTGATATCCTCTCTTAAAAAAGTCTTGATTTCTCTCCCAATTTATTTTACTTTGAGCATTTTTTACCAGGTGACTAAATTTTCGTTGAATGATATTTGATTCTTGGCTTTCTCCTTGGAAAAAGGCTATAGACTCAGCATGATTGCGAACATGAGTCAGGCAATAATTATAATCTGCTTTAGATTCGAGTTCAGATTGATTAATCTTAATCAATTCTTTATTTAAGTAAATAGCAATTAAATTTCCTATGATAGTATAAGTAATTAAAATTACTGCAACTTGCTGAGAAATTGACCAAAGAACTATTAAAAAAGCTGTCATTTCCAGCACTTTCTCAAGGAAAGTAGCTGAAAAGCTTAGAGCATTGCTGGCAAGCGGTTCTATTTCTTGTGATAGACGTTGATCTGGATTATCTATATCAGACTTGAAATTGATTTTATAATAGGCTCGATAACTTAAATATTTTGATATAATTTGATTATTTAGCCATTGATACCAATCAAGAGCAATTTGCTTTCTGAGAAATTTAGAAAATCCTATCAATAGTGTTACTAAGAATAGGGCAACGCCGTAAAGGGCTAACATTTTAAAAAACTTATCTATATCTTTCTCTCCAATAATAATATCGAGTAAATAGCGATTAATGAAGCTATTAAAAACAGTTGCACCTACAAGTGCAATTATTAATAAGATCAACATAAAGAGCATTCCCCATGATCGAATCACGTCTGAAAATGCTCTTCCCTCTGGCTTTGTTGGATACCAGTAAGGACCTGCGATCGCTTTTACATTCTCCCAAAATTGAGTAAAAGCTGAAGAAGTATTTGTTGAAGGTTGATTGCGAAAAACTTGGCTTTGCATATTCTAAAAATAAACCTGAAATCTTTTGTAACCAAATCCAATACTTAAAAAAAATAAGTAAAAATTATTTTAGATGATGATAAACTATCTTTACACTTATTAAAATCTTCATCCCTTATGATATCAGATCCGTTAACATCGGACTAATAAAAATGGAGTTAGAGGTCATTAATGATAGTAAGTAATAGCTTGAATTAAAGACTGCTGTTATAAAAGGACAATAAGAGCGTCGGTATAAAACCCCCTCTAAGTCCTTAAGTTGATCAAAAGAACGATTTGCAATTGGTTTGTTAACTAATGACCACAAGCGTTCAGCAGCCTGTAATTCAGGTAAGTAAGAAGCCAAATACTCGCTTGTGCAAACTTTTTTACTACCCAATTTATATAAGCCATATTTTAAATGGGAACTCTTAACGGGCAACAGGGGAATCCCCATAATAAAAATTAGGGGATTTGAACAAAGACCATTTTTTCTTGCGCCAAATCGATGAAAAAAATAAAAGTATTTATTTCATCGATTTGGAGGCTTGGAACCCAATATTCGGGCAGGTTTTTTCTTACTGTTCCCTGTTTCCTGTTACTAGTTGCCTGCCTGAAGGGCATGGTCATTTTCACAAAGGATTTAACCAAGCTTCATACGCTAGAGTCGTCTCCGTAACAGTGAGCGATCGCTCACCCTGCCTGTAATGAAGTACGCAAAGATACAAGTGAGAAACATCATTATCTTGTGCCATTTTTTTTATTTCTTCTACTTGTTTTCGAGTCGCCTGTTCGTTTTCAACATATCTGTCTACAAACTCACCAAATTTGATTGAAATCGGATTCACTTTGATTTTTGTCTCCCCCTTTAAGTACTTTTGAGCCATATCCATCAGCATGAATGGTTCTTGGGCATTTCCGGGAGCAAAGGTAACAATCTGCCCATGACCTGCTGCTGTCAGATGATCATCGAGTTCTTTGAGTATTGCTTCTACAAAATCAAGCCCCCAGATGCCAGCAGCAGAATGCAGATAGTGACTCATTCCCTGTGGTGTCGGCTCGAAAGGTGGATTAGAGATCATATAATCAAAGCGATCGCCACGTACTGGTTTCCAGATGTCGCTCACATCGCCATCCCTAATTTCGATCTTGCCTTCTAGACCGTTAGCGAGAATGTTGAAGCCAGCATAGTTCTTCGCGCGTGGATTGATTTCAAGAGCAGTGACATGAATTGCCCCTGCTCTAAGTGCACCAATAGATAATACGCCCGATCCAAGGCCGATTTCCAGCACCCGTGCATCAGCAATCTTTTCCTCTATAATTTCATCAAGAAAGAACTGCTGCTCAGGATGTAAAGGAAAGACTTGATCTGGCTGTTGGTAGCTGACTAGATCGGTAGCAACTGTGTATTCTCCTGTGAGCTTTGAGGAAATGGCGCTGATGCGCTGATTACGAAAGTTTGAGTTGATTAATTCGCCGATCATCGTAGTATGTGTTTCAATTTTTACGTTCTATAACGAAATCTTGCATTATCAAGGCATCAATTGCCGTGCGTTTAAAGGTTGAAATGGCATCCTTAGGCGAGCAGACTATAGGCTCACTATCATTGAACGATGTATTAAGGATTACAGGAATCCCTGTACGCTGTTCAAATCTTTCAATTAATCGGTAGTAACTGGGGTTAAGTTGTCTTTCTACTAGTTGCACTCTTGCAGTTCCATCTATGTGAACGACAGCAGGAATTTTTTCTCTTTTTTCAGGTCGTACCGGACAAGTAAATAGCATATACTTTAGACTTTCACTCTTGCGACCAATTTCAAACCATTTTTCGGCTTTTTCAGCTAAAACGCTAGGGCCAAAAGGTCGGAAATCTTCTCGGTGCTTTACCTTTTGGTTGAGCAATTCCCGAGTAGTAGCGTAGCGCGGATCGGCTAACAAAGAACGATTACCGAGAGCGCGAGGACCAAATTCCATACGACCTTGGAACCAGCCAACTACCTTACCATCTGCTACCATATCAGCCGCTTCGATCGCACTATCTATTGAGCGTCTGGTAGTTAAACCAGATTCCTCAATTGCTAACAGGATTTCCTCAGTTGTAAATTCCGGTCCTGTATGCGGGGTGAGTTGCGGAGTATGAACTTTTTGTTGATTGCATTGCGTATGATAAGCGTACAGAGCCGCACCGACTGCGGTTCCAGCATCGTGCGGAGCTGTCGGAATAAAGATATTTTTGAACGGTCCTTTTTCTTTAATTAACCAGTTAGTAACGCAGTTGAGCGCTACTCCTCCCGAATAGCAAAGGTTATCCGATGGACAGAGGCGGTAAAGGACTTCGACTAAATGCAGCACAGCTTGATCAGTAAATGCTTGTAAAGAAGCTGCAATCTCTTTGTGATGTTGTTCTATCGGTTCATTTTTCTTTCTACTTTTACCTAGTAGCGCTTCTAATAGTTCAAATTCGCCAACGCGAAAGCGAAGAACCTCTTTTTCTAGGGTAAAGTCTTTATCTGTTATCCGTGCAAACTGAGAAAATGCTTCTCGCATGGTTTCGCTTTGCCCATAAGCTGCTAGTCCCATGACTTTGCAAGCATCGTATTCCGAAAAACCGAGGAATTGAGCCAGTTTTTCCCACAAAAAACCTAAAGAATGAGGATATTGGATTTCATGTAATACACCGAGCCTGTTCTCATTACCATAAGCCATGATTGAAGAGGCATTTTCGCCAATACCATCTATGACTAAAATTGCTGCTTCTTCTAATCCTGAAGGGGAAAACGCAGAGGCTGCATGGGCTAAATGATGGGGAACCCAGATGAGTTTTTCTGCTGCTTTTTCGCCTAAAGCTTGAATTAAAGAAAGTTTGACTTGTTCCAACCCTAAAAGGAATGTTTTTTCTCCTTCTATACTCCCCCAATCTCTTGGAAGACTGATGGGGTCAAATTCAAAACTTTTCTTGCGGAGCTTAGGGTCAAAAGAAAATGCAATTAAATCGATATCTTTAATATCTAAATTGGCATTTCTTAGACAAAAATTAATAGAATGGATAGGGAGAATGTGAGGATTATCGATACGTGCAGCTTTGCCGTGTTTATTGCGATTAAATCTTTCCTCTTCAACTGCTGACACGATTCGACCATCAATAATACAAGATGCTGCTGATTCATGATAAACCGAGTTGATACCTAAAACAATCATATATAGTTCCTTAAGTAAATAGTTGTAAGGAATTTACAGCAGTTTTCACCTAAATGAACCACACTTTTTGTAAGGGCGCAATGTCTTGTGCCCGTATGACTGTGGTCTATTTACCTAAAAATGGCTGTAATTTGTAATCACTTCAGTGGTACCTCGTTCCTTGTGACCGCTTGTACCTTTTGGATGCAAACTTTCAACTGTTTGGCTAAAACCTGGACGTGGGGTTGAGTCATCATCGTAATATGGTTGCCTGGGACAAAATAGATATCTACAGGTTCACAAGAAAACTTGCCCCAGCCCCAGACTGTATCTTGTAAAATCTCAGAAGGTAACTCACTAGTAGAATCATCAACAGAAGCTTCGCTGGAGCGCAACAGAGCAATTCGGGTTGGATAGACCTGTTGTGGTGGTACATAATCAACTAGATGGTTAGCTTTGAAAACTTGCACCAAATTATCAAGTTGTGTAGTTTCAGCGTCAGGAGGCATGATATTAACCATTTGGAAATGCTGTAGAACGCATTTCAGTTGCTCCTTTGGTTCCAAAGCTTGGAGAGTTTCGTAAGAAATATCCAAGTTCTTTGCAAATGCAATTTCTAGTGCTTTGGCAAACTCAGTCAGCCATTTAGTATCATCCCAATCAACACCTATTTTCTTTTTCTGATAAATAGGTGCTTTAGTATCAAAAATGGCAACTAAAGCAACCACATGCCCCTGATGAAGCAACTGTTGCGCCATTTCAAAAGCTACTTTACCGCCAAAAGAATGTCCTCCTAAAAAATATGGGCCTTGGGGCTGAACAGTTTGTATTGCTTGAATATAATGGTCAGCTATATCCTCAACTCGGGTGATTGCCTGCAATCCTCCATCCAAATTATTTGCTTGGAAACTGTAGAACGGTTGGTCTGGGCCTAAATAACGGGCTAAGTTATACAAGTAGAAAGGATAGCCACCAGCTCCTGGAAGACAGAAGAAAGGCAACTTGGAACCGTTTGGCTGAATTGCTACCAAGGGAGAATAACAAGAAGAAACCGAATCTTGTTGCAGGATAGTCGCTAACTGTTCAATAGTTGGATTTTGGAAGAAGGTTACTAAAGGAACATCTTTAAGTAGCTGTTGCTTAATTCGAGCCATTAAGTAAGTAGCTAAAAGGGAATGACCACCGAGGTCAAAAAAGTTATCTTGTACTCCCACCTTGTCAACCTTGAGAACTTTTGACCAGATTTGGGCAAGTTGCAGTTCTACAGTGTTTCGGGGTGAGACAAATGTGTTTGAAGCACTGCGGTGAGAAGGTACGGGTAGGGAGAGGCGGTCTACTTTGCCGTTGGGAGTCAGGGGTAAGGACTCCAATATGACGAACGCACTCGGTACCATGTACTCTGGTAGCTTATCCTTTAGGAATTGTCGCAGTTCACTGATTGTCGGTGTCACCTCTGTTTGCAGCACGACGTAAGCGACTAAGCGTTTATTACCAGGAGTATCTTCGCAAGCGATGACGACAGATGCCTGCACGTGGGTATGTTGGCTCAGGGCTGTTTCGATTTCTCCCAACTCAATGCGGAAGCCCCGGATTTTTACTTGATTGTCGATGCGTCCTATGTATTCGATGTTGCCATCAGACAAATAGCGTGCCAAATCTCCAGTTTTGTAGAGACGGGAATGAGGGTCAGTGCTAAAGGGATTGGGGATGAATTTCCCTTGTGTCAACTCTGGACGGTTAAGGTAGCCTCGTGCTAATCCTGCTCCCCCAATGTGCAATTCTCCTGGTACGCCAATCGGTACTGGTTGAAGGTAAGTGTCTAAAATGTAGATTTGCGTGTTCGCTATCGGTCGCCCAATGGTCGGTGAGGAGCTTGTCCCTTTTTCTATCAAGCTAAATGTAGAGTAAGTGGTGTCTTCTGAGGGACCATAGAGATTGAATACACGCTCGATTTTTCTGTGCTGATAGATTTGCTGCACAAGTTGATTTTGCAAAGGTTCACCCGCTAAATTAACCGTGCATACCTGCTGTGGTAAATTATTTTCTCGAATTAACTCAGCCATCGCACAAGGAACTGTATTAATCAGAGTGACTTGGTTGGCTGTAGTAATAGTAGATAAATGTAAAGCATTTTCAGCTAAAATGACTTTTCCTCCCAGGCTCAGAGGCACAAACAATTCAAAAACCGAGAGGTCAAAACAGATAGAGGTAGAAGCTAAGACACCAGCAAGCTGCTCTGGTGTAAAAACCGCTTGCGCCCAACTCACTAAAGCGACTGGACTGTGATGCTCTATGGCTACTGCCTTTGGTTTACCTGTAGAGCCAGAGGTATAGAGCACGTAGGCTAGGTTTGATGGTTTTACCTGGCTGGCGTTGGGAATTTCGTTGGCTTGGGCAAACTTCTGAGAGTCAGTATCTAAATAGACAAGGTGGACTTTGTGTTTAGGTAGTTTCTCAAGTAGTTGCTGTTGGGTCAGTAGCAGCGAAAGTTGAGCATCTTCTAACATAAAGCTCAAGCGTTCTTGGGGATACTGTGGGTCGAGAGGTACATAAGCCCCACCCGCCTTAAGAATGCCAAGTAGCCCTACCACCATTTCTATTGAGCGTTCCACACACAACCCGACCAGCACCGAAGCTCCCACACCCAAAGATTGCAAGTAGTGCGCCAACTGATTCGCGCGACAATTCAACTGGCGGTAAGTCAGTTGTTGATTTTCAAACACTACCGCTACTGCATCGGGTGTGCGCTCAACCTGTGACTCAAACAACTGATGAATACATTTATCAACAGGGTAATCCGCCTGAGTATCGTTCCACTCAACTAATAACTGCTGTTGCTCAGGTTCTGTTAGCAGAGGCAATTGTGAAATCCGCTGCTGTGGGTTAGCAACAATTCCTTCAAGCAATGTTTGGAAATGCCCCGTCATCAGCTCAATGGTGCGCTCATCAAACAAATCAGTATTGTACTCCCACACACCCATCAGTCCGGTCGATGTGTTTTCCATTGCCAAGGTAAGATCAAACTTTGCCGTTGTCCTTTCTCCTACCAATGGACTGACACTTAACCCAGCAAACTCTACTTCAGACATGGGAGTATTGTGCAAGACAAACATCACTTGAAACAGGGGTGTATGACTTAAGTTTCGTTCTGGTTGCAATGCTTCCACCAGCATTTCAAACGGCAAGTCCTGATGAGCATAAGCTAAAAGAGCCATTTCCCGAACTCGCACCAGTAATTCTGAGAAACTGGGATTGCCTGAGACATCAGTACGCAAAACTAAAGTGTTGACAAAAAAGCCAATTAACCCTTCTATTTCACTGCGATTACGGTTCGCAATTGGTGTCCCCACCAAAATGTCTTCTGTACCTGTGTAGCGGTAAAGTAATGTATCAAACGCTGCCAACAGCGTCATGAATAACGTGACTCCTTGTTGCTGACTCAATTGTATTAGCCCATTAGTTAGCTCAACTGAGAGTGCAAACTTTTGATATGACCCATTGAAGGTTTGCACCGCTCTTCGGGGTCGGTCTGTGGGTAGGGACAACAAAGCGGGTGCGTTTGCCAGTTGTTGTTGCCAGTAACTCAATTGGGTTTGCAGTACCTCGCCTTGCAACCAGTATCTTTGCCAGATGGCGAAATCTGCATACTGAATTGGCAGTGGCGCTAAGGGTGTTAGCGTAGCGTGCCGCAGGCTTGGCTGACCTTGAGAATAAGCATTGTATAGCGCTGCCAGTTCCTGGACAAATACACCTATTGACCAAGCATCACTGGCAATGTGATGCATACAGACAAACAATCTGTGTTCTGTCTCGGACAAAACTACTAATTTTGCTCTGACTAATGCTTCATTCGCTAGGTCAAAGGGTTGAATAGCTTGTTGTTGCGCTAATTGCTGTGTTGCAATTTCTTGCTCGGTTGTTGGCAGATGCTTCAAGTCAATTACTGATAATGTCCAAGTAGTTGCCGTTTGAATGATTTGAGTTGGTTGTCCTTCAACTATGATGAAGTTGGTGCGTAAGGCTTCGTGGCGAGCAATAATTTCTTGTAAGCTTTGTTCTAAGGCTGGGACTTGGAGAGTTCCTTGCAGTCGCAAAGCTATAGGAATATTGTAGAAGGCACTGTTTGGCTCTAACTGGTCTAAAAACCACAGCCGAGTTTGGGCAAATGACAGTGCTAGTTGTGCATTCTTTGCCCTTGGTAAAATAGGTGGTGCAGAAAGTTCTAAGTTTTGTTGCTGTAACTGCCCAATTAGATGCGCTAATTCGGCTACTGTCACGGCTGCAAAAACGCTACGCAAAGGGATTTCTACTTTTAAACTGTTGCGGATGCGGGAGAGCAACTGGGTTGCTAGTAGCGAGTGTCCCCCAAGTTCAAAGAAGTTATCATGTATGCCTACTTGCTCTAGTTTTAGGACATCAGCCCAAATTAGTGCTAGTATTTCTTCGATTGGGCTACGTGGAGCGACATATTTGTCTGATAGCTCCTTCGCCAAATCGGGCGAAGGTAAGGCACGACGGTCTATCTTGCCGTTGGGTGTTAGTGGCAAACTATCTAAGAATACAAAACTTGAAGGTACCATGTACTGTGGCAGCTTAGTGGAGAGGAAGCGTCGGATCTCACTAATGGTGGGTGCTGACTTCTGATTCAAGATCGTGTAAGCCACTAAGCGTTGATCGCCAAGAACATCTTCACGGGCAATTACTACAGTTTGATGTACAGATGGGTGCTGTGCTAATACTGTCTCAATTTCCCCAAGCTCAATGCGTATCCCACGGATCTTAACTTGATGATCTTGGCGACCGAGAATTTCTAGAGAGCCGTCTAAACGATAGCGTCCGCGATCGCCTGTATAGTACAGCAAATCTCCTTCGTCATTTTGAAAGGGGTTTTTAACAAATCGAGAATGCTTTTCTTCTGGGGCGTTAATGTAGCCCAAACTGCAAAATGGTGTCCGCAAAACAATCTCACCCAGTTCACCAATGCCGCACAGTTGGTGATTTTGGTTGAAAACTAGTGCTTGAGTTTCAGGAAGTGGCCATCCCACTGGCTGCACCCCTGGTATGAGTTCGCTAGGTACTTGGTAATAACACTTTGCTAAAGTTGTCTCTGTTGGTCCATAGAGATTGACAATTTCACCTGCTTGTGGAAAAGCATCCCGCCATTGCAGTACAAGTGTGTCTTTAAGAGGTTCTCCGGCTAAGAATAACCAGCGTAAGTTTTCTAAAGAAACTTCTTTTGGTACATTAGCTAACCATGATTGTGCCAAGGAAGGTACTGTGTGGAGAACAGAAATCTGCTCGCGTTGCAAGTAACGCAGAATTTTTGTCGGTTCTAAGTTCTCTCCTTCTGCTGGCAAACACAAGGTTGCACCACTGGTCAAAGGTAAGAAGATATCTCTGAGGACGACATCAAAGGAAAGTCCTGTCAGTTGGGCAATGCGGTCTTGTTGCCCAATTCCAAAAGTCTGTCTTTGCCAGTTGAGAAAATGCGCCAACCCTTTGTGACATCCCAACACTCCTTTAGGAACGCCAGTAGTACCAGAAGTAAAGAAAATATAGGCTGCATCATCAGCAGATATTTCCGGCAGGGGTATTGCATGACTGCTTTCTAAAGAATTTATCGCTTCTGCTGTATCTGGATTTACACAGATGCTAGTTAATGACTGCCATTTATTTTGGTCTTCTGGGGGTTGACTATCGATGTACAATATGTATTTAGCTTTAGCTTCTTGAAGCATCAGCCGTTGGCGATCACTGGGAAGTTGGGGATCGAGGGTCAGCAACACTCCTCCACTCAAGAGGACGGCGATTATACTGGCAATCATTCCCAAACTTGGTGTTCCATACACAGCTACGACATCTTCCCGCTCGATTCCGTGGTTTAGCATCACCTGTGCTAAAGCTTGAGCTATTTTGCCTAATTCCCCATAGTTCCAAGTGCGAGATTCTTGAGACAATGCTGACTGTTCTGGGGTGCTATTTACCCAATAAGTAAACTCTGTTGTGACTAATTCATATTGCGGTTCTAGTAAAACTGTTCTTGGATTTGGCAGCAGAGATTGAGCTTGTGGTGTCACAAGAGAATAGGAAGCGATCGCACTATCAGGAGCAGCAACAATCTGACTCAGCAAATAATGAAATTGTTGCAGCATTTCCAATATTCGTTCTGAAGAAAATAGGTCAGTATTATAAACTAATTCCAGTTTTATACCTTGTTCTCGTTCTGTAATATATAGGCTTAAGTCAAACTTGGAAGCTTCTGCTGTTGGAATTGATATAGATTCTACAGATAATCCAGACAGTTCTAATTGATTGTCCCCCAAGTTAAGTAGATTAAACCACACTTGGAAAATCGGATGATAGCTAAGATTCCGTTCTGGCTGCAATGCTTCCACTAACATTTCAAAAGGTAAATCTTGATGAGCATACGCTCCCAAGCATACTTCTCGCACCTGCGCCAGTAATTGCCTAAAACTGTGATTATCTCCCAAGTAGGTATGCAACACAAGGCTATTGACAAAAAAACCAATCAGTCCTTCTGTCTCTGCACGGTTGCGATTGGCAATCGGTGTACCTATGCAAATATCATCCTGCCCACTATAGCGCCATAGCAATGTTTGGAATGCTGCTAACAGCGTCATAAACAAGGTAACATTTTCTTTTTGACTCAATTGTATGAGCGCAACACTAAGCTTCTGTGAGAGTGTAAACTCTTGATTTGCACCGTGGAAAGTTTGTACAGCAGGTCTGGGTCGATCTGTAGGTAACGACAATAAAGCTGGTGCTGAAGCCAGTTTTTGTTGCCAGTAAGTCAGTTTGGTTTGCAGTACATCTCCTTGCAACCACTGTCTCTGCCAAACCGCAAAGTCAGCGTACTGGATGGGTAATTCAGCTAGAGGGTAGGGTAATCCTTGAGTGAAAGCTTCATACAGTTGAGATAACTCACGAATGAAGATGTTAGAAGACCAGCCATCATAGATAATGTGATGTATCTTCAATAGAAAGATATATTCTTGCTCACCCAATTGCAGCAGGGTGAATTGTAATAAAGGCCCGACAGCCAGATCGAAAGGCTTGGATACTTCAGCATCCGCTATTTGTTGAATCCGTTCGGTTTGCTCTTGGGCTGACAATCCTTGCCAGTCTATGATTGGCAGAGTTAAGGTAGGGGGGGGGACAATAATTTGGACAGGTTTTACGTTTACCGTTGGGAAAGACGTTCTTAAGACTTCGTGACGTCGAATGAGTTCACTGAGACTCTGCTCCAATGCAGCTACATTTAGCGACCCGCTTAGCCGCAGAACCAGTAGCATATTGCTAAGATGAGTGTCGGGTAACAACTGTTGCAAAAACCAGAGTTGCTGTTGAGCAAAAGATAGTGGTAGCTCACCGTCTTTTGGCACTCTTTGAATAGGCAAGTGATTATTAGAAGCTTTAACTTGCTTTGCTTGCTGTAATAAAAGAATAATTTCTGTTTTGCGCCCAGCTATTTCCTGTCGCAGACTTGGATTTAACACCC
Source organism: Brasilonema angustatum HA4187-MV1 (assembly GCA_019359695.1). Classification (GTDB taxonomy): domain Bacteria; phylum Cyanobacteriota; class Cyanobacteriia; order Cyanobacteriales; family Nostocaceae; genus Brasilonema; species Brasilonema angustatum. The sequence continues at coordinate 21,155 of JAHHGV010000052.1, forward strand.
CTTCAGGTGCGTGGCAGCGCAAGCGTTCACCATCGGTTTCTAGGTTAATACTCAAGTTGCTCAGGTGACGAAGGAATTCGACGGTGCTGTTGGTCATTTTCAAAACTCCACTACTTCGCTACTGACTTCTGTAACTGGTAAATCTTTTGCTGCCCAATCCATTACTTCCATGTAAGCTGCTATACCAGCCACTGTAGGAGACTCAAATATCATCTGTATAGGTAGGTCAAGTCCAAAAGCTGAGTTTACCCGTGATATCACTTGGGTGGCTAGCAGAGAATGCCCACCTATTTCAAAGAAGTTGTCCTTGACCCCAATCCGTTCTAGTCCTAGGACTTCACTCCAGATTTGAGCCAGTTGAGCTTCAGTGGGCGTCCGAGGTAAAACAAAGCCAGTTGAGAGATTTCTGGTGGCTGTATCAGGTGCTGGGAGGGAGCGGCGATCCACCTTGCCATTGGGTGTCAGGGGCAGGCGATCGAGGAGGACAAAAGCTTGGGGCACCATGTAATTGGGTAACTTCAGTTGGATCAATTCGCGCACTTGAGGCACTAGCTTCCGGACTAACTTGCCCCGCAAGGGATTGTTAGTATAGTCAGTCCAGGGTTTGGCAGTGACTGTCTCGTTGTCCCAGAAGGCCATAGCTTTCTGGGGATCATACCCTGGCGTCGAACTGGTGCGGCAAAACACCACATCATAGCAACCATCCTGACTACTCTCCCACCAACTCAGGTTAACAGTGTAGCCTAGATGCTGCCCCAGTTCCCAAAACTGCTCTGGATTTATCCCACCTGCTGACTGTTGTGCTAGCAGTTGCCGCAGTTGGCTCACTGTCTCGACACCAGGGGGATGTTCCAACCATTCCCAAATCTGTAGTGCTTGCTGTACCCGTTGATTAGGTACGCGCCTGATTCCCAACAGTTCTGGCTGCTCTTGAAGCAACTGGTTTTGAATTTGTGTGAATGAAAGTTGGTCTAGTTGCCAGTTTAACCAAGGAACTACCGTTGTTTGGACATTAGTATTTACATAGATGGTGACATCATAGCGAAATTGGATTAACTCATTTTGAAAGCGACCGCGTTTGGGCTGAATCTCCACCCAAGTAATTTGGGGAAAGCGTTGCGTTAGGGCGATGAAAAAACTGGGGTCGATGGCCAATTCTTCTTCCCCATCTATACTCTGATGTACCTGCTGCTGCCATTGCTCGACACTTTTGGACTCAGGGACTTGGGACAACTGCACAGCCGCATGGTATGGCTCCAATAACAACAAGTTTCGGACATCACCCACGAAAATAGTGCCGCGATCGCAAATCGTCGCCATGACTCCTTCTAGAACTTGCAACAGATACTCAACGCTGGGAAAATACTGTATAACTGAGTTCAAAATTACAGTGTCAAATTCAATGGGGATACCTTCAAAGTTATCCGCCGTTTTGTGCAGCAACCGAACATTTTCTAGACCATCAACTGCGTGGCATAGCTGCTCAACATGCTTTAGGGCGGCTTTGGAATAATCGGTTCCCCAATACTGTTGGCAGCGTTGGGCAACACGAGATAACAATAACCCCGTGCCACAACCAATTTCTAACACCCGCTGCGGTAACAGAGACAAAATTCGTTCCACGGTACTCTCTACCCACTCCTGCATCTCCGGTGCTGGGATTGGTTGCTTGGTGTACGAACTGTTCCAACCCGCAATATTGAACGTTAGGTCATCTGTAGATGCTTGAGACTGACTATAAGCTTGCTCATAAAGCGTTTGCCAGTCCGAAACGTACTCATTCTGCCATTGGTAAATCTGCTCCGATAATGCTTCGCTTTTGAGAGCCGGCACTAAATAAGCCACTAGACGTTGATCGCCAGGGATGTCAACTCTAGCTACGACAACACTCTCCCGCACCAAGGGGTGTTGATTCAAAACTGCTTCAACTTCCCCTGTTTCGATGCGAAAACCGCGAACCTTCACCTGATGATCTATCCGACCGAGAAACTCGATATTCCCATCACTCAGGTAACGAGCTTTATCTCCAGTTTTGTAAATGCAATCGCCAGATTCTGAACTGAAGGGGTGGCGAATAAATTTCTCAGCAGTCAACTCAGGCCGATTTATGTAGCCACGAGCCAAACCAATACCCCCGATGTGTAGTTCGCCCGGAACACCGATGGGAACCGGTTGGCAATGTTGGTCTAAAATGTAGATCTGTGTGTTAGCAATAGGGCGACCAATGGGTGGTTTCTGGCTGCCGTCGCTACAAAAAGCTACCGTTGCACAGACAGTCGATTCAGTAGGTCCGTAGGCGTTGAACAAGCGTCGGTCTCTAGACCATTGCGCCACCAGATCGGCTGGCATGGCTTCTCCGGCCACAATGATATTCTGCAAGGCTGGCAATTTATCAGCAGGCAGAACCGCCAGTGCTGAGGGTGGAAGTGTAACGTGAGTAATGGACTGGGAATGCAGTAACTGCATTAAATCCTTACCCGGAAGTAATGATTCTGACGTTCCCAAAACTAACCTCGCTCCGGAACCAAAAGCCATAGCAATTTCCCAAATTGAGGCATCGAAGCTTAAGGAAGCGAACTGGAGAATGCGGCTGTCTGGCTGTACGTCAAACAGGCGAGTTTGTGCAGAAGCTAGGTTGCACAATCCTTGGTGAGCGACTAAAACCCCTTTAGGTTTGCCTGTAGAACCGGAGGTGTAAATCACATAAGCTAAGTTCTTGGGCTTAGCACCACTAACGGGGTTTTCTTTACTTTTTTGAGAAATTACTCCCCAGTCTGTATCCAAATAGACCACTTGTGCCTCATGTTTGGGCAATCGGTCCGCTAACGGAGACTGAGTAACCAGCACCTGCAATTGAGCATCACTCAACATATAGGCAATGCGATCGCTGGGATACTTTGGATCTAGAGGCACATAAGCACCACCAGCTTTGAGAATTCCTAACAATCCCACAATCATGGACACAGAACGTTCGACACAAATGCCTACCAGCATTTCTGGTTTCACACCCAGTTTTTGCAAATGATGTGCCAATTGATTTGCCTGTGCATTCAACTCCCGATAGGTGAGTTGTTGCGCCTCAAACACGACGGCTACTGCATTACTGTTCCGTTCCACCTGGGCTTCAAACAGTTGATGCAGACATTGCGAACTCGGATAATCCGTTTGAGTCGCGTTCCACTCCATTAACAATTGCTGCTGTTCGGCTGCTGTGAGTAGGGGTAATCGGTTGACTGGTTGTTCTGGGTCAGCAACAATAGCCGCTAACAACGTTTGATAATGCTGCATCATGCGGGCGATCGTTGCCGCATCAAATAAATCAGTACTGTAACAGCAAAAGCCGTTAAGACCTTCCGGAGTTTCCCAGAAGTGTAGTTCTAGGTCAACCCGAACCGTGTCAAGATGCCAAAGCATCTGCTCTACGCTTAAACCAGGCAAATCCCAATCGGAGGTAGGAGCATTTTGCAGTGCGAATGCCACCTGCACTAGTGGGTTGCGATTCAATTTTCGCTCTGGTTGCAACTCTTCTACTAATATCTCGAAGGGCAAATCCTGGTGTTCATAGGCATTGAGGGTGACTTGCCGCACTTGCGCCAGTAAGGCTTCAAAGGACGGTTCTTGGGATAAATCGAACCTTAAGGCTAGAGTATTGACAAAGAATCCAATCAATGGTTCTGTTTCTTTGCGGTTGCGATTGGCAATCGGAGAGCCTACCACCAGATCCGTTTGTCCACTGTAGCGAGACAGTAATACGACAAAACCTGCCAGCAGCGTCATAAACAGAGTGGCTTCTGACTCCTGGCTGATCTGTCTTAGTTGAGAAGTCAGCAAGGCATCTACTTGAAAGCGCTCTACACCTCCGCGAAAACTCTGTACAGATGGGCGGGAACGGTCTGTGGGCAATTCGATAAGAGGTGGCGCTCCAGCCAACTGTTGCTTCCAATAGTTTAACTGACGCTCTAGAACCTGACTGGTCAGCCACTGGCGCTGCCACACGGTGAAGTCGGCATACTGCACAGATAACTCTGGTAACACAACAGAACTACTTGTTGAAATAGCTCGATAATGGGCAGAAAGTTCGCGACTAAAGACGCCTATTGACCAACCATCAGCAGCAATATGATGAATCGCCAACAGCAGTATGTACTCGTCGGTCGCAACTTGCCACAGCATGACTCGCAGCACAGGGCCATTAGCTAGATCGAATGGTTTGTGGGCTTCTTTTATTGCCTGTTGCTTTGCTTGTTTCCAAGAGTCTGCCACATTCTGGAGATCCACGACTGGCAATGTTATGGTTATCTGAGGGGCAATCACCTGTACTGGCTTGTCATCCTTGATCTCAAAGCGAGTACGCAGAACTTCATGCCGCCGCACAATTTCTTGGAGCGCCCCCTCCAAAGCTTTGACATTCAGATTTCCCACCAGACGCACGGCATAAGACATTGTGTAGGCACCACTTTCGCCTTCCAAGTGATGGAGAAACCACAAACGCTCCTGTGCCCATGACAGGGGTATATCTTTCTCTCTGGGGACGGGCACAATCGCTGGAACCGTCAGACCTGAATCGGTTTGAAGTTCAGCTAAGATCAGATCATTTAACTGGGCTATCGTAGGTGATTTAAATAGATAGCGCAATGGCAAGGAAATCTGGAAAGCTTCCTGCAAGCGAGAAATTACTTGTGTAGCTAGCAGAGAATGTCCGCCGAGTTCAAAGAAATTATCGTAAATGCCTACTTGCTCTAGTTTAAGGACATCAGCCCAAATTTGTGCAACCGTTTTTTCGATTGATGTACGTGGGGCAACAAATTTGTCTAGCAGTTGAGATTCTAAATTTGCTGCAGGCAGGGAGCGGTAGTCTACCTTGCCGTTGGATGTTAGTGGCAAAGTTTCTAGTACCACAAAAGCATTTGGTACCATGTAAAGAGGCAGTAGACTGGAGAGGAACTGGCGGAGTTCACGGTTTGTGGGTGTGTGCTGTTGATATGGCACCACGTAGGCGACTAAGTGTTTATCCCCGGTCGTGTCTTCACGGGCGGTAACACAAGATGTTTGCACATTGCTATGTTGGTTTAGTACTGCTTCAATTTCTCCCAACTCAATGCGGAAGCCACGGATTTTGACTTGGTTGTCAATACGTCCTAGATACTCAATGTTGCCATCAGGCAAATAGCGTGCTAAATCTCCTGTTTTGTAAAGCCGTGAATCTGAGTTTGTACTAAAGGGATTAGGGATAAATTTTTCTTGTGTCAATTCTGGGCGGTTGAGATAGCCTCGTGCCAAACCCGCACCACCAATGTGCAGTTCTCCTGCTATACCAATGGGGACTAGTTGTAGGTATTGGTCTAGTATGTATATTTGAGTATTATGGATGGGGTATCCAATTGGGATGTTTTGCTCATCAATTTCTGTTGTGGCTGAACCCGGTAATTTGCATAGCGTTGCGGCTACAGTCGTTTCAGTCGGACCATATGCGTTTATTAGCTGAGGATACTCACCTATATGTTGCTGCCAGATTCTTAATTGTTGCTTGAGCAGACGCTCTCCGCCAATAGTTACCAGCCGGATGGAATCAGGTAACAGCAAATTGGCATTGGCTAATTCAGTAGTAACCTGATACCAGTATGCTGTTGGCAAGTCTAACACTGTTAAATCCCAATCCCTGCATTTTTCGATAAACATCTGTACAGAACTCAACATTTCATCGGTTCGCAACACTAAGGTTGCACCGCAACTCAGGCAGGGATAGATTTCTGCTGCCGCCACATCGAAACTAATAGAGGAAAACTGGAGTGAGCGATCGCTATTGCTTAATCCATATTCAACAATTGCTGTCTGCGTAATATTAATTAGGGAGTGATGTTGAATCATTACTCCTTTAGGCTGACCTGTAGAACCAGAAGTATAAATTATATATGCTAAATTTTTTGGGATGGTACTATTAACCAAGTCAAGAGCGCTCGACTGGGAGATAAGTTGCCAATCAGTATCCAAACAGACAAGCGGCGCGTGATGCTCAGGTAGTCTCTCAAGGAGTGGCTGTTGAGTCAGCAGCACTTGAACTTGAGCATCTTCGAGCATAAAGTTCAAACGCTCTTGGGGATACTCTGGGTCAAGTGGCACATAAGCCCCACCTGCTTTGAGAATGCCCAAAAGTCCCACCACCATTAACAGTGAACGTTCCACACACAACCCTACCAGCACCGAAGCTCCCACACCCAAAGTTTGCAAGTAATGCGCCAATTGATTAGCACGACAATTCAACTCGCGGTAGGTAAGTTGTTGATTTTCAAACACCACCGCCACTGCATCGGGGGTGCGCTCAACCTGTGACTCAAACAACTGATGGATACACTTATCAAAGGGATACTCAGCTTGAGTATCATTCCACTCGACTAATAACTGATGCCGTTGGTCAGCAGTCAGTAGAGGTAATTCTCTCAGATGTTGTTTTGGCTGGGTGACAATTGCTTGCAGCAAAGTCTGGAAATGACTCAGCCAACGCCCAATCGTGTCTGCATTGAATAAGTCGGTATTATAATCACATTCAACTAATAGCTCACCTGCTATCTCTGCGACATTTAAAGAGAGATCCAGATCCTTAAATTTAACGGCTGAAGGCGATAAGCTAACGTCCAGTTGAAACATCTGTGGCAGATTAATCGGCGGCTCTAAATTAAAGCTCACGTCAGCCAAGGGAGAACGACTAGTATCTCTTGGTAGGTTCAGTTGATTTAGCAATTGGGCAAAGGGGTAATCTTGGTGTTCGTAAGCTTCTAATAAAACACCCCGCATCTGTTTAAGATATTCTCCAAACGTAGGATTACCCGTCACCTGACTGCGTATCGGTAATAAATGGGCACAGTAACCAACCATTCCCTCACCCCCCAAGAGCGATCGCCCAGATGTCGGAACTCCAATAATAATATCGTTCTGTCCCGTGAGGCGGTGAATTAACGTCATGTAAACCGACAGCAGGGTCATTAATAAGGTGCAACCCTGTTGCCGACTGAACAGTTTGAGGTTGGTGGTCACTTGAGCATCAAGCGTTATGGTTTTCCGACTGCTGTTATACGTTTGTATGGGTGGGCGAGTGCGGTCAGTGGGTAAGTCTAAAACAGGAGGTGCGGTCAATTTCTCCAACCAGTAGGATTGGTGAGTTTTCATCTCCTGCATCTGGTAATGCTGATTTTGCCACTCTATGTATTCCCGAAATTGTTTCGGGGGATTCAGGTGGCAAACCATTCCTTGAGACTCGGCTGAATACAAAGCCCCCAATTCTCGGAGAATGATTCCTATTGACCAGCCATCAATGACGATATGATGAGCGCTCAAAACCAATAAATGGATTTCTGGCTCTAATTTGAGCAGATGCACACGCAACAGAGAACCCTGAGTCAGATCAAAGGGTTTTCGGCTTTCTTGGTCGAGCCACTGGGCGACTTTAACAGTGCGATCGCCCTCTACACAACTGAAATCTAATACAGGACAATTGACTTTGAAAGTAGGTAAGACTTCTTGCACATCCCCCTTGGGGCTGATTTTCGTTCGCAGTGCCTCGTGGCGGTCAACTAGTTTCTGTATCGCCTTGTTTATTGCTGTTGCGTTCAACGAACCTCGTAATTGCAGCGTTACAGATTCGTTATAGGCAACTGAGCTATCTTCTCCCAACTGAGCTAATATCCAGAGTTGCTTTTGAGCTTCAGTGAGAGTAACTTCAGATGCAGCCGATGCTATGATGACAGTTTGTTTGGATAGAATTCCTACCTGCTGTTGGTTATCAGGAATAGTTACAACTTCTTTAAATTGACTTTCCTTTAATAGATCCTGCCATTGGTAAGGAGAAAGCAAAGGGTGAGATGGTCTCAAATCCAGATCGGCAAACTTCCACCAACCTTCTGTCAACCCGAATGTCAAATCCAACCAGCGCTGGCGAACGGTTACTTCTAACAGTACTAGCAGCCCGCCAGGAACTAACAACTGCTGTATATGCTGTAATGTCTGACGCAAATCCTTGGTAGCGTGCAACACATTAGCCGCTATGATCAAATCGTACTGACGAAATTCATCCGTCTGTGTTTTAGGATCTTGCTCAATGTCTAAAATCTGACAGCATACAAATGGATAGTCGCAAAATTTCTTTTGAGCTTTGGAAATCAACACAGGGGAGAGATCGGTAAACACGTATTCTGCCTGATGGTCTAGCAGTTGAGCCAGAATATAGGATGTTGTTCCCCCAGTTCCGCCGCCAATTTCCAGAATTCGCACCCTGCATTCCTGTGGTAAACGCTCCAGTACTCCAGAAACTGCCTTTTGCACCAAGGTGTTCATCACCTGTGAACCAGGTGAATCCTGATATAGTTTGGTTAACGCGGTTGAATTACCCTTTGGGAACAACAACTCCAATGGGTGGCACTCTCCCTGTAAAACTTGTGCGAGTTTCTGACCACAGCGCTGGAGCAAGGTCAGTTCTGCTTCTACTTCTGGGTATTGAGCCAAAAATGCAATTTCTTGTGCTTGTGGGTTTTGAATCTCTACTACCTGAGTGACTTCCCAATGATCATCTACTTGATGTAGCACTTTTTCTTCTACCAGCATCTCCAGTAAGCGCTCCAGCAACCGTTGGTGCTGCTCAATGATGCCTAATTGCTCTGCAATAAATTTTGTTGAGAAGCGTCCGGAAGGTTGAAATTCCCATCCCATTTGCTGGAATGCTCTCAAAACATAGGTAATGCTTAGAGCTTCCAACTGAGCTACTGCTTCTCCATAAACTTTGACATTTTGTTGGCAAGTTACTTGATTGAACTCCGACAGAAGGCGATCGCCAATCTCTGAGGCGGTAGGCATATAATCTCTTAGACGGCACTCGTCTCGACTCACCCTCAGATGTGTCAATTCCTTACTGGCTTCTGCATCAATTGTTTGTTGCGTATCCCAGAACAAGGCGGATGGCGTAAAGTTTTTATCCGAAAGGGCTGGTATCAAATCGCTTGATGTTCCACTAGTGATCTTATTAGTTGTTAGTAACTCGCTTAAACCTGACTGGAAAAAACCACCATTCCGCAGTTCCTTGACACTATCTTTGACTGCTTGGATAACATAATTAATATCCGCATTGGTATGTGCTGTAGAAAGAAAACAGTTACGCCCTTCCCAGATATAAACACCTTTGTCAATTAAATGATAAAAAAATAAATCTAGATTTCCTGAGAAAGCAAAACGAAACAGCGAACCAAAATGCACAATGCGGATGGGCACATCTTCTTCTTCAAAGTAAGAGTTAAGTGTTTGGGCTAACTGCGATGTGCGCTGATTTAACTGCTGCTGAAGTTTAGGGCCTTGTTTCTTGAGATGCTGAAGCACTGCTAATGCCGCAACCATGCCTGTGTGATTTTTATTGAAAGTTCCGGCAAAAAATATCTTTTCTACTTGTGGATACGAAGCATCTCCATAGTTCCACAAACCACCATCAATTCCATTCATGTAGGTGGCTTTCCCTGCTACCACTCCTATTGGAGTCCCACCGCCAATAATTTTTCCATAGGTGACGATATCTGCTTTAACGCCAAACCATGTTTGTGCCCCACCTGAATGTATCCGAAACCCTGTGAGAACTTCATCAAAAATCAGTGCTGTTCCTGATGCTTGAGTCAATTGCCTTAACTGCTGTAAAAACTCTTTGGGCTGTAAATCCGGTCGGCGGCTTTGCACAGGCTCAACTAATACAGCAGCTAGTTCTTGAGCATGAACTTGCAAAATCTCAATGGATTTTGGATTTCCATAATCCAGTACTAAAACATTTTCAACAAAGTTCTGAGATACTCCTGAAGCCAGGGGTACAGCTGTAATCTTACCCTCTAACGCTGTGGCTAAGATTCCATCAAACTGACCGTGATAGGAACCAGCAAATAAAGCAATTTTACTACGACCTGTCGCTGAGCGTGCTAGACGTAGCGCTGTCATCACTGCTTCTGTACCTGAATTACAGAAAGTAACACGCTCCATACCAGTCAGTTCGCAAATTAACTGGGCAACTTCTCCTGCTAACTTAGACTGTGGACCAATTTTTAAACCTTGTTGATAGTGCTTTTCAACAGCTTCAGTAACGAACTGTGGATCATGTCCAAAAAGAAGCACCCCGAATCCCATAGTGATATCTACATACTCATTCCCGTCCACATCCCAAAATCTAGAACCTTCCGCTCGCTCTCCAGCGATAGGATAAACCATCTCCTTAATGGAGAGACGGAACCCAGCGGTAGCTCTGCTATCAGCTAGTACCGGACGATAGCTTTGTGCAAGCTGTTTTGATTTTGGATGGCGCTTGTTATAATGATCGCTCAGTATTTCTATATGATGCTGTTGTCGCAGGCTGAGTACATTTGCTTGAGTATCTGCGCCTGGAGAAGAAAGAGGTGAAAATACCTGAGGTGAGGGTTGCTTTAGCTCCGGCTTGGCTCTTGTCGAAGAAGGTGTTGCTTCAGAGATTTGGTTGTGTTGCTCTTTCTTTTGCGAATCAACAGCAGGCATTATAGCTGGAGTGGATTGAAACTGTTCATGGGATGACAATGAACTTTTTGAAGTCGAACCGTTGCCGCCCAAAACCTCTAATTGCTGAGACATTAACTGAGACATAGCTTGGATCTGCTGCGTCATAATTCGTTCTAAGGTTGTCTCAGACGATATTGTTCCTTTGTCTTCAGAATCTTGTTTACTATGAAGGCTCGATTCAGGAATTGAGTGAGCAGAGGTTAGTTGCTCTGGCTGCTGTGGTTGTACGTTTAAATTAGATCGTTGAGGCGATGGCTCAACCCATTGTGAAGATAAATTTTGGTCTATGTACGTAGCTAATGTATAAATAGTTGTCAACTCTTCAAATAACTGACGAATTGCAATTTTGATGTCATAGGTGTTTTCTATCTGACGCACGGCGTCAACGAGAATAATAGAATCTGCACCCATTTCCAGAAAAGGAGCATGAATGTTAACATCTGATGGAGAAACTTGCAGTAAATTCCCGACTAAGGCTTGTAATGTAGCTAAAATTTCTTCTCGTCTGCTAAATGTGGGAGTCGCATCTAACTTTGACTTCTGTTTGTTGCCATTTACAGCCAAGTCTTTTTCATTCATTGTTTGTTCTACTTGTTGAATCCAATAGCGCTGTCTTTGAAACGGATAAGTCGGTAGTGCAACTTTCGCGTGCAGAGAGTCTCCCTCAAACCCTAACCAATCAATTTTGACTCCTTGAACGTATAATTGACTCAAGCTAGAAAGCAGTTGTTGCCATTCTGGTATTCCTGTACGTAAAGAAGGTAGCCACAAACACTCGTTTTCTGGTAAGCATTGACGACCCATGCTCAACAAAATCGGCTTGGCTCCAATCTCTAAGAAGACTTCATACCCTTGCTGATGTAATGTCTGCATACTAGTGGCAAACCGTACCGTTTGGCACGCATGACTTACCCAGTATTCCGCTGTGGTAATCTGCTCGTCAGCTAGTTGTCCAGTGACATTGGATACTAATGGAATCTCGGGCTGTTTGTAGGTGACATGATTGGCTACTTGCTCAAACTCCTTCAACATTGGTGTCATCAGCGGGGAATGGAAGGCATGGGATACTTGTAAACGCTTCGTCTTGATTCCCTGCGCTTCTAACTGGTGGCAAATAGTACTAATGTCTTCACTAGCTCCCGATATTACCACACTTTCCGGACCATTGATGGCAGCAATCGCCACTTTGTCTTGTAATGGTGCTATGATTTGCCGTACTTCCTCAACGGATGCCATCAGCGAAACCATCTCGCCTCCCGGTGGCAGCTGCTGCATCAACTGTCCTCGACGGGCGATGAGTTTAAGTCCATCTTCCAGACTAAAAACCCCTGCTACAGTTGCCGCCACATATTCCCCAACGCTATGACCCATAACCACATCTGGTTCAATCCCCCAAGATTTCCACAATTGATACAGGGCATATTCAAAAGCAAACAGCGCAGCTTGGGTATAAGCGGTTTGATCAATAGGCATGGATGAGGAAGATGAGGGAGAATTTTCAACAAACTTCTCCCCACCTTCCCAGCTCCCCAGCTCCCCTACTTGAGGAGGATAGAGTACTTCTAACAGTGAATGCTCCAGGAATGGGCGAAGAATTTCATCACACTGATCCAATGTTTGACGGAAAATGGGGTGAGTGTCGTAGAGTTCGCGTCCCATATTGATATATTGGGAACCCTGACCCGTGAATAAAAACGCTATTTTTGGACGTTTTCTAGATACTTGTCCGCTTACCAGTCCAACAGTTTCGTTACCAGCAGCGATCACGCTCAACTTTTCGCCCAACTCTGCGGTTGTTCGCGCTACGACAGCGAGGCGGTGCGCAAAATGTGATCGCCCGGTATTCGCCGTAAAACACACATCTGCTATGAATGCTTCCGGATTAGACTTCAAATAAGTTTGATAACGGTTGGCAAGAACTTGCAGAGCCAACTCACTTTTTGCGGAGAGGGTGAGTAGGTGGTAAGGACGCTCAATAACATCTTCATTTTGACTTTTGAGTCGCACCAAAGGTGCGCTGGAAGCGTAACTTGAATTTTGACTTCCTATTGGTGCTTCTTCTAAAATTAAATGCACATTAGTCCCACTCATGCCAAATGAACTGACTCCAGCCAGACGAGGCTGTTGTTTTGCAGACCAGGGAGTAAGCACAGTTGGCACTTCAATCGGGAGTTGCTGCCAAGGAATGTAGGGATTCGGCTGTTGCAGATGTAAAGTGGGTGGGATTAACTTGTGCTGGAGAGCAAGCACAACTTTCATGAGACTTGCTATCCCGGCTGCTGCTTCTAAATGACCAATATTGGTTTTTACCGAACCAATCGCTAGGCGATCGCTCTGTGAGCGTCCTTGATCCAATACCTTTGCCAAGGCTAACACTTCGATGGGGTCTCCCAAAGGTGTCCCCGTTCCATGAGCTTCCACATATTGGATCTGAGTTGGCTCTACCCCAGCATTGAACAATGCTTGACGAATTACCGCTTCTTGAGCAGAACCGTTGGGAGCTGTAAGTCCATTGCTCTGACCATCGTGATTGACCGCCGAACCTTTAATCAGAGCTAAAATATTATCGCCGTCTGCGATCGCTTCACTCAGACGCTTCAGCACTATGATCCCACACCCTTCTCCCCGCACGTAGCCATCAGCACCAGCATCGAAGCTTTTGCAGCGTCCGTCAGCAGCTAAAGCTTTCAGCTTGCAAAAGCCAATTGTAGTTGTTGGCGAGAGCATCAAGTTTACCCCACCCGCTATAGCGAGATTACACTCTCTTGAACGCAGACTGGAGCATGCTAAATGAACTCCCAGTAGCGAAGAAGAACAGGTAGTATCTAGTTGCATAGTAGGGCCTTGTAGACCCAAGATGTATGACAAACGACCAACAGCAATACTTTGGCTATTACCTAATAGCGTGTAAGCATCAATACAAGTCGGGTCGCCAGAGTTTATGCTTAATTGTGAATAGTCATCAAAGCCAACTCCAATAAATACTCCTGTTTTGCTCCCTCTCAAACTTTCTACTGCAATTGAGGCGTTTTCTAATGCCTCCCATGTTACCTCTAGAAGCAACCGCTGCTGGGGGTCTATACTTGTCGCTTCTCGTGGAGAAATCCCAAAGAACTGAGGATCGAACTTGTCTACCTCATCTAAAAATCCACCGTACCGCGTGTACATCTTCCCTGGTACATCGGGATCTGGGTCATAGTAAAAATCAATATCCCAGCGATTTGATGGTACTTCTTGCGTTGCATGTCTTCCCTCGTACAAAAGATTCCAAAATGCTTCTGGATTATTTGCATCTCCCGGAAAGCGGCACCCCATACCGACAATAGCAATTGGTTCTGTTCTTGCTTGCTCAATAGCATCAAGTTGAGAACGCATATCTGTTAGCTCTAAATATGCATTTTTTAATAATTGTCGATAGTTTATATTATTTGAAGTACCAGTCATATCATTCTTATTATGTAATTTTACTGATGCTAGGAGAAAAATTCATAACTTGATTAATTCTATTTTCTCTTTTTATTTACTGCTATCTCCTCGCTGAGTAATTTAGCTAGCTCCTCTTCAGAGAGTGTTTCTATATCCGTTAAAACTTTTGCAATCTGCTTATTAGATTCTGGAGATTTCAGTCCTAAGTTCTTAGAGCTTTCGATTTCACTGTTGAACCGTTGCTGTGAATTTACTTGAGAAGTTTGTTTTGATATGCTGAGTTTGCTAGCTATATAATGCGCTAAAGCTTCAGTTGTGGGAAAGTTCCAGGCAATTGTAGCTTCGAGTTCTAGAGCTTGTCCTAGCCAGTCTTCTAACTCCTGTGATAATTCCACCACCATTACTGAATCCATGCCATACTCAGCAAACGATTGACTAGAGTTCACTAATTTGACATCAATTTTTAATTTTTTGACCAGCCAATTTTCTATCCAGTTCTGAATCGTCTCGCCTGTATGGAGATAGATATGTTGAAACTCAGCAGAGCTAGCCTCTACAGCCTTGGGCATTTCAATCGGGGTAGAAATTTCTACCTGGTTGTTGGATTTTTGATCCCAACTGATTATAGAACGGTCTTGCCGTAGCAGCTCATCTAGTTCATGGTCTTCGCCTGCGAGGGTTTGTTCAATATTGCCGATCGCTTCTGTATAATCCAATATGATCTCACTAATGGCATCTGCACCTGATAGGATAGATTCAGCCGAGGTACCACGCAGGGCTGTTTCGAGCTTTCGTTGAAAGTGAAGTTGTGTCCACTCAACAGCACGGCGTAGGGGTTCTGATTGCATTCGCTCAAATGCCTGTTGAGTTACAGCCCACAGAACGGCAAAGGAGACGAGTTCGCCGATCAGCAGATATCCCCAGCGGGTTGCGGAGATTTGGTCTGGAAAGGGAGCCTGAGCTTGGGTGTAGCGATTGCGGATTTGTTCTACAGCTACTCTCAAGCGATCAGAAATTGTTGATGCTGCCAGTTCCTTACTGAGAAATTGGTGTATTCTTGCACTATTGTTGACAACACAGGAGCCTACAAACATTTGTAGGGTTTCAGTAGGGCCTTCAAAAATGCGAATTACTCTAGCATCGCGGAGGAGCTGAGGTGCGATGTTCGTCTCTATATAACCGCGACCGCCTAGTAGTTGAACGAGACTATCAGCAGCCTTCCAGAAAAACTCTGGGCCAGTTGTCTTGCAAATTGCATAAACTTCTGGTGGAACAAAATTCCCATCGTCAAGTAACTTGCTTACCTTGGCAACCAGGGTTTCCACAGATGTAATAGCCGCCGTGAGATCGCTCAATCGCATTAGCGTTACTGAGTTATCTAGCAAGCGACCCGTTGATATGCAACGGCGTTCAGCATAGCGAAGCATCAACTGGGCACAGCGCTTCATCCCGCCTACGCTCATAGCCGCCAGACCTAATCGAGCATACATCATGGCATCCTGAGCAGCTTTCATTCCTTGCCCTGGATTGCCCAACAAATGGTCTGAATCAACGGCTACGCCGTCTAAATGTACGGTATTCTGAACCATGCCCCGCATCCCCATCGTCAGGGCTTCGGTTCCAGAGCGCAAACCTCGCATTCCTTGGCGGACAACAAAACCACTGATTCCGCTAGATTTGCCGTTGGTATCGAGGTGTTGAACAAAAACATTAATCGCACCTGCCCATGCTGCTGAACCGCTCCAAATTTTGGTACCTTGTAAGAGCCAGCCACCATTAGTATCTGGTATTGCTTTGGCTGAGATGGCTTGGGGATTTGACCCTGCTTCTGGTTCTGTAATTGCAAAAGCAGCCAGTTCACGACCTGTGGCTAAGATGGGAAGAAGTTCATCCCGAACTGGATTTGAGGCATAGTTCTGCATAGGACGAATCCCTAAAACGTTGTGAACAACCACAAAGGAAGCTAATGTTTGGTCGATCGCCCCAAGTTGTTCTATAACCCGCATAGTATCATAGTTGCTAAGACCGATACCCCCATATTCGAGTGGCACCTGCATACCCAAAAGACCATGATTTCCAAAATCGAGCACAATATAGGGTGGGATGCACCGACGCTCATCAATGAGTTGGGAATTTATTCGTTCGTTGGCGTAATGGCGCAGCCATTCGATCAAATTGCTAGCACGTTCTTTACTAGAATATCCTGTCACTGTGATATTGGTACTCTGAATGCGAGAATCTGATTTTTGGCGAGTTTGAATTGGTTTTGCTAGAGATTCTGCTTTAGCTTGAGACTGATCTGAAGTTTGGCTGGTCGAATCGCCCCAAGAGGCTACCACCTTTAAGCTTTTTTCAAGAAATGCACTTTGGCAAGCAGAGCGTTGAATTTTACCACTAGAAGTTTTAGGAATGCTCCCAGTATCGAGCAGGACTATTGCAAAAATCTGCAACTCATGTTCTAGCGAGACAAATTTACGGATAGCTCTCACTACCATCTCTACATCTAACTTCCGCCGCCAAGTGCGCTCTACCTCTTGAACAACCACCAATTGCTCTTTACCCTCAACCTCCACTGTAAAAGCTGCCCCACAACTAGGTCGCAGTGCTGGGTGGCTCTGCGCCACTGTCCATTCAATATCTTGGGGATAATGGTTTTGACCCCGGATAATGATTACATCTTTAAGTCGCCCTGTGATGAACAACTCGCCATCTTTCAAGAATCCTAAATCCCCCGTTCTCATAAACGGTCCTTCTTTGGTGTCTTTTAAATAAGCACCAAAAGTTTTCTTAGTTTCTTCTGGTCGCTGCCAATATCCTTGAGCAACGCTAGAGCCAGAAACCCAAATTTCCCCAATTTCTTTTGGGACACATTGGGTTAATAATTCGGGATGAACAATGACTACTTTGGTATCAATTCCAGGTTGTCCACATCCTACAAGAGTTTGTAGTTTCTCTTCAGTTTTACTCTCTATTACCTGATTGTGTGCTAGTGCTTTTGCTTGAACTGGAAAGAAACTCGGTAGCTTTTGGTTTTGCACTCCAGCTACTACTAAGGTTGCTTCTGCTAAACCATAGCCGGGACAAAACGTTGCTAAGTCAAAACCACAAGATTGAAAAGTTTGGGTAAATTGTTTGATGGTGTCTGATCTGACTGGTTCGGCACCATTTAAGGTCATGTGCCAGCTGCTTAAATCGAGGGTGGCGCGTTCTTCGGGTGTAGTCTTAAGCACGCAAAGTTCGTAGGCAAAATTAGGAGCGCCACTATGAGTAGCTTTGTAGCGCGAAATTGCCTGAAGCCATCGTATCGGTTTTTGAATAAAAGATACAGGAGCCATCATGTAACAGGGAAACCCTTGATACAGAGGTTGGAGAACTCCATAAATCAGTCCCATGTCATGGAAGACAGGTAGCCACGTTACCATGACGCTTTGTAAGTTGTACTCCCATATCTGTTGCGTATACTTGGAATTTTGCAGCAGGTTGCCATGACTGACCATTACACCTTTGGGCGTTCCCGTAGAACCAGAAGTGTACTGGAGAAAAGCTAGAGTATTCCTATTTATTTGCACTTGTTGCCAGTTTGCAGCCTGATCAATAGCGATACTATCGGTAGCTAACAATGGCATATTGGCAAACTCTGGCTCTTGGGCAAATTGACTTTGGATTTGGGTGAGAGTAGAGCTAACACTCAGTGCTATTGTTATTTGAGCATCTGATGCGATCGCTCGCAGTCTCGATAGACTTTGATTGCGTTTAGGTGGATAAACTGGAACCGCTACAACACCAGCATACAGACATCCGAAGAAGGCAGCAATGAAGTCTAGACCTGGTGGATATAGTAGCAGAACACGTTTACCAGCAGCTTTTAAAGACTGAAGATGGGTGGCGATCGCCCGTGCTTGTAAATCTAGTTCTCGATAAGTCAAGCTGATTTCTTCAGTTTCTCCATCTTGCAGAAAAGTGTAAGCCCTTTGCTCTGGTTGAATTTGTGCTCTGTAACGTAGCAGATCTACTAAATTTGAAAATTTATCATCTAGAGGATTTTGGAAATTATCTAAACAAGTCATAAACCAATTTTTTCTTTTTTAGACATTCGTCTTACAACAAAGCAATTGGATTTTTTACTTAGAAATCCATACGATTAAGACATTGCTTTACTTGGATAGACATCCAGCTTTCTCTAAAAAGCCATTGAAATTATTTCTGAACAATTTTAACTGTTTTTATGAGCTTAGCCTCTTACACATAAATACTGAGTTATGGGCTAAATTTATTTAGTATTGCATCAGTTAATTCAGGGGTAGCATTATACGCTTTGCCTAAAAGCGTATAATGCTACCCCTGAATTTCGCGAAGCGTGTCCCGAAGGGACACAAATTTTGAAGTTTGGCAAGTTTCTTATTAACAGGTGAGAGTCGGTAGCTCTTGTCTGTGCTTCTTCCTAAATGGAATCTGTCTTCAATCAATATACTCCTTTTTTCCTTGAAAATTAACATGGATTATGACCTAACTCCAGTTTATTTGAAAAAATCTTTTTATACTTCGCTTACTAAGAATCTCATGTTTCTCATTAAAATGCAATACAACTAACAGCATATTATCGGTTGCCGTTATCATACTATAGTTGTGACTTTGCAAATACGTTTTCGCTGCAAATAAATTATATTTTGTAACTATTCTTGATTTACTGTTTAAATCTTTTTTAATTCTTTGAAATATCTGCTTAATTCCTATGAAACACATTTTGAAACCCATATATAGCAGGGCTTTTATATATTTCAGGAAAATAATGTTTTTCTTAAATATTTCACTTGCGGTACGCCGCTAGTTGGAGGCTCACATCTTGCACTTAGAAAATTTAATGTCAATTCCATGACATTGAGCCAACGTCTGTACATAGTGACATTTAATCTGGAATTTCACCGAATTTTACAGTGAAATTATTCATCGACAATTTCAACTGTCCTTGGTTCCTCATTTGGTACGGTGTAAGTATTGGTATCTGGGGTAAGTTGATTTTTCAGTTTGAGTTTTAGCTCGTCTGAAATGGGTAAATCATTAATTTCTTTGAGGAGAAATCTTACAGATTCCGTTTTGCTACGTTCTGCATAGACGGCCTTAAGAATGGCTTCAATTCCATATCCTGCTATAGTATCCCCCAAAACTGTTAATAGACCAAGTAATCCTATACCTCCTACGATGCCAAACGGTCCTCCCGCTGCTGTGAGGGCAGCAGCAACAGCAGCAGAACTACCTCCTGCTGTGGCTGTTAGAATCACGAGAATTATGCCAGGAAGACCCAGACCGGCAAGTTTTTTAACGATTTCGTCCATTGGAATTACCTCAAATTTTCGGTTTTGGTTCAAACATTACTCAGGGTATAAAACTGGAGTCTTTGTAAACAAAGAAACCTATTTTAAATCTAGATTAAGGGAGAATAGGGTGACTCACGCTCAGATCAAGTTAAAATTTTAGAAAATTTTCTCTATTTATCCTAACCTGATAGTTGAGTCTTGAATCAAGATTGTGACTGATTTTCCCGAAAAAGCCTGAGATCGCCACCGTTCTTGGGGAGGCGAAATAGTTTTTGACTTTTTGATCGCCACTGCGCCCTTTAAAATTGTGATTGGTTGCATAAACTCCTGTTTTTTCGTAAGCGTTCAGGGCAGGGCTGTTTCATTCCACAAGGGAGAATAAGTATTGGACTTTGGACAAAAAAGTCCAAAGTCCAATGTGAACAGCCACGGGAGAGACCTGCACAATATGAACAACAAAAGAAGTGGTAGTAATGCATAGTAATGATAAAAGAAAAAACTGTCGTTCAACACAGAATCTATGCACTGCCCTCAATGCAACTCGAATAACATAGTCAAAAATGGACGTACTCACTACGGAAAACAACGGTTCAAATGCCAAAATTGTGGACGACAGTTTGTCGAGAGTCCAACAAGACAACCGATTGATAACTCAACACGTGAATTAATCGATAAACTCTTACTTGAACGGGTTTCATTAGCGGCGATCGCCCGTGTCACTGAAGTTTCACTACGTTGGCTTCAATACTACGTTAACCAGAAATATTACCAGGTTCCCAAATCTGTTGAAGTGACTAAAAAAAAACCAGGTCGGCTGATAATCCAGATGGATGAGATGTGGTCATATGTAGGGTCGAAAGCTAATAAACAATGGATTTGGCTTGCAATCGACGCGACAACCAGAGAAATTGTTGGGGTACATATTGGCGATCGCTCTAGCCAATCAGCAAAACAATTATGGCAATCGCTACCACCTATCTATCGACAATGTGCAATGTGTTACACAGACTTTTGGGAAGCTTATGAACAGGTTTTACCCAGTAAACGACACCAATCAGTAGGCAAAGAAAGTGGTAAAACGAGCTACATTGAAAGATTCAACAACACCTTGCGACAACGAGTTGGACGACTAGTTCGTAAAACATTATCGTTCTCCAAAATGCTGGACAATCATATTGGTGCTATCTGGTAGTAACCGTTCAGGGGGCGATCGCGAACTAAAACACAATGTATTTCAATGAGCGTAGGAGTTATGGAGGTTAATTCCGGAGACTCTCCTAAATTGAATAGAAGTAAATAACCGGATATGAGAAATGTGGATTAAGCAGCATTTGTTACTTGCTTAGAAGCAAGAGGAACTTTAGGGAGCAAAGAAGGAGAAGCTTTGCCAACACGCGCAGCACTCACTGCTGATGTGATAAAATCCAAGACATTTCGACGCTGGGACTTGAGAGTAGTCACAACGGTCAACATCCTTTGTACAAAAGTACTGCCAGCCTGGGTTTGAGAACCAAAACTGGTGACGCATTGTCCCCTAAATTTTTGCCAGCCTTATAACTACGAGTACCCGACTACGCCGACAGATCAACAAACAAAGGCTGGCAAAAATTTTACGTGTAAGACCCTCGTGCGTCGCCAGATCACCGCAGGACGAATTGCTCTTTCAGCAGCATTATTTGTCGGTTCAACGCCATCAACCGTCACAAATAACCATAAAGCAGGTTCAACTTTCAGTATTTGGCGGCAAGTGCGAACAGTTTTAGCTAGTGGTGTTTTTTCTTTAGAACCAATCTCACAATCGGCAGCCTCTTGTAGAGAGGACTTGAGGGAGTTACGAATCTCTGATACTAAAAGTTGAAACTCAAAACGTGTCAAGGTTCCATCTCGAACCCGATGCCATAACTCAAATAATTTCTCCTGTTGTTTTACTAGAGCATTACCGATCTCGTTTGAAACTCCAGGACGCTCAGAGATTTTGATAAATTCTCGTCTCAGATGCGCCCAACACAATTGTCGCTGTTCTAAACTTACCCAGTTGTATGCCGCATATCGGTCTGAATTTAAAATACCGCTAAAGTTTTCACCCAGGAGATTACGGGCAGTATCGGAACAACGGGAAAGGGCAATCTGAAAATAAGTCACTAAGGGGAGCCACTGCGTTGGGCGGCTTTGCCGACTTGAAGCATGTGGCGTTGTAACCGCTACCCAGAGCCAACCTTGATTTTTTTTGTTATTGCATCCATCAACATTCCCCTGAGCAAAGCTTGTTTCATCTGCCCCAATTACTTCGGAGTTTTGGACGTATATTTTTGCTTGGTCAACTGCACTTTTGACTGCATGGCTGGCTTCAAGTCTCAGGTTGTTGACTGTACCCAAAGACATGGAAATTCCGAATATATACTTTGCCAGGGTATAGATTTTACTTTTTTCCAGAGCTAAAAATAGAGGAGAACTCTTACTCTGGTGACCAACTTGATCAAACTCACGTTCACTGCCGACGAGATTAAACAACTGCATTACGAACGCTTTCATCATCCCCACCCACGTGTGCAACAAAAAATGGAAGCGTTGTACCTCAAAAGCCAGGGTTATCCTCATTGGGAAATTGCCCAATTGATTCGAGTTACTAAACCGACCTTGTTGAGTTACTTTCAGGACTACCAAGCAGGAGGAATTGCCAAGCTCAAAGAGATCACCTTCTACCGACCACAGAGTGAACTAAAGCAGCATCAGGAAAGTTTGTCAGCTTACTTTCGAGAACATCCTCCCAAAACTTTGGCTCAAGCGGCTGCCAAGATTGAAGAGCGAACGGGGATTGTTCGCAGTCGAGAGCAAGTGCGTCAGTTTCTCAAGTCGATGGGGATGAGTTGTTGCCGAGTGGGGGTACTCCCTGCCAAAGCAGATCCACAGGAGCAAGAGGAATTCGTTAAAAAAAACTAGAACCTCGGTTGGAAGAGGCGAAAGCAGGCAAACGAGCAGTGTTCTTTGTCGATGCGGCTCACTTTGTCTTGGGTGCATACCTTGGGTTTTTGTGGTGCTTTGAGCGATTATTCATCAAATCTGGTTCAGGACGGCAACGCTTCAATGTTCTAGGTGCCCTCAATGCCGTAACGCGTGAGTTAATTCTAGTCACAAATGAAACTTACATCAATGCTCAAAGTGTCTGCGAACTACTGAATAAGCTAGCTGCTTTAGGGTTGAGTATCCCAATTACCCTGGTGTTGGATAATGCTCGATATCAGAAGTGTGCGCTGGTGATGGAGTTGGCTCAATCGTTGAACATCGAACTGCTTTATCTGACTGCTTATTCTCCCAACTTAAACTTGATTGAACGCTTATGGAAATTCGTTAAAAAGCAGTGCTTATACTCGATTTACTATCCTGATTTTAGTGCATTCAAGGCGGCAATCACTTCCTGTCTTAATCAGTGTCACACAACTTACAAACAAGAGTTGGACTCATTGCTAACCTTGCGTTTTCAATCCTTCAATAAAGTAAAAACTATCCCCTGACAAAGTATATCTTGCATGGCACTCTGCACCATCCGAGTACTGTGGCGGTACAGTCCGCTCAACACGGTTACAAGAGCCACAACTCTCACACCATAACCACTTGGATATACGTCTACGGGTAATGTTGCACGGGTTAAAGTCCCGCATTCAGAGCACATTAGTTGGTGCAGGCGATGTTCTACGATTATTGGACTGATGGGAGGAATTTCTACTATCTGGTGACGGTAAGGGTTGGTATCTTCTCCCTTTAATTTTTCTGCACAACCGCTACAGGTTTGTGGGTGGTGGTCTAAAACGCTTTCACACTCGGATAACTCATACAGCTCGCGACTATGACCCTTGTGTCCTGGTTGCCCTCCTCGCTTTTTACCACTCTTGTTTTTTTCTTGGTGTTTTTCAGCATGAAGTGGATCTGAGGACGGCGCAGATGACGAGTTTTTTGATGTGCGATTGATTTTTTCTAACAGTTCTTGGTGTTTGACCTCTTGTTCAGCCAGCTTTTCTTCTGATTTTTTGATGTGCTGCCCCATTTTCTCGACCAATTCCTTGACATTGGCTGGAGTCTTTTCCCAATCAGAGTCGGAAATTTCAATTCCGTAGGCGAGGCAGTTTTCATCCATGCAATTTAATCTACCACCTCAGTAACCCATTTTTCACGCTCTGCGTTTCAAATCCTGTGAACGGTTACATCTGGTATTTTATTCATCACTATAATGCTAGTCTACAAAATGAAATCATTACTATGCATTACTACCCATGAGATAAAATCTCATTTTTTAGTTCAAGTCACACTAACCGCCTTGGTGGTTGCTATATTTTCAAATCACAAGAATCAAGTTCATGCTCAAGCACTGGCAGTCGATACCCGCTAGTGCTTTTTGATTTAAAGCTCTATCCCCCCGTCAAATTCGTCCGGGTCATCAGTTTCTATCGGCGCTGGTTTAATAACCACATGTTCCTGATATCCGTTTAAGCTTGCAGGTGCTGTCGCTGCTAGAGTGGGTAGAATTGGGTACTTTCCTTCTAAATAACGTAAGTAAAACCCTATTGCGTCCTCAACAAACCGACTCTCAGTAATCTCTAAAGATTCACACCATTGCTGTACTTTGAGCTTTTGATACTTCTTAATCCTGATTTTGTCAGCTGTCATTGCATTGTCCCCTAAAAATTTGGGCAGGCTTTGTTTGTTAATCTGTCAGCGTAGTCGGGTACTCGTAGTTATAAGCCTGCCCAAATTTTTTACGTGTAAGACCCTCATTACCCAACCTCCGCTATGAGTCCCATGAGGTTATCAAAAGCACCATTGGCTGAAATCAAGAAACCTTTCTTCTTTAGTGCAGCATTCAGCAGTGGAAGCTTAGAACCACCTCCGATTATCAGGATTTGGTCACCACTAAGCTTATACTGTTCTAGCTGCTTAATGACTTCGCGCAATCTGCAATTGATGAAGTCCTGTAGCTCGAACTCATAGACTTTGTAGAAATTGAGATCTGATTCACCATAAGCCAGAAACGGAATTTTCTCACTTAACTCCGATTTTTTGAACTTTACTCCTACCTCAATACTCCTGTTGATGACATCCTTACTAGGTGCTTGTTTGATAAGTGCTTTGAGATCAGAATTACAGCTAATTCGCTCAATTAGGTATTCAGCGCCAAAATCCTTAACTGCAACTTCTCCCACTGGCTCAGAATTAAAGAATCGACTGATAGACGTGTTACCGCCACCAATATCACAGATAGTTACTGCTCCGTCTAGCTTCTGGCTTTTAAGCGCTGCAAATCCTTCGGGTAAGATTGCTTTAATGGTAATAGTTACACCACATGGGACGCCACACAATTCTACCTTGTGCGTCCCTTCGTTCTTCCTGATAATTCCTGAGTGGCGCTTAACATCATTGGTAGTTACCGTAACTTCTAGATTCATTTCTGGGTTAATCTGTGGTAGATGAGCTAAAGTGCCTAAGAAGTACTCAAGCCACAGAGATGACTTACCCATGTAATCTTCCACCAATCTCATCAGGTCACTGCTACCACTGCGGACAGCTTGATTGCCGATTAGCCAGCAGCTGTTAATTAGGTCAGTCCTCACACCATTGACATAACGGACGTGACCAGGTAATTTATTGGAAGTGTTGGATAAGCAGCGAGCATACCAGCTTGGTTCCCTTATAAGTTCGTAGCCTTCGACATAAGCTTTAATCCAATGATTACCCAAGTCAGTCACGGACTTGAACTGCTTCTTATTTTTCGCTGGTATTTTAGGTGTTTTTACTCCCTCTATTTGGGGGGTACTTTTGGGTACATTTGCGGTTGTGTCAGTGGTCTTAGAATTCGTCATAAGTCTTACCCCATCTAGATTCTAGTGATTTTTAAGTCGGATAACAGTAGGTTAGCAGAGATTTGTACCCGAATGTACCCAAAACTAAATCTAACCGCTTTTTCTCTGGCTTGCAAGCCAAGTCATGTATTAATTTTAGCTATTCTAAATTATTAGAAAATAGTCAAAAGTAAGTATAAATACTTTTTTTTTCAGAGAGAAGGAAGGGTGTACAAATTTGTACACCTATTCATTCTTCGTTTTCTGTTTCTGTCCAGATAAACTCAGCATTTGTCTGCATACACATAGCAATCGCTTCTTGGGTAGTGCTAAAGAGGAAAGGATGGGAGAATAGAGATTATTGTGATTGAATGATGCATTATGTCTCCTGCCTTGCCTCAGTGTTCAAGTTGTCATGCTGGGGATGTCGTGAAAAATGGTCGAACGCGGCATGGGAAGCAAAATTATAAATGCCGTGAGTGTGGGCGTCAATTCGTTGAAGACCCGCAGTGGCGACCGATATCAGATGAAACCAAAGAGATATAGGACTACTATTTGATTTTTGACGAAGCTAGGTACACTTCAAGAGCCTTTTTTCCTGTTAAGCGTTAAGCGTTAAGCGTTCCCTCCCTACGCAAACAATTTCACAAATCAAACCGGATTCCTATAGTTGAGCGGTTGCTGTTAGAAAAAATTTCGCTTGTAGGCATTGCCCGTGCCTTACAGATTTCAGAATTGTGGTTGCAACAATACGTCAATCAAAAGTCGAAGACGATGCCTCAGGAGGTACAAGTACGCCCAAAGCCGAAACGTCGCTTGACAGTTCAAATGGATGAGTTGTGGTCGTTTGTGGATCACAAAGGTAATGAACAATGGATCTGGCTGGCGATGGACGTTGGCACACGCGAGATCGTTGGTTGCTATATTGGCGATGCACATAAGGGAGCAACCATTGGTGATCGCAGTGGCAAATCGGCTCAGGCATTGTGGGACTCTTTACCCGCCGTGTATCGCCAGTGTGCCGTTTGTTATAGTGATTTCTGGGTGTCCTATCCTGTAGCGCTACCGAGCAAACGACATCGGGCAGTTGGTAAGGAAACAGGTTTAACAAGCTATGTTGAGCGATTTAACTGTACGTTAAGACAACGAGTCTCACGGTTAGTAAGAAAAACTTTGTCATTTTCCAAAAAGTCAGAGAATCACATTGGCGCGATTTGGAATTTCATCCATCACTACAATGCTTCTCTCCCAGCCAACTCATCCTTTCCTCTTTAGCACTACCCAGTCTTGTTTTATCTCATCTGAGTATCCTTTTGGTGGACTATAGGCATCAATAAATTGACGACCACATTTTACACAAATGTGATGCGTGCTTACCTCTTCGTTTACCGTTTTTTCTAATCTCAGTAGAATCATAGTATGGACAATACACAGTAGAACGCCGAAATTCATCCCTCTATTATGCAACGCCCGATTTCATTCTTAAAGCTTTATTTAGCGCAGCTGAATAAAGAATTGGTATAATCACTTAATACTTGGTAATGATTTCTGGATGTAGCCTGTAACCGTTCCCATTGCGTAAATTTCCATTTATATCCTCTATCGATTCAAGGCTTAAATTTTTGCCCATCGCTTTGCCAATGAGTTCCATTAACGCTTTTGCTCTTGCTTGGAAAAATGCTTCAAAGTCGTCATTGCGTAAAATTTCTAGTTTGATGCAATGCGAGCGCATTATTTCTTCCAAGCTAGCGGTCGCAGTTCCATGCAGCTCAAACTCTTTCAAGTAAGCCGAAGGTGCTTTACTACCAATTCTTTTATTAGTTTTAGCGCTTAATGGGGTGCGATTAACTAAGCAGTTATATTTTTTGGGATCAATGCCTTGTCTGCGACACCATGCGACGGGGAAGATATGATGTGAGTCGATTTGTTCTTCAAAATAAACAACGTCGTTAATTTCCTCGCCTGTGATCCAATCTACTGCACCTTCACGCCGTAGTAATGCCGCGAACCCCTGATAAACTGCACCAAGTCGCTTTCTGACGCTAAGAAGTCTTTCAAACGAGAAATTTGCTTGCGTGATGCCAAAAGGAACCGAACCACCTGAGAGCCATGCTGGTACTTCGACAATATCGCGTCCAGCTTGCGAATCGTGCCAGTGGGTATAAATTTCCCCAAACATCCCGCACCACAACCAACGCTCTAACATCGAACGTACTTGAAACGAACGAGAGCGATCGCCAATAATAGTCAAAATTGCGCTTAAGGCTACTAATTGGATGGGGTAAGCAATATCATTGGCATCAAAGATTTTTTGACCGCGTAGAAAACGAGCTGCTTCTTCAAAACCTTTGTTAACAGGATCAGCCCATGTTTGATATTCTTCTTTTGTTAGTTTTAATACTTCGGCACGACCGCAAGCGACACCAGGCAATTTATCTACATTCCAGCCTTGTTTAGCTGCTGAGATTCTGCGAGCGTAACCAGTTACTAAGGTTACAGCTTGCATAAAATCGGTACTACGGACTTGACGGAGAACTTTGAATGCCTGAAAGCGCCTTTCGCGCTGTTTCCAATCATCTCGAAGGCTAAAATCATCTGCACAGTAACTCGAACTCATTAAATCAAAGAAGTTGAGATCGCACCCAGCTGTATTTGTTTCCTCGAAAACTTGGCATACTGCCTCTTTCGGTAATGAATCGCGCAGTTGAATTACTGGTATTTGATAATGCTCAAATTTTTTGAGGACTTCTAATTCTAAAGTGTCAATTAGTTCGAGTTTTTGAGAGTCGTACTGCCAGTATTTAGAAAATTTGCTACGCCATTCAGAAAAAAAGAATACTTTGGATAACGGAAATAAAAGCGCTTCATACTCATTTTCTGGAGTCGAACAGTCGATAAAATCGCCGTTTCGAGTTCGCATAACTTTCGATTCGGGTAAAGCAATAATGGCGGTTTTGCGGTCGCACTCTGGTGAAAGGCATTTTTCAATATCCAGGTAATACCACTTTGTCGTTAATTTCTGGCTTTTGGGATCTTTGACGACGACGGGTTGCCCAGATAGCAGCACCATGAACGAAGTTGTTAGTCTTTGCTGTCCATCGAGTACTAGTAAATTTGGTGTTTGGGTTGCGGTAGTTGCGACACCATCAAGTAAACGCGGTTTAAATTGTTGGCGTGAAATACCTTGTTGGAGCATCATGACTGCACCAATAGGATAAGCCAGCGATATACTTGCTAGCAAACGGCGCACATGGGTATCATCCCAAATCCAATCTCGCTGAAAGTCTGGTAGTTGAATGCGTCCTATTTTTATATCCTTCATGACATCGAATAAGGGATATTTTGTAATATCAAATGTCGAAATCGAATCCATTTGGTGTTCTGCTGTTGTTGTCATCGCGCACGTCTAATAAACTTTCTGTATGCCAGCCTAAAAAACCCTTGTACTAACTACAAGGGTTTTTTCTAGTAATTGGTAGCGAGTAGCGACTAAATTATTCCTGGGGAAAACCTGAAGGTAAATTGATAATCCCTTGAGCAACAAGCTGTTTAAATTGGTTTATTAGATCCGCTTGCCGCAAAATTCGAGTAATGTATTTTGGTCGTAAGCAAAAATCTTTTCCCCAGTCTTTTACAGTTTTGGGACTCGTCCCCGTAGCTTGAGCAATCGCATTAATACAAGTTTTGCGATAATTACGTCCTGGTGAGTGAGTAACCCAGCGACGGCAATACTCCATCGGTTCCAGGGGCAACTGACAGAGGGTATCAATTTGATGTTTGTTGTGGTGGAATTGCCTCCCAGTTTGCATTTTGAGGATTCGTGACATGTGATGGTACAGCAACAGGAAATTGTGCAGGCATTAAGCTACTGCACGCAAAACCCATACTGCTAACCTCAACTTAAGAAATATCTGCCTATAATACAACTCTTTTAGTCACGAATCACGAGTAAATTATTCTTGAGGAAAGTCACCAGGTAAGACGATTTTTTTGATTTGGTTGAGCTGATCCGCCATTCGTAAAATATGCGCTACATAATTGGGTCGCTTTTCAAAGTTCGCTCCCCAATTGCCTATAGTCCTTGGACTCAGCCCAGTTGCTTCAGCGAGCGCGGCTATGCAGGCTTTTCTGTACCCCCGGTCATCAGGGGACATATCAATCCATCTTTTGCAATATTCTATCGGCTCCAAGGGCTTTTCACTAAGTGCGTCGATTCTATATTCAGCCTTTGGGGGAATGATGTCTATTATCCCGCGTGATTTGAGTCCTAACTTTACTCACGATTCATGACTAATTGAGTCAGCTGATGAAGTGACCGCTGCAATATTGCAGCTGAACAGATGTATCTTACGATTTTGAGAGCTTGGAGTTTCTGTTGTACCAAACAGTCGCCCATAACATTTATGAAGTGGAAACTCTATCACCAGCTTCATAATAAAAGAACAATGGGCAAGTGGAGCATCAAAGGAGATGCCGAAACCAAAGCCAAAACCACAGCAGTAGTTACTTAATGACATTCCTTTGCGTATTCCGAAAACTTCGTCTACAAAGTGATGTCAACTAAGTGGAAACACTCAAAAAGCAAAAATCCTCCCAAAAAGGAGGAAATTATTTAAAAAATGATCAGCAACGCAGATTTGTAGAGTATAAACTTAAAAAGGAGGCTCATCTTTTGCTGATTCGCCCCCGTTCGCTGAAAAAGTACCTTTCGGATACTTAAAAGCTTTTAAACATATATATCTTTCAGTTTAGCTAATTTTTTAAAAAATTATAACCCCGTAATTTTAAAAGATTAGTCAAGAAACAAAAAGCTTCAACGACGAAATCAGCAAAAAATAGAGCCTCCAACGTAAACGTAGGTTTTCTTGGAGGCTTTTATGGTTCGCATAACAAATTCTGAAACACAATTTGTATCATCAGATAATACAAAACGCCAAGCGACCCCTATTCCCAAAAAAACTCTCACTGGCGAAATAGCGTTTAAGATTTGGCTAAATCTAGCGTTTAAGGTTGGCGAAAAGATTTGGCTTAAATTTAGTCACAATCAGTTTTTAACTGGGACTATTAACCAATTAGGTAACTTCCCTATATGCGAGACGCGCGGATCTGGAACGAACCGAAGAAAGACAGCTTACCACGCAGATGCTTTTAAATTTTTATCTCAGCGCACGACTCAGCTAGATGGTGGTGCATTCTATATTCCTGGGAAACCGGGCGACTACCCACTCAAGGAATTCTGTCCAGCCTCGGATGATATCGGCGGTGAAATGGACGATGGTACAGCCCTTGAGCAGTGGGAACGCATTGAATTGCTAGTTCAACTGTCTGGGTTAACTCCGGGGTACATCATCGGGTCTGGTGGTAAATCTGCCCACCCCCACTGGAAGTTATCAACTACGGTTGATATTGCCCAAAGAACTTTCTTTGCTCGGATGTTAGCGATCGCACTGTTGGGTGATCCAGCCGTAACCAATCCCCACCAACCAATGAGGGTTCCTGGGTTTTATCGCAAGGAAAAAGGTAAAGAGCAAACTCTAGAATTTTACAGTGAAGCGCGTTATAGCCCAGAAGAATTTGAACAAGGGATGCAACGTTGCTTTGTTGCTTTAAACTTTACTTGGTATGACTCACTCAGCCAAGACCGCTGGCAAGAAGTACGTCGGGTTTTAAGCAGTAAGCTACCACGGGGGGAAAAGGAAATTAGCATTCGTCAGCTGCTAGCTCTGCCTGAAAGTGATTTACCAGAGAATGTACGTCGTCGCGAACTAACGGAAAAACGTAACCAACGGCAGTACAGACGCACCGTTACGGGATTTATCGGCGATACTGCCAACAGTTTGATCGATGCCGTTACCCAAACTTCAGAAAACCTAGGTGCTGATGCTTTTTACTGGACCGGACATAACTGGCAGTGGACGGGCAACAAGGCACGTGGTTGTTGTCCCTGGCATGAATCTACTACTGGTACAGCTGGATGGATTGCACCGCTACAAAATGGTAATGGGTGGGGCTTTGCTTGCCCGACTTGCACCGACAATAAGCAACTCAATGCTTTTGGCTATTGGTGGCATTTCAAGAATGGTATTAATGCACAATACCCCAAGGGTAAAGAATGGGCAGCAGCGGCGAAAGAGTTTTGTCAACAGGCTGGTGTAGATGTACCTGAGTTGCAAACTGCTTTTGCAAATGATTATAGTCGCAGAGATGCCCAGCAAGAGCAATTTGAAAAATGTTGCGCTCGCCACACCGAGCAACAACAAGAAGAATCATTAAAATCTTTCTTCATCAATGGTTTGGGTAGATTAAAAAAATATCTTAGTCGCACCCGTCCCTTTGTAGGTTTTGGTCCACAATCTGAGACCAAAATCAGCCCAGAGAAAGAAAATAATTCTGGGATTATTAAGTTTGCAGAAGGGCAACATCAACAAACTATAGAGAGCTTGGCACAGGAAGCCAAAGCATCTGGCAAGAAATTAATTATTCTTGACAACAGTTCTGGTGGTACTGGAAAATCCCATCTTGCAGGTGAGCTTACACCGCAGGGATTGGGAATAGACAAATTATTCTATACCAGCTCTACGCACCGGAATCCTACCGTTGCAAGCATTGAGCGGAATTATGCTGATCTACCTGTGCGTAACGATGGACTGTTCGCGGATGACAGCAAACGAACTCCTTTAAATAATCCTTCCGTCCGCTGGCCCCAAAAAGGAGAACAAGCAAATCTAGAAGGCAACTGCTTTAAAGCACCTTTATTTTACAAGTATGCGGAAAAAGGATACCGAACGGAAACTTCATTAGAAGCAGGAGAAAATCCGCTCTGCTTGAATTGTAAGCTGAGGATTTCCTGTATAGGCGCAGAAGAGACAGATGATGTAGTTCCTGGGAGTGGCTTTAGATGGGAGCGTAGAAGTGCACTTGCTTACAACATGATTCGATGCTCCTTGGATTCCTTGCCTGATATCGCTGAAATGCAGAAGCCTGTACCGGAGAAAAAAGAAGATTCAGATAACGAAGAGAATATCGAAGAAGAAGAAGACACAGGAAAAGACACAGGAGAAGCGCGGCGAATTGCGATCATTGTAGACGAATTGACGCAATTTCATTCACATGATTCGTTGGAAGCGTCGCTTAAAGATTTTGATACCACATGGATGTATTTACAAGGCAGGATGCATTCAGATGCGGATGAAGATTTAGCTGAAGCGCTAAAAACATTAGAACCAATTGTTTTCTTTTTGCGACAGATTTTAAACGGAGAAGAAAAAACAGACTCAGATACCCGCAACGGTTGGTCAGAGGCGATTCTGCGAGAAAAGCTAGGTGAACTACTGATTTCAGAAATTCAGCAAGCCTTAGAAACCATTCGCCGGTTCACACCCAAACTAGAAGAATTGTTAAAAGAAGCCGACAGCGTATCCCAAGACAGCATGGCACGGAGCGATCGCAAAGGAAGTGCTGCATCTCTAAAATACGTTCGTAACGTAATGCAGAAAGAAGCAGATAAGGAGAATCGGGATGCGATCGCGAACATGCCATCAAACTGGCTGGTTCCTTTGTTGGAAATTTTGCTAGGGGAGCAAGATGGCTCTTTCCGCATCCAGTGGGGTAAATTAATCATCTATACAAACAACGACCGTCACCGCGATCATCTGAAGCAAGCTGATTTTACCTTAATTTTGGACGGCACGGAAAACAGAAAATCGGTAGCACAGAAGCTTAAATGTGATCCAAGTGAGATTGTTGTTATCCAACAGAAAGTCAGACCTTATAAGAACTTAGTAATTACTCAAGTTACTGGCTTTGGCTTGTTAGGGGCTGACAGAAGCGCTAGCGCCCAGAAACGTGTAAATGCCTTAACAGCAGGCATAGAAAGGAAACATGAATCTGTAGGGGTTATAGATCATAAAGGTGCTCTAGATGAGGAATCCGAAGCCGGATACTGGTTCAAGGACAACCGAGGAAGTAATAGATTTCAAGAGAATTCGGCACTTGTGAGTTTTGGAACACCTTTCCAGAATATTGGACACTTACAAATGCTATACACTACGTTGACAGGCGATCGCAATCCGGATAGAGGTAATGCCAATTTTGATGCTTTTGTGCAAGAACACGTACAAAATGAAATGCAACAAGCTGGCTGGCGTCTCAGGAGCACCAGACGCCCGGATGAGCAGCTGTACTGGTACATTGCTAGTGATGCCGATCTATCTTATCTGAAAGATAAATTTCCTGGTGCAGAATTTGAAACGAAACCAGCATTTCAGATTACTCCAGATGCAGGTAGTGCCAGTGAACGTATCCACTGGTCAATTCTGCAAGCCTTCAAAGTTTTGGATGAGGCAAAGCAGAAAGTCACCACTGGTGCTCTAGCCAAAATTGTTGGTTGTCACAGAAGCAGGATATCTCAAATTGCTAACGAGGTTGCAGGTGGGTTTGACAGCTTCCGAAAAGTGTTAATTCACCTATTAAGTACTTTATATAGGGGAGTTAACACTTTGGGAGAGCCGCTAACTGAGGATGAGCAGTTTGCCGCCAAGACGTACTTACCCTTGTTACTGGAAGAAGATACGCCTGACCCAACTGACTTGGTAAATGAAGCGGTTGCGATCGCCTCAAGTCTTGGGTGGAAATCATTTGCTCGCGTTCTCGCTGCACTGGACCCGCACCATAGATCAACTTTGCTTGGTAACATGCTTATCTTCTTGCCGGAAGAATGGCAGCAGGAACTGCTAGAAATTCCGATTCAGGCGATACGCTCTGCGTCAGCCCAAAGGGCTATCGCCTAAAGAGAAGAACCGAGTTTAGCATCCATGCTTGAATAAATTGGTCAACCGTCAAACGACGATCTGAGTCACGGGGTCTAACACGAAAAAATTGGAATCGAATTTGCCGCAAAAAATTGGCAGCCTTAATACAACGAGTACTCGTCTTGGAACACAGATAACCAATCACATTGGCTGCCAATTTTTCAGGACTAGGCTCCGTGGGGCTTAATACGATACGCGTCTTGTCCCCCCGATCAATCAGAGGGCTTGTAGCAAAGCGGTTCCTCTTAGGAACTAGCCTGCCCAATTTTTAGGGGCGGCACGTTTTGGGTAAGAATCTTCTTACCCAAAAGCTGCCGCTGACTTTGCGTCACCAACCCGCAACCTTAATACACGGTTGACCGGGCGAATGACTGGAGAAATGAGCCGTCGCATTTGGGTCAAAAAAATCAGCCAGCCCTTGTTTTTGTTGATCTGTGTTGTCATCTCATGTACTCGAAGTATTCGGGCTGGCTGATTTCTCTACGTGTAAGACCCCCTGTAAAAACTAGTTTTGGAGATGGAACTAGAGTTACAGCTGCCGGATTTTCGTGCATCGTTTTCTAGAACGGTAATTTGAGGTTTTGTAACTCAATTAAACTCAATTTACGTAAATCATCCACCTTCTGCTTGACAATTTCCAAAAACTCTTTAAACTGAGGGCAAGACTGACACTTTAATTGATTTCCTGGAATCAAGCAATCACATTCGAGCAGAGGTCTTTGTTTGAAATTGCGGTGGCAGTTTTTACAGAAATATCGTTGTACGCCACCACAATGGCCATTTTTCCCTATCATTGTGGAATTGCATTTTGGGCATTCCATTCCATAAGTTTGGGGTTTTACTTGCCATGACTGCAACGCTTGTTGCATAGCTACTTCACATCTGCGCTTGTTTAAGTCAAAACTTTCCTGAGTATTCATAGTTATAAGTTACA
Organism: Brasilonema angustatum HA4187-MV1; assembly: GCA_019359695.1. Taxonomy (GTDB): domain Bacteria; phylum Cyanobacteriota; class Cyanobacteriia; order Cyanobacteriales; family Nostocaceae; genus Brasilonema; species Brasilonema angustatum. Next base: position 56,019 of record JAHHGV010000052.1, read on the forward strand.
GATTTAAATTTTCAAAATGACTTCTTCAACATCTGCATTGCGGATAGTTATCCGATGCACAATCTGGTGATAAATTTTTACCTTGTC
>JAHHGV010000053.1 GCA_019359695.1 Brasilonema angustatum HA4187-MV1
TCTGATTCTATCCCGAACTCAGGTGTGAAACGCTGCAGCGGCGACGATAGTAGGTGGGTAGCTGTCTGCGACAATAGCTCGATGCCAGGATTTGATTTCAACTCATTACAAAAGGCAGTTGCTAAATCTAGCAACTGCCTTTTGTTCGTTTATCTGGCATTCTGCCAACTGTCACAATCGATTTTCTAATAAGTAGGTAGGCGAAAAAATTTCAAACTATGTAACGAAAACTTAACTATAGGCATTAGAGTTAAATTTTACACGTTGCGTACTATAGTTTCCTTTTTCTCCCCTAGCTGTAACACCATCAATGACCGCATAAGCACTCGTTGAACTCATCATCAAATATTTGCCCAGATAGCTGATCTTTTTTTAAGTGTTGCCACTCCAATTCAATTGGAACCGTTGGGAGCAATATTTTGGTAAAAAGAAAATGTATAAACCCATGTGCTGCCACTTTTTCCATAACTGCTGAACTTCCTTGCATCTATGTATGGAACCGTTGTCTTGTACTATTACTTTCATACGTCCAGTTTTTTGGGCTTCAAGCGCTTCTTTCTCCATCATATGGATGTAAGATTTGCGATTGACACCTCCAATTACCAGAGCGTAAAAAAACTGATTAAAGGTTGAACAAAGCCAATAATACTTAATCTGCGACCACGACGTTTTTTTGCTCTAAGCGTTTTTGCTCACCCTTAAAGTAATAGGTATAACCTGGTTCGCTCCATACACAAAACCCTGATTCATCCAAATATTTTAGGTTTATGTCTCCGGCAGCAGCAGATAATTCCAATATATCTAGGTCTGCTTGCTTGTTTGCTCGTGCTATCGGGTCTTGGTTGCCTTTGTGACTTTTCCTTGCTCGCTTCCAATTTACCACGCCAGTTGCTTCAAGTCGGCAGAGCCGCCCAAGGCACTGGCTCCCCTTTTTTTGAGTACCCGTCTTAATCTGTCGGGACTCAGTTTTATTGAGCGTTAAGCGTTTGCGTAGCGCCCCCTTAGGGGCTAGCTAGGTCTGCCCTAGGCAATCGCTTTCTAATTTTTGGGCGAGTTGGCGACTGTTGTAAGAAAGAGGAAAACATAGTACAGAACATATTAAATTTCACTTTGGCTGCCGCCTTTAACTTTTCGTTACATAGTTAGAAATTTCCAGGCCGACTTACTTAGAGTTATGTGGATGTATAACTGCGGAATATAGATCGCTTGAAAGCAAATTAGGGCTAGGAACATAACTGTATGCATAGTCAAAACCTTTTCTGCCAAGAATGAACTTGATTAGATATCTTTATGTGTTTTTTCCGTAGATATATAGAATTCATTCCGGATAACGGTTAAGACATAGTGAATAATATATCGTGTAAACTTTAGTGTAAGGTGTTGTGGTTAAGTAGGTCAGCCTAAAAAAACTTAAAATAGAAATTCTGCGATTGATTCGTTGCTAGTTAAATAATATGTATTCATTCTCTAGTGATGTTTTTTTCATTTGAATATTGAAGAAATTTAAAATCTTATTTATTATAATTAACTAAAAGAATAGAAATAAACTAGCCTATTTTTTGGTAGTTATAGAGCTTGAGTTATTGAAATCATGTTTCATTTGCCAAGCATATGAAAGGACAACTAAAATGCGACTAAAAAGATGGGAATCTCCTCGGCAAGAAGGTAGAAATGACAAGGGAAGAGGGGGCTCGGCAAGGCAGAGACAACTTCAAAAACAACATCAAATGCTCCGGAAAAGACTTAAAGAAGGTAAAAAACTCGAGAAAGACAATCAAGCAGATAGTATAAAACAAGGGAAAAAGAAAAAACAAAGACAGGGGGAAGATAAAATTCTCTTCCCCCTAAATTTTTTATTTTTTAGCAAAGACAACATAGTTTGTCATGGCACGCTACATAGGGTGTGAAAGTTGAATATAAAGAGTTATTAACTTGATAAAGCAATCATTTATGGATTTTGATCCAGCAAGTTTGTATCTTAAATAACAGTTCTTTTGTAATGATTAAGCATCAAATATTATAGGCTTGATTGTCTGTGATCTCGCTGAGCAGATTTCAATGTATTTACTCATCAAATATTTCTTTCTTTAATACAAAAAAATACAAAGTTAATGTAATTGAAATATGAAATTAATGTAATTAAAATATGAAATTAATGTAAAGGTTAATAAAATATGCTTAAAGAAGTAGAATTTTAGAGTAGAGTACTATACAGGCTAATGTAAATAAATTCTTCATACCAGGGAAGTCGGCGATTTATAGTAAAAGCTACTGCATCTCCATGTGTTAACTTTCGACCGTGTACTAAAAGTTGAAACGAGTCAGTCCAGTGAGATAGACTGACACACTTCAAAGTTTGGAAAGGTCATAAAGATGATTTGTTCTCTGTTAGACACAAGGAGTGACTTATGGTAGGAAGAGCTTTTCTACCGACTCAAAGAGTATTAGATTTTCCGATTACTGCCTTACGCTTAGATGATCAGATACGAACAATGTTGCGATGGGCGATCGCACATGAAAGTAAAACTGTATGTGTTGCAAACGTACATATGCTGATGGAGGCATATTGGAATCCAGACTTTGGAACTGTACTGAAGAATGCAGATCTTGTCACTCCTGACGGTATGCCTGTGGTGTGGATGATGAAACTTTTGGGGGTTAAATACCAAGACCGTGTAGCAGGAATTGATATTCTACAGGCATCGTGTGCGCTTGCTCAAAAACTGAATGTCAGCGTTTATTTCGTGGGCTCTCAAACAGAGATTCTTTCTCGGATGAGAGAAAGGTTAATTCAGGAATTTCCTAACCTGAAGATTGCAGCGATGGAACCTTTGCCTTTTCGTCCCCTGACATCAACTGAAGATAAAGCACTCATCGAAAGAATCAATTCCAGCGGTGCTGGTTTGGTGTTTGTCTGTTTAGGATGTCCCAAACAAGAAAATTGGATGGCTCAGCACAAGGATAGAATTCAAGCAGTCATGGTTGGGCTGGGTGGTGCTTTCCCAGTTTATGCAGGCCTCCATAAAAGAGCACCACGCATGGTGCGGGATTCTGGTTTGGAATGGCTTTATCGATGGATACAAGAACCCCGTCGCCTTTGTAAACGCTATACCAAGACTATTCCACCGTTTCTTTGGTTGGCTTTTAAGCAACTATTGACTTCAACTTCGTTAATCAGTACGCCATTCCATATTCGTGAACGGTACTTAGGATGGAGAGATTAGTAGATTGCTAACTGTGGTGATATTAAAGTGGCTAACCTTTTGCAATAACAAAGTTCATTGCCAGCAGACATTGTGACTAGCCAACAAGAACTTAGTTAGTATTTGATACCCACTCTTATCCATCGGGAACGATTGGCACACTAGCTTTGAGGACACAATTGCATTGTATTATCAGGAGACTTTCTGATGAAAATCTCCTGAGTATTAAGAAAACTCTTGAAGAGTGTCAGAAACCCTATATTTAAAAGCGGGGGTTTGGAAAGCCATATCTGACCAGACTAAGTGCCCTAAATACTACGTTCAAGGCAAGCGTTATAAAGATCGTGCCCTCCAGGCATAGGGCTGCAGGAGATACCCTGAAGGAGTGAGTGCTGACACAGCCATGATGAAGTTGGAAGCAATACCATTTTAAAAAATGTTTGCGACAGATACCCCACCCGCGCTCTTTGCGCACCCTTACGCCCCTTGTGGTGACTAATATCAGGGTTGGGGAGTGGCTTTGGCTTCATCTGTTGCATTCTTTTTTTTAACTGGTATAAGCACCCTGATCCATTGTCACAGAGACATACGAATCTAAAAAATCAAGCAATTTTTGATTGAATTTTGTAGCGATTTAAATTGCCCAAAGTTAAGCTATGTATGTAAGACAGAGTTTTCGAGCAAAATTTTAACCTGCGAAAACCTCTGTAGTTAAGAACAAACTAGGAAGATGCAAACTTTTTTGCTAACTGGTGGATTAGGTTTCATCGGTTCTAACTTCATCTTGAAAGCTAGAAAAAAACTTTGGGCTAATATTATCAATATCGACAAACTGACCTACGCAAGCAATCCTCAAAATCTAAAAGATTTACAGGATGATTCAGGATATCATTTTGTTCGTGGAGATATTGGTGATATTAAACTGATACTTCATGTTCTGGAGCAGTACCAACCAGATGCAATCATCAACTTTGCTGCTGAGAGCCATGTCGATCGCTCAATTCTCAATCCCCAAGATTTTATTCAAACAAACGTAGTTGGAACATTCCAACTTTTAGAAGCTAGCAGAGCTTACTGGGAAAAATTATCCCCGCAAAAGCGAGAGCAATTCCGTTTTTTGCACGTATCTACAGATGAAGTGTACGGCACATTAAGTCCAACTGATCCAGCCTTTCAGGAAAATACTCCATATGCTCCTAATAGTCCCTATGCTGCATCAAAAGCAAGTTCAGACCATCTCGTCAGAGCTTACTTTCACACCTATGGTCTCCCCACTTTAATAACCAACTGCTCAAACAACTATGGTCCACGCCAGTTTCCCGAAAAACTGATTCCTCTGATCATTCTCAATGCTTTAAACGAGAAACCTTTACCAATCTACGGTGATGGAAAGAATATCAGAGATTGGCTGTATGTTATGGATCATTGCGAAGCTCTTTACCTGGTTTTAAAAAATAGCTCTATTGGAGAGACCTATAATATTGGTGGTAATAATGAGCAAACAAACTTAACAGTGGTAGCGAAAATTTGTGCAATCCTCGATGAATTAGCTCCCAAACCAGGTTTGTGTCACTCGTCTTTGATGACTTTTGTGAAAGATCGCCCAGGTCACGACCGACGGTATGCAATAGATTGCAGTAAAATCGTCAAGGAACTGAGTTGGCAGCCAAAGGAGAATTTTGAGAGTGGTTTGCTCAAAACAATTCAGTGGTACTTGAGCAATTTAACGTGGGTTGAGCAAGTGCAATCTGGCGCTTACCAAAGTTGGATTCAGGAGAACTACGCAGACAGAGAAACAGTCTGATCAACAAAAGCCAAATCCTGAAATATCTGAGGAGTTAAGCATGAGGGGCATTATTTTAGCTGGCGGTTCTGGTACGCGGTTGTATCCACTGACTCAAGTGGTCAGCAAACAACTGATGCCTGTTTATGATAAGCCAATGATTTACTACCCCTTGTCTACTCTCATGTTGGCTGGGATTCGTGAAATTCTCATCATCTCTACGCCCAGCCATCTGCCACTGTTTCAACAACTTCTGCACGATGGTAGCCAGTGGGGTCTTAAGTTTAGCTATGTTGAGCAACCAAAGCCTGAAGGAATAGCACAGGCATTCATTTTAGGTAAAGATTTTATCGACAACGACTCCGTATGCCTGATTTTAGGTGATAATATCTTCTACGGACATGGTCTAATTGATGTACTCACTCGTGCAGCACAGTTGCGTGAGGGCGGACTAATTTTTGGTTATCGAGTTGCTGAACAAGAGCGATATGGAGTGGTTGAATTTGACGCAGCAGGTCAGGTCGTGAGTTTAGAAGAAAAGCCTAAGTTTCCCAAGTCTAACTATGCTGTACCAGGTATTTACTTTTATGATGCTCAGGTTTGTGAAATTGCATCTCAACTTAAACCCTCAGCCCGCAATGAGCTAGAAATCACTGAGCTAAGCCAAGTGTATCTCCGTAGAGGACAACTCAAAGTTGAAATTTTAGGTCGAGGCTATGCTTGGTTAGATACGGGTACCCATGAATCTCTTCATCAGGCTGCTAGCTTTATTCAAACTTTGGAACAACGGCAAGGCTTGAAAATAGCTTGTATTGAAGAAATTGCCTACTGCCAAGGATATATCAATGCAGACCAACTCTATCAACTTGCTAAACCATTAGCTAACAGCAGCTATGGGCGTTATATAATGGATATGATCAATGGTGATATCCGTACGACTCAAGTTCAGCAGGTCAATCCGGTGAGATCCGCCCATTACTTGAAGCAGGAATTTACAGAAACTAAGAAGGTAGGACTGTGAAGGTTATACAGACCGAAATTCCTGATGTATTGCTGATTGAACCACGAGTTTTTGAAGATGAGCGTGGCTTTTTTTACGAAAGTTATAATGAACAAGTTTGGCGAGAAAAGACAAATGTTGTAGAACACTTTGTACAAGACAATCACTCTCGTTCAGTGAAGAACGTACTACGCGGTTTGCACTATCAAATCAAGCAACCTCAAGGGAAATTGGTGAGAGTTGTGGTTGGTGAAGTGTTTGATGTCGCCGTGGACTTGAGAATGAGTTCTAAATATTTCGGTCAATGGGTTGGGGTTCATCTGAACGCTAAGGACAAGCAGCAACTATGGATACCAGCAGGTTTTGCTCACGGCTTCTTGGTGTTATCAGAATATGCTGAGACGCTTTATAAAGCGACAGACTATTACGCACCTGAATATGAACGTAGTATTTTGTGGAATGATCCTGATGTGGCGATCGCCTGGCCCCTCAAAGAAGAACCCATTCTCTCTGCCAAAGATAAAGCGGGTAAACTCCTCAAACAGGCGGAGGTCTTTGCGTGACCAGAATACTCTTAACAGGCAGCACAGGTCAAGTTGGTTGGGAACTGCAACGAACTTTGATGACTCTTGGAGAAGTCATTTCTGTGGGACATCAAATCTCCTCTTGTGGTCTACTCATGGATCTGTCTCAGCCTGACAGTATTCGTCATGTGATTCGTGAAGTTCAGCCTGACTTAATTGTAAATCCAGCGGCATACACTGCAGTGGACAACGCAGAATCAGAACCTGAATTAGCAATGGCTGTCAATGGAACTGCACCTGGTGTGATTGCAGAAGCAGCCAAGCAGTTGGGAGCAGGAGTGATTCATTACTCAACAGATTACGTGTTCAACGGTCATCAAGCGACACCATACACAGAGCAAGACGAACCTGATCCGCAAAATATCTACGGAAAAACAAAACTAGCTGGTGAAAAGGCAATTCAAGCAGTTGGTGTGCCTTATTTAATCCTGAGAACAAGTTGGGTCTATGGCTTGAGAGGTAAAAACTTTTTGTTAACAATGCTAAAATTAGCACCAGAGCGTGAAGAAATAAGAGTTGTAGATGACCAAGTGGGAGCACCAACTTGGAGCCGGATGATTGCAGAATCTACAGCACAAATTCTCTCTCAAGGAAAACAGGATTTGATTGGTTTTTTGAGCAATAAGAGTGGGATATATCATCTGACAGCTACTGGTCAGACAAGTTGGTATGGCTTTGCAAAAGCGATTTTTGAACTTGACTCCAAACGCAGTGAGCATAAGCTAAAGAACTTGGTAGCAATCCCCTCAGAGCAATATCCGACCCCAGCAACCAGACCAGCTTATTCTTCATTAGATACTCAAAAAATCTCTTGCAGATTTGGGTTAGCTTTGCCTACCTGGCAAAGAAATTTAGAATTGGTGCTTGGTTCATAACGTTTCAGGACTTACGCACGAACAACGTAGTTATAGTCATTGCGACCGTTAGCGCAGCGGGCAAGGGAGGGCATAGGGAAGCAATCGCAACCCACTCTTTTTCGTAGCGCGTGCGTAAGTTCTAGGTTTTAAAGAAATTTGATAATTAGCGCTATTGCTTGTTCTACATTGCTGTCCGAGAACTAGCAGAAATTTCATGTCAGATGCATTGTAAAGATTAGATGAAGACGTAAAAAAGATACAAATACTTCCTGATATTAAGGTCTGTGTAAAGAAGTAATAAGAGGAATGACAACGGTGTTTTCTCTGAATTTTCAAATCTTTTGGCTGCAAACAATCGCCCGTTATCTAATTGATGCAATATACAGGTAAGTAGATGAACACAAAAGAACTCACAATCGAGGCAGGTAGGGCTGAAAAGCAGTACTGGAAAGATTTGTGGACATACCGGGAACTGTTCTACTTTCTTGCATGGCGTGACATTTTAGTGCGCTACAAACAAACGGCGATCGGACTCGCTTGGGCACTGATTCGACCGTTTTTGACAATGGTTGTGTTCACAGTTGTGTTTGGCAATATAGCTAAGCTTCCATCTGAGGGTGATGCACCTTACCCAATTATGGTATTTTCAGCGCTGTTGCCTTGGCAGTTCTTTTCCGGTGCGCTAACTGAGTGTAGCAACAGCTTAATTAACAACGCCAACCTGGTTTCTAAAGTCTACTTTCCTCGGTTGATTGTGCCGACGAGTGCAGTGATTGTCAGCTTCGTAGACTTTTTGGTTTCTGGCATGATTTTACTGGCATTGATGGCATGGTATAACTTTGTGCCAGACTGGCGCATTCTAACTCTGCCAATATTTATTTTGATTGCGTTTGCAGCCTCAATTGGAGCAGGGTTGTGGTTAGCAGCATTAAACGTGAAGTATCGAGATTTTCGGTTCATTGTGCCGTTTATTGTCCAGTTTGGGCTTTATGTTTCACCTGTAGGGTTTAGCAGCAAGGTTATTGCTCAACGGTTTTCTGAACAGTTGCTGCTGCTGTATTCACTCAACCCAATGGTAGGGGTCATCGACGGTTTCCGCTGGGCAATTTTGGGCGGAGAGTCGCAGATATATTTACCAGGGTTTGCGCTGTCTGTTAGTTTTGTGGTCGTGCTGCTATGGAGCGGAATCTGGTATTTCCGCAAAACGGAACGCAAGTTTGCTGACGTAATTTAGCGAGGAGTGGATGACGTGTCTGATACAGTCATTAGAGTTGAAAATCTCAGTAAAAAGTACGTTCTGAGTCACCAGCAGACAGGGGGGAGTGCTAGCTATAATTCTTTACGTGACAAGATCACAGATGGGACAAAGTCTTTAGGTAAAAAATTACTGAAACCTTCTGCTCAGAAGACATCTAAGCCTACCCGTGAAGAATTTTGGGCGTTGAAGGATGTTTCGTTTGAAATCAAGCAGGGCGACAGGGTTGGCTTTCTTGGTCGTAACGGTGCAGGAAAATCGACATTATTAAAAGTTTTAAGCCGGATTATAGAGCCGACTAAGGGTAGAATTTCTATTAAAGGACGTGTCGCAAGTTTATTAGAAGTTGGTACAGGTTTTCACCCAGAGTTAACAGGTCGAGAGAATATCTTTCTCAATGGTGCGATTCTGGGTATGAGCAAAGTGGAGATTAAACGCAAATTTGATGAAATTGTGGCGTTTGCAGAAATTGAAAAGTTTTTAGACACGCCAGTAAAGCGATATTCATCAGGTATGTATGTGCGATTAGCTTTTGCAGTTGCTGCTCACTTGGAACCAGAGATTTTGATTGTAGATGAAGTACTGGCAGTGGGAGATGCACAATTTCAGAAAAAATGCCTTGGCAAAATGGAAGATGTAGCAGCTCAAGGAGGGAGAACAGTTCTATTCGTCAGCCACAGTATGTCCGCTATTTCTCAACTATGCAGTAGAGTTGTCTTCCTTGAATCAGGAAAAGTCAATTACGTTGGAGATATACAACAAGGAATTGATTACTATCTTGCCAGTAATTCCTTACAACTATCTAACTCATGGACTGGTATTGAAGGTGACGAACATCTGAAACTATTCAAAGTTTGTGTGTACCAAGATGAAAATGGTAACTCGGAACTGCAAAATCACAAGGAAATAAGAGTTAGATTAGAATACGAGCTTGCTAAAGATATACCTGACCTAATCATCGGAGTCAGTATCCATACAATCCGGAGTGAATTGTTAGCTCATAGTAGAATAGACGACTGCATTGCGTTTGATTCTAAGTACACTTCTGTAGGGTATCATGTGTCAGAATTAGTGATACCTGGTAACACACTTGCTAATGGCGATTTTCTTGTAAAACTTGATATAGGAATTCATAATGTGAAACAGATTATAAATAAGGAGCTAAGCTTTTCTGTTGTCAACGTAGAAGGTATTGGTAGGAAGTTCATAACATCAAAATGGGATGGCATATTTAGACCTAACTGGAAGTGGATAATTCAGAACCCATAAAGAATTAATGCGCGTCTTTGTTCTCAACTTCATTAAGTTTATCTACACCTAATTCTTGCCAATAAAAAAAGTAGGTACTGTCATTCACTATTAATTTAGAAGTAGCTCAACAACATCCATGACTCTGACAACCTTAACTCTTACAACCTTTGAAAAAGCTAAAAGAAAAATTGGTTCACTAAAGAGAAATTTAATCTCGGTCAATCGCTCATTAACAATTCCCTATGAAAAGGCTCTCTTTCTCATGTTTGAGCAGCCTAAAGTGTATAAGAAAGAGGCGTTGTACTTCCATACGGAGTATCTTCCTTTTAAACAGATTGCGTGTAGAAGTTGGGATCCTTGGATTCTCAAAGATAAGAATGTCTACAGAATGTTTTTTTTACTAGGCAATAAGTTTGCAGAGCCTTTTTGGGTAGCAGGAAGTATTGGATACTCTATCTCGTATGACTTAAAGAACTGGATTTATCAAGGAGTTGCTCTCAATATAGATGATAGGTATGAATGGCAAAATGGAAGACTCCTTGCAGGTTCTTGCTACGTAGAAGATGGTTTATATTACCTATTCTATTCTGCGTCCCCTAAATCTCCAAGGCTTTTTGAAGAGAAAATAGGCTTGGCTATTTCAGAAGATAGTAAAAACTGGTTTAAATTGCCTGAGCCTTTAATTGTTGCGGACAATATAAATTATAGTTCTGCAAAAGAACTAAATCCTTTCCTTATGCCAAAGCCAGAGTTTGAACACTGGCACTTTCGAGATCCCTATCTGTACAAATGTCCTTCTAGCGAGCTTTATTATATAATTTTCTCTGCTTCAGCGGCTTATGGTCATGAAAGTTACAGGGGTTGTGTCGGAATAGCTGTTTCAGAGCATATTCAAGGACCTTATACTCTTATGGAACCTATTCTCTATCCAAAAGTTGAAGGGACAGATGAAGGTATTTTCTTTGAGATAGAAAGACCTCAAATCATCTTTAAAAACAATCAATATTATTTATTTGGATCAGCTTGGTTAGGAACATTAAATCCTAAAGTTATTGACATATATTCAAAGGCTGGAGCAAACGATTTCTCTTTGTACTGTTATGTTGCAGATAAGTTGACTGGTCCCTATTTGCCTATTTCATCTGTTCCTGTAGTTCCAGGAAGTAATAGAACAAAGCTTTATGGTACTAATCTTATGCAAGATGACTCCGAAAATTGGTTTGCCTACGGTTGGTATCCTAATTCTTTTGCTTGTGAAGTAACACCGAAATACCAAGTGCAATGGGATGAAACGGCTCCAGCAATCAAGTGATTATCACGGAAAATTATGTAAGAAAAACTTAGGTTTATATTGGCGATGCTATGAAGTTAAAACTTTCACAAGTTCCCATGAAGTCGAAACTACCTCAAAAGATTGAATACCCTCAGATTGAACCTATACCTGAAGGTACACACCGTCCTTTGTGGTCAGTGATGATTCCAACTTACAACTGTGCTAACTATCTCGCTCAGACTCTTGAGAGTGTTCTGTCCCAAGATCCCGGACTAAAACACATGCAAATAGAGGTTGTCGATGATTGCTCAACTAAAGATGACCCAGAAGCAGTAGTAAGAGAAATTGGTAAAGGGCGTGTATCTTTCTATCGTCAACCTCAAAATGTAGGTGCAATTCGTAACTTCAATACCTGTATTCAGCGTAGTGTAGGACAGTTTGTTCACATTCTTCATGGTGATGATTTTATTGCACCAGACTTTTATTCATCCTATGCAGAACTTTTGCAATCACATCCAGACGCTACCTTAATAATTAGCCCTTCAATTTCTGTTGATGAAAAGAATCAGCATATCCACACTGAGTCACCACTTCCAAACATAGATGGAAGAATAACAGACTTTCCAACAATTCAGGCTGTGAGAAATGCGATTCATACGCCTACTGTGATTGTACCTCGCAAAGTTTATGAGCAGATTGGCGGTTTCTATCTGCCACTGAGCCATACTGCTGATTGGGAAATGTGGTTCAGAGCAGGTCTGTATGGCAAGGCGGTTACCCTAGATAGGCAAGTTGCTTATTATCGTGTTCATTCAGGAAGTGATACAAGCCGACTGGCGCTTACAGGTAAAAATATTTGGGAGGGCAAATACACAGTTGATATGTGTATGCATCAATTACCTGAAAAAAATCGTACAGAGATTGAAAAAAATAAATATTCTCACATAGCAGAGCTAGCTCGTTACTTCTATGAAGAGTTAGCAAAGAGAAAAATATGGAAAGGTAGCTTAATTCATGCAGGTTGGAATTTAAAACTATCTCCTCGTAAATCTGCTATGAAAGTCTATTTCAAGGCTTTGGCTCGGTATGTGTTGTACGGAATTTTTAAATTTGAAGTGCCATTAATTAAACTTAAAAAAGATATCTCTAGTCCTACTTAGATGAATTGAAATATACTAACTATCCCTAACCTATGAAAATAGCTATTGTTAGCAAGTCAGATAGAAATGGAGGTGGAGCAAGTAGAGTTGCTGAAGATCTTGCAACCTGGTTAAATGATGCAGGTCACCCAACTGACCATTTGATTGCCTTTAACTTCAAAGAACCTCTTTCATTCCAGCGCAGTCTCTACGCACAACGTATTAGATTCAAGGTTTGTAAAAAAATTCATGAAAAGACGAAGGAATACGGTTTCCCTGAGTTGTTTCCTGTTGAATACTGGTTTAACTTAAGCAGAATTCTCGATAATTACGATGTTGTCCATTTTCATGATTTATATACTGCCATATCTCCGCTCACTCTCGCTCTAACTTCTCGACGCAAACCCACTTTTTTCACGGTACATGACTGTTCTCCATTTACTGGTGGCTGTGTGTACCCAATGGGGTGTGATAAATTTACTAGCGATTGTCATAAGTGTCCTCAATTACCTGAGGGGAAAAATAAAGAGAAAATACCTGATCATACAAGAGAAATTCAGACAATTAAACGATGGATTGCGAGTAAATTCAATATTCGCTACATATTTCCAAGTCATTGGATGCTTCAAGAGGCTCAACAGGCTCTTAAATTTAAAATTTCACCTGTTGTTATTCCAAATGGTCTTAATTTGCAATGTTTTCCTTCTGTGAAAAAGGTTGATGCAAAAAATAGTTTAGGTATTCCAGAACACCGCAAAGTAGTTGTTATTTCAGCACACGGTCTGTTTGATCCCCGTAAGGGCGTAAAGTATGCAATTACAGCCCTTCAAAGTGTGCGCGATTTGTCTCCAATAGTTCTAGCTGTAGGACATTGTAACGATGAGTTGAGGCAGGCATTGGAGGGAGTTGAGGTCAGAGAAATGGGTTTTATTTCAGACCCTAACTTTTTGGCTCAAGTTTACTCTGCAACAGACGTTATGCTTTTCTGTACCCTTGCTGATAACCTGCCACTTACTGTTCTTGAAGCAATGGCCGCATCTACTCCAGTCATTGGTTTTTCCACAGGGGGTGTTCCAGAGATGATCCAGACTGGACGCAACGGTATCCTAGTTGAACCTACTAACCAACAGGCACTAAACCAAGCTCTGCGCCAAGCATTGCTGTCCAGTGATTTAGAAGCAATGGGTCAGCAGGCAAGAAGAGATGTTGAAAATTACTTTTCAAGGGCTGTATGTGTTGAGAAGCATCTGCAACTCTATCAGAATTTTGAGCATTCATTGTCGAAAATTGACCTACAGTCTGTTGTACCGACTGAACCTGCAATAAACAGATAAGTCAAGTCTTGGGCTTTTTGTTGAATCCCCTAACAACATTGGTGGAATCTTAATGAAAGACATAGTTTATTCTTTTGACGTATTTGACACATCCCTGGTTCGGATTTGGGCTAGACCAACCCACCTCTTCTTGGAAGTAGGCAATCAACTACAAAAAGACAATTTGATTCAGGTTTCGCCAGAATCTTGGTGTCACCTAAGAATAGAGGCTGAAATAACTGCAAGAAAGACTGCATTAACTGATGAAGTAACACTAAAAGAAATATATACACATCTTGCTCCTTCCTTAAACTGGTCAACCGATGAAGTGGAAAAGGCAAAACAGAAGGAGATAGAAATTGAGCTATTGAGTTTACGTCCAGTACCAGCAACTCAAAAGAAAATTCAATCGCTCCAGCAAGCAAACCAACAAGTAATCTTTATTTCAGATAACTATCTTTCTGAAGAAGTTATTCGGACTTTCTTGAAAGAAAACAATGTCTGGACACCGGGCAGTACTTTGTATGTTTCATCAGAGGTAGGGGTTCAGAAAGAATCTGGCAAGTTATTTCAACACTGTTTGGTAGAAGAATCGCTCAAACCATCTCAGTTGTCTCATGTTGGAGATAACCAACACGCAGATGTCAAAGTTCCTAGAAAACTTGGTATTCCATTTGAATTTTTTACTCAAACCCACCTCAATCGATACGAGGAACGAATAGCGGACAGCACTGGGCTGCCGTTAAAATTTAGATCTCTCCTAGCTGGGGCTACCAGACTTACCCGTTTGCAGTCTCAAGAAACGAGTCTTGATAAACAAGTTATTTGGGACACGACAGCGAGTGCGATCGCTCCGATCTTATTCGGTTTCGTTCACTGGTGCTTAGTAGAAGCGCAAAAAAAAGGAATTCAAAGACTATACTTTGTCGCCAGAGATGGGCAAATATTGCAAAAAATTGCTCAAGTTATCTGCCGGAATTGGGGATTTAAAATCGACTGCCGCTACTTATACGGTTCTCGTCAAGCATGGCATTTGCCTGCTATCCAAGAGATTGGCGAAGCCGAGCTTGACTGGATTTTGTTTGGCACTGAGGCTGGCAGTCAGTTTTATTCAATTCGTTCTATTTGTGACCGGGTTAACATATCACCGGATCAAATTAAAGATATCTTGAGTCTCTATGATTTTCCAGCAACAAAATGGGATCTGAATCTTCAGCAACACGAACGTGAATTACTAAAGCAGATTTTCACTCACAAGGAGGTTACTGAAGTTATCATCTCAACTGTAGCGACCTATCGTAAGAAGGCGATTGGCTACTTCCGTCAGGAAGGAATAGGCGATGAAGTTCCCTTTGGTTTGGTGGATGTTGGCTGGACTGGACGCATACAACGCTCTTTTAGTAGATTACTTGACATTGGTGGTCTGTATCCAGAATCAGGCGTTTTTGGTTTTTACTTTGCCTTTCAACATCGGGTTAAGCCATTTCAAAATGATCGTTTACAGGCTTATTTCTATGATGTATGTGCACCGCGTGCTCGCGATTTTATCTCCAAGTACACTTGCTTGTTTGAGCTTTTCCTTACGGCGGATCATGGTAGCACAATGAGCTACGAGCGATGTGGTGAGCAGTATATTCCCGTACTTCGTTCCCCAAAAAATGAACAAGCGATTAATTGGGGATTATATGTCATGCAAGACGCTGCTGTTGAATTTGCAGAGCAAATTACAACACACCTGAGTGAGCAAGAATGTACAACTGATCTTTTACTGCAGGGAACTGAAATTTTAGCAAAAGAAATTGTCCTCAATCCTTCCCCTCACGAAGCCCAAGTGTTTGGCTCCTTCGCAATCTCTTCAGATCAAACTGAAAATGCCTTCTATGAAATAGCACCCATTTACAGCTTAGCCGACTGGTGGAGACTACTGCTTTATGATAGGCAACCACATCATGTAGATGTATGGTTTCCTGCGTCAGTTGCCAGAAGTAACGCCATTGTAAGAAAAATCTACAAATTGAGTAACAATAGCAACAACAGAATAATCCTTACAATTCGGAAAATTTTGGGCAAATTTAAACGTTTTTTCCTAAAAAAAATAAAACTACTTAATATTAGCTTTCAATAAAGCTAAAGCAGTAATGAAGTTTCAAACCCCAAATTACATCAAGCAAGGATAGATAAATCACATGAAATTTGACTGGCTAATCATAGGCGCTGGATATTCAGCCTGCGTAATAGCTGAGCGAGTTGCTAATGAACTAGGACAAAGAGTACTAATTGTAGAAAAACGGGATCACATTGGCGGTAATGCCTACGATTACTACAACGAGCATGGCATCCTAGTTCACAAATACGGGCCCCATATCTTTCACACAAAATCTAAAAAAGTTTGGGATTATTTGTCTCAATTTACTGAGTGGAGACATTACTATCACCATGTGCTGGGAGTTGTGGAAGGGAAGAAAGTTCCCATCCCTTTTAATCTCAATTCCCTTTACGCTCTTTTTCCGCCAAAATATGCAGAAAAGCTGGAGAATTTGCTTTTAGAAAACTTCGGTTTTGGGGTTAAAGTACCCATTTTAAAACTGCGTGAAAGTGCTAGTGGTGATCTCACCTTCCTAGCTGAATACATCTATGAAAATGTTTTCCTCCGCTACACGATGAAGCAGTGGGGTGTGAAACCAGAGGAACTAGATCGGGGAGTCACAGGACGTGTTCCAGTTTATATCAGCCGAGATAACCGTTATTTTCAAGACCCCTACCAAGCAATGCCCAAGCTTGGCTACACCGAAATGTTCCGCAAAATGCTGGCTAACCCCAACATTAAGGTAATGCTGAACACAGATTACCGCGAGATTATTAACGACGTTAAGTTTGATCGGATACTTTGCACCGGACCAATTGATACCTTCTTCGATTATATGTATGGCGAATTGCCTTATCGCAGCCTACGCTTTCACTTCGAGACTTTGGATCAAGAGCAGTATCAAGAGGTTGGTACAGTCAACTACCCCAACGACTACGATATTACCCGCATTACAGAGCAGAAGTATTTGTCAGGACAAACCTCACCCAAAACCACCTTGGTGATGGAATATCCCCAAGCTTATGTACCAGGGAAAAACGACCCTTATTACCCTATCCTCAATGAGGAGAACCGTGAGCGTCTTGAGCTTTATCTCAAGGAAGTAGAGAAACTCAGCGGTTCAGTACTTTTTGCCGGACGACTTGCAGATTACAAGTATTACGATATGGATCACGCAGTCCTGCGAGCACTTGGTGTATTTGAGAAAGAGATAGCAACCTCCGCGTAGAAATGAAAAGTCACATCTGAAGAAACAAGGTCATAAGCTTCTATGATTTTTGGAAAGCCAAGATTTGTAAGTTAAAAATAGCGACAAATGGCTGAGCCAGAACTTTATTTAATCTGGGTACAGCATCTACCAAAAAAGATGAGATATGTATAAACTCGGCAGGAATTCAATGAATATAATCAGCAGAATTCAATTTACCAATACACCTGATGCCTCTGACTTGTATATGAAATATAGTGAGGGTGCATCTCTAAAATTCTGTGAAGAATATGCAGAGATTACCCTTACTAAAAATGGTGTTTTGTCTTTCAACACCTACTTCAATTCATTTTATGAGACATTTTATGCCAAATATACGGAGCTTGAGTCTCTGTATTACCTATTAAAGCTTGAGGGTGATTTTCAAGTCTCGCTCTACAGAGAGCATTATGAACAAGAGAATAGAGAGCTTATTCATAAGGAGAATTTCGAGAACTGCCAACTACAAGAGCAAATTAAAATCTTGCTCCCTGATTCCTGGCGGAGTGAGGATGCTGGCAGAGTTTACCTGGAAATCATGTGCTTGAGTGAGCGGGGTTCTTTTGCGGAGGGATGTATAGCAACTGCTCAAAATCCGGTTAGGGAAGTATCTTTGGGTATCATCAGCTGCACATTTAAGAAAGAAGCGTACATTAAAAAGACAGTAGACGCTATTTTGAAAGATGATTTTTTACAAGACAAAAAGCTTAAAATATTTGTTGTTGACAATGGAAAAACCTTAAATAAAGATGAGTTTCCAGAGCAACAGGTTGAACTAATTCTTAATAGAAATGTAGGTGGAAGTGGTGGCTTCACTCGTGGACTCATTCAGGCTTTGCAGGAAGATGTTTTTACCCACTTCCTATTTATGGATGATGACATTCTGCTAGAGACTGAATCTATTTACAGGCTCTTCCCCTTGTACGAATATGCGAAGCAAGACTTCGCCGTAGCTGGTAGTATGTTCGATTTGTATAAAAAGCATATTTTGTATGAAGCAGGGGCATTGTACGCTAAATGCTTCGACGGTGATGGAGATTATATGTATAATCCGTTCACAATTGCTCCTTTGAAGAACAATCTTAATCTCGAAAATACTGCTAATACCAATCTTTTACTATCAGAGGAGAACCCAGACTACGGAGCATTCTGGTTTTTCGCATTTTCCAGAAAAGCTGTTGACGAAATAGGGCTGCCAATGCCATTCTTTATCAAACTAGACGATATAGACTTTAGCTTAAGGATTAAAGAACACTTTGGTAGTCCAATAGTACCTTTTCCAGGAATAGCTGTTTGGCATGAACCTTTCTATGGAAAGAACCCCGTTTGGGATAATTACTACATTATTCGCAACCACCTGATAACGCATTCCATGCGTAATTCATTGAATTATATGGATGCAGTCAAGTTTTTGACAAAAAGCCTGCTGCATAAGTTGTTTATATTTGACTATAATTCTGCAGAAATGTTGCTCAAGGGTTTTGAGGATTATATGAAAGGACCATTGCTGATGGAAAGCAGCGATCCAGAAATGCTACACGCCAGTATCGTAGGACTAAGCAAAAGCCACAAGAGTCAGAGTATACAGTCTAATTCCTTACTAAAGAGCGAACCTCCCAACAACTCAGGTGCTAAAAAGACCAAAGACCCTGCTTTCAAGAAACTGCTTGGTCTACTGACTCTCAATGGTCATTTGCTCCCAAGCTTTTTGTTGAGTAAGGATGATGCAATTTTGTGGATTACTTCTGACAATATGGAGTGGTGGCCCAAAGTATTTACGAAAAAACGAGTTTTGATTTTCAGGGAAGGCAACAACTCTATTTCCCAGAATGAAATGAGTAGACCAGTGGGTATTGGAATTTTCATCAAATGGCTTCAAATCATTCTTAAAGGTGGTATTAGGTGGTCATCTGTCAGTTCAGAATGGAGAAATGCTGTCAAGCTTTTGACCTCTACTGAGTTTTGGACAAAGTATCTCAAGCTAAATGAGCAAAGTTCATAGTCTGAGGAGCAGTATATGCAAAATTTACAAACTAACACACTTCAGGCGATCGCACTCCCCCCACTTCCCGACAACCCATTAGTCTCAGTCATAGTTCCAAACTACAACTACGCCAAATACATTGGCGAAACTCTAGAAAGTGCGCTTCGCCAAACCTACCCTCATTTTGAAGTCATAGTCTGTGATGATGGCTCCACCGACAATTCCTGTGATATCATCGCCAACTTTGTTCGCAAAGATTCCAGAATTAAGCTGGTTTGCAAGCAAAATGGGGGTGTTGCTACAGCATTAAATGCTGCATATCAAGAAAGCAAAGGTGAAATCATTTGCGTATTAGATGCAGATGATATTTGGCTGGATAACAAGTTGCAAAGGGTTGTGGAGGCATTTAAGTCTCAGCCTAAGTTTGGCTTCGTGATTCACAATGTAATTCAAATTGATGGTCAGGGGAACTTGATAAATTCAACCCCTATGTTAAAGCAATTAGCTTCAGGTTGGATGGCATCTTACGCTCTGGAAAATGGTGGATGGGTTGACAACATTCCTCCAGCCTCCGCGCTCAGTGTCCGACGGGAAGTTGGTGAGTTGATATTTCCACTCAACGAAGAATTCAAACGTAACGCAGATAGTATTATCTTCCGTCTAGCTCCATGCATAACAGAGATTGGATCTGTACCAGAGGTGCTGAGTCAGTTTCGCTTGCATGGAGCAAACATTACCAGTCTATTAACTTTGACTGTAGATTCTCTTGAGCGTGAGCACCTAATTATCGCACGTTTACACCAAGAGCAAAAACAGTTTCTTAAGAAATTCTACGGAACAGAAATCGCACAGAAGCTGACAGATTGGCAGTCCAGCCTCCTAGTACGCCACAATCTTTATTTAATTGCTCGTCTCAAAGGTGCATCTAAGGCAGAAAGCACAAAGGCACATCAGCAGCTTGTGACTCACCCCAAATTTAATGCTCAGTTTGGTAGTTCCATACCTCAAAAGTTACTACTACAATGGGGTGAGTATCTACCTAAGCCAGTTTTTTCCGCGTTGTTCGATCTGGTTTACGGATCGAGTCGGCTTAAGCGTTTCGTGAAATTGCTATTGAGGGGAAAGCTGATTGCCAGTCGGACACAGGGGTAATCCAAATTCATCTAGATTTGCACTAGGGGCGCTCTAGCTGAGTTAAGAATTTCAATTTGTATAACAAGTCATTTTGTATTCCAAGCAACTGAAGCCATACCTGACCACAGATTGACTTATAGCGTCAAGTACTTCAACAAAACACAGGTGAGCATACCATGAGCTACAAAAGCACGACCGACAGACTGTTTGAACAATACAACACTTATATTCAAAGGCCTACGATTGAGAACAGCCGTTCCAAAAAATTGATTTATCAATATTTTCAGCGTATTCTCAATCCGTGGCTACCAGTGGATCGTTCAGCCAGGATTCTAGATGTAGGCTGTGGCGAGGGAGCTTTAATAGCATTCTTGAAGGAGAAGGGATATACAAACTTGTCAGGATTCGATATTTCGCCGCAAAATGTAGCCATTTGCCATCGATTGGGGTTCAAGTTTGTGCAACAGTTGGATGTACTGCAACTGAAACAAGACCCTCGTGCAGAGCGATATGATGTCATATTTGCAATCGATATTTTGGAGCATTTACCAAAACAAGCAGCAGCCCAATTTCTGGAGCAGATCCGAAAGCAACTCAAACCAGGTGGCTATGTCGTCGTTCAAACCCCCAACATGGGCAGCGTATTTGGCTGTCTCTATCGCTACGCTGACCTTTCGCACGAGTTCGGTTTAACAGAACATTCTGCTGTGAGTCTTTTGACGATTGCTGGATTTGCTGCTGAAAAGGTAGAGATCAAACCATCTTGGAATGCATCAACATTTCTCGGGTATCTGCGGGAAGCTTACTTGCGTGTTCTACATCAGGTGATCTTCTTGGCTGAAGGAGCTGGTTGCCCTAAGATCCCAACAAAAAATCTCTTGATGCGGGCATTTAATTCATAAAAAGCAGACGGAACAAAGCATCCGTGTAAATCCTCATTATGCTCAAGCCTAATTCTCCCATAAAGACAGCTTCACCCCTACGCGTACTTTTTGTCAGTCATGCCTACGTGGTTGGTGTGAATCAGGGAAAGCTGAATGCGATCGCCCAAAGGGCGGCTCCCTCTGGGAGCATCGCCTCCTCCGGGGCAAAGCCCATCGCCCAAACTAACAAAGCTGAAGTTGGTTTGCTAGCTCCTAGCAACTGGAAAGCATTAGAGTGGAATCGGCTACTTCCACTAGAAACACCCTACCCTAATATCAAAACTTATTCAGCGCCTGTTTTATTTACAGGTCGAAGCGGCGCGCACCTATATGCGCCTTGGAAACTTGCTCAGGTACTCAATGAGTTTCGACCAGACGTGGTGCAGGTTGAAGAAGAAGTTTTTTCCCTTTGTGCGTTTGAGCTAGCAATTTGGAGCAGACTCACCAGCAAACCCCTAGTCGTCTTCGGTTGGGAGAATATGGAGCGCCGCCTACCACTTCCACGCCACTGGGTTCGCCAATTCGTCTTAAGTACGGCAAAGTTAATTATTGCTGGTAATCGTGATGGTGCAGAATTATTGCGTCAATGGGGCTACACCGGGTTAGTGGAAGTTATGCCCCAGATGGGAGTAGATACTCAGTTATTTGCTCCTAATTTTCATGGCGGCGCTAGGCGATCGCCTGAACAAAAAAACGAAGAATTTCACATTGGTTTCCTCGGGCGGTTGGTACCTGAAAAAGGTATTGACATCATATTTGCCGCAGTCCGCCAACTCCAACAGCAAGGACTCAACTGCCGAATTATCCTCTGTGGCTCTGGTTCAGGTGAAGAAGTTTTGAGACAAGAGGCACAAAAGCAACAAATTGCCGATCTAGTCACTTGGCAAGGAGCAGTACCTCACCATAAAGCCCCAGAACAAATCAGCAAGTTTGATGTCCTCGTTTTACCATCACGCACAGCCGCAACCTGGAAAGAACAGTTTGGTCATGTGCTGATTGAAGCAATGGCAATGGGTGTACCAGTGATTGGTTCTAGTTCTGGCGAAATTCCCAACGTCATTGGGCGACCCGATTTAGTGTTTCCAGAAGGAGATGCTCAGGGACTAGCGGCAATATTGGAGCGCATGATCCGCGATCGACAGTGGTGCGAAGAAACTGGACGCTATGGCATGACCAGAGTGTATCAGCATTACACGCACGAACGGATTGCAGAGCGGTTGCTTAACTTATGGCAAAAGTTACTGGAGCCAAACAATGCGGCATATGCGATGAGACACGAAAAGCTCATATAGCAGTGCCTTAAATCTAGCTTTGATGATGTTTTGAGGGTAAAAGATTACCAATGCGTGTAGTGATTGCGCGGATGATGCCTGAACCTAGCATGGATGTCTATGCTGATGGCATAATTTCAGGACTGCGATCTGTCCGACCAAACTGGGAGATTGTTGATCTCAAACCGCAACCTGTTGACAGAAAAAGTCGTTCTCTGTTACTCAGAGTTTGGAAATACTACGAACGTTTCTGGCGCTTTCCTCAACAAGTGCAGCAGCAAGTCGCCGATATATTTCATATCATCGACCCTAGCGAGGCGCACATCACTTATTGGTTAAAAAAGAAAAATAAAGCTGTTGTCGTCACCTGTCACGATCTCGTCAACTTTTACTGTCACAATAATCTTCAAGGCTCAGTGGAACTGCCCTTCCTCAGTCGTGGTATGTGGATACACGCTGTCAAAGGTATGAAGTACGCCGATCATGTCGTCGCTGTTTCTTCTGCAACAGCCAAAGATACGACTCAAATAATGGATATTGAACCTGCACGTATTTCTGTAATACCCAATGCAGTTGAAGCAGCATTTCAACCATTACCCAAAGAACAAGTTAAGTCTTTACGGCAAAAATATAGAATTTCACCAGAAACAGTTTGTTTACTGAATGTAGGCTCCAATCATCCGCGTAAGAATCTTTCTACCATTCTCAAAGTCATAGAAACTTTGCAGCAGCGAGGCTTGTCTATCCACTTGTGGAAAGTGGGTGCAGACTTTACAGATGAACAAAAAACCTTCATCCAAACCCAAGGGCTAGAAAATCATATCAGCTACTTAGGCAAGCCAGATAAATCTACCCTAATTCAAATTTATAACGCCGCTGATATGTTAATAGCGCCTTCACTCCATGAGGGATTTGGCATAACCCTTCTAGAGGCAATGGGTTGCGGAATTCCAGTTATTACCTCAAAGGTTTCAGCCATGCCTGAAGTAGTAGGAGAAGCGGGATTATTAGTTGATCCAAACGACTATCAAGCAATTGCAGATGCAGTGTGTCATCTTCACAATCATCCTGATTCTTATCAGGAATTAGTAAGCAAGGGAATTGCAAGAGCTAAACTGTTTACCTGGGAAAAAGCAGGTAAACAAATTGCTGAAATTTATGAGAAAGTTCAGGCTTGTAAAGAACTTAAAGGAGTTGCGAAAACTTAAGGAAATAGAGAACAGGAAACAGAACTTTTTTAGTCTAAAAAACTACTTTGATATGCTCCATAATTCAGAAAAAATCGCTTGTGACAGTGCTGGACGCGGAATGTAGGTAGTAAAACTTAATTTTTTCGTTGTTCAATCTATTCTAAAGAGGCGCTCTAGATGTCACTAACCCAGGGCTAAAAGCTACTGGGCTTGCAAGAGGGGAAATAACCACTTCCTGAATCAAGTTAAAAAAGTGTCTAGCTATTTCAACTGAATTGCCTGGGTGTGGTAGCCCAAAACACGTTAAAAATGCCTCCCTAGTTTTTAATCTCTGTGGCAGTCAGTAGCGAAGGGATATATAAACCTAGCAATAGGACTTATTGTAAATGTTTGTTCCAGTAGTTGACCAAAACAACCGTCCCTTGATGCCAACTACCCCTAGCAGGGCAAAGCGTTGGATTAAGTCAGGTAAAGCTACACCATTTTTTAAAAAAGGAGTATTTTGTGTTCGGTTGAATCAAGAGCCATCTAATAGAAACACGCAACCAGTAGCGGTTGGAATCGATCCAGGGAGTAAGCGTGAAGGCTACACAGTAAAGTCACAGGCACACACTTACTTAAACATTCAAACTCATGCTGTTGATTGGGTGAAAGACCATGTAGAAGTTAGGCGTAACATGCGACGCGCTAGACGGTTTCGCAACACTCCATGCCGACACAACCGTAAAAATAGACTTGTAAACAAGCAAAAATTACCGCCATCCACTAAAGCCAGATGGCAATGGAAATTACGAGTTTGCAAGTGGTTGACGCTGATATTCCCTGTCTCTACTTTCGTAGTTGAAGATATTAAAGCAAAAACTTGGAAGGGTGCAAAGAGGTGGAACGTTATGTTTAGTCCACTCGAAGTTGGTAAAAGATGGTTTTATTTAGAGCTAGAAAGGATTGCTAATCTAGAAACCCGAACTGGCAACGATACTTACGAAATGCGTTTAAGCTTAGGTTTGAAAAAATCTAAAAACAAGCTATCTAACAAGTTTGATGCTCACTGCGTTGATTCTTGGGTGCTGGCTAATTGGTTTGTAGGTGGACATGCTAAGCCGGAAAACACTCAACTACTTGAGATTGTCCCATTAGAATTTCATCGTCGTCAACTTCATCGACTGCAACATGCTGCTGGTCATATTAGGTCTCGATATGGCGGGACAATCAGCGCAGGTTTTAAGCGCGGTTCAGTCGTGAAACATCCTAAATTTGGGTTCTGTTACGTGGGTGGTTGGCAAGAATCACCGACTAAAAAAGACCCAGACAGAAAAACAATTAGCTTGCACAGTCTTAAAACTGGTAAGCGATTAACACAAAATGCAACTACCAAGGAATGTATTTTCAAATCTTACGGCTCATGGAGAATATCTACGGCAGTTAAAACTGCCTGAGTCGTGTTTCCTCTCAGCGCTAAAGCGACTGAGTTTCCACACTTTCCACGAGGTTTTATGAAAATTCTGATGTCCGCCTACTCGTGTGAACCAGGTAAGGGATCTGAACGCGGCGTGGGCTGGAATGTTGTTCGGGAAGTCGCTAAATATCACGAAGTTTGGGTTTTAACTCGATTTGACGAAAGTGGGGAAGCAATTGAAGCCGAGCTAGCTCGTAACCCAGTGCCTAACTTACACTTCGTATATTTCAATCTTCCCATATTCGGTAGTCTCTGGCGCTGGGGGTCAAGCGGTGCGATGCAAATCCACTACTATCTTTGGCAGATCCAAGCATACTTTGTAGCCCGCCGTCTACATCGTGAAATCGGCTTTGACATCATACAGCACGTAACTTTTGTCAAGTATTCAAATCCTAGCTTTCTTTCACTGCTGCCAGTTCCTTTTGTATGGGGACCTGTTGGTGGCGGCGAATCAGCGCCAAAAGAGTTTTGGCGAGATTTTAGCTGGCGTGCAAAAACTTACGAAATTATCAGGGACTTTGTTCGCTTTTTAGGGGAACTCGATCCGTTTGTGCATCTGACTGCTAAAAAAAGTGCTGTCGTTAGCGCTACAACTGAGGATACGGCTAAGCGACTGTATAGAATGGGTGTAAGTAATGTGCAGGTTTTATCTGCAATAGGGCTGACGAAGGAAGAAATAGCCCATCTTGCTGAGTACGCGATGCCAGACGCTTTGCCAGTAAGGTTTATTAGCATTGGTAGACTGTTGCATTGGAAAGGGTTTCATCTAGGACTACGTGCTTTCGCCCAGGCAAACCTGCCTGATGCCGAGTACTGGATTTTGGGAGACGGTTCGGAACGCGATCGCCTTCACACCCTTGCTCAAGATTTAGGAATTGCTCAACAGGTAAAGTTCTGGGGCGAGCTACCCCGTGAAGAGACTTTGGCAAAACTAGGCGAGTGCCATGTGTTAGTTCATCCCAGCTTACACGATTCTGGGGGGTTGGTGTGTATGGAGGCAATGGCAACAGGGCGTCCGGTCATTTGTCTGGACTTGGGAGGACCTGCTTTGCAAGTTACTGAGGAAACTGGCTTCAAAATTTCTGCAAATCATCCGGATCAGGCAGTCGATGACTTGTCTAAAGCAATGATTAGTTTCGCTAAAGATCCAGAACTACGCCTACGTATGGGTCAAGCCGGACAGAAGTTAACCACAGAGGCTTTTAGTTGGCAAGTTAAGGGAGAACGTTTGGCTGAGGTTTATGAAGAAATTGTAGCTCGGAAAGAAAAAATAACGAAGCAGCCTGAATTGCGATTGCGCGGAACGCACACGCCAAAGGCGTATCGCTAAGTACATTCAAAGAAAGAAAAATAACGCCCTAATATGCATATCCTAATTGCTGCTTTACACAGACCTACAAAACCAACTGGTGTTTGTAGACACGCTGCAAATCTTGCTAAATGTCTTGCAGATAATGACAAAATTAGCAAAATTACTTTGGTGCTAGGAGTATGGCAAAAAGATTACTTTGAAACAGCTTTTTCTCTATCTTCCGAAAAAATTAAATTAGTGCTCGTCGATATTAAAAATAGCTCAGTTTATAGAAATATGTGGTTTTTATTTGGTCTCCCAAAAATCGCCAAACAACTCAATTCTGATATCGTGCATCTTTCATTTCCACTTCCCTTCATTCGCTCACTTTTTTCCTGTCCTGTCGTAGCCACTATTCATGACTTGTATCCTTATGAATACCCAGAGAATTTTGGCTATCCTAATGTTATCTTTAATAAGTTATTCTTGCAAGTATGTATAAATAATAGTGATGGGCTTTCTTGCGTTTCTAAAATCACTTTAAAATGCCTAAAAAAATATTTTTATTATATTGAAAATAGCAAACAAAAAACGACTGTAGTTTATAACTACGTAGATTTTGGTAATGTAATTTCAAGAGTTTCAAATAGTATCAAGAATAGTATTGAAGCTCCGTTCTTGCTCTCTGTTGCTCAACATCGGAAGAATAAAAACCTAGATATATTAATACAAGCATATTCTCTCCTGCTCAAGCAGCATCAACTAAAAGATTCAACTCAACTAATTATTGTTGGCAGTTATGGTCCAGAAACAGAGAATATTCAATCTTTAATTCAAGCGCTTGACCTCCAAAAACAGGTCATTTTGCTTTCCTCTATTGAAGATGAAGAACTATGCTGGCTATACAAAAACTGCGAGCTTTTCGTTATTCCATCATCTACCGAAGGGTTCTGTTTTCCCTTGGTGGAAGCATTATCCTTTTCATGTAAGGTAGTTTGTTCAGATATTCCCATCCTTCGAGAAGTTGGCTCCTCAACCTGTCACTACTTTGATTTAAAGCATGATCCTGTCAAAAATCTTTCAGAAGGCATGGTTTCTACTCTCTCTCAACCTTCTACCGACACTTCATTCATGGATTCACGCTTTTTGAAACCAAATATAGCCCAGCAGTATTTAGACTTATACAATTCAATAAGATGATTGAACTCTTGCACTTGACTTGTTATTGGTGTTTTTGGAGCGTTCCGTACCCCAAAAAAGACTAGAGGTAATATCCAAAATGGCTTAGATTTATTTCCTCAATATATTTGAGTATGTAAACAGATAGATACTTCCAAAAAATTAGCTTATTAAATATCTACAGTTAATAGCAAGAGTTTCGGGTAAAGTATAATTAATTTCCACTCCTATGTCTATTAATAATAGGGAACACAATTTCAAGATTTTTAGTCTGGTTATATTTGTAACAAGGTCATTATTTTAAGTTTAAAATATGTCCGTGAACCGTGATCCATCAATTCGACCAAAGCAGGGAATAATTAGAAATTCAACATTGTTCCTTCTAGGGTTTGCTACTGCTTTTTTTCCTCGCTTACTGTCAAGCTATGGTGCTCCCTCAGCAATCAATTTTGTTCATTTTCTAGTGATACCAACGGTTGTTGGAATAGCGATATTTACAACTGAGCTTAAAGATCGTAAGCAGATTGCAATGATTGGAGAACTGGTTTTCGGAATAGGGATACTGCTTGCATGCATGACTGCCAGTGCTCTGCTCAATCAGGCAGGTATTATAAATGTTTTTGTAGACCTGATATTGCTAGCGGAACCCTTCATATTTTTACTAGCTATAATGGCTGTTCCTGTAGGCAGTAAAAATATAACAAAAATTAAACATTGGTTATTCGGATTCGCCCTATTTAATTTGCTATTAGCCCTTGCTCAGTCGATTCTCCTCCCTCTTGGAATTTACCCGAAACCACAAGGAGGAACCATACAAGACAACATTGTAGGTGTGTTTGGGGGAGGAGGAGGAAATGCAGGCAATTATGTGTCTTGCACGATTTCGCTATATTTCGCCTTATATTCTTTTAACATTTTCAAGACGGTTCCTCTCTGGGTTAAAATCGCTGGATTATTAGCTACCGTGTATCAAATACAGGTTTCCGATTCCAAACAAGTGTTTCTCGCCATTATGGGAGGGTGGCTCATTTTAGTTATCGTCAAATCGAAAGATCTGAGAAAATTATTATTGTATCTGATCCCTTTTATTTTGATAGTTGCCCTATTTTTCTGGGCTATAAAAAATCTAGATCTTGAATTTTTGGCAGCCTATAAAAACTGGCTTGATCGAGATATCTGGGGACTAGACGGGGAAGCTGCTCGAATCAAGCTGACAGCATTTCGACTCATTCCCTCTTATTATAAAACGCCATTGAACTGGTTGTTGGGTCTGGGTCCAGGTCACACAGCCGGTCGTTTAGGAGGATGGGTACTGCGAGATTACGCGAAGATGCTAATGCCTCTAGGTGCTACTGTTCATCCTGTAAGTGCTGATATTTGGCAGGCCATCAACGCTAGCTACCTTCCGCAAGAGTCTACTGTATACTTCCCACTATTTACATGGGCAGGGATCTGGGGAGATTTAGGATTCGCCGGCTTGGGAGCCTACTTATACCTTTGCTCTATTGTGTGGCGCAGGATTTGTGCGGATGACTTTAGCAAGTTTTTGCTACTTTCCACTGCCGTTTTTGGGTTGATCCTGACTCAGATGGAGGAACCGGGACACATGCTTACGGTAGCGTGTTTGCTCGGTTTACAATGGCATGAAAGGCAGTTGAGAGTGCGATCGCGTTATCATCCCGCACACCCAACCGATGCAGACACTCGGGTACAAATAAGCTAAAGCTAGCAACTTGGGTTAGTAGTTAGTAGAAACACTGCCTTGTTTCAGGTTCTTCACTTGCGCTAGATGTTTTTCCGTGTAAATCCTCTGATTCCCTAAGGTTCTTTCTGGTATCACTCGATTCTCACTTTCCCATCTACGCAAAGTAGATGTAGAAACACCTATTAGTTTTGCAAATTCTCCTACCTTCCACATCCAAAAACTTACTCATACTAAAGAAGTACAAGTAAGTTTAACAAACTTTTTTGCTATTTAATTTAGCTCTGTTTTATTTTTCGCCACTCTTCAACCAGTGGAAAAAAGATTGGATGTAAAGAACTTTATCTTGCAAGCGTTCCCTCACCTGAATATGGTAGAGAGTTCTGCCCATAAATCTATCTGAAGTCCTGACTGGATCAAAAAGTTGATTGTAAACCTGGGGGACGATCGCACTTACCATCGGTTCAGCTTTCACCTGCTGCCAAATTTCTGTTGGTAAGACAACTCCTAAAAGATCATGTGCCAAGAAAAGCCCCAAAAACAGCATCCGTCTACAGCCAAATGCGCTAGCTTGTTTGAGGACTTTTTCCCAATTTAGATCCGGGTGTTTGTGAACGAGTGTAGCAATATCGCACAGCCATGATAGCCTTTCCCACATATGTCTAGACCCATGTACGCATAAAATTGGTAGCCAATCTTCTAGAGGCAGGTAGGATAGAGTTGTGCCAGCCAATGAGAATGGTTCCAAGTCTTGCCACAAGTGTTTAGGTTCAATGGGAGTGATGTACTTTGGTGCAATTCGCCAATGAATTTCTAGAAAAATTTCCTTTTCATCATGAATAAAGTCATAGGTATGCTCAGTTTTTGCTTGCAGATAGGCAATTTCTTCTGCATAAGTCATTTCAATATTGGGTCGATATCCTTGATCAAGCAGTAGTTTCTTAACTGCAAAAATATCTTGCACTTCGACAATAATATCTAAATCACCAAATTGCCGCAAAGCTACATCACCGTATATTAAGGTAGCCAAAACTGGCCCTTTGTAAGGTACTGCTACAATCCCTTGGTCCTTCAAAAGATCCAAGAGTTTGACGAGTTCTCCAGTCAAAAACAAGTTACGCCCAGCGAGCGTGTGGAAAAGGGTGCGGAGTTGATTTAGAGCAAACTCTGGTACGATCTTAGGACACATGGTGTTGAGGCGAGTGTACAGCAGAGATATTACACCGTGTCCATATGCTGTTTGAATTAGGTATTCCCAGTCAATGTTTTCTTTAACCAAAGCTTTGATGCGTTCGCCCCCTTGGAGCAGCTCCTCCGGAGCATCGCTAATAGCATCATCAACCTGTGGGCGCACGCAACAAAGAAGTAGCTCTATCTCCAAACAGATTTTTTTTTCTGAAATCCAGGTATTTTGTTTAGATATAGTTTGCATTTTTGTTAATTAATGTAATTAATGTTCATTTTTTATATTCAGCCTGCTATCGATGACCTTTCTGGTACTTCCGCAGGCTATGACTTCAGTAATTATTTTTTGTCTCCCATTATTAGGTAACTGCCATAAATATGCAGATAAGGAAAATGATTGCCAAGATACCGTGTCACCTTACCACTGCCACACACTCTAATGTGGCAATACCCCATCATCTTCAGCTTCAACTTCAAGGCATCATGAAAATGCTGGGAAACATGGCTAGTGTCATCTAAAACGCTTTCTCCACGAATTTTCTTCTTTATGTCTAAAGGATTAGGGGTTGTAAGCATAAATCTGCCGCCAACTTTCAAAACCCGAAAGATTTCCGCAAGCGTCTTGTCAACGTCCATTGGGTATATGTGTTCAATAAATTCTCCAGCAACAACGACATCGAACGTACGGTCATCACAAGGAATTTCTGTTGATAATCCGTAAATGCCTCGTTCATATGCTTGAGGTAGCCTATCCAACCTATCCTTGACGCAATCTAGCCCAAAAATTTGCAGACTTTTATTGAGACTTTTTAATACTTGACCACCTCTTCCAGTATTGCATCCTATATCAAGTACAGTAAGGATATTCATAGGAAAAAAGCGATAAAACTGGCGGTAGCGTTTCTCTGTGAAAGGGTCGGTCTCGCTAACGATTTGTTGTGCATTTAATTCTTCATATGTAACCATCTTTACATCCTCCAATTAGTAATTGACAGCAAACCAGGGGTTTATTTGATTACTTTTAATTTGTCAATCAGTGACATCAGAAAGTAAAGCAATGTCTGATGACAAGCCGCGTCGCGTTTACACATTTGTAAATTGCGACACACTTTTTCAGAGCTAGCGATCGCATTTAACCAGCAAACCCTGAGCGTACAACTCATCTATAAATGTCTCCACATCACACCGGAGTGTGGTTTCCTCAACGTCGTAGCTGCTTAATACTGACATGACAACTTCTTCTATATCGCCATGCTCAACAACCGCTTGCCAAATATCAGCAGCTACACCAGTCAAGCAAAAGCTTTCTTGAGTTGCCAAATTACCAATTACAATCTGTCCCTCATACTCTCCAAAGATGACTTGTGATTCTGGTTGAATGAGTCCTTTACTCTCCGGCTGAATCTGGATAATTGGAGGTTCAGTAGCAGCTTTGAGTCGATTTTTTAAGCAGATTTCTGGAGGAATCAAAAGCCAGCAACCCTCTATCCTTTCAGTCACAGGGTTCCAAAAAAAGCGATCTGGCTCATTCCAACTGAAACAGACATGGTCAGTTTTTCCAACCCAATAGCGGAAACCGCTGAGGTTGAAGAGCGAGTGTTTCTGCCAAGCTTGGTAATCATCGCCCAACTCTTCAGGTGCGTAGTCATAAACATCCTGTGCACTCACACAAGCGAGGACGCGAGGTTCACTAGTTGCGATGCACGAACGTAGCTCCGGATGAGAGTACAGATGGGCAAAAATGACCTTCTGCGGGGAGTGGGATTGCAAAAATCCGTATAACCGCGAACCAGTATACACGCAGTCATCCACAACTACCCAAGGTACATCCGGCGATTGAGGTGGCTGCAATTGCTCGCTCGTTAGTCCTAAACAATAAGCCAGCATTCCCAGTACAATCTGTCCCCCGCGAGGAATGGCAGTGAAGTGAAAGCGTTTCAGTTCCTGATGACCAAAGCGATCAATTAACTGACAAGCCAAGCGCTGACAATCCAGTTCAGCTTGACGATAGCTGACATAGCGCATCTGAGCTAGATCCCGATTTAAGTTTTGCAACTGTGTCCCAATTCGGAATTTAGCAACTTCATCAAAGCAGCCCAACACCGCTAGTACAGGTTGGGGAGTCGGTCGAGCAATCAATACACTTGGAGGCATTTCTGCCCAACTAGGACTGCTGGTAATGGCTTGACTTAACCTACACAATGCCTCAGCAGGTTCAGCTATTTGGAGTTCACGACTATAGTGAGCTAAAGATTCGGCAGCAATTGGAATGCTATAGATTTTCGGCAACTGAGCCGCCGGGGAAAGTGATTGTGTTTTACTAGCTTGAGAGAGGGTTTCTTGCCACATAGAGTCTTCATCGATACTGCTGGGCTTGGGTTTCAAACAAGTGGGCATAAGTAGCGCTCAACTGTATCAGTTCGTCATGAGTGCCACTTTCAACAATTGAACCATTTGCCATCACATAAATGCGATCCGCCATTTTGACGGTTGATAAGCGATGGCTAATCAGAATGGCAGCTTGATTTTTGATCAGTTGGCGGAACTTTTCAAATACCTCGTATTCAGCCTTAGGGTCCATCGCACTGGTGGGTTCGTCCAAGACAATCACCTGGGAGTCCCGGAGAAATGCCCGTGCCAATGCGACTTTCTGCCACTGACCAATGCTCAGTTCTTCTCCTAGCTCAAACAATTTGCCCAGGATGGTGTCATAACCTTGGGGTAAATGAGTAATAACATCATCAGCACCAGAACGACGGGCAGCGGCAATTATGCTTTCCCGGTGCGGTGGTAAGTCGATGTTGCCTAACCAAATGTTCTCTTGCGCTGTGAAGTGGTACTTGGCATAATCTTGGAAAATTACGCTAATTTCCCGACGTAATTCGGCAATTTTAAATTGGCTGAGGTCAATGCCATCAATAGTGATACTTCCAGAGGTTGGAGCGTATAATCTGCATAAGAGTTTAATGAGGCTAGTTTTACCAGAACCGTTTTCTCCCACCAACGCTACGACTTCCCCAGGTCGAATAATCAAGTTAATATCCTTAAGTGCCTGACGGGTAGTAGTAGAGTATTGGAAACTGACATGATTAAAGACGATGCCAGTTTGCATCGGTCGGGGGATAGGCACAGGATGTAAAGGCTCAACCAATTTGGGTTTCAGGTCAAGGAATTCATAAAGGTTAGCGAGAAATAGGTTGTCTTCATACAAACCAGACACACTACTCAATAGACCTTTAATATCGTTCTGTCCACGTTGCAATGCTTGGTAATACAAGACAAGATCCCCTAGTTTGAGCACACCTTGGATAGCTTGATTGACGATGAAGGCAAGGACAGCAAACATTAAAATTGCTGCTACAGCTTGAGCAGCAAAGTTAGCCAGAGAACGTGCGGTGAAAATGGCTAGACTTTCTTTATATATTTGTCGTCGGATACGGAGATACCATTGACTGAAGTAGGAGCCTAAATTAAACAAGCGAATCTCTTTAGCGAATTGGTCTGATGTCAGCATCCAAGCTAAGTACATCGACTGCCGTTCTTGAGGTGTGACTTTACGCTGCCAACGGTACAAAACACGAGTGTATTTTACTCTTACCAGCATAGAGGGGAGACCAGCAACAAATAACATTAAGGCAATTCCCCAATGAAGTGACAGCAGTAAGCCAACCATCGCCAGCAAAGAAATACTATTTTGTCCCACCTGTGCCAAACGATTCAAGATTTGGGGAGGGCGGTAAGGAGCTTCTTGTTGAGCGCGTTGCAGGGTATCGTAGTATTGGGGATTTTCGTAGTATTCTAGATCAGCTTCTATTGATTTAGCCTGGAGAATACCCTGCATATAGTCACTCACCCGCTGCGAGTGGGCGGTATTGACCAGTTCTGTTAAGGAGTTGCAAAGCGTAGTGACCAGGGTGACTACACCTGCTAGGACAATTAAGAATAATACCTGACCAAAGGCTGCTGCTTTGTCAGCTGTGTTGAGGCTGGCAGCGACTGTATCGACGATGAGTTTAGCAAGATAGATTGTTAGTAAAGGTAATATACCTTGGATGACCAAGAGGACGACGCGAGCGATCGTCCAACCTTGACTGCTTTGCCAAACTAGGCGCAATGCAGGCAAAAAGCGTAATGTGTTCTGGAGTTTTTGTTTTAATATTTTGCCTGCTTGCATACTTTAAATTTATACCAAAACAAAATATTAAGAGGTTAAATGGCTGCTGCGAGTGTTGAATCTAAAGTTAGATTATAGAAAAAAGTTATTTTTGACAATTCAGCGAGTATAAACACCCTGTTTAATATCTTCCTCGATCAACTTCACTAGATCTGGAAGAGCGTCCAAAGAAAATTGCCGTCGCAGTCGGCACACAGATATTTGCTTAACTAGTTTCTGGCACTGGTCAAAATGTGTCTTGGTAAAGTCTGGAGTTTGTAATAAATTGACAGCGCGGGAATAGCGCACCAACTCCATGAAGGCATTTGCAGGATGCAACGGTTCTTCAATGCTATGTTGAGTTCCTTTGTCCAGCACGTAAAGACGCTTTAATGGCAGGGGTTTTTCGCAAAAACCTTCGGAAAAGCGGTAAACCAGCTTTTCCGTCATTGAGTGTAACAACGGCAAATTTTCCGGAGTATGCCCTAAAGAAGTGGCGGCATCAGACCATAATTTAACCTGGGGAAATCCAGGAAAGACGATGGGTTCGTCAGTATCCATCTTGACAGCCATCACATCATCCGTAAAAATACTGTATCCTTTAGTATGGAATGCCTCGGCTAGCGTTGACTTACCCCATCCAGAATGACCTAAAAATGCTATTGCTCCACCTTTAACAGCAATGCTACTGGCATGAAGAACAAGCAGTCCTCGTTGCCTGAGCAGTACTGCAAGAGCCGGTCCGAGAATAAAAGGACGCAGCAAATCCTCATCAATTCCTGGGTCTGGTTCGACAACAATCTTGTGTCCAAACTCTACCAAAAACCTTCCCACTGTTGAGTTTTCTAACTTTAAAAATCCTACTAGCCTTAAGCCACCATCAGCAGCTTCACTTTCAAAGTCGCCAATCTGCCCCTTGGAAATGACTACATCTGGCTGTTGCCTAGTAATTTCTGGCATTGTTTCACCAGGCATCAATTCAGGAAAAGCCAGTTCTGAGTGAATATAGAGATTATAGGCAGAGTAAGCAAACACCTTTTAGTCACCTTTTTGCTTGTTCGGGAAGAATTGAAGAGAATAGCTATGAAGATTCATAGCTATTCTCTTAGGAGAAATTAGCTCCTACAAAGAAGACTTATACCAATCCGCTTTCTAAAACGTAATTTAGATTTTGGCAGTATCCTTAAAACTGAGGTACTTAAGGCATTTCAGTTTTACGGTTTAGATTACAGTTTGGTATTAGAGTTGCAAGGGCGTTAATTGCTGTTTGCTCATACCTTATAAAGGAGGCTACAGCATACCTTGAACTCTTAGGCTGCTTCTTAGATACATTGCCCGTTCTTTTTGACACAACCATCAAGTGAACCAGTACCACTTTGAAGAGGAACACTAGCCATTGGCGGTCCAAAATAGGTATCTTTTGCACTAGAGTCAAAGCTAAAAGCTGTGATCTTGCTCACGTTACCGTGGTTGGTAAGTCTAGGCGCTGCGTAAGTTTTTTTCATTGTTTTCAATCCTGTTGTGAAGTATTGTGTATTTGCGTAGATGCACCCAATTTTAATATGAGTACGTATAAAGATTGAGCGTAATTTATACTTCTAACTAATTCTATTGTTTGAGTTGGGTGTGATCTAGCCAAAAAGCCAACATGGCTACTTGCCAGAACACTAAGTCTGTTACGCTTTCAGAGGACTGAATGTCCTTTATAGATATTAATTCTTCATAGATTTTACGTAGGGCTTTGACATCCACATAATCAGTGATCGAATGTAAATGATTTTGCATCACTCGATCCAAATGCTCCCGATTATGTTCCAATAGTCCATACAAAAAGCTGGAACTCATATCGCCTTTGCTGCGACGCCACTGCACTTGTTCCGGTAGAACATTTGACATGGCACGACGCATAATAAAGCGAGACCAACTTTGGCGAAACTTTTGTTCAGGTGGTAGAGACAAACAGAATTCAATCAACCGCTTATCCATAAAAGGGTGGCGCGTCTCAATGGAAAATGCTGCGGAATACTGGTCTGAGACTTCTAGAGCTTGTGTCAATACGCCCGAAGTTAGACCCCGCCAGTGCTGTTCTCTTTCGGTAAGGGGTTGATTAGACTGTGAATTCTTGAGAACTTGAATACGCTTTTTTAGATTGATATGCTTGGCAAATTTACGCTTGACGATTTGGTTGCGGTCATTATTTGCCGGTTGATTGTGTCCGCGCAGCAATTGCCAAGCCTGTCGTATTGGTTGAGGAAGCAAAGGCTTAAAGCCGTGGTGCACGAAAAGCGATCGCCGTGAGACGTTAAAGTATTGCAGGATCTGATTGATTTGTCTGGCAAAAGTAACCCATCTCCCAGAGCGTGCTAGTTCTTCGAGATACGTAAAAGCATAGTATTGAAGAATTTTACGTGGTGAAACACTAGCAAGCTTGTGTAAATCATCGACTTCCTTTGCGAAAGTTGACCATTGTCCTTTTCTGACCAATTCAGTAAGATAAGCCTCGCCATGAGACAAGGTATTATCACCGTCAAAGCCGTCTAAGACAACGCGAACCCCCTCTTTGTGAGTTGCTTCATTCAATCCCCAAACCAAAAAATGTGTAGGTGCAGGAATCGCTCCATCGTGATATTGGAAAATTTTATCTAAGTTTGATAAGGGACCTTGTTGGTCGGCATGAACATAATGGGGAATCATGCCACCCTGGGCAAGAACAGCTTCAATAAACGGGCGCTCATCGCATTCGGTAACTGCATCAAAGATATTTGAGAAGGTGTGCAATGAGCGATTATTGCCTTCTTGCATCAGTAGTTGCTGTGCCGTACAGGTGACAGAGGACGAGTCTAGCCCACCACTAAGATGCGAACCGACTGGAAAGGCACTACGTAGACGACACCGGACTGCCTCGGTAAATATTTCCCGTAATGCTGAAGCATATTCCTCATCAGAACCCAACCGCAACTCACGGCAAGGATCTAGTGACCAATAGGAACCAATTTGGATTCCTTTGGCACTCAACGTCATGTAACTGGCAGGAGGAAGTCGGTATATGTGCTGATAAAATGTAATAGACTTATCGTTGAAGATTGCTGCTAAATAATCAGCGACTTTCACTTCATTAAGTTGGTGTGGTATCTCCTGCAAACACAATAAAGCTTTAATCTCAGAGCCAAAAGCAAAAATTCGACCTGTTTGATAGTAATAGTATAAAGGTTTGACGCCCATATGGTCGCGAGCGCAAAAAAGCATTTGATTTCGCTTATCCCAAATGGCAAACGCAAAGTCTCCTAAGAGGTGTTCTGGGCAGGACTCACCCCATTTTTCGTAAGCCGCCAATATTAACTGGCTATCCGTGATTTTTTCGGATGGGCACTTATCAAATTGTAACACATGGATAAGTTCATCCCGGTTATCTATTCGACAATCTGCTGTAATGGCTAAATCACCTGTCTGGTTAATCAATGGCAGTTTTTCTAGCAGAGATTCCGGTGTTGTCCACAGCATCCGATGCCCTAAACCGACAGATCCGTCAACCCAGATGTCTGCACCATCATGTCCCCGGTGAGCAAGAATATCGACCATCCGTCCCAAATCTTCTCGATCTACAGGGCGATTATCAAGGTAGTAAATTCCCATAATGCCGCTCATAGCTTGACTCCTTCGAGAGATGGTAGTGGGATAAAGCGTGAGAGATCCGGAAGATTGCCGATCGCAACCCGTCCCTGATACTCAATCCAAGCATGAGCCTCTAATTGTCCTCCCTGTTCTTTAGCAACACCTATACGTAGTTCAGAGGAGTAATGATAGCGGTTCATGAGAAATTGAGTCGTCAAGGCGCGAGCCAGACACTTAACACCACCAGGCATATAGCGTGTTGCTACGTTAACAGCCCAAACTATCTTGCCTACAGAAATTTGACTTTTATGAGTCTCAAATGGAAAACGAATATTTTGCTTATTTATCTTTTGCAAGAGATTTAGTAAATTCCCAAAGGCGAGGAAAAACAGCCCTAACCTAATTGCTCCCAGCAGGATAAAAGTGATTGCTAAAAAATAGCGATCGCTCCCAGAAAGTTTCAGAAAGTTACGCAACCGTTTCATTGTTAACTTTAACCAGATCTACAGCTTTCAGTTCTTCCAGCAGTGCCAAAATATCTCTCATGCAAACTTTTGGTTCTACTTCATATTCTTCCAAAAGCGTCTGTTTAATATCATTCACCACCTTGGGTTGTTGAATGATATTCCAAATTCTTGCTCCTATTTCATTTAGTCCGTGGTAAACTCCCGATTTGAGATTCAGAATGACTGCTTCGCCACCAAGATCAGAAGATATCTGCTCTACAGCAGCTACTACTATCGACGACTCTGAGATCTTATAGTTCAATGATTTTGAGGTCATGATTACAGGGATTTCCTTTTGATGCTTGATTTTTTAAAAAATTTATTTTTGTAATTGATTTTCAAATCAGTCAATGCACTGGAAATCTCTCAAAAGGTACATTAATTCTAAAGACTTTGTGTAACTTGAAATCATTAAGATGAGTGATTGACACACAGCAACTAACTCTACCCTATTTTATAGGGTTTTACTTGTCTAGTACACTACCCAAACTATACCAATTTCTTGAGTTTCCTAAGCTTTACTCTGATAAG
Organism: Brasilonema angustatum HA4187-MV1; assembly: GCA_019359695.1. Lineage (GTDB taxonomy): Bacteria > Cyanobacteriota > Cyanobacteriia > Cyanobacteriales > Nostocaceae > Brasilonema > Brasilonema angustatum. The sequence continues at coordinate 39,108 of JAHHGV010000053.1, forward strand.
AAAAACTATCACAGTCTTAACTGTTAAGTAGGTGAACGGAAAAATTTTTCAGTATATTATTGCGAGTAGAACGTAGACCCGGGAGGGGGCTTCCCGCTTTCTTAGCAATCGCAATAGTTTTGACCACTTTATATTTTGTTACGTAGTTAGGTTTACTTGTGCCTACCTACTTATAAATTGTCCCTGGTCTCAAAACATGCAATAATCTAGATCACAAACTGGATTTTTTATCTGCAGTGGTAGATGGCTTTTCCAACAAACTTAATTGTACTCAAGTTTGTATATGCTTATTTCAACGAATGCTTACCTGACATTATATGATAATTAATGCCAAAAAATACTAGTTTTTTTCATAAAATTCATAAAAAAAACACAATACTGTTAAGTATGTGTTAATTGAGATATCTAATCTTTGCAATGACTCAAAAGAGCCTCTCCATTTCAAAAAAACTGTATGTTTACCGACATAATTATCGCCTTTTTATTTTCTATGACAACAAATAAACTCTCACCTTTGCCTTGGAATTTTGGAAAGAATTTTAAAGTTCAATGAAAGGAGTCAACATTCAGAATTGGTAGAGTTAGGAGAACTCTACTCATAAAGCGATAGAGTTTCAATCTATTGACAGTTCCACAGACATGATATATCGGTGCGCACATGGAAAGACGCGCCGTGGGCTTTCGGTTTTAAATCCTGGAAAAATGAAAATCTCTACTATTCAAAATCAACTTCTTGAAGTAAGGCTATCCACATATCGGGTGGCTCAGAATAGTAATCAATGTCCTCAACCTGATATCGACAAGTATTAGATTTGTTACATAAAATGATATAATCCCCGCGTTGGATACCTGTACCAAGTCCAGTCATATAACCTTTTGGCTGATTATCAATCGATTCAAATATATAGTCACGTCCACTAACATATTGTGTATAGTCATAAGTTTTACTATGCTTGTTTTCTGTCTTCCTTAACAGAAAATTATAGAATGACAAGAAAATAATATTAAGGTTGATGGCTGACCTGATACGAGACATAAGCTATTGGCAAACAAATAAAGGCGATCGGATTTTTAGGGGCGGCACGTTTGCGGGGGAAGTACCCTGTGCAAAGCTGCCTTGACAATGCTTCACCTCTATTATTAGGGCGATTGCGCAAAGCAACAGACGCATAAAGGCGTATCGCCAAGCGATCAGTTGGCATAAGTTGCTGGATTTTTACACGTTTAGACCCAAGCCTCTGGGCGAAGAAGGGCGATGCGGAAGCTGCCGCCGCCAAGAGCGTTAAGCGTAGCTCTGCCGTAGGCGATCGCCCTATCTTAATCATTGTGGATACCCACATTGCCTAGGGTGCGTCTGACAAGCAAGATACCATAAGCTAATGGTTCGCTACAATAGTGCAGGTGTCCACCAAGCGGTGTTTTATCTACCCACGTACATCCATAAGAGAATCAATGAGCCATCAACTCCAAGAGTACAATCCCAGTGGCATAGGTCAAATTAATGGCAACCTTTTTGCTTTACCATTTGATTACGAGTCTGCAAACCTGATTATCTTTGGTATACCCTGGGAAGTGACCGTTTCCTATGGCGCAGGCACTGCCCAAGGACCACAACGGGTTCTGGATGCTTCGCCGCAACTAGATTTGTTCGATTTCGATAATCCTGATGGATGGAAACAGGGAATTTTCATGGTAGAAATTCCCCAGGATATTTTAGAGAAGAACGAATACTATCGCATTTTAGCGGCAAAAATTATCGAGCGACTCCAACAAGGTAAATCCCTGACAGATACACCAGATTTAACACCTGTGTTAGCAGAAATTAATCAAGCTTGTCAACAGGTAAATCAACGGTTGTTTGAACAGTCTAAGCAAGCAATTGAAAATGGTAAACGAGTTGCTGTGATTGGTGGGGATCACAGTTCACCGTTAGGTTACTTCCAAGCATTAGCAGCCAGCTACGCAAACTATGGCATTTTGCACATAGACGCACACGCAGATTTACGCGATGCCTATGAGGGATTTGAGTTTTCCCATGCGTCCATCATGTTCAATGCGATGAAGCTACCACAAATTTCCAAGTTAGTGCAGGTAGGCTTGCGTGATATTTGTCATGATGAAGTGCAAATGATTAACCAATCTCATGGTCGAATTGTCGCTTATTATGACCCAGCCATGAAACAAAAGCTATATTCGGGAACGACTTGGATGGAGTTGTGTCGAGAAATTATCAGTCATTTGCCTGAATATGTTTACATTAGCTTTGATGTAGATGGTCTAGATCCAAAATACTGTTCAAGTACAGGAACTCCTGTTCCGGGTGGACTGGAATTAGAGCAAGCTTTTTGTTTGTTTCGTGAATTGGTAAATAGTGGTAGAAAAATTATTGGTTTTGATCTGTGCGAAGTTGGTGATGCTGAGTGGGATGGTAATGTTGGTGCGCGGATTGTTTTCAAGCTGGCGAATTTGATGGATTTATCTGTGCGACGATCATAATTTGCAGTGTATGAGTCTGCTTTCTTTAAGTAATTAGGCAAGGCTCAGTCCCCAAGGGGTATCGCCACATCATCTGATATGATAGGCTCTGTTGACTATTCAATAACGTTAAGCTATCCGAAGTTCCGTTAATTTTTAGTCATGCCTGATCAAAAAGAACACATAGCCACTCTCACAAAACAATTTGTTCCATCATATCGATTCATTCGCACAGATAAATCCACAATTAGTAGAAGCCATGTCCTCCAAACAGAACTAAATAGTAGCTCAATTAAAGTGCTGAGTTGGAACATTGCTAAGAGAAATTATGACAAAATTTGGATGAAAGATTTTTTAGCAATTCTTGAGCAGTACAAACCAGATCTTGTGTTTATGCAAGAATTTAGCTTGAAAATAAATGCCGAACATGCTGCTCAATTGAAAGAAATGAGTTGGGATTTTGCCCCTAATTTTATCGATGCTCATCATCAGACTTATTCTGGAATTTTAACAGCAGCGAAAATCAGTCCAGTTAGCTGTAGATCGATTTTGACAAAACATCATGAACCTATTGTTAAAACTCCTAAAGTTTCCCTAATTACTGAGTATCCGCTCTCTGATAAACAAGAGACTCTCCTCGCTATTAATAGTCATCTGATCAATTTTGTGGATTTAAATAAATTCAAAACACAACTGCATGAGTTAGAGTTTGCCCTATCTACACATCATGGTTGTGTGATATTTTCAGGAGACTTCAATACCTGGAGTCGAAAAAGAGCAGTTCTCCTTGAAGAAGCGGTTACTCGGCTGGGGTTAGCACCAGTTGTTTTTGCACCGCATGAAAGCAAGAAAATTAAACGATTCCTGTTGTCACCTCCTTTAGACTATATCTTTTACCGAGGATTCAGCGAAAAGAAAGCTAGTGCTAAGGTGCTAGATCAGATTTGTTCATCTGATCACAAGCCATTGCTGGCAGAATTTTCTTATACAGATATAGATACCCAATAAAATCGAGATGCTTGTTGATAGTGGTGTTTTAGCCCTTGTCAGTGGAATTATAGTAGTTGTTGTTCATGCTTTGGGGATTTTGCATGCTGCTCATGCGGTGATGACTGTGCGTTCTTCTAGTGGGGCGATCGCCTGGGGGATTTCTCTGATCACCTTTCCCTGGCTAGCCATTCCATTGTATTGGATTTTAGGCAGGACTAAATTTCATGGATATACCGAAGCCCTACGCTCAGTTTACGCACAACACTATAGGCTGGTTCAAGAAGCTTACGGTGAAATTGCTAAATTTAAAATTGCACCACCCCAAAAGTTAGCGCAGCTGCAACCAATAGCTGAAGCGTTGACAGCAATTCCCTTCACATCAGGTAATGCAGCTCAATTGCTGATTGATGCCCAGCAAACTTATGAAGCGATGTTGAGTGCGATCGCACAAGCAACCGATTATATCTTGCTAGAATCCTACACCGTCAGTGATGACCAGGCAGGTAACGAGTTTAAGCAAGCGTTGATTACCAAGGCAAAGCAAGGAGTACGCATCTACTTTCTCTACGATGAAATTGGTTCAAAAAACTTATCTCGCTCTTATATTAAGTCTCTACGCAACAATAACATTCAAGTAAGTGCATTCCACACCACTAGAGGCAAAGGCAATCGTTTTCAGCTCAATTTCCGAAACCATCGTAAAATTCTGGTGGTGGATGGTGAAACAGCATTTGTCGGTGGTTTGAATATAGCTGACGAATATTTGGGAAAAAATCCCCGCCTAAGTCCTTGGCGTGACACTCACATGATGTTGCAAGGTCCGAGTGTACACAGTCTGCAAAGTGTTTTTATACAAGATTGGTACTGGGCGACTCGAAAAATTCTGGAAGTTAACTGGCAGATTAAAGCTAATCGGGAAGCTAACCAAACCGCGTTAGTGCTTTCCACTGGACCTGCGGATCAATTACCAGTTTGTAACCTTTTCTTTATCAATGTAATCAATCAAGCTCAGACTCGCTTGTGGATTGCTACTCCTTATTTGGTACCAGATGAATCAACTCTTCAAGCTTTGAAACTGGCAGCAATGCGCGGTGTAGATGTACGTATTATCTTACCAAATCGACCCGATCACTTATTCGTTTATCTGTGTTCTTTCTCGTACTATGCTGAGATACAGGCAATAGGTGGTATTAAGCTGTACCGCTACAAAAATGGGTTCATGCACCAGAAAATCATACTTATTGATGACGACATGGCAGGGGTAGGAAGTATCAACTTGGATTATCGTTCTTTCTTCCTTAACTTTGAAGTGATGGGCTTTGTTGCTGATTCTCACTTTGTTGAAAGTGTGGAGAAAATGTTACAAGATGATTTGGCTGCTTCTGTTTCTGTTGATTTATCTGAATACCATAAAAAACCTTTCTGGTTCAAGTTAGCCGTGAGAGTATCTCGGTTGCTAACGCCATTGCTTTAAGTCGATTTGGGAGTACAGTAGTGAAAGCAAATCCCATTGGAGGAGTCATGAAAGCTATTGAAATCATGGGAACTGTGGATGAGCAAGGTCAACTTTCCCTAGATATACCCTTGAGTGTGGACAAGCATACCCGTGTCAGAGTCATTGTACTGCTTGCTGAAGAAGCTGATAAAGAAAACAACCACGAAGAAGATGAGGAAATATCTGAATCTGCCGCAGAAAGTTTTCGTCAGGGTTGGTATGATGCAATGACGGGAAATACTTTACCCGTGTCTCAACTGTGGGAAGGAATTGATGCAGAATGATTCACCTTTGATTCAGGTTGAGGTAACTGGCAAATTCAAGCGCAATTTGCGGATTTTGGCGAAAAAGTACCGCAGTATTCGCAATGATATCCAGCCAATTATTGAACAACTTCAATCTGGAGAGTTACCAGGCGACCAGATACCAGGAGTAGGTTATACCATTTTTAAGCTAAGACTAAAAAATAGCGATATCCAAAAGGGTAAGAGTGGTGGATATAGGCTGATATATTATCTCAAAACCAGTACAAAGATTATTTTAGTTACTATCTACTCTAAATCTGAGCAGGAAGATATTGCAGCAGAGGAAATTCAGCAGATATTGGCTGAGTTTGAGCCGGAAGAAAAGGACAAACAAGTAGATAGTGACTGATGATAGTCATCGCCAGTCGTGTTTTTACAAATGTGAGATCGCACCCTGAGTGCAGAACACAGTGGACTTTGCCCAATTGCACTTTTACAGTGTAATCAAAATTAATTTATGATGTGACTTCGTCTTTCATTGTTGAAAATTATGGATAAAAAACTTTGAGCGCAATATCTATAAGTAAATTTTTATGATTTTTGATTTCTTGTTCACCCCAAGTTTGATTTCTTGCTATATTTCTAGTCAATAATACTGATGATGCTTGATAAAGAGACCTTTTTGCATCGAAAGGATCATTTCCGCCTATAGTATTCTGCGCGGGGTCTAAAATAGTCAGATTTCCCAATGTATTTTTCAGAGGTTCCAACTTTTCGTCTCTAAACTTCTTACTTGTATTTTGTGGATATATATGTTCAATTGAAGTTCCGGCAAAGTCATAGACTCTGCTTTTATCTTTACATAACGGAGTTTCTGTAGCTCCAGCTTGATACCATTCGTAATAATATTCTGTAGTCATTAAGTAATATTTAAGGGGTTTATTACTTACTCCAGAGTCTTTATACTCTAACATTTCAAGACCAGTCTTAAATGTGATATCTGATGCTTTAGAATTAATTAGCTTTTGTAACTTTTGCCTTAATCCTGAGACATTATAAGAGCTTGGATTCTCCCGGATAGCAAGCGATTCTTCATAATAAATATTTTTTAATGATGTGGCGTGCTGATTACATATTATTTTATATCTGAAATAAACCCTTTCTACAATCTGCACTATTTCCGAAAAAATCTTATGTTCAAGTTGTGAAGCGGCTAGAAAGAGTGGTACAGATAAAGTATGGTCAAGTTCTTTCAAAAGAATATTTAAGCGAGTTCTATCCCAATTAGTGATTGGTTGTTTTGATGGATATAGCCATTGTCCTTCTAGCAATTTTCTACACTTCAAGATATCTTCATGTATATTTTTGACTGTTTGATATACTTGTTTAGATTCAGAATATGTAAAATTTTCTGTTTTATGTTTTTTATGTTCTGGAAAAAAGCTATCAAGAAGTGTGTCAAAAAATTCATCTTGTTTAGCTCTTTTACCCTGATAGGATTCATAAATCCAGTTCAAATAATTTGCTGTTTTTGATGGAGAATCGGCAAGGATATTGTCCCAGAAGATTTCACAACTATCCTGACAGTCTTTGAATCCTTCTAAAATCTCTAAAGTATTTGCTTTTAATAAATCGCCAACTGTTAAATTGGTTCCTCTATCATTAATAACTTGAAATAATCTAAATGCATCATCTTTACTATCAGTAACCATGTATAGTATGGTAAAGTCATTATCTATAATATTTTGTATTATTTCAATATCGTCCATCTTTCCTTCTAACTTTGATGGATTGATTATATTTCGTACTGCTTTTAGTATAGTTTGGTAGGCGCGATTAATCTTTTCATGAGAATCTCTTGAAGGAGATGGATTCATCTCACGAATAAGTTCTTTATAGAACGGATGATCCACTCTGGATAGTCTCATAACTTCGACAGAATTTACTTTTCTTTGAACTTCCTGCCGAAACTCTATAAATCTTTCAGAGAGATCTTTTATCCGTCCCTCCAAAATGAACTGATTATTTTCATCTTTTGAATGCTTTACTTGTTCAAGTAACTCCTTATATATCTTAATTAAACAAGACATTAATAGCGTAAATGTTGAAATTCTTTGTTGTCCATCAATAATTTCATATTCGTGTTGATTAACAGCTCCTGCAACAGGATATCTAACGCAGAGCACCCCTCCAAAAAAATGATTAACAGGCGTATGTGATTTTCTTCTCTCAAAACAGTTTTTCAAATCTTTGATAAAATCTTCAACAGATTCAGCTTCCCATGCATAAGCTCTTTGATACTTGGGGATAAAAAACATCGGTCTGTATTCAAAAATTTTCCCCACAGAAGTGTATGCAGGCTCCATCTTCATATGAATCACACCTATATTAACTGTATTTAATAGTTTATACGAATAGTCGCTCAATAAAAACTTATACTAGTTGAAGTGCAGCAAACTCTACCGTTGTAAGATGCCTTAAAAAACAAAACTCCTCACTACTCAATATAATCTTAGGTCTTACGCCTCAACTCAATCTAATCTCTCACCCATTGCACCGGATCTAGTTGATAGTAACGTTGCAGTAGTTCATAAAGTGCCGGATGCTTCTTCAGCAATTGCTGGGGTTTTTCAAAGAATGTTTCAGTCGCCACGGCGAAAAATTCTGCGGGATTAGTTGTGCCATAGCTATCCATTACGGTCTTTACGCCTCGTTGAACATCATTGCACAGCTGTTGATATTCTTGTGCCATCACCTGCGCCCAAATGGGATAGTCTGAATTTCGTTGCAAAATAGGAACCCCCTCAGCTTTCCCATCCTCTTGATCCAATTGGTGGGCGAATTCATGAAGCACAACGTTATGTCCATCCCTCCAGTTTTGAGTGTCTTGTTGCACCTGTTCCCAAGATAATATAACTTGGTCATGAGTCCACGATTCTCCCAGTCTTGCCACGCGCCTTTCCTCAACAATATAATTGCCGGTGGCAATCGTTTCATTAACAAAATAAGTGCTGGGATAAATCAGAATTGAACGAAGTTTAGGGAAGTATTCTCCTCGCTCGTTAAGCAAGAGCAAACAGGCTACAGCAGCGATCGCCAATTTCATCTCCTCCGTTACCTGCAATCCTGCACAGCCAATGAATTGTTTTTCCGCTAAAAATACTTGAATATGTCCTTGAACCTGTCGGCGTTCAGCGGGAGAAAGATGGAGATAAATGGGAAGATTATTCTCAATAATCGCATTCCAAAGTGGCGGGAAAGGACGATGTTTAAGACGGTTTCTTCGTTGTTTAACTAGGGTGGGACTGACTAAAATCCCAGTGATAATCAGCCCAATGATCACAAAAACAATAATTGTTTGAACCATTGATTTTTAAGAATTAGGGGTGTAAGGGGGTAAGGGTGTAGGGGTGTAGGGGATGAGTGTAATTTGGGGGCACCAAGCCACCACTAACCTATTGACCACCCTTACGCGTTCACCAGTCGCCTGGGCGACTGGCTCTCCCGTTGGGCATTGCACAAAAATATAATCCCTTCTTACCCCTTACACCCCTACACCCCTACACCCCTACACCCTTAGTTTCGCTCAAAGTACAAAGGAGTCGATAAGCTTGCGAGCAATACTCAACCTAGGAGGAACTTGTGGTAAGTTGTGCTTACTAAACCAGGCAGCATCTACCAACTCTTGCGGTTCGATAACGATGTCACCACTTGCATAAGTGGCTGTGAATCCAATCATAAGTGAGTTGGGAAATGGCCAAGGTTGCGAGCCAAAATAGCGAATATCTTTCACCTCAATCCCCACTTCCTCGCGGACTTCGCGCACCACCGTTTCTTCTAATGATTCTCCTGGTTCCACGAAGCCAGCTAGCACGCTGTACATTCCCGGTGGAAACCGAGGGGCGCGAGCCAATAAGAGTTCTTCGCCGCGAGAAACGAGAACGATAATCGCAGGCGAGAGGCGAGGATAATTCACTAATCCACACTTGGGGCAACGTTTGGCACGCTCATGGGATAATTGGGTTGTCGGAGTCGCACAGTGCCCGCAGTATTGGTGAGTGCGATCCCATTCCACGATTTGGATCGCACGACCACTCAGCGCATACAACTGTTCATCCAACATTCCGTACAATTCGCGCAATCCCTGCAAAACCATGCCATCGGGGACGATCGCATCCTTGGGCAGTTCTGCCGAGTAACAAGGTTGACCATCCAGGGTGCCAAGGAATTGGGTTCGCACTGGCTCTAAGCCAATTTCTGTTAGACTGATTAAATTGGGAATTTGGCTGACGTTTCCTTCGGAGCGAACCAGCAATTTATTGCCAACAAAGGCAAACCACCAGGAAGGTTGAGATTGTACTGTGGCTGGAGTAATGCCAGGGATAAAGGTTTGATGCATATCAGTAGAACACAATTGCCTTGATCGTATCACCGCCGCTCTCACCCAAAACCATACTTTGCCTCATCACCAATCTGAATCTCTGTTCAACTTGAAACTTTTAAACTTTTTGAACACTTGAACTACTTTTCTCAGCACCAAGACGCCTTCCCAATCACTTACCTCAACGACTTGCGAGGAGAGATTTTAGCGTCCCCCTATTTTGCAACCAACAACCTTAACCGCGACTTTGTTGACACAAAGGGTTTTTCTGTGGTATTCCAGCGTTCAGAAATTGCGGAAGTAGAACGGCGCTTTCCTTTCTTCAAGCCCTATCTCGACCAGGCGCTAGAGCCGAACTGCAACGCTTTCTATCTTAACCCGCTGCTGCTCAAAGAAGGCTCCCGCGTCGATCCGCATATTGATCGCTCCCTGCGATCTTACTGCAAAACGATTGAGCCTCCTGTGGTGGTTAGTGTTCTTTATGTGCAAGTACAGCCAAACTTGCAAGGCGGAGAACTGGTGCTGCGCCGCCACAAACAGCAAGTCGGGCAGATTAAACCACGAACTAACACGTTACTGTATTTTCAAGGCGATCTGACTCATTCGGTGAATGCTGTTAAAATCACAGGGACTCGTCTAAGCTTAGTTTGTGAACAATACAGTTTGAGTGAAACTGAACTGCAAGATATTCCAGCGTTCACAGTGGAGTCTAGAGCGGTTAAGGTTAAGCGGAAATAAGGAACTTGCCCATCTACTGTAAGGTATGGTTGGACGTAAATTATAAAGCGATCGCCTATTTCATCACTACCATATGGACAGGCTGTAGCTTCAATCATATTGCTTAAACTTGGGAGGCGATAGCCCAAAGGGCTGACGCTAGCCCCGATAGGCGTAGCCGTGCCGTTAGGCATAGGGGGCGCTAGCTCCCAAAGGGAGCGCACTCTCGGACCCAAACGCGTATCGCAATGTTTTTTTGCAATAAATAATCAATTCATAGCTAATATCATGTCCTGCTCAATACTTACGATATGTCATTGCGAGTGGAACGAAGTGAAACGAAGCAATCTCAAGCACTTGCGTTCGCGTAGCGTGTCCGTTCGCGGCGGACATAGTGACGTTTATTTATGTCCACCGACTTAACTAAATCGCACTCACTAAATACCATTTACTGAAACGTTGCTTCTTTTTTAATCTTTTCGCAGATGTCCACCCAAGCTCCATCTTGCTCTGCCTCACTCAAGCTACTTAGAGGCTTCTTGGGATCGTGCGCTGCTTGATACTTTTCAATTGCTGTTTCTTTGTAACTGCTAAAACGCAACGGGATCCAAAAAATTGTGACTCCTGCTCCAGCCTTTTCTAATAGAAGTGGTAATTCATTTTTATTGATAAAGTTTGATGCTAAAAAATTAGGACTCACCAGCAACAAAGCAACTTTTGCAGCGGCGAGAGCTTTGGAAATTTCATCTCGCCACACAGCACCAGCCTGGATTTGGGTATCATCCCACAGTTGCAAATCCTTTTCTCTAATTAATGGTTCTAGATGAGTTTTGAGGTCGTCAAACCACTTTTGATCTTTATGACTATAGCTGATGAAAACGAGGTTTCTGGTTGGGGTCAACAATGCTTTTTTCTCTTGTTCCAGTTCCTGTTGCAACGGTGCTGCTTGAGACTTGAGTTCTCTATCTACAGCGAAGGGTTGATGCATAACATCATCAATCAACCTTCGGATCTGGATTCTTTGATAGCTGTTCTCGCAGTCAACCTCGTCTATACCAGCGTTCAAGCGCTTATACAGTGCGTTCAATTTGTAGGGATGAGGCGTCTCACTTGCTTGACAGCTTGCGCAATTGCAGGGAACATAGGTTTCATACTTCAAATGCTCGAAAGACTTATGGATTTTTTCGAGTTCGTGGGTGACAACTGCTAGCAGTTCTTTCTTGCGGTTTCCGGCGACACGAATTTTAATTTCCCTTTGATTATAGTTTTCAATCACTTCGGCACGGATTTGGTCTTTATTGAGAACAACGCCGTTTTTCCAGACGAGTGTTTGTTGTTCAATCCAAAAGTGTGTCTCAACAATGAAGCGGGTGAGGATACCTTTGGGCATGAATTCGTATTCATAGCGCAAAATCAGGTTGTTGGTTTCGTCCCAAGTGTAGTCGGGTTGGTTAGCACAAAGCAATTGAGGTGCAATATAAGTGCCAGGACGATTGGGAATTTTGTAGCAGAGTTTGAACCGCATCATCAACTGCAGCAGTTCATCTTGCATATCGGCATGTTCAACTTTATTCCAGATATTAAGAAGATCATCCTGGGTAAAGCGCCCCTGATTTTGCCTAACGGTATCATTGTCCAACACTTTGTAGACAGCAGTAGTACCCCATTCCGGTTTGAGGATGAGATAGTGTTTGAGTGTAGAATCGTCTTGCAAGTGAAGACATACACCTAAATCATGCAGATAGCCACTGAGTTGGAGTTTGTCCTTTTTTGTAGTAAATCCATGTTTCTGACAAATAGCGAGATATTCTTCCAAGCTAATATATTCACGGGGGTCGTGTTCTAAAGCTTCCCGAACTTTAACCCAGGTTTTGGGGAGTTCTGTTCCTACATGGGGTAACTTTTGAATGTAATACTTAATATTATTAAGGATTTCTGGAAGACCACGATTAGTCGCAAGATTTGTAGTGAGTGTTTCTTTAAAATTAGTAAACTCACCCCGTAACTCCCGTTCGTTGATTTCTCGTTTACGCTCCTGCTTTTCGTTTTTGATAATTAACAAAGGACTGTTACCGCTCAGTAACTCTACCACTTTTAGCCAGTAGTAAAAATCTGTATCTTCTTTACGAGTATCTGCGACCACAACATAAAGGGAGCGTTTGGTGAGGAAAAATTGGTGGGTAGCATGATAAATTTCCTGACCGCCAAAATCCCATATATTAACCTGAAACTCTCTGCCAGTTAAGAGTGGAAATTTCCATTGAATAACATCAATACCTTCGGTAGAGATTTCATCCTGTTGTAGCTGATAATTTTGGTCTTGAATTTTTTTTGCTAACGTAGTTTTGCCCGCTCCAGGTTCTCCCACAATAAGTAATTTGGCTTCGTAGAGGTAATCGGTTTCTTGTTCTAGCTGTTGCCTGTAAAAGTCTAGAATTTCTCTAAATTCTTTTCTTCGAATTTCTGGTGGAAGTGACGTTAGGGGATTGTCATCAAGCCTAAGGTCTCTGATTTTAGTGAGTAGTCCAATTTCCTTTGGCAGTGCGCTGAGTTGATTCCTGCTGAGGTCGAGCGATTCCAGGTTGGTGAGTTGGACAATTTCCGCTGGCAGTGCGCTGAGTTGATTCCTGCTGAGGTCGAGCGATTCCAGGTTGGTGAGTTGGACAATTTCCGCTGGCAGTGCGCTGAGTTGATTGCTCATGAGGTTGAGCGATTCCAGGTTGGTGAGTTGTCCAATTTCCGCTGGCAGTGCGCTGAGTTGATTGCTCATGAGGTCGAGCGATTGCAGGTTGGTGAGTTGGACAATTTCCGCTGGCAGTGCGCTGAGTTGATTGCTCATGAGGTTGAGCGATTCCAGGTTGGTGAGTTGGACAATTTCCGCTGGCAGTGCGCTGAGTTGGTTGCTCATGAGGTTGAGCGATTGCAGGTTGGTGAGTTGGACAATTTCCGCTGGCAGTGCGCTCAGTTGATTGTAGCTGAGGTTGAGCGTTTGCAGGTTGGTGAGTTGGACAATTTCCGCTGGCAGTGCGCTGAGTTGATTGTAGCTGAGGTCGAGCGATTCCAGGTTGGTGAGTTGGACAATTTCCGCTGGCAGTGCGCTGAGTTGATTGTAGCTGAGATCGAGCGATTGCAGGTTAGTGAGTTGTCCAATTTCCGCTGGCAGTGCGCTGAGTTGATTGCTCATGAGGTTGAGCGATTCCAGGTTGGTGAGTTGTCCAATTTCCGCTGGCAGTGCGCTGAGTTGATTGTCCCAGAGGTCGAGCGATTGCAGGTTGGTGAGTTGTCCTATTTCCGCTGGCAGTGCGCTGAGTTGATTGTTCCAGAGGGCGAGCGTTTGCAGGTTGGTGAGTTGTCCTATTTCCGCTGGCAGTGCGCTGAGTTGATTGTCCCAGAGGTCGAGCGTTTGCAGGTT
>JAHHGV010000054.1 GCA_019359695.1 Brasilonema angustatum HA4187-MV1
TATTTAAGGAGGAGAAAGCGGTTGCCGATGGCAACCGCTTTCTCCTCACCTCAAAATGATTATCATTATTGTAAAAACCTGGCTTCTTTGTTTTTATTGATTAATTTATTCTTTGGAAGTCCCTAAAACAGCTTTTGTGTGCATAATTCCAAAATGTGTGAGGAACTTCGTGGAATAGTTCTAGAATAGTCTATGCATTAATTTAGCTTAGATTTCAGACAAGGCAACACAAGACCATGCGTATCTCACTGAAATGGTTGCAAGAACTAGTGGAGTTGAAACTTAGCCCAGAAGAATTAGCAGAAACGCTGACACTATCTGGGTTTGAGGTAGAAGATATTGAAGATCGCCGCACTTGGGCTGCAGGTGTTGTTGTCGGGAAAGTGCTGGAACGACAACCGCATCCCAACGCCGACAAATTAAGTGTTTGCCAAGTCGATATCGGTACGGATGAAACTTTAAATATCGTTTGTGGTGCTTCCAATGTCCGGGCAGATATTTACGTACCCGTAGCAACTGTAGGCACTTACTTACCAAACATCGATTTAAAAATAAAACCCGCGAAACTGCGAGGAGTTCCATCACAGGGGATGATTTGTTCCCTCAAGGAACTGGGTTTGCCCAATGATGTAGACGGGATTTATATTTTTCCTCAAGATAACTTGGCACTTGGTAGCGATGTGCGTCCACTGTTAGGTTTAGATGATGTGATTTTAGATGTCACCGCAACTGCTAACCGTGCTGACGCCTTATGTATGGTTGGTATCGCGCGGGAAGTCACAGCCCTGACAGGGGCAAAGCTAACACTTCCCGAACCAGGTGAAGTTTCGATTTCCAATGGTGGGTTTAATTTAACTTTAAAAATTGCTGATACACAAGCTTGCCCAGCATATATTGGCACGGTGATTGACCAGGTAAAAATTGCACAATCACCTGAGTGGCTGCAACAGCGCTTGCGTGCTGCTGGAGTGCGACCCATCAATAATATTGTAGATATTACTAACTACGTGATGTTGGAATGGGGACAGCCACTACACGCTTTTGACGCTAACCGTTTACAATCCGTTGCTGGAGGTGAAAATCTCGCGATTGGTGTCCGCTTCGCCAACGCTGGGGAAACTCTCAAAACTCTCGATGGACAAACTCGTACTCTATCTACACAAAATTTGCTGATCACCGCTAATGATAAACCTGTTGCGATCGCAGGAGTTATGGGTGGCGAAGAAACCGAAGTCCATGATGGAACTCAAAAGCTAGTTTTAGAAGCAGCGCTATTTGATTCAGTCGCAATTCGCCGTTCTTCCCGTAGTGTCGGTTTAAGAAGCGAGTCCTCCGGAAGATACGAACGGGGAGTCAACCGCGCTGAGTTGGAAGTCGCAACTCGTCGTGCGTTATCGCTGATTACCGAACTGTCTGGAGGAGTGATAGTACATCAAGAAATTAATGATTCTCGTCCTGATCGTTCTACCTGGTCGCGTTCGATTGAATTACGCTTAGACCGAGTCAACCAGGTTCTCGGACCAATCGATTTAGATGAGCAAACAGGAGAAATCCAAGGCGAAGATGTTGAACGCATTCTCACAGCATTGGGATGTCAGCTAACTTCCATACCCGACCATAGGTGGATGGTTTCCGTACCTCCCTATCGTTACCGCGACTTAGAACGGGAAATAGACTTAGTTGAAGAAATTGCTCGTCTCTACGGCTATGATCGCTTTTGCGATACCTTGCCAGACAAGGCAGAAGCAGGTTATTTGCCTGTTGATCAAGAATTGGTTCGCAAGTTACGAGCACTATTGCGAGCAGAAGGATTGACAGAATTAATCCACTATTCCTTGGTAAAACCTGGGGAAGATAGACAAATTGTCCTGGCAAATCCCTTATTTGTTGAATATTCGGCGTTGCGAACTGACTTGATATCGGGATTAATTGATGCATTTCAATACAACCTCGAACGGGGTAATGGTTCGCTGAACGGCTTTGAAATTGGACGAATTTTCTGGCAAGAAGAGGGTTTGCAAGAAGCAGACGCCATTGCTGGGATTATGGGAGGCGATATTTCCTCCAGCAAGTGGACAAGAAGCGATCGCCCGCAACCTATGACCTGGTTTGAAGCCAAAGGTATTTTAGAAAATGTGTTTCAACAGTTTGGCTTGCAGGTAGAATATCAACCTGATTGCAGAGATTCCCGCTTGCACCCAGGACGCACAGCTTCCCTATGGCTAGGAGGTAATAGGCTTGGTGTGTTTGGGCAATTGCATCCCCAACTGCGGCAACAAAAAGGTTTACCAGATTCAGTCTACCTGTTCCAGTTGGATCTAGATGTGCTTTTGGATTCTCTAGACGATGATAAAATCTTAGTACGACAATTCCACCCTTACTCCACTTATCCAGCCGCAGACCGAGATATTGCTTTCTTTGCGCCTATTAAAGTGAGTGTTGCCGAAATAGAAAAAGTCATCACCAAAGCAGGTAAAGAATTACTCGAATCTGTAGAATTGTTTGATGAATATCGCGGAGAGCATGTGCCCCAAGGACAGCGGAGTTTGGCATTTCGCTTGATTTATCGGACAAGCGATCGCACCCTCACCGATAACGAAGTTGAACCAGTACATAATAAAGTCCGCGAAGCCCTAGCGGAGAAATTTGGCGTAACTTTGAGGAGTTAAGCCACAAGAAACAAGAGTGAAAACTAAAGAAGTTCTTTCCTCTTGTTTGTTCCTGTTTTGTTGAACTTTGATTCTTTGGATTTTGAATTCGTAAAATTATGCCTAAATATGTCATGTGGGGAACTTACTGCCAAGACGTTCTGGAAAAACGCGCCCCTTACCGTCAAGCACATCTAGATGGATTGGCAAAACAGAAAGAATCTGGTGTGTTAGTTACTATTGGTCCTACGACAGATGTCACTAAAGTTTTTGGCATTTATGAAGCGGAAAACGAAGCGATCGTACGCCAATTAGTAGAAGCCGATCCGTATTGGCAAAATGGTATCTGGACTGAGTATTCTGTCCAAGAGTGGATTCAGGTTTTTTGAATAAAAGGTACGGTAATCATGAAAGCATTTTCATTGAGAAAAAGTTTTTCATTGTTTAGACTAGAGAAAAGGTAAAAACAGGAACAACTTCAACTTTTATCTAGTCGGTTGATGAGTTGAAAAGGTGATTCTATGAACAAAATTTTGAAACGCGCATTTATGCCCAGCCTATTGGCTGCAACTTTAACTGGTGTTAGTTTCGTTCCAGCTCGACCTGCGTCTGCTGATGATAAAGTCCTTGAGGATACAGCCATTGGAGCCGGTGTTGGCGCTGTCTCAGGCATCATTAGAGGACGTAGCGTGATAAAGGGTGCCATTAATGGTGCTGGTACTGGTGCTGCTATCAATGGTGCTAATGGCCTTAGAGGCACTCGCAGAGAAAGAGACAAACGCAGCATCATTCAAGATGCTGCAGTAGGTGCAGGCGCCGGTGCAGTCACTAATGGTATTACTAACGGTGGTAGAGGTACCTTTGGCAGTGCAGCAACAGGTGCAGCAACAGGTGTAATTATCAATCAAATCAGAAAGAAATAGTAATATCGTCTCGAAATTAGACCGCCTCAGTTCAGAATTGAATTGAGGCGGTCTTGATATTAGAAGAACTTATTATATAGTTAAAAAATTAAAAATCGGTTACAAAAAAACTATTAGGATAACCATTAAAAGCTGTATAATAACGGGAAGTCAAAAAGCAAAACTGATTTTGACAACGCACTTTTTCTTGTATCTCTTGAAAAAAGCGACAAGACCGTTTGACTTTAATTTGAGTGTGAGATTGGGGTTTTCTGATGAAAACCCAGACGAGGGGAAACTGGGCTAAATCCACATATCACAGCGGTTTGCATGCACGAAGGGAACCCCCTGTACGATGAACAGCGCGCATGAGGAGGGTCTCCCGCTCTCACGGTGACTGCGTTAGCGTTAGCGTAGCGCCAGTCGCCTGACGCCACATTCTTCAACGGGGGGAACCCCCCGAAGCTTTGATCGGAGGAAACCTCCGCTCAAACTTCTCTCCGCACAGAAGTGGCACATGAGGGAGACCCTCCTACAGCGCTGGACTCACCGTAAGGCGTGGCGTCAGCCATAGGGCACTCTGCCTCACCGCAACCCACTGCCTCCTCTACATCTTGTCGCAGGAGTGGTAAATTACTGGACAATGAGTTAGGGACGATAGTTCACACTGGCGTTCGATACCGGTGCTAGCTATCAGTCCTCTCGAAATTTAAGTATCTAATTCAGGCATAAGCTGACTATTACTGCGTGACTCAATGACTGTTAATAATCATTTGTGGCTACCTGCATCGGCAGATTTAACTTTGTTGCAGGATGAAATTCATGTCTGGCGAATCGACCTTGACAGACCAGAAACACAGTTGCAACATTTGACAGCAACCCTCTCCAGCGACGAAGTTTGTCGAGCGAAGCGGTTCTATAAAGAACAGCATCGACAACGTTTTATTGCTGGTCGGGGTATACTGCGAACGATATTGGGTCGCTATTTGGGTGTAGAACCGCAAGAGTTGCAGTTCTGTTATGAATCCTCTGGCAAGCCAGTGTTAGCAGATACATTTGCTCATAGTAAAATATGGTTTAACTTAACTCATTCGCAAGGGTTAGCTCTGTGTGCAGTGAGTTGCGATCGCCTCGTGGGAGTAGATCTAGAGTACGTCCGCCCAATTTCCGATGTTCTCGCCCTTGCGAAACGATACTTTTCACCTGGGGAATATGCAGTGATGTGTGGGCTTCCTCCCCATCAAATGCAACAGGTGTTTTTCCGCTACTGGACTTGCAAAGAAGCATATTTAAAAGCTACTGGAGTAGGAATTGCTCAGCTAGAGCAAATAGAGGTTTCTCTGACTCCAGGAGGACCAGCAAAGCTTAAAACAGAGCAACAGTGGAGCCTGCTAGAACTTGTACCTGATAACAATTCTGTTGCGGTTGTTGCGGTGGAAGGTTATGGCTTGAATTTGAAGTGCTGGCAATATTGATACGCGGCTGATAGACATTGCCATTTAATTGAGATGGCAGTGTTGCCTGCATTGCTAACAGCAAGATTTGACAATTTTAAAATAGTTTTTGTTAAACCAGTTATCAGTGAGCCAGCGCTGCAGGAGGGTTTCCCTCCGTAGGTGACTGGCGTTAGCGCAGCGGAACCGAAGGTTCTCCCCGAAGGGTTATCAATGAACAATAAATTGATAACTGTTGACTGTTCACTGTCGAAATCTCACGCAAAGATGCAAAGGCGCTTAGAAGAACTTTGCGTCTTTGCCTCTTTAGTATCAACAAAAAAAATTGTTGGGTTTTGCATCTGCCTCAACCCAACTATGTCAATTAAATTACAAAAGCTAGGGGTGTAAGGGTGTGTTAGCGCAGCGAGCCGTAGGCTGGGTGTAAGGGTGTAAAGGGATAGGAATATAAATGCATTTTCCCTACACCCCTATACCCCTACACCCCTATCTTGGCTTACACCCCCTTTGAATCTTGAGGTTTTATGCAACGTTTAAAAAGCCACTCGAAATCAAGTAAGAAGAGTATGTCAGAAACAATCTAGAGTCTATTGGTGGACAGACAATAGAGCTTCCAGCAAGTGCCTTAAGAGTATCTTGGCAGCTAATAATTGGTCTTTTCGCTTGCAGGTACAAATCTGGAATGGTCAGTCCTTCTTGAGACCACTTCTGAAGTAAGAAAGGTCGCAGTGTGTACAAAGGATTTTGTTGGGAAGTGACATTTTTTACCAACATTGTTTGCCACTCATCGTAAGGAACCAATTCAATTGGAAAGCCAAACGAGTGCATCCACTCAACTAACATCTTTAAGGAGATAGGTTCAGGATGTTGCAAGTGGAAAGCTTTGCCTATGGATTCTTTCTGTCTTGATAGATAGGCGATCGCCTGACTGACATAGTCTACAGGAGACATATCCAGCATATAGTCCACGTCTGGAAAACATCCCATCTCAAGACAACCTTTGATCATCAAGTTGGTAAAATCATGGGTGTTAGATATACCTGTTTGACTGTGCCCTGCTATTAATGGTGGTCTGTGGATGGTAACGGGAAGTCCGCGATCGCCAGCAATTTTGACTAACTTTTCCGCAACCCACTTCGTCTGGGAGTAACCCAGAAAAATACCTTCCCAATGGTCAAAGTTATCCTGTTCTTTAACAACTTTGCCAGCATAAGCAGGTGATTCAAAAACAGCAACACTGGAAACGTAATGTAGAGGTTTGGCTTTGATTGAACTTGCCAAGCGTATGACTTCCTGCGTTCCCAGAACATTAGCAGTCTTCAATGCTGAGTAGGGATAGACATAGTTCAGCATGGCAGCACTGTGATACACAGCGTCAAGATTAGCTGCCAGCATTTCAAACCCTTCCGTACTCATCCCTAAGAGTGGCTGAGATAAATCTCCAGGAATAGCAATAATTCTGGGACTAAACTCTTCTTTCCAAAGTAAATATTGTTGCAAGTTTTTCTTTAGCTTCTGCTTACCTTCCTCAGAAGTCGTAGCACGTACTAAGCAGTAGATATCTGCATCAGTCGTCCGTAGTAGTTCATCAATTAGGAAAGCACCTAAAAAGCCTGTTCCTCCAGTTAAGAAGACGTTATTTAGTTCCGTGGTAAATTTATAACTCGATGAGGGATAGATGTTCGAGTCTAGAACAGCTTCTGCCTGCAAATTTACCGTTGTCGTTTTGGAAACAGAAACATTTGTTCTAGAGGTCACTTTGTCTTCAACTTGTGACTCTAAATCTTGCGATTCTTCAGCTAAACGCTCGGAAAGTGCTTCAATATTTGGGTAATGCCACAGCAGCATTGGAGAGACTTCAAATCCCAACATTTTTTCTGCTTGGGTGATGAGAAGCATAGCTTGGGCTGAGTTCAAACCGTAGTTTTCTAATGAATCTTGAACATTGATTTCATCAGGTGTGATTTTCAGTGCCTCAGCAAGAATAGACACCAAACATGCTTGAATTTCTTCCGCTGTATGAGACTGTTTTGAAGCCATTATTTACACACCTCTAATAGAATAGTCTACGATTTTTTAAAACCCTTTCTGTACCGCTTACAAGCCAGTAGAACTCACTGGATGATAGTGACAGTAATCATCTGAGATTTGCAGTCCTTGAAGTTTTAAACTTTGAATGCGGTATAAATATGCTGACCCGGTCATGATATGATGAGCAACATCAACCACTCGGCGATTTTTTGGCTCAGCTAAATAAGAACCACGAACCCAGTCATTAAAGCTACCCATCGCTGGACCGCACCAAATTTGATAATCGACTTCTCGACCCTTTTCTCCAGAACTAGACCAGCGAGAAGATAATCCTAAATACCAGCGAAAAATTGCTGCCATTTTAATTTTGGGATTATTGATTGCTTTAGCGAGTTTTTCTGGATTTCTTTGAGATAAATAAGTTGCAGTTTCTTCCCAAATCCGAGCAATACTCTGACGAAAAACTTGTTTCTCTAATTTTTCTCTTTCCTCAATAGGAATATCTTCAAGTGAGTTATAATTTCTGTATATCTCATACAGTTTTTGTGCTCGCATAGGGAACATTGTTCCTCTTTTTAAAACTTGAAGTTTGACTCCCATTTCAAACATATCTGCCGCTGGAGCCATCATCATGTCAGCCATTTCTGCTTGTGCTAACAATTTCTTGGTATGTTCAGAAGTTCCAGCTTCAACACACGATTGATTAACAGAACCAGTGACGACATAAGCAGCACCCATCATAAAGCCAGCTAAAGCTGATTCTGGTGTCCCAATTCCTCCAGCGACTCCAACTCTAATAGGTGTTGAGTAGCGATATTTTTCCTGAATTTCATTTTTTAATGCCAAGATAGAAGGCAAAAGACAAACCAGAGGACGATTATCTGTATGTCCGCCAGAATCAGCTTCCACAGTGATATCATCGGCAACAGGAAGTTGAGATGCAAGATTTGCTTGAAACTCACTAATAAGTCCTTTTTCAACAAGTTCTTTCAGAATTTTTAAAGGTGCAGGTTGGAGAAATTTACTGGCGACTTCTCGACGAGATATTTTGGCAATGACTTTATTTTTGATTTCAATTTGATTGGCTGCATTCACGCCTAACCCAGCCGCACGGTAATAAACAATATTGGGAGTCAAGTCCAAAAATGCTGAGGCTTCTATGGTTCTAACCCCATATTTGAGGTATAACTCCACAGCACGACGTTCAATAGCAGGTTCATTCGGACTATGAATGAGATTAAAAGCGTAGGGACCTTGAGGTAAGGCTTGTTGAATACAGTTAATAGCTGCTTCAAGACGGTCTGGACTTAAACCACCAGCACCAAAAGAACTCAATATTTTCTCTTTTCCTAGTGCAATGACCATCTCTTGTGATGCAATACCACCAGCCATCGCACCAGTTGTATAGGCATATTTTACACCATGAGAGGCAAGAAAACTCGGATCTCCTAAATGATGTGTTGGCATGGGTGGAGTTGTCATCAACAATTCCACTTGTCCTGTTTTCCCATTCTCACTAGGACAAGAATAACCTTCGTTGGTGACACCAATTTTTCCTGCTACTCTTACGACGTAACAAGGTTTATTTATATTCAGTAATTTATCTTTGATGGCTAACTGTTCAAAAGCAACACAATCTAAAGAACCTTTCCAAAGTTCATTGTGATTGAAGGAGTTAGCAAAAAAGTTAAGACCGTTATTGTATTCACCTAGTACTGCATCTTCGATTTTCACAGTGGCGATTCCCTTAAATGATTAATAGACGAGACAGAGGAGAGAGAATAGGGAACAAAGGATAAATGATAGGAGGTACGGGACAGGTTACAGGAAAACCTATAACCTATCACTCATTACTGATTGAGTAAATTTTCCGCACAAGCTAGTTGTAGTTGAATCATTTCACTGATTTGTTTGCTGAATTCTTGTCGGGATTTTAAGAAGTTAGCGTGAGTTTTATGAACCCGAAAATGGTTATTACTGAACTTTTCGTACTGAGACAGATGTAAGTTATTTAGAGGTGCTGATTTTTTCAGTTGATGAGTTGTGGTAATTGGAGGAAGAATGGATGAGGTAATGATTTTTTGACTTTCAGTCAACTCACCAGATTGTAACTGTTCTCTAGCCTGAAAACTGTTATTCGTGGTGTTTTTCACGTTTTCTTCTTCTTGCATAGGTATTGATGTGGAGATGTTGCGGGGATGACTTATAGCATTGTGGATACTGGTTGATTCTTGATGAGAATGTATGACTTCAGAATCTGTAGGTAGGGGAATGTTCTGATACTGCTTGTTAACAGCATGAAGAGGTTTTTTGATAGCTAAGTTTTGGAATTTTTTACGGTTTTCGTCGCTCAAGATTTTGGTAAGAATTCTGTTTCCAGAACGGATACTTCCCTCCGTAGGCGTCTGGCGTTGAGGAACTCCCACATGAGAGTTTCCTCCTAAAGTCAGAGTTTTCACAGTTGGTTTAAGTTGACTGGATGTTTCTGTTGCCTGAGTGTACAGTGCTGATAAGTCGAGAGAAACTTGATGACTGAAGAGTTTTGCTAATGCTCTGATTATAGAAGTATGGTCATCTACACCTCTTCTATTAACAGATACGGTTATATGCTCTTTGTTTTCTAGGATTTTATCAATCCATCGAGAGCAGATATTACCAGAACCTGCTTCGATAAAAATTCTTGCTCCATCGTCATAAACTCGGTTCACTAAGCGAGGAAAATCAAGCTGTTGGCACAAGCCTTGTGCAAGATTGCGACCGATGACACTGCTTTCTAATGTGATGGGTTGACACTCCGCTGAAGAATAAAACACAATACCTGGTATGTTGTGGGATGGTAAAGTGTTGACTCTAACGACTTCTTGGTACTCCGATCGCATTGGTTCACAATGGATTGCATGATTGAAAGGAGCGCGGAAAGCATTACAACCCAAAGTTTTTATCACTCGCTGACAAGCGGTTGTATCACCAGCAATTAAAACTTCTTCTGGTGTATTGATTTGAGTTAAATAAACGCGATTTTCATTTTTGAGGCATTCTTTAACTTGGGATGGACTTACCATCAAAAGATAGGTACTCCAGAAATCATCGTCTGATGATTGTTGTGCTGATGGTAATCCCCAACATTCGCGTACAGCGTTTTTCGGTCCAGATATCCTGTCTGCAAACAAAGAGGATGTGTGAAAAGCACTAATTCCTTCGCTAAAGTTGCTCCATACCCCCATTGAACACATCATGCTTGTCTCGCCGAGGCTATACCCAAAAACATACTTTGGTTTAACCCGAAAATCATCTCGGATAATTGTAGTAATGAGTCTGGCAAATGCCATGTCAGTTTCAAGGATTGCTAAGGAATCATTAAGCAATTGCTTTTCGAGATTTTCTAACTGCCTAGTTGATAGTTTATTCAAGCTTCTGGGAAAAACAAGCTGAGAAACTTCGGCGAAAAGACTGAAAAGATTTTTGATGACCAAGTCATCGTAAACTCTGGGAAATAAGCGGAAGAGTGTGCGACCGATACCAAGATAAGAATTAATCGCAGCAGGATAAACGTATGCTACACCTCCCTTTTTACCGACTGGCTTAGCCGTAAAATAACTGCCAGATGGTGTTTGCCAGTCTTCCCCCTTTTCAAAGGCATTATTTACACCTTTAAAAGCAGCTTCAATTTCTCTTACTAATTCGTTTTTGTTGCGTCCAAGAATTGCAAGCGCATAATTTGCCTCAACATGTTGTTTATAGATAGCAAAAGTTTGGCTGGCTGCAACGTTTAAAGAACTGCAATTTTCGATGGTTGTTTTGAGAGAGTTAATCTGGTCTAGTAAATCTGAGTGATTCTGACCTGCAATGGGGAACAAATATAATGGTGTTTGCTCTAAATACTTGCTGTGGCGCTGTACTTGCTCTGGTTCTTCTGACAAGATAACATGAGCGTAAGTCCCATCTATTCCCATGCTATTAATTGCAGCAACTCGCTTTTTCGCCTCTTTGCCTAAAAACCAAGGTCTTGATTCTGGGACGACATAAAAGGGACTACCTTGCCAAATCTCTTGGTTTTTGACACCAGACCATTTGGGAGTTGCAGGAATGTATCTGTGATGAAGACAAAGAGCAGTTTTAATCAGGCTGGCAATTCCTGATGCGACATACGTGTGACCAATATTTGCTTTGACACTACCGATCGCACAGTTAAGACCATTTTGATCTGATGGATAAGCTTGAACTAAACCTTTGATTTCTGCTTCATCTTCTTGGGGAATACCGCTTCCACAAACTTCCAAATATTCTATGTCTGTGGGCTTGATACCTGCTATCTGGAAAGCTTGCTGACAGACGGAGTTGACAGCTGCTGGTTCAGGTGTTGTTAGCCGATTGTGCAACTCATTAGATGTAGAATGCTGTTGTGCAAAACTAATAGCATCGACAACTGCATAAATGCGATCGCCCTCTTTTCTTGCTGTATCCTGGCGCTTCAGAACAACTGCTCCCGCACCTTCACCAACCATCCAACCATTCGCCTTTTGGTCGTAACTTAGGGTATTGACTCCTGTGTTGATTTGTCCGAATTGATTTCGCAACAAGATGTTTTCCACACCGCCAGCTAAATCAACACCACCCACAAGCACAGCATCCACTTCTCCTGCATTCAGTAGCATTTGTGCAATTTCCAACACCTTGAATATGGAATTCTCTCCAGCCGAGATAGTAAATGTTGGACCTGTCAAATCCCACAGCGAAGAAATGCGACTCGCCATGATGTTGGCGATGTAACTCAGATATTCGCCAGTTTCTACTGTGTGGTGAAGACTATCTTTAACAATGGTTTCTAATTCAGCAATCTTTTCTTCTGGTAAAGAAATTTCTCCAGCAACTAAGCCTTCTTTAATCTGCCAAGAGAGATTCCATCTCTGCTGTAACTGGTGAACAGAAAATTCTGTCTCTGCGGCGATGATGACTGCAACGTTTGCACCTTCTTTGATTTGGGCATCTTTTAGGGCGCGATCAGCGACTTTCAGAAGTAAGAGTTGTTGCGGATTCAGTTTGGACAGTTCATTCGGAGGGATTTTGTAAGATAGGGTATCTATTTCCAAATCTTGGATGTATGCCCCTACTGGTGCTTTACCATCTGGCAAACCGTACTTCTGGAGTAAGTCTTGTTGGTCTTCTAAGCCGTGCCATCTCTCAGGAGGAAGGGGTATAAAATGCTGCGTCCCATCGTAAATACTGCGGTCAAAGGCATCTAATCCATTGCAGGAACCAAAAAAGGCATCCATGCCTACAATGGCGACTTTGGCTGGTTGCACGGGTGCATTTTCTTGTCCCCCCTGTTCTACGGTTCCCTGTTCCAAAATCATGTGTGCATTAGTACCACCAAAACCAAATGCACTGATAGCTGCTCGTTTGACTGGTGCTTTTTGGGGCCAATTAGCTGCACTTGTAACAATTCGCTCAGGCGAAATGACGTTGTTTTGGCATCCTATGGAGTCAGCAACATGAATTGTCGGAGGGATAACACCCTTGGACATACTCAGAAGCACTTTAATTAAGCTGACTGAACCAGCAGCAACTAGCAGGTGACCAATATTTGCTTTGACGGAACCGACTAGAGGATTTGCTTGATGCTGACCAAAGAAGGTTTCTATTGAGTTAAATTCTGTGGTGTCTCCCAGCAACGTCCCAGTTGCGTGACACTCCATGTAATCAATGTCTTTCGGACTGATTTGTGCTTCTTTGTAAGCGCGTTCAAAAGCGAGGATTTGTCCTTTGGAATTGGGACTGAGGAAATGTTTTCCTCGACCATCGTTGGAGAGTCCAGTACCACTGATGGTGGCATAAATGCGATCGCCATCTCGCACTGCATCGCTATATCGTTTCAGCACAACCATCCCAACTCCATCAGCGGTGATGAGTCCTCTGGAAGATTTATCTAAAGGACGGCTGAGGTCGTTGTCTTCTGGATATCCTTGGATACCAGAAAATAACATCCGCAAAAACAGAGGATCAGAACAGCTAATTCCTCCAGCCAACATCACATCTGCTTTGTGTGTCCACAAATAATGAGAGGCAAGCTTCGCTGCATATAATGGTGAAGAACAGGCAGCATCAATGCATAAATGAATATTGGATAAAGACAGGGCTTGGGCAATGATAGCAGCTGGCAAACCGGAAACCATTGCGTTGTAAATTGAGGCTTCTGGTGATGCTTTCAAGTCAGCCAAATCGAAGTCTTCACACTGCAAAAGTTCTCTCAATGCAGGTGTTAGTACCTGCTGATATATGGAAGCGAATAATTGATTGGATAATTTCGTAGGTAAGGAGAGACTGCCTAATATGACTCCACATTTTGACAGAACAGATTCATTTCCTAAATACCCACTATGTTGCAAAGCTTGTTTGGCAACATCAAGTGACCATTTAAAGGTGTTATCTAAACTTTGTAGAAAGTCTGCTGGTAGTTTATATCCTGTTGGATCAAACTGAAAGTCGCGGATGAATCCTCCCTTTAAAGAATAGATTTTTTCTGATTTACCTTTGACTGGGTTATAAAAAACTTGCGGTTCTACTCCGATGTCCTCAGATGTGACTGATGATATGGAATCTTTCTGCTGAATAAGATTCTTCCAAAATTCTTCAGTATTTTTCGCATCAGGAAAGAGACATGAAAATCCAATAATTGCTATTTTTTCCATGATTGATTTTCTTTTTTTGAGTGAATGAAAAAATGTATTCTCTTGTTAGATTGCTTGTTGTCAGCTTCTGACTGGGAATGTATTGCGTCAGTTTCTCTCTGCTTCTAGCACACTGAAGAAGTCCTGGTAAGCATTCCCTAGCAATGCTAGGGAATAAAAGCTAAATTGTGTTTTCTCGTTAATTACTTCTCAAGGATTGAGTAGGTATAATAGTGCCTTTACCTCCCAACAGACGCGAGCAAATTTTTCCTTGAGCATCATGTACGATGAAATCAGCAACTATACTACTTGCCGTTTTCGTCTTAATTTCACAAGAAACGTAAAAAGGCGTATTGCAGGGAACCCGCGTGTATTGCTCATATTTTTGCTGTCCTGCGGGTAAGCAGATTTCTTGATGAAAATGCTGCATCCAAATCCATAAAGGATGGGTACTCAGGTCAATTGAATAAGGATTAACCCACCCAATAGGAAATTGTCCTTGTTGTTGATCTGTAATTTCAGACCAAATACACTCAGCTGTGATTTTTTCAGGACTAATGTTTAAAACCCTTTTGAGTTCTTGAAAAGAATCTCCATGAAACAATGGAAACAGAGATGTTGTTCTTGCTTGATAAAAATCTTTCCCAGTAATCGCGATGATGTTATCTTCTGCAAGATTTAATGCTTCATAAGTGGGACTGGTAGGCAGTTCTCCCACTAGTCGAACTTGAGCAATACTGAAATGATAATTAATTTTACCTTCTCGGGTTTTACTCCATATCTTTGCTTGAAAGATGATTTCTTGGGAATCAGTTTTAGAAACTTCTTGCAAGTCTAAAATATACTCACTTGCTAAAGTTTCATTAAAAGTAATTCCCTTCAAAACTTTGAAATCTGTGTTACTGAAAAATCTATAACCTGGATACAGTTGTTCGCAAGCATCGACAATCCAGGACACTGCACAAGTCGCTGGTAAAACTGGCTTATCAGCAATGACATGGTCGAGTAAAAATGGATTGGCTTCTAATGAAAGTTTACGCCTGATACGATAAGTTTTTAGTTCGGGGTTTAGTGGTGCAGGAGGCGGAACAAGAGGACTACCAATGACAACTTGTGCTGTTTGGTGATTAGCAGGATGCAGTTCGTTGACAAGCATTTGTGTTCCAACTTCAACAGGGATAATCTCAATACCACGTCGGGCAAACTCTTTTTTCAATTGTGGTGTCACCATACCACTATCCCAACCACCCCAATTTATAGCCACAACATGACATTCGGGGTAACGTTGCTTGACGAGATGGGCTGATTTGTTGAGAATTTCGTTGGCGATCGCGTAGTCTGTCTGACCGATATTACCGTAAAAACCTGTGACAGAAGAAAACAAAACCAAATACTCCAGTTCACTGGGTTTGATACAAGATAAAAGATTTTCTAGACCTTTAACTTTAGCCGTATAAACTTTCTCAAAATCTTGTTCTGTTTTCTTTTCAATCAATTTATCAGCTAAATTACCAGCACCGTGTATAATGCCATTAATCGGTCCCGTACGCTCAATAACAGTCTTCAGTTTCTGTTTTAATTCCTCTCCATTCGTGACATCAACGCTCAAGTATTCAGCATGACCTCCTACTTGTTGAATTGCTTCTAATGTCTGTTTGATTTCTCGATTGGATATGACTTTGTTATAGAGCTTTTGTACATTTACAGGTATGGGCTTCTCTCCCAGTGAGAGAAGGTATTCCATAATGCGCTTTTTCAACACTGGTTCGTCAAAACAATCTTTAGCCCAATCTGGTTCTTTGTCTAAAAGTTCTGAACGACCTATGAGAATAAATTTGCAAGGATAGTGCTGTGCCAATTTGATGGTACACTTAGCGGTGATTCCTTTCGCGCCGCCACTAACGAGAAAAACTGATGTAGGACGGATCGTAGTGATTAGTGTCATAAATTACCCGTTTACTTTGTCGGATTGTTAGAAAAAAGATTTTTAAACCTCTTGAAACCTTGGGATTAAGAGGCTAGTTCATAGCCGGATTTCTGACAATTGATTGAAAGAGAAAAACCTTGAATAACTGCTGGCTGGCTTGAAAAGTAAATATTTTGTTGAAGATTGATGCGAGTATCTGGCGTTTCTTGAGGCGGTGTTTCTTGAGGCGGAGGCAAAGTTAGTGCTGCTACAATTAAAGCTAACACTATCATGATTCCTGCTATAATTGTGAGTAAATTATCATTTTTTTCTTGTTGGTGATGAGAATGAGGATGAACTAGTCGAATATCACCAAGGTCTCTTTCATCAGGAAATAGTCTCATGAATGAATAATATGTTTTGTAACCTTTTGCTTCTATCGTTATTTCTCCTTCAAGAACATTGTTGTTATCAAATGGAACTTTAAAATGATAAATTCCTTCTAAGTCACTATAGACAACACATGAATAACCGGACAAATTGATTAAGACTTTAGCTCCACTTATAGGAGCTTGTTTCTCTCTATCGAGAACGCGACCAAGATAATGAATTTCTTGATTATGGAGCATGGTTTTAGGTGAGAGGAGGAAGGGAAAAAGGAAGAGAGGGAGAGAGGAAGAAAGGGAAAGAGGAAGAGAGGGAGAAAAAAGTTAATGCTCAATAACTTTTGTCCCACACTCCCACACTTGTTAATTCATCCCAACTTCCTCGTCTTTCCTATCTGATTAAATTTCGGGAGCACTAATCAAGGTGACTCTTTCGTGTGAATTGTAAGCTACTTCGGTAATATAACGATTGGGATCATGTAGCTCAGCAAAAATGTGCTGTGCTGACTGTTCTGCATCAATCTGAGGACTCAAGTCAATTGCTCGGCAAAACACCTGTTGCCATTCCCAGTTGAGAGTTTTAGTTAATCCAAATAAACCAGCACTGATGGGACAAAAGCTAACATTTTGTCCTAATCCAAAGGCTCCATCAAGACGAGTCACAGTGCAAAAACAATTACGTCCAGAATGTGCGGTTTCATTAAGGGATTTTTTCAGGTGTTTTGCTATGAGAAAGACGTGCTTAACAATTGCCTTTTCTTGTTCAAGATACGGAATTTTGCCGTTGTAGATGACTTCAAATAAGGGATTGAGATGGATGAAGGCATCAATTGAACCATATTGAGTGGAAATGGTGGCTAATTGTTGTTGCAGATGTTCCTCAGTTAAATCAACAAGATTTACGCGATTAACTCCTACAGGTAAAGGTGAGTGTTGTGGAACTAGAGATTGAGGAAAACTGAGAACAACGATTTTCCAGCCTTGTTCGGTGAGAAGTTGAGCCAATTTGGAAGTGGTGAGGGAGCCATCATCGGTGAGTAAACCGACGTGTCCCTCTGGTAATGTGAAATCTAGAAAATCTGGTTGAGGCAGAATTTTCAGTTTGACTTGACGACGCAGGGGATTGTTGTTTGAATTACCCGATGGGTTGGAGGACTTGTTCAGAGACTTTTTTTTTTCCGTACCAACTAACTTTTGCAGATACTCTACAATTTGACCGATGGTACGCAGTTCTCCCAGTTCTTCTACATTGGGTTTAGGCAAGTTGGGGTACATCTCCTGCATTGTCCCTAAGATTTCCACACGCTTAATGGAGTCAATCCCCAAGTCTGCCTCCATATCCATGTTCAAATCCAACATTTCCACGGGGTAACCTGTTTTTTCACTCGTGATTGCTAACAAGGTTGGACCGAGATCTGTCAAATCTGTGTCTGCTGCTTCTACTTCTTCTACTTCTTCACTAAGTGAGACACTTTCGTTGGTCACTAAAGTGGGGGAAGAAATGGGAAACTCAGGTGATAAGGTGACGGAAGAATTCTCAATCTCTACTTGATCCTGTATTTTTCCGTCCTCTTGTATAGAAATTGCAGTTTCTACAGCAATGGATTTCGCAGCAATGGATGGAGAAGCTGTCTTTTGCAAACATTCGACAATTTGACCAATCGTGCGTAGTTCTCCCAGTTCTTCCACGTTTGGTTTAGGCAAGTCTGGGTACATTTCTTGCATTGTTCCCAGGATTTCCACACGCTTGATGGAGTCAATCCCTAAGTCAGCCTCCATATCCATGTTGATATCCAACATCTCTACTGGGTAACCTGTTTTGTCACTGATGATTGCCAACAGGTTTGTACCCAAATCAGCTAGATTTACACTGATATCAGAAGTCGTTGTAGAAGGATCTGTGGGAAGGCTTTCTGTCGTGACTGCTACAGTTTCGGTGACTACAGGTGAGGAGATGGGGAGAGGGACAACGGATGGGGCATCAGATGTAACGGATAAGTTATTTGTCGGACTGAGTGAGAACTCATTCGTACTCACAAAATCCGTTGCTTTGTGTATCTGCGTTTGAGTGCCAATTTCTACAACTGAATGCAGCTGTGCTTCAGTTGCTGGTTTTTGATGAGTAGGAGGAACTGAACTGTCTTGTTTAATAGTTGTTGTATCTAAAGCAATGACACGTTCACGTTTTTTATTTGCGGCTGTTGTTTCGTCAAGGAACACCACAGGTTGAGTTCTTGGCACCTCAGCATTGACAACCTGTGCATACTCTTGCTGTATGAGTTGCAAAAAGTTTGTGGTGTATTCCACCTGAGTGTTGAGATATTGCTCGTGAACGCGTAGAGTTTCACCTTGTTGAGCGTGAAACTGCATCATACTACGCTCTAAGCTTTCCATAAGAACTGGCTTGATCTGTGCAGCTTCTTCAGAAGATTTGCTGTTGGCAAACAAAGAATTCTGCTGCTGCATCAGTTGGAAAAAGGTTTTGGCATATTCCATCTGATGGTTGAGGTAGTGTCCGTGAACTTGTAGACTCTCGCTTTGATTTTGCTGAAATTGTGTCAGGACGTATTCCAAGCTTGCTAAAACTTGTTGGTAATTCACGGGTTCATCTGGATTTGTTGGCATTTTCGGCTGTGGAATCGGTTGAGATGAAGCAGGAGGAGTGGGGGGAGTGGGGGGAGTAGGGGGAGTAGGGGAAGTTGGGGGAGTGGAGGGAGATGAGGAAGTAGAGGAAGATTCCAGGTTCTGAATTTTGAATTGTTCCGTTCCCTTATCCTCAATCTTCTCGCTGACGGGAAGTAGAGATTTATTTGTGTGTCCGTTACTTTCTGCAACCGTTAGTGTGGGAGTGGTGGTGATGGTGGTGAGTGTCGCTGAGAGTGACTTGGAGTCAATATGAGCATTATTTTCAGATGCGTTTGGAGGTAATTTGACTTTGTGTCCATCCTGCAAAGCTTGCTCAAATGCCATTTTTGTTTTTTCTGACACGTAGTTGATGCCATTTAAACGCACGTTCAACCCCTTGGTTTTCTCAGTTGCGGGTATAGGTTGTGGTAGTTGGTAGGGGTCGAGGTTTTTCAAAGACAAACCAGCTACGCGTAACTGGACAACGGCTTCGCGCACAGAGCGATCGCTATCTTTTTGGCTGCTGGGGTTCAAAGCGACGGTGAGGTGGGGGCGATCGCCTAAAATATCTTTCACCAAACCTGTGAGAATTTTCTTCGGACCGAATTCAACAAAGCAAGAACCACCACACGCATAAATATTTTCAATTTCCTGCTTAAACAGCACCGCATTAGACAGATGAGTTTCTAGAATTCTTTGAATATCTGTCGCTTCCTTGGGGTACTGCTTTCCTGTCACATTAGTGTAAACAGGTATTTTCGGATTTTGGAAACTGATACTCTTGATAGCTTGAGCAAAAGCTTTCTGAGCAAAAGCAATCAATGGTGTATGGAAAGCTGCTGACACAGGTAACAAAACGGCTGTACATCCTTGCTCTTGTAGAGTTTGCCGTACTTTGGCTATTTCCACCGCAGGTCCTGCTAACACCACTTGACGGGGAGAATTGAGATTCGCAATTGTCACCTGAGGGAAATGCTTGATAACTGCTTCCACCTTGCCTACTTCTTCTTTGACAGCCAACATAGCTCCCGCATCATAATCAGGATCTTGGGGAGCCGCCATTGCTTGGCCGCGAGCTTTTACCAACAAGCAGTAATCTTCTTCACTCAAAACACCCGCAGCCCACAAAGCTGTAAGTTCTCCAAAGCTGTGTCCTGCAACAAAATCTGCCTTAAATCCAGCTTGTTGCAGTATTTTATATAGCCCTGCACTCAACATCCCAATTGCTGGTTGAGCATATTCTGTACGCTGTAATGCAACAATTTGAGTATTTTTTTCCACTTCCTCAAATACAGGATGGGGAAAAACAATTTCCGACACTGGCTGTAAATTATCTTTGAGCAAAAGGCTATCCATGTAGCCGAAAAGACGCCGCAGGATGGGGAAATTCATCACCAATTCCCGACCCATATCCAAGTATTGAGAACCTTGTCCAGAGAATAAAGCAACGACTTTTCCACTCAACTCAAGACCATTCGAGCGGTAGTAAATTCCTTGGGGATGCTCCCATGAGGAATCTGACGCTCTGGTTTTGAGTAACTCAATACTGATTTGCAGCAATTTGCAAGCCTCAGCACAAGAAGCGGCAACAAATCCAACTCTGGCGGCGTTGAGAGGAATGTCTTTTGATTTAGACTCCTCCACAAGCTCCACATAATTTTTGTTACCCTCCTGAGATTGCAATTTACCCAAAGTCTCTTCACAGTTTGCTAATAACTGTGCAGGAGTTTGAGCAAACAGCAGCACTTCACTAGGAGTGTTGTGTATACGGTAGGCGCGTTCTTGTTCGGCTTCGTATTCTTCCAAGACAACGTGATAGTTTGTACCGCCAAAGCCAAAAGAACTGACACCCGCACGTCTTGGTGCTTCCCCTTCAGCACGAATCCAGGGTCTAGTTTCCGTATTTAAGTAAAATGCCGAATTTTGGATATTGAGTTTGGGGTTAGGTTCAGTAACGTTAATTGTCGGCGGTAGTATCTTGTGATGTAGCGCTAAAGCAGTTTTGATTAAGCTTGCAGCACCTGCAGCAGCTTTTGTGTGTCCGATTTGAGATTTCACACTACCAAGTGCAATGTACTGCTTGTGTGATTTTTCCCCAAAAAATTCTCTCAGTGACCCAAATTCGGTGGGGTCACCAGCCATTGTACCTGTACCGTGCGCCTCCATTAAAGTGATGGTTTCAGGTGAAAAACCTGCATCATCGTAAGCACGCTGTAAGGCTTTGACTTGTCCTTCTTGTCGGGGAGCATAAATGCTTTTATACCGTCCATCGCTGGAGGTGCCAATTCCTTTGATAACAGCGTAGATTTTATCGTTGTCTCGTACAGCGTCTTCTAAGCGCTTAAGGAGAACCATACCGATACCTTCACCTAGCATCATCCCATCAGACTTAGCGTCGAAGGGTTTGACATTATCGCTAGGAGAGACAGCAGGTGTTTTGCTGAAACACATATAAGCCATGATGGTGTTGTCAGTATCAACTCCACCAGTTAGCATCATGTCGCAGCGATGCTCAATGAGTTCGCTAATTGCCATTTTTAGAGCAGCTAATGAACTGGCACAAGCAGCATCAACAACGCAGTTTATTCCGCCTAAATTTAAACGGTTAGCAATTCTGCCAGCAACAACGTTACCTAACATCCCAGGGAAAGCATTCTCATCCCAGTTCACGTAAGCACTTTTAATTTTCTTGATAATTTTTTGTGTATCCTCATCGGATAAACCGCTACTTTTAAGCACCTTTTCCCAGACGGGATACTCCAACCTCGCGGCAAGTGGCAATCCCAATTGGTTTCCTGCGACACCTAAAATAACCCCAATCGTCTCGCGATTAAACTCGCGGGATGTATCATAGCCAGCATCTTCCATTGCTTCTTTTGCAATGACTAAACTTAAAAGTTGTGCCACATCCGTCACTTCTAAGATGCTGGGAGGAATCCCAAATTCCATTGGGTTAAAATCAACGTGTGGGATAAATCCACCTCTTTTACAATAGGTTTTTTCCTCTGGTGTTCTAGGATTGGGGTCATAGTATTCTTCTATGTTCCAGTGTGTCGATGGAACGTCAGTAATTCCGTCAATTTTATTAATAATATTTTGCCAGTACTCTCGTAAGTTTCGAGATTTTGCAAAAATAGAAGCCATACCAATGATGGCTATAGGATTATCTTGTAATTTTCTATTAATTTTGTTAACTGACAAGGATTTATCAGACATCATTTTTTTCTCCTCAATAGACTTATACACAGCCTTTTCAAAGTTATTGACCTGGGCTGACAATTCCGCCAAGGCAGTATCAATTGAATAAGCAGACATAGAACATAGACTCCGCCGTGAGTAGTGTGTTTTGTGTAGCTGCAGTAATTTCTGTGGCGAGTCAAAAAAGGACTATTTCCTATTTTCAGCAGCTATTCTATCTGCAAAAAGTAAAAGATTCAGTTCCAATCAACACCACATAAGAGATACAAAGTGTGGAGATTTTGGCAGTATCACAGCAATTTTTACTAAACATGCTATACAATGCCTGACTCCTGATGTTGTGGTAGTAGATCGATGACATTATTGAAACTTGTAAAATAGTCCTGTAGTGCGTTCGCTGCAGAACCTGTAAATTCCATCCATTCAGAAGGCGAGTGATTCTGAGGATTTTGAGAAATTGTTTCCGACTGAGACAATGTAAACTTGGGAGTAGCTATGAGGACAGAAACGCTTTTTTCTCCAGAGCTAGTTTGATGATTGAGTTTTACTGCGGCAACGTAGCTGGTGTTAATAACAACGTTCTCTATCTTGATAAATCCCATGGTCAGTTTCAACGTTCAAGATAATATATTCTATGGAGTCTGACAAACCAAATTTGACAAATCCGTTACCGAAAAAACACCCCTTTCAATCCGAATAAATGGGAAACATAAATCAAAAAGTACTCAGAACTGGCGCAGCCCGTTCTGCATTATGAGTTCTGGATTCTTCTTCAACAAATAATTGAATGAACACCAGGTGACAGCAGGCAGAGTGTTTTTGATTTGTTACTTTTCATTAACTCAATCATGTGCCTTATTACCTGGAAGCATGATAATTAATAAAAAGACTAGCATAAACTAAAAAAAATGAATAGTTCGTTTTTAGCAATTTGAAAATAAAAAATAGATTTTTTGCATACAGAAAGTTTTCCAAAAATTAAACAGTATAGGTGTTTACTATTGTTTAGTTTTTCTTAAGTTATTTATTAAGGTTTTCAGATAAAATTTGTTCTCATGAAACAAGTACTGTATTTTTTGTACATTCACGGGCGATTTAATAAATGCATACACTAACAGAATAGTTTGATAAGAACATGACAGTTATTGTAATTCTTAGCCGCCATTTCTATTAAGAGTCAAGGAAATCAACACCAGACTATTAAATCTTAGTGTTTGGAAGAGAAAGTTAATCTATGTAGTCCTCATAAGCATTTGCCCATCTGCAAGAATGAAAAGATTTTTTCCTTACTCGCTGACTTCCTCCTTCCTATTTTCAAGATAGGTTGGTTTGAAGTGAACCAAACCAACCCAACTTTATAGTTCAGATGATTCGGTTTTTGAAGCTGACTTACCAGTCCACTCTTGCCACCGCATGATTCCGCGACTGATCAATTCTGGATTCTCACCTCCAATAAAACAGGTACGTCCCATCCTCTCACAAGCAATCAGAATTTCACCGTGTCCCATAAATGGGGCTATGACAAAATTATTTGGATTTGTATACATATTTAGTAAGTAAGCGACTATTCCCTCCACTCCTTCTACATGAATTGGTATCTGTGGCTTGGATATTGATTGGCGTGAAAAAATACCTACATACAAATTACCAAGGACTAATTCGTACTGAAATGGCATAGATGTGCAACAGCAAAAGTTATAAATGTTGCCCTCGGAACGTAGCACAGCGACAATTCTAGCTTCATCTATTAAGTAATCATGATTCCAACTTGGGGAAAGGGTTGCAATCGCTAAAGCCGCATTACCAGGAAGCAGGTTTGTGAATTGTTTACTAGCAGTATCTCCACAATAAACGAGATGCTGTTGGTTGAGCATCCATTCGTCACCAACATTAACCCAAGGCTTGCCTTGGGTTAATGTTGGTTTTCCTGCTTGATGCTCCTCAACCAAAGATTTCGCTTTCTTTGCAGCCAACTTAGCTTCTCTGTTTGCCATAGCAATTTTAAAGGCTTGCAACTGTAACTCTTGTTGCCGAAGTCGCCATTGTGCCGCTATTTTAGCTTGCTGTTGGGCAAGTTGTTTGTCTGTTTTGGCCTGAGCTAACTCCAGAGCATGTTCTGCCTGTTCTGCTAAGGCACGTTCTTTACTCCCCGTTCTAGCTATCCTGAGCAGTTCAGTTTTTATATCGGCGATGGGCGTACCTTCTATTTTCTGTTTGACTTGTTGGTGAATATCTTTGGCTATCTGCTTATCGTGTTGCAAGCTACGCTCGCTATATCCAATTTCTTTGGCAAACTCTAAATTTGTTTTGGGAGGTGGTGAAATGATTTCACCACCTTTGAGGGTATGCTGATTATCCCCTGCTTTGGCCATGAGTCCGAGTCTGTCCAAAATTTTCTGGCGTTCCAAGAGCATTTCTGCTCGCTCTAGAGGTTTTAACTCATTGCGGATAAAGTTCTCGTCAATTTCCGCCAAACGCGCTTGATCAGCATCTTCGTAATCAACAACATTACACTCGATTTTTTCTAAACCAAGTAGCCGACAAGCTGTCAGACGGTGTAGCCCAGCAATCAAGTTCAGCTTTCGGTCTACTGTGATCGGGTTCAATAGACCATTAGCCTGAATTGATTCTTTCAACTCCTCAACGTTATCACCGTTGAGGGGACGGCGGTTATGACCTATTTTAATTTGGTGTATGGCTACTGACTTTATAGGCATAATTGCTGCTCTTTAGTGTTGTCAGCGAAAACACTAACAATAAGATATCGCTAGTTTATTTAATCAGTACTATCAAAAACAGAAATTTCATAATAACTTTGATTAAAATGTTTTATGTCTGTCCATTCTGCTGATAGTCATAGAAAGAAGAAAGTATAAATTTGATGGTGAATCGTAAATTTCACGGATTGCTCCAAAACACGGAAGAAAGCTATTGAACCAATTAATATTTTGGATTTCTGTTTGATTTTGGAGAATGACATCTGTATACTTATTCTCACTTCATTCTTAAACCTTTGTCCTTTATCATGATTGATTGCTCTCAGTACTGACTCGCTTAAAATTACGGAAGTTAATTGCCATCATAAAGTTCCCTGTTTTAGTATTTGAGTTATCTGCTTGGGCGTGAAAGGCAGAAGCTACAGCAACTTTCAGGTATATAGACTACGTTTTCAATAGAGAGGGAGTGAGAGAGTGAGAGAAGGAGAGATGTAGTGAAATCAATTGGAAAACGTTGTAGTGTTTTTCTTTTTTTGTAGTTTTGGCAACAACATTTTTTCTACATTCTGTTCTTTGAAACTTGAATAGAGTAAAAAAAATAAGATAAAACATATGCATTTGTGGTTGACAAGATAAAAGTTTTTTGCGAGTATGGAAGACAGGGTTTTGCAAATTAGATCTAACGTCGCTTCGTTTTACTTGAGACTGAGGTCTCTCAAATAGCATCTCTAGGTCTTTAAAGTCATTGATCCGATATTTCTATATTTTGATTGGATAAAATCGTGGATTTTGGTGTAACAATACAATCCATTTCACTATCGACATAGTTATTCTAGGTAGTTTTGTTCTAAGGAATTACGTAGAAGAGTTTCTAAAACTTCTTAAGACTTTTCCAGTCAAAAATATAAGAGCTACACAGGAAAAGTTCTCTTAAAAAATTTTCATATCCATTCACGGCAATCAACAGATATAGCTATTTAGACTAAGCTTCAACATGACACAATTGAGATGAAAGATGGCAACAGAAAAAGGAAGTCAGTTATACACGAAACCGACCTATCGGTGGCCAATTTTATTGGCAGCTCTTGTTGCTTCAGCAACCGGACTTGTATTATTTCATAACTTAGCAAGAAGATCCAACCTTCACACTCAGGCAGTAAAAGCGCCAAAGACAGCCCCAACGAGGATTGTCAGAGTTGCTGTGACTGCGTTGGGACGTTTGCAGCCTCAAGGTGAAGTTACTAGATTGTTTGCTCCTAGCTCACTCTCTGGTGTCCGAGTTGAAAAAATGTTGGTCAAAGAAGGAGATGAGGTTCGCAGTGGACAAGTTTTGGCTTTATTAGAAAACTATGCTCGGAGTAAAGCAGCTCTACAACAAGCTTCAGACAAAGTTCAAATTGCTCAAGCTCAACTGGCGCAAGTCAAAGCTGGAGCTAAAACAGGAGAGGTAGACGCTCAAAAAGCGGCGATCGCTCGTTTGGAATCACAATTAAAAGGAGATACGGCGACTAAGCGAGCGACAATTGCTCGTTTGCAGGCTGAATTAGAAAATGCTCAAACCGAAAACAATCGATATCAGCAACTCTACAACCAAGGTGCCATTTCTGCTTCCACAGCAGACAGCAAGCGTTTGCAACAACGGACAGTGCAACAGCAACTGACAGAAGCTCAAGCAGATCTTAATAGCACTGTCAACACAATCAACGACCAGTTCAGGGAGGCAAAAGCCAAACTGGGGAGTATCAAAGAAGTACGTGTTGTCGATGTTAAATTGGCAGATGTTCAAGTCCAAAGCGCTATCACTGCCGTCCAACAAGCAAAAGCAGACTACGATTTAACATATCTCAAATCTCCCATAGATGGAAGAATTTTGAAAATTCACGCCAAAACAGGAGAAGTGAACAGTAATGAAGGGATTATTGAGATAGGCAAAACATCTCAAATGTATGTGGTGGCAGAAGTTTATCAAACTGATATTAGCAAAGTCCGTATCGGTCAAAAAGCGACCATCACCAGCACTGCGTTCTCCAAAAAAATAAAAGGAACCGTAAGTGAAATTGGTTTGCAAGTTGACAGACAAAATATCCTCAGTGTCAATCCAGCAGCAGATACAGACCGCAGAATCATTCAGGTGAAAATCCGTATTGATGATCCAGCAGATAGTCAAAGAGTCGCAGGTTTAACCAATTTACAAGTGGATGTCGCCATTCACATTCAGTCAACAGTGAACAATCATCAGTGAACAGTGATAAGCTGTTGGATTTTTAACTTGCATATTGATCGTCTTGAGTGTTGACCGTTAACTGTTGAGTGTCAACTTAGGACAGTCAACAAACCTAACTATTAATTATGCAATTTAAATGTGTTTTAGCTTAGCTGATAACTGGAACTGATTTTTGGTAACTGATAACCCTTCGGGTTCGCAGTCGCCTACGGAGGGAGACCCTCCTGCAGCGCTGGCTCACTGATAACTGAGAAGTGTATTAAAGGCTGGAATAATGGCTGTTAAAATTCCTTTGGCATGGCTGCAACTCGTCCGAAACAAAGTTCGTTCTCTTGTGGCTGTTGCTGGTATTGGTTTTATTGTAATTTTGATGTTTATCCAACTTGGTTTCCAAGATGCTCTTTATACCAGCGCTACTCAAGTGCATCGACATCTCCAGGGTGATTTATTTTTAATCAGTTCTCAATACAAAGCATTAACAGCAAATCAAAGCTTTTTTCGGACTCGCTTGTATCAAGCTTTGGGGTTTAATGGTGTCGAGTCTGTCAGTTCTATGTATATAGGATTTGCCAAATTTAAAAATCCTGTCAACGGTCAAAAATACTCAATATATGTTATTGGGTTTGAGCCAGGAAAGCCTGTTATGAATCTGCCAGAAATTGAGGCAAACTTAGATAAAATTCAAATTCCTGATGTTGTGCTTTTTGATCGTAATTCTCGACCAGAATTTGGAAATATTCCTGAAAGATTTGAAAAAGAAAAGACAGAACAATTTATTGAGATTTTTCCTTTTAACTCATTATCTGGTTATAGAGTGAGAGTGGGTGGCTTGTTCAGCTTAGGTTCCTCCTTTGGGGTAGATGGAAATTTAATTGTCAGCGACTCTACCTTCTTGAGAATATTTCAAAATAGCCGTCCATCAGAAATGATAGATATAGGTGCAATAACCCTTAAGCCTGGTGTTAATCCACAAAATGT
This sequence comes from Brasilonema angustatum HA4187-MV1, assembly GCA_019359695.1. GTDB lineage: Bacteria > Cyanobacteriota > Cyanobacteriia > Cyanobacteriales > Nostocaceae > Brasilonema > Brasilonema angustatum. The sequence goes on from JAHHGV010000054.1 coordinate 27,738, forward strand.
TCAACGAGAGTTACAAGCTAACTTACCTAATGATATCTTGGTTTTTACTCGTCAACAATTTATTGACTTTGAAAAAGAATATTGGGCTAACAGAACACCAATTGGTTTTATCCTGAATCTCATGTTATCAATGGCTTCTGTCGTTGGGATCGTCATTGTTTATCAAATTCTTTACAGTAATATTTCCAATCATTTAGTTGCTTATGCTACTTTAAAAGCCATAGGTTACGCGAACAATTATCTATTTCATGTTGTCTTTCAGCAGGCTATCATCTTGGCGGTTTTGGGTTACATACCTGGATTTTTCTTTTCTTTAGGTATATATAATTTTGCGATGCAAGCCACTAAATTACCAATAATGATGTCTGTAAACAATGGAATCATCGTTTTCATGTCAACAATATTAATGTGTATGATTTCTGGAGCACTAGCTATTAACCAGCTTCGCTCTACAGATCCAGCAGATATTTTCTAGCATTAGTCATTAGTTATTTTTCAATATACAGCGCTTTTGAGGTACGTGAGGTACACCAATTTCAGGGATAGTTTTTAAACTTTGAATTTGAATCGGTTGCTGTACCTCATAAACATCGAATCTGCTGTAAATGAACGCCACTTGCACTCCATGAGGGGAAACCCTCCAACAGAACGTAACGCGGTGGCTGCTAATGACGAAGAACAACTCCTTAAAAAGGACTCCAGTTTTTCATTACAATCCTCTATCCTTTATCCTCTATGAACCTCAACAACAAAACTCTCCTCATCACTGGAATTGGCGGATTTATTGGCTTGCGTGCTACAGAAGTAGCTATGGCGCAAGGGATAAAGGTTTGTGGATTACAAGATTCTTCAGATAAGAATAAAAAAGCACAAAACTTGGGTGCTAAGGTGATTTATGGCAGTGTCACTGATCCAACTGCTGCTGAAAAGGCATGTCTTGGAGTAGACATAGTTTTACACACAGATGAACTAGCTAAAGAAGGTGGTTCACTCGACCAATTTCGCCAGAGAAATGTTGAGGGAACAGTTAACATAGCTCAAGCGGCTAAAAATGCTGGTGTGAAAACTTTTGTTCATCTCTCAAGTGTTCTAGTCTACGGTTTTAACTATCCTGATCGCATCACAGAAGATGGACCATTACGTGGTGAAGATAATCCCTACTGTCAAACAAAAATAGAAGCTGAAAAAGCACTTTTAGAACTGAACGAGCCTGGCAATTTTGGCATCATGATTATTAGACCAGGAGATGTTTACGGACCTGGAAGTATTCCCTGGACAATTCGACCACTTATGATGATGAAGCAAAAATTATTTGCATATGCTAATGATGGGCGAGGAGTCATTAATCATGTCTACGTTGATAACCTGATTGATGCCATCTTTCTTGCTATCGAAAAAGAAGCATATGGGGAAATCTTCAATGTCACTGATGGACAAGAAACAACTTGGAAAGAATATTTTACACACTTAGCAGAGGTAGCAGGTTTAGCCGCACCCTTTTCTTTACCAAAAGATGAACTGAAATTATTTCTCAAATTGCGCTATCAAGGACAAAAACTTTTCCGCAAAGAAGCCGATCTTCTACCAGAAGTTGTAGATTTTATGACTCGCCCTTACGCGTATTCAATTGCGAAAGCACAAAACAGGTTAAATTATCAACCAACAATTGATTTAAAAGAGGGTATGCGGCTGACACAGGAATGGCTTAAAAAAACAGATCTTCAAAAATTTGTCCAATAAAGTTGTCGCGCGATACTTTACTTTTTACTCCAGACTCCAAACAACAAGAAGTTTCTCTATAAACTTCTTGTTAAGCAACAACTCTCATCTCTCACGGAATCTCTGCATCCTTTTTTTATGACCAACAACCAGCCAAGATTGAGCATTGGACTGCCTGTATACAATGGCGAGAAATTTTTAAAAGAAGCCATAGATTCACTTTTGGCTCAAACATTTGAAGATTTTGAGCTAATTATCTCAGATAATGCATCAACAGATAAGACTGAGGAAATTTGTAGAGCATACGCTATTAAAGATAAACGCATTCGTTACTACCGTAACGAAAAGAATATCGGCGGTGCCTGTAACTTCAACCGTGTATTTGAATTGTCTTCAGGTGAGTACTTCAAATGGGCTGCCCATGATGATCTGCATGCTCCAGATTTTTTGATGAAGTGCATTGAGGTACTTGACCAAGATCCTACCCTTATCTTGTGTCATTCCAAAACCTATTTCATTGACGAACACGGGAAATTTCTACAAAACTACGATATCCAACTCCAAACTGATTCACCAATACCACACGAGCGTTTTCATCAGCTTCTGGCTAAGCACCTCTGCTATCAAACTTACGGCGTGATACGCGCAAGCGCCCTCAGAAAGACACCACCTATAGGTAGTCACGGTGCTGCAGACGCCATTTTTTTGTTAAGACTTGGTCTGCTTGGACGGTTTTATGAAATTCCTGAATACCTATTCTTTGCTAGAAGCCATTCACAACAATCATTGAGTCTGTTCTTTCCACATCACTTGTCGTTTACTAACAATAATCCACAATACTCATTGAGTATGCTCCCTGATTTCTATGCGTATACAGTGTGGTTTGATTCTTCAAAAAAGGGGAAAATTCTGCTTCCACATTGGAGAATATTTTGGGAGTATTTGCTCTCGGTATGGTATGTTCCACTTAATTACTACGAGCGAATCTGTTGCTATATAAGTTTGCTGAAACAGCTAAAAGGGACAGAATATCTTTTGATAAAAGACCTGCTTATAGCTGCTCAAATGTTCTCGAAACGTTTGCAAATAAAATCAATACAAGAACAGGCAAGCTTTTTTGGTAATTAACTCTATTCCATTCTAATATCAAGTCTGTAACTGGCGATCGCCTACAGGCTTGATATTACAGACTCAAGACTTACGCCAAAATAACGTAGTTGCGTGATTGCGACGTCAGGAAGCAATCTCACAGTCTTCTTCTTTCGTAACTCGTGCGTAAGTCCCAAGACTAAAGCTATTTACTGTGCCACTCAAGTAGAAAAAGTGTTCTTGAGCTTTTTCTACATCTTAAAACAAAGGTAAAAGAACTTGTTGAGAACTGCATAGCTCATGCTTAAAATATCTCAAATCAACACTTTTTTTCTCGCTATCGTAGCAAGCATCAGTTTAATTAGAACAGTGAATGCAGAATCCACTGCAACACTCACTGTTGTAGTAAATGGGCTACATCACAAAAATGGTCAAGTTTGCCTAAGAGTATACTCCGGTGAAAAAGGATTTCCTGATAGTAATACCAGTGAAGTACAAAGTGGTTGCACTCAGATAACAGGAAGTTCTGTGAAGAAGCAGTTCTCAGGCTTGAAGCCAGGAACTTATGCTGTCGCCGTTGTTGATGACCAAAATGGAGACCACAAACTAAACAAAGACTTTTTCGGTATTCCAAAAGAAGGTTTTGGTATTTCCCAAAATCCTACTATATCAATATCAACGGGGACACCAAAGTTTCGCGATGCGAGTTTTCTGCTGAAAAAAAATACAACTATCAATATAGTCATGAAATATTCGCTCGATCCATAAAACGTCAAATTCCACTGAACAGTTATCAGTGATTTGAAGCTAATGCTGTTAACTGTTTACTGATAACTGTTCACTGAATAAAAAACTATACCAATTATGAAAGAGTTAGCGATTTTCCTGTCAAAGTCTTTACTGGGCTGGTTGGCTATTCAGGTATGTTTTACGGTTGTTTTTTTGTTGTACCTGCGCTTATCCCAGAAAAACTCATTACCAGACGAGCAGTTGCCCAAAACTGCGGTTATTCTCTGTTTACGCGGAGCTGATCCGTTTCTGACTCATTGCTTGCGATCGCTACTCAACCAAAACTACCCACAATATGATTTAAAGCTGATCGTTGATAGTCAAGAAGATCCCGCTTGGAAAATTGCTACTGATACCATCCGTGAGCAAAAAGCGACCAACGTCCAAATCAGCCCCTTGAGGATAGCGCGCCAAAATTGTAGTCTCAAATGCAGTTCCCTAGTGCAAGCTGTCTCGGAGTTGGACAATTCCTACAAAGTCGTTGCCCTAGTAGATGCTGATACAGTCGTCCATCCCAATTGGTTGCGTGAATTAGTCAGCCCTCTCGCCCATCCCAAAGTCGGGGCGACAACGGGTAATCGTTGGTACCTGCCGACAGGTAGATATTGGGGGTCTTTGGTGCGGTACGCAGGCAATGTATCTACAGTGGTGCAAATGTACTTGTTCCGAATTCCTTGGGGTGGGACTTTGGCTGTGAAAACAGAACTACTTCACCAAACAGAACTGCTAGATAAGTGGGGGCAAGCCTTCAACGAAGATACCATGATCCGCAAGGTCTTGGAAAAACATGGGATGCAAGTCAAGTTTGTGCCTTCTCTAATAATGCTCAATCGGGAAGAGTGCGAATTACCTAGCTTAAGATACTCGCTAATGCGCCAACTACTGTCTGCTCGGCTTTATCACCCTTTATGGTTGGCTGTAGTTAGTGATGTTGTTTCCAGTATACTGATGCCTACTCTCGTCATAGTGTTGTTTCTGGTGGCGTTGTTGAGCGGAGAATGGAATATTGCAGGTTTGTCGTTTGGCTGCTTTAGCATTTATACGGTGGGATTACTCCTAATGATGTTGGCATTGGAGCAAGGGGTACAGCAAGTGATTCGCAAACATGGTGAGCCGATGACAAAATTGTCAGCTCTAACAATAGTGAAAATGCTAATAGCGATTCCCTTGACACAGTGGGTTTATGGGTTAGCAATGGTATCATCCCTAGGGATGCGAAAAGTCAACTGGCGTGGCGTGACTTATCGAATCAAAAGTCCTTGGAACATCCGCCTAGTTGAATATCGCCCTTATCAGGTTTCAAATCGAGCTGATAATAGTAAGGTGTCTATATGACATCAGCTCATATTTCTTACAACTTGTTTCTATACCATCTCTAACAATCCCTCTTGTCGTGAAATCACTGGTGTATAACCCAGTTCCCGTCGTGCTTTGCTATCATCTACTGTGACTTGGGATCCGATCATAGACAACGCTGTTCGGGTGATTGAAGGTGAACCTTTAAGCTTTAACAACTCCCAAGCCCTCTCTAAACTCCATGCTAATGTCCAGGCTAACCAACGTGGTATGCTGAGTCTACCTGGTTCAACTCCTTGAGTACGTGCTAACTCTGTAATAAAGCTTCGGAATTCCACAGGCGAACCATCAGTAATGAAGTAAATTTCACCCCCCTTTCCTCGTTCTGCGACACAAATCAGCCCTTCACACAAGTTTTTTACGTGACAGGTAGAAGTCAGATAGCGACCTCCAGAAATCCAGGCAAACTCTCCATTGCGGATAGCTTTAACAAAGCGTGGTAACAATGTGGTGTCTCCTTTTCCCCACACAAAACGCGGACGAACCACTACTGTTGTGAGTTCAGGTGAGTTTGCTTCAATGACCTTTGTTTCTGCGATCGCTTTAGTCAGTGGATAAGGACCTAATGGTTTTACAGGACGAAGTCGAGTTTCATCAGCATTAATGATTGCTTTTCCTCCTATCAATACAGCTTCGCTACTCACATAAACAAGGCGTGATACACCTGTTTCCCTTGCTGCAGCAATGACTTGTTGTGTTCCATCTATATTCACTTTCTGGAACTCTTCTAAAACTCCCCAGTCATCTACCTTTGCAGCTGCATGAAAGACAACTGTACATCCTTCCATCCCAGACTTCAGTACCTCGAAGTCATTAATATCTCCAAAGATTGGAACAGCACCACAGGACTTGAGTATGTCAATTTCAGTCTCCCATTTTACCAGCGCCTGTACTTCAACTCCCTGTTGTACAAGAGTGGTTATTAGGTTGCGACCAACAAACCCCGATCCACCAGTCACAAACACACGCATCCGTTTGTCTCCTTAGTTTTACTACGTTTACTGTTCAAGCCTTTTTCAAAAAAACCATACAACTTGAACACAAGGAAAAAAAGCGTACTTTATAAGATGTACAAAATACGCAGAACATGTCTAAATTTCCCAGATTTTTCACTTAGCTTTTGATGAGTTTGTAATGGTATTTAAAGTGCTAGTTCACTTTTCAACATTGGGTAGGTAAGTGAAGCACCATAGTAGCTTCCTTTATCTTCTTTTAGAAGCTCTTCGGTGCTTAGAAATTTCTTCACCAGCCTACATTAACGCCCGTTGCAGTGAGTATGTGGAGTCGTCACTTTTTGCTTTATCTATCCTCTTAACACTTCGAGTACGAAATTTTACCAAACATTCCAAAACATATATACTTGCTAAAAATAAGGAGCAATAAACAACCGTATTCTAATTGATATGAGCCAGATTCACTCTAACATACAATTTCTTAATTTTTAGGAGATTTTATATATGATTTTAGTATGATTATCACTGAAAAAATACTACATCGACAACAAGCAATTTCTTTTTTTCTGTAACAGATGAACATTACCTAACTTTTGAGACAAACTCTAATTTGATAATTTTGTTGCAGATTCATCAGTTATCATTTGCAATAAAATATAAAATAGCAATCAATCAGCAAAAATTGAATTGACTCACAAGCAGTAAAATAGATAACCAAGGAAAATTGGTATTCCTGAAAAGGACTGGAAAGAAGATATCCAGAGTCACTGATGAGACTTTAACTTTCAAACAATATAAATAGCAGCCATCATGAACTGCAAACCACCGGATACATGAAAATTTATCTTCTTTTTTCTGTGTTCTGAGTTGGTGAGTTCTGAATTGATGAGTTCTATTTTCAAGTCAGGGTTAGTAAGAATAGAAAAATTTTTCTGCTTACTAAGAATCTCTCGCAATGCGTAAATCCTAAAGTGGTCTGGGCTATTGCTGAGAAGTGTACTTCTGTTGGACACCAGTTTTTAGCTTTCAAAAAAGACAAAAATACATAGAGATTATGAACAAGCAACCTCTTCGCATTGCGGTTTTTACAAGCTTGTATGCTCCTTTTTTATCAGGAGTTTCTGTAGCAGTACACCAGCGGGTTCGTTGGTTGTTACAGCAAGGACATGAAGTCTTTCTTATTCACCCTCAAATCAACGACCAGTATCCCAAATCTGTGAGCAATCGTCCCATGCCAGGGATAGAAGAGTTAAAGGCTTTCCCTAATTTTTCTGACTACGCATTTCCCACACAGCCGTTGATATTTTACAAGTCTCTTCCGCAACCATTACACTATCGGCATTGGAGTGATACTAAGTTATTAGAAAAGTTCCAGCCTGATATTATAGTCGTTGAAGAAGCGGCACAAATCAGAGGATTTTACTCACTTTATTTACAAGGTTACGGTCGTGCGATTGGGAGTGAATACGCAAAGCGAACAGGTACCCCGATAATATCTCTCTTTCATACAGATATTGTTGCCTATATCGAATATTACTTAGGAAATCAGTTTTTCAGCCTGATTCGTCCGATCATTCCCTTTTTGATTAAGCAGTTCAGTGAGATTTATGATGTCAGTCTCTTTCCTTCGCGAGAACAGCTTGCTAAGTACGAACAGATGAAATGCCAACGTAGTGAATATCTCTCTTTCCAAGGAGTTGATTGTCAAAAATTTAATCCGGCAAACATCTGTTATAACCCTATTCCTAACGATGATCGACCAACTCTTCTTTTTGTTGGACGCATTACCGCAGAAAAGAATGTTACCCAACTTCTAGACGCATATCCACTGATCGCGGCCAAAATTCCTGATGTGCATTTGGTCATTATTGGAAGTGGTCCTTACGATGCCGAAGTCCGCAAGCGTGCTGAAGAGTTTAAATCAGGTGTGACTGTATGGGGTGAGTCCCACGGAACAGAACTTTTAGGCTGGTATGCTCGTGCAGATGTTTTTGTCAATCCCTCACTAACTGAAAACTTCTGCACATCAAATAACGAAGCGCTAGCTTCTGGAACGCCTGTTGTCGCTGCTATTGCACCCTCAACCTCAGAGCAAATCAAACCCGGTTTTAACGGCTTGTTAGCCCAACCAAATAACTCAACTGATTTTGCTGACAAGGTGATTTCAATTCTTGAAAATCCTGACCTCAAGAAAGAAATGTCTCAACACGCTCGCTTCTCTATACTTGAATTTGATTGGTCAGTCTGTATGGAGAAGTTTGAGAATAAACTTTATGAGCTTGTTGGAGTACATAAACACTCAGAGGCAAAAGTTGTGTAAGCAATAAGAGCAAACAGAGATTAACTCATCTCCCGGCTATGAAATTTTCACTCCGTTTAATTTCATAAAAAGCCGGGAGATTTCGAGTCATTAGTCATTAGTCATTAGTCTTTAGTCATTAGTAGCTGAGGAGCGAAAAATAGTCATTAATTATACTAATGACTAGTGACCAGTGACTAATGACCAAGACGGGGCAAGGAGACAATTCCTCCCCGTTTTAGAAAAAGCGGGGATTCCTTGCCTCGTCTTCTTGAGGAGATGGGGTGAGTGAAGGAATGAGGGAGTGGGGGAGTGTGGGACAAAAGTTATTGAGCATTAACTTTTCTCTCCCTCTTTTCTTCTTTCTCTCTCTCTCCCTCTTTCCCTCTCTCCCTCTTTCCCTCCCTCCTTCTCTACCGCGAAGTTTGCCCAGATATTTTTTGAATTTGCTGGGTGAAGTATGTTTGATCAGAGTTTAATTGTTGTGCGATCGCAAGACCTTTTTGAAAAGCTGTTAATGCTTGTGGATAGTCTTTGCGTTGCAAATGAATTTGCCCAATTTGATCATAAGCACTCATTAAACCGTAAAAGTTGACGGCTTGCTCCTGTGCCTGTACAAGAATTTGGCTGGCTTGCAAAGCCTCTTCTACTTGTCCTTGAGAACGATACAGTGGAATTAACTTTTGCAAAACTTCACTAGCACGAATATATTGCTGTGATTGCCAAGCTATGGTGTATGCTTCTTTGTAATTCTTGAAAGCTTCTTGTAGGAAGCTGGGGTTTTCTCGTGCCAAAGATTCGTAGTCTGAGCCAATAGATTGCTTTAATGTTGCTAACTCCACAGGGTTGTTTTGGCGTTGGTAGATTTCTGCTAGCTTATTACGTATCTTTATTGATTGCTCTGGTTGTTTTAATTGCTTGTAAATGTAAGCAAGTTGTTGTAAATATGATATTTCGTTGGCAGAATCGTTTTTAGAGTCACCAAAAGTGAGCAATTTCTCATAAGTCGCTGCTGCTGATACGTAATCAAACCAACTTAAATGTAATTCTCCAATCGTCTTTAGGGTGTCTACTTCTGCTGCAGTATCTCCTTGCTGTCGTACGGCTGTCAAAACTTGGTCATAAACTTGCAGCGCCTCTTTAGGCGATCGCACTTGTTGGTAAGCTTGACCTATGGCTCGCAACAGTTGTAGATCTATCGTGTTTTCTATTGTGTTTTGGGCGATCGTGTTTTGGGATTTTGTTTTTTGGGGTTGCGCCTGTTTTTGAATAGCTTGCAATCGCTGTGTGATGTACTGCACTTCTTGGCGATTGTTTTCTCTCCAAGCAATTTCACCCACTCGCGACAGTGCTTGCACCTCAGCTAATGAACCCAAAAAGCGACGCAAGCGCAACTCTCGATTCCAGATATCGAATGCTGTTATCTTGTCTGCTGCTTGTAGTGCCGCTGTAGCTTGCTGATTGAGCTTATCTAGCGCCGCCTGCAAATTTTGACTTTCTTCCAAGGTCAGCGGCTGCTTATCTTTTGGTGAACGTGGTAGTAGTGGGTCAGGTGTGGTAATCTCTAGCGGATTCGGGGGAAATTTATCTGGCTGTTGAGGCTTTGTGCTCGCTGCTAATGTTAGCGAATTGCAAAACAGACAGAATGTAGCAGTCGCAGTAATGGTAACACTTAAGCGTCGTAGCATAGACATTTTACCTTTTCGTCGGATCACAAAGGGACAAGGCGTTAACAATTCAAAATTCGCTCATTCAAAATTCAAAACTCAAAATTCAAAACCACCGTTCGCGCAGCGTGCCCGTAAGCGCAAAGCGCACACTTCGTGAACGCGCAGCGTGTCCGTAAGGACTTAGGGCATAGTTCTGATCCCCAGAAGCCAGCGATCAGACTTCTCTCAAAATTTGCAATCTTCCTCTACCTGACGAGAGTCAGCAAAAAAATTCTCCTGAGAAAACAGTCAACTACAAGCTATACAATACTTTCTAATACAATTTATATTTATCCAGCTACACACTGGTAGCTTTAAATACCAAGTAGCTTGGTTGACCCAATTCAAAATCTGGAATTCAAGATTGGTATAATGACTCATTCTACTGATATTGCCACGTTAGCCCGTTGGATGGCAGCAGATTTTAGCAATCAAGAACAAGCTATAGAAAACCCACCTTTTTATGCCCACATCCGTGTTTGTATGCGTCCTGTGTTTTTGGGGTTATCATCAGGCGTGAGTTTGTTTCTTGAACAAGCTTATGACTACATGATCAATGACCCCTATCGTTTGCGGGTGTTGAACTTGATAAACGCAGAAAACCATATTATTTTGGAAAACTATACTGTCAAAGAAGAACAACGGTTCTACGGTGCATCCCGTAACCTTGAGCGCTTGAAAACTCTCAGCGCCGACGATGTGGAAATAATGCCAGGCTGCAACATGATTGTAGAGTGGACGGGTCACAGCTTCAAAGGCAAGGTAGAGCCGGGAAAAGGTTGTATCGTGTTTCGCAATAATAAAAAGACTTATCTTGACAATGAATTTGAAGTCAATGAACAAAAATTGATTAGCCTTGACCGAGGACGCGATATAGAAACCGATGAGCATGCTTGGGGGTCGATCGCTGGACCATTTTACTTTTTCCGTCGGGCTAATTTTGCAGATGAGGTGAAACTCACTCAAGAGTCGCAGAGTTCTAACTCTTGAGTGAGTGCAAAAGCACCTTTGAATAAAGGTTAGTGTTGAGTTTTGAGTTTGGAACAACATCCAATCACTTGGAACTTAGCACTTGGACATTCCTGTGATATCCTAGTTGCTGCCAAATTCACGCTGACTCTAACTTTCACACCAAAGGTTGTAATTGGTCATGAGTTAAACTATAATGGATTAGCACTTCAAGATATAGCTATTCAAAAGCTCATATAAAAAGCAGTGCAATTTGTCAAGTGCAAATAAGCGCACAAGCGGCGACATAGCCAAGTGGTAAGGCAGAGGTCTGCAAAACCTTTATCCCCCGGTTCAAATCCGGGTGTCGCCTTTAATAAAAGTTTAAACTTCAGGGCTTTCAAGCCCTTTTTTAGTCGAAGTTTTTGGGTAAGTCTCAGTAGTTTTTGAAACTTATTGATGGTATTGAGTTGATGGTATTGAGGATAAATATTTATGAGTGATACATTTACTCACGGTTATGCTTTGTTAATTGGTGTTGGTGAGTCTGCTTATAGTCCGTTATCTTTGCCAGTAACCGTCAAAGATACTCAGACCATTTATGCTGCTTTAATTGATCCTGAACTGTGTGCGTATCCCGATGATAAAGAGCATATCCGAGTGCTGAATAATCAGCAAACAACACAGCAAGGCATCTTGGATGGTTTGAATTGGCTAAAGGAAAAAGCAAACACAGATCCAAGTGCGACTGTATTTATTTATTACTCCGGACATGGCTGGTTGGAAGAGGCTAATAAGAGCTACTATCTCCTGCAACATGACATTGATCCCTTTGACTTAGCGGGATCGGCACTAGCAGCTGAAACTTTTACTAATGCATTGCGACAAATTCAAGCTGAGCGTTTGCTGGTTATTATTGATAGCTGTCATGCAGCAGGTATGGCAACCTCTAAAGAAGGTAAAATCACCCCTACTCTAAACCTTCCAAAAGGTTTTGTAGAAATTGCTCCTTCCAAAGGCTTAATTGATGAATTGAAACAAGGTAAAGGCAGAGTTGTTTTTACATCATCAGAGGGAGAGCAATACTCTTGGATCAAAGATGACTCAAACAGTATTTATACATATCATTTTCTTGAAGCTTTGCAGGGTGCAGCAAATAAACCTGGTGACACAGAAGTTAAAGTTTCTAACTTAATGAATCACCTCAGCAAAGCTGTGCCTGAAAGTGCGTCGCAGTTATATGGTGCAGAACAAACTCCTCACTTCGACATGGATGCAGGAGATTTTGTGATTGCTAAACTTAGAGGTGGTAAAGGTTTACCTGCTAAAGGATGGGAGGAAGTTCAGCCTCAAGCTACTCAAAAAATTAACCAAATAGCTCAAAATATTCAGCAGTATGGAAGATACATCACCAACATCAATGAAGTTCGTGATGTCCAAAACTTCCATATTGGTGATGTTGTTCATAACAATTAATTGCTGAAATCTATAGCAGAATTATAAATGGCGATTGAGGATGAAATAAGCTCTATTTTGGATCGTGTTGCCAGACATCAACACACTGAAGCGGATATTACATATTTGCTTCAGTTATCTAAGAATGTTGGTAACGATCGCGATCTGGTGCAGCTAGGTAAGAATATTGTTAATATTGGACACCTACACGGAGGGGAATTTCAGATTGGCGATCGCATTTATCAGGGTGCTGATGCAGAAGCCATAAAAGAAGCATTGCGTTTGGTTTTGCAAGAAAAGCAAAAAGCTCAACGTCCTCGCAATGAGAAACAATTGCTGCAAGAAGTGAAAACGGAAGTTGTTACCCGACTTAAACAATCCTTGCATAATGCAGTTTTGATAAATTTGGGGAAGGAAGCGCAACCTGAACAAGTAAAGTGTCCTTATAGTCCAGATATAAAAACATGGCATAACAAGCGCGAACCGATTCCCAATAACCGAAGTATTTTAGAAGTTTTTGAGCAGGAAGAAATAGCGGGTAAATTGCTAATCTTGGGTAATCCTGGTGCTGGCAAAACTACTACAATGCTAGATTTAGCGAAAGCTTTGATAGCACGAGCCGAACAAGATGCTGATTATCCAATTCCAGTGCTGTTTAATCTCTCGACTTGGAAGGATGATAAGCAGTCGATCCGTGAGTGGCTAGTTGCAGAGCTTAAATCGAAATACGGGGTGCGGAAAGATATTGCTGCAAAGTGGGTAGATGATACCAAGTTATTACCGATGCTGGATGGGCTGGATGAATTGGAATCAGTGCGTCAAGAACCTTGTGTGCAGAAGATTAACGAATTTTTGCAAAGCGAATGGCGATCGCACTCTTTGGTGGTGTGTAGTCGTCTAGAAGAGTATGAGAAAGTTGTGCGAGGACAATGGCAACAAGATGTTGCGCAGGAGTCAGAAGAAATATCACCGAGGCAGGGGATACGCTTACATCTGAATGAAGCCATTCGGCTACAACCGCTTACAGATGAAGAGATTCAAGCATATTTAACACGGCTAAACCAAATAGAACTCTGGAAAACGCTTTTACTAGATTTAGAGCTATTAAATTTGGTGAGAACACCTCTATTTTTGTCAGTTTTAGGATTGATTTCGTTTCAGGAAACACAGTTTCTTCAAGATTGGAAAACACTCACTTCGAGCGAAGAACGTCTAAAATTCCTCCTTGATGCTTACTGGGAACATGCTATAAAAAGAGAGCTTGTGACTCCACAGAAAAATTCTCCTAGTATAAAAAAAACTCGAAAATGGTTGGTGTTTTTGGCACAACAGTTGCAAAGTGAATCACAAACAGAGTTTCTCATAGAGGAAATGCAACCTCAGATCATTGGCAAAAAACTTTATCAATGGCAATACTGGTTTCTACTTTTCACTATTGCTATATTTTGTACAGGAATCATTGTCAGAACTAGTTTGCTACCCTATTTTCAGCCACCTAGTAGTTTAGGAATTTTCTGGCTTATTCTAATCTTAGGTTTAGCTCCTGGTTTCATGCTTGCAACAGAGTCTAAAGCTGACGGAGCGCGACTAATACTTTACCCTTGGGTTAGCCTCTTTTGTTGGCTGTTTAAACGTGATTTACCAACAGAGTTTAGGCAATATATACCTATAATACACAAAATTTCTCTTTCTCACAGATTACGTGTAAGGATTCCGTCATTTCAGGAAATAGAAAGAGATGTTTTATTCCCATTAAGGTTTATCTCATCATTATTTTCCTTAATTTACTTGATGCCAATAATATTATTAATGCACCCACTACATATATTGCTAGGAGACGTAATTTATAGTTTTGGCTTTAAAAGAGTCGGTATTTTACTAAGAAAAAGCGCCAAGAAAGTAACCCGTAATACCAATTTAGCCATGAAAGAAGATGGTGAATCCAAGTCGCCCTATCTTCATTATGATTTCCTCTTTTTATTGACAATTGAGTATGTGAAATTCATTGGAATAAAAAGAACTTTTTTACTAAAGATATTTTATTTTTTAGACTTAATTGTATCGATACCACCCTGCATATTTATCACTCCATTTTTATTGATTAGTGTATGTTTATTTGCTCAAATAGAAAACTCAGACAAACCCAATCAAGGTTTTCATGAAGAATTAAAAACCGCATTATTTATTGGTATTATTCATATTTCCTATACTTGTTTTTTGATGTATTTTAAGATTAAACCAACAATATTGTCTCAAACGATTTCTCTTATTCTTGGTTTCTCACTAAGCTTTGCTTGCTTATCTCTAATCAAGCATCTTTCTCTTCGTACTATTCTCTGGTGTCATAGATACATCCCCTGGAACTATGCCCGCTTCCTCGACTACTGCACCGAACGCCTTCTACTCCAGCGCGTTGGTGGACGCTATCGCTTTATCCACAAACTCTTTCAAGAGCACTTTGCCGCCATGCCCTTGGAAAAATAGCCTATATATACTTTATAAAAAATAAGACTCACTTAACTCTCTATTTTATGTGTTTTTACAGAAATATTTTTTAACTGACTGGACGTACCACACGAATTAGTTTTGCTTTCAACGATTCTTCTGCTGTCACAGCCTCATGTATCCGTGTGGCAAACTGCTCCCAATTACGATTGTTGGTACAAACAATAATGCCGAAGTGGTTATCATCACGACGATGCAAACGGATAAAATCATCTCTGTTGATAGTTAATATTGAGCGTTCTTGACTTATGGCAAATGCCAGCACATCCTCATCAGGTATACCTTGATCTGCATTTCCTGCTTCTTGAACTGTCAAAACATCATGCCCCAAACTACGTAATAATTCCACAACTGGAAACGGAAACTGCTCATCTGCGTAAAATCGTGCCATCGACTAAGCTACCTGATTACGCTCAATTGCCAATTCGATTTCATCAGGATGCGTTTGTGCATATACCCAAGCATTAGCTAAATCTGTAGTTGTAATAGTTGGATAGCTCGTCAAAAGGTCAGCATCACTATATCCAAGACGGCGAGCTTCCACAAGTACCCAGACGGGAATACGAGTTTTCGCAATGCGTGCTTCTCCACCACAAACTCTAGAGGTTTTCTCAATTCCTTGCCAATTGCTACCGAGACTTTGAGCCAGTAATTGTATGGCTTGCACTTTTTCAGCAGGACTGAGGGCAAGAAGTTGTTGTTCTAACTCTTTGAGTGTCACGGATATCAATCCTCTGATGTTTTGTCAGGCTACATTCACAATTTTATATTTCACCCCAAAACTTAAGCGCAATTTTGACCGAATTGCTAATGGTGAAGAAACCAAGAGTGATATACAAGGTGTGGGAGTGTCAACTGCTCATTCTTTTTTTTGGCGAAGGTATTGTTTGATCTACCTGGTTCTCAAAACTCCTCATCGGCGAAGAATTCGTTTTCATCTTCTGATCTCAAATTCCTTCGCTCAGAACCAGCAACACCCCACAAGGGTTGCAGCAATGCTACACCAACTATCCCTACAACAGCACAAAAAGCTAGCACTAAACCTACTGGAATTTGAATGGACTGGAAGGTTAGAAATTTTAAAGAGACTGGTTGAGCGTTTTGTACTGAGAGGATGGCTACTCCCATCACCCATGAAGCTATAACTATCGATATCAGCAGACTGGTAAAATTTTTCATAGCGCTACAATATTATTCTTTATACGGTCGGGATAATTACTGATAAATTATTATTACCTCGTTTTTCTGTAGTTTTGCTGGCAATCAGCCGTCTGATCCAAAAATGACTAAAGTCGAGTACAACTTACAGAGTTATTTAGGAGAAAGAAAATATGTTTAAAGGCGATGTACCTCGGCTTTCGACTATTAGGACGCATCAGAGGGTATCTGAGGTGGGTTGGTTTGCCGATTTATGCGGGGGTGACACTGATCGTTTAGGAAAGCTTGACCCCTCTCGGCGCAGCAACTACGAACATTGCCGTGATATTGTGCTCACAGCTGATTCCTTGGGCTACAAGAATATTCTACTGCCCACAAGCTATATGTTGGGTCAGGAAGTGTTACCTTTTGCGGCGGCGATCGCATCCCAAATCCAGCAAATCAGTTTACTCACCGCAATACGCACAGGGGAAATTCACCCTCCCATGCTCGCACGTCATCTTTCAACCTTAGACCATTTGTTACAGGGACGGCTGACTGTAAATATCATTAATTCCGAACTCCCCGGACTTGTTGAAGACGCTGAGTATCGCTATCAACGGTGTAAAGAAGTGATCCAAATTCTTCAACAGGCGTGGACGCAAGAAAAAATAGACCATCAAGGGGAGATTTATCGCTTTAGCTTACCAACTTACCCAGTCAAACCGTATCAGCAACATGGCGGACCACTGCTTTACTTCGGCGGAATATCACCAGGTTCTCGCGATGTCTGTGCTCAATACTGCGATGTTTTTCTGATGTGGCCCGATACTGAAGAAGGACTGTTTGAAAGTATGCAAGACCTTTCCAACAGGGCTGCTGCTTATGGACGAAGTATCGATTTTGGACTCCGTATTCATGTAATTGTACGCGAAACCGAGGAAGAAGCTCGTTTCTGGGCAAAAACTTTGATATCGGAACTCGATGCAGCTCGCGGTGTACAGTTGAAATCTCGTACACAAGATTCTCGCTCCGTAGGCGTCTTGAAACAAGATGCCCTGCGAACAGTTGCTGACGAAGATGACTATATTGAGGGGAACTTATGGATGGGAATAGGACGAGCGCGTTCTGGGTGTGGTGCAGCATTAGTGGGAAATCCTTCCCAGATACTTGAACGACTGGATCGTTACTTGGATATGGGAATTCGAGCATTCATTTTTTCTGGCTATCCCCTGATTGAGGAGTGTCAGTATTTTGCAAAGCTTGTGTTACCTCATCTGCCAAATGTTAGACTTGCAGAACTTCAAGAACGGTTACCTACGGTGCAGCCGGTGACACCTCTGACAATAGGAGAACTGAGATAGGGAGTCAGGGAGGGAAGGAGTGAGGAGGCAGTGCGCCCTTGGCGGTTCCCTCGCCACTGCACCCCGGCTGTACCGACAGTACTATTTGCAAAAAATGCGTATGCACCAAAGGTCACAATTCCCAACAACCAATCCCAAAGAGTACTCGCCATCGTTAGCTATTGTAAGTACAGAAGGTTAAACCTTGTACAATAATTACAGCCTACTAATAGTTTCCATCCTCAACTCTTGACTGTAATCGGTGCCATCATGCCGTTATCTTCGTGTTCAAGGATATGGCAGTGGTAGACAAAAGTACCTGCGATACTCGTATTTTTATCCTTGCTCGCGCCTCGGAAATCCATTTGCAGTTTAACACGAGTCCCAACAGGGACGTTGATCGTGTCGCGCATCATCCCTATCTCACTCGAATCAGGGCTTTCCAGCACGCGGAAGTGGATCTGGTGGATATGAAAGGCATGGGCTTCCCGAGCACGGTTTTCCACGATCCAATCCTCAGTCGTTCCCTCTTGAACTGTGATATCTGGAGTCTTGAAGTTTGGATCGTAGACTTTAGGCTGATTCGGCTCCACAGTGATGTAGAACTCCGTTCTTGTTGCTGTCGGATCGCTTGGAGTTGGAGCGGGAAAATCTTTTTGAGAGAAGTAGAGCGTGCGCTCTTTTATAGACTTCTCCTGACTTAGTCCAGAGAAGCGATCGCCCGATACCTGGGTTAAGTCAACCGAAAGCTCGGGAACTAAGGCTGAAGTAGATGATTCGGCATTGCGAGTAAGTTGTGCTTGTCTCTCAATTCTAGCGATCGTTCTTTGTGGGTCATTGTCGCCGTCTGGTCCTGTGTCAAAGTTCAGCGTCAAAAACTTGGCATCTTTGACATCGCCTCCAGGACCAGTGATCATAAACTCTACTCTTCCAGCTGGCGGTAGCATAATGTGCTTGACTGATTTAGTCTGGTCTTGCAGTTGAACATTAGCATTGATTGGAACGCCATCCATGGCTACCAACTTAAGCGGTTGAGCAGTGCCATCATATTGAACTTGCAAGTCAAAGTAGGTATCTGCTGCGGTATTAGCCACACGCCAAAACTGTTCTTCGTTTTGTTTCATTTGAATGACAGCAGGCGGATCGTAGTTACCCCCTCCTTTATACCTAATTGGAACTGAGTTGATGGAAATATCCTTCGCTGGTGGTTGCTGAGTGTCGTTGGGGAAGGAATTTGATAAGTCCATATCACGTAGAACAAACACCCGTTCGGGTAGTTGAGCTGCTCGCTTGTTAAACTTCCCAATGCCTTCAACAATGATCGCACCTGTTAATCCGCTCAGCACCTGATTTTCGCTCTGCATGTGGACGTGCGGGTGATACCAGTATAGTCCCGGTGGCTCGTCCTTTGGAATTTCAATCTTATACTTGAAAGTCTCCCTCGGCTCAATCACCGTCCTTACAACTTCGTCCTGATGGCATTTTGGAGACACATTCAGACCGTGGAAGTGGAGGTTGGTTGAATTTTGGGGTGCCATTCCTCCTGAATATTCGCCGCGCTCACAGTTATTGTCTTGCTTTTCTTTTGCTTTTCCTGGCAGTCTGTTAGTCAATCTCAGTACAAGGTCTTTTTTACCAGGACTCACCCTAAGAGTTGGTGCTTCGACGTTACCATTAGCAAGATAGCAGTTTTGTTCAGGGGCGTTTTTCTCAGAGGGAGGAATGTTTAGAACCGTGAAGTTAGCAGGATTCGATGCATCGGGATTCCGGATTTGCGGTGGGTTATTAACAATGCTTCCTGCAGTTGGACGGGCGGGACAAACAGAAGTTGAGGATAGGGTTTGCGCCTGGGCTGGCAACGCAAATATTACAGCACTTCCTGCAATAAGAACGCAGCAAGCCATCAAATAGAGTAGCCTCAGTTTTCTACTAAATGCAATGGCGATGTCTTTTGACTCGCCGCTGGGCGTCTGCGCACCGAGCTGGAATACAAGTCGTCTAATAATGCTTTTCATGCTAGTTTTCTCCTGACTTGACATACACTGTTGTCAAGACTTGCTTTGAGTTATGATTCAACGAATTCAGGATTAATTCCAGATATCCTTACAGCAATTTTCAGGTAATTGAACCACAGACTAAGATACACTGAAGAGATAGTATTGTTTTAATATATGCCAGTATCTTACTCAAAGGATTTGCGTGAGCGCGTGATTATGACGTGTGTTGCAAAAGAGGGATCTCAACGCCGTCACATGGACTGACGGAAGGAAGGAGTGCAATACACCCTCGAATTCTATGAGTTTCTGGTTGAAAGATTTAATGACAGTAATATAGCAGTCCTAAATTATTCGTTAACAACAAGATTCCCGACTTCGCAAAAGTTGTCGCAAATCTGAAAATGCGGGATTTTCAAAGAATCAAATAGGATTGCAATCCTCAATAATCTTATCAAAAAATTAACACCAAAGTTCCTATAGCTATTAAGAAAGTTCCTAAAAGAATTTTCCAATTTAACGGCTCATGAAGAAAAACTACAGAAAACAATAAAACTAATACCAAACTAGATTTATCAATTGGTGCAACAAGTGAGGCTCTTCCTTGTTGTAAAGCTTTGAAATAAAAAATCCAGGATAAGCCAGTAGCTCCCCCAGAACATAATAGAAAAAACATAGTTTTTGGGGGAATCTCTAAAATATTAACCATACTGCCTTGAGCAAATACAATTCCCCAAGCAACTACTAAAATTACAACAGTTCGGATTGCTGTTGCCAGGTTGGAGTTTACATTTTCAACCCCAACTTTGGCAAATATGGTTGTTAATGCGGCAAAACAAGCTGAAAATAATGCATAGATCCACCATGTGTTTGTGTTGCTCATCATTCTGCTTCCTATTTCAGTAGTCATCATACTCCCGAACCGTCCGAAGAATACCTATACTAAGTTTCATTCATGAGAATTTCCCCTCTTTCTATCTCTTTACGCCAGTCTTCTCTGTGTTCTGGAGCGCCTCCCTACGGGTTCACCAGTCGCCTGCGGAGGAGCCAGTACTTGATGAGGGTCTCCCGACAGAGGTATCTGGCGTTGGAAACCCTCCCAAGAGCGCTGGTTCACTGCGGTTTTTTATTCTCTTTGAACACAACTTGGTATTAAAAAACCGCAAAGAACGCAAAGGACGCAAAGGAAGAAAAAAGAAGATAGGTAATTTTCTAGCGGTTCGGGATATGTTAAGCTACTTACATCAAAAAATTAAGGTGTAAGGCTGTGCTGATTCTGCACTAACACCCCACACCCATATATTGATACAAAAGAAAATTTATTTAATGATAAGAAACGGCATATTCAACCAGTTGACCGAGACGTTGGCGTAAGGTTTCTAATCCTAAACGCTGACTCGCGGAAATAAACACCGCTAAAGGAAACTCTTCCTGCGCTAATGCTAAATTTTTGGTATCGACTTCATCAATCTTGTTAAAAACAACTAGTGCTGGGCCGGGAGTGATGGGCATTTGTGCCAGAATTTCTCTGACAGAGCGAATATGACTCAACCAAGCAGGATGAGACAAATCTACCAAATGCAACAAAGCATCAGCTTCTGTGACTTCCTCTAAGGTGGCGCGGAACGCATCCATTAAAGATGCGGGCAATTCGTGAATAAACCCTACTGTATCTGTTACCAGAATTTCTTGAGGTTCATCCGTTTCGCCGTGGGGAACAACCAAGCGGCGTGTAGTGGGGTCAAGAGTGGCAAATAATTGGTCGGCTGTGTAAACCTCTGCATTGGTGAGAGTATTTAGCAGCGTAGATTTGCCAGCGTTGGTGTAACCAACAATAGCCACTGAGGGAACTTCTTGATGTTGTCGCCGCTGGCGCAACCGTTCCCGATGTGCTTGTAGTTGGTTAACTTCTTGTTGTAGTCTGGAAATACGTCGCCCAATGGCACGGCGTTCTGTTTCTAATTTGGTTTCACCAGGACCACGAGTCCCAATACCACCCCCCAACCTAGACATTGCTTGACCTCGACCAGCCAGTCGTGGTAGCATATATTCTAGCTGTGCGAGTTCGACTTGCAATTTACCAGCACGAGATTGAGCGCGTTGAGCGAAGATATCCAAAATTACTTCGGTGCGGTCAACTACCCGAACTCCAATTTGCAATTCTAAATTACGAACTTGGGTGGGTGAGAGATCGCGGTCGAAGACGATGAGGTTTGCTCCTAAGGTTTGAGCAGCTACGGCGATTTCTTGGACTTTACCTTCACCAACGACTGTTTGAGGATGAATGCGCGATCGCTTCTGTCGCATCATCTGCAACACCTCTCCTCCAGCCGTATCCACCAACCGTGCCAATTCTTCCAACGTGTCTTGGAATTGTTGGGCTGTCGTATCATCAGTCATAACGCCAACAATCAGGACGCGATCATTGTCGGTGTCTACATCTTGGGCGACAAATTCCCGCCGGAACTCTGCTTCGAGTCCTTCCACCAACTCCATCAAGTCCTGATTTGTCAGCATATCCACACTCATGGGTGGCGAAACGCTCCAACTTGTGTATGGAAGGTTGTTCTTTTGTTCTTTACCCTCTTTATTCTCTCCGCCTGCAGGTGGAAGATGAGAAACTTTTTCTATTGCTGGGCTGCTGATCAGCGCGCGAGCGTCTTGGGGTGTCAAATGAGCTAAGTAAGCTTCCTTGACATAGCCCGTCGCGCCGCCACCGCGTCGTTGAAATCCCGTCCCAGTAATGTTTAGCATCACTAAGGCATCCAATCGTTGCAATGCCATAGCAGTCAGCGCCGCTTCGTTAGGCGGTTCTGGCTTTAGGTGAGTGGCGATGCAACGAATACCGCTCAATCGTTCTGCGCCATAACGGGGTAATTCCAAAGGTGGAATTTGCGTTTGGCGCGGTGTACCTACCCCTACGCGGATGACTTGTCCGCGACGGTTGAGGTAAGCACACACTGGCTGATTGATTTCAGTGCTAATTGCTGCCAGTCGCTGAGAAAACTCGGGCGTTGTGATGCGATCGCCCGCTATGCGCTGGTGATACAGTCGCTGTATTTGTTTCAGCTGACTAGACTTTAGACCTTGGAGATTACCAAAGATAGTCTCGATAAGCATTTATGACCAGTAAAATGGTCCCCCGAATCCTACTTCTTTTATTTTATCTCACTGTTTTTCTGTCACAAATCTTACTTAGGGAGGATGCATTTTTTGGAATACTTTTATTTTTATATGACGCTATGGTGTATGATATGAGCCTGTACCCAATAGAGCAATGGTAACAACACGCGTCCCCTCAGAATCAAGGGTTATTTTAAGAAACATTAGCTGGCAGACCTTTGAAACCATGTTAGCAGATATGGGGGAAGACCGAGCTTCCCGAATAGCTTACGACAGAGGTACCCTGGAAATTATGACGCCACTCTTGCCTCATGAATATTGGAATAGATTAATTGAACGTCTGATTTTTGTTCTTGGGGAAGAGTTGAATTTAGAAATTCTTCCTACAGGTTCCACAACCTTGAAACGCGAAGATTTGCGGCGTGGTGCTGAACCTGATAGCAGCTATTACATCCGGAACGAAGCACGGGTGAGAAACAAAACAGAAATTAATTTAAATAACGACCCGCCACCCGACTTAGTGGTAGAAGTAGATTTAACCAGTTCATCTTTGGATCGATTCCAGATTTATTCTTCTTTGGGTATTCCTGAACTTTGGCGCTACGACGAAGGTGTGTTGCACATTTACCAATTGGAACAAGGGGAATATGTGGAGTGTAATAATTCGCCTACTTTTGCACAACTGCCTTTAATTGAAATCTCTCGATTTTTGGAGGAAAGTCAAAGAATTGGGGTGATGGAAATGACGCGGATTTTTCGGAATTGGGTGAGGGAAAGGATTTACAGCAGCAATTCCTAAGTCAGAAGTAAAAAAGTGTTGATGTTTGGCTTTGAGCCATTATTTTTTGTACTTCACTAACTTGTAGTAGTCAATCGCTTCCCCCTGTCCCACAGATTTTACTTAGAATGATTCTGGCTCAATTACTCTCCTTGACATCAGAAGTTGGGGTATCTGTTGTAATTTCTTTAACTTGTCCAACTTCAAATATTAACCGAAATGGTCGTCCCATTTCTTTTGCCAGAAATTGTTCTAATAATCTTACTTGTGTAGGTGTCACAGGTTCTTTTGCACGCACACTTAATCGTACTTCTGGAGGATTAGTTAACCAGTTAGTATCACTTTCAATTAGATTGAGACGCTGAAAAGTGACAGTTCTATTCAATAATGCCTTTTTTACACTGTTTTCTAACCGTGCTTGTTGGACTAATCGACCAAAGCTGACTGTTAAAGGAATCAGCAATGCACCTGTAAAAATTAAGGTTAAAATTAAGGGTTTTCTGGCTTTTCCTGCTGGAGAATAGCCGACAACTAAAAATGTCAGCATACAAGCAAGAGCAATGCCCAAAAGATTCGTCAGGTAGAGTAAAGTTGCTCCCTGACTAAGTGCCCAGTTTGCTTGCGATAAACCCAAACCAATCACACAAACAGGTGGCATTAGTGCAACAGCGATCGCTGTTCCTGCTAAAGTACTAGAAATCTTCGGTTCAACTTTGGCGTAACCACTAATTGCACCAGCAACGACTGCAATACCCAAATCTAACAATGTCGGTTGAGAACGCGATAACACTTCGCTACCAAAGTTGGAAATACCAACGAGTGAACCCAAAGTACAAGCGATCGCCAATGCCAACAAAGTTCCTACTATTATCGAAATTAGACCCTTACGAAACAAGTCAACATTACCCGTCAATGCACCAAAAGCTAACCCGCGAATTGGTAACATTAGAGGTGCAACAATCATAGCTCCAATAATTACCGCAGTGCTATTGCTGAGTAGCCCAAAAGTAGCGATGGCACAGGAACCAACAATCAAAATTAAATAAATTGAACTCAGCTTAGATTCATCGAGCAAATCTGTTTGCAATTCATGGATTGTAGTTGGTTCTAGTCGATTTTGCCTAAATATCCTGAAGCGATCGCGAATAATTACTAGCAAAGTCAAATCCTCTGTTTGTCACTTCATTCAATGTTGATTGTCTGATTAAATATCAAGTGCTTAAATCCAGTCATCTACTATTGGTGATAATCTCTAAATTGGAATTTATTCCAAACGTTTAAAAATCAGCTTATTTGCAGTTTCACTTCTACAATGTATGCATTAGCATCACGTTTCATCGCTCGTGATTTGAGAATCAACCTTGCCATTTCGTTGGGCTTGTAATTGTGCTAATTGTCTGATACTATCACTAATACGACTAGGTTTTGTGTGTCATAGGTATTTCCGTTCTTTCAGGCTATTGCAAGACAGGATAATTGTGAAGTTAGCGTAACAATTATCCTGCCAGTTCTTAACAATTCAAGAGGTAAACTCTTTCAATAGGAGGGCTTGAGGATATGAGCGTAAATTTTGTGTGCGTTGTTCTAGATATTCGCAAATTTTTAGGGCATATAAGCTATTCATCAAACGGCCTTTTCCCACTCTGATTTCTTCTGCTGCTTCTTGAA
>JAHHGV010000055.1 GCA_019359695.1 Brasilonema angustatum HA4187-MV1
AATTGAAGAATTAAAAACTCGGATTAAGGAACTCAGTAGTCAAGCTGTCAAATTTAGTAAAAAAGCAACTGAAGTATGTTTGACAGACCGAGAACAAGCCAAACAGTACAGACAACAAGCAAAAGAAGCTAGTAAACGTAGTCAAGTATTGATACAAGAGTTAAAACGTCAGTCGGTTTAAAGTTAAAAACTGGCTAACTTTGGGAGTCGCCAGTTTCTAGTTCTACAGATGGAAAGCTCTTCGTGCTGGAAGGGCTTTTTACTATTGTATTGTGTCATTGCATTGTCCCCTTCCGCCATTCGTGATAAGTTAAGCAGAGTGGTTTAATTATCAAACAATCACAACCTATTAGGCAAAAAACTAAAAGTTTGCGAGTAATCATCATTAGCGATCGCCCACCCCTCATCTGGTGCAATCACCCCATTGGTTTTGTCATATAATGCTTGACGGCGACGTAAGACGACTATAACTGAAGTGTACCATGTGTAAGTTCTCGGCTTAATACCATCCCGGCGTTAAGGTTTCCATGCTGGCTCAGGTAGTCGCTTGATACCCGCTTGCTTTTCAAAAGATGCGGGTTGATAGATTGGGGTTATTTCAGCGTTTGCAAGAGCTTTTTGCCTTTCAACCCTATAGAACTCAGCTTCTACGATTCCCGCGTCAACCCAAGCTTTTTTGAGGGGCATCTGCGTACATCTGCAACGTGGGTGGATGGGTGGGCGGATACCGTCAGACAATCTGTAAGTTTGCAAATGTCTTGCCAAACAGTAACCGCAGATGATTTTGTCTGATATTGCCACCCAGGTTACCCACTCAATATCGGCTTGAGAGTAACGTTGTACAGCCGCATCATTGTAAGCTGCGATCGCTTCATATCTGGCTATGGACTCAGCCCTAGATTTTGTCACTCCTAGCTGCTGCTGCAACGGCTGTAAAACGCGCTGAATTCCCCATCCCTGTACAATGCCCTGCGAGATGATGTTGGTAGCTGTGTCGGCAAAATTGTCGCCATATCTAAGCAACCTTTGATAAGTACTCTTAGCACTGGCTGCGACCGCTTCAATGGCGATATCAGACAAAGGTTTAAGTTTCTCGTTACCTAGCGCTTGAGCAAAAAGCCCAGCGACATCAAACCCTGCGTTGGTCGTGTCTCTGAGAATCTCGCCAAATATCGCCTTGTAACTGTCGGCTTTGTCGGGGTTTACTATTTGCAGAAGTCCGCCTAACTCTCTAAATATCAAAGCGCGGCGCTGGGATTGCAACAAAGTGGCATTGCTAGAGATATTGCTATAACTTTTGACTAAATCTTTCTCTAATGCTCCATAAGCAGTTTCTAGGGCACGGTTTAAGCGAGCTATTGCTTTATCTTCCATGCCTTTGATTTGCTCATCGTATCTAGCAGCAATTGTTAGTACTTCTTGCGACATTTTTAATCTCCACATCCCGTTAACGTAAAGTTACGGTAACGGGAAATTAACGTCTTTGATAGTGCCTGAATAGTTGCTTAAGTATTGCCTCATACAACTTAGTCGGGACGCCATTCCCAATTATAGAACCAGCTACTCGTGTTTCTTCTGGCAAGATATACCAATGCGGCATGGTTTGTAGCATCGCCATGTCTTTGATTGACAACGTTAACCAGTCGCCTTTATACCAAACATCAAAGAATGAGCGACGATTGCTGCCATGTGAATCTGAAAACAAAGCGCAGGTTATAACTGGTGCGGATTCCCAAAAATGTTTGACTGCTAAATTCTTGCCGTGATAGCTTCGCTTTTGTATCAGGAAAGTGTAAGAATCAGGGTAGCATGTGCGTACTGCATTTAATGCATTGATTTGTGCTGGCGATGGACAGATTTCTTTCATGGATTCAATGCGATCGCCTAAAACCTCTCCCCAACTAACAGGACGCTGCATCGGAGGTAAACCCACAGGTGTTCCATTGCGGCAACACGTCAAAAAAAGACGCTCCCTGCGCTGTGGGACGCCATAAAAGTTTGCATTAAGCACGTCATAAGTTATGCTGTAGCCTAGGTTGCTGAGTGCGCACATAATTAGTTTTATAGATTCTGTGGCAAAGTAACCCCTAACCTGCTCTAAAGTGAAATAGTATGGTCGTAGCGCGGTTATCGCATTCACTATACCAATTGCCGCTTTTAAGTCTTGCTCTGTTTCTTTCCCCTCAGAATTAGCTGCCGAAAAGTTTTTGCATGATGGGCTGGCGTGCAAAAGCATCCAGTCATCTCCCATGTAAGGAATCCAGTTCACTGATTCTACTGGGGTTCTTAAGAGTTCTGTACTTGGATAGTTTTTTGCGTAGCAGTCGGCGATCGCAGTTGATAGCTCAACTCTGCCTGGGTCATACTCTACCGCTAGATCTGTCTTTAAACCCATTTCATGAATAGCGGTGTCTAGGACACCACCACCGCTGAATAATACAGCAATTTTGCTCATAACTGTCCTCTGTTATTTTACTGATTTTTTAGTTCGTGTTTTTGTGGGCGCAGTTGGTATCTCTACTGGCTTAGGTGGGCAAAGAGTATTAGGATTAATTGGCTCTATAGTGTGTTTAAAAATCTTGAAATCAGTCCAGCCCTGCCTACGCATCATCATAATTACTTCCGTCACTTCTTCCAGCGATCGCAATTCTCCATCTGTCGCTGTCCGCACCCATCCTGGGCTGCTCACATGGTCGCCTTCCCACCAGTGATAAAGCTTATAAACTGTTAATTTGCTCATTTTATCTGGATTTAATTTCAACAATTTCTTGACCTTTCCAAATTCTTGCAGCTCGCTCTTTCGCAGTTTTTTGGGTCAAATCATCACACACAACAAATATGCGATCATCTTCCTTAATCGCATGATTATTAGAAATGAATGCCGCATATAACTCTACTTTTGGCACAAATACAAAATACTTTTTCATTTCCTTCCCATCACTTTATGCCTTTAATATGACATAATGGGCATAAAACGTCAAGTTCTGGTTATAGTAAAGTTACGGTAACCGGGAGATATCATAGTGCAAGAGGTAGGGATAAAAATATGAACGATTACAGTAATGCTTTAGAGTTTTTAGGGAAGCAGGAAGGTGGTGCTGAGCACAAAGAAGCAGTGCTAGCTTATGTAAGAGTTGTACTGGAGGAAAGTAAAGATAAGCAAACTAAATTAAGAGATGCGACCGCAAAGCTTAAGCGATTAAGTGAAGTGGCTGGCGGCACCGAAGAGGAGTTAGAAAATAAATTATCTGATTTGCAAAGACAGGTCAAGGAATTGACCACAGAGCGTGATAAATTAAAAACTACAACAGAAGCCGATACAAAAGAATTAGAGAAATTCAGGGCTGAAAAAGTACAGCGAGAGAAAGAAACTAAGATGAAATCGCTTGCTGAGAAAGCAGGCGCAGATTACGAAGCTTTTAATCAATTATTTAGCGATTTGCCTGTAGAACTTGTGGGCGAAACCGTAACGGTGAAAGAAGGGGAAAAATCTTTGAGTCTGGACGAGTATTTGCAAGCACAGCCTGCGTGGAAGAAAGCTGCACTATTTTCTAACCAGCAAGAGAGCCAAAACAACAAATTACCGGGTGCGCCACCAAGCGGAAACCAAGCCAGGGAAGGTGGCTACTTAGGGGATGCTTACATCAATAGCCGTTATAACCCAGCACGCTTTGGCAAAAAATGACTCGTTATCGTAACGTTACAGTAACGAGAGGAGATCGCTCTTGACTAAGAACTAGCAGTAAGCTAATGTAATGTCAATGGGCGATCTGGGTAAGCCTAAAAACCAGGTATATTACTGTCTTGGCAGTTAGCAGGTCTAGCGCGGCAGTAAAGAACGCCACAGATGGGTGGCAAATAGCTAAAACCTGAATTGAAGCGCAGATGGGCGCAACGTGGCGATCTGGGTAAGCCTAAAAACCAGGTATATTGCTGAAATGGCGAAGCAGCAAAGAATGTTACAGATGGGTAGCGCGAGCCGATGTAAAGCTTTTGGATAAAGCGATGTCAAGCGCAGGAATGAGAAGTTTTCCGGTAATAGTTACCGCGTATCAAGCATGGCTTGGGGAGGCGGCAAACTACAACACAATGATGCCGCATGGTGCCCAGATCAATCCGGTAGGGATAGATCCAATAGATAAGGTGACTTTAACAGTATCGGGTGCGATCGCCGCAAATGCCACCAAAATTATATTGACTCAGCCGCTAAACAATTCGCTGGGCATTCAATCTGGGATGACGCTGACGTTCGGTTCTACATCAGTCATCACTAGCGAGTGGACATCTCCAGCCAGCAAAGAAATATTGATATTCCCATCGTCAGGGACAATTGCAGATGCAGCGACTTATGCATTTCCAGGGTATGGAGCACGACCAATCAGAGATGGTATTGCTGTAGGCAGAACATTTGCTGAGCGCGATGCTGGTGCAATGTTTGGGTTGGCGGACGCTAACGATGATGAGATTTACCTTGTTGCTTTCCCGAAACCAGATGTAATACATGATAACGATATAGATCTGATTCGGCATGGTACAAGAATTAGAGAAAACTACTTACCAAACTTTTCAACGTACGCAGCCGGGTTACAAACAAAACTGCGCAATTCTTATCAAATGTATTTAGCGGCTTAAGAGAGAAAAAATGGCTTTTAGTACACTTCAAGACGTTATAACTCTCCTCTCCAAGCCAGGACGGGACGGGTTTTCTGATTTCGATAAGCTGACAATCAGCCCAATCTTACAATTCGGGACTGATGATCAGCCTTATCTACTTCAAACCTTGCTGCCAGAGCAATTAAAGCCCAAAAATCAATACACAGAAGGTGCAATAGAGTACATCTCTTCATTAGCAAAAGCAGGTAGCAGTTACTCGCCAACCGACATCAACAAAGGTGGAAACCGCGTGGCTATGCTTGATGTCAAGCTTGGATTTACTAATCAAAAGGATGTACTTGATGTTGCATCCTATGAGACTATTCACGATATCTTGCAACTATCTGGTGATTCAGCAAACTCCCCAGGATTGCAAGAAGCTGCTGAGCGCCTATTGAATTGGACAGAAAATAACATTACCAAGCCAATGATGGACTTAAATGAGGTCTATCGTTCGCAGGCAATTCTTGATGGTAGAGTCAGGAGGCGTGGAGCGAATGGTTATTCGGAGGATGTCATCTACCCAACTGCGCCAGGACAAAGAATAGATGTTCCTGGTGGAACAGTTGGTGCGCCAGCGGGATGGAATAACACATCCGGTTATGATGTCGTTGCTGATGTCCTCAACATCCAAGCGGCAGCACGCCAAAAGGGCTTGGAAATTGTCCGCATGATTTCTAACTATGATGTGAAGATAAAATTCATGCGGAACGACGTGGTGAGATCCCATTTCTTTGGGGTAACACTGCGACCAACTCAGCAAAATGATGGCATAGCTGTAGGCAGTCTCCCTGCGATTATTGATGAGGATGCTGTAGATGTACTTTTGCGCGGATATCGCTTGCCGCGATGGGAAACCTACGACAAAACTTACAACCAACGGAACCCAACGACAGGGCTGCTGGAGCAAAAACGCTACTTTGATCGCACCAACCCAACTAACGGTAAAGAATATGACCCCATCTTATTTGTTTGCCGCACCAACCGCAACATAGTTGTCCCCTTACCTAATCCTATAGGGCAAGTCAACCTAACCAACGTTCTGGGCTACTATGCTATTGGTCGCTGTGTAGGTCATCCTGCGCCAGGTAGAATAATGAATCGCTTACTGGAAGATAGTTTGCATCCGCCTAGCTTTACCTGCGAGTTAATCCAGGAAGGCTTGCCAGTTTTACAATCACCCGAATCTTTCTTTGTTCTTAACGTGTACCGTCCATCAGCGGCTTAACACTTCCAGGGCTAAAAGCCACTGAGTTCCTAAGCTCCCGCGAGGTTTTTATGATTCATGAAGGTGCTGAAGTTGTCAAAGTTACAAATATCATTGTTTCTTTTATCGAGTACAAGTTGGTAAATGGCGATGATACTTACGAGACAAAAGTAACAAGTACAATTCGGACTAGAATTGATGAAGTGATGGGCATCCTCACCTTAGGTATTGGGGTGATGCAATCATGCCCAGATGCATACTTAGACCCACAAGCCACGGAGAACTGGACAAATGCAGATTGATTTAGAACGCCCAGTGCTGTACAACGGGAAAACGTTTTATCCTGACGAGCAAGGGAAAGCGGAGGTTCCGGAGGAGGTAGCGATCGCATTAGGTCTTATTAAACCTCCCACTTCTGACACTCCCACCAAAACCCAATCATCAACTACCAAAAAGTGATGCCATTAACAACCATCGCTACTGCAATTGATGCTTTTGTCAAAATCCCCGCTGTTGCCCAGCTTTACGAAGATTCAGACCTCGCTCATGTAGAAAATATTCTCGTTTCTACAGCAGGCACCTTAAAGCAAGGAGGAGTAGGATATCGCATCTATGCTGCTGCCAAAGCTTACCTAGGTACGCATCCTGAACTTAGATTTGTAGAAGTTCATGATGGAACCAAGATTGGCAATATTGATGCGCTATTAAAATCTTTTGACGCTTTACAAGCTCAGGAAGACAACAATCTCTTTACAAAAACCGCTTTTCGCGTGACACCATTTATAACAACTAGTGTACGCAAATTCGCTGAGCCATGAGAAAAATACTGGGGTCTAGAAAAGTTTTCGAGCACGCCACCATCACCTTTGGGATAATCGAACCCACATGTGATTTGGACGAGCGTGGTAACTTTGCTCAAAAGAAAACCACAATAACCTTGGTGGCGCAGATAGATCGCAGTGGCACCAGCACTGGCAAGCAAGGAGATACTGAAGCTTACGCTACCAGTGAGCGCTTGATGAGTGGGCATTTGGTACAACCAACTAAAATGCCATCAGGCTTAGTCCCAGGCATTATTGGTCGGATTGAATTTCCAGATGGAGAGATTAATAATTGTCGCTTGTTACCGTCTTCTCAGATTTCATGGAAGATAATCAAATGCGATCGCATTAACTTATCCGTTGGTGCTGGTGCTATAGCTCGTCAAACCTAACTCCCGTTACCGTAACGTTACCATAACCAATGGCTGCAACTTTTACCGTCAAAATAAACGAAAAAAGCCTGGGAAATTTCCGAGGGTTGCCGGATCAGATAAGGAATATGCGCAAGCCCATGCAAAATGCTCTTGCTTATCTGGAAGCGGAAACCAAGAAACAGTTTGTATCCGAAACTGACCCAGATGGTCGTGCGTGGGCAAGTTTAAAACCCAGCACTTTGGCGAGGAAGAAAAGCGGAGCTATTGGGAGAGAAACGGGTGCGATGATCAACTCTATCTTTACCAGGTTAACGGGAGATCTGCAAGGAGAAATTGGTTTAAGCGTTGAGTATGCGCTTTACTTCAGCGAAGGAACAGAGAAAATGGCAGCGCGTCCAATCCTGGGATTTAATAATACTAGAGAAGCAAAAGTGATGTCACTTTTTGAGATCTATATAGGAGATCTTGTGAGATGACGCAGTGCATAGGTGGAGATCCATCACCGGATAGAAACGAATATGCGGATATTGACAAAGCGCTTGCCGAAAGGTTGGAGCCACTAAGAGAGTATGTAGAAGGGGAAAACGTTTTAGTTCGCGCTTTGCCGGATTTGGCGGCAGGGTTCAGCGATCGCACCGATTCTGGCGACATCTACTTTGTCCTTTCCCAAGGCGAAGCTAACCGGGATGAGCGCACCAGAGTATTGCTTTCTGAGACTTGGCAAATCACCTTGGTAGTGATGCTTCCTAACCGTTACAGCAAGGCAGGAGTCTACGACGTTTTTAAGCGAGCCAGAAATCTTTTAGTCGGCTTTACTCCTCCTTATGCTCTCCAACCTATCGGTGCACCAGATTGGCGATTTAATCGCGATCAAGCACATTGGGTGATAGAAGCTACCTTTCCTTTTGATGTTTGCATACTTGACACCTCTCCAGATGAGGAGGATGAACCCACAATTACTGAGTTAAGGATTCAAGGAGTATCTTACACGGAGGTTGTAACCAGTGCGAATTAAATGGAAAGTAGAGACATATGCAACAGTTGAAATTAATGGTGAGATGACTCAACTATTATTTGACGAGGAGTACGAAGTCCCAAAAGATTCTGAGTATTTCCAGGATGCGCTTACTAGAGGATGAGCTGTTGAAGTTAAGGAGGAAGAATAATGGCGCTAACAAAAGGAGTCATCATTTACCCAGGCACTACAACGCCGATACTGTAGGGTCAATGACAGCAATCGAGCGAATTGCATCCGCCACAGCGGTCGCCGCAGTAACCACCGCATCAGTGTTTTGTCCTGGGGCTAAGATAAAATTGGGGATATCCTTATAGAGAGATGGGATATCTTTGATGAGGTAGATGCCCGTGCGAGCGCCTGTTGTGTCAGACCCCACAATACTGGCGGCATCAGCAACCTTGATAGCGTAGATGTTATTGCTACCGTAACGTATGAGTATGTCTAAATTGCGGGGAAGAGTATCCCCTGCCGCGTGTGCGCCAAACTTAGCAGTGGCGTCGGCTGCGCTTGTCACTTTTTGGATTGTGTTGTTAGGAACCGTAGCATTAGTTGCTGTGCCTATTATGGCGAGAGGCAAGCTATTACCGGACAGATGGGGATAGCATTGCCAACATTGTCACAGCACGCGCTGGGAATACAGGCATCGGGCAGGATAAAGAACGCTTGATAGTTACTTACCCCTACTTAAATAACGCAGTCACTCCAACTATCCATGAACCTCTGTCCACGCACTTAGCGGGTACTGTAGCCAAAAATGGAGATTATGGTAAAACGGTATCATCACAACCGTTGCTCGGTATCTCCACGCCTAGTGTATCATTGTCTATGAGTGTTACTGATGAGAGCTCCGATACTAGCAAGTTACTGGGAGCAGGGGTGATTACAGTTATGAACGATGACAATATACCTGGTGGATTTGAAACTTGGGGTGATCGCAACTCCACATTCCCCAGTAGTTCAGACGTTCGTTCCTTTATCCACGCTATCCGCACAGAAGATGCAGTCATGCAGAAAGCAATATCTCGTGCGCGGAAATTTATTGATTTACCTAGTAACTTAATGACAGCAAACATGGCGACATCCTCTTACGATGCCATGTTCTTTGAAATGGCATCGTAAGAGGATTGCAGCGCGGTTCGGCGCAATGGGACAGCACTAACAGCAATATTCTTGCTGGTCGGCTAAAACACATCTTACAATTCCAACCCAACAACATGGTGGAAATTATGGAACTCGCTGTGAGCATAGGAGGTTAATTATGGCATCACCATCAACTTATGAAACAAGAGGTCAGTGGGCATGGTCAATTATTGGTGGTAGCGGAACACCTGCTATAGCAACGGGAACAGCTTCAGAACTCACCATTGAAGGGTTAGAGCGTGAGATTGACCAAGATAGACGTCCTGGGGCAGGAGGTGCGCTAAGCTATGGCGGAGACTTTAACCCCATCACTGCAACGGTTAGTTTAATGAGCATCACCGATGGAGTTAGAAGCGCAGCGATGGAATCTGTGTGCTCAAATGCAACAATAAATGCATCTGCTATTTTTCAAAATGTAAGAGATGCATGCGATATCGGTACGTACTCCATATCTATGCGCGGTATCCTGATTAAGTACCCTATTGGGTGGAAGTTCAGTACAGATAAAGGGGAGGCGGAGTTAGTACTAGGTGTGAACTATCTCACAGAAACATTTAAAGGTAAAACATTTACCTATAACCCTGATGAAATGGAATGGATATGGAATGGCACAAACTTATGGGCAAACCGGAAGTTAGCTTTGGGGATGTAGAAATTGCGTTGATTGCAATTCATCAGAATTGAAAAAGCCTCGCCTTAAGCTATACTGCGTGTCTTCAGACCGCAATATGGCTTAACGCGATTCCTTTTTGTAGCCAGCTTTTATAAGTAGTGATCGCTTCATCGTTATCGTAACGTTATGGTAACCAGAAATCAATTTATAATGACTGTAGCTGTTTGTATATAGTGACATGACTACTGAGGCGATCGCATCCACAAACTCCGTTGTTCTTAGAGACGGTTCGCTCATTTTTACTGCTAAACCTTTGTGTGCATGGGCTTATTTCCTGTTTATTGAAAAATCACAGATGCCCGGAGAAACTGGCAATCCAAGAGCAATAGGTTCTAGATTAGCGCAGGCATGGTTGTTTAGCGAAGCTTACACACTAAATAGCGAACCACTTACTGAAATACAATTGAATATCCTTAGTTTGACAATGCGCGAAGCTAACAGATTGCTGGTTCCTTTAACAAGCATTTCTGTAACAATTGATATACTGGATGATGCGGATACATTAGCAGAGTCTACACACGTAAAGATTAAAGATCATGAGTATACGATGCTTCCAATTCCGTGGGAAGCGGCGGATAAGTGGTTAGCGGATGTTAGAGTTAGTGTTGCTCAAGCTTATAAGAATATGGCTAAGGGATATATTCGCCGTGATGGCGATCGCATCACTGATGATATGTTTAACAACCCTGAAATCTTAGGAATACAGGAGGGCAAGCTCTTTTTTGAGTGGGTAAAGTATGCAGTGAACTAATACCTGAGCGGTTAACCATCTTGAGAGTGTGCAAGTATATGGGCTGGTCGCTAGTGGATTTACAATATTTTAAAGATTTGCATCACTTGAATGAGTGGCTTATTGAAATCATCAAAGAGATGAAGCGAGAGCAGCAAGAAATAAACAAGACTAAAAATCGCCTTTAAGCCCTCTATTTTTTTAAAAATGATGAATCATACCATCATGTATATTAAAACCTTTTAAAAATGATTTTCGCGGCGTTGGCAGGGTAGATAGTCTCTAAGAGTGATTGTGATTTTCTAAAATATCCCTTTTTTAAATTAGAACGTAGCTAATAATTGTGGCTTACGTTTTTTTCTTTTGTTTTTCTTTTTTATTTTTCTTAATTTTCAACAGACTATCTTTCAAAAAATTTCGCGTGCGCTTTTATGTGTGTATTTTCTGCTTGTTTTTTTTTGAATGTTTTCTTTGAATATAGTAGAGCGGGGGAATCAACACTTCCGTAAATTAGAAATCCTCATTTACGTGAATTAGGATTCCCTGTTTACGTAAATGAGGAATCCTCCGTTACGTAAATGAGGGGTTGCGCAAAATGGCGAAACAGTTGATATTACAGGTTTTGGCGGATGTTGGTAACGCCATCGCTGGGTTGAAAAATGTTGGCGGCGCTTTAGATGACATCTCCAAAAAAGCAAAGGACGTTGGTGGAAAAATGACGGACTTTGGAAAAAGTCTTGGTGCTGTGACCACTGTCCCAATCGTCGCTGCTTTAGGGGCTGCAACTAAGACGGCGCTAGATTTTGACACCCAAATAGGTGATGCTGGGCGTGCATTGGATTTGCAAGGAGCTAAACTGGACAATTTCAAAAAGCAGATATTAGAAACTGCGCCAGCATTAGGACAAATGCCGACTAAGTTTGCGGAGATTGCCACGGAAGCTGGAAAGCTAGGTATAGCTGGCGATAAGGTAGTGGAGTTTGCTCAGTTGGTTAGCAAAGGTGTGATGGCGACAGGTGCCGATGCCATTGAAATGTCAAAAAACCTTGCAGCGCTTCAAACCATTACTGGGTCATCTGCGCAGGATATGGAGAAGTTGGTTGCTGCCGCTAACAAGGTAGATGATGCCATTGGTGGTTCCACGCCTGAAATCTTAGAATTTGTCCGCCAAACTGCTGCCGCAGGTAAGCTTGTGAATATCAACACAAAGGAACTGGCAGCGTACGGTGGCGCGATGCAAAGCTTAGGCATTCAAAACGGCGTAGCTTACCGTACTATGGGCAAGCTCATCACCACACTAGCTGCACCACAAGTGCTATCCAAAAACCAAATTGAAGGACTCAACGCTTTAGGTATTAGTGCGACCGAAATGGCGGCGAAGATGAAGGAGTCTGGTTCAGGCGGGGTGCAATTCTTCCTTGACAAAGTTAAATCTATTGCCACAACTGACCCACAGCGAGCGCTGGGTGCAGTTAAAGAACTAATTGGTGCGGACTTTGGTGACGAAGTTTTGACAAGTGCTTTAGCCGTAGATAAATTTAAAGAAGCACTAAAGTATGCGGGGGATGATGCCGGGAACCTTGCCAAATTTCAAGCAGAGGTGGAAAAGAAAACCCAAGGAGTTGCAGGTCAAATTCAAGTCTTTAATGCTAACCTGGCTCAAGTAGGTATAACTATTGGTTCTGCCATCCTTCCTGCGCTAAATTCTTTACTCAGTATTTTGCTGCCAGTCATTCAAGCATTTGGGAAATTTGCAGAAGCTAATCCGGTATTGGTGCAGATAGGTGTGGGTGTTGCGGGATTGGTTGCTGCGATCGCACCTCTTATCATCATCATTGGCTCACTTATCACCGCAGCTGGTAGTATAGGCGCGGTAATGGGAACAATTGCTCCAATACTTGCTGGGGTAACAGCGGCTGTTGGTGGTGCAGTTGCTGCTGTTGTCTCAGTACCAGGGTTGATTACTGTAGCGATTGCTGCGGCAGTCGCAGCTGTGGCATACGGAGTTTATCAAATCGTTACCCATTGGGATTCCATCAAAGCTGGCACAGCAGCAGCCTGGGACGCGGTTGTTGCTAAGATTGGGCAAGCAAAGGATGCGCTCTCGCAGAAGTGGACAGAACTGACAACCGCAGCAAGCACAGCATGGACAAATATCCAAAACACCATAAACCAAGCGGGTGCTAACATTCAAGCAAAGTGGACAGAACTCCAAACCAGCGCAGGTACAATCTGGGCTAGCATTCAAGCCCAGGTGCAATCAGCAGGGACGGCTATCTCACAAAAGTGGGTAGAGGTGCAAAATGCAACGAGCGCAGCGTGGACGGGCATTGTTGCTAAAGTCCAAGAAGGTGTAAGTACTGCAACCAAGGCGCTATCTGGTCTACCTGCTGCTTTCCAATCTTCCATGTCCAGCGCCTACAATGTTGTCCGCAATACGATGGCGCAAATCATCAAAGCAATTACGGACGCAGTATCTTCAATGGTTAACGCGCTCAAGAACGCTGGCGCAAGTATGATGAATACCTTAGCTGATGGAATCAGAGGTGCCGCCAGTGCCCCAGTAAACGCGGTACAAGGCGCTATGAGTGCGGTAAGGTCATATTTACCAGGAAGCGACGCTAAGCTAGGTGCGTTGTCAGATTTAACGGCATCTGGTCGCGCACTCTTGCAAACATTCGCCGACGCGATGATGAGTAATGTTGCTCCAGTCCTTAAAGCTGCTTCTTCGGTTGCAAGCGCTGCGATGCCTAGTGAGCAAAGAGCGCCAATGTTGATGGGAAATAATTCCTCATCCAGCATCACCATTAACTTTCAACCAACTGTTAACCTTTCAGGGTCTGCAAATCAGGATGATGGTAGAAAGTTACTTGCGCAAATGGAAAAATGGTCGAGTGAGATTTTGGATCTTTTAGATCGCAATCGTAGCAGAAATAATCGGAGGTAACATGGCAGTAAAGCGTCCTATTATTAGCTATGTGTCTATCAACTCTAGTGTTGGGACTACTAGCATTGGAAACTATATCAGCGATTTTTCATATACCGAAGAACCTGGCTTTGGTCGCTCACATTGTGAATTTACCCTTGACCCTAGCGCAACGCTTATTCCTCAAATTGGTGATGCGGTAGAAATTCAAGTGAAATATTCTTCTGATCCTGCCCCCAATAACATCACCACAGGAACCCATAAGGTAAATGACGTTATTTATGACCATGCCCGCAAGGTTTACAACATTGGCATGAGTGCATTTGATTTTAATGGTGGTGCACTCAATGAAATTGGGTACAGCTATGACAATGCTAGTATCAGAGCAATTGTAGATACCCAAGCAACACAACTTAGTTTGACTGTCAATAATTTAAGCAACATCTCGGGTGCGATCGCAGGGTTTCAAACCCAAAACTCATCCAGTCAAACCGTTTACAGATTCTCAGGTAAAACCCGCGCTGAAATCTTAGAATCCCTTGCCCAGCAATATGGATTTTTGCTTAGAGTTAAAGCTGGAACCATTTTCTTCTATGATTTTTTAGATTTTGAAAATGCTTCTCCAGTACTCACGCTTTCACCAACCAGTATTGCTAGTGATTCAACTGCGCAGGTTCGCTTTTCTACTGATGGAGTTTATAGCGCAGTGCGTGTTCAGTACATGAGTGGTGGCTCTCCTATCACCAGTGACTTAAGTATTCAGTACGCTAATGTGACCAATCGCATTCTTAACTTGCAATCAAAAGGAATCCTTTATAACGGAGAAAGCGCAGCGCGGTTCGCCTATGGGGCTGCTAAAGACAATAACAAAGAACAACAGGTTTTTACTGCTACGACTGAAGGCAACTGGCTTTATGTCTTGGGTGCGATCATCCAACTTTCTGGGTTTAATCAGGGAAATCATAAATACTTTCTTCGCAGATGCGTTCACACACTTAGGCAATCTGATTCATGGCGTACCATGATAGAATTGCAGCGAGTATTTAACATTTAGCTGGTTACCGTAACGTTACGATAACCATTAAAATGAGCGCAAAACTATGTCTCTTCAATCTGGCAGCTTTGGCACTATCACCTTTGCTGTACCGGAAGTCTTAAAGATTGCGGTGCAGCAAACATCAGGATATGTTGAAATTCCGATTATCAATGGCTTCTCTCGTGTTCACTGGATATCTGACGAGCTTGATAGGATAAAAGTAGACTTTAAATTTAGCTCTATGCCTGGTGTGGGCTACAATACAAGCGCTAAAGCTCGGTTAGACTTGCTCCGCGCTGAAAAAGGTTCTACCACGCCTAAAGCGCTTACGATAGCAGGCGAAAACTTTGGTAATTACTTAGTGAAATCTATCAACTGGGAGGTGATATCCCAGGCGGGGACTATGAAACCTATAGTTGTAACTGCTCAGGTAGAATTTCTAGCGAATCCAATTTAAGGGAGGCAGTAATAAGATGAATAATTTTCTCCCTGGAATCATAGCCAGCCTCAACCAACGCTTGCTTTAATCCCTGTTCCAATTGTTTTGGTGACGCACTTGTCCCCTCCAAAAATGGGGAGGGTTCCAAGCCCCACGATTCATCATGGGGTAAAACAGATCCACCCAAAAACCCTCCCCATTTTTGGTACGTGTTAGACCCCCGTGACATCAAAGTACGCTGTTGATATTCACCTTGTGCATCAATCTTCCCCGTGCCTTGGATTGCTTTCATTCGGTTTAAACCTCCGGCATAATGACTGGAATGGGTTGATTCTTGTGCTTTCGATAGATGAGGAAGTCACTGTCTAAGGTCAAGACTTCGCTGCTAGGATACAGCTCTGCCATTCGTACTAAACTTGCATCGGCGAAGGAGATGGGAACGGAGCGATACCGGGTTAATAGCTCGGTGATTGACTCAACTTCCAAGTTAAACTGAAAAGCTACCAAAATTTGCTGACTTTTTAGTAATCCAACTAAAGTTTCTCGCCCATTATTCACACGCTGCAATAAGAACCATGCTTCTGAAAGCACTGCTTCACAGGAGAGTAGTGGAGGTTGGATTGTAGCAAGTTCTGTCGTTACCCAGGAGTGATGGTGATCGCGGCGATCAATAAGGGCTATGAGGGAACCAGTATCAAGGAGAACTTGCTGACGCATCAGGTACCATATCCTTTCATGTACTCAGGATTAGTAGAAAGATCTCCAGGACCAGAGCCTGCACCGATATAGGCTTGGGCTGTTTCTAAGAACGATTGAACTGGTTCTATGTTCGCGGATGGTAATCTTTGCCGCTTGCTTTTGAGAAACTCTGCAAAGTCCAGAACCTCTTGTTGCTCGGCAGGAGACAGTGTTTGGAGTGTTTCAATGACTTGTTGTTGAATGGGTTGCATAGGGAAAATCTTCGTCTAGCATTAAGATCAATTATCATGCATGATATAGCAGCGCCGGTAATAGTACACCTGATATCAAAACTGATAACAGTACAGCAGTAAGACAGTAATTGATGGGAGAACTAGACAACATGCTGACGTTAGAGAAATCTTTCTCAAGCGATTAAGCAGTTCAACAGAATAGCTCAAATACAGGTAGAAGTATGTTTGTAGAAGCTAGTGAGAAAGAACACGAAAAAACTTGAACCCTCTCCCCCTAATACAGCACTGAACACAGACTATCGTATAGAAAAAGTACAGACAGCCTGACAACACTTTTCTACACCTCGTAGAGAAAGTATCTATACATAGGTTCACAAAATCAGAGTCAACAATATATCTATGCAACGCTGCAAACTCTATGTTGTGTTCGCGTTAGAGAAAGATTTACATGACGGTGAAGCGTGCAAAAGGAACCAGTTGTCAATCACGCAGCGTGCCGTCAAGCCAGAGGCTTATCGCCTGTGAAATTGACCTTGAGATTGTTGAACTTCGTCAGCAAGAATCATACATATCGGCTACTTTTTTTTCATCAAAGAAATTGATCCTGGGGGATAATCAGACAGAAGAAATGTTTTGTCTGTTAACTCACTTCTTGACAATGACCCCTCTTGCCCTGGTTCATTCCATACGCGAGCGCAAGCAGTTGCGACACCTAGCACCTGTTGACGCTCAACAAAAACTCATTCAAATGTGGCTGCACGGCAAAGCGACTTTAACTCAGTCAGCTTACCAACGCATTATCACCAAGTTTTTGGGCTTTGTGGGAAAATCCTTACTTGAAGTCACGCTTGAAGATTTACACGATTACTGGATGCAATTGGAAGCAGAGGGAAATTCTCCAGTCACCCAAGAAAATCACCTGTCGGCTATCAAGTCGCTGTTTTCTTTCGCTGCCAAGATGGAGTATATCCCCTTTAATGTCGGCTGCGCTCTCAAAGTTAAGAAATCTGACGACAATCTGACTGAGCGCTATTTGACGAAAGTTGAGGTGGACCTGCTCATTAATGGGGCTACAAACACTCGTGATTTTATCATCTTAACTTTACTTTATAAAGGAGGATTGCGAGTGAGTGAACTGTGTGGGCTTACATGGAAAGATTTGATGCCACGCGGCGACGGTGGACAAATAACGGTACTAGGGAAGGGGAATAAACGGCGTTCTATCCGACTGCCATTAGACCTTTGGCAGCTTCTTTTAAGCTTGAGAGGAAATGCCCCACCTGATGCCCCGGTGTTTATTAGCCGCAAAACCAAAGGACACTTGCACAGACAGAACATTCACCCGATTGTTA
Source organism: Brasilonema angustatum HA4187-MV1 (assembly GCA_019359695.1). Lineage (GTDB taxonomy): Bacteria > Cyanobacteriota > Cyanobacteriia > Cyanobacteriales > Nostocaceae > Brasilonema > Brasilonema angustatum. The sequence continues at coordinate 17,302 of JAHHGV010000055.1, forward strand.
AGGCTGCTGCATTGCGTGCAGGGGTGAATGAAAAAGCTTCGTGCCACTGGTTGCGCCATGCTCATGCCACGCACAGTATTCAAAAGGGTACGAACCTTGCTTTGATTCAGAAGACTTTGGGACACAGCAATATCGCGATTACTAGTAAATACTTACACGCATTGCCTGATGATAGCAGCGCTTTGTATTTGTAGGATATTGACCCAGAGGAAGACGGGACTGGCTTTAGTTCGGCAGTTGTACTCTCAAGGGTTTGAGCGAGAAGATGTTCTTAATTTATTGGCTTTTGTAGACTGGTTGAAATATGTCTACGCTATTGGCTTAAAGCCATATTTTTCAAATAAGTCATTCAATGCCTCAGCTAACAGTGTTTGGACAGTTTTATCTTGCGAGAGTGCCAGTTGCTTCAGTTGCTTAGATACAGCTGGGTCGAAGTGACCAGCGATTGCTTTCTTACCCTGCCTGCTTGGTGGTAGTTCGGGTTTTAAAGTCGATGACTGCTGCTGCAACTCTTCCTGTTTGGGTTCGCTAAAATCTGGTTTTCCTGATGCTTTGTGCAAAGCAGCCGCTAGGTTTGGTTTATTAGCCATGACTATACATGTTGACGTGTATACAAGTTTATATGTTTACATTATAAGTTGTTTACCGGGGTTCCGACTGGAAAAATAAGCCGTTGCGGGGTTTTGACTGGGAAATGAGCGTCGCATTTGGGCGAAGAAAATGAGCCAGCCTTTGTTGGTTGATTCGTCGGTGCTCACAGGTATTCGTTGTAATAAGGCTGGCTCATTTTCCCAGTTGGAACCCCGCTACGCCTTGGTTTTTGTTGATTCGTCGGCGCTCACGGGTACTCGTTCTTTAAAGGCTGGCTCATTTCTTTGCCCAAGTGCGTCGCCCTCTTGGGTTGATTCGGAAGCAAAACTACGTTCCGCTCCGCTAACACGATTTATCGTGTTGTTATTAGGGCGTCGCGGGGTTCCGTCTGGGAGAATGGGCAGGCTTTGTTTTTGTTGACTCGTCGGCGTAGTTGTGTACTCGTTGTATGAAGCCTGCCCATTCTCTTTGCCCAAATGCGTCGGCTTATTTTTTTATCCCAATGCGTCACACATCCACTTGTAAACTTGTTGGATTTCCTCGGCAGCTTTGCCCAGAGGCTCGTACTCCTGTGCTGTTTGTCCTGCGGTGAGCGAGTGAACGAAAGCAGCGCGTTGACCTATCCTAATAGGGGCGATAGAAACGCCTAATGGTGCGATTGCGCGGAGCGCAGACGCCTTCAGGCGTATCGCTTCTACTGCTTCATCAGCCAATGAACCGCGAGGGGGAACAGCGTTGAGGACAACGGTTGCTGTTTTAGAAGCCAGATTGACCAAATCAATGGTGTCACCAATTGCGCGTAAATCAAGAATCGCTGGGCGGCAGGGAATCAAAATCAAGTCAGCAGCACGGATAGCAGCTAAGGCAGCAGTTTCTGAATGGGGAGCCGTATCAATAATGGCTAAGTCTGCACCATTATTGACGGCTGCTTCCAGAACTTTTGGCAAACGGGCGGCTTGTGCTGAGACGACAGCAGGGATTTCTTGTTTTCGACTGTCTCCCCAGCCAGCCGCAGAAGCTTGTGGATCTAGGTCGATAATCGCTGTTTCTTTGCCATCAATACAGGCTGCAACTGCTAAATGCACAGTCAGGGTGGTTTTGCCTGCACCACCTTTTCTAGAGATGATAGCAACTGTTTTCATGTCGAGAATACTACATTTTAACTTGTATACATGTTGATACTTTTATATGTATACACGTTAGAGTGTGTACTTGTAGATTATATGCCAGCCGTGAGATAAATGGCTCTATTAAGAGTGGACAATACGTCAGAGAAATCTTTCTTCAGCGATTTCTAGTTTTACAAGCGCTAACCTCACTTTTTGTAAGCATTGCGAGAGCTTTGGGTACACTTGTAGCACACCAGCAATAATCATGTCAGCGACTTCGTGAGCTTCTTTTGGAGAGGGCACTAAGCTTCTTACAATAGAGATGGCTGATAGGCGCACCCGTGTTAGGCACCATTGGCTTGAACTGTATACATTTGTAAGCAGTGTATACAGAAAGCATTACACGAAATGGCTCAAAAGTGGAATGCTGAAGGTCTTTAGGCATGGGGTTAGCTTACCCAAGTAGGTCGTACCCAAATTTCCTGCTTATCTGCTTCTCGCCATGAAAGAACGCGATAATGACCGCGCCGAAAATGACCCACAGGGCTATTATGAGTACCACCTTGGGGAGATTGGCGTTGATGCTTATATTCTTTGCCAACCCAGATAAAATTGCGTTCTGCTTTTGGGTCAGGTCTGCGTTGATGTTTGCTGATCTTTGTGATCGCATTAACTGATTCCGGTTTCCTAGAAATCATGTACAACAAAATCTGAAACACCAGCCCACTAACCTGATTGATAAAAAGCGCTTCTGTTTGCGCATTGCCGTTGACATAATAGTTAAAACCAGCAATAGGATGCTCATTTTCTGGGCTAGGCAATTCTGTCGTGCTAGAGTAAATGTAATTAAGATCTAGCGACGTTACCCATCGAAGTCTGAAAGAATCTATCCCTTTTCTGTTAACGATGTTGTGCTTTATATTGAACCCGCATTTAGCGCCTACGTATTTAAGATAGGCGTTATCTCTTTTCTCCTCATGAAATGGTTCAAGGAAATTAATTAAAAGCCAATTAAGACTATACCCATCTGGACTTATCAGAGTATTCTGCGGTAACATGATCAATGCTCTGTCAAATGGCATTCTTAAACCCCACAATTGGCTTGGAGGTTGAGAGTTGATAAATCCCTCCATCAACTCTTTTGTGAGCGCGTAAACAGGGAAATTTGGTGATAGTGTCGCTTGCCAAAAAGCATAGGTGCAAGCTCCCCAAGTAGGGTCTAATGTTTTGTTTAGTTGCACAGCTTGCGGGATGGTGATTAATTGAGTTGCGATCTCTGTTGCAACTTCCTTATATTTTGAATAACCCGCGTGATCGCAGAATGCTCTTGAGGTTAATTTCTTGTACTCAGGAGACTTTTTGCATTCTTTAATAATCCAATCTTTTATTTTGTTAGCTTCTTCTACTTTCATTCTACTTTGGAGAGGAAGAGGATTTTCGCTGAGGTTTAGATGACTTTTTGGGTTTAACTTTCTGCTTCAATTTGCGCGTTTTGGCTGCATTCTTCGCATGATGATGAGCATCATAGCGTAGATGGCAAGGAGCACATAAACAACGAAGATTGCTCGGGTGACAGTTTAAAGGAGTGTGATCGCTATGAGAAACAGTCGCTACAAATCGCACAGGTTTCTCGCAGCATTCCAAATATAACTTTTTTGATTTGCGAGCTAGCCGATACTTAAAATCATCCCAGGTTTCGCTAGGGCGACGGCAAGGGCGATTACACTCCTCGCAAGTCCAATTAGCTTTATCTTTAATTGCGACAGCAATCTGCTTCCAATCCTTCGGGTATAGTTTTTTGTTTTTGGCACTAATGGGCATTTTATTTAACCTTGCTCCATAAAAACCCCACATAAGCGTTTAAAGCTGAATAACCAGGGTTTATGCCCTTTTGGAATGGGTCATAAAGTCCTGGTGTTATCAACCGTTTGCATTCAGCCTCTGGAGTCCCTACGTAAATATAAAATCTTCCTTTTTTATCTACTTCGCAATTATGTGGTTCCAGTTGACTCCATGCTTTTAGCAGTTGATTCCGTTTATTTGCTTTGCATAGATGCGTTTCCTGAAGTTGAGAGATCATGGTACTCCTAGGGACTGGGCTTTCCCAGCCTATTTGTTTACTACGCTAACTTAACAATCAACCTAGAAACTTTGACCATTTCCGCAAAGCTATGGCACCTCGCTTGAATTTTTATTAAGTAATGACGCTTAAGGAAACTTCGCGCTAATGTGCGGAAAACACAAGGTATGAAAAAATCTCGAATTGTAAAAGCTTCAGCAAAATTTCTGCCCATTAAGGCAGATGCGTTCGCGTAGCGGCTCCTTTGGAGCATCGCTTTTACCGCTATTTTAACCTCAGCCCAAGTATGAGCAAACTTTACGGTTGGACTTACTTCCAAGCTGCCAACCTCTCCTTCCTTATCTTCCTCGCACTCCTCTTGGCTATTGTCGTGATAGGGTTCGTTAGCGCACCCCTGGCTATACTCGTAGGCTACTAAGGCAGCGATCGCCTTATCCCTATCGAACACCCAGCCATCTTTCGTCTCAAACAGCGCGTCCCGGTCAATGCCAGCAACACCCAGATAACCCCAGAGTCCTTGCCTGTCCCAGCCATCAAAACGCGTCGGCTCAGCTTCTGGTTGCACTTGCGGCTGCTCAGTTTCTTGTTTATCCTCCTGTACAATACTTGGCAACCCTAATGCCCACTCTTTAAGCTCTGTAAGGTTTTTGAAGCGATGCCCTTGGCTTTTATATCCGGAACTTGTCTTCTCTACCAAGTAACCTTTGCTGGTTAATATTTCTTCTACTTCTGCAAACTTCAAGCGTGTCATCTGTTTCTCCTTGCCTCTATGCCAATAATGTCATATAGTAAATCAAAAGTCAAGTTGGTTATCGTAACTTTACGATAACGAGAACTAAGCTGCAATAGCGGTCGCAGCTTGGCGCAAGAAAGGAACCAATACCCCAGTTTCCATTGCTGCTATGCGATCTATTAGCAAAAGCCAACCACGCTTGGATCTTAAGTCTAATCCTACGGTAAGCCCACGCTTCTTAAAGTGCTGTGTCTGTGTGCAAAACATACCCATTTTTTGGGCTAACTTAAAAGCTGCGTTTTTGATTTCCTGTAATTTGCGCTCCATCTTTTTGCTCTCCGTGTCTTTATATTTAAAATATGATTTATTGGGCATACTATAGCAAGTAGGGTTGTGCCAGTTGTTTTCGGTGATATTCTGGTTATGGTAAAGTTACGATAACCAGGGAACTGGGGATCTTGTTTGCGTAGCGTGCCCATAGGGCGATCTCCAGGTCATTATCTATGACCAATATCTCACATATACTCTTGTGATTTCGCCTTGGTAGCCGCCTTTTAAGCTGCATCGTTCGCCGTTCTTAAGAAATTCTTCCCAGCATTGTTCCCCGCTTTGTATAGATTTTTCTGCATCTTGTAAGTCAGTTCTTACATTTAATTCGTATGATCTTAAAACTTGTAGCATTTTAATGTTTGTTACTTGACGTTTTCCTTTAGCGCTTAAGGTAGCCCATAATTTAGGGTGTTTACGATTTAGGGCTTCGATAACTTTTACTGGGTTAAATTCAATTCTGTAAGCGTTTGACATTTCGTTCTCCTTGGTGTTTCTTATCTTTATACTTATAGTATGATTTATTGGGCATATAAAAATCATGTAGATTGTGCCACTTTAGAAAAGTGGTATTGGTTATGGTAACGTTACGGTAACCGGGATCAAGGGTGCGTTTCCGTCAATCCTCTACAACCATAAGGATTCCAGTATTTACAAGAGATTCTAGAAACTTTTTGCAGCTTTGGGTAGAAATTGATTGGGCTACGTTTTCTCCATATGCGATCGCTGTCCGGTCACGAAAGTTCCGCATATAAGTTTTAAGATCGCATTCTTCCCATTGACCCTTGAGGCTGGTAATAACCTCAACTGGGGATCGTCCTTCTATAACACGATGATCGGGATCATCTTTAACTTGGTACCTCATTATGCAACTCCTACCAAATCGTTGGTTCCTAATGTAATTGTACGTTGGCTGTAGTAAGAGCGTAAATCTACGGTAGATGCGGAGGTTAATACGGCATTGAAGATTTTCAACCAACCTTCTTTGCCTCGTAGATCAGCGTTGATCCCGTTTGCTTTTGCCCATGCCTTAACACTTTTGCTGTCAGCGAGTCCCAAACCTCGGTAAACTTCTTTTTTGATGTCGGTTAATTTTGTGGGTGCTGCAACTGGCTGGTTTGCGGGGATCAAAGCTTCAAAGCGAGCGCGGAGGGTATCACAGTTAGCTGCGATCTCAGCATCTATTGAGCGAATTACAAAGCTTTGGATGAGTCGTACCCAGTTAGAAATTTTTTGCCCGTCTACGCTTCCGCTGTGTTGACGAAACTCGATTGTGCCGTGGCGTAAGTAAGATGCGATGTTCACTTTGTAATATCGGCTGTTGTTAAACACTTCTTCTAATATTTCTTGTACAGATGTGCATCTGCGTAATTTGGGTTGATTGATTCTGGCAATGCTTTGACAGTAGTAATTGTTATCGCCTCTACGGCTACCAGGCATAATCAGGTCAAATACCGCTTCGTTCTCGGCGTAGTTGATGATTACTGATTTGATTTGGTTAAGTGTTAGACCTGCGGCATCTATGTGTACATGTACGCCACATTTTTTGTTAACCTTGCCTACTTGGTCTAGTACATTGCAAGCTGTGATGATTTCAGCGATCCCCTCTTCACCTAACAGTGGAGGGGAAACCAACTCATACCCGCAGGAAGAATCAGTAATAACTTTCCAATATCCGCGCAAGCTGTGGTTGTAGCCTTCAGCTACTGCGTTGATTCCTGCTTGGCGCAACTTGTCGGCGATCTCATCTAACCCTAAATCACTTACAAATTCAATTTCTACTCCGTAACGTCTCATTTGCCTTTCTCCTTGGTGGTTGTTTTCTATATTGATAGTATGCCCAATTAATCACATAATTACTGTAATCCTTGTGCCACAACCGAAGCAGGCACAACGGCTGGTTATAGTAACGTTACGGCAACCAAGAAAAAAAGAGAATATGCATCCTCTTTGCACAATTTTTCATATTAGCATTAGCTTATCGCACAACGGAGGGGATCACTTTACCTAGTTCGCTGTGTATAACTTTAATGGTTTCAGGAATTTCTTGTACTGGGGTATTAGTGAGCGCAATCACTGATTTGCAAAGCGCTTCAAGCCCCTGGTTTTGTGTTGCTTTGACTGTTATTTGCCAATTATAAGCCCAGTCTATTGCTAGGCGAATATGCAACTGAAAGTAGTTTAGTCCGTCTGCGCCAACATGGGTTAGTGCGGCGATCGCTTCTCCTAGGTGTTCGTGAACTCTCAAAAGATTATTGTCCATCGTTTTTTAATTCCTCGATAGGTTGCATTTCCTGTGTTTGGTGAACTATTGCAGATGAAATAACTGCGGAAGCGCTCAGTAACGCCAATAAGACCAAGATAATAAATCCTACTGTACTTTTATTAGGGAAGTTTGCTTTTTTGTTGGTTTTGAGACTATCCCCAATAAATTGATAGGCGAGATGAACCATCGGCATTTCCCAACGCCAAAAAACGAACCATTCTCCGTGCACTCGATTCCCTTTGAAACGATTATGGAGTTTGCTTTCAATAGCCGCCATGTCGTCAACTGCAATATATCTAATGCAATCAATTGGACATGGGGCTTGCTGTCCATTTAACTCGATGTGGCGGCGCTTAGGGTTATTAGACTTACCGATCTTGTATCGGCACACAATAGGAGAAAAAATTCCATAGAAGCCAATTGCTTTCATCAAGTACACATGCCCATCCTTGGCAGCTACTTCCGCAGGATATCCGTAACGCTCCGTATAAGTTTCTAGTAATTCAGCAGCCAGTTCGCTGTCATCATTTGCTAATCTGTCAATCTCAAAAGAAACACTGGTAGATGTATTCCTTTTTGTCTTCAAGTAGATATTGTGGAGTTGCTTATCGTAACTTTTGGTGTTGTCAAAAATATACATTGTTTCCTCTAAGTATTTATTCTTTGTGCCCGTTACCGTAACGTTACGGTAACGAGTGAACAGTTAGGCGGATGTACACAGAGTGTTTAAGCATGTGTCTAGGATTTACGCGCTAATCTTTTAATAAATACTGTCTTGAGCGCTTTGAAAGTCTAAGAAAGCTTGTTCGATGTCAACTGGGAGTTCGGAGCGTTTTTGAGTGGCGGCGATCGCCTCATCTAACAGTTGATTGTTAGATTCTTCGACTTGCTTTTGTGCTTTGAGTTCCCGAATCTGTTCTTTAAGGTTCTCAATGGTTGCGCTCATCTCTCGGTTTTCATGCTCTAACTTTTCAACATTATTCTTGTTAAAGCGACTGCTAACGCCTGCGTGAACGATAGCATATTCCAAGGCAGCTTTTTGAGAACCAAATTGACGAGTTAATTGGTCAAGCTTGGGTTTAAAGCTAGGGTCAATGCGAACAGTAACTTTAAAGTAATTGTCTTCATAAACCTTGCGGCATTTTTGTGTGGAGGTCATTACTTCTTGCATGATTTCCTGTTAGTAATTAACGAGTTTGTAGGATGGGTTTTGAGGGATGCATGGTTCGCGCTTTTGCTTATTCTTGTTGCGTGAATCGTTGCGTGAGAGGTGCGAGGGGTGGCGCGATTTGAACGGAAGAATCAAGGTTTGAGGTTTGCACAAGGTGGTTCACACAAACCACTTTTATCGCGGCGATAAAAAAATCTGCCTTGTGCGAATCTTGCGGATTTTCAATTCATCGTGAGATTTCCTTCAGAATTAATAATAATTAGATTTGCCTCTTTCAACTCTTGGATTGCATCGTTTCTATCAGCACCATAAACATGAGCTATTCTTGCAACTGCCCAAGGTTTTAACGGTTCACCTCCCATCTTTCGGCTCATCTTATCAATTGCTTCCATCATCTTGATTGCGTTATCAGATAAATCTAAATCATCAAGGACATTATTGCTTCCCTTGTTAGTTTCAGGCGCTTTTGTTAGTTCTTGCGCTATTGATTGTGCAAGCTCATTTACCTGCTTATTAAACGAAGATCCACGTGTTTTTCCTACTTCTCTAACTGTCTTATTAGAAAGGTCAGGAACAATGCCAATACTGGGAACAGACCCAACAGTTGTGAAAATAATAGGGGAAGTTACGCTGTTATCGCCGATCGCATTGGTTAAAAGTAAGTAAGCTGCCATGATACCTGGTCTGTCCTCCTTACTTACGAGGCTGTTGTTACCAATGACCTGCAACATTGTGCGTACTTCACCTTTTTCTCTACCTCCTACTGTACGGACAAACCCTTGTGAGTAAATATCAAGACTTTCACGGATACTGGCGTCTTCTGCCAGTCCTAAGCTAGCGAGCGCAGCCGATTGGCTATCTACAATTAATGCAACTCCAGAGTCTCGTCCAACGGTGATAATCTGTCGGATCATGCTCATCACGTGACCAAAATCCTTCTTGTTTAACCGTTTCAACTCTTGGAAAGTAGCAAACCAATCTCCGAGGACTAGGCGGATAGGGGAGGTTTCTTTAAGGCGATCGCGTTCCTCGGGAGGCAGTTCTTTTCTGTGGGCAAATTCCCGGTAAACCTGAAACAGCGGTCTGAGAATGTGCTCTAAAACAATACCTGGTTCTTCTTCTTCGTCAGAATCACCTTGATTAAGGTAGTCGGTCAGAAGAAGATTATTGAACACCTGTCTATTTTCTTCTTTAACCCCAGTAAGCTGGTCATTTTTTTGGAGTAAAGCATAGAAGGTGGTGTTTGGGTAATTATTCATTAGCCCTTCTAAAAGGTCTAACTCGGTCGTTGTTTTACCTGTTCCGGTTCCACTTGCGATCAACAGAGATTTTTCAGTGATTCGCATCCCGTTAAGGATGTTTCTCCCTATATCTCGAAAATTAACCCATTTATCTTGACCTTCTACTGGGTTATTCACCATCTCAATTGCTTTATTAACTGCAATGTTTCTGGCTTTCATCCCTTCATCCACGTTTGCAGATTTAGCTGTCACTTTAAATTTAGAAGCTGCAAGCGCTTCCAGGTCTTCTTCTCTTCCTGCCTGTTCTTTCCTTTTCGCGCTCATAAGTAACGCTATTGCTTGCTGTGCCGCAGGAGTTAATTGTTTTGATGGCGGTGCTTCTATTTGCTTTTCTGCGGGTATGTACTCAATAATCTGCGCATTCATGCGCTCGTCTTCAATAATGCTTTTAGCTTCTTTTTTCTTGCGCCGAATTGAAGCAGTACTTAAATGCTTATGATCCAGTAAGCCTGAGTACCCAGCTAAAGACAAGCCTAGTACTGCTGACATTATCCTAATAGACCTATTGAGTACAGCATTAGGGTATAAGCGCACCTCCTCTGTTTCGCTTAGCGAAGTTTTATCAAAAGGACTGCGGATTGAGCCATCCCAGCGCAGTGCGCTAGGAGGAAAAAACAGTAAACCTAAGCTAATAATCGTTGCAGCCGTTGTTTTGACGTGAACATATTCTTCGTCCGCATCTGTTTGAAAAATATCCAATGAATTTAGAAACTTATCGACACTCATTGCACACCTCACAAAAACAGCAACAGAGCTGCTACGATTTGAGTTGCAATACCCAGTATCACTTCTTCGCGTAGTTCTGGATAACACAAGAACAAGTAGATACCAAAAGCATTAATTGCAAGCAGTGCAATCCCAACTCCTGTAACTAAGGCAGTAATCGTTTTTGCTATATACCCTAGTAATAAGAAACAAAAAGTCCCTACTGCCATCCAGCTAATCAATCTGCGTGAACGTTGTAACAAATCATCCATTTTTTCTCCTTGTTATAGCCAGGATGTTACCCTGGCTATAGATTTTGTTTTAAGTGGTGCTTTCACCTTTACCCGCCTTAGCTAGGCGTTCAGTAAAGGTTTTCACCTTTTCTTCTTTTTTCTTTTCCACTGTGCCTTCAATAGCACCCAACATTCCTGGAAGTGCTCCCAGCATTGCGGCTAATTCTGAGTCAGATTTCGCCTGCTTGAGCACTGTTTTAGCAAAGTAACTAATTAGCTCATTTTGGCTTTTGCTTAGCTCTAAAGCTAAATCAGCAGCCGTTTGTTGCATCTTGTATTTTTGCTGAGTCCACTGGACAACCTTGCGGAACTCCCCAAGCGATGTTCTGAACTTTTCTAAGTCTTCTTTGCTTTTACAAAGCCCTACATTTAGCAGTTCTTTGGGCATGAAACGCGGAATATGCGTTCCTGCAACAAAGCTGTCTACTGAATCAAATTCTTTGGCACTGGCGGTCGCTGTACTTGCACCCGCTTTTTTGGCAGTGCCGTTAGTTCCTAATGCTCCCATTAGACTATCCTGAATAAATCATCAACATAAATTTCAAAATCGTCATCATTTACAATTCCATCTATTTCTACGTCACCACCTCCTACAAATAAATTGTCTATAAACTGATCTTCTTCACCGTACAAATCGGTATTTACGTCGCCTACAGCGTAGTTAATTTCTTCGTTTTCTAGATACTGTTCAAAAGCATTCAGTTGAGTTGTTATTCCCTCAAGAAGTTCTGCGGTAGTTAATTCTTGAAACACGGTCTTTTTTGCCACCATACCTTAGTCCAGTAATTTAAATAGATTGTCAATCACCTGCTCAAACCCATACTCATCTGTCCCAAGGGCATCGTAAATACTTTGTACTTTTGGAGAAAAGGGGACAGGTACATACGGTTTAAGCGATATATCCCTACGTGTTCCGCAGTGATAGCATGTTCCTGTGCTGTCTCTTGCTTGTAACCCATCTCCACTATGAAAGCAGTGGTAGGTCATTTTTCTGCAACTATTGCACCAATAATGTCTCATGGCACATTCCTGATAATGTATTGAGTAGTGGTGTTTTGAGGGCTGGGACGGTTAGTCAAAGCGATCGCCCCAGCCCAACTCAAATAAATCACCAACCCTGCGCCACTAAATCCCAAAAGTGCGATAATGACTTCCTTAAGTCCTGATGAAGGAATTTCATCGCGGTAATGACGAACTATCTTATAGCGATCTCCATCCTGGCTAACAAAATGGTTGGTAACATAGACATCGGTTCTATCAACTGTCCGTCTAGTCTTGGTCATCGCTTCCCTCCGGTTACCGTAACTTTACGATAACGGTGAAACTTTAATGCATTTAGTTCTTGAGTCGTAAGCTTGGTTGTTCTTTTGATAGGTTTTTGCCTGCGGCGAGGGAACTTCTCAAACAAAACAACGGCAACACTACTAATTGAACTAAATTTCAAGTCTTGCATTGCTTGCTCTACAGTCATTTTCATGATTAATAAATAGCTGCTATTGTTTTTTCTAAAGCCCAATTAACTGCGTCTAATGGGGCAAAAACAAAAGTGTTGAGAACAAAATAAACGCTTTTGGTGAACATAGCTTTTTCCTCTTTGGTGAATGTTTTTGCAATATCTCTGATAGCTTTTTTACCGTCTGGAAGATTGCGCAAGGAATTAATCGCTTCCATGATTTCTTTTTCTGTTAGTTCCATGATTCGCTGGCTAAGACTTTCTGTCATAGAACTTGGTTTCATCCGTGCTAAAATCTCAGCCAACAAACCAGCTAGATGGAAGCGAGTGTCTGTGTCAAAAAAGCGTTAGCATCCTCCAATGCTTCCTTAGCAGTGGTAGATGCGGCGGTCGCTGTTTGCATGCGGTTACTAATGCCAACTTGCCGTTCCGCAGCTTGTTTTTTGATTGCGTCGCTTGCTTGATTTGTGCGCTCATTACTTGCGGTAAGCCGAGATTTAAGATAACCTTCCCAGATTTTTGACTTTGTGCTTTCGTAAGTCTCAATCTGTGCCAGACTGTGCATTACCGCAGTGGTAACCACATCCTTCATGTCAATGTTTCCGAGCGCTTCTATCAAGGCATATTGGGTTGCTTCTGAATTAATCATCATCTGAGCAATGCTTGCACCATCGCCGTCTGCGGAAATCAAAGCGCCAGTTGGCATGGTGCTTGCTGCTTTGTACTCATCGACGTTTGTCATAAAAAGCTGAACCAAAGCGTCAGGTACTGGAGTATTTGCTTTCCAGTTCACGTCTGGCGCTTTGTCGGTCAGAAGAGTAATCATTTCAGCGACTGAAACGCCTGCGTAGCCTGCTAAGTCTTTAACATTAAAGTTCATGCTGTTTTTTCCTGAATAATATTGTGAAGTACGTCAAATCTTGCTTTTGAATACCACTTTGCGGTGGATTCTCCGGTAATGTAAGCGCGGGTTCTATCAGCAGAACGCACGCGCTTCATTGTTTCTTGTATCCTGCTGACAAACCAGATTTGATAAGGGCTTAATGGCGCTTGCCTATCAAAAGCACCTTCTTCATCTCTAGGTGTGTCGTTTCTAAAACTAGGACTAGATCGCCATGCGAGATCGCACCAAGCGACAACACTAGTCCGAGAGCAATTTAGCAAAGCTGCTAATTCTTTTTTAGTCAGCGAGTAATCACAGTAAATTGATAAAGCATCTAATTCCTCGCCTAAAGTTAAAATCTTGAGCTTAGTTGCTGCCACATTTCCTATGCAATTTTCAAGGTTTGTTGCAGGCAGTTAGTTGTACAGTATCGTTGCGTTCAGTTGGTCAGTCGCTCGTCTGTTTAGTTGACTGCCTACAAAAATTAATATAACGTACTTTAAAAAGTACCGTCAAGTCCTTTTCAAAGTACTTTTTTGTATAAAGTAAAAATACTCAAAAAATTTAGCCGCGAGAAGCGTCGCGGCTAAGATAATAATGTTGATATGAAAACAAGCAGGATGTTTTATGTCATTTAGACCAGACCAACTACACCCTAATATTATCAAGATTACGCCTAGGCGCGGAATCTTTGGTCAAAATCTTGCCGTTTGGTCAACTGGACATGATTATCCAATTGCCACTTTTATGTGGAATATCATCGCTTCTAAGGCTGCGTCAAACCAAGCTGAGATTGAACAGATAGTGCGAGCACGAATGGAGATTACTGGTGAAAATTTTTTGGAGGCTTATAATGCATTGGTTTTAGAATCTGGCATGTTTCGCTTATCCGAAAATGAAAACACCAATGATACCTTGGTTATGAATGCGGAGCTAGTCCAAGCGATTCGAGATGCTGCTGCTGCCGAAGGAATAAGTACTGCGGATTTTCTTAAACAGCGGCTAGGCTTGTAAAATAATTTATTTTCAGCACGATATTGCGGACTGCCTTTTTTTTATCAGCAGTCCTTTTTTAACACTTAAAAAAAAGATGTGCATTTTGTCATAGAATGCACATTTGGTGGATATTAACAACTATCGTAAGTTCAGTCCTTCGTTACGGTAACGTTACGGTAACCGAGGGCTATTTTTTTCTGAGTGAGCAAATTCCTTATAAGTGATCCGAATGGATTCACGAACAAGATCCGTAATACTGCGCCCAGTTTTTTCGCTGACAGCAGCAAGAAGTTCCATCTCAATTTTTGCTAAATTGATTGTGAGTCGTTTACTAACCCATTGCTTTGACATGTGTTTCCTGCTCCATTTCGTGTATATTATGTATTGCGCGGAGAACTGTGCCATTTTGTTTAAATAGCTGAAAAAAACCACTGTAATTAGTACCAAGATAGAAGATTCTAGACCCTGGCACGGGTTTATCACTAGTTGTGCCGTCTGCGTTGATGAATGCGATGCGATCGCAATCCACAAAAAAGCACTCTCGCGTTAGCAATTTAAAGCCATCGCTGTCACCTTTACCTAGGACTAAACCTAAGGAAGTTCTGGCAGTGTTGAAAAATGCGCCGGAAGCCTACACCTATCTGAGTACAGATAAGGTGTAGGTAGTTCACAAGATGTAAGAACCTCAAAATCCGTAGGCATCGTTATTTTGCTCCCCATGCATTAATTAATTCTTCAAGCACTTTTAATTCAGCGGCAAGTCTAGAAACCTCGCTGGACACTGATCTCATGGCTTGACCAACCGTAAAATAATCGCCATCTTCGTTAATAGCTTTTAACTCTCTAGCGATCATGCTTCCCAAATTTTGCAACTCTCGCTTGTACTCTCTAAGAGTTGCTTTTCTTTTGTTACTAACTGGTAAATCCATCTAACAAAGCTCTAATTGCATAGAAATAACTGGCACAGAAAGCGTTTCTGAGGTATTAGGCAACTTACTCCAATCAATGTCCTCTAATATGGCAATGCCACCTACATTGTCATAAACTGGTCTATTCGGGAGAAAGTAAAGCTTTTCTTTTGACCTGGTTATAGCAACATATACCAAATTCTCTTCTTGTATTTCTTGGTTAGAATCATCCCGCTCTGGCGGCAATTCATCACTTGCAATCAGCCAGACAGTCTGTGCTTCGTCACCTTTGGCTCTGTGGATTGTAGAAAGGATAACACACTCAGACGTAGAATCCACAACAAAAAGTTCCAGGATGCGATCGCAGAACTGATGAATAGTTGCACACTGATTGCCAAAAGAATCATAACAAGACTGCAACGCATGAGCAGTGTCGGTCATGGTGTCCGCCATCAAATCATCGTCTGCATTTTCAATTGCAGACTCAAGCCACTCATGCAAATGATAAGTAAATCGTGCCATTGGGTGATGCCCAAGAACATCCTGCGCCGTTGAACACAAACCTTCTGCAATATCTTTGCCCCTAATTTGCGCTTTAACGCCTCTCAACACCAAGTCAATGCAGGTTCGTACCAGTGGTGCGGTCATTCGGCTAAGGATCAAATCGTCGGCACGCACGTTCTCATAAAAGAATGCGTGGTCAATCGTCTGCATAACTCCTTTGATCGCATCTGGCTTAGCCTGAATGTATGGTATAATTTGCCGTGCCAGTTCAATGTGTGAACTTGGACATCGATAAGAAACAGGCAAAGGTAACTGTACGCAATTGAATTCACTTCTAAGCATAGGAAAAGCATCCGCAAGCGCACCAGCAAAGCTAAAAATAGATTGTCTTTCATCACCCACAACAATTATGCGTGCGCCATCTTGTACAAACTTCCTATACAAAGACTGCATAACTGCATTGGTATCTTGGGCTTCATCTACCATCAAAATCTGGACTTTGCCTAATGGGGATAGCTGCCACTGATGAGGTATGTACAACAAGTCGTCAAAATCGAAAATTGCTTTTTCGCTGGCTTGTTTGTTGCCCTTGATTATGCAATCCATCGCTAACTTAATTGCAAAGAATTTTAAATTCCCAGGAATAACAACTCCATACTCTCTAAGCGCTTCTGCTATTTCTCGAAATTTAAAGACTGGCAAAGCAATTCTAATAATGTGGCATACGCTGTAGATTGCTTTTGTTAAACTTCTGAGCGCTTTTTCGTCTGAATTATTGAAAGAATAATCTGCTGTTCCTTGTGATATTTCGCGGATCATGTTTTGAATAGCAGAGTGCGCTAGCTTCCAATACTTATCGTTATCAATTAACAAACCTCCTTCAAAGCTATGAGTTGCTTTCATACACATTGCATACCCATAGCCGTGTGCCGTCCCTACCTTTACTCTACTTGGCACTTCCTTTTCTAGCTTGTCAGCGACCGATTTGTTAAAACAAAAGATTCTGATTTTTGTGTTGCTGGGTAGCCAGTGAACTATTCCCTTGAGAGTTGAAGTATTATGAGTAACGGTAAAATCAGACAACAAAAATCTCCCGTTTCCATCAAGAGTAAATCCAAAATATTCACCCTTACCAATTGGCTCTACTGTAATACCTGTACGCAAAACATCCTTGCATTGTTTGCGCTTTGGCACTTGTCTGTACAAAGATGGAATCAGAGAAACATCACCACTGATAGTAATTCTGTAATAGTTCCTTGGTTCACTCCATCCTGCAAGCTTAACCGATTTGATTGAACTATAAGCAGCAAACCCAAGGGAGCGAGCCAAAAAAAGGATATCTTTGTTTAATTGAGCGTACTTGGTGACAATCTCGTAGTATCCACTGTGGTAATAACCATCTGTGTCTAATAACCCAGCTAACAATTTAAGTCGATTAACTCTGCTAGCGACTAAATATTCATGAGGTATCTGCTTTTGAAAATCTTCACTAACAAAATCATGCAACACTTGCTTCAAATAATTAGATTCGTACTTGCCGCGCTTATAGCCTTCAGTAAACTTGAATCTAACTCGAATGCAATTACCTTTTTGTGGCACATGAGTTGTCTCTAACCCATACCGTAAAGCGATCGCATCACAATATCTAATCACCTCTTGATTATTATCTGTTATCACTATTGCACCAGATGAATTAGGCTTGACCACGTCCCCATCACCTAGCCATAATCCACAAAAATAAGGGTCTAAAGGCAGTTCTTCTGGGTCTTCAAAATCAACACCAACTCTAATTTGCTTCCAGTATCTGCGAAATCTTTCCTCCGAAGCTAAATATTCTGGTAAAGAGATATCAAACACCTCGTTATCTCCTATTTTCCGTCCGTAACCAGTAATCGCAGATCGACGTGAATTAACTAAAGTCAGAATGTGCTGTGAATTACAAACCCAAGAGTCACCTTTAACTGGGGTAATTTTGTACAATTCATCAACCCCAAATGTTACACCTTGAACGCGGCGCAATGTGCCATCGTCGCCCATAAGTGCATAACCGTTTTTAACGTCTTCAACATTAATAGAAAAACCATTGTACATCAACACTTTGGTTCCTCTTCCCAAACACTTCCCAGACCCGGCGCAGGCTTGCACTGCAATGTTGCGATCGCCTTGAACAACCTCTCTAAACACATCGCGCTGATATTTTGACCAGGCAAAATTACGGTAATAATTTCTATCTTTCATGTTTCCCCTTGGTTACCGTAAAGTTACGGTAACCAGAAAGTACGTCTAATTATTCGTGAATTAAAGCAATCAAGTGCTTTGCAAATGCAGCTCCTACCTCAGCACGATACTTTTTTCCACTTGCCATAGTAATAAGCAAAAAAGTTTTATCTTGGTCTTCATAAGAGGAGCCGCATTTATTGCCTGGTAACTGGCAAATGGAGCAGATCATATCAAGATTAACTGTTAAGTTTTTGCTGATTTTGTACGTTGCATTCGCTCTCTTGGGCAATGTATGCCCACAATTTCACATTTTTATAAAGAATGTCAACCATCTATTGACGTTTTCTCTTTGCGGTGTTTCTATTGTGTGTGTGGGGCTATTAGTCTACAAAAAGTATATTGATAGGCTGTCACATGCATCTTTTCTGGTTATCGTAAAATTACGCTAACCAGCAGATGCAGTATTTTTAACTTCATGAAACCAAGCCAACACGCCTTCTCCCCAGCGTTGCCCAGCAGCCTCAAAATTGGTCACCTTGTCTTGGTAACTTTGTGCTGCCAACTGTCTGGTGTAGTAAATTCCTTGGCTGAATCCAAAGTCGCCAGCCATGTCATAAACTAACTTTCTGAGTTTGTCGGGTGCTAAGTGCCCAGGCTGCTCGCCTCCATAAGCACGGCACTGAGCCACAATCCATGCTGGTTCGTGTCCTGAGATTGCGCGAAGTCTTTTAATAAAAGCATTGTGCTGTGGATACAGGACCTGCTTTGGTTGCACAAAAGGGAGGATATTCTTAGGTTTTGACGCATCAAATTTCTCTAAAATCATTTGAGCGCACGGTAGCAGTTGCTCACTTTCTACGAGTGGCGCTTTGATGTAATTAGGCGCGTACACTCTGCACCACACAATGCTTTCATCGTCCCCAGGTACAAAAGCAAGAGTAAGCAATTGTTCAGAAATATTTTCTATTGCCAGCAAGCTTCCAAGTAAAGATTTAGAAAAGCAAGTATCAAGTCCGGACGACAATACATAGGCGTCATCTCCTGCTTGCAAAGTGATATTTAACTTTTCTGTCTCTTTGTTCCGCCTCATAACTTTATCTACCGCTACGTGGATGATATATCCGGTAAAACTCTTCTGTTTCATAATCACCTGTTGATTTTTGGAGTCCAGCTTGTAAAGGCAATCATTTCCGTTGCGACCAACAAACACCCACTCTTTGAGACCTGGAGGGCGATCATTGAAGCCCAGCGATCGCTTGCTGGTGCTTTCTACCAATTGCTTGAGTAGTTTATTCTGCTCGCTTAAAAGCTTTATAAGTTCTTCCATCTGTTTTCTTGGCTAAGTGGTTCCATATTACCGTTGCTGCCTTCACGTGTCAATGTGGGCATATTGACACGTGCGCCAAGATGAGAAATAATTATGTTAATGTGGTCATAGACAGTATCTAAAAAAAGTATGGCATTAAAACAAATTACAGTCCGCCCAAGTTTAGCGGAATACAAAGCCCTTGAAAACTGGCGAATATTAAATGAACAGCCCACGGAATCGGCTGCAATGTCTGAGTTGCTACGTAGGTTTTTCGACGGAGGCTACAGAAGAAGCTCAAAATATCGCATAACCAAAGTCAGAAAGGAGCTAGAGGCATTATTATCTGAGTCTTCTAAAGCAAAAAAAAATAACACTTAATTTAATAATTTATACAAGGAGGCACTAAAATGAATACACGTAAATCCACAAAAGAACCAAACCCGTTAAAACCTAAAGTACAAGGATTAACTTACGCAGAACAGCAAACCAGAAAGCTAAGGATAGCTGCATATGTAGATGAAGATCTATTAGCGCAGCTAGATGATTGGTGCAAACAAAATAACAAGGATCGCGGTGCCGCAATGCGTTATATTATGCGTACCATGCTAAATGTTCAAGATAATGCGGATGATACTGCTGTTAACCAATGTATTTCTATATTGGAAGAATTGACAGATCGCATCCGCTTATCGAACGCGACCTGCTAAAAATCGTTAAACATTCAAGTGTAAGTCGTTAATTTCTATTTAACCATAGAGTTCCGCCTGGTTGCAGTAACGTTACGGTAACAAGGGGGATTTTTTTTGGATGTAGAATATGTTGATACGACAAAGCGCAGTACTTATGGCACTGCGCTTGAAAAAAAGGAAGTAAAATTATGATTAATATTGAATTTTTGTAGCAGCAGCCCCGCGCTCTACCCGAAGGGTGAGCGTCGGGAAGAATGCGAGCAAGGTGAGGAGGGTGGGTCAAGCAATGCCGAAAGAAAGTCGCGCGAGTGCGACCCACGCCGACGAGACGAGCAACTCACTCCGGTAATGAACGAATAAATTCCCGCAAAACATCCGTGATGGATCTTCCGGTTTTTTGGCAATAGGAATCCAGTCGATCTTTTTCGGTCTTAGGGAGTCGAATCTGGATTGTTTCTTTGCTAAACATAATTGCGATGTATGGATATATGCACTACAATGCTATCACAGCATTCATTTTTCCCATGCGAACCGCCTACCAGTACCGATTACGTCTGACGAAGTTGCAACAATCCACAATTGATCAATGGATTGAACTTGCTCGTCGTCAATACAACTATCGGCTGGCAGAGCGGTTCAAGTGGTACGAACAAAATCGCTGTGATGTTGATGCATGCCCCCTCATTTGCCACTTAAGCGAGTTGAAAGATCGTCCCGATTTCTATGCTCAGAAACGGGACTTGGTGAACTCTAAAAAGCTGTTTCCTGAATACAAAGACCTTCCGTCTCACACCTTGCAAGATGTTATTGCACGGGTAGAGAAAGCTTTTGACCGATGGTTAAGCGGTGATAGTAACGGCTCTCGTTGCGGTAAGCCACGATTCAAGGGACAAGGACGATTTCGTTCAATTGCATTCCCAGATCCAGTCAAACCAGAACACATCAACGGGCGGTTTATTCAACTTCCAAAAATTGGCAAGCTGAAAATGATTCAGCACCGTCCTTTACCTGATGGCTTCAAGGTGAAGACGGCTGCAATTATCAAAAAAGTAGACGGATATTACATCACGTTGTCGCTTCAAGAGTCGTCTGTTCCCGTTCTTACTCCTGATGCCCCAACACTGAAAAACACCATTGGCATCGACGTGGGATTAAAGTCGTTTCTGGTAGACGATTCAGGGGAAGAAATAGAAATTTCTCAGCATTATCGCAAAGCAGAAAAGTATCTAAAGCGAGTACAGCGTTCACTTTCCCGCAAAAAGAAGGGGTCTAATCGTCGCAAGAAAGCGATTAAGCGAGTTGCCAAAGCTCAT
Organism: Brasilonema angustatum HA4187-MV1; assembly: GCA_019359695.1. Lineage (GTDB taxonomy): Bacteria > Cyanobacteriota > Cyanobacteriia > Cyanobacteriales > Nostocaceae > Brasilonema > Brasilonema angustatum. The sequence continues at coordinate 38,153 of JAHHGV010000055.1, forward strand.
TTAAAAGTCAGCAACAAACGGAAAGACTTTCATTACAAAGCCGCTCAGAAGCTTTTACAACAAGGAAAACACGTTGCTCATGAAAAACTAAATATTAAAGGTCTAGCCAAGTCTCGACTTGCAAAATCAGTTAACGACGCTGGATGGGGTCAATTCTTGCAAATTCTTTCAATCAAAGCTGAAAAAGCTGGATTGCTTGCAATTGCTGTACCTCCTGGTGGCACTTCTCAAAATTGCTCTGGATGCGGTATAAAAGTTCCGAAAGAACTGAAGGACAGAATTCACGCTTGTCCTCAATGCGGACTGACGCTTGACCGTGACCACAATGCAGCGATTAATATCAAGTATTTGGCGGTAGGGCATTCCGTCAATAAAGCTCATCTAACGTCCGAAGCAATAGCTGGAGTCGATGAGAAGCCCGCTCTGTATGCGTAAGCATCAGAGTCGGGAGTATGTCACTGAATTGACGATAAGAGCAAGCTCGTTTGCAAAATCAACAATTCAGACTATTAATCACATTAAATATTACATAGAATAGATTATATAATGAATCGCGCCCTTTCAGTTTTTGCTCGTCCAATCCCATACCACAAGGAACTGCGCAACATAACGGGTTCTGTGCTTTCAGCTATCCTCATGCAGCAGTTAGAATTCCGCTTTGACGGGACTGGCGATGGGTTCTATAAATTTATGCAACCTTGCCAGCACAAAGCTTACAGAGAAGGCGACTCTTGGGAAGAAGAGTTGAATTTTTCTGTAGGAGAATTTCGCACAGCCTTTGACCGAATTGGCATTCGTTATAAGTCAAAACGTGAATACTCTGTAGCTCTTGCCAAGGGAGAAGTGTTTGGCGAGGACAATAAGTATATGTACTGCTCTTATCACGACAAAATCAAAGGACTTACCTTTTACTTCCGCAATCATCAAAAGGTTGCTGAACAAGTGGAAGTTTTAACTCATGGGGAGCCTATTTACGTAACTAAGCAAAAGAAATCTACGGAAATGAAGAATCCTGATTCACGTAAATTAAAAATTGTCAGTTACGTAGCTGAGGAATCCTCCGATCATCTATATACAGAGAATACTTCAGAGAATAACTATCCAGAGAATACATACACAGAAGAGCATATGGAACTTTTTCAAGAAGTCTCTGAGTTAGTGTCGGATGAAATTGACTGGGACAGCATTAAGCTGTTAAATAACACAGAGGAGCAAAATTACGATCTCTCTTTTACTCCGGAAGAGCCACCAGAAACTTTGATAGAAAACGAGATCACTCATGAGGACAAAATTCCCGCGCCCGCAGCAGCATCATTCGACAAAAGCGAACAACCGAACTATCAGCTAATAGAAAGTGTTGAAAGCCTGCCTTTGATGCCTGGGAGCAAACGGCTAATCCTTCCTTGGGAAAACCCAGGGCACAGTCGCAACGACTTGTACAAATGGGACTTTGCTGAATGGCTGTACACTTCTCACTTGAAACAATGCAGCACCTTTACTAAAGATGGGTTCCGAAAAAATAAAAATCGTGTGCGGAACTATCTTTTAAAAGCCCACAGCGACGCAACTAGATTGGAAACCCTTGCTAACTTTTGGAATGAATTTGTCACTAACTTGACCCCAGTAGTAACTTCTTCTCAATCCCCTCTAGAAAGCTTTCTAACCCGTTGCGGAGATGAATTAAGAAGGATTGTCCTTAGAAACAATTTCACACAAGCTGAGATTCAAAATATCGCCGAGTGCTGGGAAGCAGCTAACAAGGATGAGGAGTTAGTTATTATGATGATGGAGCGCTCAGGACTTATTGATGATTTTTGATGTTTATGCAAACTTTTCAGAAGCCACTTACCGAGGTGAGCACTATCCTTCACAAGCTGTTTTTTCCCATTTCATAAGTGCCAAACTGTCCTGGCTTGTCAACACTTTGTTCAGTAACCCTGATACACCAGAACTTTGGGGTTAAGAATCCTCTGGCTTGGTTTCTCATGGGTTCCCTGATTGGGTGAATTTGCGCCCAGTTAAACCAAATCAATGATCGCCCTTCGACTCACGCAAAATGCAAAGCGCCCAGAAACATTTCTAAGCGCTTACCCAAGAACTTGAAGCGATTCACCACCAAAGAGAACACATCAACATTCTAGGTACTTACTTATTATACCATCCTGCCAGAGTATTGACTGGTATACCCAGTAATAAACCGTGATCTCCTATTTGCAAAACGAATCATCTTTGCAGCGATCGCATACTCAGCGGCATTATGCTCTTGTACCGCTAATTCCATCTGCTGAGTGGTTAAATGCAAGGTTTCTTTCAGCCTGTAGTTTTTCATAATCTTCCTCAACTTTTACGGTTATCGTAACGTTACGCTAACCAGGCAGAAAAATATTTTTAGAACCGCTTGATTTATTATGCCCGATTGGGCATAATAAATATCAACCACCAAAAAGAAAGACATGACACGTTTAACGATAGAAGGAATTAGTGCGCAGGTCAAAGAAGCAGGTTTAGAAATGAACGTCAACAAAAAACAAAAAAATCTGTATAAGTATGTTGTAGTTGACGTGCAACTTAACCCTGTGTTTGGTGCGGACACGCTTGCTGACATTAGCCTGTTACTTGAGAACTACCTTGCTAATCTTCCAGTTGAAACTGAAGCTGAAGCTGAGGATGAACCACTTGTTGAGCCAGTTTACACTTTGGGTGACTTTGAAGGCATTGAACGCGACGTGATGGCTGTAACTACTTGGTTCGCAGCTACACCACTGACCTGCGATGTTTTGAGCTATCAGTATTGTCGCCTGATTGACAAGCCACCCAGCTATTGGGATATTTGGTGGCTAACTTATGACAGAGCAAAACGTCAACTTATTGGCGCGGTTACAGCCGCTAAACACACAGTTGTTTTGCCTAATTTCCAGGTCATTTAACCAAGAATTTGATATCTGCTTTGCGTTTTCATTCAAAACCGTTCGAGACAAATTGATTGAGCTTGGTTTCCTTGTAGCAAGTTCGCGTTCAAAGTATCACCTATCTCGCCTGGGGGAAGGCTACGCCGTAGAAATGGATTATGAGCGTTACTGGCATTTAAGTATCCTTAAGCTTTTGGAGAATTTATGATTTTAAGCTTTTCTATTACTTGCAAGCTTGCTGTACAGCATAAAGTTGCTGATCCTTTGAGAACAGGCATGAAAACAGTGTCTCGGCGCAACTGGTCAGACGCTCACGCAAACAAGTGGTTAAATGCTTATCGTTCAGGGAAACATTTGCACTCTTGTTGGTCTAACGCGCCATTTGTGCATGGTGCTTGTTACTTGGGACAGATTCACCTATCTTGTGAGCCTTACCAGGAGATGTTGATTGATATGCCTGAATCAGACCTTGTGCGGGAGGGAGGTTTCTGGCAATCACGCGAAGATTTTATCCGCGACATCGGTAAAGATAACCCATATAAAATTCTGTGGGTTGTCCGCTGGGATAAATTTTTCTTGGCTAATTGACGCAATGCCCACTTGGGCATACAATGATCACAACGGATTTGAAGGAAAATATTATGGAGACAAAGGAATATGAATGTTGAGATTGTCAAAGCAGTAACAAAAATGCTTTCTGATTTTAACAAATATTTTAGTTACTTGCATGGAAAAACGAACATAGTAGAAATAGAGTTACCCAAGGAAGCCATTATGGTTTGGGTAAAGATTTTTGAAGGTTTAACGCGGGAAGAACGCCAATCTGCTATAGAAAAAGTCTACGAGCACTACAGTTATCATCCAACGCCGCAGCAGTTCCGTGAGTTGGTGAAAGAATCAGAAAGCGCGGATGCACTTTCTGAATGGATCGTTGTTCTTGATGCATTAAGAATGTCTGCTGACGATGCAAGAGATAGGGTTGAGTGCTTATCTCCTCATGCTCGTCGTGCTTTGCAGACAGTTGGTGGGTTATCTGGGATTGGAATGTGCCCAGAAGCTGCTTTGCACAAATCTGTGAAAGAAGATTTTTGTTTGGCTTGGAAACTCATTAAGAATAGCACAATTCCTCACCCGTTAGAAGCGCAATTCAACCATACCAGAAGTGTTGAACCTGTTATTGATGTGAGTTCTCGCATAGGCGCTTTTTCTGCCAGCTTCGGTACTTTGAGTGATTCTGATGGTTAGCGTAACGTTACGGTAACGAGAGATGAATGAACTTGTGAAAGAAATTCAGCACGATATATGTTACTTAAGGTCTAAGGGCAAAAATATTAATATTTTGCCTGTTTGTGACTCAATATTTGCGCTTTACATCAACAACAATTGTTACGGGAACTGGACAGTTATTGGACTAATTTCTATTATTGCCCAGTACAGGTGTAAATCGTATCCTGACTCATTTTTTGCCAGTTATGGCATTCCATTGCCAATGGAACTTTAGCTTTAGGCTTGGTTGAATGGCAAATTATAAAGAGCTACTGCGCAGTAGCTCTTTTGTTGTTAACGTAAAATTACCATAACGGACTTGTCATTGTATGGCAAGTATGGCATACTAAAAGCACAGGTAATTTAAGGTAAAATATGACAAAGATAGAAATTATTCAGTCAGCAATCAAAAGCACTCAAGAAGAAATTGAGCAATTGAGAGCTAAACGAACAAGCAAAGCAAACACTCGAAAAATTGAAGAAGGCGAAATTAAGCTTGCAAACTTAAGTGCATTCTTCAATTTAGTAGAAAAAGGTGGATCTTTGGATAGCTTGTATGTTGCCAAAAGCATAGGTGAAGAAGTTCACAAGATTTACCAAGTTTTTGACAATGGCGAAGTAGAGCTTGAAACTTTTCAAGACGAAGTGTTTAAAGCTAACCTTAGCGACTTAATGTATGACGAAAAAGCAACTAGTGAATCTCCCGCCATAGATTCAGTGGTGATTCTTAGGTCTGGAGAGGAGTGCAAGCTAGTGCGGTTGATTTACCCAGGGCAAATAGAAGTAGAAGGTAAGTCTGGCTTAATCCCATCTTCTGATTGGACACTTAGTAATGTTGCGGTGCCAGAAGAGTTCGCTGTGCTGCCACAACAAGAAGAAAATCAAACACAGCTTCCAGAAGGCGTTCCCAAAGTTGTTTTTTTGGATACTCCAATTGAAAAAATTGTTGGGAGTTACCGTTTTATTATTGGAAAAACAGAACAAGATGATTTCATTGGGCAGTTGTTTGAGGTTTTGTCTAAGCAAGAATCCCAACTTGTCATTCAAACCGAACCAAGCAAAAGGTTTCATTGGGTGCGCTCAGTTTTGGTTTTGAAATATCACCAAGACAAAAAACCATTGCAGGCAGGCGATAAACTGAATTTTGATCCTTGGTTACTGGCATTTCCTTCTGAAAATCAGGAAGCTTACCATCCTACAGATGACGAGGAAGACGTATCCGATATTCAAGAGGACTTAATGAGTGGTAAGCCAATTCTGCAAGCCGTTGGAGTTAGTACCAATGGAGAAACCTTCTCAGGATATAGGCGAACGCTTGCAGCCATAAACGCTGGTCTGGAAACAATTCCAATTGATGTGCGTCAATTTGAAACGAGAGTGGAATTCATTGAAGCCTTATTTGATGCGAACAAGACTCGTGAAAAAACACCAGAAATTAAAGCACGTGAGCGTGACATTAGATTCAAGTATTGTTCCGAAGAAGCCAAGCAGGCACAGTTAGCGCGTTTGCGTGATCCTTCTGGTACAAAGAACCCACTTGCTTTAGGATCTGCTTGGGAGCGAACAGTTGCTAATGAGCCAGATATTAGCCCATCGACAGCCGCTGCGCAATCTCGAATCCTTCAGTTTATTGATCATTCTCCTGATAGAGAGATGGCAACAAAAATCCGAGAAGTTTTTAACTCTGGGGACAAGAAAACAAAGACCTGCGAGGATTTAATTAAGTATAGCCAGCATGCTCCTGCTGATGCCAGAACTGCTGCGGATATGATCTTGAACGGGGATGCATCTAGTGTTCCTAAAGCGATCGCAAAAAACAACAAACTCTCCCCATTTGCCAAAAGAGAAACGCCAGAAGGTGTCCACATTCCTCCTAGTGGAACTATTCCACCTAATAGAGCAGAGTCTACCCAGTCATCTTCCCCTGTTTTGCCTCCTAATCTTATGCGCTTGGTTGCAAATACTCTGGGAAGAATTGACATTGATATTCTTAGTGCAAATGCTTCCTCAAATGCAACACATCATTTTACTGGCGCATCTGACAAATTAAACGCTTTAAAAGCTGATTGGCAAATTCCTGGTAAGCGAGGTGCTTGTAAAGTATTTGGTTGCCTTTATGTTGATAATTTGCTTGAATGGATTCAAGCATTATCTGCGCAATGGGTTAAAGGCAATATTGCAGAAGCTGTTATTTTTGTCGCCAACCCTGCTCTTAGTGTACGCAACGCTCTTAAAGGAATTGCTGCTGTTTCTGGTGAAATCTTGTTCCCTGTAGAACTTACCGTTGCAAATCAGTTTTATGCAAAAGCAGAAATGACGGTGTATTACCTGGGTGGTAGTTGGCAAAAGTTCGCCAACATCTTTGAACCATTTGCTGATGTCCGAATTAGACGCTGGGCATTTGAACCAAATATTACGCCACTTGCTTTTGACGATAGTGAATTGCATTGGCAAGAAAGCACCAACGGTTCCAGCGCTCAATACAAGGGCATGAGGCTTTCAATTATCGAAACGATGGATGGATCTTGGTATGCCGAAGTTAATGGGCAAAAAATCTCTGAAAACCTAGAAAGCAAAGCGCAAGCTAAAACCATTGCCGCAACCGCAGCAGATCAACTGAGTGCTGCCTAAAAAATATCTGGTTATCGTAACGTTACGGTAACCAGTTTTAGAGGTGCTCTATGAAAGAATCAACAAATATTTTAATTTCTGATTTAGAAGCAAAAGCTTTCAAGTCAGATTTCTCTTTGTATCATGAAGTTCTTAACAAAGCAAGAACAGGTTATTATCATTCCTGCAAAAGTCCTTTATCTGATCCTGAGCAGGCTTTGATTTTGGATTTAGTCAAGCTTGGTTTTTATGATTTGATTATTAAAGCGCATAGTGGCGCGTATGAAACGACTTTTGCCGAGGCGGATGTTTGGTTGCAATTAGATCTTAGCGTGGTAATGAAGTTTATTAAACAACAGTAATAAACAACAAGCAGTAATATAAAAAAGGAAGGTTTTAAACCTCCCTTGTTTTTTTCTTTTTATGTATGAAGGCTGTTAAGAGCAGCCTTTGCTAAAATCCTTTTACTGTAACCGCTTGAGTGTTTTTGTTTTGGCGTTTAAGAAAGTTGTGCTCAAGTGCATTAAGAACTCTGTTTTCAACCTGGGCTTTCCCGCCATGCCACATGCTGTGAATGTGAGATTCTCCAGTGCTACGGCTATGGTGGTTAAGTTGTTCAGTGACACAGTTCAAAAGTTCCCACGCATTATTGTTGCTAGCCTCTAAGTGAGATCCAATGCTGGTGTGGTTAGCATAGTTATAATAAGCTTGCCGAACCAGTTTACTTTGGTCATAAAAAGACTTGAGGCGATCGCTGTTTTCTTCCTTGTCGCCTAGCGTTTCAATCAAGAAGTCTTTAGCCTCCCGATTGCTGATTGGAGTTTGTGCCAACTCATCAATCAACTGACCCAAGTTTGCGAAATTGTTCTTTGAACTTTCCAGAATTGCGTTTACTGATGCTTTTGAAAAGGATTGATTATGCCCTATAGAGCGCGTACCAACGTTAACCTTGCGAGTGATACCGTTGCAGCAAACAAGCCGGACTGCGCTTAATTTAGCGGTAAGCCCTGCGCCATACTCGTGTGAGTTTGTGAGTATCAGGCGACCGCAAATGACATCATCTGTTCCCATGACTGCCCATGATTCATTAACAACCGCGCTGGCAAACACTAGGCGACCGTCGCGCAGACTGCCTAGGCGTTCCATTTCAATTCCTGCGATCGCACAAAACTCATCAAAAGCATTCACTACCTCACGATTTTGATAAGGCTGCCAAGTGTCGTTAGTAACGCCAAAGAGTAGCCCTGTATCTCCCCTATACACTGCTTGCTGCTGCGTATTGAGAAATTCCATGTTTTTCCCGTATTTCATCAAAGATGTTTCAGTTTCCCAATTAAGCCCTGCGTGCTTAAGCTTCTCGTCTAAGCTCCACTCTGACTCAACTGCGACGCCCACTCCCTTGTAATAAGCATCGTTGATCATGCCTTTGTAACCATTTTGCTTAAAGCGCTCTTTAATCTCAGATGCCGCTAATTTCACCTTGTCTTTGTCAAAGTGAAAGCCTTGCTCGTATTGCTCATTTTTAAGCGCTTCTGGCTTAAAATCAAACTCTAAGTTAAAGCCGCCATCTAAAGAAGCGTCTGAAATGCCATGTTCTTCAAAACTCATAGCTGAAATCTCATTCACTACTTCTTTAGTATGCCCATATGGGCATGTATTGTCAATGATTTTCTGGCTATTTTTTTATATTATGGTTATTGTAACGTTACGATAACCAGGTGACATGAAAGAGGTTAAATTAACGGATTTAAGCTTTGACCCCAAGAACGCTAATAAGGGCAGTGAGCGTGGACGTGGGATGTTAGAGGAATCTTTGCAGCAGCTAGGGGCTGGGAGGTCAATAGTTGTTGACAGGAATGGTGTGGTTATTGCAGGGAACAAGACTTTAGAAACTGCTGTGGAATCTGGGTTTTTGGATGGGATAGAGATAGAGACCGATGGGAGTAAGTTAGTGATTGTTCGTCGCAGTGATTTGGATTTGGCGACGGATGTTAAGGCAAAGCAGTTGGCAATTTGCGATAACAGGGTAAGCGAGGTTAGTCTTACATGGGATGCCGAGATACTTAAAGAAATTAGTAAAGATGTTGACTTGAGTGCGTTCTTTACTTCAGACGAGCTAAGCGACTTGTTCACTGAGGAGGAGGAACCCAACGGCAAGGGAGGTACAGGCGATCCAGATGCGGTGCCGGGAGCAAAAGAGCTTAGATGTAAGCTCGGTGATATTTGGGAACTGGGCGAACATAAGCTGATAGTAGGCGACAGCACTGACTCGGTCATAACTCGGACTTTGCTCGGAGATGAAAAAATCCAATTGATATGGACTGACCCGCCATACAATGTGGACTACGATCCAGAGGAAAGGAATTGTAATTTTAGTGAGGAGCGCAAAACCAACCCACTGGGCAAGATTCAAAATGACAAGATGAGCGATGAAGAATTCCGCGCCTTTCTTGACAAAGCTTACAGTCGCATGAATGAGGTGTTAGAACCTGGGTGTCCGATTTATATAACTCACGCCGACACTATGGGCCATCACTTTCGCAATGCCTTTGTGGCACAGCCGTGGAAGCTACAAAGCTGTTTAATATGGCTTAAGAACCACTTTGCTCTTAGCCGCTCCGACTATCACTGGCAGCATGAGCCAATACTTTATGGGTGGAAGGAGGGGGCGGCACATCGGTGGTATGGCGATCGCACCAAGACAACGATACTAGAATACTCGCCACCGCATTATGATAAGAAAAACTGTGATACTGACGGTTATATTCACCCCACCCAAAAGCCAACCTCGCTCATAGAGTTTTGCATTGCCAACTCAAGTAAGGGCGGCGATTTGGTACTAGACCCGTTTGGAGGTTCGGGTAGCACTTTGATAGCTTGTCAGAACACCAATAGGCGAGCGCGGCTGGTCGAATTAGACCCGCGTTTCGCCAGCGCCATTATTGAGCGTTACGAAACGTACACGGGCGACGTTGCCCACAAGATAGGCGAGATAAATGGATGAGGATTTACAGTCTTGGGAAAGGCAAACGGGCGAATCCAATAAGGCGTGGGCGGCGTTCCAAGTTTTTAGGGACTTGGGCGGCAAACGCACTATAACAGCCGCGCAAGAGGTATTACAGCGCCCAATAGGTTATAGACGGACATTGGAGGAATGGTCAAGCCGATATAACTGGGTGGCGCGATGTCGTGATTACGACCAGTACATAGACCGTATAACTCGCGTTCAGCGTGAGCAAGTCAAGCGAGACGAGTACGCACGCAAAGTTGAAGCATACCGAGATGAAACTGAGCGCACAGCCAAGGCGATGGTATCAATGGGCGCACGGGCGATCGCAATCATTCAACGTGAGCTCGCCACGCGGCTACAGACCCCTGAAGTCCTAAAGTCCAATGAGCTAGCAGGGCTAATGCGAGCAAGTGTCATGGCGGTGGACGTGGGGTCAAAACTTCAGGCTGAATCTTTGGGTATAGACACTTTAGTGGACACGCTTGCCGATGAGAAGAACCAGCGATAAACGACGACGTGAAATACTAAATTACGGTGTCAATAACTGGATTGCCGAGTCAGCTTTGATTAACGCCATCAAAACAACCCGCGTCCCGATCGCCTCCAGCAATGACAAAGAGCGCCGTGCTATAGCTGATAATTTAAAGTTATTTATATTGGGCTATGATGAGATGCGCCCAGGTGCGTGGGCAGTTTTAGAACCAAATACGTTTCTAGACTGGAACTGGTCGCATGACCTTATGGTTGAAGAATTAATTCTTATAGCGCAGGGCAAGCATAGACGGTTGCTAATGAATGTTGCACCGCGCTCACTCAAATCTCTTATTGTTTCTGTCTTTTTCCCGTGCTGGGTGTGGATGCGATCGCCTTGGGAGTCGTTTCTCTGCCTCAGCTACTCAACGCCTCTGGCAAATGACCACAGTTACAAGCGCCGCCAGATTATAGAGTCAGCATGGTATCAATCACTTACGGATGGGGCATGTGCTTTATCTGATGACCGCAACCGAATTACTGAATTTTCTAACGTCTCAGGCGGCATCATGTATGCGCGAGGATTGGATGGTTCGGTGACCGGAGTCGGGGGAACTTATATCATCTGCCTTCCGTCACATCAGCATATAACGACATCGCTGGGCGAGTTACCCATAGGCGAGATAGTCGAGAAAGAAATAGAAGCTGATGTAGCAACTTACAACCATGCCACAGGCGAGGTTGAATGGCAACCAATATTAAGGTACGAGCAAAACCCAGGCAAAGAAATCATCGAAATTGAACTGGATGATGGAACTATCTTGGAGTGTACTGACGAACATCCTGTGTGGGTGGAAGGTAAGGGCTACGTCGCTGCAAGTGACATAGCACCTGGAGATATTGTTCTATGCCTGTGACAATTAACTGCGCTCATTGCAAGAAGGACTTTCCTGTTAAACCATCCAAGGTTGCAACTGCTAAGTTTTGCTCAAGGGAATGCAGGGATATCGCGAGGCGTACGCTTGCTGATCGCACTTGCAGTTATTGTGGTGGAACGTTTCGCTCCTCAAGAGATAGCGAATACTGCTCCTTGACGTGTTATTGGACTAGTAGTAGGGAAAAGAACACGCTAACCTGTAGGCAATGCGGAGAGAAGTATTACCGCCCCTGACTCCGGCACATGAAGCTAGGAACGGTGGATTCTGTTCCAAAAAGTGTTACGGCTTGTATGAGCGCGGTGATCGCAATCCGCATTACAAGCATGGTCGGCGAGTGCGGTATAACGCGCCAAAAAGGAGAAAGAAAAGCGATCCCCGCAAAACTTTTGAGGAAAAACACTCTAAGTCAAAGTGCTTTATTTGTCATGAATTCTTTTTTGTATCAAACGCTAAGCTCAACTATGCCACAAAATATGGGAAGCGTTTTTTCTGCTCTCAGGATTGCGCTAATGTAGCGCATAGCGATCGCATTAAAGGAGAGGGGAACGGACGCTATGTGCATGGAAGCTGGCAGACACCATATCCTAGAGAGTTTAATCGCACATTGCGCGAGCAAATCCGAAGCCGAGAGGATCATAAATGTTTCCTGTGCTCAACACCTGAAAACGGTAAAAAGCTGGACGTGCACCATATCGACTATGATAAGCGAAACAATGACCCATTCAACCTTGTGGCACTTTGCCATACTTGTCATGGTGGGTTGCACGGTTCACTTGAGCAAAGAAAACAATGCAGAGAAAAACTGTCAAGTCTGTTAAGCGCAAAGCTGTACCAGACAAAAGTTACAACATAGCGACCGCTAACCATAACTACTTTGCCTCTGGGGTGTTGGTGCATAATTGTGACGATCCAAATGATCCAGAACGCAGCGAGAGCGATGCTGATCGCGAAGGCAAGGTTAAAAAATTCAGAGCATACTTGACTACCCGCGCCAACGATCCAAAACGAACCAAGTGCATAGTCGTTCAACAACGCACTCACGAATCTGATGTTAGCGGGTACATTTACAATGTCATTAACAAGGACTCATCAGAGTCGTACGCATTTCATGTTATTAAGCTACCGACACGGGCAAAAACCTTTGAAACGATACTTTCACCCATAACGGGCAAGGAACTAGCTGTGCGTCATCCTGGTGACCTATTGCATCCTCATCGTTTTGGAGAGGAAGAAGATGCAGAAGCAAGACGTGAGCTAGGTGCTTATGCTTATAACGCTCGTCATGACCAGGAACCTGCGCCATTAGAAGGTGGTGTATTCAGCCACGCTGTTTGGAAGACATTTAAGGAATTGCCGCAAAAATACCAGCTATTTATATCAGGTGACTTGTCCTTTGGCAGTACTTCTAGTACAGCATCATATGTAGCAGTGGGTTTGTTTGCGATCGCTTACCCAGATTTCTACCTGGTAGATGTCTTTCATCAACGCTGCGGGTTTAAAGCAGCTAAAAAAGGCATTTTAGATTTGATTGATAGATGGGAACCTGTTTTGGGCACAGTTGGTGTCAAATTAATAGAAAAAAAAGCATCAGGCAGTGCAGTAATTGAGGATCTGCAAAATGAAGTGCCTGGTGTTGCTGCTTTCAATCCTGATTCGCATGGGAACAAAACTCAACGAGCAGAGATTGTTGCTCCTATTCTAGAATCTGGGAACTTTTATATTCGCGAAGGCGTTGGTTGGGCAGAAGATTTTAAAGTTGAATTTATAAAGTTTGGAGTGTATAACACTGATGATTTTGTAGATTGCACCTCTCAAATTGTCATATATGCTCAACAAAGGTTTAGGCGAAATCGCCATGTTCCTATTGGTTCTTTTGTGCAAGGCATGTAATTATCAAAAGCAAATCTAAAGACGAAAAAATTTATACGCTGATTCACGCGGGAGCATGGAAGCTCCGAAGTGTGCCTGTCAAGAAATTACCCCTCTTCTGTCACTTTACGTCTGAATGAGAATGAGAATATAACAGAGGGCTAGTGAGAGAAACGATAAATGCTCGTTTCTCTCACCCTAATTCATGATTATCATTCTTGTAAATTGATTGATATATGTGTACTACACATTTTTGAAATCTTGTGTATGCTTTGAGACTGACTTGAAAGTACTTTTCATCCGTAATCTCATTTGGCTTGCGTTTGCCCTGTACACGAATGAATCAGTATTTCTACAAAAATGGGTGCTCCCCAATGAAATCTCAAAAAATCGAATATGACATCAAGGCACAACCTACTGATTCTTTAATAGATGAAAATTTTTCTTCCCCTCTAAAAATATAGGAATTATATAAGAATATAACTTCTTCTTTAAAGCCTAAGCTACGAAATATATTTTGAGATATGAGTCCAGTTGCTTCAGCAATTGCAACAGAAAAATTGTTAATTTTAGCTAATTTTAAATTTTCTTTAATTAGAGTCTTAGCAATTTTTTGATTTTTGTATTCTTCTTTAACTCCCACCATGAGAATATGCAATGTCTGAAATAACTTCAAATAATATTGTGATCTAGAATAACTATATTTTAAATCATATGATAAAGCTTGAATTGGTTCAAATTTATAGCTAATATCTTTCAAATAAGGAGGTTGGCTCATCAAATGTTCTGATATAGTAAAACCAACAATCTGTCCATTAGAGTCGGTAGCAACAATTGAAAGTCTATCTTCAATGGCTTTTATACAATAAGGTTCAGCTATTTGTCTAAATTCTTGATAATTTATATTCAAACTCTTAGTTATTGGTTCATATTTCGTAAAAATTTGAGAACAGAGATCAACAGTTTGTTGAAAGTCGCCTGCTTGAATAATTCGATATTTTATTGTGTGTTTTTCATTAACATTTTTCACAAAAATTATCTCCATCATTACAATACCTTCGCCAAAAAAAGAGGATAAATATCTCAATCCCAAAACCTCGACTACTCGTCCCAAGTGGCGAACCGGATGACGCTTCGCTCTAATGGGCGGTGTCAGGAACGGGCTAGAAAAATTT
>JAHHGV010000058.1 GCA_019359695.1 Brasilonema angustatum HA4187-MV1
CCTGAAGCCAGATTCTCACGCGTTACTCACCCGTCCGCCACTAAGTTCCGAAGAACTCCGTTCGACTTGCATGTGTTAAGCATACCGCCAGCGTTCATCCTGAGCCAGGATCAAACTCTCCGTTTTGGTTAATGAGTTTATCAAGGCTCCGGAAAAAATTTTCCGAAATCTTTCCTAACTTGATATAGTTTCACTAAGTGAAACTATTAATTTATTCTTAAAATCACAAGTCTCAGTGCTTTAGACTTTCAAACTATTCATTTTTTTTTGGTTCGGTGTGTTATCTGTTTTTAACACTTTATCTAATGTAGACCCTATTTTTTCCTCTGTCAAGGGGTTTATCAAACTTTTTCGTAATCTTTTTGCTAGTACAGCACAGCATAAATAAGCCAAGTAGAATATGGGATTGATCATAGAGCGATTGCCCAAAGGGCAGACGCAATCATGCGTATCGCAGAACTTTTCGGTCTACTGACTTTTCCTGGGTCGTCGCAGTCTCTTGGAACCGATGGGTCCTAAAACCTTGTTAAGAGTACGTAATTGTTCAGCTGTCCCCATAGCTATCAGAACATCTCCTGTTAGAAAAGCGGTTTCAGGAGTCGGACCACCGATAAGTTCGCCATTGGTGCGGCGGATAGCAAGTAATAAAGCTCCGGTTTTGGCTCGCAAATTTGCTTGTCCTAAAGTCTGACCTACAAAAGGACAGATCGCAGGGTCTAACAAAAATTCTTCCATATATAATTCTCTGTCTGTACCAGAGATAATGCCATCTACAAAGTCCATTACTTGGGGTCTAAGGGCTGCAGCTGCCATGCGCTTGCCTCCAGTTATATAAGGAGAAACTACAGCATCTGCACCAGCACGTTGTAACTTTTGCAAAGCTTCCTCTGTACTGGCGCGCGCGATCGCCCGAATTTTAGGATTAAGTGTTTTCGCTGACAAAACTACATATAGATTTTCTGCATCCGAAGGTAATGCTGCTACAATACAAACCGCTCGATCAATACCAACTTTCCACAAAGTTTCATCCAGAGTTGCATCTCCTTGGTATACAATAAAACCCTTTTCTTGAGCTATTTGTACAGATTCTAGATGAGAATCAATAATCACAAAAGAAACATTTTCTGCCTGAAATTCTATGGCAATTTGGCGACCAGTGCGGCTAAATCCACAGATGATATAATGCTGTGTTAAGGATTCCATCAAGCGCCTCTGTTGTCGTATTCTAATTCCTTGTTGAAAGTAACCTTGAATAACGGCTTCTGTGAATCTGTTGACAATATAACCAATACTAATAACACCCATTAAAATCAAGGCGATGGTAAACAATCTGCCTCGTGCCCCTAGCGGTCGGGTTTCACCGTAACCAACAGTAGATAATGTGATGACGGTCATGTAAACCGCATCTTCCCAAGCCCAATGCTCCACAAACTTGTACCACAAAGTGCCAATAAGAAAGACTCCAGCAAGAGCGATCACCCCTGCTTTTAACTCTTTCTGGATACTTTGGTATTTTTGTTCAAGTGTTGAATACACGGTTTTTTTCCATCGCCACTCGTTTGAGAATATCTGAGTGCTAGCTTAATATGAGGTTTGTAAGAAGATTTTTTTCAAGATTCTCATAGAAACTAGTATCCAACGGTAGGATAAAAAATTTCAGGAGTAGGTAGTGAGCATACAAACTCTGATTTCACAAGCGACGACTCCGTCTAGCCCCTTTGATACAAATAGCTTCAATCAAGTTGTCATGTCCACCTATGCGCGGTTTCCCATAGCCCTAGAACGGGGTGCTGGATGCCGTGTTTGGGATACACAGGGGCGAGAATATCTCGACTTTGTAGCAGGTATTGCCACTTGTGCCTTGGGACATGCCCACCCTGCATTAATTGAAGCTGTCACACAACAAATACAAAAACTACACCACGTTTCTAATTTGTACTACATTCCTGAGCAAGGAGAATTAGCAAAGTGGATAGTCCAGCACTCCTGTGCTGATCGCGTATTTTTCTGCAACTCGGGGGCAGAAGCCAATGAAGCTGCGATTAAACTGGCTCGGAAATACGCCCATACAGTGCAACAAATTGAAAAACCAATCATTTTGACCGCACATGACAGTTTTCACGGAAGAACTTTGGCAACAATTACCGCCACAGGTCAACCGAAGTATCAAAAGAACTTTGAACCTTTAATGCCCTGTTTCCACTATGTACCTTACAATGACATAGAAGCAGTGGAAGTAGCGATTAGCGAACTCGATGAAGGTGATTATCGCGTAGCGGCAATTTTGATAGAACCATTGCAGGGAGAAGGTGGTGTACGACCAGGAGATATTGCCTACTTCCAAAAGCTGCGGCAGATTTGTGATGAAACTGGTGTTTTGCTGATTTTTGATGAAGTCCAAGTCGGCATGGGGCGCAGCGGCAAACTATGGGGTTACGAGTGTCTTGGTGTTGAGCCAGATATCTTCACGAGTGCTAAAGCCTTGGGCGGTGGTATCCCTATCGGGGCAATGATGTCCAAATCATTCTGCGATGTTTTTCAACCAGGAGAACATGCGAGTACCTTTGGCGGAAATCCTTTTGTGTGTGGAGTTGCCCTGACAGTCTGTCAAACTTTAGAACAGGAGAATATTTTACAAAACGTAGAGGATCGGGGTGAACAACTGCGAAGTGGCTTGCAGGCGATCGCAGCAAAATACCCCAGTCACATCACCGAAGTACGCGGTTGGGGTTTGATCAACGGTATGGTATTAAATCCACAAACTGCGCTAACAGCAGCGGAGGTTGTGAAAGCTGGGATCGACGAGGGCTTATTGCTTGTTCCCGCAGGTCCTAAAGTCATTCGGTTTGTGCCACCGTTGATTGTGACAGAAAAAGAAGTCGAGGAAGCATTGCAAGCTGTTGACAGGGCGATGGCGAGTGTCACAAAAGAATGAACAAGGAAGATGGTGGCACTAATGAAGTTAGTAACCTTCAACACTGACAGAAAATCTGTCATCAATAGATACACGTTTATAAACCTAGCGTTTGGACGCTTGTTACTTTCAGCTTCGAGTAAGAGTTGAGCCACGTGATTGAAAAAAGTCATACGTGGTTCTTTGGGAAGAGAGATACGCTGACGTATACTCTCTAACCCAACTAATCATGAGTGGTGAATCACATGCTTAAGTTAACTCAACCAAGCTAAATTGCAATTCTGGCAACGTCAAAATCTTTTATCCTAGTGATAACTCCAGTGCTTTTATTGATGGTATGCAGGTATTTTGGTGACTCATATCTTCGAGCACCTAAGGCGAACAATTCGCTTGATGAAGAGCAAACCAAGCCACTGAAGCCACTATTCCAAGGTTGAGCGTTAAAGGTTAGTGGGGTTGTTTCGTTTTTGCTATTTATCTGTAACAAACTTGTTGTGCCTTGGCGATCAACACTAATTCCATAAAGATTTCCATCTGGACATTCAGCGACAGTAGTAACCCGCACATTTCCAGACAGTTTCTCCTCATCTGCAATTTGGCCTGTTTGAGAGTTAATACTCACTATACTCATGGGGGGTGTACCATTCCTTTTGCCGACTAAAGCACCCAGAGAGCCGTTTTTACGGGTGAACAAGTCAATAATCGTCTCTTGCTTTTTGAGTCCTGAAATTGTTACAGTTTTTGGAGAAGCACCCAAAACAAGAAGGCGAGTCGGTTGATCGGCTCTGTTGTCTGTAGTACTAGTAGTAGCTACTACCTGTGTGCCATCTTTTAAAACAGCGAAACCAGTTATTTGCTCACCGAACTCCAGAATAGGTGCGCTTGTGAGTATAGGACCACGGTTTAAAGACCGGACAACAAGAGGTTGGTTAGTGAATGCAGCAATGACTTTGCTAGTAGTTTGCTCAAGAATATTTTCGGTACTATCTATTTCAGGAATTGCTAACTCATCAGTGCTGGTAGAACCAAGAATCAAACCTAAGATGTCTGAACTAGGCGTTTGTGCGAAAGTTTTATTTACAAAGGTTCCTACGGTAGCCACTACAGTAGTGGCGATCGCGACTTGACCAAACTGTCTGCGTGTTAACTTCAGGTTCATATTTGATGCTTACAATAATTGCGTCTGAGTTATCAAGTCAGGAAAGACAGTAAATTGTGCCCTGACTAATTATTAATTTCGGACTTAGGCTTTTGCCTGTTTACCATTTGCTATGAGCTGTGAGCCAACTATGTTAATTGAATCCAGCGTGCCACTGATGGAACGTTATTGTTATTAGTAATAAACATCATGTAGTAACCAGGTGGTGCCACGTTGCGGTTACTTGTTATCGTAACGGTGAGAAAAGCGCTAGTTCTAGAGTTAATTGGTAAGTCTACTAGCCGTTGTTCGGTATCTAAACCATGAGTTGTCGCCATTGGTCTAATTAGATGAACCCATTTGATGCTTGCAGCTTGGGATGTCTGGATCGTGATTCTTCCACCGTATCCCACTAATTGGGGAGCGCTTTGAATCGTGGGTCGTGTCTGTGACATGTAAGCTGGACTATAAATTTCTATTCGCGATTCATAAGAACCACGCTCAGGATTTCCCCCAGCTGTCACAACTCTCCCATCTGGCAGAAGCAGCGCCACAGAATGATAGACACGACCGTTAACACTTGGTGTCTCTACCGCTGTCCAGGTATTCGTTGCTGGATTGTAAATCTCTGCTGGCAGGGTTGATTGTCCTACATCCTCGTTCATTCTGCTGCCATTACACACAAACACCGTGCGATCAGGCAACAATACTGCATTGTGGTGCATTCTAGCGTTGATCAAAGAGG
Organism: Brasilonema angustatum HA4187-MV1; assembly: GCA_019359695.1. Taxonomy (GTDB): domain Bacteria; phylum Cyanobacteriota; class Cyanobacteriia; order Cyanobacteriales; family Nostocaceae; genus Brasilonema; species Brasilonema angustatum. The sequence continues at coordinate 4,798 of JAHHGV010000058.1, forward strand.
GTGCTGTCGTATAAGTGGGGTTACTAGGATTGAGATTGATAATATTGACACGATTAGTTGCCACGCCACTATCATTGCCTCCACCGATAATCATCACCTTTTGATCTTGAGCTGGTGGTAGCAATACACTGGCACTTTGGTTGCCGTAATCTGATTGTTGTAAGCCAGACACTGACTGCTCTGTAATGGCTTGGTTGTACCTACTAGGAAGGGTGAGAATTTTTGGGGAGACACCATTGTTGCCTCCTAGTTGAGCACCGGAATAGAAAAGTTTCCCACTACTAAGCAGGAAAAGGTGCGCGTAGAGCGCGAAAGAACTAGTTGGTTGTGAAAAAATAGTCCAACTACTACCGCTAAAAATTTCTGGGTTTTTGTCGAGGTTGCCATTTACATCAAGACCTGAGATCGCAAAGATCCTACCGCTACCTAAAGTTAATACGGTAGGATACCAGCGACCTCTATTCATTGATGCGACTCGTGTCCATGCTTGGGTTCTGGGATCAAACGTAAAAGTAGCGGTCTCTCCAAAAAAGGGATCGTACTGTATAGTACCGCCTGCAACGAGCAACTTACCGTTGGATAGGAACGACTGAGCAGCACAGAAAACGTCAATGGGGTTTCCAGCATTATCTAGAGGGATGTTTGGACGTAAGAAGGTACCGTTATTCACATCCCACAAAGCTGCACCTTGAGCAGAATTTGCTACGTTGTTCGGATCATTACCCGAACCTGCAAAAAACAAGACTTTACCCGTGTTCAGTAAAGCGGCATGAACCGGATTAATTGGACAGTTATACGATAAAACTTGCCAGGGCATTGTAGTGAGTTTTTCCGCTAGAAAAAAAGGACAAGTAGGTAAACAGTTATTAACTCGATTTCAACTTATTGCATATAGCAATAGGCAGCATTAAGCGTCAAAGTTGTTATAAAATCTTGCAACTTTGAGATTGTCTAGCAACACAACTTACTAGACAATTAGGAAGAGTATTATTACCCCGATAACGTAAATATTTTTATCGTCAGAATTTTTAAAACTGACTTGTTGCAACAGTCTGAACTTTTATTTTAAAAATAAACTAATCTCAAACATGGCTGGCTCCAAAGAATAGGACAAGCAAATTTGAAATTAGAAACTGTGGAGCGGAAGTACTACGTCTTCCCCGTACTCTTTGAGTATTGCACCCTTTAACGTTGCATTTTGCACTCCGCACTATTTGACTTTTGCAAGTTTTCATGCAGTATTCCAGACTCTTCCACACTGGACTTTTTCACTTTGCACTCCACATTACTGAAGATTTTCTATCAAAGTGTATCAATTAATCATTAAAATTTACTTCTACCAAATTGTATAGCTGAATTAACAATATTTAATTTAATCTTCGGTAACTTAAATTTGAAACAAGAAATGAAGTTGTAAGTTGTTAATAAGTCAAGAGTCAATAAAGAGAATTTAAGTTTCTTTCATCTAAAATTTAATTTCGGTGAAAAGTATTCATTTTATTAGGAATTAGTTAATGTGTCCGTCATTCTTTGCAGCTTTCTACCGACTTCTTCCATCGTGTACAAAAAGGTGAAAAAGCGCAGTAGCTCATTGATGGGATAATCTGTGTGTCGAATACCTTGCAAGTGATTCAATTGCGCTGATGCATTGGTGAGCGCAACTTCCATCTTTGGTAAAGATAGATGAGATTGATGCGACTTAACAGCGTGTGCCAAGGCGAACATGGCACTTCTGGTTTCTTGTGCCAGTTGGGTTAGTTGAGGTGAAAGCATATGCCAAAATGTGTCTTGCTCTCGGGCAAGTATAGTATGTTCCATTGTCAGGATATGCTCCCAAATCCTTCGGACTAAAAATTCCCAAGCTTCATTAACTTGCTTCTGTGGCGGTTCGCGTGTTTGTCCCTGTCTGACTTCTTTCCATAGCTGGCGTCCTTTCTGTAATGAACTAATAATATTGACTTTTATCTCATCCGCTTTGGAACGCTGATAATTTCCTGTTAATGCACCGTCCACAACCAATCCGTAAAATTCCTCCAAAGCCACCAACGTTTGTGACAGACAACCCCTCAGTTCTATTCCCGCAGAAGCAGGAAAGATCAAATTATTTACCAACAGTGCAACAAAAATCCCCAACAGAGTTTCTAGAAACCTGCCCCAAGCGTAGAGCCAGGGAGACTGGTTATGACTCAATATAACAATTGCCGATAAATATCCCGCCAACTTCGCCGTCTCATTGAATTTCCAGTAGTTAGCCAGAAGTATAGTCAGGAATACACTGATTCCCAATGACCAAGGATTGCTACCTAGCGTAATAGCAAAGATGGCTCCACCAATGGCACCAATCGCTGTTCCTATTAACCGCTGAATTCCCAATGTCAAAGTACTACCATGCGTTGATGACATCACAATAATTGCAGCGATGACTGCATAAAAGGGATACTCCCATCGCAAGCACTGAGCAATGACCAAAGAGATCACAGATGCTATTGCCATTTTCAGTGCCATTTTGGCTAGTATCCCATCGGGAGAACAAGCCCAATTGTTTAATACTGTGATGATTTGTCCAGGCGATTTATGTTGACTTGTACTTTGGTTATCTGGAGGAGGAAAGGTCTTATGGGGTTTTACCATATTCATGAAGGGCGAAGTGGTTGCTGGTTTTCTACATTTCCACAGGATGCTGACCGTAAAATGGTAATGCTTCTGACCAATTAGGACATTTCCCTTGTTGCCAATCTAAATATGCGAGTTGCAATACACTTGTGACTGTCGCTGCTAATCCAGATTCTGCTTTAATAAGTTGATAAGTGGTATTCCAGGTAGCTAATTTTTCTTGCCAGACTTCAGGTGTCATCACGGTATCTGGCAACAAGCTGGTAAGTCCAGAAATATTTGGTGTCGATTGATAAATAGCACCGAAAACTTGACCGCGTTGAGCAGGCATTTCCACAGCGATGTCGCTTTGGGATCTTACTGCTGGTTTGGTTTCCGTTGACACAGAACTGAAGTGAAAAACTTGTGAATAAGCTACAGCTGCCAAAGTAGAAATAGCAAAGACAGGAAGACCTAACTGTTGCCCCAAAGTACGGGCAGTGACAACCCCAATACGAGTGCCAGTAAAACCTCCTGGCCCTTTTGCAACGGCAATAAATGCCAAGTTTCCCCAAATCTGGGGCTGGATAAACTCAATTAAATATTGATGCAAATGACTAGATAATTCACGATCTAAATACCAAACTTGAGAACGTGTGTCTCCTGCAAAGTTACTTATTGCCAAACCTAGTTCACGAGTTGTGGTGTGGAGTGCCAGTCCGTATTCTGTTGGTTCAAGATGTTCTAATTCAGTGGTCAAAGCTTGTTCAAATAATGGTTAAAAATATAATTACACACACAGATACGACTACCACAAAAAATAGCAGTAGCCGCGTTAAACACACACAACAGAATCTATAATCAGGTTGGCACTAACTCACCAGGACGCAACTTCGACCACTTACCCATTTCCCGCTTAAAACTGAGACAGCCTACAACATCCCATTCCATTTCAATCACATCTTCCTGTGTACGGATATTGACATTGATGGAAGGTTCGTTCGGCTCAAAATTTGGCGTTTCGGTCAAGTGCGGTTGTTGGTGCTGCGTTTCTACCGCATGGTAGGTGAGACAGCGGTCTACATAGTGGCAATTTACACAAACACACATAATTGAACCAACTCCGGGGACCTTTATTGATAATCTAGCTTAAGCACCATTGTTATTCACTAGTCGCTGGGTTTATTTTTATTACGATGAACGGTTCAGTTCCTTCTCTGCTGTCACCAGAAAATTGGCCATTTAGTTTGGAATTCTTGCCACAAGCAGCTTACATTGTAGGTGGTGCTGTACGAGATGCTATTTTGGGAAGGAATCGCGAATATCTGGATCTAGATTTTGTTGTTCCATCTGACGCTGTAAAAGTAGCTCGCAAAATAGCGACACACTACAAAGCAGGCTTTGTTTTATTAGATCCACAAAGACAAATTGCTCGTGTTGTGTTTCCCAACGCCACAGCGGATTTTGCTCAACAGGAAGGCGATCGCCTAGAAACAGACTTGCACAGGCGAGATTTCACAGTAAATGCGATCGCATATAATCCTCACACTCAAGAAATCATTGATCCCCTACAAGGTTATGTAGATTTGCAACAGGGTCTTTTGCGAATGATATCACCTGCTAATTTAGTAGACGATCCATTACGATTAATGCGGGCATATCGGCAAGCAGCACAACTTGGTTTTACGATTGAGCCAAATACCCAAGCTGAAATTCGTTCTTTAGCATCACACATAACAAAAGTTGCCTCGGAAAGAGTGCGGGCAGAATTAAGCTATATGCTAGTTGACGCTCAAGGAACTCCTTGGATTGCAAAAGGATGGGAAGATGGTTTACTTGCGCCTTTCTTTAAACACGCGACAAAAGAAAGTGTAAGTTTATTAGCAGTGCTTGATAAAGTTGCTTATCAACTTGCTCAAATGTGGCAGCAATTTGGGGTAGAACTTGCCGAATACGTACGCGAAACAGTCAAAACCACTTGGTTGGGTGTTGCAAAACTTGCAACTCTAGTCAACTCAGAACCCAAAATAGCAGAAATAGAGTTGATGGAATTAACTTATAGCCGTGCTGAAATAAAAGCGGTAAGCACCGCTTTAACGGTGTTACCGCAATTACAAAAGCCTCTAATGTCTTTACGAGAACAATTTTTTTTCTTCCAAGAAGCGGGATTAGTTTTCCCTGCCAGTGTTGTTTTAGCACTAGCAAATGGAACATCGTTAGAGGCGCTTACACAATTAATCACCCGCTATCTTAACCCTGATGATCTGGTCGCTTATCCCATACCACTATTGAGCGGTAGACATATTATGTTAGCACTGAATATTCCAGCTTCGCCACTGGTTGGCAAACTTCTTACTGAAATTGCAGTAGCGCAGATTGAGGGCAAGATTTTCACACCAGAACAAGCCATAGAATTTGCAGCTGGGTTGTTAGATAATAATTGAGATTCCCTTAGAAAAAAAGAGTTCTAAAGTATTTTATCAAAATTTTCTGTAATTATGGATACAGAGGAGTTTTATCTATTCCTCCAACTTGATTGAGAGGCCAAAAGCGAACGATCGCACGTCCGATAATATTCTCACGTGGAACAAGACCCCAGCAACGGCTATCATAACTACTATTGCGGTTATCACCTAACACTAAGTATGAGTTCGGGGGTATCGTCACTGGTTGGGATAAGAAAGACGGTTGCGGACCTGATGTACAAACATCAATAACTGTACGTTGTGTAGCTGATAGATACTTGTTTTCTGGAAGGACTTTGTTATTTATATAAACTTTGCCATTCCGGAGTTCAATCTTTTCTCCTGGTAACCCAATGACACGCTTAATAAAGGCATCTTGGTACTGTTCTTTTTGTAGCTCTTGTGTAGGGGAAAATACTACGATATCGCCTCGCTTCGGACTAGAAAATTTATAACTTAATTTATCGACAATAATCTTATCTGCCTCCCACTGATTTGGAGATCCATGCAAGGTTGGTTCCATTGAACCAGAAGGAATCCAACGAGCTTCGGCAACAAATGTGCGAATTCCTAAGGCTAGGACTATGCTTAATATCACTGTCCTACTAAGTTCTGCGAGCCAAGAATTATTGGGTGGTTGGTGACTAGAGTTATTTTTAGACACTTGATATGCTGTGAAATTACAAAAGTAATGGCTTTGGTGCAGGTGATTCACTTGCCTCAGCAGGGATGCTGTATTTGTTTATCTTACACTTTACAAATTAGGTGTTAAGGTAATGTAGTCATCTTAAGGGAGTTTATTTATTAAAAATTATAAAGTTTTTGTTACGAAAAACACAAAATGCCTGCAAAGAATCCAACTAAGTTTAACCTATATAAATAGTTATCTGTCACGCTCAGTTCTTTTTTTTACGCAGTTGATCCATGTCATCTCCTACCAGTTTGCTGATTCGTCGCGCTCGAATAGTTTTATCCAATGGTGAATCGGTTGTTGGGGATGTGCTGACAAGCGATCGCACAATAATCGAAATTGCACCAGAAATTACTGCCACAACGCCAACTACAGAAATTGACGCACAAGGGTTAACTTTGTTGCCAGGAGTCATTGATCCACAAGTCCACTTTCGCGAACCAGGACTGGAACATAAGGAAGACTTATTTACCGCCAGTTGTGCTTGTGCCAAAGGGGGAGTCACTTCCTTTTTGGAAATGCCGAATACACGTCCTTTAACAATTACCCAGCAAGCTCTTGATGATAAGCTACAACGAGCCTCACAAAAGTGCTTGGTTAATTATGGCTTTTTTATTGGGGCAACGACAGACAACTTGCCTGATTTGCTTTTGGCAAAACCAGCTTGTGGAATCAAGATTTTCATGGGTTCAATGCATGGACAGTTGCTAGTTGACCAAGACGCTGCACTGGAAGCTATATTTTCTAAAGGCGAGCGTTTAATTGCTGTTCATGCTGAAGACCAAGCCAGAATTAACGAACGTCGCAAGGAATTCGCTGGAATTCATGATCCAGCCATTCATTCTCAAATTCAAGATAATCAAGCCGCCCTACTAGCAACTGAGCAAGCGTTAAGACTTTCTAAGAAATATCAGCGTCGTTTGCATATTCTGCATATGTCAACAGCGGAAGAAGCAAACTTACTGCGTCAAGACAAACCAAGTTGGGTGACAGCAGAAGTCACACCCCAGCATTTGTTACTTAATACCAGTGCGTATGACAAGATTGGCAGCTTTGCGCAAATGAATCCACCTTTGCGATCGCCCCACGATAATCAAGTCCTTTGGCAAGCTTTGCGTGATGGCGTGATTGATTTTATTGCCACAGATCATGCACCTCATACATTGGATGAGAAAGCTCAAGAGTATCCAAATACTCCTTCTGGAATGCCTGGTGTAGAAACTTCTCTACCTTTGATGTTAACCGCTGCAATGCAAGGACACTGTACCGTTGCTCAAGTTGTTAACTGGATGTCACAAGCGGTAGCCAAGGCATATGGTATTCCAAATAAGGGAGCGATCGCTCCTGGTTATGATGCTGATTTAGTTCTTGTAGACTTGGACACTTATCGTCCTGTCTTACGCGAGGAATTGTTGACCAAGTGTGGTTGGAGTCCTTTTGAAAGCTGGAATTTAACTGGATGGCCTGTGATAACTATAGTAGGTGGTCAAGTTGTGTATGAAAAAGGCAACGTAGATACACGAGTGCGGGGTCAAGCCTTAACTTTTAATCATTAGTCAACCGCACTGGCTCCCCTCCTGCAGCGCTGGCTCGTCTTGGCGGTACCCTGCGGGAAGCCGCTACGTGTCTACGTTAAATCAGGTATTCTTCTGGCGGATCGGGAGTAGCTGTCAAACAACCGTGAACATGCCTGAAATAGCCAAAGTCTGTTTAGTACATATGTATGATGTGTAAGTCCTAACAGTTTGACTGGAATCAGCTAAGTAGAAAAATGGGCACTCATTTTCATAACCTTCTCAATCAAAATCCTTTAGTTCGGGCAATACACACTGCTGTTAAAGGAAGAGCTAGATATAAGGTAAATGGGCTTTATCGTTCGGAAGCTCTCAAAAGATATCTTGAATTGCGATTATCGGAACACAAAAACATTCAACAAGTTAGTGCCAATCATGATACAGGAAATGTTCTTGTTCTTTTCCACTCAGATTTGAGTGCAAATGCTATAGCCTCGCTTCTTGAAAGAACTGTCTTAGATTACAGAAAACAAGGCACAAAATTGCCTGTAAGGACAGCTTATATCAGCGCAGCGTCACAAGAAGCAAAAATTTCACCTATAAACAAAAGAAAATTAAATCACTTGACAGTCGGTGAGCACAAACAAAAAAGCACCCAAACGCATGTGAAAAAACAATTAGAGCAAGCGGGCAGTCAACTTATTCTAATATCAGGAACCACTGTGTCCACTCTTGTTCTATTCACCGGGCTGCTACATAGGTATGGTCTTGATGAACGCATTTTACTAGCAATTCAGAAGCTGCATACGCCACTTCTTGATCACATTATGGTTGGCATCACTTTTCTCGGACAACCAGTCGTTTTGCTGTTAATTTGTTTGGGATTGAGAATGGGACTGCAGCGTTATAATCGTCGCATTCAAGCAACTACCTTGAGCATAGCTGCAATTGGTGCTATAAGCTTAACTTTTTTCCTAAAACGGCTATTTGGTAGAGCACGTCCAGATTTATGGGACTGGATTATTAATGTAGGACATCACAGCTTTCCTAGCGGTCATGCAATGGGGTCAATAGTGATTTATGGCTTTGTAGGCTATATTTTGGCAAAGGAATTTCCTCAATGGCGAGGACAAATTTTTGCTTTAACCGTTGTTTTAATTATTGCAATAGGTTTTAGTCGGCTTTATCTGGGTGTACACTGGCCTACTGATGTACTAGCTGGCTATGCGACAGGCTTAGTGTGGTTGATTGTCTGTATTAAGAGCTTGGAACTGTGGCAAAAATCTCAATTATCAGGTAAATATTTACACAGTTTTTTAGGAAGGACAAATTTACAACAAGCCCAAAAGGTACAAATTACATGCGCCTAGTAACGATTTCTTCACTAAGAACACAATTATGGGGTGTAATTTCCGCTTGGCGAGTTTTTTCATCTCCATAACTCAAGCGTACACTAAGATAGCTATCTGGTTTGTAGGGCATACGTTCCGCCCACTCAATCGCGACAATTCCTGGTGTAACTTCAATGCCTTCCCAGTAGGTTTCCAAGTTTAATGCGGGGACTTCATTTGATTCCAAACGGTATAAATCCAGATGGTAAAGCGGAAGGCGTCCTTCTGTATACTCGTTAATTAGGGTAAAAGTTGGGCTAACAATTGGATCAGTAATGCCTAAGCCTTCCCCAATCCCTTGTACTAAAGTCGTTTTGCCAGCACCTAAATCACCTTCTAGCAAAATGACATTACCAGCATTTAGTGATTGACCAAGAGTTATTCCAAGCTTTCGCGTCGCGGTTGTATCTGCCAGAAAAATTTTGCTCATCACTGACCTCCTTCGCTCAATTCAAAATTTTGAATATCCACTACGCCCAATTGGCAGCTTGTGGGCAGGAAGTAGAAAATTCAAAATTATTTTTTGTTCGTGCAGCCTGCCGGTAGAACATACTATAAATTTTGAATTGGTTTATCATGTTGTCTTCTCAACCTTTTGACTTTTGATCGTAAATGAAAGGGTCTAAGACCGCTAGGTGTATACGTAGTCTCACTTTCAGTTGAGGTTTAAATCGCCCCCAATGGAAGAAAATGTCTTTCATTTTGCGAAAAGTTTGCGCGTCCAGGTTTCCCGGCGCAAAACTTTTCAAGACGAATTTTGAATTTTGAATTTTGAATTATTAAGATGCCCCCCACTATACCACCGCCACAACACTCGTGCTAATAGTTGGGAGTTGTGACGGACGCAACCTGTTTCATCTTCATGCATCACGTTAGCTATCACAATTCGCCGTCCCAACTGGGTTACGGCTTCTCGATCTAGAAAAACAGGATGGGAGTGTTGTTGAGCATAGCGGATCAGTGCACGCTCACTAGGAGATTTTTTGTGTACCAGTACAGCATTAAACAGAGGTCTACCGCAAGCAGCATCAATCGCCCTAATGTGGTCAGCAACAGTGTATCCCTGAGTTTCTCCAGGTTGTGTCATGATATTACATATGTAAATGCGTGGTGCGTCCGAGGCGGCGATCGCATCAGCAATCTCTGGTACTAACAAATTAGGAATGACGCTGGTGTAAAGACTACCAGGACCCATAATGATGTAATTAGCTTCTTTGATTGCCTTAATAGCTGCTGGCAAAGCTGGCGGATTTGCAGGAATGCAGCCAATTTTGACAATACTACCACCCGCTTCGGTAATTTTAGATTCCCCTTCTATACGGCGACCATCGGCTAACTCAGCCCAAAGACGCACATCGGTAAGAGTTGCTGGCAAAACTTGTCCTCGGATTGCTAAGACTTTAGAACTGGCAGCTACACCTCTTTCCAAATCGCCAGTAATGTCACTCATCGCCGTCAAGAACAAATTGCCAAAACTGTGACCTGTCAAACCATCTCCAGCTTTAAAGCGGTACTGAAACAGTTCTGTCAATAACTTTTCTTCGTCAGCTAATGCTGCTAAACAATTACGAATATCTCCTGGTGGTAGCACGCCAAATTCCTGACGTAACCGTCCTGAAGAACCGCCATCATCGGCTACAGTGACAATGGCAGTAATATTGGCGCTGTAAGCTTTCAAACCTCTTAGCAGTGTGGAAAGTCCAGTACCACCACCAATGACTACAATTTTCGGTCTCCGGTACAATCGGCGATGTGCCAGCAAGACATCAATAAGTTCCTCATCGCCTTCTGATCGCAGTACCTGAGTAATTGAACTTACTGTCCGAGTTTGTCCCCACAGAAGCAGCAACAAGCCACCCAGTATCACCAAAGGACCGCTGATGTAATACGGTACAATATCGGTGATCACTCCCAGAATGCCCCTCAAAAACTTAATCGCCCAAAAAATTGGCGTTAGCCTAATCCAGATAGCAAATCCCAGACTTGCTAAAATCATACCTCCAACACTAATGAGTAACCATCGTTTCACCGATAGCCCAGGGGACAACCACTTGAACCACTGGTTCACTCGATAGGAAGTGCGACTGCGTGACTGCTTTTGCAGGGCTTTGAGGGCTTGTCTGAGAAAACCAATTGACATACCTGATTTATAGCAGTACTACTAACAATGATTAACAGAAAATGTATACCACCTGGTTGAAATTCAGATGTGGAATTGTTACACTTTTCAATCCGATTGGACTAAAAGTACATAGTCTAAATTGCCAGTATACCGACTCAATAGGCTTTATGGTCAAAAAAACAACAAGTAAATGGAACAGCGAATTTTAGGAATAGATCCGGGACTAGCAATTTTAGGATTTGGGGCGATTATATGCCAAAAAAATCAAGACAAGGTGCAACATGATTGTGTAAGTCTACTCGACTTTGGTGTTATCAATACGCCAGCTAATACAGAAATCGGACAGCGGCTATGTACGTTATACGACGATTTACACACCCTGATAAAAGAATTTCAACCTCAACTGGTAGCAATAGAGAAACTTTTCTTTTATCGTATGGCAAATACTATCCTCATTGCACAAGCACGAGGAATAGTCATGTTGGTGTTGGCACAGCATCACTTACCAACAGTGGAATTTAATCCTGCCCAAATTAAACAGGCATTAACGGGATATGGTAACGCGGATAAACAGGAAGTTCAGCAAGCAGTGGCGCGAGAGTTGAATTTAGACTACATTCCTCATCCAGACGATGCTGCAGATGCATTGGCTGTTGCCTTGACGGCGTGGTTTCAGATTTAGTTATCCCTTAAAAAAATAAGGCAAGTCTAATGTATAACCGGAAACTAAAGGATAAAGTTTTTCATCCTTTATGGTTTTTAGTTCATTTTTTATTTTCCTCTCAAGAAACACAGGGGTGTAAGGGGTGTAAGGGGAGCCAGTGCTCGGCTAGAGTTTCCCGACTTGTAGACGCCGGAGACGGCTTCCTGCAGGGTAGCACAAGCGCGTTGTAGGGGTGTAAGGGAAAAAGGTGTTTCTTTCATATTTTACTGGCTGCTAAGCTGCTAGTTGAAGGCTCAGATCTTGAAGTCAACAGACTGAGGCTTTAAAACAACGCCTGATTAGTGCTTGTGCAGTAGATCTGAATTAAGCAGTTGTATGAAGGTTAATTTTATAACCAGTTTTTCCAGAAAAATATCCGTGACGTACATATTTTGGCAATATTTTAGGTTAGGAAGATTTTTCAAAATGCTGACCTTGAGAAGAAGATTCAAACTTATACCCGACGCCTCGTACAGTTTGAATTAATGCTGGTTGGCTGGCATCAATCTCAATCTTCTTGCGAATTTGACCGATATGAACGTCTACAACTCTTTGATCCCCGACGTACTCATAGTCCCAAACCTCCTGAATCAGTTCAGAACGCCGCCAAACTCGACCAGGATGGCTAGCTAAAAAATGCAACAGGTCAAACTCCAAAGCAGTTAAAGGCACTGGTTGGCTGTTAAGTGTGACTTCCCGCCGTACGGGGTCAATCATTAATTTTTCAAAGACTAACCTCTTCTGTTCTGCCGTAGTAACAACACGTTGACGCCTTAAAATGGCTGCTACTCTAACTTCTAGTTCCCCTAGACCAAAGGGTTTGGTCAGATAATCATCCGCACCTTTAGAAAAGCCGCGAATCTTGTCGGCTTCGTCTGCACGACTTGTTAACATCAATACAAAAACTCCGTTACGGCTTTGCATCTCTTGGCAGAGGTTAAATCCGATGACGTCTGGTAAATTTACATCTAAAATTACCAAGTCTGGGTTAAATTGCTCAAACAGCGCAAGAGCAGTTTTACCATCTTCGGCAGATTCTACCTGATAGTTTTGCTTAATTAAGAAGCGTTGGATTAAGTTTCGAACCGCAGGGTCGTCATCAACTACAAGAATCTTGGCAGGAGCCATGACCATCACTTTGCACAAAAATTTATAGGATAAAGGGCGAATTCCGTCAAAAAAATGGTTTTCGCATTGGAGACAATATGTATCTACAAGGCTAAGGTATGATTTCCCTGATTATTTAAATACTAGTGTAATCAGGATTATCCACAATTAGGGCGTAAATATTTTGGAAATGCTGCCCATTGCTCCAGTATTTGACTTTTTTGTCAATTTTGTTTGTGTCCATAGGGCAAATCCTCTAACCTTAGCCACAACAACTGGTTTAACTTGGACAGAAGCTATCCCAGATGTGCGATAATTTAAAACCCTTTAATTTTAAATCGAGATGTGACTTTATGGCACGAGGAAGCAAAAGACAATTATTTAGAACTCACCTTGGAGGAACGTAAATTGTTGAATCTGAAACACAAGAGATTTTTTCATCGTAAAAATTGCCTTTTAGGTATTTTTTGCTTAAATTCTAGAGTAAAGCCCTAGTTAATCAACGACATGAGGGGATACACGGAGCTATGGCTATATGTTAAAGTGGCTATAAGCTAATCGTCATTCATTTTCCCAAACTGATTCGCTTGTAGTAAGGGCTTCAGTCCTGGCTTTATGCAACTTAAATGCTCATTAGCTTAGTTAAAATTACCAAACTAGTGTGGCTTACCAGTGCTAATATCCGGGTGAAGCATACGAATTGACCAAAACTTTGGTTTCAACCAAGATAAAAATATAGTATTTTTTGTTTAGTAAAACATTGCCGCTGACTGAGGCTGAAGTAATAAACTCCCATGAGCGACGAGCAGAATCCCTACGATAAACTTGGGCTATCAGAAGATGCTAGCTTTGATGAAATTCAAGATGTTCGCAATCGTCTATTGGAGCAACACAGTGGCGATGCTAAGCGTCTGGAAGCTATAGAAGCTGCTTATGATGCGATTTTGATGGAACGCTTGAAGATGCGCCAGGAAGGTAAAATTAAAGTGCCTGAACGTATCCGATTTCCAGAGCGTTTAGTGCAATCGCTTCCAAAAGAAAGTCAAACTCCTCGCCAGCAGTCACCTGCATGGCTGCAACGAATTCTAGATAAGCCAACATTAACAGATACTTTGTTGCCTGGAGCTTGGTATGTTGGATTAAGTGCCATTAGCGTTTTTTACCAAGCTGGTGGCGACCAAGCATTGCAATTAGCGTTAGTACTTGGGGTGTGTGTCAGTATTTACTTTCTTAATCGTAAGGAAAAAAAGTTTGGTAGAGCAGTTTTATTAACGCTAATTGGTCTTACTACAGGGTTAATTGCAGGAGGGCTAGTCGCCACATGGCTTATCCCTCAAACACAGATTATGAATGTGACTCAAAATCAGTTTTCTACTGTCGTCACATTCGTATTATTATGGCTTATCAGTAGCTTTTTAAAATAAATGGGTCATTGAACAACAGGTAATAAAGAACAGATCCCTTAATTCAATTGCAACTCAGCTTGTCTATTGTGGCGTTGTTTGTAGAACTAGATCTACAGCAGAACTTAAATCCTGGGCAATTAAGTTAGGCTGGTAGAGTTCTAGTTGAGAGCGATCGCGAATGCCACACTCCACAGCTATGACCTTAATGTTATGTTTTGTGGCAGAAATGATGTCAGCTTCTGTATCCCCCACCATCCAAATATCAGTGGGAGGGGGCAATTCTTCAATTGCCCGTGCCATCAACAAAGGTTTATCATCAATGTCACGGGTTTTGACATGATCGTCGCTTAAGCAGTAACAGCGATTTTCTGGGAAAAATCTCCCTAAATCGTGTTTATTAAAAGCATAATCTAATTCCCGAATCCGACGCATAGTCATAACAACTAAATCTATACCTGCCTGTTGAGCTTTTAACAGTGCTTCTACAGCACCAGAAGCTAGGCAGTCATACTGAAAGTAAGATTCTGTATGCACAGTTTGTAGCCGCAATTGAGAAAACTCTTGTGCCTGCACTTCATCTAAACCAGAAATCATACCAATTTTTTTTTCGGAAACGCGCGATCGCTTCAGCTGCCAAAATTCTGCTTTTGCAAGTTGTTGTACCTGTTGGTTTGGACATTGGATTTCTTCCAAGCAAAATTGGTACACACGGTAGTACCGCTCAGAAACATCAATGATCGGGCCATCAAAATCTGTAATAATTCTTAACATTTTTTTATGAAAATGTAAATATTATCTACAGAATATCCCAAATCATGCTACTTTATACTTTTGAAAAATTGATAAATTAATTTTGGATTTCTAATATGTCATCCAAAATTTTTGAGACGACTAAATATTTCAGCCGAGACTACCACGTTTGATTTGTTCATTTTCAATTGCTGCAAATAAAGTGCGAAAGTTACCTTCACCAAAACCTTGAGCTTGGTGCCGACGCTCAATAAACTCAAAGAAAAAGGTCGGCTGTCCAAAGATAGGCTGGGTGAAAATTTGCAATAGTAAAGGTGTTTGGTTGTTATTCAAGCCAAAAAAAGTCTCTTCTTTCCAATCTACCAAAATTTCCTGTCCAGCAATAGTATCCAGTTCGTCGCTCGTAATGGGAAGTCCTTTTCGCTGTCGAATTTGTGAGTAGTAGTCTTTAGGTACTGGGAGTAAGGATAGACCAGTAGCGCGGAATTGGGCTATTGCATGAACTATATTGCGTGTTCGTAAAGCGATATGTTGAATTCCTGATCCTCGGTTCAGGTTTAAAAATTCTTGAATTTGAGAATTGGCTGAACCTGGCTGATTTATTGGCAATTGTACATCACCGTTACGCGAAACCATAACCTGGCTATGCAAGCCAGAGCGAGATGTTTGAATATTAAACGTCTGCTGTCCCTGAAAATTAAGGATATTTTCGTACCAAGCCACTGCATGCTCTAAATCACCTGCGTTTACATTTAGCACGATATGGTCTATGCCGGTAAACCAAGAAGATGAGGAGGGGGAGAAGGAGGGAGGGAGCCAAGGATCTTTTCCCACACTCCCACATTCTCTGATTCTGTGAGTGTCTCTTCCTCCCTCATCTGTTTGCCCTCTCCTTTCTATTAACGTATGTGTCAGAGAACCCCAAGCAGCTATTTTGCTGCACTTAATATATTCCTGACCATATTTGTATTGCTGAATGGGTTGCAGGATTTTCGCCCCGTGGACTCTGGCAAGCGAAATAATTTCTTCTAAATTTTCAACACAAAAAGCAACATCTGCCACACCAGGCGGGTGGTAGCGCAAAAACTCAGCGACTGGACTGGTGGGTAATAACGGGGAAGACAGTAAAAAGTAGATTGCACCACTGTTAACCACGTGCGTGCAGGTGTGAAAGGCGTTATCCTCTTTAGGATTCCAAGGAATGTCGTCTCCCTTTTCGAGAAAAGTCGCAGGAATAGCACAATCAGGGACTACTTCAAAACCCAAATGGCGTACAAAGCAATCGCGCCACACTTTGGCATCTTCGACATAAAAGTGAACGTGATCAATTTTCATGCTCTTTGAAAATCCAGCACAATTGTTTATCTGTTTGTAAATTTTGCCTCTTTTAGTGGATTTTCAAGTCATTCCTAAGCAAGAATCTGGTTGGTTTCTTTAACACAAGTGAGGAATGAGGACTCATTGAGCTTTGTCTGGGTTAAATACTTGTGGGGGTACATCAGAATTGTCAACACCATCTTGTTCAGTTTGAAGTTGTGGAGAATTCGCCTGTATATTTTGTAAATTTTCTTTTAACTGAGTTTGTAGCCAGTGTTCAAATAGTTCGTTAAGCAGTCGCTGTCGCATTTCTTCATCTAACTGAGATGGCAAAAGCTTTTCTAGACGTACAACCACAATCCAATCTCCCAAAGGTGTTGGTGGTAAAAGTTGACCGGGCTGAACTGATGCCAGCATATTTGCCAACACTGGATGGGGAACTCCCAATTCCACTGGACCTATTAAGCCACCTGTTTGAGCCTCAGGACCTTGAGAATACTCGCGAGCGAGTTCGCTAAAAGACTGTTCTCCTTCCTGAATTCTGAAGTAAAGCTCTTGAGCGATACAAATATCTTTCACCCGAATCAAAGAATAGACAACCCTATCTAACTTTGCTTTACGCTGAAGAAAGTAGGACTGTAACTTATCTGCCCAAGTGCTTCGCTTGAAGTTTTCCAGTTTGATATTACGTGTGGCTAGATAGTCCACTTGTTCACGGTTTAGACCACGAATTTGTAACCATGCTTGCAGGTCATCTTCAGAATTCAACTGATGCTGTTGGTAGAATTGCTTATATGCCTGAGTATTTTCTTCTGCTGTCAGAGTATGGTTAGCGATCGCATTATCGACGATAATCTCTCGCATCAATTGCGGCAGTATTCCGTACTGCTTCAGTAGGGGAATGAGTTCGTTGTTGTTAATGGCGCGATCGCCGACTTGTAGAACTGGAATCATAACCTCCTAACTGTTATAATTACTACCATAGGCTAAATAGAGTCAATAAACTCTTCAGGTTTTCTCAAGATATCTTAATAATAGTATTTCTAGTTTAACTATACTGACTCTTGACAAGTAACTTTATATCTGCTTAAGTTTTCCACCTGTCATGAGAGTGATGGAAACAGAGGTTATAGAAAAATCGCCCCCACATTTGGTGTGAGGGCAAATGAAAGCGGAAGAAAAATAAAAGCCTCAGTTATGATTTTGACTAGATAGCGACATTTGGCTGTGACCAATTCTGAGTTCCTAGCAAGTCATGACCTTCGCTAACTAACATGTTGTTGTTAAGTCCAGCAATACCTATACGCGGATCAAGGCTAAGAGGTTTTCCTAACCCTAGCAGGATGATTTCATCATTGTTGATCGCAGATGGTCGTCCCACGGAGAAAGGATAGTTGTTGTCATTGGCAACTAAGATAGTATTTTTATCAATCACCAGCACATTTTCGATGGTTTGGAATGGGAAGGTGAACTTTGTGCTGCCATCTTGATTTACAGCCATTTTCAGGTAAATAGACCACTGTCGTAGAGGTGCAAAGCTTTGCGTCCTTACAAACGGTGTGGTTCATTTCGGTGAAAACTGCTGTAAGTCATTTGGATCTTGAATATTGAGTAGATCTGCGACTTCTTCTTTTGCCACATATCCTTTGCTCACAGCATATCAAGGTGTTAATGGTCATTGATAAATTCTTCAGCTTTGGCGCAGGGAACTGTCAAATTGTCGATGTGACAGTTTGTCAGTATAATTTTATTTAAGTATATAAGTGTTAATTCTGGTTGTGTCTGTACCTTTATCTATACCCTGTCTACCTCAGTAGTAATGATAATTATTAGTACAAGGAAATAAGTTATGACGTACTTACAGAATCTTTCTGGAGTCTTCTTTGGGAAAGATGATGCTGCTTCAGAATCACAGCAGGGCTTTTTAGGTCAGATATTTTTGAAAACTTCTTTTTACGATAGGGTAAACAGTGGATAAAAATTTTTGATAACAGGAAGAAAAGGTACTGGAAAAACAGAATTCGTGTTTCATTAAAAAATGCATTAAAAGCAAAAGGTAAAAATACTATTTTCGTAACATCTAAAGATTTGTCTGTGCCAAAAATGCAGCAAATTCACAATACGGCAATTAATTATTTTGAAAAATTTGAATTAGCTTGGAGATATGTATTTATTGTAAAAATTGCACATGAATTAATTACTGTTATTGATGAAAAACAATCTGATTCAAATAAATTAGAATTTTCGGAAAATCAATATATCAAGAAAATTTCAATTTTTTTATATAAAATTAAGAAAATTGAAAAACCATTTTGGAAAAAACTAACTTCAGTATTGGATAAAGTTTCAAAATTTTCAACAAAGATTGCAAGTGTAGAAGTCGGAATGGAAGCTAGACAAATAGAAAACCATTATGAATTCAATGAGAAGCTAGATAAATTTGGCGAAACTATAAAAGCGTTAGTACAAACTAATGATTTAAATATTACTATTTCAGTAGAAGACATTGATGATATTTGGGATACAACTGAACAGTCAAAACCTTTAATTGTAGGTTTATTAAATACAATTAGAAAACTGAATTCATTTTTTTATCCAAAATTTGTAATTTTAGTTTTCATTCGTTCTGATATCTGAGATGGACTATCTTTTCCTGATAAAGACAAATAAGTTTAGAAGTGAAACTGAAACAATTACTTGGTCGGATTTCGAGTTAAAACGCTTAATAGCAATAGGTATAAAAATATTAGCAAATTTAACTCATATAGAACAACATGAAATTCATAAAATATCGGAAACTTTATTTGAAAATAAAATTGAAAGCAAAAAAGATTCTTTTACATATATTGTTGCTCGTACACTAAAACGCCCACGTGAAGTAATACAATTTTGTAATTTGGCATTAACAATTGCACTGCACAAGATAGAAATGCTTCTCGAATTACATCGGAAGATATTTTATCTGCAGAATCACGTTACTCTATTTGGAAATTAGATGATTTAGTTAATGAATACACGGTTCAGTATCCTTTTCTCCGAGATATGCTTGGCATTTTTCAAAGCTTTAAAAAATTTTTTACGAAAGAAGAGCTTCATCCAAAGTATGAACAAGCAAAGAAAGCTCTTGAAAGAATATTTCCAGATATTATTAATTTAGATTTAGATGGATTTCTTCAGATATTATTTGGAATAGGATTTATTGGAGCTAAAGTTTATGGTCAAGAGATTTATAATGATTATAGTCAAAATTTACCAAGAATTGTATTAGTAAATATTAATAACCTTGAGGGATTGGTTATTCATCCAGCATTTCATCTGGGGTTAGGTTTAAGAAAAGTTAAGATAAAAAATAATGATGAAATTGAAGTTTTACAAAAATCGGAGGATTTTCAATCAAACATTCAAATTGGTGGAAATGTTTCTGGTAACATCCATATCCAGGGCGAACGCATCTAAATATATTGTCCTAAACTTCCTGTCCGTTGCTATAAAAAGCGTACTTCGAAACCTCGTAAACAGACTGCCAAATCCGCTTAATTTCGCTATCTTTATATTCCTTGGTTTAAATTTCTTTAACCCAGCATCGCTGGGTCATTTTCCGTGCCTTAGTCTAAAGTCCAATGATAAGCTTCTTAAATTTATTAAGTATATAAGTAGATGAACGTAAATAGACGCTTCTCCTAACTTCTTTGACACAAACCAATCAATTTTTGGAATCGGCTTAAACTCCTTATCCAAAACGTCCAGAAGTGTAGTCGCGGGTGCGAGAATCAAGAGCATTCCCGAAGATTTGATTTGTTGATCCAAATTCAACCATTTGACCAATTCGACTTTCATCAGTGCTGAAGAAAGCGGTGAAATCAGAAACGCGAGCGGCTTGCTGCATATTATGAGTTACAATTGCAATTGTCAGTTCCTCGCGTAAACTGTGGATGAGCTCCTCAATTTTCATTGTTGCTATTGGGTCAAGAGCCGAACAAGGCTCATCCATTAAGAGAATTTTTGGTTTAACTGCTAAAGCACGAGCAATACATAGACGCTGTTGTTGACCACCAGAAAGCCCTAAAGCTGATTTCTGTAGTTTATCTTTTACCTCATTCCAAATTGCAGCACCTCGCAGAGCATATTCAACTATTTCATCTTGTTCTGCTCTAGGACGCCATCCAGCAATTTTTATCCCGTAAACGATATTATCGTAAATGCTCATGGGAAAAAGGTTTGGCTTTTGAAACACCATACCTATTTGGCGGCGTAGCCGATTTAGATTAACACGAGAACTGTAGATATTTTGACCATAAAATTCTACGCTGCCATCTACTTTTACTGCTCCTTCTAATTCACTAATGCGATTAAGGCATTTAATGAATGTAGATTTACCACAACCGCTAGGACCAATAATTGCAGTGACTTGGTTCTCGTAGACATCCATTGTCACGCCTTCGAGTGCTTTGGAAGTGCCATAGTAGAAGCTAAGGTTCTTGACTTTGATTGCTGGGTTTAATTTACTCATACTGTGTTAAATATTACAACAAGAGTTCACAACATGACTTCAGTTGTGATTAGACATTTCTCTTTCTTATGAAAACACGAGAGAGAATACTGATTAACATAATTATCCCCACTAAAACAAGAGAAGCAGTCCACACTAATGCTGTTTTTTCTGGCGAGGGATCGTTGTATAAGTTAAAAATTAATACGGATAAGGAAGCTGTTGGCCCCAATAAGTCGCTTGACCAATCTAAACTGAACAAAGCAGTAAAAATTAAGGGTGCTGTTTCACCTGCAGCACGAGCTACAGCTAACAAAACTCCTGTGGTAATTGTGGGAATTGCTGCTGTGACAACAACGCGCCAAGTCGTCTGAAAACGAGTTCCTCCCAAGGCAGCTGAACCGAGACGTACAGAAGTGGGAATAAGTTTTAGGGCTTCTTCTGTTGTCAATACAATCACAGGGAGCATGAGAACTGCTAATGCAAAACCACCGGCGATCGCACTAAATTTCTTAGTTATCAATACAATAACAGCGTAAGCAAAAACACCGACAACAATCGAAGGAACCCCAGTCAGAATAGAGGCGACAAAGCGAACAGTACGACCAATGCGACTTCCTTTACCAATTTCTGACAAAAATATACCTGTCATGACTCCAGTCGGAATACTGAACAGCGCCGCAATGACTACCATTTCCAAGGTACCAACAATCGCATTCCCAAATCCATCGTTTATGACTGATGTTACAAACATAGATGGTTTGATGCTTGTTATACCCCTTCCGATAATTTCCCACAGCAATGACAGCAAAGGAATCAGGGCTAAAGCTGAGAGCGAGAATGCGATCACAGTCATGCCATTGTTAAATATCTGCCTTATAGGTGGTAGAGGACTACATATCTCTGCTGCCACTGATTTCTCTATTTCAGACTCTTGATGAGTGCTCATATTCTTTGCTTAAATGATTTGGAACTTCCGCATCTTGCTTTAGAAATAGAATACATAGGACATCTTACCTGGATTTGACACTTGTTATTTGTGTTCCCAGTGTCTTGAAAATAAGCTTTCTACTTGCTCTTGCCACTGACAAACTGTACAACCACTAAAGCACAAATATTGACAACTAAAGTCACAATAAATAGAATCAAGCCCAAATATGTTAAAGCACCAATGTGCAATGGATCTTGAGCTTCAGCAAATTCATTGGCTAGTACAGAGGGAATTGAGTAAGCTGGATCAAGTAGTGAAAGACTAACCTGAGCCGAGTTACCAATCACCATAGTCACAGCCATTGTTTCTCCCAAAGCTCTACCTAGGGCAAGCATAGCTGCACCCACAATTCCAGAAAATCCAGCGGGTAATATCACCCGAAAAATAGTTTCCCAACGAGTAGAACCCAGAGCCATTGAGCCACTGCGTAACTCTTTAGGAATAACTAACAAAACTTCACGACTAATTGCTGCCATCGTCGGCAAAATCATAATCGCAAGAATTATGCCAGCAGTCAACATATTGAACCCAGCAGGACTTGGTGTATGAAACAGTGGTATCCACCCGAAAATGTTGGATAGCCACGTTTGTAGAGGTACAAAACTTGGAATAAAAACGTAGACGCCCCACAAACCAATAATGACGCTGGGAATAGCAGCGATGAGTTCTACGATAAAAGCTATGGTTCCACGTGCTGAAGCAGGGATGAAATTTTCACTCGTGACTAAGGCTACCGCTATCCCCACTGGTACGGCAAACAACATGGCGATCGCGCTGCTAACCAAAGTGCCATAAATATATGGCAAGGCACCAAAAACGAGATTACCTGTATCCCATTGTTGATTCCACAAGAACCCTAGTCCAAACTTATTAATAGCTGGTAGAGCTTTTTGGAAGATGATCCAACTCATCCAAAACAAGACAGCAACCGTCAAGGCTGCAAACACATAAACTAGCCATGTAAATCCTTTATCTATCCAGAAATTTTTCCCACTGCTAGCTGTTATGTCTATACTTTCATCAATCAAACTAGGTTGATTATTATTAGCTGGTTCAGAGGAATTTGCCATTACGAATCAGAGAATTAAATTATGTTCATGATTTTAGAGTGGGCTAATAGCCCACCCTGGTAGAGGAAAAAGTGTCAGATGACCGGAACTAAGGGTGTAGGGGTATAGGGGGAAGAGGGGATCTTCTAGCCCCTAAGAGGGGCGCTACGCAAATGTGGTACATCTCTACCCCGAACCCAGAAGGACTCAAGCCCACGCCAGATGTCTCAAGTCGGGAGACCCGCCCACGACACTGGCTCCTTAATTTCTTAATGGAGAAATGTAGAAGATGTGCATCCTTAATTCAAGCCCCTCAATTCATTGATGGGGATCCCCTACACCCTTACACCCTTACACCCTTACACCCCTAGTTTGCTGACAGATTATTTGATAGCGCTGTTGACCGTTTGTATAACTTTTTGAGCTACAGGATTTGGAATACGAGTGTAGTTTAAGTCGTCATTTATTTGTTGACCATCTGTTAACACCCAATTTACAAAGTTCTTGACAGCAGTTCCTTGGGCAGCATTGGGATAACTTTTATATATCAACAACCACGTTAGACCAACGATAGGATAACCCTGTGCTGGGTCGTCAACAAAAACCCGGAAATTGGCTGGGAAGTTTACAGTTGATAAGGCTTGGTTAGCAGTTTGTAAAGAAGGAGCTACAAATTCTCCTTGCTTGTTCTGCACCTGTGCTGCTTTGAGCTTGTTTTTCAGGGCGTATTCATACTCAACATAACCAATGGCACCAGGAGTACGAGTTACTGAACTCGCTACTCCTGGATTCCCTTTCGCCTTGGTGACATTCGGGATAGTCCAATTTGGAGACTTGCTGGTACCAACTCGTCCTTTAAAATAAGGACTTATAGAACTCAAATGGTTGGTAAAAATAAAAGATGTACCACTACTATCGGCGCGAACAACAGCTTTAATCGGCTGATTTGGTAGATTCACACCTGGATTATCTGCTTTGATTTGAGGATCGTTCCAGTTAGTAATTTGACCAGAGAAAATCGCTGGTAGTGTCTTGCGGGACAATTTGAGATTATCTATAGGAAGATTGTGAACTACTGCAACAGCACCACCTGCGGTAGGTACTAAGATGACACCATTCTTAACTTTAGCTATTTCCGCATCAGTCATCGCAGAATCACTAGCACCAAATTGAACAGTGCCAGCAATAACTTGATTAACACCAGCACCACTACCAACGGCTTGATAGTTAACTGACAGGTCTGGATACTTCTTTTTGACTTCACGAGCATAACGTTCGTAGAGTGGAGCGGGAAAAGTTGCTCCCGCACCATTGAGGGTTTCTGCTTGGGCGATCGCGGTAAAAATCGATCCAAAACTAACAGCAGCCGTAACAACTGAAACACTAACTACACGACTTAAAACAGTAGTTGAAATTTTCATATGCCTCGTTATTAAGGAATAAATTTTTGTTGAGCGACAATACGCAAATACACTACTATGAATATAGTTAAGAAAAATTTAAGAAAAAAGAAACGTTACTTTAAATATTTTTTAAGAAGCTTTTGATATTACATTCTTTACCCTTAGGCTAAAAATATCTTGACAATAGATTGAAAATTTGCATCCACGTATAAATATTATTCTTCAAAATCTTGATTAGAAAATATTTTTGGTACTGTTATAGATACAACTCCTCATTTATTAACCTTTTTTCTCACCAGTAAAGTCAATAGGCAAGGTTTTCAAATATCTCAATTTTTCACAGGAAGTTTATTTTTATGCTTATCCTTAAAAGAACGAAACCCTTTTTATCTAACAATGGCTATGAGTACGCCAAATGAGCAATTATTATTGCACACATAAAGCCATTAATTGTAGAACATAATAATGTCATATTTCCACTTGTAATTATTTCAATTTGCAATCCATGACGGCATTATTTATGGTTTTAACAAAAGCCTCAATAGATGAAGCATTTGTTAAAACCATAAATAAAATTAGCTCAGCAATCCGTGCAGGAGTTGTGAAATGACTCGTTGAGGCAGGGAACGCTTAACAGGGAATAGGCGTGTGAAAGTCTCTGATGATGTCCGTATTTTCTCATTAGTTCATGTCCGAATCTAGCTGGCAACAGCTATACTTTGTTTTTTTACGCCTTTCTACTTAGTGTGTTGATGAGAAGACTAATTTACAACCCCAACTACGTAAAGCCAATTAAATTTCCAAGCGTTCACATTGAAATCAACCTCAGGGCTGGTTTTATCAGCCAGGTAAGTTACGTATATTAAATTAGGTGATGTGCTTGTTCTTTTTCCGTAAAGGCACGGCATTGCTGTGCCTTTCTTACTTCGCTAAATTAACTTTGTTATCTCGCTACTTGTTCCAAACAAATATTAATCCCTCTCTCGACGGATATAGTCGTTGCCAGGTAGGTTCGGACATGAACTAATGAGAAAATACAGACATCACGAGATTTTCAACCCTGTTAAGCGTTAAGCATTCCTTGCTATATGTCCTAATAGAGTTGGCAACTGCTATACCATCCGCAGATAGAGGTATTCACCGACTGAATTTTATTATCTTCAGCAATATATCAATAAATATTATGTAAAGGAGGCGACTATTACTGCTCAACTATCCAAGGATGTTGTCATCCAGGAATGCCACAGATCAAGTATTGCTGAAGCCTTGACACATGCTGTAGAAATTGCTGATTATTGTGCGGCTAACGCCGCTGCGATTGATAACAATGGCGCTTTTCCTGAGAGCGAGTTTAAGCGGATTGCAAAAGCAGGCTTGTTGGCTGCACCTTTGCAGCCAGAGTTAGGCGGGTGGGGTGCAGGAATTGATGCCAATGTTACCTACGAATCACTAATGCTATTAAAGCAGATGGGGCGTGGGAATTTGGCAGTGGGTCGAGTTTATGAGGGGCATGTCAATGCACTGCAACTGATTCAGACTTTTGGAACTAGAGAACAAATTGCAAGTTATGCTTGTGATGCCCGCGATCGCCACAAAATTTTTGGCGTTTGGAATGCCCAAGCGTCTGATGGTGTCAAGATTATCCCTCTTGACAATGGTAAGTATCGTTTGGAAGGTTCTAAAACCTTTTGTTCGGGATCTGGCTATGTTGAGCGTCCCTTTGTGAATGGAACGTTACCCGATGGCAGTTGGCAAATGTTCATTGTGCCAATGGATCAAGTTACCACACTCAGTGATCCTAATTGGTGGCAACCTTCTGGAATGCGAGCAACTGCTAGCTACAAAGTAAATTTTAGCGGCGTGGAGTTGGAAGAAAGTTCATTAATTGCTAAGCCAGGAGACTACTTTCGCCAGCCTTGGTTGTCTGCGGGAGTCGTTCGCTTTGCTGCGGTGCAATTGGGTGGAGCGCAAGCACTATTTGACTTAACTCGCCAGTATCTCCAGAAAATGGAATATACAAACGATCCATATCAAAAAGAACGCTTGGGCAGGATGGCGATCGCCATTGAAAGTGGTCATCTGTGGCTACGGGGTGCTGCTGATATGGTAGCAGCTTATGCACCGATATTTGGAGGTCATCCCAGTGTTAACAACCCGCAAGCAGACCAACTTGTCGCCTATGCAAATATGGTGCGGACGACAATTGAACAAATTTGCATTGACATGATGCAAATCTGTGAGCGCTGTATTGGCACTCGCGGTTTACTACCACCAAATCCGATGGAACGCATCATCCGGGATTTAACTTTGTACCTACGTCAACCTGCCTTTGATGCAGCTCTTGCCAATGTTGGACAGTATGTCCTAGCTGAAACTCATCCTGCTCACTTGCTTTGGAATAATGAATAACCAGGTTACGATTGCATCACCACTCACTCATTCTAATAGTTTGCCTTGGCGTTCACTCAAGGAGATTGCTTGTGGTTCGGCGTTAGTCGTTGCCCCTCATCCCGATGATGAGACACTAGGTTGTGGTGGTGCGATCGCCTTACTACGTTCTCTCAATTTGATGGTACGTGTTTTGGTTATCAGTAACGGTACTCTTTCACACCCTAATTCACAGAAATATCCCGCACCTGCGCTGCAGGCGTTGCGGGAAAGTGAAACACTCTCGGCGCTTTCTGTATTAGGAGTGGAAGCGAATGCAGTCACTTTTTTACGTCTGCAAGATGGCTCAATTCCAGCACAGTATAAAGGTGCAGTAACGACTTGCGTTGCTTATCTAACAGAAATTGCGCCGCGCATGATCTTTTTACCATGGCGCTACGATCCTCACCCAGATCATCGAGCCACTTGGAAGTTAATTCACACCGCGCTGTCTGACTCAGGCTTATCGCCGCAATTGATCGAGTATCCCATTTGGGACTGGGATCCAGAGCAACGCGGAACCCTACCAGAATCTCTTGAAGTCACAACTTGGCGGTTGGATATTAGCGCGGTAGTGGAATTGAAACAGCAAGCGATCGCCGCCTATCGCTCCCAAACCACAGATTTAATTGATGATGATCCAGAAGGCTTTCGCCTGACTCCGCAAATGCTTTTGAACTTTACCCGTTCTTGGGAAGTTTATTTAGAAGCCAAAATTTAAGAATTATGAAACTGGCAATTTTTGATATTGATGGGACGCTAACTCAAACAAATAATGTAGATAGCCAATGCTTTGTACAAGCATTTGCCAAGGAATTTCAAATCAAAGAAATAAACACGAACTGGGCTACCTATGGACATACCACTGACTCTGGGATAGCTTTGCAAATTTTTCAGCACAACTGGGGACGTGTTCCCCAAACCACTGAGTTATGCCAATTGCAGCAATGCTTTGTAGAGTTATTGCATAGTCATTATACACAAACTCCTGCATCATTTGTCGAAATACCCGGAGCTTGTGTGATGTTACAGCACCTAGCCCAAACAAAAGATTGGGCGATCGCCCGCACATGCCCAGAGGGGTTTGTTGAAGGAAACCCCTCTCCCCAAATCTCCGATTTGGGGCAACCAAGCGAAGCTTTGTTGGGGCATAGGGCGCGCTACGCGATCGCAATTGCTACAGGCGGATGGCGTGCTTCAGCCGAGATGAAGCTGCAAGCAGCGGGGTTAGATATAACGCAACTACCAGCAGCGTTTGCTGACGATAGCATCTCCCGAGAAGATATTGTGAAAACAGCTGTGTCGAGAGCTAAGACGTTCTACGATCAGCCTGATTTTGAAAGAATTATTTACATCGGCGATGGTATTTGGGATGTTTTGACTGCTATCCAACTGCAACTACCTTTTGTTGGTGTCGCCAGCGATACACAAAAGCCGCTCTTAGAAAATGCTGGTGTTGAGTGTATTATACCAGACTTTATAGACTTTGAATCTTTTTTAAAAGCCCTGGATACTGCCAGCATCCCCAACCAGCACAAACCGTTGCAGGTACAAAACAATTCCCTGCCAGCAAGTTATTTTGAAACGCTCTATGGTACTAACCCCGACCCGTGGAAGTTTGAAACGAGCGAATACGAAAATAAAAAATATACTGCCACCATCGCAGCTTTACCCAAACAGCGCTATCATTCTGCTTTTGAAATTGGTGGTTCTATTGGTGTTTTGACAGAAAAGTTAGCCCAACGTTGCGACTCGCTACTTTCTGTTGATGTGTCAAAAATAGCTCAAAGCAGAGCAATTCAACGCTGTCAACACTTACCGCAGGTACGCTTTGAAATTATGTGTTTGCCACAGGAGTATCCTGACGAAATGTTTGATTTGACTGTGGTTTCTGAAGTTGGTTACTACTGGTGCTGGGAAGATTTGAAAAAAGCTCAACAGTGCATTCTCAAACACCTTGAACCAGGAGGACATCTGCTTTTAGTTCACTGGACACAATATGCTCGTGATTATCCCCTCAATGGCGATCAGGTTCACGACTCCTTTTTTGATTTAACGCCTACTCACCTGCGGCATTTAAAAGGTAAACGGGAGGAAGAATATCGGCTGGACGTGTTTGAGCGGGTTTTTGAGGAATAAGTCACACCAAGTTGCGAACAGAGAAAAAACCGCAGAGACGCAGAGGAGCCAGTGCGTTGGGGAGCCAGTACTGTAGGAGGGTTTCCCGACAGAGGTATCTGGCATCCGGGTTTCCCGACTTGTAGACGCCGGAGGCGGCTTCCCGTAGGGTAGCACCTGGCGTAACACAGAGAAAGAGAGAAAGAGAGAGGAAAATTCTCTGTATGAATGCAACGCGCGTATCAAAACTCATAACTCAGGAATTTTTTCTCCCCCGACTTTCAATCAGGGGAGCACTTCAAATCTAGCTGATTCGCTTAACAACAAGAAAATCAACAGCCAAAATTTCGCTATTATGTAAGTACATCAAGTACATACACAATGAGCGACTCCTACAAAATTCGCAGCACCAAAATTGGTAACAGCGCGGGATTTCGACTACCTGCGGAATTTTACCGCGAACATCCCCAGTTTGCTAATGCTTCAGGTTGGATAGAAGTATTGTCCCCCGATACTGCGATCGTCAAGATTATTCCCGAATCGGTTGATGACGAGGATGAGGAAGATTCTCTGGTGATGCGCCTGTTTATCGATTTTGCAATCGCAGAAGCTTTGAAAAATAATACCCTGCAACCTTACACAACTGAGATGTCCAAGGCTGCACATAAATTGATTGAGGGTGTGGAATTAGAGGACGAATCGTTGCAAGATGGCTAAGCTTCTCAGTAATGGCTGGGAGATTTATTTTCACCCGCAACTATTTGGAACTCAGTATCAAGAATTATTTGACCGTGTTTCTAATTTACGGGAAAAGTTACCAGAAAGTGAGTTTAAAACCCATCCAACAGTGAAGTTATTTGCAGCGATTACTGTTGCCATTGAAACTAACATTCCTTGCGATCCCAATGCCCGTCATTTTGCTTTGACAGGAACATTAAAGCGCTACGGACGGGTAAAGAAGATGGGTTTACCGCAAAGATATCGCCTGTTTTTTCGAGCATTTGATACCCCAGAATTAAAGGCAATTGTGATTGTGTGGCTAGGATTTCCCCGCAAAGAGGGAGCAAAGGATGATTGTTATCAAGTTTTTACCAAAATGGTGGCACGGGGAACATTTCCAGATAGTTTGGATGAATTAATTGCGCAACCAGAAACAAACCAGGACAAACCGGAGTAAAACATACAGCATAATAGAGGCACCCCTCGAAAATAAACGAACGGAAAGCTGAGAGTAACGGTTTGGGACATCAAGATTCGAAGCGCAACAGCTTATTATTCTCGACGGCGATCTCGACGCCAACTCTCAACACGCAAGCGTAAATCCTGAATAGCCTGTTCAATTTTCACATTTTCCCAGCGAGAAAGCCAAACACCATCGAGTAAGGAGCGTAGTTCAACTTGTTCAAACAACTGACCAAAGGTATATGGTTGTGCTAATTCTTCGACAAGCCATAGCGTCGGAACTCCCAACGTGTTTGCCAAAAGTGCTACGTGCATATAACTTGGCTTTAAGCCGTTGAGAACACACGACCACATTTTTCGTAATTGGTGACGCGCTTGGAAACGAGTTTCAATTGCAGCTGCGGATTCAACCAAAAATGATTGCTGTTGCTGTCCCATTTGTGACCACTTACTCAACTGGTTTGCTAAACCAATGTCTGTGCGTCCAGTTTGTCTGGCTGAAGTCACAACCCGTACTAGCGGACTGTGACGAAAACGGGCATTCACCCGGACTAAAGCGTTATAGAATGCAACATCTTCGGGAGTACGGACGGGGGGTAAACCTCCTGCCACTGCATACATTTGTGCCGTCACCGCCAAACTTGCCCCATAGTGTTGGTAGTGCCGAGGAAAACTGTCATAAGGGTCAGGGTCGATGTAAGATTCTAATTCTGCAATCAAGTAGCGATAGCCTACCTCACGTAGATGACAAACTCTGGCGTAAGGATCTAAGGCAGCACGATCAACTTGGTTTGTGATAATTCGTCCTCCTACCGCATCAGCGCCGCAAGCAATTTCATGTAGGTTGGCTGCAATCCAAGTTGGGCTGACTTGCGAGTCCCCATCGGTTGAGGCAATGATCCCTCGCGGGCGTCCTAAACCTATCAAGCGGCGATATGCCTCATCCATCAAAATCTGACGCACTCGACCAATGTAAGCTTCTGTCGGGGGTAGTGTTTTTTCAATTACGTGGAGTGCTAAATCTGGATGTTGTTGAGCAAAATTCTGGGCGATCGCCACCGAATCATCGCTACAATTATTTGCCAGCAAGATAACTTCGTAGCGTTTAGAGTCTAAAAGCTGCCCTTCTAAGTCAACCTGGTATGCCAAAGCAGCAAGAGTTTGTGTCAACGTCTCAGCTTCGTTGCGAACTGGAACAATCACACAAACTTCACAATGTGGTGAAGGCGGCGTTTGGACTAGAGTTTGGGAAAAGCCCCCGCAAAGTTGTGCAACTGGAAAGTCAGCAACTTGTTGGAAGCGCTTACTTTCCATAGAAACCATTTTTCCGTCTCCAGGAAAACATACAGATTGTGTTCATCAAAACTGGGATTTTTTTGATCTTTGTATTATTTTTTTAAAATTTAATCATTTAGTTTTAATCCCTCTACAGCATGATTAGTGTTAATTTAAACTCTACCAACAGATGTAGTAAAAAACTCTCGTTAACTTTCAACTCTCTCATCATCAAACTATTAGCCTTAGAGAATGTTTTCTTATCCTTAAAATTTTGCATATAAAATTATACATAAATTAATATTTTCTTCAATAATTTCGCCAAAAATAACCCTGATCAAAGATATTTTTTTATTATTTAAAATAAAAAATAAGATATGTTAAGCAAGCCAGCTAGCGCGATATCGAAACCGCAGTAGTTTTACAACTCATGCGGTTGAACCAGATGCCAAATCCAGAAAGTTTGAGTCAGGGCATCAACTTTTACGGTAATTCAAGCGGAAGTATGAAAGCTGCGAAGTATGTTCTGTCAATAAAGAAAATTAATTGACGGATAGCAATCCTATTTGATTTGTGTGAAAGTGCCTGCGCTTTGCGCATAAATCGGGCATACTCAGATTCCCGACAACTTTTAAAGGAGTCAGGAATCTTGTTGTTCACGAATTATTTAGGATTGTTATAGTCTCCCACAATAATGGTCGGTTTATTTAGAAAAGAGTTGTACTAGTGTTTCTTTAGCCCCAAACTGATACAACTTGTGTAAATGGTTGCTAACTGACTCAACGAAACGCGACGACTGCGATAAATCGCCAAAAATCTGAGATAGACTAAGCAATGGTTTGGGATCAAAGCCATCGGAACAAGCTAGTTGAGTCAGGATGTCTGCCATTGGATCGTCAATCGCAATGGGGTTGCCTTGGTCATCCTGTCCGTTGAGGTAACGGAACCAAGCAGCAACTGTTAGGCTCATGTAGTCAATAGCTCCTTCCTGTCGCAGCGCGTCACGCAGCGACCCCAGTACAAATTTTGGCATTTTAGCGAAACTATTAAGGCAAAGACGCGGCAGTTGATCCCGAATTTTGGGATTAGCAAAGCGTTCAATTAAGGTCTTTTTGTAATCATCTAAATCAATCCCTGGTACAGGTTGGAGTGTCGGCGTCACTTCTGCCATCAAATGATCAACGGCTTGCCGGATCAATGGATCTGCCATGACCTCATGAACGTAGGTGTACCCTGCCAAAGAACCGAGATAGCCAATCAATAAGTGACTGGCGTTGAGTAAGCGGATTTTCATCATCTCGTAGGGATGAACATCGCTGGTCATCTGGACACCAACGGACTCCCAATCGGGTCTACCTGCACAGAAATTGTCTTCAACGACCCATTGAAGGAATGGTTCAGCAACCACTGGAAAGGCATCATCGATATTAAACTGTTCCGCCACCATTTTAATATCGGGTGCAGTTGTGGCGGGAGTAATGCGATCAACCATACAGTTGGGAAACGCAACCTGTTCGGCTACCCAACGTCCCAACTCTGGGTTCTGCATTTGAACAAATGCGGTTAACATTTTTCGGGCAATGTTGCCGTTACCTTGGAGATTGTCGCAGGACAACACGGTAAACGGTGCTAGTCCTTGTTGATAGCGGCGATCAAGTGCTGCCGTCAAAAAGCCATATACTCCAATTGGTTCATCAGGATGCTGTAAATCGTACTGGATCGTTGGGTGATTGGCATCAAATTCACCGCTACCTTCAATATAGTAATAGCCCCCTTCTGTAATGGTGAGCGTGACAATGCGGCATTTGGGATCTGCTAAGGTGTCAATCACTGCTTGACGGTTATCTGGGGCAAACAGATATTGGGTGATAGCACCAATAACACGAGCGCGATCGCCTTCTGGTGACCTTTCAACTAACGTATACAAACAATCTTGAGAATTCAGTGCATCCCGCATGCGTTTGTCGAATTCCAGTAGTCCAACCCCGCAGATTCCCCATTCACTTCCGGAATTTTGATGAAAGTAATTATCAAGATAGAACGCTTGATGTGCTCGATGGAACCCACCCACACCGATATGGACAATGCCGTTAGTAATTTGGTGGCGATCATAATTCGGTACGCGGACGTTATTTCCTAAACGAGATAAGGATGTTTCATTCAGCTTAATAGCTGAGCTTGTGTTCATGTTGTTCATACGGAGTCAGGTGATGACGACGAGTTTTGTGAATAGCTGCACCTTGTTGATCGAACAAATGGCAAAAATTACCATTGATCGAAATGGGAACGCGATCGCCAGTGTAATTGGAATTGTCTCCATCTGTTTGCACAACCAGGGTGTCGCCCCCGGCAATCTTGACGTAAAGGTAGGTTTCTCCGCCCAAGCGTTCCACAACTAACACTTCGCCATTAACTGTGGCGTAATTCTCAGTGAATCGCAGATGTTCAGGGCGAATTCCCACGGTGGCGCGATCGCCAACTGAAAGACGTTCCGGTTTGACAGGAATCGTTACAGTTGCCTCACCCGGAAGTTTTACAGTTGCCCCAGAATCATTAACGGCTGTTACCGTGACTGAGAGAAAGTTCATTTTTGGGGAACCAATAAATCCGGCGACAAATAGATTGTTGGGATGGTGGTATAATTCCAGGGGTGAACCCACTTGCTCGACCACGCCACCTTGCAATACCACAATCTTGTCGGCAAGGGTCATCGCCTCCACTTGGTCGTGCGTTACATAAATCATCGTGGCTTGCAAGCTGTTGTGCAGGCTGGCAAGTTCCAGCCGCATCTGGACGCGCAAGGCGGCATCCAAATTTGACAAGGGTTCGTCAAATAAAAACACTTTGGGATTGCGGACTAAGGCACGACCGATCGCCACCCGCTGGCGTTGTCCTCCCGATAGTTCTTTGGGCTTACGCTGCAAAAGTGGCTCCAGTTGCAGGATACGAGCAACTTCCCGCGCCCGATCATTGCGTTGAGCTTTCGGCATCCCAGCCAGACGCAGACTAAATGACATATTTTCTGCCACCGTCATGTGCGGATACAAGGCGTAGGTTTGAAACACCATTGCCAAGCCGCGTTTATCTGGAGGCACATCATTAACTTTCTCTCCATCAATCAGCAGATCGCCAGAGGTGATTTCCTCCAGTCCGGCAATCATCCGCAGTAAGGTTGATTTCCCACAACCAGAAGGACCGACGAAAACAACAAACTCGCGATCGCCAATATCAAGATCAATACCTTTAATCACCTCAGTATCAGCATACCGTTTACGAACATCTCTTAAAGTGACTGTTGACATAAAATACTCCTATCAATGCATTTGACCTCTTGCAAAAGTGAGATTTGACGAGGTTCTGTTCCCTGTTCCCTGTTCCCAACTTCTACAACAAGTCTATTGAAAACAGGCAAATTATTTCACCGCACCAAACGTCAGACCACGAACCAATTGCCGTTGACTCAACCAACCAAAGATCAGGATGGGCGCGATCGCCATTGTTGATGCTGCGGAAAGTTTTGCCCAAAACAATCCTTGGGGGCTGGAAAATGAGGCAATAAATGCTGTCAGGGGAGCCGCATCCGCTGTTGTCAAGTTTAAGCTCCAAAAAGCTTCATTCCACGATAAAATGATCGACAGCAAGGCGGTGGAAGCAATTCCCGGTAAAGCCAATGGCAGCAACACATGTATCAGTTCTTGCTGAGTCGTTGCCCCATCCATGCGATCGGCTTCCAGAATTTCCTTGGGAACTTCTTTAAAGAAGCTGTAGATCATCCAAACGACGATGGGCAAATTAATCAAGGTATAAATTATGATTAAACCAATCCGCGTATCTAGCAACCTAAAGTTGCGACACAAAATATAGATGGGAACCAGTACGCCCACAGGCGGCAGCATTTTAGTAGACAGCATCCACAACAAGGTTGCTTTGGTACGCTTGGTTGGGAAGAATGCCATTGCATAAGCGGCAGGGATGGCAAGCAGCAGCGCCAGGATCGTTGCTCCGAGTGAAATTGCTACGCTGTTAAACGCATAATTGAAATAATCTGCCCGGTCTTGGACGGCAACATAATTTTCTAATGTTGGCAGAAAAAATAACTGAGGCGGAGTAGCAACCGCAGCGACTTCCGTTTTAAAACTGGTGATAAACATCCAGAAAATCGGGAAAAACAAGATGCCAGCCGCAAGCCAGCCAAGCAAGGTTAGCAGCCAGTGATTCGAGGTTTTACGTGCCATCTTTAAGTATCCAAATTACGAGCAACACTACGCATTAGAAAGATTGCCACAACATTGGCAAGAATTACCGCAATTAATCCACCCGCTGAAGCACCGCCGACATCGAATTCCAACAAAGCTTTCAAAAAGATGTAATAAGCTAGGTTGGTAGTTGCTAGTCCCGGACCACCGCCTGTGGTGACAAAGATTTCAGCAAAGATGGTGAGGAAGAAAATCGTCTCGATCATGGCAACCACAGCAATGGCGCGGCTCAGATGCGGTAACATGACAAAACGGAATAAAGCGATCGCATTCGCTCCATCCATCCGCGCTGCCTCTAGCTGTTCGTGGTCGAGGGACTGAATTGCAGTCAACAAAATCAGCAGCGCAAAGGGTAGCCATTCCCAGGAAACGATAATAATGATGGCAAGCAGGGGAAAATCTGCAAACCAATCGATCGCTCCTAAACCCAATCCTCTGGTAATTTGAGCAAACAGTCCATTGACTGGATGCATCAGCATATTTTTCCAGATCAAGGCACTCACTGTGGGCATAACGAAGAAAGGAGAAATCGCCAATACCCGCGCAATTCCCCGACCGAAAAATTCCTGGTCAAATAGCACCGCTAATAACGTGCCTAAACCGATGGTGATTGCCAAAACGGAAACAACTAAAATTACGGTGATAGTGACCGAAGTCCACAACCCTGGATCGCTGAGAATGAATGTAAAATTTTCAAAGCCTACAGGTTTTTGTGCGCCTGGATTCAGTAAGTTATACCGCTGAAAGGAAAACCAGATGGTCATCACCAGAGGTACAATCATCCAGAGCAGTAGGGCAATCACCGAAGGCGCAACTAAGGGTAAGGTGGAAATCTTTCGCTTGGGTTGTTGCCGTATGGGTGGCTTTTCGGGACGAGACTCGACAACTAATGAAGAAGACATAGCCTAAATACAAGTATAGGATTCATATTTGATTTTTGTGAAACTAGGTACACTTTTATCAGTTATCAGTTATCAGTTACCAGTGATCAATTGTTCACTGTTCCCTGTTCCCTGTTCCCTGTTAAGCGTCTCCACGAGTAAGTTCATAAATTAAACCGGATTCCCATATGTGCATTTACTTGATATAGCCAGTGTGTTTCATAAAGCGTTCAGTGGCGTTCTGCGATCGCTGCAATGCCTGATCCACTGAAGTGCTATTAGTCAACGCGGCTGCAATGGTTTGCCCAACTTGAGAACCTATTGCTTGAAATTCTGGGATATCCACATATTGAACGCCCTTGTAAGGCGTTGGTTGTGCTGATGGACGAGTGATATCAGCAGATTGGATTGAATTGAGCACAATCTCAGCAAATGGTGCTGCTTTTCGATAGTTTGGATTTTCATAGGTAGATTTCCGTGTACCTGGTGGTACAGCCACCCAGCCATTTTGGTTAGCCACTAATTGCACGTATTCCTTGGATGTTGCCCAGGCAATAAACCTTTGCGCGGCTTCAGGTGATTTTGAGGTTTTAGGAACCGCGAGTGCCCAAGCCCAGAACCAATTTGAGCCATTAGGATATTTTTCAATTGGTGCGCGGGCAAAGCCAACTTTGTCAGAAACTTGGGATTCTTTGGGATTGGATAACAGCCCCGCTGCAACGGTTGCATCTACCCACATGCCGCATTTACCCGTCGAGAATAACGCCAGATTCTCATTAAATCCGTTGGAACTCGCTCCCGGCGGACCATACTTTTGCAGCAAATCAACATAAAAGCCGATCGCATCTTTCCAAGCTGGAGTATTGATCGTCGGTTGCCACTTCATGTCGAACCACTGTCCACCATATGTATTCACCAACGTGGAAAGAAATGCCATGTTTTCACCCCAACCCGGTTTTCCACGTAGACAAACCCCATAGACTCCCTTGCCTGGATTATGGATCTTGCTCGCCCACTCTTTGATTTGAGGATAGGTTGGCTGCTGGGAAACTGTAATTCCTGCTTTCTCAAACAAATCTTTTCGGTAGTACAGCATGGAACTTTCCCCATAGAACGGCAAGGCATAAAGTGTGCCATTGTTGGAAAGTCCTTCTCGTATAGGTTTTAGCAAGTCATTCACGTCGTAGCTTGCGCTAAGTTGATTCAAAGGTTTCAACCAATCGCGTTTCGCCCAGATTGATGTTTCATAAGAACCGATTGTCAAGACATCGAATTGCCCGCCCTGGCTAGCAATATCTGTAGTTGTGCGTTGGCGCAATACATTTTCTTCCAGCACAACCCACCGGAGTTGAATATCAGGATTAGCTTCCTCGAACTTGCGCGAAAGCCCCTGCATGACAACCATGTCGCCGTTGTTAACAGTGGCGATCGCGATTCTAGTTTTCTGTGCGGCTTGTGAG
Source organism: Brasilonema angustatum HA4187-MV1 (assembly GCA_019359695.1). GTDB lineage: Bacteria > Cyanobacteriota > Cyanobacteriia > Cyanobacteriales > Nostocaceae > Brasilonema > Brasilonema angustatum. The sequence goes on from JAHHGV010000058.1 coordinate 42,387, forward strand.
CGCGGTGAACAAGCATGTAATAGTTGCACCAGCATCACTCCAGCCAGGAATACTGCCAGCACTTTAGCGAAGCGGGGGATACGCATCGCATGACTCCTTATAAAGTAAAAAATCGAACGAATTAAATTTTTTATTTTATGCTCTTTTTTTGGGCAAAAGCTCAATAATAGAATCATACCAATCCCACTTCAATGACGGGCATTTGCAACAATTCTTCAATAAAAGGTTGAAACTATGACGGCGAAAGCAACCTATCAGTTTGCAGGCAAAACCATTCTGATTACAGGCGGTGCGGGAGATATTGGCAAGGCAACTGCACACCGTTTTGCCGCTAATGGCGCAGGTGTAGTCCTGCTAGATTTGAATGAACCGAAGATGGCAGATGTGGCTGAGGAACTAAAAAGTTACAAAGTTCCAGTCGCTACGTTTTCTTGTGATGTTACGACTGCTGATGATGTTGCCAAAGCTTTTACTGCTACTGTAGAGCAAATTGGACGTATCGATTATATCTTTAACAACGCGGGTTATCAAGGAGCATTTGCCAAGAGCGACGAATATCCTGAAGACGACTTTCAAAAGGTCATTAACATTAACGTTGTCGGCGTTTTTCACGTTCTCAAGGCGGCTGCCCAGCACTTGCGTGATGTGGGTGGAGGTGCGATCGTCAACACCGCAAGTTATGCAGGGGTAGTTAGTCCGCCAAATATGCTGGCATATGGCGCTTCAAAATTCGCGGTGATTGGAATGACTCAGACAGCAGCGAAAGATTTGGCTGCCTACGGCATCCGGGTAAATTCACTCTCTCCTGCGCTCATCGGTCCCGGTTTTATGTGGACGCGGCAAACAGAATTACAGGCAGCAGTGGGATCACAATACTTTGATGCCAATCCCAAGGTGGTTGAGCAACAGATGATCAATTCAGTGCCAATGCGGCGTTTGGGAAGTCTTGAAGAGGTGGCGAATGGGGTAGCATTTCTGATGAGCGACGAAGCAAGCTATATTACCGGGTTTAACTTGGAGGTTACTGGTGGTATATAAAAATTTCGGTGACGTTGGAGCAAAAATTCTTTCTATAGGCAGAAGCTCAAAACAATGCCATCATTCTTTTGCTAGGTATAGCAGTTGCCAGGTAGATTAGGACATGAACTAATGAGAAAATACCGACTCCACGAGACAATCACACGCCTGTTAAGCGTTCCCTGTTCCCTGCTATACATAGTTTTTGAAGGTGGAATATGGGAGAACCTTTATTAGAGCGGCGCGATGCCAGCAAAGCTGGCTTGCCCCTTAGAGATCGCAAATTAGATCTAGCTGCTCACGCTGGCTAGCTCTATTACATTGCCGAAAATACACAGGAAGAGATTGCAACAAAGCTCAATGTGTCCCGGCAGGCTGCACAACGCCTGGTTGCACTCGCGGTTAGTGAAAAATTGATCAAATTTCGGCTCGATCATCCCCTGAGTGAATGCATTGCTTTGGCTGAGTCGTTACGCGATAAGTTTGGTCTGTCACTTTGTGAAGTTGTACCAACTGACGCAGGCAGCGGTGATACCTTCAATGGAATTGGCGTTTGTGCTGCCACCCACCTTGAAGCTTACCTGATCGCAAGAACCCCGACCATACTGGCGTTCTCCTCAGGACGCACATTGCGAGGAATGGTGGAGCAAATCCCCTCAATGAACCAACCCCAGCATAAGATTGTTTAAATTATTGGGAATATGTCCCATTATGGGCGTGCAGATCGCCACGAAGTGGTTATGCATTTGTCCGATCAGGTAGGTTCCCAAGCTTACCCAGTGCCGACTCCGGTTGTAGCGACTAGCATTGAAGAACGAGAACTCTTGCAGACTCAGCGATCGTTTATCACCGTCAAAACTCTTGCAGAGCAAGCCAAAGCAACGTTTGTCGGAATTAGCCACATTGCTTGGAATGCCCCCTTACATCAAGACGGCTTTATCAATGACGATGAAGTGGCTGAATTAATTGAACTAAGAGCAGTAGGAGAAATTGTGGGTTGGGCTTACGACCATTACGGAGTGTTGCTTCAACAGGGAACGAACAGCCGGGTTGCCAGTGTACCTCTCGAACAACCGACTCATCGGCTGATCATTGGTGTGGCAGGTGGTGTGAAAAAGGCGGAGGCGATTCTGGCTGCTTTGCGTGGCAAGTTAATTACGGGGCTGATTACCGATGAAGCTGCTGCCCAAGCCATTCTTGCTAAAATTTAATACTAGTTTGCCTTCAAAGCCTTAAGGATTTATATAGGAATCCGGTTTGATTCCTGAACAACTCGTCAGGGCAGGGAACAGGGAACAGGGAACAGGGAACAGGGAAAAGCAATAAAGGTATACTGAGTTTTTTTCAAAAATCAAATAGGAGTCCTATATTCAAAAGAAATAACAGCTATTCAATCCCGTTTATCTTCTCAATTGGCATTTGCATTTCTGCAATTTACAACTATAGCGCTTCTCAGTTGCGTACAATACACAGCTGTAGAGACGTAGCATGCTACGTCTCTACATTATTCGTGGTGGTGTATGTGATTAAAATGAGAACCGCTATAAAACATTAGGTGCTTTTTTAGACCACAACGGTCAACTTGTGAATATTAAAATTCTTGAAACTCCCATTGAAGAAGATCAAACTGTGTTTTCTTTTGGGTTTGATGGTGATTCCACTGGTGACTATTTAGACAGAGTATTTGGAGAATCAAGTGAAGATGAAGTGAGGAAACGAAGCCAGACAGTAAATGGAGCAATTGAGGCTTTGAAGAAGCTGATTTGCAAAGAAACAAAGGATCACAATAGTGTACTTTTTGCTGAAGGTGATAATATCCTTTTCAAATCGTGCTATAGAGTCAGCTTACTCAATGATCTGCAAAGGATTTACAAAGATAAAACTGGCTTAACTGGAAGCATAGGATATGGCAAAACTTTGCCAGAGGTTACATTGGCAATGCGTTTATCTAAGGCGAAAGGTGGAGACAGCATTATGGGTGTAGGTTTACGAGATTCTGGAGAAACAAACAACACAGAGCTAACCGCAGGCTAACACTGCGTTGGTGCAGACGGTACGCAGGTTGTCTGTAGGTATTCAAGGTTACTTGCCGCCGCACAACTTCACCGTAGCTTTAAATGCATCACCGCCATATCCTCTACAGCAATGCGGGTACCGACAATGCGAGGCTTCCCACTCCTCACATCAGAAGCGATCTCGATATGCTCCCGACTGACTAACTGCATTGAGAAATCTTCCATCTCCGTTCCATTATTTAATACAATACCTTCGCCAAAAAAAGAGGATAAATATCTCAATCCCAAAACCTCGACTACTCGTCCCAAGTGGCGAACCGGATGACGCTTCGCTCTAATGGGCGGTGTCAGGAACGGGCTAGAAAAATTT
>JAHHGV010000059.1 GCA_019359695.1 Brasilonema angustatum HA4187-MV1
GAGTACGATTTGGCGTTAAGCGAAGCTCTGCCGTAGGCAATCGCCATTATTGATGGTATAGAAAATAGAGCTATACAAGGTCAGTACCAAGTCGAGCGTTTTACATTTAATTAGGTTGAGCTACTTATCAAGAATTATCTTTACCTAACCAACGTTTGTGGTTAGAAGAGATACAGCAAGGTTTGGGAGTGTGGCAAGGTTCTTACGAGAATATCACAGGTATATGGCTACGTTGGTACGATGCAAACAATCAATGGATACTAACATCTACACAACAAGTTGAACAAGAACGCCTACGAGCCGAGAGACTAGCTGAGTATTTGCGTAGTCAGGGAATTGATCCGGATAACTTGCCTCAAATGTGAAACAATGACTTGTTGGATCTTCAGCATCACAAACATAATTAATTAATAATGCTGGAACAGTTCCGATTTAAGGTAAGCGAGCCACAAGAGTTTAATTGAGTTCTTTTTAGCTGAAATAACAGACAACATATGCTGCAAAATATTCAATTAATCGTATAATTTACAAGGTAAATTCACAGCATTTTGACAAAAAACTTATTCTTCCAATACGAAGTACAGCGGGAACTTTAGTAGCTGTTGGGCTTCATTGAGAGAAATCTGGTGTGTCGGTAGTGAGCAAGGAGCAGCAATTGTTGCGAACAATGCGAGGAGTTGTCCGAAAGGCGGGGAAGCTAAAGCGTATCTTGCCGTTTCATGAACAGTGGTTGGCAAAGTTTGATTTGTTGAGAACTTTGGTGCGACGGGATTTAGAAGCACGCTACAAAGGTTCTGTTTTAGGGAATTTATGGCCTTTGTTGAATCAGCTATCCCAGTTACTGATTTATACTTATGTGTTCTCAATTGTACTAAAAGCAAAGCTAAGTCTCAAAGGTTTTCCAGAAAACAATTTTACCTTTGGTTTGTGGCTATTTGCAGGGTTACTGCCTTGGATTGCTTTTAGTGGTGGTTTGATGCAAGCCTCTACTTCGGTGATAGGACAGCCTAACTTAGTAAAAAAAGTTGTGTTTCCCTTATCTTTGTTACCCCTGGTGCCAATTTTATCAACGTTTATTGAGAGTTCCTTTGGTTTAATGGCGTTGATTTTTTTTGTGGCGGTACAAACTCAGACTTTACATACAACTTTGGCGCTCTTACCGTTGGTTTGGCTACCACAGTTGTTGTTGACAGCAGGATTAGGTTATTTGACAGCAGGACTAACGGTATTTCTGCGAGATATACCGCAGACTTTGGCAGTTATTTTACAGCTTTGGTTGTATCTAACACCAATTGTTTATCCAGCATCGTCCATACCACCAGAATTCCGGGAGTGGGTATTTTGGTTAAATCCTCTGACAGCTATTGCTGAAATTTATCGTGACTTAATTTTAGTCGGACAAGTTAAACATTGGGGCGAGTGGGGAGTTGCTTTTGTGACTTCTACAGTTATATTTTGTTGCGGTTTTTGGGTGTATAAGCGGTTGCGTCCAGCGTTTGCTGACGTGTTATAGCAAAATGCGGCCACTTAACGTTATTATTTTCGCCAGAGTTTACTAAGTTTTATAGCTTAATTGATGATTTCTGATTCAAAATCTTATAAGAGTTTCAGATGTCGTAGGAATATGCGTGTGTGCTATGGGTGAGGAAATTGCAATATCTCTCAAGAATGTCTCAAAGTGCTACAGGCGCTATGCTCGCCCGGTAGATAGGCTCAAAGAAGTTTTACTACCAGGTAAAAACCATGCACAAGAGTTTTGGGCATTGCAGGATATTAACCTCAAGGTTTCTAAGGGAGAAACTGTGGGGATTATAGGTCAAAATGGCTCTGGCAAAAGTACGCTGTTACAAATTATTGCCAAAACGCTGACACCCACTACAGGAGAAGTACACGTCAATGGTCGTGTTTCTGCACTATTAGAGCTTGGTAGTGGGTTTAATCCTGAGTTTACAGGACGGCAGAATGTATTTTTCAACGGGCAAATTCTAGGGTTAACCCGAGAAGAGATAGAAACTAAGTTTGACAATATTGCTACTTTTGCTGAAATTGGCGATTTCATGGAGGAGCCAGTAAAAACCTATTCAAGTGGGATGTTTGTCCGCCTAGCGTTTTCAGTAGCAATCAATGTTAATCCTGAAATCTTGATTGTAGATGAATCATTAGCTGTAGGTGATGGTGTTTTCGTGCATCGCTGCATGGCAAAAATTCGAGATTTTCAAGATGCAGGAGGGACAATTTTATTTGTATCCCATGATGTAGGTGCTGTTTCCCGGCTTTGCACAGAAGCACTCTGGATGAATCAAGGTGTAATAGTAGATACCGGAAAGCCAGCAGAAGTATGCAAACACTATCAAGCTTGGATACATGAAGAAGTCAATAAAAGAACTGCAATACATAATATAGAGTCACAACAACAAGTTTTACAAAATACCACAGAAGAAAAAATTGATATCAATAAAATCACTCATAAAGAATTCAACCCTTTTACAGGAAAGGCATATATTGCATTTAATGGATTTGAAAGATTTGGTACAGGGCGTGCGGAAATTGAAAGTGTGTATTTAATAGATGCAGATAATCAGCCAATTAATTTAGTTTATCCAGGAGATATAGTAAGAGTCAGAATAACCACATTAAGACATGATCAAATTAGAAAACCTAATGTAGGTATAGCTCTTCTCGATAGACTGCGGACTGTTTTATCTGGATGGAGTACTGAATTGATAGATAAAAGCTTTGCCAATTACTGGTTATCTCAATCAGAAATAGGAAGATCTGTAGTTGAATTTGAGTTTGTTTGGCCTCATCTTGTAGGAGGAAGCTATGCTTTCGACATAGCTTTTGGTGATGGACCACACGAAAATTTGGAAATGTTGGATTGGATTCAAAATGCAACTGTAATACAAGCAGCTGTCAAGGATTTTGTAGATGGTATTTTTCAAGTTTCTGGAAGGAAAGTCAGATTATGTGAGGAATCATCATTATGTATAAAAGGATAAACAGTTTTTTCAAATCAAGGCTAGAAATAATGATAAAAAGAACTGTGGATAATTATCTCGTTCAATATTTAGCTCAAGGCTATTTTGATGAACGTATTAAAGAGGTTATGCTAAACCAACATTTAGTTTTTGGTGACCCAAAAAAACTAAACTTATCAGAAACTTGCATTGTTAATAATGCTACATTTAACTTATCTTCTGGAAATATAGTGATTGAGGACTATGTTTTTTTTGGTCATAATGTGAGTTTAATAACCGGAACTCATAATTATAATAAATTTGGTATTGATAGAAGAAATGATTTTCCGAAGCAAGGGAATGATATTATCGTTGAGGAAGGTGCATGGATAGCAAGTAATGCAACAGTACTTGGTCCATGCAGGATTGGAAAGCATTCTGTAATTGGTGCAGGTGCTGTAGTCAAGGGTGATATTCCTAGCTATCACATTGTGGCAGGTATTCCTGCTAAAACAATAAAGGATATCAAACCATTGACTGAGAAAAATTAAAAAAAATTAAATCTTAAATAATAGATAAGTAGATAAGAATGATGGATGCAAATAATCCGAAAATTAACGTCAATGAATTAATGGATAAAATTCGCGAGGAAGTCGCTAGTCGTCCCAGACAACCTCAACAAAGGAACGTAACGACATACAAACCAGAAAATTCCAATGGCACAGGAACACTTCATCATATATTCAATCATCTTAACAATTTGCTTTCTAATGCTGAGTCTAGAGCTATTATCCGCACTCAATGGCCTGAAAACCTTAAAAAATTTCCTTTTAATTTAAGTCAACCTTTACAAAAACTTGCTTTAAAAATACTAAATTTTATCTTCAAAGATCAACGAGAAGTCAATTTTAATGTCATCCGCGCTTTGAAAGAATCTGTGGCACTGAATCAACAGATGACAGAGCAAATAAGAAATTTAAAAATTCAGATGGATGAGCGCTATGATGCTGTGAATACTCGATTCAATGGTATAGAAACTCGTTTACAAGAGATAGATGAGCGTTTAGATATTGTTTGTAACTGTGTTTCAATTATAAATGATGGTTGGGATGATACTAATACCAAGGTAAATAGTTGGAGAACTAGTATACAAGAGCATTTTGATGCTGTAAATAGTCAAAAACAGTTAATAGATGAGCATCTCAAAACTCTAGAAACACAAGTCCAAGGAGGAGATGAGCGTTTGCGTAGTGTGGATACTCGCCTGCAAGGAATCAATGAACAGCTAAATGCTGTAAGTACTCGTGTAGAAAACCTGGATACGCATCATCAAACAAACGATAACTATCTGAAAAATGATTTTATGCAGCAAAAGCGTATAATAAGCATGTTTTTGGAAGAAGCACACAAACGATTACCAGAACCTTTTAACCAAGAACAGTTGAAAGCTTTTGCTAATGAAGAACAACATTCACTTGATGCTTTTTATGTAGCTTTTGAAGACCAGTTTCGAGGTAGCCGTGAAGATATTTTTAACAAGTTAAAAGTTTACTTACCCTTAATTCAAGAAGCAAAGGTTGGTACACCAGACTTACCTATTTTGGATGTGGGTTGTGGACGCGGCGAATGGTTGGAGTTGCTGGGTGACTCTGGATACACAGCAAGGGGTATTGACATCAATCGAGTCATGATAGAACAGTCTAAAGCCAGAGGACTGGAAGTAATGGAATCAGACGTCATTGCATATCTGCACTCTTTACCAGATAGAAGTTTAGGTGCAGTCACTGGGTTCCACATTATAGAGCATTTGCCATTTGAAGTCTTGATTAAATTGTTTGATGAAACTGTCAGGGTTCTTAGTCCTGGAGGTCTTGCTATTTTTGAAACACCCAACCCGGAGAATATATTAGTAGCTACTCATACATTTTATGTAGATCCAACTCATCGCAATCCCTTGCCCAGTACCATGATAAAGTTTACAGCCCAGGCTCGCGGTCTGTCCAAAGTCACAATTATGAAGCTTAATTCTTATCCAGAAGATCAAAAATTGAGTGGTTCTCCCATAGTTGAACGCTTAAATAGTTTCTTTTATGGTTCACAAGACTATGCTGTGATTGGGTACAAAAATGAGTAGGAACAAAATATTTTTGTAATACAACGGAATAGCATAACTCAAGTACTAAACTCGGCTGAAATGTTCATATAAAATAATACATTCTCGCAATTCCCTATTATTAGGATATTAACTGTGACTAGGATTGCTATTTTAACCCCGTGTCTTGTAGATGGAGATGCAGTCGGTAATGATGTTATAGCAATGCAGAAATCTCTCATGAAAAATGGGTATGAAGCCCAGATATTTGTAGAGGGAGGAAGCTTTGATAAACATCAAATCAAACATATAAAAGATATCAGAAACTTTTTACAGAAAAAATCTGATGTCTTAATTTATCACTATTCTGTAGGTTGGGAGTTTGCTCTTAATCTTTTAAGAGAAATAAATTGTAAAAAGGTGGTAAGATACCACAATGTGACGCCAGCAAAATTTTATGAAAATATTAACGCAGAATATACAGTTGTTTGTAGAGACGGACGAGAACAACTGAAATATATTGCTGCTATACAAGACATATTTTACCTACCGGCTTCCGAATATAATGCTTCTGAATTATATTCCCTAAAAATTCCTCAAGAAAATGTTGTGGTATTGCCTCCTTTCCATCATATTCAAGATTTGCAATATATAGATGCAGACCTTAGTGTTTTAGATAGATACATAGATGGCACAGTCAATATTTTAATGGTTGGTCGTTTAGCACCAAATAAAGGACACGCTACACTGATTGACGCTTTTGATATTTACCACAATACCTACAATCCACACAGTCGTCTTTTCATCGTTGGAAAAGAAGATGAACGCTTAAAAGACTATAGTAATTTGATTCATCAAAAAGTAAACGATGTCGGTTTACAAGATTCAGTCGTCTTTACAGGAGGAGTTTCTAATGAAGCTCTAAAAGCCTACTATCTTGTCTCCAATGTTTTTCTGATGACAAGTGAACATGAGGGGTTTTGTGTACCACTGGTAGAAGCTATGGCAATGAAACTGCCAATAGTAGCTTATGGTTCAACTGCTATTCCTTACACGGTAGGAAAAGCAGGTTTGGTTTGGGATCAGCCAGATCCTTATTTATTAGCTGGATCGATAGACTGTATCGCTCGGGACGAAGTCGTTAGTGCCAATCTAGGTGAACTAGGATGGCTGCGATACAATGAAGCTTTTACAAATGAACGGATCGAAACAAAGTTTATAGAAATTATCAAAAACATAGAATGAAAAAGGTTGCAATTGTTGTTCAACGATGGCATGAAAGCATAGTAGGCGGGTCAGAAGCTTTAGCATGGCAATATGCCACTTTATTGAGTGATGAATACAAAGTTGATGTCCTGACAACAACAGCATTAGAGTATACAAGCTGGGCTAATGTCCTACCTGCGGGTTCTGAGGCAAAGCAAGATATCAACATTTATCGCTTCCCAGTAACTATAGGACGAAGTAACTACTGGCACAATTTACATGCAAGACTTTTACGAGAGTTTCATTACCGCAAGCATATTCAATTAAAGAATAGCAAACTCATACCTTGGAATATTGCACTTCAAGAAGAGTTTATTCGCCGTCAAGGTCCCTACTCAGAACCCCTGCTATCTTTTTTAAAAGAGCGGTGTCATGACTACGAAGCTATTATATTTACAACTTATCTTTATCCAACCACTTACTTTGGAGTCACTCAGGTTCCCTTAGCCAAGGTTCTACTAGTACCAACACTTCATGATGAACCACTGGCATACTTAACCGCTTATAAGCATATGTATGAAAATGTTCGCGGTTGGATATGGTTGACAAATGCTGAAAAAGTACTTGGAGAAAAGTTATGGGGAGAATTGCCAGGTAGTGTTGTATCTATGGCAGTTGAAACATTACCTTGTAGTCCTTTTCAAGCTGAATATCCATATTTACTTTACTGTGGTCGTATTGATCCAAGTAAAGGATGTAGCGACTTAATAAATTTCTTCATTGAATTTAAGAAAAGTTACCCATCGAACCTGCGTTTAATTTTGACAGGTAAAGCTGAAATAGAAATACCATCTCGTCCAGATATTGAATTTCGTGGATTTGTTTCAGCCGAAGAAAAATTCCAACTCATGGCTGGGGCTTCTATTTTTGTTATGCCTTCACCTTATGAAAGTTTTAGCATAGTCACTTTGGAGGCTATGGCTCAACGTACACCAGTATTAGTCAATGGCTGTTGTCAAGTTTTAGTTGAACATGTTGTACGTAGTGGGTGTGGTCAAATTTACCACGATTACGCGGGCTTTAGTGAAGGAATACAACAAATCATGGCACAGGAACATAAGTCAAGTAAAATGGGTCACATAGCCAGGAAATATGTGGTAGAAAATTATGCTTTTGGCAGTGTGAAAAAGAATCTTTCAGAAACTATTAAAAAATATATCTAACAGAGTCACATATAGGACTCTTATTTGATTTTTGCGAAGCTTCGTGCATCTTTATTGCCTGTTCCCTGTTGGCTCTTTTTACAAGTCATTCAGGGATAAAATCGGATTGCTATATTTATTTTTGTCAATTTTTTTCAAAAAGAGTCTAGTTTTCGGGAAAAGGCTAGTTTTCTAGTGGTTTTATAAACCAGTTGCTTTTTCTCTATTAATAATGAGTTCCAGAATAAATTGACATTCTAATTTTTTTTGGTATAACTATATACTTAAACACGGCTGAAAAAATATTGGTTAGAGTTACTGCCTTTCAGCAGTTTCCTCATAACTTCAGATTTGACTGAACGGTTTCTATTTGTGGTGTAGGAGGCTTTGTCATGAAACTTTCTGTAGTTATACCTTGCTATAACGAAATCGGAACAATTGGACAGGTTGTTAAGGCTGTTCAAGCATCTCCAGTTACAGATTGTGAAATCATCATTGTTGATGATTGTTCAACAGATGGTACACAAGAACTTTTAAGAACAAAATTAGAATCGCAGGTTAACCAAGTTATTTATCACTCAAAAAATCGAGGTAAAGGAGCTGCCTTGCGTACTGGATTTACTGCTGCAACTGGTGATATTGTCATTGTTCAAGATGCTGATTTGGAGTATGACCCTCAAGAATATCCTATAATGATTCGACCTATTTTACACAACAAGGCTGATGTCGTATTCGGCTCTCGTTTTCAAAGTGGTAGGCCTCATAGAGTTGTGTACTATTGGCATAGGATAGGAAATGGATTTCTGACAATGTTGTCTAATATGTTTACAAATATCAACATAACAGATATGGAAACATGTTATAAAGCGTTTCGACGGGAAGTGATTCAATCTATCAAAATAGAAGAAAATCGTTCAAGGGCTAAGTGGGATCATCAAACAAGTGACAGACGAAAAAGGTCAACCTCTCAATTCAATAATAAGTAGAACGGCGCAAAAAAACCGAAGTATGTAACGGAAAGTAAAGTTGCCCAAAAAGCTCTTCTCTTCTGCCTTCTGCCCTCTGCCTCCTGCCTTGTCATAACGACAATTTTCAACACCGACCTACTTATCAGTTCAACCTGGTTATGAAAAAGTTCTTAAAACTTATTTAGAAAATACAGGTATATCAAGCTGGTATGGTTACCAGTCTGCACTTGAAAAAGGCGAAACGCGTGTAAGAGGAATATTCTACAACAGCAATAATCAGGCATTTCAAGAGGTGCGTCTTGATGTTTCTGGTATCACAAAAAAATATGAAATCGCTAATGTAATTAGTTCTATTTCATTTCCTAAAGAAATAGGTACGTACAAACTTACATTTGATTTGATAGCTGAAGGAGTCGGTGAGTTTCCAAAAAACAATAATATCAACAGTTCTTATACAATCACGGTAATAGTTGGAGAAAAACGCCACTTTTATCAAGAAATACAAGTCTTAAAACCATTCAAATCTGGTAAGGTTAGGGAGATAGTAAAAATTCCAGTAATAGTAAAAAATATTAGTGATTTTACATGGCAGAACGCAAGTGCTCATCCTGTGAATCTTGCCTATCACTGGTTAGATGCTAATGGTAAAGTTATTGTTTTTAAAGGTGAGCGTACTCCTTTAGCAAAAAGTGTGGCTGTACAAAGCTTCCAAAAGTTCAACGCAACTATCAAATTTCCTGATCAGCCTGGAAAATATTACTTAGCTTTGACAATGGTTCAAGAGGGTGTGGCTTGGTTTAGTGATCAAAATACAACTTTTCTAAAAATTCCTATAGAAGTTGTCGCTCAGTAGTGTAAAAAAATAAAACAAGCTCCTCAAAAAACTTATTTTTAAAAAGTCTTTATTACTGTAAGAACTGACTCACTTAATCATGTAAAATTTTTTACATATTATACGTATACAGCAAGGAAATATTTGTGACACTACAAGAATTGAGTTTATTACTGATGTCAGTCATCGCTAGTGTAGCAGGTCAATTTTTTTTAAAAACAGGAGCACTCAAATTAGGCAAAGTTCATGTAGGGAATGTAGTTGCTCATATTCTCAGCATCTTGACAACGCCTGAACTTTTAGTAGGGCTAAGTTGCTACGCTTTAGGTGCTCTGGCTTATATTTTACTTTTAACCAGAGTCAACCTGAGCGTTGCCGGTCCATCTGTTTCTCTGGTTTATGTTTTTTCCGTTATACTGGGTTATTTCATATTAAAAGAACCCATTCCTCTAACTCGTCTTATGGGTTTGAGCTTGATTATAGGTGGAGTTATTTTGGTAGTCTGGAAAAAATAAAACCATTTTACTTCTGTTAGTACAGCATTTCATAAATTTACAACGTATTGAGTAACATACTGCTTAAGCCTAGAAGAACTCAATAACGCTATAAACTTCTTGTGAAATCTTGTACTTGGTTTTTCCAAACACATCCTCTGCTTTCACAAGCACAATGGTAAATCAATGACTAAAAAAGCCCTGATTACTGGACTCACTGGACAAGACGGTTCTTATCTTGCGGAACTTCTTTTATCCAAAGGCTACCAAGTCTTTGGTTTAGTCCGTCGTTCTAGCACAAGTAACTTGGAACGTGTCAGCCATCTGTTCAACCAGATTCAAATTGTCTCTGGCGATCTGCTGGATCAAACTTCGCTAATGGATGTCGTCGCCGAAACTCAACCAGACGAAATTTACAACCTCGCCTCCCAAAGCTACGTCCCCCTTTCTTGGACACAACCAGCTCTGACTGCTGAATATACTGCTCTCGGTGTCTCTCGCCTGCTAGAATCGATCCGTCGCTGCAAACCAGATGCTAAATTCTACCAAGCCTCTAGTAGCGAAGTTTTTGGTCAACCTGACGAATCACCCCAAACCGAACGCACCGCCTTTCGCCCTCGTAATCCCTACGGTGTCGCCAAAGCATACGCCCACTGGATGACTATCAACTATCGCCAACAATATAACCTTTACGCCTGCTGTGGTATAACTTATACCCATGAATCACCGCGACGTGGTACTGAATTTGTGTTTCGGAAAATTACTCAAGCAGCTGCCACTGTAAAACTTGGTCTAGCTAATGAACTAAAATTAGGCAACCTTGATGCTCGTCGTGACTGGTGCTACTCCAAAGATGCTGTTTATGCTATGTGGCTAATGTTGCAGCAAGAACAACCTGATGACTATATCATAGCAAGTGGTGAAACGCACTCGGTTAGACAACTCGTTGAATGTGCTTTTAGCTGTGTTGGACTCAATTGGGAAGATTACATTTGCGTTGATCCAGCATTCTACCGCCCTGATGAACCAGTGCAGTTGGTTGGTTGCATTGATAAAATTAAGAGCAGACTTGGTTGGGAACTTCAGTCCTCTTTTAAGGAATTGGTGGAGTTAATGGTTGATTATGACCTGAAACAACTAAACGAAAATAAGTAATTGCATAATATGAATTCAGAACCAGAAATTTCACCATTTGCTGCAAGTTTTTTACCTGGTGTTAACATCGCAGGTTATGTAAACAGTGAATTTGGTTTGGGCGAAGGGGTGCGTTCAACTATTAGAGCACTCGAAGCAGTTGATATTCCTTTCGTACTTAACAACTGCACTTTCAATACGTTTCATAGAAAATTAGATGATACTTATACAAATTTCTCAGACGATAATCCCCATCCAATTAATATTGTTCATGTGAATGGGGATATGATAAATTTGTTTATGAACTCTGTAGGGATTGAATATTTTAAAAATAAGTACAATATTGGATTGTGGGCATGGGAGCTTCCTGATTTTCCCAAAGAATGGCTAAGAGCATTCAATCTTTTTGATGAAATATGGACTCCCAGCAGTTACAGTGTGGAGGCAATCAGCGAAGCTTACTGCCAAGGGCAGATCGCACCACTATCACCTGTGCCAGTCCTTAAAGTCATGCACAGTATCTCGTTACCACAACCTACAGTAAGTAAACAATCGCTGGGGCTACCAGATAATAAGTTTATTTTTCTGTTGATATTTGATTTTTACAGTGTTTTTGAACGCAAAAATCCTATAGCAGTGATTGAAGCTTTTCAGCGAGCCTTTGGTAAAAATGATCAAGTATTGCTTGTTATTAAATTTTCTAATGCTCACAAGTTCCCTGATAAATATAAACAGTTAAAAGATTTAGTACAAGATTTTAAAAATATAAAAATTATTGATAAATATTTGCTCAAAAATGATGTCAATGCTCTGATTTACCATTGTGATTGTTATGTATCTCTACATCGCTCAGAAGGGTTTGGCTTAACTATTGCTGAGGCTATGTTCTATGGAAAACCAGTCATAGCCACTGCTTACTCTGGAAATACTGACTTTATGAATGTTAATAACAGTTTTCCTGTCAAGTATTCTTTAACTACCTTAACAGAAGATTATGCACATTATAAGAAGGGAAGTACATGGGCAGAACCAGATGTTGAGCATGCAGCATATTTAATGCAACATGTGTTTAAAAATTATGAAGAAGCAAAGCAGATAGGTGCAAAAGCATCTGAAGACATTAGGTCTTGCTTAAGCCCAAAAGTGATTGGTCAAAAGATGAAAAATAGATTGGAATATATAATCCAGAGAAGTAAGAACTTGATAGAAATTTCTCAATTACACACAGAATTTAAACACAAAGATGCAGAAATTGAACGATTAAAAGCTTTAGTTGACTACATGGAAAGAAGCAGTTTTTGGCAACTGAGAAATCAGTGGTTTAAGCTAAAAGGAATATTAAAATCAAAATTCAATTGATGCGTGAATTAGAAAACATAAAACGTCCACACCTACTCATTGTCAGTAATGATGTGGTAGACACTAAAATGGCAGGTCCAGGGATGCGTTACTTGGAATTAGCACGTGTCCTTAGTCAGGATTTGGATGTCACCCTTGCTATCCCCTCGGAAACAACTCTCGAAGTCCCCAATATTAAATTGGTGCGTTACTGGGATGAACGCCCAAAAAGTTTACAAGTGTTGGTGGAAAGCAGTGACATCGCCTTAGTGTCTGGTTACATGGTAGAAAAATTTCCCTTTCTGCACCAGACACAAAAACGCATCATCGTTGACTTGTATGATCCGTTTATTTTAGAAAATTTACACTACCATCTCAACAAGCCGATCGCCGCACAAGAAAGCTTAAACAACCGCGCAGTAGATGTCACCAATAACCTAGCGCGTTTAGGTGATTTTTTCATTTGTGGAAGCGATCGCCAGCGAGATTTTTGGATCGGTTTACTCGCTTCCAATGGACGCATCAACCCGCGCAACTTTGCCAAAGATAGCACCCTGCGTTCTTTAATTGATGTTGTCGGAATTGGCTTTCTTAACCGAGAACCTCGTCCCAATCCTACATTACGCGGTATACATCCTGGATTTCCAGAAGATGCTCGTATTGTACTGTGGGGCGGCGGCATTTGGGACTGGCTCGACCCCCTAACTTTGGTAAAAGCTTGGACTGGTGTGATTGCTGAATACCCACAAGCACGACTCGTATTTTTAGGAACACGTCATCCCAATCCTCAGGTTGCTCCACATAAAATGGCGGAACAAGTTCAAGTGCTTGCTGCTGAAATTGGGGAAAAAGACCGTACCATTTTCTTTTACGAATGGATACCATACGAACAAAGAGAAGCGCTGTTGTGTGAAGCGGACATCGGTGTGACTCTTCATCCCCCACACATCGAAACTCGTTATTCCATTCGCACACGAGTATTAGATTATCTCTGGGCGCGTTTACCTGTACTTGTGAGTGAGGGAGATGTCACGAGTGAATGGGTAAAAGAGTATGGTGTTGGTAAAGCTGTACCACCATTGGATGCGGAAGCAGTGCGAGTGGCGATCGCCCAAATATTAGAACGCCCCAAATCATCTTGGGCTTCAGCATTTGAACCCTTACGCGACTCCTTAAATTGGTCACAAGTCGTCGAACCTCTGCGGCGCTACTGTTTACAGCCAGAGTACGCACCTGACCGACAAACACGTAAACTCGTCACCCCGACCGTAGTAAAACGTGGTAAATTAGCCCGAGTCATTGAAATTTGGCGTACTGAGGGAAGTCGCGAACTTCTGCAACGCATCGGGAAAAAGTTTCGGCGGTAACTAAGCAATTCAAATTTAAAAAATCTAAAAGTCAATAGAAGCTACTAACTTGACATAAGTATATAGCAATCCTAAACCATTAGTGAAGTTCTCTTTTCTCTCTTTTCTTGGCGTCCTTGGCGACTTGGCGGTTCGTTCAAATTATGAAAATTCTGCACGTTACTCAAGGTTATACCCCAGCAATTGGGGGTACAGAATTGCTCATTCAACGAATTTCTGAAGAATTAGTTGAGCAATTTGGCGATGAAGTCACTGTTTTCACGACAAATTGCTTCAATGGAGAAGGTTTTTTTAATCCAAAGCTACCACGTTTACAACCAGGTGAAGAAGAAATCAACGGTGTCAAAGTGCGGCGGTTTCCAGTCAATAGCCGAATCAGCCAAATGTTTCGATTTCCTCAAAAAGTTGCTTATCGTCTACACTTACCATTCAACGAGCATTTAAGAACAATAGCAGGAGGACCAATCATTCCTGGGTTAAAAAAAGCTATCCAAGAATTTCCGGCTGATATTATTGCTGCTTCATCTTTTCCATTACTACATATGTACGCAGCACTTAACGGTGCAAAACAATCTGGAAGACCATGTATTTTACATGGGGGGATACATCCACAAGATAATTGGGCATTTCAACGCTCTAGAATTTATAGTGCTATTGAGCAATCTACTTATTATTTATCTAATACAAAATACGAGGCAGATTATGTTATTCAACAAGGAGTTTCACCTCAACGTGTAGCTGTCGTGGGAGTTGGAGTTGATCCAGAACCTTTTGCACAAATTTCCTCAACCCAAGCCAAAAAGCATTTCGGTTTTAAAGAACAACCAGTCGTAGGTTTTATTGGACAATTTGGAGGACATAAAGGAGTAGATACTCTTGTACAAGCGATGACACTTGTCTGGCAAAAATTTCCTGATGTGCAGCTTCTATTAGCAGGAGCAAAGACAATGTTTGCAGAAAAAGTAGAAAATATTATTGATCAATTACCAGAGTTATATAAAAAGCAAGTCAAGCTTTTTTATAACTTTTCTAATCAGGAAAAACCTCTCTTATTTTCTGCCGTAGATGTGTTTGCTTATCCTTCTGGTTTTGAGTCTTTTGGAATTGCATTTTTAGAAGCTTGGGCTGCGAGTAAACCTGTGATTGGTTGTCGCGCTGGAGCAATACCTTGGGTGATAGATGAGGGAAGAGATGGGCTTTTGGTAGATTATAAGAACCAGGAAATGCTGGCAGAAGCAATTATAGATTTATTAAAAAACTCTTCTTGGGCAAAAACTTTGGGTAATGCTGGTCGTGAAAAAGTCTTATCAAGATACACTTGGAGTAAAGTTGCTCAAAAGTTTAGAGAAGTTTATGTTGAAGCTATGAGATGACATGGAATATAAAATGAGTACTAGCGGACAATCAAATCATTAGCCCTGTTAAGCGTTCCCTAAACTTCAGTACCTATTGCCAGCCGAACCCCCCAGAATAAGATTAAAATTGCGATCGCCAGCCAATCACCTCTTCTCAATCGTAAATGGTGCCATTGCACACGATGTTCACTAGGAGTTGTAAACCCTCGCACCGTCATTGCACTTGCCATTTGCTCTGCTCTAAGTAGCAAATTTTCCAACAGGCGTTCTGCAACCAACATCCAAACTTTAACGGCTCCTTTCAATCCTAACTTTTTCCAATTAATAGCCCTTGTCATCACAGAACGAACTAAATTCTGGATTTCTTCTAAAACCAGGGGAATAAACCGCAAAGACAAAGTTAAAGTTAAAGTTATTTCCGTCACAGGTAACTTCAACCGTCGCAAGGGTTGCATTAAACTTTCTATAGCCGCGGTGATTTCCTCTGTTGCGGTTGTCAACAGATACAGATTGCAACTGTAGATCAGGGTAAACCACATCGTACTCACACTGATTGCCAAATCCAATGAACGCCGAGTCACCTTAACTGGGCCTTTGTCAAACAGCACATACTTATAATCTTGCTGCTTATTGGCGGACATTGGTGCTGGAGTAGACTGAGTAGAAGCTGATTGTTCTGTTAAAACTTGTTGGTTATTCGGCAGGCGCGGTTGATATTTGATACCAAGCCCATCAGGAGTGATAGCTATAACGACCAAAATAAAAAAGCAGAATGTCAACAGCCAGCCCATTTGCTGCTGCCAAACTCTTCGGGGGATTCGCGCTATTAAAGTAGCAAAAATCAACAGTACCACCAACAGCACGCGCCATAAGTTATTGGCAAAAATGTAAGTTGTCAAAAAGCTCATCAACCAGATCAACTTGACTCGTGGATCGAGTTTATGTAACCAAGTTTGAGGTTGTTCTAAGTAAAGCCCAATTGGCAGCGATCGCAGTAAATCCATAAAAAAGGTAAAAGTTAAAAGGCAAAAGGCAAAAGGCAAAATTTCTTATCTTTTACCTTTTTACCCTTCGGGAACGCCCGTCGCCTAGGTCGGGAAAACGCCACATGCTACCCTATGGCTGACGCCACGCCTTACGGCTATCGGGAAGCCCTTCGGGTTCGGGGGTTCGCAATCGACGGGAACCGCCAAGACCGCGACCCCCTCACCGCCTCCGGGCGTCTAAGCCTGTGAAACCCGTCCAACGTAGTGGCTCCCCTCCTGCAGCGCTGGCTCACTTTATTACACGCGGGTAGCCCGATTTGCATTAGTACCTTCGACTTCACGGGCTTTTTTACTCCGCCATAAAATACGGATAGGAGTTCCTTGAAAGCCCAAATGTTGGCGAAATTGTCGCTCGATATAGCGCCGGTAGTTATCGTTAAAGCGTTTGGAATCGTTGACAAACAATGCTATTGTAGGCGGTTGACTACTAACTTGTGTGCCATAGTAAATTTTGCCTTGGCGTCCAGCACGAGAGACTGTCGGCGAGTGCCAACCTATTGCTTCTTCCAAAACTTCGTTGATCACCGCTGTACTCACACGACGTTTGTGTGACTCGGCTGCTTTATCAACCAATTCCAAAATTTTTTCTACCCGTTGTCCAGTCAAGGCGCTGACAAAAATCATTTCTGCCCATTCAGTAAAATGCAGTCGTTCTTGCAGATGTTTTTCGTAATCATATATGGTGTAAGAGTCTTTTTCGACAGCATCCCACTTATTGACCACAATAATACAAGCTCGACCTTCTTCAGTAATCCGCCCAATTAATTTTTGGTCTTGCTCGGTGACACCATCAAGGGCATCTATCACCAATAAAACCACATCAGCGCGACGAATTGCTTTAAAGGCACGGTTGATGCTAAAGAATTCCGGACCATATTCTACATTCTTCTTTTTGCGAATTCCTGCCGTATCAATCAAGCGGTAAATTTGCCCGTTTCGTTCTACTACGGTATCAATCGCATCACGGGTTGTACCAGAAATTGGGCTAACAATTGCCCTTGTTTCTCCCACAAAAGTGTTCAATAAACTGGATTTACCCACATTGGGACGTCCCACAATTGCCACTTTAATCTCGTTGGTTTCTGGGACTTCTGGTGTAGCAGGAAGATAGTTAATCAGTACGTCAAGTAAGTCTCCTGTACCACTTCCATGAATAGCAGAGATTGGGAAAGGTTCGCTCAATCCCAATTCCCAAAATTCGGCTGCTTGAATCAAACCTTGTTCTGGGGATTCGCATTTATTGACAGCTAGCAAAACAGGGACTTTTTGTTGTCGCAACCACTCAGCAATTTCTTCGTCAGCGGGTGTTGGTCCTGTGCGACCATCTACTAAAAAAATAGCAACACTTGCCTCTGCTAGGGCTGCCATTGCTTGTTGACGAATCAATGGTAAAAATTCGGTATCATCATTAAAGACTAAACCACCAGTATCAACAACTGTAAAGTCGCGATCGCGCCAGTATGCTGGTTTATAAGTGCGATCGCGCGTCACACCTGGTTGATCATGAACAATAGCAGATTGTTCCTCGGCAAGACGATTGACCAAGGTAGATTTGCCCACATTCGGGCGACCAATAATAGCAACTATAGGAAGACTCATAACCGGATGCACAATGCTCCAAATCTCTATTCTAGCGGTTTTAGCTGATACTATTGTCTGTTGCAGAAAAAACTTGGGTTACTTAGTTCACAGACAATAACTCACTTAAAGGGAAAAGTTTTCTTAACTTTGGGTAAGAAATTCTAATTATTCGTAACTACAATTGCACCAGCAACATTCAAAGCAATTCTGCCTCTTCAAAAACTTGTCTAACTGTTAACTCCAAACCAGGAAGCAGAGTATCTACAATCGGCATATTATCAGTGTAAACTTGAGTATCTTCGACCGAGACAAAGACTTTGATAGTTATTGCTTCTGGATCGACAATCCAAACCCGTGACACCCCAGCATGAAAATAATCTCGTGCTTTGTCTTCAAATTCCTTGATTGTTTGGTCTGAAGAAATAATTTCAATTACCAATTCTGGAGGAACAGGACAAGCTTCATTGCGCTTCCACACTTTAGGTAAACGTTTATAAGAAATATAAGTCAAATCGGGTACAGGTGCCCAATCTTGCCCCTGACGCTTTAAAATAATTGCCCACTCTGAACCGATTCGACCTTTTCCTTGACACCAAGTACGAAGCAAGAGTCCCAGAGTCAACTGTAAAGTCGAATGAAAGAATTTGGGAGACACTTTAGGCACTGCATAACTATCTACAAACTCATAGTTGACATCTCCTTCTGGAAGCGCCAGAAATTCTTCTAAGGTGAGTTTTTTTCTTGTACTTGTCTTAACCATAAGAAGGTTACCTGTCGCTGATAAACATATTTTCAAAGAGAGTTTTGAAAATTTTATCGTTAAATACTTTTCAGATAAGAATAGTTATCTGTTTTTTCACAAACGCCGAATCCCACTTTCCAAACCTTGACAAACACCAGTGAGAAAATTTAAATCTAAAGTATCAATAGTATCGCTGGGTTTATGATAGTTTGGATTTCGCAGATTGGCTGTATCTGTCACCATCATTGCAGGATAACCTTGATCCCAAAAGTGTGCATGATCACTTCGTCGAGTCAGTGGAAGTATTAAACCTCTGTTAGGTACTGGTAGCCAATGGCTAGGTACGCCAACTTTACGAATACTGCGGCTAATAGAAATTAAGTCACGAATTGTGCGCCAATTGCCAATTAAAGCAATAAAATCGCCACGATTTGGGTAAAAGCGTTCTAAAGGAGATGGGTAAGTTTGCGAACCAGGGGTACGATCGCAATAGCCCAACATTTCTAGAGAAATCATTAAGCGTAGCGGCTGGTCTTGTTGTCGCAACTCGGCTGCATACTCAGAAGCACCAGAAGGACCTAGCAACCCGTATTCTTCCATATCAAAAGCCACCAGTTGCAGGGGATATTTTGTTGGAACGGATGCAAAGATTCTTGCCAATTCCAGCAAAACTGCTATACCTGTAGCATTATCATCTGCGCCTGGTGTTCCAGGAACAGCATCATAATGGGCACCAATTAAAATAGGAGGCAAATCTCCCTTTTGGAACTCAGGTTGTGAAGGTAAATTCAAAATGAGGTTTTGACAAGTTTTGCTCCTGACTTTAAAGGTGTGGATTTCCACACTTCCCCATTGAGCAAATTGTTGACGAATGTATTCTTGGACAAAGAAATGTCCAGCAGTAGCAAGATAGGGATCGCGATCGCGGGCTATCGAGGTGAGGTGATTTTCGATATTGTTCTTTAGATTCACAAATTAACTAACAAGGAACACTGTTTGACCATGTAATTCTCAACAGCAAGATACAATAAATCAAGCATTAGATCTAAACAAATTAATTTATAAGACACTACAGGAGAACAAAAACGCATGGGCAAGGTAGTCGGCATTGACTTGGGTACAACCAACTCAGTAGTTGCCGTCATGGAGGGTGGCAAGCCGGTGGTGATTGCCAATGCAGAAGGAATGCGAACGACTCCCTCCGTAGTTGGCTTCACCAAAGAAGGCGAAAGAGTTGTTGGGCAAATGGCACGACGCCAAACCCTCCTCAACCCACAAGATACCTTTTTCGCAGTTAAACGCTTCATTGGGCGTAGGTATGGTGAACTCAGCCCAGATTCTAAGCGAATCCCATATACTATCCGCAAAGATGAGGTTGGTAACATTAAAATTTCTTGTCCTCGTCTAAATAAAGATTTTGCTCCAGAAGAAATTTCCGCAATGGTGCTAAAGAAACTGGCAGAGGACGCCAGTAAGTACCTGGGTGATCCAGTGACAGGCGCAGTAATCACCGTTCCTGCTTATTTTAATGATTCTCAGCGACAAGCAACACGAGATGCTGGTAGAATAGCAGGTTTGGAAGTGCTGCGAATTCTCAATGAACCGACAGCCGCTTCTTTGGCTTACGGATTGGATCGCGGCAGCACTGAAACTATATTAGTCTTTGACTTGGGTGGTGGCACGTTTGATGTGTCGATTTTAGACGTTGGAGATGGAGTGTTTGAAGTCAGATCCACTAGTGGAGACACGCAACTCGGTGGTAATGATTTTGACAAAAAAATAGTAAATTGGCTGGCAGAAAAATTTTTGGAAACTGAGGGGGTAGATTTAAGACGCGATCGCTCAGCTTTACAACGTTTGTTAGAAGCCGCGGAAAAAGCCAAAATCGAACTTTCCTCTGTTAGCGTCACCGATATTAACTTACCTTTCATCGCTGCTGATCAAGAAGGTCCAAAACATCTCGAAACTCGTTTGACTCGTTCTGAGTTTGAAGGTTTGTCTGATGATTTACTTGGACGCGTACGCCTTCCAGTCAAACGCGCTATGAAAGACGCTGGTTTAACACCTGCAGATATTGATGAAGTTGTGCTAGTTGGTGGTGCTACGCGTATGCCAATGATACAGCAGCTTGTGCGGGCAATGATTGGCAAACAACCCAACCAAAACGTCAATCCAGATGAAGTTGTGGCGGTAGGTGCAGCAATACAAGCGGGTATTCTTGCTGGTGAACTAAAAGATGTCCTGCTGTTGGATGTCACACCCCTGTCTTTAGGATTAGAAACCGTCAACGGCGTCATGAAAAAACTGATTCCCCGCAACACCACCATACCAGTACGCCGCTCTGATATTTTTTCCACATCAGAAAATAATCAAAATACAGTGGAAGTTCACGTCGCCCAAGGCGAACGCGAGATGGCAGTAGATAATAAGTCTCTGGGACGGTTTAAACTGTATGGTATTCCCCCAGCACCACGTGGTATTCCGCAAATACAAGTATCATTTGATATAGATGCTAACGGGATTTTACAGGTGACAGCTCTGGATAGAACCACAGGTAGAGAACAGAGTATTACAGTTCAAGGTGCTTCTACCTTGAGCGAAGGGGAAATCAGGCAAGCAATTCAAGATGCTGAAAGATACGCTGAAATTGACAGAGAACGCAAAGAACGGGTAGAAAAACGCACTCGTGCTGATTCATTGATTGGACAAGCAGAACGACAACTCAGAGAAGTAGCGTTGGATTTTGGGATGCAACTTGCTCGCAGCCGCCGCCAAAGAATTGATAATATCTGCCGAGAACTGCGCGAGAGTTTGAAAGAAAATGATGACAGAGGCATTGACCAAGCTTACGCCGACTTGCAAGATGCTTTGTATGAGCTAAATCGTGAGATCCGCCAGTACTACGTTGATGATGAAGAAGATGACTTGTTTGGTACTATCCGTGAAATCTTCACTGGCGAAAAAGACCGAGATTCTCCTGGAGGAAGCCGCCCAAGAGGCGATAATCGCGAATTCCAAAGGGATACATACCGCGATTCCCTCGGAGGAAGCCGCCCAAGAGGCGATGGTCGCAGCGATTATTATGACAAAGACTATGACAGAGATTATAACAAGGACTACAACAGAGATTATGACAGGAGAGGTCGTTCCTCTGATAAGAGCGAGTATTCACGCAAACCCCGTCCTAGCTACCAGGAGAACTGGGATGATGACGATGATAATTGGTTATAACGTCTGATAGAAATTAAGGCGGGAAACCCCGCCCCTAGTACCTCAAAAAAAGTATTAACAGATAAAAGAAACCGAAAAAAAAGGTTGATTTTAAATTCGGATTTAGTAGTTTGTAAGAGGTAATAGGTAATTAGTTAGTCGTTAAAGAATTAATGAATAGCCAGTAAAAAAGTTAAAATTTAAAACTTAAAGATAAATAGCTGAAACTATGCCAAATTTGCAGAATTTTCGGGATTACTACGAGATTTTAGGAGTAACGAAAGATGCGTCCAATGAAGATCTCAAAAAGAACTATCGACGGTTAGCGCGTCAGTATCACCCAGACCTCAATCCAGGAAACAAAGCAGCAGAAGAAAAATTTAAAGATATCGGAGAGGCTTATGAAGTTCTTTCTGATACAGCTAAACGGGCGCAATACGACCAATTTAGTCGTTTTTGGAAACAAAAAGGTTTTGACAAACAAGCAGCATCACGAGAGAACGGCTGGAATCGTACAAACGGTCGTACGCGCAATCAAGAGGTAGATCCTGGTAGATATTCTGATTTTGATAGTTTTATCAATCAAGTCATAGGTGTCGGTGTTCGCAAAGACACCAAAAATGGAACTTCCACAACTGGAGTGGAGAGTGATCCCTTTAGTTCCACAAACAGAAAAGTTCAATACACAGTAAATTCTCGCCCCACTCGCCGAGATATAGAAGCAAGACTAACGTTACCATTGGAAAAAGCATACAAAGGTGGAAGCGAGAGGATTCGGCTTGAAGATGGGCGATCGCTCGAAGTCAATATGCCTCCTGGTATGGTCACAGGTCAAACCATCCGCCTGAAAAACCAAGGTATCAATGATGGCGATTTATACTTAAAAATTACAGTAAACCCTCATTATTTATTTAAAATAGAAGGCTCCAATGTTTTTTGTCAGGTTCCAGTCACTCCCACCGAAGCAGTTTTAGGAGGACAGATAGAAGCGCCAACCTTAGACGGACCAGTAAAAATGTCTATTCCCCCTGGTGTACGTTCAGGTCAACGCTTCCGTCTTGCCAACAAAGGTTACCCCAAGGAAAACGGTGAACGTGGTGACCAATTGGTAGAAATTCAGATCGTAGCCCCAAAAAATATTACTGACCAAGAACGTGAACTCTACGAAAAGTTACGACAGATAGAAACCTTTAAACCCCGCGCCGATTTGGTAAAATAGCGATGATCAATCGTTATTGTTGGTAGTCGTTTTTGACAACTGACAACCAACAACCAATCACAGACTCGTGACGGCTTTAAACTGCTGAGGGAATAATTAGGTTTAGAATATTAGAAAAAACGTTTAGCTAGGTGAGTGAAACGGCTGTGAATCAAAATGGGGCAATGCCACAAAGCAGCAAACCAACCTATTACTCCCTTCTAGGACTGCATCCCTCAGCATCGGTAATTGAAATCCGTCGTGCTTACCGAGAATTGAGCAAGCACTATCATCCAGATACGACAAAATTACCCACTGCTGTAGCAACTGCCAAATTTCAGCAACTTAACGAGGCGTACGCTACCCTAAGCAGCCCAGAACGACGGCTTAGCTACGACCTTAAAATTGGCTATTCCCGCTTTGGAGTCATCCAACCACCCCTCGACTTGAACCACCCAGTTTCCTATTCTTACGACTGGTCTAAATCAGCTTACCTTGACGCAAGCGATCGCCCACTCAGCGCTGGTGAAATCTTTGCTTTATTTATTCTAGGATTAACCCTTTTGGGTTGTTTGTTGTTGGCGATCGCGATCGGCTTAACTCGTGGTGAAGGTGCTTTTCAAACAGAACTACTACACACCTCAGCAATACAACAACCCAATACCAGTATTTCTCAACCAAGTATCCCTTCAGAAATTCCAAATAAAAAATAAAATTTTAACTTTTTACAATTGACTATTTACTGAAATTATGCGTCTTCCTCCCCCGGAAACACCGTTATACAACCATCCCCTCCCCCAAATTGAATATTGGTTGAGAGAGCAAGGCTGTGAACGAGATGAAAAACAACTGCATTGCTGGCGGCTACAGCGATCTACTTGGCAAGCAGAACTCTCGCTAGATATTGAGCAAATCATCGTGCGATATCTCCAAGCCGGAGATGATGGACAAGATATCCAACGTGCTTTCAAGTATTCTCTGAGTCGAGAGGACATAGAAGGGGCTGTTTTTTCCGGACCATAACAAGAAGGATACAGGAGATCAAGGAGTGTGGGAGTGCGGAAAATATCTCTCCTTCCCTCTTTCCCTCCTCGCCTCCTTTTCTCCTCATCCCCTCTTCTCACACTTTGCCAAACCTACGCTCTCGTTGCTGATAAGCGCATAGGGCGCGATAAAATTCATTGCGGTTAAAATCAGGCCACAAAGCTTCTGTTATATAAATTTCTGCATAAGCGATTTGCCAGAGAAGGAAATTCGAGATCCGCATTTCCCCACTTGTACGAATTAATAAATCTGGGTCACAAACGCCTTCTGTGTAGAGGTGACGTTCAAATGTTGCCTCATCAATTTCATCTGGTTGAAGCAAACCTTGCTGTGCTTTCTGAGCTATTGTACGGCACGCCTGTAAAATCTCCTGTCTACCTCCGTAATTGGTTGCGACTGTGAATTTTATACCGTGATTGTTTCTTGTTTCTTCCATTGAATGAGAGATTTCTTTTTGAAGCCCAACAGGTAAAACGCTCAAATTACCCACAAATCTAATTTGAACATTCTCCTTCATCATTTCCCGCAGTTCTTGGCGCAAAACTCGCTGAAATAAAGTCATCAAAAAATCGACTTCTTCGGTCGGTCTTCCCCAGTTCTCAGTTGAAAAAGCATAAGCTGTTAGCGCCCCAATTCCCCAATCATCACAACAACGTAGTAAATTTTTCAGCGCATCTACACCAGCTTTATGACCCATAATCCGGGGAAGACCTTGACGCTTAGCCCATCGACCATTGCCATCCATAATGACTGCAACGTGTCTGGGCAAGAATTCTTGTTTCAAGTCAGAGGGCAAATCTCGTAGTTCAGTGTGTTGTGCTGTCATTTTTTATCTCGTCGCGAAGCGGTCGATGGTAATCCGAGTAAACGTGAAATGAGTGCTAGTACCTTACTACGAATTTGACGACCCAAACTTAACAAACCAGGAGCACCAGGTTCCCGATCCACATTTGGGGAAAAGCGAGTATCGAGAGACTCTTTGAGCTTTGTGATGGTCAGCGGTCTATTTAAGGTTCCTCGTTCCGCTAAGGAAATAGAACCCGTTTCTTCTGATACAACGACACAAATGCAATTTTCGACCCGCTCAGTAATTCCCATCGCCGCTCGGTGGCGTGTTCCCAACTGACGTGAGGCTGTGCGTCCCGATAGCGGTAAAATTATACCTGATGCCACAATCCGTGAGCCACGAATTAACGTCGCCCCATCGTGTAATAAAGTTTTCGGCTGAAAAATTGTCTGTATAAGTTCTTTTGACACTTCGGCATTCAGCTTTACTCCTGGCACAGAAAAATCCCGCTCATCCATAGGACCAGTGGTTTCCAAAATGAGCAAAGCTCCAATTCGATTTTTTGACAGTTCTCTAACAGCATCAACAATTTCATCAATGACACTATTGTATTTGGGAACCGCCAGACGGGACGGTTGAAACAACTGCTGGAATTCACCACGTCCTAATTGTTCCAAAAATCGTCGGAACTCTGATTGGAGAGCAACCGCCATTGCCACAGCACAGCCAATTACTAACTTTTCCAGTACAAAGTTCAGCAGTAGTAGATGCAATCTGCTGCTGATTGCTGATGCGAGCATCAGAACAATAAATCCTCTAACCATCCACAATGTTCGGCGCTCACTAATAATAATAAGTATCATGTACGTGAGCGCTAGTACTAACCCAATATCCAGAGTCCCAATCAGCAAGGACTGTGACCTTCCTAGGTTTGTCAGCCATTGCGTCCACCAATCTCCCATGACTCTGGATTTAACCTTTTGCCTCTAATAAAGTAAGTCAACAGTTAACAGCTCATAGCGTGATTAATTAATAAACGCCACTTGCGTGCCTTCTACAGTCTACTGGCACGGGCTTTGCTTCTAAGCATTGCTTCTGTGTTCACGTGCCTCCTCTAGCAGGAGTTAACACGCTACGCGAAAGGACGCTTGTGCTTATGCTTTTGGCGTGCACTTGCGGCTAGGGCAGTTGCGCGACTGTCAGAAAATCCGCAAGGGCGCACTGCCTAATACCACGGCGATCTTTGGAGAAAACCTCCAAGGACGCAGTGGCTCCTAATAACTAGCTTTTAAGTCTTTGCGGTAGGCAGTCCTGTCGAATTAAATCCTGATAAGTTTCACGTCGCAAAATCAAATTTGCTTCGCCATTCGCTACTATAACAGCTGCCGGTCGGGGCAAGCGGTTGTAGTTAGATGCCATACTGTAATTGTAAGCACCAGTGGCAAGAACTACAAGAATATCCCCAGATTCAGTTTTTGGCACTTGGGCATCTTTTATTAGAATATCCCCAGATTCACAGTGTTTGCCAGCTATTGTTACAGTTTCTGTAAGTGGAGCAGACATTCGGTTAGCAACGACTGCGCGATAGACAGACTGGTATGTGATTGGGCGTGGATTATCAGACATTCCCCCATCAACTGCTACGTAGGTACGTATTTCTGGAATAACTTTGGATGATCCAATAGAGTATGCTGTTACACAAGCTGTTCCAATCAGTGAACGCCCTGGTTCAGATAATAATTTGGGCAAAGGCAAATTGTTTGCTTCACTTGCTTGTTGAATAACTTCACAAATCGGTTTCACCCACTCTTCAATGCTAGGTGGATCATCCGATTCTGTATACTTAATTCCTAAGCCGCCTCCCACATTTAACTCTTTGATCGATAAACCATATCCAGCAGCTTTATTTAACCACTGCACCATTACCGCAGCTAAATCTTGATGCGGTTGGCGTTCAAAAATTTGGGAACCTATGTGAGCATGTAATCCTAGACAGTTAACTACAGATTGTTGACTTACAAAAGTAAACAATTCATCTAGTTGATTGGGATCAAAGCCAAATTTACTATCCAAATGTCCCGTGCGAATATATTCATGTGTATGACATTCAATACCTGGTGTTAATCGCAACATGATGCGGATAGGAGATGAGGAAGTGACTTCTCCTCCTTGCTTCGCTATCTCCACCAAAGTACGTAACTCATACCAGTTATCTACTACAATGATACAGCCAGACTCTATGGCAAAAGTCAGTTCTTGGTGGGATTTATTATTGCCGTGGAAATAAATTTTATCGGGACTGACACCCGCACTCAGGGCTGTATAGAGTTCACCCCCAGAGACGACATCTATTCCTAAACCAGCATCGTGTGCGATCGCGCAAACAGAAATACAACTCCACGCCTTGGAAGCATACAGAACCTGAGATTCACCCTTGTAGTAACGCTTGAAGCTATCTTGATACTGATGGCAAGCTG
The DNA here is from genome assembly GCA_019359695.1 of Brasilonema angustatum HA4187-MV1. Taxonomy (GTDB): domain Bacteria; phylum Cyanobacteriota; class Cyanobacteriia; order Cyanobacteriales; family Nostocaceae; genus Brasilonema; species Brasilonema angustatum. Next base: position 27,031 of record JAHHGV010000059.1, read on the forward strand.
TTCGCAGGGTTTGCTCATCTAAAATATATAGCGGTGAACCAAATTGTTCCACTAGGGTTGTGACATCACAACCGCCAATTTCGAGATGATCATGATTGTTAACTGTGCCTGTTAACGGCAGAAGTTGCTGATTTGGTGAAAGACTTATGTTTTGAGCGTTTGCTTGTGGTAAATACTGATTACCAGAATGTTGAACCCCAGCAGGGTGTGTCGATACCATAACTATAACAGTTGTCCTTCTCTAAAATTATAGGCGTGACAAATTCCTCCGCTTCCCAGTTTACAAAGGCGTTGTACTTTTACGAATAAGTGTGAGCAAATTAGAATTAGAAATCAAACACCTGACTGAAGCAGATTTGAGTGCAGTGCTGGAATTAGACCAAATCTGCTTCGGTGGTTTATGGACTCTCGAAGGCTACCAACGCGAGTTAGATAGCCCTAACAGTGATTTACTCGGTTTGTTCTCCGGTGTCTCTGTTGTAACAGAAGCCCACGAGAAGGGAGCAAGGAGAGAAGACTCCACAAATGAATATACTCCCATGAATGATCAGGGGAATTGGGGTTGTTCCACAAATGAATTTGGGGGCACCACTGACAGCAGGAGTACAGAAGAACTTCTAGTTTTCAAAAATTCTTCTTTCTCCCTTACTCCCTGCCCCCTGTCCCCTGCCTCTTCTGTCAGGCTACTGGGGATAAGTTGTTTTTGGTCAATTTTAGATGAAGCTCACATCACTATCTTGGCGGTTCATCCTCAATACCACCGTCAAGGCTTTGGACAGGTTCTTTTGTATTCTGTGCTCAAGAGCGCTTGCAAACGCGGTTTGGAGCGAGCGACCCTTGAAGTGCGAGCTTCTAACTCAGCAGCTATTTCCTTATATCAAAAATTTGGCTTTAAAATAGCTGGTCGGCGGCGGCGCTATTACAATGATGAAGATGCGCTGGTATTTTGGCTTGGAAATTTGCAACAGCCACAATTTCAGAAAACTTTACACGACTGGAATACAATCATTAACGATCGCTTGACAAAGGCGTCTTAATCATAAATTAGTCATCATCCGTTTCTTACATGGCTTGTTTGATGAAATTTTCTGTCTTATTTCTAATTTATCTATAAGAAATTCTCATAAAGTTCCAAAAAAGCTTGAGATGAGATTGAGAATATGATATTAGGTGTTATTTGGGATTGAATAAAAAACTTTTCAATCCAGCCACTAAGTGTCCGTGGTCAAGCCTGAAAAGGTAAACAAGATTACGCTCCTCAGCACACTGACCGTAGAAAAGTAAAGAAAATTAAATAAAAGTCATGAAAAATTAGCAATTGCCCCACCAACCTGGGTCAAGTCATGTCGGATGTCTATTTGTTTATACAAGCATCCGCAATCTTAGCCTGTGCTAAAATCAGCGTACCGGCACGACGCAGGTGATGGGATGAATGCCATATGTTTGAACGCTTCACAGAAAAAGCCATAAAGGTAATTATGCTAGCCCAAGAAGAAGCTCGCCGTCTTGGGCATAATTTCGTAGGTACCGAGCAGATCCTCTTGGGTCTGATTGGAGAAGGTACCGGAGTTGCGGCTAAGGTACTGAAGTCTATGGGTGTCAATCTCAAAGACGCTCGGATTGAAGTAGAAAAAATCATAGGTCGAGGCTCTGGCTTTGTCGCTGTGGAAATTCCGTTTACGCCACGGGCAAAGCGGGTTCTGGAACTATCCTTGGAAGAAGCGCGCCAATTAGGGCATAACTACATTGGCACCGAGCATCTGCTATTGGGCTTAATCCGAGAAGGGGAAGGTGTAGCAGCCAGAGTCCTAGAAAACCTAGGAGTTGATCTTTCTAAGGTCAGAACCCAAGTGATCCGAATGCTGGGAGAAACAGCTGAGGTAAGCGCTGGTGGTCAACCACGTGGAAACAAAACCCCAACATTGGACGAGTTTGGCTCAAATCTGACCCAAATGGCAGCAGACGGCAAACTCGATCCTGTAGTAGGACGCGCCAAAGAAATTGAACGCGTGATCCAGATTTTGGGTCGCCGGACAAAAAATAATCCTGTCCTGATTGGGGAACCAGGGGTAGGTAAAACCGCGATCGCCGAAGGCTTAGCACAACGCATTGCTAATAAAGATGTCCCTGACATCTTGGAAGACAAGCGTGTGGTAACCCTGGATATCGGTTTACTTGTCGCCGGAACCAAGTACCGGGGTGAATTTGAAGAGCGCCTGAAGAAAATCATGGATGAAATTCGTCAGGCAGGTAATGTCGTCCTCGTGATTGACGAAGTCCACACCTTAATTGGTGCAGGTGCGGCAGAAGGCGCAATCGATGCAGCAAATATCCTCAAACCCGCCTTGGCGCGAGGTGAATTGCAGTGCATCGGAGCCACAACTCTAGATGAATACCGCAAACACATCGAGCGGGATGCAGCCCTAGAGCGTCGCTTCCAGCCAGTGATGGTGGGTGAACCGTCAGTAGACGAAACGATTGAGATTCTCTATGGACTGCGCGAACGCTACGAACAGCACCACAAGCTGAAAATCTCCGATGAAGCTTTGCTTGCAGCGGCGAAGTTATCTGATAGATATATCAGTGACCGTTACCTTCCAGATAAAGCAATCGACTTGATTGACGAAGCCGGAAGTCGGGTTCGCTTGATTAACTCGCAATTACCCCCTGCAGCTAAAGAATTGGACAAAGAACTGCGTCAGATTTTGAAAGAAAAAGACGATGCAGTTCGCGCTCAAGACTTTGATAGAGCTGGGGAGTTGCGCGATCGCGAGATGGAAATCAAAGCCGAAATTCGCGCTATTGCTCAAAGCAAGACGAATTCTACCCGCACTGAAGGTGACGAACCTGTCGTTACGGAAGAAGACATTGCTCACATTGTCGCTTCCTGGACTGGAGTTCCGGTGAACAAACTCACCGAATCTGAATCCGAGAAGCTGCTCCACATGGAAGACACCCTGCATCAACGCTTGATTGGTCAAGAAGATGCTGTCAAAGCAGTTTCACGTGCAATTCGTCGCGCTCGTGTCGGTTTGAAGAATCCCAATCGACCCATTGCTAGCTTCATTTTCTCTGGTCCAACAGGTGTAGGTAAAACCGAGTTAGCAAAAGCTTTGGCTTCTTACTTCTTCGGTTCCGAAGAAGCGATGATTCGCCTAGATATGTCGGAATACATGGAGCGCCATACCGTCAGCAAGCTGATTGGTTCGCCTCCTGGTTATGTCGGATATAACGAAGGCGGTCAACTGACCGAAGCCGTGCGCCGTCGTCCTTACACTGTCGTGCTATTCGACGAAATCGAAAAAGCACACCCTGACGTCTTTAATATGCTATTGCAAATTTTAGAAGACGGTCGCTTAACCGATGCAAAAGGTCGCACTGTAGACTTCAAGAACACCTTACTGATTTTGACTTCCAACATCGGTTCCAAGGTGATCGAGAAGAGTGGTAGCGGCTTCGGCTTTGATGTCGCTGAAAACCAAACAGAAGCGCAGTACAACCGGATTAAATCCTTGGTTAACGAAGAACTCAAGCAATACTTCCGTCCTGAGTTCCTCAACCGACTGGATGAAATCATCGTCTTCCGTCAATTGAGCAAAGAAGAAGTATCTCAAATCGCTACTATCATGCTCAAGGAAGTGTTTGGTCGCCTGACAGAAAAAGGCATCACACTGGAAGTTACCGATAGATTCAACAACCGTCTGATCGAAGAAGGCTATAGCCCCAGCTACGGCGCAAGACCATTACGTCGGGCAATTATGCGGCTGTTAGAAGATAGCCTTGCCGAAGAGATTCTGTCTGGTCGCATTAAAGATGGTGATACAGCCATTGTTGATGTCGATGACACTGGTAATGTGGTTGTCAGAGCTGAACAGCGCCGGGAATTGTTGACCCCTGTCGTTGAATAGAAACAAAGAAGACTTAATATTTCTTTATTCTTCTGATAAAACAAAGGTAGAGCATCCAACCGCTCTACCTTTTTTTTGTATTTCATCATTTGATTAGTTGAATTTATAAATTGGAATAAAAATAATATTTGATTCTATCAATGAATTTATTTAAAGTGAAAACATCAAGTACTTTAGTGGCGGCTTCATAGAAGTAAAGCCGCCGAAGTCTAGTGAAAAAATCAAACTCAAAAAAATTAACTAACTGCCTCGTAACCACAGTATTTTTAGTTCTTGTAGTCGCATTTTCTCTGCTTAACCAGCCCAATGCGAGTGCTCAATCACAAACACCATCTATAACCACGCAATCTACACCTGCTCCCATAACATCAGTAGCCGCAAATGTTAGGCATTTACTACAAACCAACGAATGCGTAGGGTGCAACCTTATTGGAGCAAAGCTCAAAGATACAAACCTGCAAGCTGCAAACTTAGAGAATGCGAACTTGCAAGGTGCTGATTTAGAAAGAGCAAACTTACAGGGAACTAACCTGGCTGGTGCTAACCTGCAAGGAGCTGATTTAGGTAAGACAAATATAATAGGAGCAAACTTAGAGAGAGCAAACCTCTTTGATGCGGACTTAGAGAAAGCAAATCTCACAGATGCAAATATAGTAGGGGCAAACCTACAAGGGGCTGATTTGGAAGACTCAATAAGACCCCAAGGATTCACCATTCAGTAATTAAGTGTTTTTGCGCGAAATAAAGGCTAATTCAATATTTTTCCCATTGACTCCAACTGATTGCTCGTGTCAGTTGGGGTTTTTGTTGGTAAAGAAGCTATAGAAGCTGTAGGAGCTAAAACGAACACGAGTAGGTGAAGGAAGTCCTGTTTTTTTCAGAATTTCACTTGCTCACAGCTTAATAGCCAATATCTACTCGTCTATCTGCCAAAAGTCTTTGGTCACATTTTCATCCAAAATCTTCTTTGGTCGGAGAATCACAATAATTTTCCCAAGTATGGGAATTTCCGGTGCTGTTTCAAACCACTGGAAATCTAATTCACCAGAATTATCAACCACGAAGTAACTGTTAGAGTCCCACTCTCGCTCTTGCCGATCTACAACAACTAACACTTGTGAATGACTTTGTGTTTGGTTGGGAAAGCGATCGCTCTTGCACAAAATCACCACTGGATCTTCTGCACTCAACAAAATCTGCCAACCTGGTAACGGTACCCAAGCTTGCTCTCCAGCAAACTTGACTATACCAAATGGTTCTATACCTTCTACTATGGGTACTGCTTTCAATTCTTGTGGTGTTAATGGCAACTCACCCACAACTGGTATTATACGCGGTAATTCTTCCTCTGAATCCAGGCGATAAAAGGGCAACAAGGGAGCGGGACGTTTGGGGACTACCGTAAAATCTGTTAATAATTGTTCGATTTGTTTCCTTGCTGTTTGTGAGTGAGCAAAACGCAAACCTTTTGCTATGAGTCGGGAGCGTTCTTGTAAGTCTGAGTTTTGGCGGGCGAGTTTCCAAGAATGATATGCGACTGCATCTCCCGGATGACTTTCAAACCCCTCTGGTAGGGTACCAAAGCGAGAGAAATCCTTCACTGCTTTGGCGACTTCCCGCGCCTCATCAATGTCAAGTTTGTGCTGGAAGGTGAGTTCTGCAGCTGCTGCGCGTTCTTCTTGAGTGAGTAGGCGTAGTTCGTACAAAACATCACTACCTCGTGTTGAGTAATGCGATCGCGCTGCTTGGGATGCACCAACCTTTTCTATGGAATTGTACACTTGAGCGCCAACAACGACTTGATTTTGTTGTATCGGCTCAAATCCAGTTCCTTCAAAGATGGCTTGGGGATCATAACCAAGTTTTTGCAGTTGGGCGATCGCAATTCCCCATTCCACCCAGGTGCCTTGCTTTTGTCTGAGCTTTCGCACCAATTCTTGTGCGATTTCACTATTATCCGAATTTTGAGTATTGGGTGGTAGGTCAGTCATGATGATTTTCCGGGAGTGTGGAAACCGTGCGTCAAAAGACCACGGAGGAAACACGGTACTCGCTTCGCTCTCTACGGCTTCAAGGGAGAGCAGTTCATTGCTTGTTGCATTTTACCAAAAACGGCGATTTTAATCGCCTCCGTCCTCATACGCTCAACCGATGTTTCTTTATCTTTCCTATAGCTGAGTACTTCTATCGATTCAGCAAGTGAAGTTTTACAATCTTATTGCTTACATCTTATTGCCAATTATTTTTTGTTTTTTGAATTACGTTTTTACACTGACAAATCAAAATTAGTCGCCTAATTTTTTTCGTATAAATAAGTAAAAAAGATTTAGATAGTCAATTTCTTCACAAATAATCCGGGTATCTACTGCTTCTGCTTGTATGATGTTTCCAAGCGAAGCTGGTATGAAATATAACAAAAGTGTCCGAGAAGGATTTAAAAAGTTTTTATGGATAATCAAACTCCTGAACTGGATAAGATTCGCCATCCATTACTGACTATAGAAAAACCAAAAAAGCAAAAAATTTTGGTAGTTGATGACGAACAAGATAATCTCGATTTACTTTACCGCACCTTCCGCCGCGATTTTCATGTCTTGAAAGCAGACAGTGGTATGAAGGCTCTGCAAATCTTAGCAACTGAAGGGGAAGTAGCTGTAATTATATCCGATCAACGAATGCCCCAAATGAAGGGAACTGAGTTTCTAAGTAAAACTGTGCCTCAGTTTCCAGATACCCTAAGAATTATCCTTACAGGTTTTACTGATGTTCAAGACTTAGTAGAGGCGATTAATACAGGACAGGTTTATAAGTTTATCACCAAGCCTTGGGATCCAGGGCAATTGAAGGCAGTTGTCCAACAAGCAGCCCAAACTTACGATTTGCTCAAGCAACGTACAGAAGAATTGCAACGTGCTCATGCTCAAATAGCACTACTTAGTGTTTTAGTGCAGGTTACTCAAGAATATACTTGTTTGGAAACAACTCTCAACTCCATCGCTAAGGCATTTGGTGAAAATTTTGCAACTCATAACTGTATATTGCAGTTAGTAGAGGATAATGCCCTGGTTGCAAATCAAGGAACTTACAGTACGACAGGTAAAGTGAAAAACTGGCTCGCTCAAGATCCACTCACAATTGAGGCGATAAGCCCAAGGCTTGATGCACAGCGTATCATCACTCACGAAATACAAGTCTCGCTCAATGTACTTAATGACCAAAAGTTACTTAGTGTTGCTCACTACTCAGATAACAAAGTTCAAGCACATCTGGTTATTCCGATAACCTATCGCCAAGAAGTATTGGCGGTGTTATCACTACAGTGGCAACAACCCCAGACTTTGAGCGAAAATGAACTTAAATTTCTTGATTTGTCTGCTGAAGTGATAGCGATCGCCCTACGCGCAGTGTCTGCTCATGATGAAGCTCCAGCAGGAAGCGCTACCATTGGCTATGAATGACGCAAAGTCGCGATGAAACAACAAAATAAACACTAATCCAAATTCAAGTTTACAGGAAATTTATAGAGATAGCTCCAAAAAGTTCGTTTTGCAGCAGCAACACATTACCCTGTTGCAAACGATATGATGGGAATGCTAGTAATAACGAAAGCTTAGTTGTTAATGATTAGTTATTAGTACTTTGCTTCTAATGCTAATGACTAATGACTAATGAACGCCACTTGCTACAACGGAGGCAACCTCCGCAACGCAGTGGCTCCTAATAACTAATGACTAATGACTTTGGATTGGTCTCATCTTTGGCTTTATGTCTCTCCCCCAATAGTGGGTGGAATTATTGGCTACTTCACCAACGATATAGCCATCAAAATGTTATTTCGTCCCTACCGTGCAATTTACATCAGTGGACGAAAGATACCTTTTACACCTGGATTGATTCCCCGCAACCAGGAACGGCTTGCTAAGAATGTCTCAGATACAATTATGGGGTCGCTATTGACACCCCAAGAGTTGCAAAAACTAGCGCGACGATTGTTGCAAACAGAACGGATCCAAGGAGCAATTCTCTGGATCTTGCGACTGGCAATTGACCAACTAAAATCCGATAAAGAGCAGAAAACTGCTAAAATATTGTCGGGAATTTTACGGGATTTGTTAGGGGAATCCTTACCGCGTCTTTTGAAGGTGTTGGCGCGGCGGGAAGACTTTTTAGAAGCGCAAGTTAATCAAATTTTTGACCAGATATTACTAGATTTTCAATTAACTGAAGAACAAGCAATTCGTCTGGCTGATTGGTTGTTACAAGTTGTCATACCGCCGGAGATTTTGCGACTAGCAGTTATTGACTTCTTGACGGATCGCACAATTCAAACTATTGACGAAAGTTTTCGCGAAAAAACCAGCGGTACCTATTGGGTTGTGGCAAATCTATTTGGTTTACGCAATACTTTGACGCGCCTACGGACTTACTGCTTGGATGAAAAAGACGCTACCAATACTCGCTTGCAGGAATTGATTCAACAGTTACAGCTGCGCGATCGCCTCAAGCAACTTCTACAAAGTTTTTCTTTGGAAAGTTTACCAATAGGTACAGTACGACAGCTGCGAAAGACAACACGCGAAACTGTGCGTAATTACGCGCAAACACGTGGTAGCGACTTACTCCAAGGATTAGGTAGTTCCGTTGACTGGGAAAATGTTGCTATGTTGCTGGTGAATCGCCTCAGTTCCTCTCCTGTTGTGAATGCTTCACTAGAAGTAGTCAGTAAAGAACTGGCTCTTGTTTTAGAGCGGTATTTGGAGAAAGACTTGGAAGCAATTGTAGCTCAGGCAATTCCCATTTTGGCAATTGACCAAGTGATTGTTGACCGCGTCAAATCAACTTCACCTGCTGATTTAGAAGCAGCAATAGAAGGAATTGTCAAAAATGAGTTGCAGGCAATTGTGAATTTAGGCGGTGTTTTAGGGTTTGTTGTGGGATTGGTGCAAACAATGTTTTTGTTATTTAGTCAACAGTTAGGGGTGTAAGGAATATAGGAGGGTCTTGCCGGGACACCAGGGGTGGCGATGTTTCAAAACAATCTTTAACTGAACAGTACTGATTTTTAAGCCACTAAGTGCTGTTGAACCTGCATCACCAATTCATTTGTCCAGTAATTGACGAGTTCTGCGGCTTCGGCTTCTACCATAACTCGGATGAGTGGCTCTGTACCAGAGGCGCGGACTAAAACTCTACCAGAATCTCCCATTGCTGCTTCCGCGCGGGCGATCGCCTGTTGCAGGGGTTCACATTCTTTCCATCCCAAACGCTTGGATTTGTCTTCGACTCGGACATTTTGCAACAGTTGCGGATAGGTTTGAAAGCTTTGAGTCACCATTTCTGATAGGGGAACGCCGGCTTGTTGCACCAAAGCAGCTAGATGTAAGGCTGTGAGTAAGCCATCTCCAGTCATACCATAGTGACGGCAGAGGATATGACCGGATTGTTCACCCCCAAGCATTCCTCCAGTCCGCAGCATTTGGACCTGGACGTACTGATCACCAACTGCTGTGCGAATGAATTGACCACCAACTTGCTTCCATGCTCTCTCAAAACCTAAGTTTGCCATAACAGTGGAAACAATCAGGTCACCTGGTAGTTGTTGGTTTTGCTTTAGGTTTTGTCCCCAGAGGTAGAGGATGTAATCTCCATTGATCGCTCTTCCAGTGTTGTCTACAGCCAAAACGCGGTCTGCATCACCATCAAAAGCAAAGCCTAAATCGGCATTGTGTTCTTGTACGGCGGCTTGGAGAATTTCTAGGTGAGTGGAACCGCAGTTGACGTTGATGCGATCGCCATCTGGTTCGTTATGTAAGTAGATAACTTCTCCCCCCATCTCCTTAAAGACCGATGGTGCTAAACCAACAACTGCTCCCCATGCCAAGTCTAAAACAATTTTCATACCCTGAAAATTCATACCACCGTGCAGGGGTTTTTTCAAGGCCTCAACATAACTTCCCACTAAGTCCAAGCGCGAGTAATACCGTCCGCAATCACTACTATTTGCAGAAGCCATACCACGCACTCCTGCTTCTACTTCCGTTTGCAAAGCTTGGGATAGCTTCATCCCATCCGCGCCAAAAAATTTAATGCCGTTGTCTTCTGGCGGGTTGTGGCTAGCAGAAATCATCACCCCACCTATGGCATCGGTGACGCTGGTAAGATATGCAACGCAGGGGGTAGGACATAGTCCTAAATGCCACACTTCTAATCCTGCGGCTGTTAACCCTGCACTTAACGACATCGCCAGCATATCACTAGAGTTTCTGGAGTCTTGGCCGAGGATGACTGGTCCTGGGTTGGAAGCATGACTACGCAAAACAGTACCTGCCCAAAAGCCTACTTGCAATGCTAGGGGTGCACCCAGCAAGTCTCCCACTCGTCCGCGAATACCATCTGTACCAAATAGAGGTGTTGCCAGAAGTGATGTTAAGTTCAACCCAAAACCGCCCTCATTAAGTTTGTTTTCCGATTCATCAACATTAGTTGTTGAATTTTCTGAGACAGTACCTTGAGTTCGAGTTATGTATGAAACCATAAGTAGAAAAACCCCACACACTCACACTGGAGAATAGCACTTTCAACAATATTCAAGAATATTCAACTATTCTTGCTGAATGCCTTTCAATCGGCACACTTTACTGTTTATTGTTTCATTTTTACTCAAAGTCGTTGTAAGTATTTTTTAAGTATTTTTTTGTATTTATAAAGATATTGTAAACTACAGGGTGACATCAAAAATTGCTCTCAAGACTTATCACTAGGAACTTACAAATATCTCAGATGGTCTCAACTTAAACATTTTTAATATAATTTCTCATCAAATAGTTCTACTGTAACGTTTTAGTGGCTTGTGTAGCCGTTCGTAAATTAGGCTTCAGCAGTTGACATTTTATAGTCGAGCAAATTTAGCATGAGCAGCAATTTAGCAACAAAATTACGTGTCGGAACCAAAAAAGCCCATACAATGGCAGAAAATGTTGGTTTTGTCAAGTGTTTTTTAAAAGGAGTCGTAGAAAAAAACTCCTATCGGAAGCTGGTAGCTAACTTTTACTTCATCTACTCAGCGATGGAAGAGGAGATGGAGAAGCACGCCAATCATCCGATTGTTTCAAAAATCAATTTTCCTCAACTTCACCGTAAGGAAACTTTAGAGCAAGACCTCACTTACTACTATGGGGCAAACTGGCGCGAGCAAATCAAACTATCTTCGGCTGGTGAGGCGTATGTACAACGCATCCGGGAACTATCTCAAAAAGAACCAGAACTATTAGTTGCTCACTCTTACACCCGATACTTAGGGGATTTATCTGGTGGACAGATTCTCAAAGGCATTGCTCAAACTGCGATGAACCTTTCTGACGGAGGAACCGCCTTCTATGAATTTGATGAGATTCCTGACGAGAAGGGGTTCAAAGCAAAATACCGTCAAACTTTGGATGAACTAGCTATAGATGATGCGACAGGCGATCGCATTGTCGATGAAGCAAACGCTGCCTTTGGCATGAACATGAAGATGTTCCAAGAGTTGGAAGGCAATCTTATTAAAGCCGTTGGAATCATGCTTTACAACAGCATCACACGTCGTCGCACACGCGGTAGTACCGAACTCGCAACTGCTGAGTAAATACAATTAGCACAATCTTTTGATTAATTGCTAGGGGCAGCGCCTCTGGGATTACCCTTGTAGAAAGGGTAATCGCGGGGAAGTTGCCCCTTGTCGCGTCTTGAGCACAATTCACGCATTCAAAAATCAACAGGTTTAGATTCTGACTTTTCACATTCTGTGAAAAAGGACGATTTGATCGCGAAAGTCGTTCGCGAATAAATTATCTACTACAACTTTATTTTGACAGGTGTAAAATTCTTCATCTGTTTGACACAACTCCTACACATTGAGATTCTAAATTAGAAATAGCAGTTTTAGCTTACTTATGTCGTTGTATCACCTGAAAACAACCCTCTTTTTGAATAAAACAAAGAGCGCTGAATTTTTGATGAATTAACATAATTTAAATTTCACATTTACATACTTTTTACTTTTGATTCATACTATGTCTCATATTCCTCAACAAAAAAAAGAAAAACAAGAAAATATTTTTATAGAAGGAATAAAAACTGTTGGTTTAAGCCTAGTTCTTGCCTTTGGTATTCGCACCTTTATTGCTGAAGCTCGTTATATTCCTTCTGGTTCTATGGAGCCAACACTCCAGATTAATGATCGCTTAATTATCGATAAAGTTAGCTATGACTTTACCTCTCCTCAGCGAGATGATATTGTTGTTTTTAATCCAACCAAAACACTACAATCGCAGAATTATCACGACGCTTTCATAAAACGTATAATTGGCTTGCCAGGAGAAAAAGTGGAAGTCAAAAATAGACTAGTTTATATTAATGGCTCGCCTTTCAAAGAAAATTATATTGAAGCTAAACCAGACTATAAATGGGGTCCTGTAATTGTACCAGAGAATTCTTATCTAGTTTTAGGAGACAATCGCAATAATAGCTATGACAGTCACTATTGGGGTTTTGTCCCCCGTAATAAAATCGTAGGTCGAGCAATTGTTCGCTTTTATCCACTCAACCGAATTGGATTTATCAATTAACCTGTTTCTGTTTTCAGATTAACCAAAGTAAAGAAAAATGGAAAAAATCAGAGAGAAAATGTGCGCGTATATAATTTGAGAAATTATGAAAATAAATATCTATCAATTATCAAGTATTTAGCCATCCTGAAAAACCTATGAAAAACCTATCTCATAAATCTATAAAAGTAAGCGATAAACATGAAAAATATTTATCGACTGCTGATCTGGTGCATATCTATCTTCTTGAAATTGGACGTACACCTTTGTTAACTTATGATCAAGAAAAATATTTTGGCAAGCAAGTCCAACAAATGATGGCTTTACTTGCTGTCAAAGAAAAATTAGCTATTCAATTAAAGCGTCAACCAACACAAATAGAATGGGCTGAAAATATAAATATTAGTGAAGACTCATTAGTGCAACAACTCCAGCAAGGACATCAAGCCAAGCAGAAAATGATTGAGGCTAATTTACGGCTTGTAGTATCTATTGCCAAGAAATATCAAAGACGTAACCTAGAATTTCTCGACTTAATTCAAGAAGGAAGTTTGGGTTTAGAGCGAGGGGTTGAGAAATATGACCCTAGCAGAGGATACAAGTTTTCAACTTACGCCTATTGGTGGATTCGTCAGGCAATGACACGGGCGATCGCCCAACAAGGACGCACTATCCGCTTGCCTATCCATGTTACTGAAAAATTAAATAAAATCAAACTTATTCAACGTGAATTAGCTCAAAAATTAGGTCGTATTCCCACCGCTACTGATATCGCCCAAGCACTATCTCTAGACCCCAAGGAAATTCGAGATTATTTAGTCTTAGCACGTCGCCCTGTCTCTTTGGAATTGCGAGTTGGCTCAGAAAAAGATACAGAATTACAGGATATGTTGGAGGATGATGGACTCTCTCCCGAATTATACACTGAGCAGAAATTTATCCAACAAAACCTTCAAAATTTATTGTCAGAATTAACTCCTCAGCAACGGGAAATATTAACTTTACGTTTTGGTTTAACAGATGGAAAAGAACTGTCTTTAGCACAGATTGGTCAATGCATGGGTATCAGTCGAGAACGAGTGCGACAAGTAGAGCAACAGGCTTTGGGTATCTTACGACGACATAAAGATAAGATAAGCAGCTATCTAACTAGTTAATGTTGACCAAATCATTCAGATACAGCCTTCCTAAATAGGATATGAACATCCTCCTCTTCTTCTCTTTTTTTTCTTTGCGTCCTTTGCGGTATCCTGCGGGAAGCTGCTCCGCGTCTACGTTTTTTTTTACGACTTATCTAGGATTGCTGTATAAAGTTGCTCAGCAACTTTATATCATTTTCTAATTAAGAAATTGCCGCGATTTGAAAACTATCTCTAGAAATACTTTTAATCATGACTAACATTTGGCTTTGTTTAATTTTGGGACTGGTAGCGGGTACTATTAGTGGTATGACAGGTATTGGTGGTGGAATAATCGTCTTACCTGCTTTGATTCTTTTCCTAGGATTTTCTCAGCATCAAGCGCAAGGAACTACATTGGCATTGTTAGTTCTACCTATAGATTTATTAGCAGCATGGACTTACTATCAGCAGGGATATGTAGACTTAAAAGTAGCCGCGCTTCTCTGTCTTGGATTTATTTTTGGTGGGTGGTTCGGTGCTCAAATAGGAACGAGTTTACCGAATGGAGTTTTAACTAAAATATTTGCTTTTCTACTAATTCTCAGTGCTGTTAGAGTTTTATTCATGACTAGTGCTGATTCAGTATAAATAATTTATAATTTTTTTGATTCACTGAAAAATTAGGAAATTGTTTTAATATACAATCCAAACATTGCCATTGAGCTGTTCGAGAACCAACGTTTCATTCAAAAGCGAAGGTGCGATTGCTTGAATATTTTAGAATTTACTCTATTGGTTTGGCTTAGTTCTGCTACCGCAGGCTTTTTGGGAGCGCTGACAGGCTTAGGCGGTGGAGTGGTACTTGTCCCCTTGTTAACTTTAGTCTTTGGCGTTGACATTCGTTACGCAATAGGTGCTTCTCTTGTATCGGTAATCGCAACTTCTTCAGGTGCTGCTTCTGCATACGTTAAAGAAGGCTACACTAATTTACGCTTGGGAATGTTCTTGGAAGTCGCAACAACATTTGGAGCCATTGCAGGTGCAACTATAGCCGCTTTTGTTTCCACCAGAATACTCGCTGTAGTTTTTGGATTTGTTTTACTTTATAGTGCCTACCTCTCACGTCAATCTCGTTCTGAACATTTAGATAACACTCCACCTGATTCTCTAGCAACTCGTTTAAAGTTAAATAGCACTTACCCAACGCCTGAAGGTGAACAAGCCTACAATGTCCGTGCTGTTCCTGTAGGATTTAGTCTCATGTTTGTCGCCGGAGTGCTTTCCGGGTTACTTGGTATTGGTTCTGGCGCACTCAAGGTACTAGCGATGGATCAATTTATGCGGATTCCGTTTAAGGTTTCCACTACTACCAGTAATTTTATGATTGGGGTGACAGCAGCAGCTAGCGCGGGTGTATACTTCAAACGAGGTTACATCGATCCTGGACTAGCAATGCCTGTCATGTTAGGAGTACTTTTAGGCGCATTGATCGGGGCTCGGGTATTGGTAAAAGCCAGAGTAGGCGTTTTAAGAAATATTTTTAGTGTAGTTATTGTGCTGCTAGCTATTCAAATGATTTATAACGGCTTCCTAGGGAGGATTTAAAGTGTCCCAAACTCGACGTAATTTGAGTGAAAGACAAGTCGAAATTTTGGTTGGTAATTTATTGAGATATGGGGTCCTGCTCGCTACTGCGATCGTTTTATTAGGCGGGGTGTTGTATCTAATTTATCATGGTAAGGAAGCTCCAAATTATCAAATTTTTCGCGGTGAGCCTCCAGCTTTTAGCTCTCCTGAAGGAGTTGCAAATTCCGTATTATCAGGTCGTCGTCGTGGCATTATTCAACTTGGATTGTTGTTATTAATTGCTACTCCTGTTGCTAGAGTTGCTTTTTCTCTATTAGCTTTTATGCGTCAGCGAGATATCACCTATATTATTTTGACTGTGATTGTTTTGACTGGGCTGATTATTAGTTTTATAGGTGGTTAAGTAGAACGAGGTGAAAAAACCAAAGTGTGTAAAGATAAGTAAATACGTACAATGTGTATAGCAAAATAACAGAGATATGGGCAGCCGTTTAAGGGTGTTTCTGACCAAACAACAAGATAAAACT
>JAHHGV010000060.1 GCA_019359695.1 Brasilonema angustatum HA4187-MV1
CGGCAGTCTTCTTTGTGAGCGATTGCCTACGGCAGAGCTAGCCCCTAAGGGGGCGCTACGCGAACGCTTAACGCCTTCAATAAGTCGTCGATGATAGCATAAATAGCAATTGTTTCATTTAACATAGGCCCCTCCAATTTTTTACCTGGAGGGGATTTTATTGCTTAAGTGACCATACGCGATACCCCTGCGCGCAGCGCAGGGAGGTAACTAGCAACTTGGGTTATTACGGATACGCACTCATATTCGCTTCGATTGCTCCGGACGGTAATTTAATCCGACATGATAAGTAGCTCAACTTAATTAAATGTAAAATGTCATTGCGAGTGAAACGCAGTGGAGCGTTCACGCAGCGTGTCCCCTTGGGACTCAGCAATCGCAGAATTTCTATCTTAAGTTTTTTTAGGTTGAGCTACTTATCACTCATCAGAAGGGAACAAAATTAGGTATACCCAGTACTGAACAAGGAAAGTTGGAACCAAGCTGTTGAACTATTGGATGATTAACGGAATTACAGCCAAGTAATAGTAAATTTGCAGCCTCTGATTTAACAACTTTCCTAAGTTCCTTGGCAATACAACCAAAGCGAAGATGAGCTTTAAAAGAACTTTTCCATTCTGCAGCTAGACAACTTGCTTGGCGAATAATACATTCTGCTTGGGTAAATTTATCTATCAAGATTTCTTGGGAATAGCCTGCTTTCTCCTGCATTTTTGGTTGAGTTATCACACTTGTGTCAAACCCAACTGAGGAAAAGCTAGTTGAACAGTGTGGTGGATTTTGTTCCGTAACATGTTGATTGGGAAATTTCTCTATTTGTAAAACATCTTCAGGATGAGTTCTCTGATTTTCCTCGATCACATAGACTACTTGAACTGTTACTTGCGCTTTTGTAGCTAAGCGTGTTTGATGAGCTATTAATAAGGCAATATCTAAGGCGGTATGACTGTTCGGAGAACTGTTATAACCAACGATTAAGTTAATTGATTTTTCTGATTGAGCCTGTGCAGAAAGAGCTGTTTCTGGGACGGATAAAAGTACCATTTGCTCAATTAAATCGTCTCTTGCGATCGCGTTCTGCAGGCGTACTAAGATAGGTTTAAGATTCATAACTTTATCACCACGCTAAAGAAAAATTTACAAAAACAATAACTAGTTTGTTGTTCCTAATTCGTAATTGACTTAAGAATAATGAATGACGAATTATGAACTACAGATTTTTTTATTACTCGTCTTGGGTGAAGTACCGATCCAGGAAGTTGAGCGCGTAGTTGCGGAGTTCGTAGTATTCTTGTGAATTCCTCATAGCATTGCGATCGCGTGGATGAGGAAACGGTACTTCCAGTATCTCTCCAATATTAGCTGCTGGTCCATTAGTCATAAGAACAATGCGATCTGACATATAAATAGCCTCATCCACATCATGAGTAACCATCATCACTGCTTGTCGGTGATTTTCCCAAATATCTAATACTTGTCGCTGCAATTTTCCGCGAGTCAGTGCATCTAAGGCTCCAAAAGGTTCATCCATCAGCAACATTTTTGGGCGAATTGCCAATGCTCTGGCAATACCCACTCGCTGCTTCATACCACCAGAAATTTCATCAGGATATTTATCTGCTGCTGCTGTTAAATTTACCATTGCCAGGTGTTCGTTCACAATGCTAATTTTTTCAGAACGATTAGCATCTTTTAGCACTTCGTCTACAGCAAGCCGGATATTTTCCCGCACGGTTAACCAAGGTAAGAGCGAATAGTGTTGAAACACCATCATACGCTCTGCTCCTGGTTTACGAATTTCTTTGCTATCTAACCGCACCGAGCCAGAAGTTCCTTTTTCCAATCCTGCTACAATTTTCAAAAGTGTGGATTTTCCGCAACCAGAGTGACCTATAACAGAAATATATTCATCTTCCCCCACTGTCAAATTAACGTTATCTAAAACAACAAATTGATTGCCATCAGGTGTGGGATATGATTTATGTAAATTTTCAATTTCTAGAAATCCACTACGAGGTGAAGTCGTATCATAGGCATCTTTTGAGAAAGAGGTAGATTTCATTTGACACTCCTACAACAGTCTATTTATTTAGTGATTTATTATTAGTTTGTAAATTAAGTCATTTACGAATGACAAAGAACAATCAACACAGTCAAGTTTAATTTGCTCATCTTAAGACATAAAGAAAGATTTAGGAGCGTTAGCTCTAATCTCAAAACTTTTAAGATATCCCACTGGATCGCTGGGATCAAAAGCTTTTTTATCGATAAATAGTTCAGCTTGTTCTATCTTGTAATCTTCTTTTGGGCATTCAATTCCCATTTCAGCAGCAATTTCTCGATACAAGTCAGTTCGCCAACCTTTACGCGCTATTTCTTCAGCATTTTTGGGAATTTGTTTAATTTGTCCCCAGCGAGCCGACTGAGTCATTAGCCAAATACTCTGAGATTGCCAAAGAAATGTTGAATGGTCATTTGGTGTTTTGACAAGGTTAGCAGGTTTATCGAAGAAGATTGTTGTTTCAGGAGCTTTCCAAACTCGTTTTTTACCATCAAAACCACCATAATTGTAGTTACCGACAATAGCGGCTTCTGTTAATTTGAGCTTTGCTCCGGTAAACGATTTACTCGTGAGAATTTTAGCTACTTCCTCCCGGTTTTTTATGTCGCTACAATAGCGACAAGCTTCTATCATTGCTTTAACCAAAGAGCGATAAGTTTTGGGATTTTCTTTGATGAAAGACTCCATAACACCTAGAAGTCTATCTGGGTGTCCTTGCCAAATTTCTCTCCCTTGAGCAAAGGTGAAGCCAATTCCGTCATTACCAGTAATTGCCCGTGAATTCCAAGGTTCCGCCACCATATAACCTTGCATCGCCCCAATTCTCATATTCACCACCATCTGTGGAGGTGGGACAATGATAATGCGAAATTCTTGATCAGGAGCAACTCCAGCAGCCGCAGCTAAGTAGCGGACAAAGTATTCATAAATTGCTGAACTCAGCACTACTGCCCAAACTCTTTTCTCTGGTGCTAATTTTTCAAAATAATTGCGAAAATCTCGTCCAAACTCTTCTAAATTGCCGTTATAGTCTCGCCAAGGACGCAACCCAGACTCCCACATTCCTTTATTCATTGTCATCGCATTACCATGACGATGAATTGTCATCGCTGCACACAGGGGAGCATGACGTGCGCCTTCTGCACCAGTTCTAGCATTCGTAACTGCACCACTCACAACTGGTGAAGCATCAAGGCGTCCAAAAATAATACCGTCACGAGACGTCGCCCAGCTTGCTTCACGGCTGAGGGTGACATTTAAACCATACTTGCGGAAAAATCCTTTCTCCCACGCTACAGCAAAGGGAGCGCAGTCATTCACCGGTACGTATCCCACTGTAATATTAGGTTTTTCTAGTGTCTTGGGATCTACGACTGGTTCAACCGCCGACGCCGCTTTTGACAATCCTTTAGGGGCACGGTTAGCGTTAATGGCACAAGAAGATAGTCCAGTTGCGAGTGCTGTAGCTCCCAGTCCTGTGATAAAGTCTCGTCGCTTCCAGTTATTTGTGTTATCGTCACTCATGAACAACCTCCTGCGGCGGCGAAATGACTCAGAATAATAACGAGGGATACAAAGTTCTTGTTTGGACTGTCACATACTTTATTCGTGTACACGAATAGCAGGTAGGCTGCTTGTAAAACAGTGAATTTGTTCTTTGAATTTTAAATGGCTTATCTGTCTGACTTACAATTGATGAGTTTTTTAAAAAGGTCAGATTTCATCAGAGGTGATAATACGGTGGTGCGATAATGCAGTGGTAAGCACCATATATTTGATGAAGAACTAATTTGAACTTATCGGGCGACGAGTGACAAAAGCTTGTATTCTGCCTATGGCGTAATCAAGCAACAACCCTGTTAAGCCGATGACTAGCACAGCAAGAAAAACGGAATTGAGATTTAGGCGACTCCACTCATCCCAGACAAAAAAGCCAATCCCAATACCACCTGTAAGCATTTCTACAGCAACAATAACTAACCAGGCAATGCCTATACTAATTCGCAAACCTGTAAAAATGTATGGTAAACTTGCAGGCCAAATAATTTTTGTAATTCTTCGCCAACGGGGCATTTCAAGAACTCGTGCCACATCTATATAATCTTTGGAAACACTGGAAACTCCCAGAGCAGTGTTAATAATTGTTGGCCACAAAGAAGTGATGAAAATCACGAATATTGCCGATGGATCTGCCAAATTAAATATAGCTAAAGCAATAGGAAGCCATGCCAGGGGTGATACTGGTTTGAAGATTTGAATAACGGGATTAAGAACCATCATTGCCGTTCTTGACATCCCGATGAGAAAACCAACAGGAATCGCGACTAAAGCACCTAGAGTGAAACCTAATAAGACCCGTCGAATACTTGCGATTAATAGCCAGCCAATACCTAAGTTGCCTGGCCCTCTTTGGAAAAATGGGTTAAGGATGTAATCTAAATTTGCTGCTAACGCTTCAGGTGGCGTGGGCATCAACTCATGATTAGCAAGCGCAACAATCCACCACACAACAATAACGCCTAAAAAACCAAGCAAAGGTAGCAAGAAAGCATCCCGTACAATAATAGGTTTAGCGCGTTTCCAAGTTGTTCGACTAGCAACCGCCAAAATGGCAGCTACATTAAGTTGAAACACCATGTATGACCTCAACAGACTTTACGCAGGTACAATTAGTCCGAGCAGTACCAGCCAAGGATACTGATGAGATCACAACATTACAATAATGCTGCCTCTTCAGTCTCCTCTCATTGCCTACGAAGTTAGCTGACGGGCTAGGGTTGAGAGATACCCCTCTTATAGAAGAAGCAAAAAACAAGAAGCGAAAAGATACATCTACTCTTTGTTCCTTCTAGTTAAGATACGCCCCATACTTTGGTTCCTCCGCTCCAACTGATGCAATGCAATTCATTGGATTAGGCTGACTTACTCTATTTTGATAAATGTAACACCAGTAAATAGTTGCGTCAAGCAACCCTAGGATATACTTTTTTTGGCTAGAAGACTAGTTTTCTTAGAAAGCAAATTCATCTAAATGATAGATGAATAAAGATATTTACGAAAATATGTATTTTTATTTCTAATTATTACATATTTTTAGTAAAAACAATGTAATATTCCTATGCTTAGGATCTAGATCATAGAATGATTTATTCTATTTGTTGTATATTTATCCACCCATGAGTGATGAAAGATTTTAGTCAATTGCTGCGGGATAAAACTCAGAGGATTATAAAACAATGGCTGGAAGCTGTTCGTAGGGATAAAAAGATTTCCAGCACCAATCATCTAAGCCGTACAGCTATTGAAAATCATCTTGACCATGTCCTTTTGGCACTAGCAACTGTGCTTTCTCAATATCAAGATGATGAAGTCCAATCCTTAGTTCAGGCTAGTTTAGAGCATGGAACTCTTAGGGCGGAACAAGGTTTCGATGCAGCAGAAATTGCACGAGAGTATCGGCTTTTGCGTAACACAATATTTGTCACTTTAGAGCCAGAATTCCTGCAAGCATCAGCAAAAGAAGTAATGCGAGCCGTACATTTGATTGATATGGTGTTGGATGAAGCAATAGCCTATTGTTTTCAAAGTTACACAGAACAACGATTAACAGAACTAGAGCAGCTGCAAAATCACTTAACCCTTAATAATCAAGAACTAACCCGCTTAGTGCGGGCAAGTCAAGATAATTTATCGTATCTGGCGCACGAACTCAAAAACCCATTAACTTCGATTATTGGTTACTCAGATTTGTTTTTGCGCTTACAACGCCAAAAATCAGAAGAAAAAGATTCCTTTAGCCATCTAGAACACATTGACCGCGTGTTAAGCAGTGGGAGACAATTAATTCATCTGATTAACGATGCATTGGAGATTTCTCGCTATGATGCAGGGCAGATGAAACTACAGTCAGAGCCAATCAATGTGCATGAATTAATCAGAAATGTTTACGAAATGCTGGAACCTTTGGCTAGTCAAAAAAACTTACAAATTGTTATTGATTGCAACCATGCTCCTCACGAAGTTGTAACAGATCCGTTACGATTACAGCAAATTGTAACGAATCTTGTGAGTAATGCGATTCGCTACACAGAGTCAGGAACGGTAAAAATTAAGTGTGAAACTTTAGACATTGGCAAGTGGAGTATTGCAGTTTCAGATACTGGAATTGGAATTGAGCCAGAAGATCAAGTACAGATTTTTCAACCTTACTTTCGCATTGGTTCTGGTAGTAAATCCTTCCTTCCCAGTAGTACCGGCTTGGGCTTGGCAATCGTTTCACGGCTGATAAAACTGTTGCAAGGTGAAATTAGCTTAGTTTCCCAAATAGCAGTAGGTTCTACTTTCACTGTGACTTTGCCGTTAAAAGTAGAAGTGTGAGGTGTATATCTCACATTAACCTTGATTTTTCTAGCCTAGCTAGCGCGTTTTCAGCCGCAGCCTTCTCAGCATCTTTCTTACTGCGCCCTTTACCTTGTCCATACTCTTTATTTCCCACAACTACTTTAGCTACAAACTCTGGAGCATGAGAAGAACCACCTACTTGAACTGTGACATACTTGGGTGGTATTTGAGTGATGTTGCGTTGCACCCATTCCTGAAACCGATTTTTAGAGTCTACATTTGAGCGCAACTCCACAATACTCTCAGGAACAGAGTCAAACAACGGTTCCACAACAGCACGCACTGCTTCAGTATCATAATTGTTGTCTAAGTAGTAAGCGGCGACGACTGCTTCAAAAGCGCTGCTGAGTAAATTGGGATTTTGGTAACCTCCTTCTAAAGTTGCACCTTTACCTAAGCGCATTCTGCGATCTAAACCAACCTCAATGGCAAATTTTGCTAGTTGCTTTTCATCAACCAGTGCAGAACGCCGACGAGTTAACTCATCTTCTCCCTTTTCTGGGTAACGACGATAAAGGTATTCGCCACTTAAAAAAGTCAGCAAAGCATCACCAAGAAACTCAAGACGCTCGTTGTGTTCTCCTTCTTGCGGGTTTTCATGGACATAGGAACGGTGTGTCAGCGCACGGATCAAAAGAGAAGTATTCTGAAAGTTTTGGTGTTTGATAATTTCAGCTAATTTGTCTGTGTTGGAGTCTTTTTCGGCTTGTTTAGAAAAAAGTTCTTTTAAGACTTTTTGCTTATCCTGTTCTACAATACCTGTTTCTGGTGCAGAGATAGCTTTCAGGAGTCGAGCGATCGTGTCTAAAGTGCGATAAGTGTCTTCAGTTGAAAAGTGAGATTGATGCGCCCAACTGTTACTGGCTTCCATGAGTTCACTCACTAAAGCACCCTCAGCGTAACCTAAATTTTTACTGAATACCTGATTCCACTGCCCAATAATTACTTTTAATAAAGTAAAAACATCATTACCTAGAATCTCTTCTGGGCTAAGCTTTATGGGTGAGTTATCAGACATTGATGATGAGATAATTCTTAGCCAGCGCTCACCATAAACTTTTTGCATCTCCCTTTTTACATAAGGGTACAATCCTTGATTTAAAAAAGTAAAACTTCTGCTAATTTGTTCGTGGTTAGTCACAGCCATCTATGTATCTCAAGTAGTATTTTCCGGAGATTTATGAAATTTATCTTCTTTAATTTTTATAAATTAGTACTGTAAAAAACCCTAAAAATTACGAATACATAATATTGCCGCTTCTTCAAAAAACAATAATTCGGATTGCCAATAAGAATAATCCACAGAGTTGCATCTGGTATCTATAGCAATCCTAGATGATGAAAAAAGTTTTGATTGAATTAACCGCAGGAGGCAAGAGAGAGCGTTGAGGAGGAAAACAGAGAGTTTCACGAATAATTTCGGACTGCTATATCAGGTTTACTAAATTATAAATTGTTGCGATAGATTGGGAAATTAAAAAGTGTTTAATTTACTTTGAACCCAAGATTCCTAGATACTTGGTGCCACAAGCTAAACACACATTTCAGACGACTCACTGTGTTTATTAACAGAGTTGATAAATAACGTCAATAAGCTGAAAAATCATCTAGAGCAAATAAGGAGCCAGATTTAAGAACTCAAGATTCAGAAATATATTTTCTAAACCCTAGCACCTGAATTCTGACTCCTCTATCTTGGAAGATTACAGTCACGTTGTATCGTGCTTGCTAAATAACCAGCCGTAGTTACCGGCGGCGATAAGGCACTGTTTTCTCGTAATCAATGTTGTAAGGCGAAATCCGTTGTGGAGGATTACCTGTTGGATTAATACTCTGAGCCATTGATGCAAACAGAGCTGGATCACCTGCTTTAGCCTGCTTGTCGGGTGGAGTGTAGCGACGTACAATGGTTTGCCAGATGATTTGCGGGAAGCCGAGTTGTGCACGATGGTATTCATCGTAGCGCGGAGACTTGATGTTGAATGGCAATTGGCTGGCTCCTGAAGGCAGAACCCGACGACGTTGGTAGGGAACAATGCTGTCACCAAAGTTCTCTAAGTATTCGTCGCTGTTGAGCAGATCATTGATGAAGCCAGCCCGACCTTTGGTTGCTACCACGATTGACCAAGCAATTTTTTCCCGTTCGCTGTAAACATCACGTCCCAAAATCCGCTGAACACAATGCTCAACAAAGCGGTAGTTGCTGTTGAGGTTATAGAAGCTACCAGTGAAGGTTTTGGACAAAGCCAATCCACGAATAAACTCACGGACGGTAATCTGTCCACTGCGGAGCTGCGACTCCAAAAAACGCTCCCGATCAGAGGCAAAAGCATGGAAAAATATCTGACGGTAGGCTGCCTCGATTAAGTTATCTAGGTCACTAGCAGAAAGTAAGTTGTCAGTGGAGAAGATTCTAGGCTGTTCATCACCCGGAATTTCGTAGCCAGTAACACGATTATTTTGACTTAAAGGCGCATACTCTAGCAGAGGAATAGCCACGTTTAATAACTTCCTTCTTACTAAACTTTACAAGTTTTCCTCATCATAAGGGTAAAATGGCCTAAAGTTTTCAGGAATATGATAAAACATTACACTCCTTAACATTTAGATGAAAGCCTTATAACTAAAAGCTTTCATCTCATCAAGATGACATCACTTTGGCACGTTTTGTTTGGATGCATCTCGGTTTTGATAAGTATCAAAGATGCTGGGAAGCTGTTCAAAATTCAAAAGCTTATCACTGGGAAGCATCCTAGCTTCTAAATACAGAATCGCACAAGTTGGTACATGAAACACAAAATTAGCATGCTATTTAACCCAAAAATAATCTGAAGTTCACTCTGGGCACGAAGTGTTGATGGTTAAATAACAAAGTTTTCCCGAATCGCTTTATTGGGTACAAATTGTTAAAAGAGCATATGCGGGGCGAGTTTGAGGTGTCGATTTATTGTATTCTATATTACCACAGATAGACTAGACCTCTTCCATTGGTTGGTTTATACACTAGGGTGATTGTATCTGATACCGTTTCACTTTAAGGTTGATACAAATAGAGAGCAGGGAGCACAGGGAGCAGGAGAAAGAATTAAGTAGGTCGGCGTAAATAATTATTGTTGGGATAAGGTAGGGGACACCCGAGCACCCGAGCAGGGAGAGTAAGAGTTTGAGCCTTATTTACTTTTCTTCACACAGTTTGGTTTTATTGCACCGACTTACTTAGAGACAATCATTTGTATCAGCCCTGATCGTGAAATGGTATGACTCAAACCAGAAGCGCTATAAATACGGTTCCAATGTCATGTCGAGTAGATTACTTGATAAATTGATTCAAAACAACGCATTAGAAAACCGCTTGTTGTGTTGTTTTATGTAACACACAACAAGCGGTTTTTCATGATACTGAAAAGCAGTGGCTAGTAATTAATGCAGGACTTACGCATTGAAAACCAAAAACCTCGATTGCCCCTTCAAAAGCAGGGGAAATCTTAAAAGCCTAGGACTTACGCACTGTACAAAAAAGACATCATGTGTATAACGTGATTTGGTCGTTCCAGACTTTTGATAATTACCGCCAGATGGGTGACGATCACTAAAAGATGATCGGAAAATTCACATTTGAATGCCTCAAACCCATACCTCATATTTTGTATTTCCTGTCAATACGTAAGTCCTAAAGCCCCTTTTTAACTCTATTGGAGGATCTCTTCTGCGTAAGTCCTATAATGATAAAAAAACTACCAAACCTAAAGATTAACTATTAGCGCCAGAAGCTGCGAGTTCTGCTAAGCGTTCTTGTTGATCTTGAGAAATACAAGCTTGAATAATGTCCTCAAGTTCGCCTTCTAGAACTGCGTTAAGCGAATAGTTATGATTTAAGCGGTGGTCGGTGGCACGGTTATCTTTGTAGTTATAAGTGCGAATCTTTTCAGAACGCGATCCTGTACCTACTTGCGATCGCCGCATAGAAGTCACAGCTTCCTGTTGTTCTCGCAACTTCATCTCATACAGTTTTGCTCGCAGGATCTGCATTGCCCGTTCTTTATTTTGTAACTGGCTGCGTTCTTCTGTACAGAAAATCCGGATACCAGTAGGTTTGTGGAACAAGTCAGCGGCTGTTTCCACTTTGTTGACGTTTTGTCCACCAGCACCACCAGAACGAGCTGTGCTCATTTCAATATCCTTCGGATCAATGTGGATTTCTACGTCATCCACCTCTGGCATGATCGCCACAGTTGCTGTTGAGGTGTGAACCCGTCCCCCAGCTTCAGTGACTGGCACACGCTGCACGCGATGCACTCCAGCTTCAAACTTTAGCTTGCTGTATACGCTATCGCCTTGAATTTCCAAAATGGCTTCTTTAAAGCCGCCCATTTCCGCCAAGGACTCACTGACTAACTTCACGCGCCAACTTTGGCTGTCAGCATACTTTGAGTACAATCGTACTAAATCACCAGCCCAGATACTTGCTTCATCACCACCAGTACCCGCACGAATTTCCAACATGATGTTTTTATCATCGTTGGGGTCACGAGGTAGTAGCAATATCTTTAAGCGATTTTCTAATTGTTCTATTTTTTGCTCAAGTTCTTGAACTTCCAGGGCTGCCATTTCTTGCAGTTCTGGATCACTTTGAGATTCTTTGAGCACCTGACGCGCCCCTACGAATTCTTCCTGGGCGTTTTTCCAGGTTTCGTAGGTATCTACCACTTCTTCTAAAGAAGAGCGTGCCTTTGCAATTTTTTGATACTCATCAGGATTTTTGGCAGTATCGGGGTCGGCAAGGCGACGAGTCAATTCATGAAAAGTTTGTTCAACGGATTTTAGTTTCTCCAGCAGGTATGTTTCAGCCATGACGAATACAGTCACTCCTTAAAAAATAGCAAATTCGCTTGAGCATTAAATACAACAATCGACCCAGCTTATGCAGGGTCGTTGTTAAAAGCTAAAGCTAAGCGGCTACTTTTTCCTTCTTCCGCCTTTGGATTGACCTTCCATCATGCCATATTTACGCAGGAAGCGTTCTACGCGACCTTCGGTGTCAATTATCTTCTGAGTACCTGTATAAAAGGGGTGGTTTCCAGACCAAACATCTACGTGCAATTCTGGCTTAGTAGAGCCAACAGTCATCACAAGTTGACCGTTACAGTAAACTTTTGCATCTGGATACCACTGGGGATGAATCTCTGGTTTCGCCATTTTTCTTTCCGTGGTCTATCTATACCAATTATAACTTTCAGGTTTTCCGCGGGTTGTAGAACTTTGGATTTTAGATTTTTGGGATTATCATAGCAACCGCTGATCAAGGCAGGTGTACGTGGTCATCACAGAAAATTATCTGCGTCAAGGGTGCAGTTAAAATCCAAAATTGCTTAACGCTTGGAGTACTGAGGTGCTTTACGAGCTTTGTGCAAACCGTATTTTTTGCGCTCTTTTGCTCGTGGGTCGCGAGTCAGGTAGCCTTCGATTTTTAAAGGCGGACGGTTTTCTGGGTCAAGTTGGCAAAGTGCACGAGCAACTCCCAGACGAACTGCATCTGATTGTCCAGTTAAACCGCCCCCTTCAGCTTTGACGAGAATATCGTATTCATTTTCCAAGCCTAAAGTTTCTAAAGGTGCTTTGGCAAGGGAAATGTAGTTTGGGTTGAATTGGAAGTAAAGGTCTCCTGGTTTGCCATTGACAATCAATTGTCCAGTACCGGGAACCAAGCGAACCCGCGCGATCGCGGATTTACGACGACCTGTACCCCAATACATAGCACGACCGCTATTATCTGCTGCTTGCATTAATCTTGTACTCCTGGAATTGTCTGAATTTGTAACTCTTTTGGTTGTTGTGCTGCATGGGGATGAGTTGGTCCAGCGTAAACTTTTAGCTTAGTAAACAATTGCCGTCCCAAGCTATTTTTCGGTAGCATACCTTTGATGGCATGTTCCACAATCCTTTCTGGCAAACGTTGTTGTAGCTTGTCAAAGGTTTCGGTCTTCATTCCACCGGGACGACCGGAATGACGACGGTAAAGTTTTTGTGTGCGTTTTTTACCTGTTACTTCGACTTTTTCAGCATTTACAACGATGACAAAATCACCTGTGTCCATGTGAGGGGTATAGTGGGGTTTATTTTTCCCTCTGAGAACCATAGCGATTTCGCTTGCTAAGCGACCGAGGCGTTGGTTAGTAGCGTCTATGACGTACCAATCGCGCTCCATAGTATTCTGAGGAGGAAGATATGTTTTGTCTGTTGTCATTTGTCTTGAGTCCTTTGTCTTTAGTCTTTTGTCTTTAGTCCTTATTGACCAAAGACTAATTTGGGTTGGGTTTCAAACCAAATCTCTGGGGGAAACGGGAAATCAGGATAGCCGACTCGCAACAAGCACAAGCCGTGAGCAGGCGCGGCATATTTTACTTCTTGACGTCGTTGATCTTTCCAAATGTCGGTGAAACTAGTTAGTGTGAGTTGTCTGGAACCAACTTGTACCAACATTCCTACTAATAGCCGCACCATACCATACAAAAATCCATCTGCCTGAATTTCAATATAAAGAAATGGTCCAGTACGATAACACTCTGCTGCTTGTACTTCTACCCAAGAATGCTGGCGTCCTGAGTTTGCTCGGTGAAAAGCAGCTAGGTGGTGCTTTCCAATCAAAGGTTCCAGTGCAGTCTGGATGAGAGATTCATCCAAAGGTTCGAGATAATAATGCCAACTAAAAGCGCTGGCAAACAAGTTCGGTAACTTTTCAGTATAGAACGTGTAACGATACCGTCGATAGATAGCACTAAAACGAGCGTGCCAATTGTGACTCACTTCTGCGGAGGCTCGAATTAGTATATCTTTGGGCAAATAGCTGTTAAGAATGGTTGCCCATTTGTGAGCGGGTATCGGACTTGTGACATTAAAATGTGCCACTTGAGCAGCTGCGTGAACTCCAGCATCAGTTCGCCCTGCGCCGTACAGCGTCACTGGATGACCTAGGATATGAGAAAGAGCTGTTTCTATCTCTTCTTGGACAGTGCGTTGTTGCGGTTGCCGTTGCCAGCCATGAAAATGAGTGCCCAGGTATTGAATGACCAGGGCGACTCGAATTTTTTGTGTAGGCTGGTGGCTACTTAACATAAAATCAACTTGAGGCGGAAGTTAGAAAGATAAAATTTTTATTTGTATCCCTGCGGGTTCGCCAGTCGCCTGCAGAAGAGCCAGTACTTGATTAGGGTCTCCCTCTCCTGACGGAGACGCTACGCTAACACGCTTGTTCTGGCGTTGGAAACCCTACCAAGAGAGCTGGTCTCACCTTCTAGTTTCTACCTTTATTTGTTTAGACGAGTTCGATGATTGCCATCTTAGAATTATCACCCCGGCGTGGTACGGTATGCAGGATACGGGTGTAACCTCCTTGGCGATTCCCATACCGTGTGGGAACTTGCTCAAACAGAGCATGAACAAGTTGTTTATCGTATATATAACCGAAGGCTTGACGGCGTGCTGCTAAAGAACCTTCTTTCGCAAGAGTAATCATTTTGTCCACTTCAGAGCGTACCACCTTAGCTCGGGCTAAAGTGGTAGTAATTCGTCCATGACGAATTAATTCAGTGGTAAGCGCTCGCAACAGAGCGCGGCGTTGGTCAGCTGGTTTGCTGAGTTTTTTGATCCGACAACGGTGACGCATAATCTTTTGTGTTAGTTGTTAGTTGGTAGTTGGTAGTTGTTAGTTGGTAGTTAGTTGTTCTACTAATCACTCACAACTAACGAATAACCAGTTTTAGGCGTGTTTGTTAGCTCTTTCAGTTGGTAAGGTGATTCCCAAGCGTCGCTGTAAGGCTTCAACAACTTCTTCAGCTGACTTTTGACCAAAGTTTTTTATTTCTAATAGGTCTTCTTGGGTGTAATCCAACAAATCAGCTACAGAGTTTACTTGTGCTCGTTTGAGGCAGTTATAAGCTCGTACTGACAATTGCAACTCTTCAATAGGAATCTGAGCGGTTGGGTCGTCTGGGATTTCTGCGCCTACATCCGGTATATCGAGCGAGATCTCTTTCAACGGGTTAAACAAATCCACCAGTATAGTAGCGGCAGAGGAGAGTGCTTCTTGAGGGGTCAAACTACCATTTGTCCAAATTTCTAGTAACAATCTGTCTTTTGGTATCCCACCCTCTCCACGAGTTTCTTCAACGCTGTAGTTGACTTTCCGCACTGGCATAAATATTGAGTCGATTTGGAGAAAGTCCAAAGATGTGGCTTCTTCACGACCCCGCTCTACAGTACGATATCCTTTGCCTCTTTCAATCCGAAATTCCATTTCCAGCTTGCCACCTTCAGCGACAGTAGCTATGTATTGGGTCGGATCGATGACTTCTACTTCACTAGGCAAATCAAAATGTGCTGAAGTGACTGTTGTTGGACCTGTAACGAGTAAGCGACCAATTTGGGGTTGAGAGGAGTAGCTTTTAAGAATCACTTCCTTCATTTTCATCATCATTTCAAGCACATCTTCTCGTACACCATGAACGGTGGCGAACTCGTGTGTCACGCCTGCAATCCGAACAGCAGTTACAGCTGTCCCCTCTAGGTTGGAAAGTAATACCCGTCTCAGGGCATTGCCAACTGTCGTACCTTGACCGCGCTCTAGAGGTTCTAAGACGAATTTACTGTGATTACTCCTATTGTCTTCAGTACTTGACTCTACACATTCAATTTGAAACTGCGCCATGGGGTCGCCTCCCTTCATATAAGGTCTTGCTAGTAGACAAATTTATTGCCTTGAGTGACACTTTCGTTATCGTGAAAACCGTCTTTACCAGTGTCCTTAAGGGGCAGTCCGACGCCCTTGCGGGTTCGCCAGCTCCCTATGTCGGTAAACCCCAACACAACAGCCAGATCTGGCAGGGGGGGAAACATCGGTGCTGCACTGGTCTCACCAGTTGGCCAGAGTCAGCAAACCCGTTCAAGGGAAAGCTCTTCAAGTCGAGCCTGGGCTGTGCTTCAGTGTGCTCCTTTGTAGACGTTCTTTGGGTAATTTTGCCAAATAAGGCTGCAAGTGACGTCCGGAGATCAACAGAACACCTACTATCTTTGAGGATGCCGAAAAGCGCGTCTACAAGCTGACAAACCCTTTCACCAGTTCTTTTGGGGAAACCAGGCAACTGCGGTCTCTCCTGCAAAGACGGTATGTGAACTAGGGAGGGCATTGCCAACGTCAGTTGCATTCTAAGGAGCACCAACCCCGTGCGGGTATCTCCTATGTTCTAAGCCCTATGCCTACGGCATAGGGCTTAGACCAGTAACAAACGTACGCTAAACCTGGCACAGAGCACCTGCCGAACCACAACACAGTGGCAAGGACAAACAGTTGTACACGAGTACCCTTGATTAAACGGCTGTTTTCATACTCGGAGGAACTTGTACAAGTAGTCCTTTCAAGTCGGCAAAGCCTTTTGCTAGTTGCTTGCTTTCGGGTTACCCTGTTGGAGCTTACACTCACCATGCGGCTCTGCCTTCTCGAATGTACTTAATGCCCCCTTAAACTACGAGGTTTATCAAACTGTATGTCCAATGATGGTGAAGTTTGATCCCAAGAATTGCCAACGGGCAGTAATGGTCTTTTGTTATTTGAAGTTTCGAGTTTTCAGGGGGAAGTTGATCAGTGGAACGAAAGAAAACTCTCCGTAATGGGGGTCTTTCGTATAATCCTTGATGCAACCTAGGTTTTCTCAAACTTCTCGCCCTTACCCTATGGCTAACGCCACGCCTTACGGCTATCGGGAACGTCCGTCGCCTAGGTCGGGAAAGCCGTCATTCGCGCTGGACTTACCGCTTCATAAATTCTCTTTAGACTCGGCGGCGCTTGGGTGGACGGCAACCATTATGAGGAATCGGGGTAATATCCCGAATTAATGTAATTTCTAGTCCAGCTCCTTGAAGTGCCCGGATAGCTGTTTCTCGACCAGCCCCAGGACCGCTGACCATAACTTCTATTTGGCGCATTCCTTGATCCATTGCTCGACGTGCTGCACTTTCAGCTGCGGTCTGGGCTGCAAAAGGAGTACCTTTTTTTGCTCCCTTGAAACCGCTAGATCCAGCACTTGCCCAGGAGATGACATCTCCATTTTGATCGCTAATGGTGACAATGCTATTGTTAAAAGTAGACTGGATGTAGGCTATCCCGTTTGGAACATTACGTTTTAGCTTTTTGCTACCTGGTTTCTTTCCGCTTTGTTGTCGCGCCATATCGCACTTAGTTAAATATTAAGGTTAAGTATTGCTGTAGTTCAGCACAGAAACAATTACTTGGATGGGGCTTTCTTCTTCCCAGCTACTGTCTGTCGTCTTCCTCGACGAGTTCTGGCGTTAGTCCGAGTTCTTTGCCCTCTCACAGGTAAGCCCATGCGGTGACGACGACCCCTGTAAGTGCCAATTTCAATTAGGCGCTTGATGTTCATTGCTTCCAAGCGCCTTAGGTCACCTTCTACTTGGTAGTTTTCTTCTATTTCTCCCCTCAGAGCTGCTACGTCAGCATCACTCAGGTCTTTAATACGAGTATCAGGGTTGACACTCGTGGCTGCTAATATCTCTTTTGATAGAGATAACCCAATTCCGTAGATATAAGTTAGACCAATTTCAACACGTTTATCACGTGGAAGGTCTACTCCGGCAATACGTGCCACAACTCGTGTCTCCCTATTCCTTAAAACTAGTAATGTGTTTTTTGTCAGTCAGCAGTTATTTGAATAAATTTTCCTGATGACTGTTCACTTTTTCCTTGTGTTATCCTTGGCGCTGCTTATGCTTAGGATTGACACAAATCACCATAACGCGACCACGACGCCTGATCACGTTACACTTTTCACAAATTTTCTTGACAGACGCTCTGACTTTCATGCTTTTTGTTGACTCCAAATAGTGAATTATAACATTTTATGATTAATCAGTCAGTAAAATTCATTATTTTTTTCCAATCTTGTATGGTATTATTTTTTACATATGTGAAATTTCATTCCGAAGAATAGTTGAAAAATGAGCTATTTCTTACGTAATCGATAAGTAATTCTGCCTTTTGTCAGGTCGTAAGGCGTTAACTCTACTTTGACGCGATCGCCGGGTAAGATCTTGATATAGTTACGGCGAATCTTGCCAGAAATGTGAGCTAACACATTGAAGCCGTTATCTAAATCAACACGAAACATTGCATTTGGCAGGGACTCGGTGACCGTGCCTTCCATCTCTATCAAATCTTGTTTAGACAAGTTTTTTCCTCAACTCAACAGCCTCCTACTTTGTTACAGCTACTTATAGTCTGCAAAGAACATATTTCGGAGAATATATCAACAGTTCATTAATATATTTTATCCAATATTTACATACATCTGCTTGGGGGACAGGGAATAGGGTGCTAGGTACAAAGAACTGGGAAAAATTTATCACCTTTAACCTCTCACCCACTCCCCTCTTTTAAGACACAATGACCTTTTTTAATTCAGCAGTGACTTCTTCTAGGGACTGATTACCGTTGATACTGAGGAGAGTCTGACGACTACTGTAATAGTCAATCAAGGGTGCCGTTTCAGACCGGTAAACTTCTAAGCGACGACGGATGACTTCTTCTGAGTCATCTTTTCTGCCTCGCTCTAGTAACCGTGCTATTACTGTTTCATCTGGCACATTCAAATTGACGACCTTTTCGCCATTTTGGTTGAGTTTTCCCAGTAATTGCTCTAAAAAAACTGCTTGATTGACAGTGCGGGGAAAGCCATCAAGAATCCAGCCTAATTTCGTATCATCCTGGATGAGACGTTCCTGAACCATTTCCTCCACAAGTTGGTCAGGAACCAACTCACCTTTATCCATATAACTTTGAGCCTTCACACCCAAAGGAGTCTGGTCTTTGAGACCTTGACGCAATATGTCACCTGTAGAAATATGAGGAATATTCAAATCGTCAGCTAAGGTTTTTGCTTGAGTTCCTTTACCAGCTCCCGGTGGTCCCAAGAAGATTACTCGTGTCACTACTGTTTCACCATTCCTTCATAGCGTTGAGAGATAACGTAAGTTTGAATTTGCTTTGACGTATCAATCGCAACACCTACTAAAATTAACAAAGAGGTAGCACCTAGCCCCCTAAAGGTTCGTACATTTAAAGCACTTTCAACGGCAGTAGGGATAATAGCAATCAAGCCCAGAAAGATAGCTCCTAAAAAAGTTAATCGATTCAGTACGCGCTCAATGTACTCACTTGTTGCTTTTCCCGGACGAATACCTGGAATGCTAGAACCCATCTTCTTCAAGTTCTGAGCTACATCAACTGGGTTGACAATCAATGAAGAATAGAAGTAGCTGAAGAAAACGATAGAAACTAGGTAAACAAGGGCATAGACCCAAGCCCCTGAACCGCCAGGTATGAGATAGGTGTTAACAATTTTTGAATATTCTGGATTTCTGATGAAATTCTCGGCCAACAGTGGCAAACTTAGAATTGCAGCCGCAAAAATAATTGGCATGACGCCCCCTTGATTAAGTCGTAGGGGTAAGTAGTTACGTTGCTCTGCAAAAATTCGTTTCCCAACTTGGCGACGCGCTGAAATAATCGGAATACGACGGATTCCTTCCTGCACAAACACAATACCAACAATCGTGACTAGGAAAAGCAGCAACAGCACAATAACTCGACCTACTGTTTCCCGGTTTCCTGTTTGTACAAAATCGATTGTGTCACCTAGAGCTTTTGGCAGTGTTGCCACAATATTGACAAAAATCAACAAAGATGCGCCGTTGCCTACGCCACGCTCTGTAATCACTTCTGATGCCCACATGACAAACATCGAACCCGCTACAAGAGCCAACGCTGTCTCGATAATGAAAATTGGTCCGTAGTTTAAGGCAAAGGGCTTGAGCCAGAATGTTGCCAAGAAGACACTTTGAATAACTGCCCAACCAGCAGAAACATAGCGTGTCATTTGAGAAATCTTCCGCCGTCCTGCTTCGCCTTCATTTTTCTGTAAATTTTCTAAAGCTGGAATGGCAGCGGTGAGCAATTGGATGATAATCGAGGCGTTGATATATGGCAAAATACCTAAGGCAAAGACTCCCAAAGCAGAAAGTCCACCTCCAGAAAAGATGTCCAAAAAGCTTAATATCTGGTTATTACCTTGAAGGGTTCTGGCAAATTGAGCTCGATCAATACCTGGTATGGGCAAATGTATGCCCAGACGAATCAACATTAAAAGACCTAAGGTCACAAGCAGCCGACCTCGCAGACCTGCTGCTTGCGCCATCTGC
The DNA here is from genome assembly GCA_019359695.1 of Brasilonema angustatum HA4187-MV1. GTDB lineage: Bacteria > Cyanobacteriota > Cyanobacteriia > Cyanobacteriales > Nostocaceae > Brasilonema > Brasilonema angustatum. Next base: position 19,730 of record JAHHGV010000060.1, read on the forward strand.
ATAAAAGTTTCTTGAGCCGTTGGGGCTTTGTCTCGACTGATCATAGAGGGCTACCTGAATCGTGAAGCGAGGCACTTGGCTGGGGTAGGCTTGTCGTAGGTGCGTGCTTTGTGACTCACTCTAAAACTTCGCAACTCCCACCCGCTGCCTCAATTTTGCTACGAGCTGTACCTGTAAAAGCTGCCGCTTGCACCTTGAGGGGAACGTTCAATTCCCCATCCCCTAAAATCTTCAAAGATCCTCGAACAGCAGTAAGGATACCTGCTTGTTTTAACGAGGTGAGTGTAACTTCTGTATTTGCAGGGAGGGAGGCTAGCTTTTCTACATTAATCGTAGTGTACTGCTTACGATTAACCAGAGGGAAGCCCTTTAACTTGGGTATGCGGCGGTACAATGGCTGTTGACCACCTTCAAATCCGGGTCGTGTACTGCTGCCAGAACGCGCTTTTTGACCACGCATACCCTTACCAGCACTAGCACCTTGACCGGCAGAAACACCCCTACCTAAACGACGGGGACGCTTCTTTGAGCCTTTTTGAGGACGAACATCGGTTAGTCTCATAAAGAAAACCTTGTGTAAAATTTAGTCATTTATCATTCGTGAGCCACTACAGACACTGCTTTGTTGGCGCAAGCTTCCGCAGGAACTGGGGCGTAGCCATACTGGTGGGCTACAAAACATACACGTGCAAAAGGTATACCCGGAGGATCATTTGTTGTCATTTCTATAAAAACAAAGGACTGAGGACAAATGACTTAAATATAAAGATTTTCAACAGGAATACCCCGGTCTTCGGCGACTTCTGCAAAAGTTCGCAGGGTAGACAAGGCATTAACTGCGGCTCTGGCATTATTGAGAGGATTGTTTGAACCGAGTTGCTTGGCTAGAATATTGCGAACTCCTGCTAATTCAAGTACTGTACGTACAGCACCACCAGCAATAACTCCAGTACCAGGTGCAGCTGGTCGCATAATGACCTTAGCACCACCACCAATCCCATTAATAGGATGGGGGATAGAGTTAGATTTGGTCATGGGAATTTCAATCAGATGCTTTTTACCATCAGCGACGCCTTTTTTCACAGCACCAATTACATCTGAGGCTTTGCCTACTCCCACGCCCACTTGACCGCGTTCATTTCCCACAACGACTATTGCGCGGAAGCTAAGTTTTTTACCTCCTTTTACAACTTTACTCACCCGTCGGATTTGGATAACCCGCTCTTGCCATGTGGTTTCTTCTTTTTTTGTACGGTTAGCTTTACGACGACCAGTTGCCATTTTATTTACCTCGTGTTAGAAGCCAATTGTCATTTGTCCTCGGTCATTTGTCATTTTTTTTACTGAATGAACGGCAGGTGACGCCAGAGGCTCCAGTTGGGGAGACCCCAAGACGAGCCACTGCTGCATGCAGGAGGATCTCCCGCTCTCACGGCATGTAGCGTCCGTACTGGCTCCTGTAGCCTAACCGAACCCGTCCACCGCACTGCCTCCTCATGACTCATGAGCAATGACTCATTTAAAAATCCAAACCAGCTTCGCGAGCTGCTTCTGCTAGTGCTTTGACACGACCGTGGAAAAGGTTACCACCTCGGTCAAAGACGACTTTGCTAATACCTTTTTCTAAGGAGCGAACTGCGATCAATTTGCCAACTTCCACTGAAGCTTGACAGTTTGAACCTGAAGCTAATTTTGATTTTAAATCTGGTTCTAGAGTTGAAGCTGCCACTAAGGTGTGATGATTAGTATCATCAATCACTTGAGCATAAATATGTTGGTGAGAGCGAAATATAGCTAACCGTGGACGCTCAGAAGAACCATCAACTTTACCACGAATACGTCTACGGCGACGTTCCCTTGATTCTTTACGAGTATGTTTCATTTTTACTTCTTGCCTTTACCACCAGTCTTACCAGCTTTACGTCTGACCATTTCACCGGCGTAGCGAATACCTTTGCCCTTGTAAGGCTCTGGTGGCCGCACAGCACGAATTTTAGCTGCTGTGTTGCCTACCTCTTCTTTGTCGTAGCCGCTGACAATAACGTTAGTATTATTTTCAACTGCAAACTGAATTCCTTCTGGTGGAACAATGTGCACTTGATGGCTATAGCCCATGTTCAAAATCAAGTTACGACCTTGAACTTGCGCCCGGTAACCAACCCCTTGAATTTCCAAACGACGTTGAAACCCTTTGGAAACTCCCTCAACCATATTGGCAACCAAAGTACGGCATAAACCGTGCATTTGCCGGGACGTGCGAGATTCATCGCGACGGTTAACCTGCAATATTTCTCCTTCTTGGGAGACTATGACATAAGGAGGCAAATCGCGAAAAAGTTCGCCTTTAGGACCCTTGACTAACACTTTTGTGCCATCAATGTTTACTTGCACCTTAGCCGGAATTGTAATTGGGCGTTTACCAATTCGAGACATAACTTTTAGTCCTTTGTAATTTGTCTATTGTCTTTTACGAATGACAAATGACTAATGACTACCAAACGTAGCACAGTACTTCACCACCCAAGTTTTGACGCCGTGCTTCTCGGTCAGTCATAATGCCACTTGATGTAGAAATAATGGCAATACCGATACCACCTAGTACTCTTGGTAGTTCTTTTTTGTTGGAGTAAACACGCAAACCTGGTTTACTCACCCGCTTGAGGGTGGTGATGAGGGGTTGGCGATTTTTACCCTTGTACTTCAAGGAAATCACCAAATTGCACGCCACTCCTTCTCCTGCTTCTTCAAACTCACCAATAAAACCTTCTTCGCGCAGCACTTTTGCGATGCTACGAGTCATTTTGGTGGATGGCACTTGTGTCGTTTGATGCCGCGCCATATTGGCATTGCGGATGCGCGTGAGCATATCTGCAATTGTGTCGTTAACCGCCATCGTTTCCTCTTTAGATGAACTTATTGATCCCGAAAGGGCATTCCCATTTCTTTAAGTAAAGCGCGACCCTCTTCGTCAGTCTTTGCTGTAGTGATAATGGAAATATCCATACCACGAATTTGGTCAATGCTGTCATACTCAATTTCTGGGAAAATGAGTTGCTCTCTGACACCTAGAGTATAATTGCCGCGACCATCAAAACTTTTAGGACTAATACCGCGAAAGTCCCGGATTCTTGGTAGCGCTAAACTAATGAGACGGTCGAGAAAGGCATACATTCTTTCGCTTCTTAAGGTCACCATGATACCAACTGGCATACCTTGACGAATTTTGAAGCCCGCGATCGCCTTTTTAGCCCGCGTCACGACTGGTTTTTGACCAGTAATTGTCGCAATCTCGGTCAAAGACGCTTCCAAGGCTTTCGCATTTTGAGATGCTTCCCCCAAACCTCGATTAACAGTGACTTTCTCCAACTTTGGCACTTGATGAATGTTGGTGTACTGAAACTGTTGCATCAGTTTGGGGACAATTGTTTCTTGGTATAAAGTTTTCAGTCTTGTTGTTGCCATAGTTTTTGTTCTTTTTATCCCTGGTCTTGGTCAGGGATTATTGTCCTTACTCTTTGTCTATTGTCTTTTGTTTTTTTACTAATGACCAATGACTTTCCGGGTTTGCCACTTGACACGGCTGTGCTACTCTACTCTACGGGAAGCCGCCTAGGGGGTCTATGGAAAATCGGCCTCTAAACGTCTACAAGTCAATAAACTGTAGCCTAGCACTTGCTTTCATATGCCGACAGACCCGCTTTCGAGCAGTAACTCACTACTTATCTATGATTTCGCCAGTTTTTTTAAGCATTCTAACTTTCTTACCTTCTGCAGTGAAAGTGTAGGAGATGCGACTGGCAACATTTTGCTTGGTGGAATAGAGCATAACGTTGGAACTGTGGATTGGGTATTCCTGAGTCACAATACGCCCAGATTCACCTTCTTGCTGAGGTTTGACGTGCTTAGTTTTTATATTTACACCTTTAACAAGCACTTTACTTTCTTGGGGAATTGCTTTGATAATTTCTCCAACTTTGCCTTTATCTTTCCCCGCAATAACTTGCACGGTATCCCCGGTTTTAACGTGCATTTTGAAAAATCTAGGTTGCTCCTTCTTTTTGTTTGCCATTACAGCACCTCCGGAGCCAGAGAAACAATTTTAGTAAAGTTTTTTTCACGCAGTTCTCGTGCTACTGGTCCGAAAACCCGTGTTCCTCTGGGGTTACCATCTTTATTGATGATAACTGCGGCATTATCGTCAAAACGAATACTCATACCACTATCTCGATGGGTATTATGACGGGTGCGGACAATGACTGCTTCCACAACATCGGACTTTTTCACAGCCATATTCGGCTGAGCGTCTTTAACGACGGCGATGATCCGATCACCGATGAAACCGTAACGGCGGTTACCTGCTCCCAATACGCGGATGCACATGAGTTTACGGGCACCGCTATTATCTGCAACATTAAGGTAAGTTTGGGGCTGAATCACAATCGTTTTTTCCTTTTTGTCTTGTTAACTACTTAATAACTATATGGTTTAGCCATTTTTAGTAGTCAGGATTTCTGTGACTTTCCAGCGCTTAGTTTTACTCAGCGGCCGCGTTTCCTGAATGCGAACGCGATCGCCTATTTTGCACTGATTTTCTTCATCATGTACCTTATAGCGCTGGGTTTTTACGACTATTTTGCCGTATTTTGGGTGAGGAGCGCGGTTTTCGATGGCGACTACCACCGTTTTTTGCATTTTGTCGCTTACGACCAAGCCAACTCGTTCTTTTACTGCCATAATCTTCTACTTTGATTCTTTTACGGGTTGACTTGAGGAAGCGCGTTTGCGTTCTCCTTCTACAGTCATTAGTTGAGCCAGACGGTGGCGGGCGTGTCTAAATAGATGGGGTTTGTCTAGCTGTCTGGTTGCTTGTTGCAAGCGCAACTGAAAGAGTTGCTTTTTTACAGCGATAATCTCTTGCTCCAGTTGTTCGTCAGTTAAAACTCTTGCTTCTGAAATTTTGGGAAGAGGCATAACCTAGACCTGTTGTTGCTCTTGTGAGCGTGAAATGAACTTAGTTTTGATAGGTAATTTGAAAGCAGCCAAGCGCATTGCTTCGCGAGCAGTTTCTTCAGGAACGCCTGCAATTTCAAATAGAATTCGTCCTGGTTTTACGACTGCTACCCAGAACTCAGGTGAACCTTTACCAGAACCCATCCGGGTTTCTGCTGGACGCATAGTCACTGGTTTATCAGGAAAAATCCGAATCCAGATTTTTCCACCCCGGCGGATGTAACGAGTCATTGCTCGACGAGAAGCCTCTATTTGACGAGAGGTAATCCAAGCAGGTTCCAACGCTTGCAAAGCAAAATCCCCAAAGTTCAGGTCGCTACCCCGATGGGCTAGACCATTCATTCGTCCGCGTTGTTGTTTGCGGAATTTTGTTCTTCTTGGACTTAGCATGATGTGTCAAAAGTTAAAAGTCAAAAGTGAAGGTAACAAGTCGAAAGCTATGGACTAATAACTTATGACTATCCTTCATTTGAGCGGTCTTCAAATTGCTGACGACGACGTTGTTGTTGACGGCGAGAGGAGGGACGATCGCGGTCGCCACGGTCACGATCGCGGTCGCGATCACGATCCCTCGTTGTTGGCGCAGGAGTTTGTTCCTGTCCAGGAATAATTTCTCCTTTGAATACCCACACTTTTATGCCGAGAATTCCGTAAACAGTTTTTGCTGTACAGTATGCGTAATCAATATCAGCTCGTAAGGTGTGTAAAGGTACTCTACCTTCACGAGTCCACTCTGTCCGGGCGATTTCTGCACCGTTAAGCCGTCCGCTGACTTGAATTTTGATGCCTTGTATACCAGCGCGTTGGGCACGTTGAATGGCTTGCCGTACTACCCGCCGGAAGGAAACGCGGCGTTCGAGTTGTTGAGCGATGTATTCAGAAATGAGGTAAGCATCAGCATCAACTCGTTGGACTTCAACAACGTTAATACGAATTTGGCGATTGCTTCCCAACAATTGCTGGAGACCAGTGCGTAGAGATTCGATACCTTGTCCGCCTCGACCAACGACAACGCCGGGTCGAGCTGTACGTACCTCTAAATCAATTTGATCTGCTTTACGATCAATCCGCACCTCAGAAATTCCAGCGTTGTTTTGTGCGTATCTACCCAGTTTTTGTTCTATATACTGACGAAGTTTGTGGTCTTCTTGTAAAAGTTCTGGATAGCGGCTAGGGTCAGCAAACCACCGGGATTGATGTTCTTGGGTGACTCCCAAGCGAAAACCTACTGGATGTATCTTCTGTCCCACAAATGCTTCCTCTAAACAAAAATTCTTTTGTGTACCTGTACGCTATTTTTTATTTATTTAGCTGCAGTAACCTCAGCAGCGACAGCTACTGTAATATGACACGTCGGCTTGCGAATTTGGTAAGCACGACCTTGCGCCCTTGGTTGGAACCGTTTGAGTACCGGACCTTGATTTGCATAAGCTTGAGTAATCACAAGCTCTGTTCTGTCTAGCCCAGCGTTATGTTCAGCATTCGCTGCTGCACTTCTAAGTACCTTCAATACTGGTTCACAGGACCGATAGGGCATGAATTCTAGGATAATCAGGGCTTCCCGGTAGGAACGTCCTCTAATTTGGTCAAGTACGCGACGCACTTTATAAGGAGACATACGTACATAACGGGCGATCGCTTTTACTTCAGTCGTGTCTGTTGCCATAGTTTTCTCCGTCCGTTTGAGTCATTAGTCATCTACTAAGCCATAGCGTGACTAATAACTGATAACTATCTACCTGATTTTTTGTCACTTCTGGCGTGACCCTTATAAGTGCGCGTGGGGGCGAACTCACCCAGTTTATGTCCTACCATTTGGTCACTTATAAAAATGGGAACGTGTTGGCGTCCGTTATGGACTGCGATGGTATGACCTACCATGAGGGGCAAAATTGTCGAAGCCCGTGACCAAGTTTTAATAACTTCCTTTTTATTGGCGTCATTGAGCCTTTCAATTTTTGTTAGGAGATGATCGGCAACAAAAGGACCTTTTTTAAGAGAGCGACCCATAGTTCGATTTTGGATTTTCGATTTTGGATTTCGATTTAGAAATTTGAATTTACCAATTGTAGATTTTGGATTTTGAATTATATTTATAATCTAAAATCCGTCTTGAAAAGCTTTGAGCGGAGGTTTCCTCCGATCAAACTTTTCGCAAAATCTAAAATCTAAAATTCTATGATTCACGACCGCCACGACCGCGCTTAGAAGATTTGCGGCGACGGCGCACAATAAACTTGCTACTGGCTTTCTTCCGTTTGCGTGTCTTGAAACCTAAAGCAGGTTTACCCCAAGGTGTGACAGGTCCTGATCTACCGATTGGTGCCCTTCCTTCACCACCACCGTGTGGGTGGTCAACTGGGTTCATCACACTACCTCTAACTTGAGGACGGCGACCTTTCCAACGAGTTCTACCTGCTTTACCTGCGCTCAGGTTTCTAGCATCCAGATTACCGACTTGTCCGATGGTGGCATAGCACTCGCGACGGATCATCCGGACTTCTCCAGAAGGCAACTTGAGTGTTACGTAGCTACCTTCTTTTGCCACAACTTGAGCAGTCGCACCAGCTGAGCGAACAATTTGACCGCCCTTACCAGGTTTCAATTCTACGTTGTGAACGCTGGTTCCCAAAGGAATGTTAGACAAAGGTAAAGCATTGCCATTTTCAATAGGAGAATCTGGACCAGCAACAACTGTTGTCCCTACTTTTAAACTGTTGGGTTGAAGAATGTAACGCTTCTCGCCGTCTTCATATTGCACAAGGGCAATCCGCGCGTTACGGTTGGGGTCGTATTCAATAGCTGTCACTTTGGCCGGAATACCACGCTTATCCCTTTTAAAGTCGATAATGCGATACAGACGTTTGTGTCCACCACCTCTGTGGCGAACAGTAATGCGTCCTTGATTATTTCTGCCTTTGGCGCGATGCTTCGATACGGTGAGCGATTTTTCCGGCTCGGTTTTAGTTATTTCCGAGAAGTCAGAAATCGTAACTTGGCGAGTACTGGGGGTGTAAGGGCGATAAGAACGAGTACCCATTTTTTTAAACCTCTGGGAATAGAACTTGTCTAATCTTCTCTACATCCCCAGACGCCACTGTAACAATGGCTTTCTTATATTGGGGCTTGTAACCAAGAAATTTTCCAACGCGCTTTCTTTTGCGTGGTGGTCTTGTGGTGTTGACTTTTTCAACTTTTACTTCAAATAAATCTTCAATCGCCGCTCTAATTTGTGGCTTTGTTGCCTTTGGAGTCACTTCAAAAGTGTATTTGTTTTGCTCCATGAGTACGGTCGCTTTTTCAGTCAGTATTGGGCGACGCACAAGATCAGGAAGGTTTCGGGGGTCAAATCTAGTCACTGTAGACCTCCTGAATTTTTTCTAGGGCTGATGCTGTAACAACAATCTTGTCAGCGTGCAGCAAATCGTAAACATTTAACTGGTTAGATCCAATCAGTTTTAGATTTGCGACGTTACGGGCTGATAAAAAGACGTTGTCTGTACGTTCGGACAAAATTAATAAGGTTTTCTTTTCTGGTTCTGAACCCCAACGGGCGATCGCTCCCACTAATTCCTTAGTCTTGGGACGCTGGATCTGCTCGCTAAATTCTTCCACCACAATCAAATCGTCAATTCGACTCGCAAAAGCTGTTCGCAAAGCTAAACGCCGCTCTTTACGGTTCATCTTGAGGTTATACTCTCGCGGTTTTGGTCCAAATATGACACCACCACCACGCCACAAAGGAGAACGAATAGAACCAGCACGCGCACGACCAGTCCCTTTTTGCCGCCAAGGTTTGCGACCGCCACCTCTGACTTCAGAACGGGTTTTGGTACTAGCAGTTCCTTGACGAGCATTGGTCATTTGTCTTACCAAGGCTCGATGCACGACATGAGATGCCGTTTCTTCTTTGGCAACCTTGAAGTCGAACGTTTTTTGCCCGACTTGTTCTCCTTGCCAATTTTTGACTACACACTCAAACATTTTTAATCCTTAGTCATTAGTCATTAGTTACTTAGTCATTAGTCCAGAGTTAAATGACTAATGAGTTACGACTTTTTACCAACTACATTTGCAGGGACAATATCTACTAAATTACCTGGCTTACCAGGAACACTTCCCTTGATAAGTATTAAGTTGCGCTCTGGATCTACTCGTACCACAGTTAGTTGGCGGATTGTGACGCGGCTACCACCCAAACGTCCCGCCATCCGCTTACCTGGATAAACACGACCGGGAGTTGTACCAGCACCTATTGAACCTGGTGCTCTATGGTTCTTGGAACCGTGCGACATCGGTCCTCGACCGAAGTTGTTGCGTTTTTGGTTGCCTGCAAAACCGCGACCAATACTTGTACCGACCACGTCTACAGTTTGACCTGCACTAAAAATATCCGCTTTAATCTCTTGACCTAGAGCATATTCGCTCTCGTTATCTATGCGATACTCCTGCAAGTGACGCAATGCTGGGGCTGATGATTTGGCAAGATGTCCCAACAATGGTTTATTCAGCGCCTTTGGCTTAACCTCGCCATAACCTACTTGGATGGCGGAGTAACCGTCGGTCTGTTTTGTTTTAACCTGGGTAATGGTGCATGGTCCCGCCTGAATGACGGTTACAGGAATCGCAACTCCTGCCTCGTCAAATACTTGGGTCATACCCAGTTTGGTGCCGATAATACCTACAGACACAGTTACTGGATCTCCTTAACTTATGTTCTTTTTGTTGCCATCAGATTTTTACAGACACACTTTGTGAACGCCCCTCAGGACGATTTCCAATTTTTTGGACAGACCTCTTGATGTCGAACTGCTTAGGTAATCACAGTTACAACTTTTTTGGGTCTTCACCAAGAGTCCATAGTATTTGATGAATTTATTTACTTTGTATTCGTCACCAGAACAGCCAAAAGTTCTTCCAATTTCTAAGGAACAACTATTGAAAATTGTGCAAGGCTTTTGTTGCTTTGCGCTTTGTGCGGCAATGCTTTTATCAACAGCCATTGCTCTGGCACGTTCTTTCTAGTAGGACTTAGGCAGCGACCTGCCCAGTATCCGTTGGCAGAGATTTATACAATACTACAAACCAACATGACTGCTCAGCTCCTACTTCATTAACAACCTTAAACAGTCATTTTAACTATTCAAGATTTTCCCTCATTATTTTGAGGTTCAGGAGTGAATGCAGTTTATTCTTAAGGTTGGCACTTATTTTTTACCAACCACTCCTAATTTGTCTTTGCGGTTTTTCTAGTCTACCAGTCTTTTATCAATTTTTACTAGTTTATTCCATATGGAACTTAGTCATCAGTTTACGATGCTAACACTAGTGAGAATTAGCAGTCAGACAGTAACTTATATTTTAATAGATGGTCACGATCCAATATTATAACTCATCTGTTAATATTTGTCTAGCAAATTTTCAAGTGTTTTTGGCGACAATTTCTAGGATTATTTTGCGAGACTTATTAAAGGTAGCAGATTCTCGAACTGAACAGTCAATAATAGAAATATCGAAGTGGGATAGAACAAAAATCAATTTATGGCACTAATTACCACTGGCAACGCTTTAATTCGGGATCTTGAGAAATTTGGCGCTCTTGGTGTTTACGTACCTCTAGAAGGAGGTTTTGAAGGTCGGTACAGACGCCGACTGCGTGCAGCGGGTTATGTCACTCTCGATCTGAGTGCAAAGGGATTAGGCGATGTAGCTGCCTATCTCACAACAGTTCATGGTGTTAGACCTCCTCATCTTGGGAAAAAAAGTACTAGCACTGGTGCGGCAGTAGGTTATGTTTACTATGTGCCGCCGATTGTTAGCTCTCAACTCGAACACCTCCCACCCAAATCAAAGGGCTTGGTGTTGTGGATTATTGAAGGGCAAACTCTTTCCAATCAGGAAATTGAGTTTTTAACGACCTTACCCAGCTTGGAACCACGAGTGAAAGTGGTGATAGAAAGGGGTGGTGATCGCGCCTTCCGTTGGACGCCTTTACAAAAGACGCTTCTAGCTAGTTAGGACAACCAACATGGGACAGGGAAAAACTATCTCTGTCCCCTGCCAACTACTAATCCTGTTGATGAGAAAAAACGTAAGCACCCCATAGAGAAAGGGCGATCGCCATCACGAGTAAAATGGGCAGGCAATACCAAGGAAACTGAGACAATGGCAAACAAGTAGCTGCACGTAGTCCGATGCTGGCGTAAGTCAGGGGTAATAGGTAAACTACGAATTTTAGGGCTGTGGGTAATGTCGCTGGGTCAAAAAACGTTGCTCCTAAGAACGACATGGGGATAATAATAAAGTTATTATAGAGTCCGACTGATTCAAGGGATTTTACACTTAACCCTACAATCACTCCCAAACCAGCAAAAACTGCACAACTTAATACCAATATCAGCACAAACAGTGGATTGAGAAAATTCCAGTTTCTTGTAAACACCAGCGCTACTAAAATAACACCGAGTGAAGTCATTAACCCTCGTGTCACTCCCGCCAGCATTTTTCCAATATGTAGCGCTAGGGGATGTACGGGAACAAGCAACAATTCTTCGAAGTTTTTGGTAAAGAGTCTGTCTCCGCAGATGGAAAAAGTAGTCCCAACAAAGCTGACTGTCATAGACGACAGTGCGACCATTCCTGGCAAAATAAATTCTAAATAGTTATTATAGTTACCACTGAGTCCTGAGCCAGGTTTGATTGAACTACCCAAACCAAAGCCAAAAGCTAGAATGTATATCAGTGGAGATATTAATCCTGACGAAATAATTTGTACAAGTTTTGTACGCAACTCTAGCCAATCTCCCCAGAAGATAGTGAAACTATCCGCTATGAGAGTTTGAAATTGTGAGAATTTGAAATTCTTGCCAAAAGGCAGTGATGGTGATGATACCACTTTCTTTATACTGAATGTATTAATTTTATCTTAAGTTTTAAGTTAACATTTCTTGACACCTTTACGACCTTTGGTCGTAAAAATTTTTCATGTGGAGAAAAGAAAATCAAAAACAGAAAATGCCTCAAATTAAACCTGAATGTTTAGCGAGTTTGCTGAATTTGGCTGGTGGTAGGAACGTCAAAGAAAAAGTTGCAGACAATAAGACTCAAGAATCGGCATACTGAAATAAGGGGAGCTATTGAATCCACTCCCTACTGTCCAAAGCGTAAAGTTGATTAAGCGACAATGAGACGAAAATCTACTGGTAAAACAGTTACGAGTCCCAAACCTTCTATCTTCCAATCTCCAATGTTTAATTTCACCACGATGGCAATCTTGGGAGGGGTGTTTGTATTGGGTATTGGGATTGGTATTGCTTTTAGCTCCACGGCTACATTTAGTCCAGATAACGTAGCTAGCCGAGAATTTATTGATACCAAAGCACCGAATGCTGATATTTGCGTGCAGTATGGAGCCAGCGCTATGGTGATGGATACCAGACTGTTTGTGACTCTCAACCCTTTTAAAGTCTACGTTGGTCAGCCCAGTATGCGTCCTGGATGTGTTCTGCGTTCGAGTAACATGACAATTTTAGAACAAAAGAAGCTGATAACATCACAGCAGCTTAGAGAATGCAAAAATCGTTTGAACAACTTTGCCTATGCGGGTGACTTGAACGGTGATAAACCTGACATTAGCTGCACTTATGAGAACGATGATGCGAAAAACTTCTTCATTAACCAACCAGGAGCAACAGCTCCAGGAATCGAAACTCAAAGATTCTAGAAAAGGACGAAGACAAGAAAAGGAAGAAAAAAGAATTACTTTGTTCTTTCTTTTCTCGTTCTTCTTTACTTTTGTGTGCTCTTTATCTTGAAGAGTTGGGAAAGGGTTCACCAAACTCAATTACTTTAGAATTGGGTACTTTAGAACTGGGAGAACTGCGTGAACCAGTGGGGAGATTTGGGACTGGAAAATTTGACGTACCCAAAGAAGGAGCGCTATTGTTCGGATAACTGCCTTGATGTGGAAAAGAGGGTGGGCTAAAAGCAGAACCAGGGAGTTGAGAGGAATTGTTCGGGTTCAGAGGCGGTACTTGAACAGATGGTGCTTGTGGAAAATTATTTGTCGTTGCAGGTAAGGTTGTTAATGGTGGCGGTACACTGAAATCAGGAACTTGTTGTTGATTATAGGTAGTTGATGGTGGGTTGCCTGGAAGTTGTGGGAGATTATTAGACGTTGCAGGTGGTAAACTGCCTGGAGGTTGTGGGGGATTATAAACACCAAGTGGTGAGTTACCTGGCGGTTGTGGGGGATTATAGCTAGCTGATGGTAAGTTGCCTGGAGGTTGTGGGGAATTATTGTATACACTAGATCCTAAGTTACCTTGAGGTTGTGGGGGATTATTGTATACACTAGATCCTAAGTTACCTTGAGGTTGTGGGGGATTATAGATATCAGGTGTGTTGCTTGGTAGCGGTGGGGAAATATTTGTAGATGAAAAATTCCCAGGTAAAGAGGTACCGTTGCTATCAACCAAAGGACGTAATACCCAACGGGTGGGATTTTCTCTAGAAACAGGTTGCAGTTGCACTCTTGTTGGAGCGATGGGGATTCCAGGTGCTAAATCCATAACAATACGAGTAACATCTGCGTTGAGTTGGGAAACGCGAATGCTTCGGATGGCTCCATAGAAATTTTGTTTGGTGGGAATTTTGCCTAATTTAGTACCAGGCAAATCTATAACAATGCGTGGGGGTTGGGCGAGGTAAAAGTATCGAGGTTGTGCGGCTGCTGAGAGAGAAATTTCTAGTTGTGACGCCTCTGGGTAAAAGCGCCAATCCTCAAGCCTTGCTATTGGCGCTGCACTACTACTATTGCCCACATCAAAGCCATAAACGCTAAGAGGCTTACTGTAAAGCACCCCTGTATACAAGGCAAACAAGGTAACGCGAAACAGATACTTGCAAAACCAGAAAAATTGTTTATTTTTTAATTGCTTGTCCATACTCCTCACGACTCCACAAAATCTATCCACAATTGTCCATGACAACTGTTTTTTTTACTACCCGCTTTTGCCGAAGATGTCAAATGGTAGCACGCTCAAACATGAAGTTATATCGTGTCCGGTTAAAGACTTATCATTAAGGTTGCAAAGGAGCAGGGGGAAAAGGTTTTTAGCTTCCTACACATATGTAGGGATAATAACTATCAACCGGACTTGATACTAGGAGTTGTTCAATGATTCTTTGACTGCTCAGGTTGTTCATTAATTTTTTCTGGTGTTGCTGTCAATCCAATAGTTCTGGAACTATCGCTGATACTTATTTTTCCTATTGAATTCCCTTTCTGTGCTAATTTAATTTGTATTTTCACTGGGATAATGTTTGCTTTTGTTTGAAATTTTGGAGTATTACATAAGATGTGATTGGAAACTTCTCCCGATAAACTCAATTGTTGATTTTTAAATTTACCAGTTAGAGAAGATTTTTCAGATACTTTTGAAGTTTTAGTCGAGTTAGCTGGTAGTAAAAAACCATTCAAGTAAATTCCTGATTGCTGAACATTTAAGAGTAGAAAATCTGATTTTTCGCAGACGGGCAAATTTTCACTCAACATGAGACGATAGTGAGTGTGAATTGCAGACGGTGCTTTGATGCTGCTTTCTCCATAAGCAGTTACGACTTTAAACAAAAGCACAACTAAACTTATTGTCACACCATAGAAGGTTAGAGATTTTAAGTGGAAATGAGGTTTTGTCATGTTGATAAAAAAGGATCGGGGACAGAGGGAAATGATCAATTCTGAATGATGTCAAAAGTCATCATTTAGAATTGATTATTGATCTAACTTTTTAGCTGTAATTTCTCGTTAGTAAGAACGGAAGTAATATGAGAGCTAATTTGACTGTGGCGACGAGTAATCAGCAGTGAAGAGCGACACTCAATGGCTAGTTCGTCTGTGTATCTTCCCAAGGTTTGACGTTCGATACCCCAAGCGCGGCTCGTACCAGCAATAGTCAGATCAACAGCTTCAGAGGCTGCCACTACAACTTGAATTGGCTCTATGGCTTCGACTATTTTGATATCAATGCGATCGCTTACACTTTGAGGCAATTGCTCCATTACGTTGTGAAGCTCGTAACTGAGTTCATTTCTGACTTGATTCTCTGCCACAACCTGTAAAACCTGTAATCGGCAGGTATCACGATTTACTAACAATCTCAAAGCCAGTATCATTGCTAAATCGTCATGAATGTTTGCAGAATAAGGAACCAACAACCTTTCTAAACGCTCTTGTCCTCGATCTATAAACACCGCCACATCCACTTGTGCATTGGTGAGAATTTGACCAACTCGTCCACCTAAGCGATTCTTACTAAAAGCTGGACGATGCCATCCTACTAAAACTAAGTTAGCTTGCTCAAGTAAGGCAATCCGTGCTGTTTCTCGTCCAACATTGGTGGATGTGCAAACAATAGGATGCATATAGAAGCGTGCTTCTGATGGTTCTAGACGTGAAATCAATTCTTCTAGTTGTTGGCGGCGCTGTGCAATAACTCTATCTGCTTCTTGTGGAGTACTTTCAAAGCCATAGTCTTCTTGCAATTCAATCAAACTGAGTGGGTAAACAACGGCGGGTTGTCGATAGTTGATAGCGATCGCAACAGCTAACTCCACTAAACCTTTTTGACTATTGGGATTTGCAACTGGAACCAAAATTCCGTAAGGACGATTGTAATCTTTACCACCAGAGGTGTCTGTTTCTTTTTCTTCTGGTTCTTGCTCAACTACATCCAACTTGATCAGCTTTTTCGGATAAGTTTGCTCTAACAGTGGCGAAGTCATAAATGTTGTGACTAGTGCCATAATAACCAGCATGGTAAATAGTAGCGGCGAAATGACTCCAAGACTCAGACCAATATTTAGCACTATCAGTTCAGTTAAGCCGCGAGTATTCATCAACCAACCTAGTGCTGAGGCTTCTCGCTTCTCTATACCACTGACACGTGCTGCTACATAAGTGCCAACGTATTTACCTATGATTGCCACTGCGAGCACAGCTAAGCACAGTGCCCATAATTCTGGTTTATTCAGCAAACCAATTTCCGTGCGCAAACCACTATAAGCAAAGAACACTGGTAGCAAAAATATTAGCACAAAATCTTCGGTTTTTATTGCTAATTCCCGCACTAAACCTGCATTCTTTGGCATGGCTGCTCCTAGTAAAAAAGCCCCAAATATGAGGTGAATGCCAATCAGTTCGGTAATCAGAGCAGAAGCAACCACTGCCATGTAAATTAAAGCTAAAACTAATTGGCTGAGGCGTCCAGTCCGACGGTAGTAGTTGGCAAGGCGTTTCAAGAAAATTCGCCCTACTGTCATCATTAAGCCGATATAGATCAGGGAGTATAAAATCGTGGGAATAGCTTTGACAAAACTACCAGTATGTGCGACAGCAATAGCCACTGCCAACAAACACCAAGCAGTGACGTCATCTACTGCAGCACAAGTCAGCGCCAAAGTTCCCAAACGTGTTTTTTGCAAATTATTTTCAGTAATAATCCGTGCTAATACTGGAAAAGCAGTAATCGACATTGCTGCTCCCAGAAACAGTGCGAAGGCGGTAAACGACACACTAGCATTGGAAACTAGGGGGTACAGCAGAACTGCTAGCAGCGTTCCTAATGAAAACGGTACTAAAATACTGACGTGAGAAGTTAAGATTGCTACCTCTAAATTGCCACTGAGGTATTTGGGGTTTAACTCTAACCCAATCAAAAACATGAAGAAAATTAGCCCTACCTGAGACAACACATTCAGGAAGGGAATTGTTTCGGGTGGAAACAAGGTAGATGCTAATCCTGGAGCAACCAAACCAAAAAGAGATGGTCCGAGCATTATCCCAGCAACGATCTCTCCAATGACTAATGGTTGGTTAATCCACCGGAAGGCGAGTCCTACTAGCCGTGACAGTCCGATAACAATAAGCACTTCAACGAGAACGAGAATAACTGTCTGCATGTTTTCCTCACAATCGACTATCCAGTGGTCTAAAGATGATTCTTTATAACCCTTTAATATGTCAAGTCAACGTTATCTAGTTTACTTATAGTAATTCGTGGTGTTAATTGTTGTTAACAAGCGCCGTTGTATCTTGGGAAACTCATCATCTAATAGACCAAGTAACAAAGTGGCATATGCTTTGCGTAAGCATCAGATTTAAGCATGAAGTTCAACAAAGGACAGGGTTACAAAACCTTATATACGGAAAACTATGGGATTAGGCGAACGCGTTAACCGAGTCATAAAAGCAAACTTGAATGATATTGCAGGCAATTTCAACCGGATAGAAGGAGAAATGTTTATTGCTGGAGGAGGTGTAGCGGGTGCGGGAATTTCTGCTATGGTTGGCAACATGGGTCTAGCTGGCATGGGCACAGCAGTGGGAATTTATGCGCCTCATTTGATAGCTGTAGGGACGGTTACTGGGGCTGCTGCTTATGGAGTCAAAAAAGGAGTGGAAAATCAAGATCCTTTGGCTGTAGGTGCAGCAGTACTCGGCTCAGTTGGCGGTGCGGGTGTTTATGCAACGATCGGAAATATGGGATTAGTTGTGGCTGGCACGGGTTTTAGTATAGGCATGGCTCATGTCGTGTCTGTGGGCGCAGTAGTTGGACTTGGGGTTTACGGTTTGTCGAAAGTTCTGGACAAATCCGATAATCTTAACAAAATAAGGTGCAGCATACAGCAAAGCATTGAAAGTACTACAGGAAACACTAAGCATTTGCAATTACAGTACAAGCAAGCTGAAGACGAAATCCAAGCATGGTATCAAGTCGCGGTGCTAGCTTTGAAAAAAGAACGTTTGGATTTGGCTCGTGAGGCTTTGAATCGCAAGTACATTTATCAAGAAACTGCTAAGAGTCTGAAAAATCAGATTGATCAGCTCCTCAGAGTTATAAGGGGTAGGCTGAAAACCCTTGAGGGACAGGCACGTAGTGCCGATTCCCGTACTTCAGGCAAGGGATGAAAGCCACTACGTAGCCTTTAGGCTACAATAAAGCTTATTCTCGCTGCTGTGCAATATAGTTCTTAACCCTCTTTTGTCACTCTAGGCAGAGGAAAAGGAGAAATAAGGGATATTGAAGTTTGGAAAAATTGAACGAGTTAGATTATTGACAAGCATTTGAAGTTTAAAAAATCCTTCAGATAACTTAGGAACTGTAAAAACTTGTAACCAAGGTTTAATTAGGTTAAATAGTACAAATGGTTGAAGTATCAAACGGAGATTATTAAGAATATTATTCCAAACATTTCCTTTATCCCACCAAGGATGCGATGAAAAATTAGATTCCGATTGTGGTGGTAATTTCAGTAGTTGTTCAGAATGGAGACTAACCATTAAATAAGCACTCAAAACAATTTTCCACCATTTTTCTATCTGGGGATAATTAGTTAGACGAAAATCTGCCCATCCTAATTCATTTTTACTCTGCTTTAAACCATATTCTACCCAAGTTCTTAAACCGTAAAAATTACCAACTTCTCTCGGCGTAATTTCTGGAAACTTACTCATTACGTACCAAGTAGTGTTTTTGGGAAGAACTTCAATATCCGTCGTGATTTGCCAATACCTAATTTCTGGATTATCGCCAGAGATTATCTCTCTAATATATCTATTTTCGGAACTTAAATCTGAAAAAACTCTCTTGAATCTTTGCCACTCTGAATACTTTACTTTTGAGTCTGTAACTCGCCAAGCATTATGATTCGAGCGAATTGCAACTATAAAATTTAGACTGAATTCATCTAATCTTTGAATAAAATTCTTTCCACTCTCACCATAGAAACTATCTGCTAGGACAAGATTAAATTTAAACCCCATAGAGCGCAATTTTCTAATCATTATCGCTGCAATTTCAGGTTTGGTTAAATATTTATCCCCTGGTTGTAGCCTTTCTCTCGGTTTATATATTTCAAATATTAAAGGAAACGTCATTCCAGATAAGACACCATATGCTGTAACTGCAACAATACCATTGTCTGTTTTACCTAAATTTCCAATGTACTGCCGTTTGACATAATCCGTTGTATTTCCTTTTTTCTTATCCCCTGTTTCATCAATAATTAATACTATTGGACGACCTTGAAGGATATATAGTATTAATTCTAATCTTTGTCTCCTTAATTCTTCTACATTCCAGGGTGATTCTGTTAAAAAATGGTGTAACGGTTGATGATTTTCTAAGCCTGCTACTTTAGCGATCGCTGGCAGTCTTTTCCGTTTTATATCAGATACTATTCCCACATGAAGATATTTGAAAGCTTCAAAGCTTCTCACTTCTGTAAACAGCTTTTGATACAGCTGACAGTACTAATCTACAAATTTTACTGTAGGTGCTGGCGGACGAGGTTCAACCATACTTTCTGCTTCGGTTTTCGCGATACGCTTTGCGTCAAGCCAGAGGCTTATCGCCCTTAATTATACTCTGCCTAGAGTGACAAAAGAGGGTTAACCGCTTCAGTAGAAATATTACCAGCAGTCGAAACAAAGTAGCTAGTACAACATGGCGTAAATTCGGTTAGGGTAGAAATGATAGAGATAAGCTAAAATACTTATGCCCAGCTAACCGCTAAAAATTAGCTTGAGTGATGTAGACCAGCAAACCCTAGAAAAATTAGCGAATCGTCCCAGTACATCACAGCAAATTGCAGAACGTGCCCGGATTGTACTAAATGCTTCTGTTGGTAAGAACAATGCCGAAATTGCTCGGACGCTCAATGTTAGTATCAAGATGGTACGGCAGTGGAGACGGCGTTGGGTTGATACCAACGAGCAATCTAAAGTAGTAATGGAGCGATTGCAAGATAATGAGCGTCCTGGTGCACCGTTAAAATTTACGCTGGAACAACAAGTTGAATGTATGGCGATCGCCTGCCGTGACCCGATGGAATATAATCGTCCCATAAGTCATTGGAGCGTTTATGAACTAGCGGATGAGTTGATCAATCAAGGGATTGTGGAACAGATATCCCCTCGTCAGGTCGGACGATGGTTAGCCGAAGCAGAACTTAAACCGCACCAGTCTCGGTACTGGCTTTTTCCCCCCGTATGACCCTAAGTTTGAAGTCAAAGTAGAAGATATTAGCCAACACTATCTGAGCGCCCCAATACGAGCCGAACTGGGAGAACGTACTATTAGTATTGATGAAATGACAGGCATTCAAGCCCTAGAACGCGCCTTGCCTAATTTACCGATGCGGCCAGGAAAAGTCGAATGTCGAGAATTTGAATATATTCGGCACGGTACACAAACTTTGATTGCCAATTTTGATGTTGTGACAGGTAAAATTGTTGCTCCTACTATTGACCATCATAGGACTGAAGCTGATTTTGAAACCCATTGTCAACGCTTAATTAGTTCTGACCCAAATGCCAACAAGTGGCATTTGATTATGGACTGTCTAAACATCCACCAATCAGAATCTTTGGTACGATGGATTGCAAATCAGGAAGGAATTTCCCAGGAAACTTTAGGTGTTAAGGGCAAGTCTGGCATCCTGCAATCGATGGAAACTCGCGCCGAGTTTCTTGCCAATCCCAAACACAAAATTGTCTTTCATTTTACGCCAAAGCACTGTTCATGGCTCAATCAAGTCGAAATTTGGTTCAGCATTTTAACACGCAAACTTTTACGAAGAGGTAGTTTTTCCTCTCAGATGGATCTTAAACAGCAGATATTAAATTTTATTGACTACTTCAACAAAAAAATGGCCCGTCCTTTCCAATGGACTTTTAAGGGTAAACTTTTAGCGGCATAAACCTATCTAAATTTACGCCATTGTGTACTAGGAGTCCATAAAGTTGGAAGCTTTAATAACTCTGGGAATTCCTTACGTAAGAAATGAGATGCTCTACCTTTGATTCGGTTCATGATAGTGGCTGGACAATCAGTAGGTTTAGTATTTACAAACAAATGAACGTGGTCAGGCATGATTTCCATAGCTACTATTTTCCACCTGTTCTCATTGCATACGTCGCAAATAATTTGTTGTAACCGTTCTGCTACTTCTTCTGTCAGCACTTTTTTGCGACGTTTGGGAATAAATACAAAGTGATAATTCAATAAAGCTATTGCATTTCCTTCATGCCTGTACTCATCTGGAGAAAATTTAGACATTCTTCTGAAATTGTTTGTAGTCAGCTTGTCTATATATATTGTATATTAAACATAACTAGTAAACAGTCAGGAGGTGATTAAGTAGTGCTGGTTTTAGAAATGAAAGTCAAAGGAAACCGTCAGCAGTATCAAGCAATTGATGAAGCTATCTGCACAACTCAATTCATTCGTAATAAAGCCATTAGATATTGGATGGACGCACCCAGAGACGCAAAGTCTGCCGGAGGGAGTACTCCCCCCGGCGAGCTTTGCGCAAAAATTAACAAAATTATTTTAAATAACTATTCCACAGCACTACGTAAAGAATTTAAGTTTGTGGAAGAGTTAAATTCAATGGCTTGTCAATCTGCAACAGAAAGAGCTTGGCTAAGTATTGACAGATTTTACGCGAATTGCAAGTCCAAAAAACCAGGAAACAAAGGTTTTCCACGTTTTCAAAAAGACAATAGGTCGGTTGAATATAAAACGTCTGGATGGTCGTTACATTCAACAAAACGACGGATTACCTTTACAGATAAAAAAGGCATTGGTCAAGTCAAACTACTAGGTAAATGGGACATCCACACCTATTCAGTCAAATCAATCAAGCGTGTCCGATTAGTTCGCAAAGCCGACGGGTATTACTGTCAGTTTGCAATTAACGTTGATATTCAACCAGAAAACCAAATTGCAGACGGTGAGATAGGCTTAGATGTTGGACTTGAGCATTTTTACTCCGATTCAAACGGACATCATGAACCTAATCCCAAGTTTTTAAGAAAAGCTGAAAAAGCTATTAAGCACGTACAAAGGCAAATCTATAAAAAGGAAAAAGGTAAGAATCAACGGCGCAAAGCAAGGCAGAGATATGCCAAAAAACATTTAAGAGTAAGTAGGCAACGGAATGAACACGCTAAGAGAGTAGCGCGTAACGTATGCAAGGCTAACGCCTGTGCGATTCGTTGTGAAGTGAATCACGGTAACCAGCCCGTAAATAACCTCACCAACCCGGCAGCAGATTACTGCCAACAAAAGGTTGAACTCTCGGTCTGATACGGGTGAAAGTCCCGTCTACCA
>JAHHGV010000061.1 GCA_019359695.1 Brasilonema angustatum HA4187-MV1
ATTTTTCTAGCCCGTTCCTGACACCGCCCATTAGAGCGAAGCGTCATCCGGTTCGCCACTTGGGACGAGTAGTCGAGGTTTTGGGATTGAGATATTTATCCTCTTTTTTTGGCGAAGGTATTGCTATTTAGAGGCAGTTCTATATGCTGTCAACGCATTTGCTGTCCCTGCCATCTTGCAAAGACTACAAGACAAACAACTCCTAAGCCTCAGGGGTTCAAAGAGGGCTTGAGTGAACCTTTGGTTATTGCACCAATAGATTTTAAATACCACTGATAGTTTATGGCTACTAAAACACCACTCAAACAGAGTACCTATCGCTTAAAGCCAAGTTGCCTTTCCGTTGAAGAAGTCCTTGCACAGTCTTTTGTCAACTATCCCAGCGTCTAACCTGATGGCAGCACTTTCTGGCTATGGCACCTGCCTCAGTTTTTTTATCGGTTTGATTGGACTGGTGTTTGTCAGTATGGCAATGTGTTTCCTTACTTAATATTTGCTGTACCTTTTCGTGATCTGTGATTGGTTTATGAGAAAAAGAACGCGTTCGGCAGAGGACTGAAAGTAAATCCTAAATTTCAGCCTCTGCTTTCCTGGCAGATTTGGAACTTGACATCCTCTGTAACTTGCCGGAATGTGTGTCAATTTTTGTATCCCTGTTTTCATATCTTTTTTTTATCATTTTCCAAAGTAATAATATTTGATTAACTTTTAAAAATAATTTATTTTTAAAATTATCGGAAATAAAAAACTGAAATAGTAATTCTCTAATGGAGTCATTACTAACAAAAAATAAAAAAAGCCAATACATAAAAAATGATATACCCTCAAAATGAATTGCTGAAAAATAACTCTTTTTGGACTAAATGTCTTTTCATTTTTTTTAGAAAACTACCAAGTCTAGTAGTCCAACTGTTCAATTTTATCAAGTCAAATTTCACTATTTGATGAACTTATAAGCCTTCAAAATAAGTAAATTATTTAGTAATTGTTGACCTATAAAACCAAAGAAGGCGAACCAACGTAACAAGGATTATTAAAATGGGACATGCATTCTCCTCACTGTTATTAGCACTATCAGCTAATGTAGATAACCTGGCTGTTGGGGTAGCCTACGGAGTAAAAAGACTGAGAATCAGCTTTTTGGCTAACCTACTTATTGCTGTGGTTTCTGCTACTGGTACAGTACTTTCGATGTCAGCGGGAGCAGCGATCACGAAGTTTGTGTCGGCTGATATTGCTAATGCTATAGGCAGTGGTGCTTTAATTACCATTGGTGCTTGGGGTCTTTGGGGAACCTTCAAAGCACAGAGACAACAAAGCAATAACAAAGATAAATCCTCTGGTGATGAACTTTCCTACACGACATATGTTGACGATCCCAGCCGTATTGATACAGATCGTTCTCGTCGGGTGGAACTAAGAGAGGCATGGGTTTTAGCGTTTGCTTTAACTGTTAATAATTTGGCAAGCGGTATTGGTGCGGGAATGTCTGGATTAAATATTCCTCTGACAACAACTTTCACTTATGGCATGAGTTTACTGGCAATTACATGGGGATATTGGATTGGAGATCGTTTGACCTTTAGACTTTCTGGTCCTTGGTTAGAAGTCCTTTCTGGAGTATTAATGATTATTTTAGGCATCTATGAGTATTTGGCTTCTTAATTTTCTTATAGAAGCGATTATCCAATTTTGATTTCATTGTACTCAGATACAGGAGAAACAAAATGTTAGAGCAGTTTACTGCACATTTAAGTACGGACTTTTCGCTAAAAACTTTTGGAATTTTACTCGTACTAGTTACATTAGAAACCGTTCTCTCTGCCGACAATGCAGTTGCCTTAGCAGCGATCGCTCAAGATATTCCAGATCCACAACAACAACGCCGGGCGTTAAATTGGGGATTAATCATTGCTTTTGTGTTGCGGATTTCGTTACTTTTTACAGCAACATGGGTGATTCAGTTTTGGCAGTTTGAGTTGGGAGGCGCACTTTACCTTTTGTGGCTGTCAGGAAAGCACTTTTGGAACTATTTTTTCCCAGACACAGCACAAGAAGAACAAATTGCTGACTCTCCAAAAGATACAAATTGTGCATTTTGGCAAATTATTCTTTTGATTGCGTTTACGGATTTAGCATTTTCTCTCGATAGCGTTACAGCCGCCGTTGCAGTCTCAAGTCAAACATGGTTAGTTTTGACTGGTTGCATCATTGGTATTATCACCTTGCGATTTATGGCTGGTTTATTTGTACGCTGGCTTTCCGAGTTTACTTATTTACTTCATGCTGCTTATTTAACTGTGTTTGGTGTCGGTGTCAGATTGATGTTTAAAGCATTAATTCCAGACCATGTACCGCCTCAATGGATGATGTTGACGCTGATCGTAGTTCTATTTACCTGGGGATTTTCTCAGCGGGTTGTGCCAGGTGTTAACCCTGATGCAATATTACAAACCTATGAAAACGAAAGGAAATGATTTGAAGACAGTACAGATATTTCACTGTTTTAGAGGATGAAATTGTGAATGTATAATTTATGACGAACAGAGAAGGATCAAGTTCAACAAAAAAGCCAAAAAAAGATATTCAGGCGATTGTTATAATTGTTTTATTACTGTTAGCTTTGACTATCATATGTAGCTTTTTTCGATTGTCAATGCTAGAGAACGGGGAGTAGGGTTTCTTGTTATTAAGCCAGAAAAACAAGCAAAGGCGAAAGTGAATTTAGCTAAAGGTGAAGCCGAAGCACATCGATTAATCATGGAGTCGCTCACACCGCCAATTTTACAACGACAGGCGATCGCCAAGTGGGATGGTAGAATGCCTTGGATATCAGCAGGTGGTGGTGATAATACAAGACTCTTTCAATTAGAGTTAGATGAAATTGTCAAAGCAGCTCAGAAAAACCCTCAGCAAGAAAGAGTAGAATCTCGGACTGAATTGACTTCTGCACTTCTTAAAGAGAAAGAGTAAGAACTAAAATGGATGACTTCATCGGTGTCCTTTCAACTGGATTTGCTGCTTTCGCTGCCACAAATTTGGATGATATTGTCGTTCTGCTATTGTTTTTCTCGCAGGTGAATGCAACTTTCCGGCATCAGCACATTATTGTAGGACAGTATCTCGGTTTTACAGCTTTGGTGCTTGCCAGTTTATCCAGTTTCTTTGGTAGAAGGAATTACGGTGATTGGGTTGCAAAAATAGGGCGGAATGGTAAACGAAAAAACTCATTCCTCCTTAACAATTCGATTTTTCATAACTTGTATTTATCGTTTTGAGAAAAAATAAGATTTGCTTTCATTTAGTTGAAAGCCATAATATTGAACCCATGCGCTGTCAAGGTACCTGGCTGTTAAAAAAAATCACCAATTTGATTGACAATTGAACAATTTCCTGCACTGCCCTCACCTTTGAGAAGCAGAGAAGGACAAGGAAGAACAGCATTGAATCATAGTGAATAACGATTATGACTTGGCTAATTAGTACATTAATTATTGGGATCTCTGCCGCTTTTGCAACCACTTTTGACGACAATTTATACTTGACAGCTTTCTTCGGAAAAGTCAATCGCACCTTTCGTCCCAAGCATATTGTTCTGGGTGAATTTCTTGGATTCACTGCATTAGTGTTTGCAAGTCTCCCTGGTTTCTTTGGCGGTTTAGTCCTTCCAGAGACTTGGATTGGATTGCTGGGCTTGCTTCCGATTGCTATTGGTATCAGTAATCTCATGAGTCGAGAAGCCCAAGAAGAGGTCGTATTGGAGACAGTGTCAGTTGACTTCGGCTCTCCTGGCAAATCTAAGTACCATAAGAAATCACTACTGGAAACTTTACGCGATCCCCAAACTTACCGTGTTTCCGCAGTCACCATTGCAAATGGAGGAAACAACATTGGGATTTATGTGCCGTTGTTTGCCAGTAGTAATCTCCCAAGTTTGGGGGTGATACTGTGTGTTTGCTATTTCACAGTTGGGGTATGGTGCTGTCTGTCTTACTTCATGACTCGTAATCCTCTCATGGCTCCCCTTCTGACTCGTTATGGTCGAAAAATCTTCCCATTTGTCTTAATCTGGTTGGGATTCTCTATCCTGATCAAAAGTGAAAGCTATCGACTTTTTATCCCGTCTTGAGCCGTTTTCCAGTTGGGCAATTGCGCAAAGCCCACTGCTCAAATGCTCATCGCGCCTTAGCTGAAAACTTGCTACCTTTACCAAAAGGAGAGAAATTACATCAGTGAACAGTGAACAGTAAACAGTAAACAGTAAATAATGAACAGTGATAACTGATAACTGATAACTGATAACTGTTGAAAGTTTTAACTATTCTATGTCTACTATTTGTGTTGAAATTGAAACTATATTGAAACTATTTATTCTGACGATGCGCTATATCTAATTGATATCTGGAACCGTACAGTCACCAGGGTTCGCTAATACTGAGACAGTCTTTGCACCGGATGCGAAAAATGCCTTTTTACGTAACACCAACGTGAGTTCCGATGACATACCCCAGTATTTCTTAGATGCAAATAACCTACAGCAACTCCGCTCAGTACCGTTTCCAGGTGTACCTACCAATCCAAACACAGATCAAAATCTCAAATTCTGGTTTACTGTCGATCCACAGATGTTTGCCAAAGCTCGTCAAATTAATGTCGAGATCCTGAACTGTGCACCAGTCGATACGAGCGGTAAGTGTAACACTAAACCACTCGATCCCGCTCCTCGTCTAGATTGTGGGTGGAAACGGACTTAGTGGCCCTACTTTTGTCGATAATGCTGCCTATCGCAAATACGTCGCGACAAATTTAAACTTCGATGAACGCGGTAACAAGAACAACAATACTCAGGTGTTGGTTGCGGATATGGAAACCACAGCTTCGGCGATGGTGGCTTTTTCCAATCGCGTACCCTTTATTGCAGTACGGAGTGTCTCGGATCTTGCGGGCGGTGGTGAGGAATCAGCAGCAGCACAACTACAAACTTTTTTTGCAGTAGCGGCTGAAAACCAAGCGCGTGTCGTGTTGAAGCTGGTAGAGTTGCTGTAGGAGGAGTAATACCGTTTCACTTTAAGGTTTATACAAATAGGGAGCTCTGAGTTCTTAGCAGAGAGAAAGAATTACAGACCAATCATTTGTATCAGGCTTGATCGTGAAATGGTATAACTGCAACAAAGGTATCAACACAATGATTGATTTATTAGCGTGAGCTTGAGAGTTGTTTTTATTTACAAGCGCACCCTAAGTTCTACTCGCACCTTGGCATTGCGGCGTTGTATATTTGCTAAAGGAAGACCATAAAGTTGTGATATCGTGTCCGGCAAAATACTTGTGATATGTCATTGCGAGTGGAACGGAGTGAAACGTAGACGCGTTAGCTCCGGCCCCCTTAGGGGCTAGCGGCTTCCCGATAGCCCTCCGGGGAGAACCTTCGGTTCCGCTTCGCTAACGCCAGTCGCCTGACGCCACATTCTTCAACGGGGGGAACCCCCGCACAGAAGTGGCTCCGGAGGGAGACCGTCCCGCAGCGCTGGACTCACCGTAAGGCGTGGCGTCAGCCATAGGGTAGCAATCTCAAAGATTTAGCGTGAGGGGGAGATTGCTTCACTCCGCTATCGCTGCGTATGCCCTCCGGGCACGCTACGCTAACGCAATGACAACTATTCAACCGGACATGATATGACAAGGGTAGAACAAGAAATTTATCTCCTTGGGGGAAGGCGATCGCCTAGCGCTTTGCTCACATATCTTGCACCTGGAAATTTGAAGCGGAGACAGGCTTTGTTAACATAGCAGCACACAAAGAGATTTTTGTCATTTTTTATATGATTTTGCTGTTCTCAATACAGAGGGCATCCTACTTGGCGTGGCTAATCCTGGTTGTCCGCACTCAATGCTTGTGATACTTTTTGCCGTCGTTCCTGAAGTTTATTTTCAATCAGTTTGGCAAGAAGCCAGGAGATAGAGCGTTCTTGCTCTTGTGCCCATGCCTCCAATTCTGCTTTCAGTTCCGGGGAAATGTACGTTGTTACACCAGACAATAGAGTTTTGCCGCCCATTTCAAAATTTATGTATTGCGTAGATAGTACTTATCGTAGCACCTTACAACAGCTTTTGCTGTCTTAGCTTTTGCTAGCCTAAGCTATAGTATGCTAAAGTAGCAGTATTGAAATTTTATCTCTTTGTGTATGAATATTCCTAGCCTCTTCACCCAGCCCGTTGCTCAACGGCAAAGTCGTGGTGTTAGCGTCAAGTCTCAACGTGAAATTGAAATCATGCGTCAAGCAGCTTTAATTGTTGCAACTGTGTTAAAAGAGATTGCTCAAATAGTGCAACCTGGAATGACGACTGGTGACTTAGATGTTTACGCAGAGAAACGCATCCGAGAAATGAGCGCAACACCCAGTTTCAAGGGATACCACGGATTTCCTGGCTCTATCTGCGCTTCGATTAATCATGAAGCCGTGCATGGCATCCCCAGTCCTCAACGGGTGATTCGACGTGGAGATGTTTTGAAGGTTGATACAGCAGCTTGTTATCAGAACTTTCACGGTGATTCTTGTATCACTATTGCTGTGGGTAAGGTACACCCAAAGACAGAAAAGTTGATTCAGGTTGCTGAAGAGGCACTCTACAAGGGAATTGAGCAAGTCAAAGCAGGAGCGTATCTGATGGATATTGCGGGTGCTGTTCAAGACTGTATAGAGGCACACGGCTTCAGTGTTCTTGAAAACTACACTGGGCACGGGATTGGTCGCAACATGCACGAAGAACCTTCAGTGTTCAACTTTCGTACTCGTGAAATGCCAAATGTGAAACTCCGGGCTGGAATGACATTGACAATCGAACCGATTGTGACTGCTGGTTCTAAACAGACCCGTACTCTATCAGACCGTTGGACCGTAGTCACATTAGACAAATCCCTAGCTGCTCAGTTTGAACATACATTGCTTGTGACTGACAATGGATATGAAATCTTAACTGACCGCACAAAGGTTTAGTAATTCGTCAAACCAAGCAGATAGTTAATTGAGTTGGGGTGTAAGGGCATAAGGGTATAAGAGTGTAGGGAATAAAACTGTAGCAAAGGCCGGTTACTGCAACAGAGTGGCTCACGATTTCCTCAACTTACCCAGCCTACCGAACACGGGTTTTGTCCATTTC
The DNA here is from genome assembly GCA_019359695.1 of Brasilonema angustatum HA4187-MV1. Classification (GTDB taxonomy): domain Bacteria; phylum Cyanobacteriota; class Cyanobacteriia; order Cyanobacteriales; family Nostocaceae; genus Brasilonema; species Brasilonema angustatum. The sequence continues at coordinate 7,162 of JAHHGV010000061.1, forward strand.
CCACCCAGCAAATCGTGCAGCAGAATGTAAAAACAGGGGATGAGAAACAGCGTCAACATTGTGGCGATCGCCATCCCAAAAAACACGACAATCCCCAATGGCTGCAAAAACTCCGAACCTTCGCCAATACCCAAAGCTAAGGGGAACAGCCCTAAGATAGTCGTGACTGTAGTCATCATAATCGGACGCAAACGTTGAGGAGCAGCTTTGAGAATGGCAGTGCGTCGATCGCAACCTTCCTCTTCTCGAATTTGGTTTGCCAGTTCTACCATGAGAATTCCCGCGTTCACCACAATACCCACCAACAGCACCGCACCGACTATCACCGTTGCACCAATAGCTGTTTTAGTGACGTAAAGTCCAAAAATCCCTCCAGCTAAAGCTAGTGGTACAGTCAACATAATAATTAAAGGGTCAATCAGCGAGTTGTATTGCACAGCCATGACGACGAAAATTAAGAACGTTGCTAGTGCGCCCATAGTTTTCAAAGAGTTTTGCAACTGCTGATTCGTTTCCTGTGCGGAACTTGGTATAAGCGTTACGCCGTCAGGTAACTTAATGCTCTTAACGACTTCATTTACTTGTGCGATCGCGTCACCTAAACTAGCTCCCTCGCTTAAGTTCCCTGCAATAACGAAAACTTGACGTTGGTTAATTCGCTGAACCTCTCCTGGTGCTTGACCCTCCTCAATACGGGCAACATCCAAAAGGCGGACTTGTTGGTTATTTTGCGTAAATAGCGGTAATCTTTCTAACTGAGAAGGACGCTCAATTGCTTCTTGATTTAACTCTACGCGCACATCAACTAAGCGGTTACCGCGTTGAATTTGCGTGGGAACTGAACCTTCAATAGCTGTTTGAATCGTTTCGCCAATTTGTTGCGCTGTCAGTCCCAAAGCTGCAACTCTTTCCCAATCAGGACGAATTTGTACTTCTGGTTGACGGGGGTCAGCATCTGGTCGGAATCTAGCGAGTGTAGCCTTTTCTTCTAAAGCTTGCAGCAGTTGCCTACCTGCTTGCTGTAATTTTTGTTCATCGTTACCTTGCAGAATAACGTCAACTTCTGAACCTTGAGATGGGGTATTACTCAAGATTAAACCCCGTACCTGACCAGGACTCAAGCGCAGCAAAATTCCTGCTAAATTGAGTTTATTAAATTCCCGATTCACCTTTTGGACAAACTTCTCAACATCTTTACCCTGTTTAAGATTGATAGTACTGCTGGCGCGCAAAGGATTTTCTGTTGTGTTGCTACCAAAGAGAAAACCACCTACGGTTGAGAAAACATAGTCAGTTTCTGGTTGCTTGATCAAGATATCATCTACAACCTGCATCACTTTCTGAGAAGTTGCTAAAGGTGTACCGGGAGGAAACTGCACTCTTAAATTGGCTTGTCCTGTATTGATGCGCGGTAAGATTTCTTGAGAGATTTGACCTGCCATGAATAAGGTGCCACCGCCTAAAATCAGAAAAACGATAGTGACGGCTATTATTCGATAACGTATAACGTTCTTTAACAACTTACCGTATAAGATTGTTGCATCTTCAAAACGATGATTAAACTGACGCAGTAGCCAAAACTCTCTGATACGACTAGACCAAGGAATTGCCAAAAGTCGAGAACACAGCATCGGTACGACTGTGACAGCGACAACCAAAGAAGCGGCGACTGCAAAGCCAATCGTCAGAATCATCTCATTAAATAGCAGTGAGATAAAGCCGCCAATGAGCAAGAATGGGACTACAGAAACCAAGTTGGCAGCAGTCGCAGCGATTAATGCAGATTCGACTTCTTGGGAAGCTGCAATTGTAGTCTCGATAAAGAATTTTGAATTGGGTTTTTTCCCCATTTCCTTATCTGCCAATTTCTCCGTCTCCTTTTGATTGGGAGTCATGGCTGTTTTTTCTGCAACGTTCTCCAAAATGACGACTGAGGTATCAATCGCTTGACCAATTCCTAAGGTAAGACCTGCTAAACTGAATACATTCAACGTCAAGCCGAATAGTTTCATTAAGGCGATCGCCGCCAAAGTACACAGCGGAATTGCCAAACTAATAATAAATGTTTGCCGTATTGATCCCAAAAATAACAGCACTGCTAGTGCTGCTAACAACGCCCCAGAAACTGCTGAGGTGATCACATCATTCAACGAATTACGAATGAAGCGAGATTCATCTGTTGTCGGGGTCAAAACCATATCAGATCGAATCAAGCCAGAACCTCGTAATTGCTCAATCCGTTTCTTAACGCCATCTACAACATTGATTGTATTGGCATCAGGCTGCTTCTGAATTGAAACTTTCACCGCTGGCTGACGGTTTAAATAAACAAAGATTCGCTGTTCTTCTGTACCGTCACTGACTTCAGCAAAGTCTCGTAGATAAACGCGGCGGGGAGGAGATGAGGTGGATGATGTGGATGAAGAGGATGAGGTGGATGAGGTGGATGAGGTAGATGAGGGGGACGAGGTGGATGAGGAGACTTGAAAAGAGAGATTGCTGATTTCATCTGCGTTTTTGAATCGTCCCACTGTACGAGTTAATGGTTCAGAATTTTTGCCTAAAATTCGACCACCAGATATATCTTGGTTTCTGGCTGTGAGTTGATTGAGTACATCAGTTAACCCAACACCCAAAGCTTGCAAACGGTTTAAGTCAACAAGTACTCGTACTTCTTCTTCAGCAGCACCAGAAATATCAACAGAAGCAACTCCTTGTACAACACTGAGTTCGCGAGACAGTTCCTCATCTGCAAATACCCGCAAATCTTTACCTTGTAAAGACTCAGATGTTAGCGCCAATTCGTAGATTGGTTGTTGGGAAGGGTCAAATTTAAATATACGCGGTTCTTCAATCGTATCTGGCAGTTGTCCTCTACCTCGGTTAAAAGCAGCAGTCGCATCATTTAGCGCCTGATCGATATCGCCTCCTGGCTGGAAAAATAAATCGAGGCTAACCTGTCCCTCACGAGTACGGGAAAAAACTTGCACGACATTCTCTGTAGCGGATAAAGTTTCTTCCAAAGGTCTAGTGATTTCATCTACTGCCACTTCGGGCGAGATACCAGGTGCTTCCAGCCGCACACCAATTCGCGGATAAGTAATTGATGGTAGTAAATCAACTTGGATGGTTGTCAGAAAAAATATCCCAACAACAATCACTGCTACGGTGAGCATAAGTGTGCCTATATGCTGGCGAATTGAAATGGCGCTAATACTAAATCCGCTAGTCTGGTTTACCTGCTGCATGATACTAAGTGGTGAGTACTGCTTTATGATTGTTGCTCAGAAAGAATAGAAAGACGTACAATACTGCGGTCTTTCAACGGTTTGCCACTACGAGTTACAAATCTTTCTCCTGGTTGCAAGCCAGATAAAATTTCTACATTGCCATCAGATCTTTCCCCAAGCGTTACGGCTCTCGCTGTCACCATTGCTTTATCACCTGTTTGAGTTACAACAAATACCGTCCCTTGACGATTGGAATTTGGAGATTGGGCAGAAGAGGAAGAAGCTGTTGTGTTCTGTTTTTGTTGATTTGCGCCTGTCCCCCCATCTCTTCCTTGAAGCGCTGTCTCAGGTATGATGACTCGCGCTTGTGTCTGGCTTTCAAAATTGATTCTTGCCAACAAACCACTACCAATTTTTCTATCGCTGTTAGGAATGACGACTTCAACTGGTATCAAACGAGCAGTTGTGTCCGCAGCTGGGGAAATGCGTGTGACTTGCCCAGTGTATGTTTGATTGCCAAAGGCATCTAAGCGCACTTTGACTGATTGTCCTAAGCGGATTTTCCCCAGTTCTAATTCTGAAACTTGAACTACGACTTTGACACGGCTAAAATCACCAAGTCTTAGGACTTCATTTCCTGCTTGTAGGAAATTTCCCGGTTCTGTCACTTTTTCTAAGACGACTCCAGTCACGGCTGATGTTAGCTTTGAATAAGAACGGCGTTCTTTTGCTTCCGCAACGACGGCTTGTTGAGCAACAACTCGACCTTTTGCAGCTGCGAGGGCTTGCTGTTCTGTGCGCACTGTCTGTTGTGCAGCACGAAGTGATTGGGCAGCAGTGAGGCTTTCAGTGCGTGCTTGTTCGGCTGTTTGTTGTGCGATCGCCCCCTCTTTCACAAGTTGCTGCTGTCTTTGTGAGTCTGCTTGTGCTTGCACCAGTTGTGCTCGCGCTTTTTCTACCTCAGCACGAGCATTGCTAATTCTGGCTTCTTCCCGTGCGACTTCTGACTTGAGTGCTGCCAGTTCTGCTTCTGCTTGATTTTGAGTAGTTCTCAGTAAGGCATCATCTATCTGTGCAATAATTTGCCCTTGCTTAACAGCATCACCTACATCCACATTCAACGCCAAAAGCTGCCCTTCGACTCGCGATCGCAGTGATACGGTGCGCAATGGTGTGGTCGTACCTGTATATTCTGGCTCTTTTTGCAACATACCACTACGGGCAATGGATGCATCCACAGGAACTGCACTATCGGACTCTTCCTTACCCTCACGACGCTGTGATTCAGCTTCTGCTGATTCGTTTGGAAGCGAACCGCAACCTGCACTCAGTAGTCCTATGCTTAGTACAGAAGTAATTAAAATGTTCTTTCTATTAGCTTGCATTTTTTTTGATGTTGGCTGTCTCAAAAAACAGTCTCTGTCTTTCTGCCTTTGGCTACGTGTGAATTTGTGTGGTACTTTGCGCTGCTGATTTGCTTACTTAATCATCTATACAGGCTCCTATCAGGCAGTATTGGGTTAGACCAATCGTTTAATTCTCTAAAATTTCATACTAATAAAAGACAAACACCTTATTTACCCCCTGCAATTTTGCTGGACATAGCGTTCTTTATGTTACTAATACAAATTTTATTAAGGTTACTATAACTTTTTTTAATTTTTCTTGACTCTGCCTAAGGGTTAGCTCTTTTATCCAGTTACCAGTTATCAGTGTCGTGTTCGGTTGGGGGGAGCAGCTTTCGGGTAAGAAGTAACAACCCGAAACGTGCCTTTCTAAAACTCCAACAACTACAAATTGCTAGTTTCAGTTGGGGTTCAATCCCCCTATGTAACTTATTCACTGTTCACTGCTTGAATTGGTCTCAAAGAAAAACTTTACAAATTTGAACAACTAAAAGAGGCTTATCAAAGGATTGTCAGCAGGACAAAAACTCATGTCTGCGGAAGCAAACCGTATTGCTATATAGACGATATTTTCTATCTATAAGTTTCAACAACTATAAAATATTTTTTAAATCATCAAAATTTTTATTTTCACTTTCTTACTTCAGATAGGTGTCGAAAAAATAAAAATCTTTTTTGTTTCCAACGTAGCAAAACTCGTTAGTCATTCTCGTAAGATCAAGATAATCTTAAGAAAAGTAAAGAAGTCTGGAGTTTAGGACACAGATAGTGTATCTATCTTGAGCAAATTGTAAATTTACTTTAAGCGAGGAACGATAACGGTGACATCACAGATCAAACTGACACAGACTGCTGACGAATCTCTACTGGCAGAGTTTTTTCAAGAATCAGTTGGTAAGTGGCGTTCAGAACGGCGCTACTACACACTACCAGATGGAGAAATTAAGGAAATGGTGAGTATGATCACCATTCGGTTTTTAACGCAGGGATGCGATGAATTGCAAAAGCTGGCTCAGATGCACGACCTAGCTGATACAGTTAGTTTGATTTGTGGTAGCCAAGTGATTTGGGAAAGTGAGAATTCTGTGACGGGAAAGAAAGAGTCTCAGGGTTCAACAATATTTGGTGCATTGGGGAATGTGTTGTATCGCGATCGCGGTTTTGCCACAACCAAACCTATCAGCGCCCAGTATTACTTCCCCAACCCGAAAACATTGTGTTTGCGAACTGAATACAACAATTCAGTGTTTGACGAAGAGTTAAAGCTAATTGGCAGCAAATACCGCACACGCCAATCTATTATGTCTCGTGCTGGAGAACAGGTGATGATTGGTCAATATTTGGAGAAGAGAGTGGAGAGTTAGAAAGAATTTCTCATGTTATTTGTAACTCAAACCCTGGCAAAACTTCTTCCCCAGAAAGGAGTGCTGGGGTTTGAACGACTTCTACAGCTAACCGGGATCGGTAAATCTCTACCTGCTCATCTTGAGGATTGATAAGCCAACCTAAGGGTAAACCATTTTCTAAATACTCCTGCATTTTATCTTGCAGAGGTTTGAGGCGGTCAGTCTCTGATCTTAGTTCAATCACAAAGTCAGGCATCAGTGGGGGGAATTTTTTACGCTGCTCAGCAGTTAGTGCTTCCCATCGTTCCAATTTTACCCACGCAGCATCAGGCGATCGTTGTGCCCCATTTGGAAGTCTAAAGATAGTAGAGGAGCTAAAAACTTTTCCCAATTTTGTTTGGCGGTTCCAAATTTCCAAGTCCGTAATCAGCCCTGCTTCCTGAGTTCCACTTTCTCCTCCTACTGGTGGCACAATAATTAATTCTCCTTTTGGATTCAGTTCTAGGTTCAAATCCCGGTTTGCCATGCAGAGTTGATAAAACTGCTCATCGGTTAAGTGAACAACTGGCTCCAGATTTAGCACAACTGTATTCATCGAACTGCTGCCTTTTGAAAGTTGATAATCTATATATATAGTTACAGACCACAAGCCATCTCCCGCTTTTATCATCCCACGAGCGATCGCTATATGCTAGGGCGTCTCCAAGGATGGGTGCACCGTTTTCGGTTGGCTGGGTTTTCACTCCTTCAAAACGATCAGCACCAAGGGCGAAACGTTTGAGGAAGTGCTTCATCAATTTTTGATATTTACCTTCTTCCAAGACATTTAGGACAAATTTATCACCCACTTGCATGAGTGATTCAATCGCCCTATCTTTAGCAACAGCTATGGATATTCCTATAGGTTTGAAGCTGGCTTGAGAAACCCAAGAGGCTAACATAGCACTGGATACATCACCTTGTGTTTGCGAACTGAATACAACAATTCAGTGTTTGACGAAGAGTTAAAGCTAATTGGCAGCAAATACCGCACACGCCAATCTATCATGTCTCGTGCTGGGGAACAGGTGATGATTGGTCAATATTAGGAGAAGAGAGTGGAGAGTTATACCAATTCTCTATGACTTTGCACTTTATTCGCCCTCAGTCTAGAAGACTGGGGCTATACAAACAAAGCCTGCCTACGCAGGCTATTAAATGCATCTTCATGGAGAAATGGTATTAGAAAGAATTTCTCATGTTATTTGTAACTCAAACCCTGGCAAAACTTCTTCCCCAGAAAGGAGTGCTGGGGTTTGAACGACTTCTACAGCGAACCGGGATCGGTAAATCTCTACCTGCTGATCTTGAGGATTAATCAGCCAACCCAAATGAAAATCCCAAAAATTAAACCGCCAAAAACCTTTGAATCACATCTTGACTAAGTTCATCAGTTGAACCAGAGGCAACAATAGCGCCTTTTTGCATAGCGTAATAGTAATCGGCCTGACGGACAAAGTGTAAGTGTTGTTCTACCAGTAAAACAGAAATACCTGTGGTTTCAACGATGCGACGGACTGCCGCTTCAATTTCGAGGATAATTGAGGGTTGAATTCCTTCGGTGGGTTCATCTAATACAAGTAATTGAGGTTGTCCCATTAAAGCACGAGCGATTGCCAGTTGTTGTTGCTGTCCACCACTTAAATCACCACCCATCCGCGACAACATGGTTTTCAACACAGGAAATAAGCTAAAAATTTCTTCAGGAATTTCAGCTTTTTTAACCTGTATCTGCCTAGCTTCTAACCCCAGTAGCAAATTTTCTTTGACTGTCAAACGGGGAATAATTTCTCGTCCTTGGGGAACATAACCAATTCCCATCTTCGCCCTTTGATCTGGAGATTTGGAGTTGATTAAATGACCAGATAAGTTCATTGTGCCACTGCGGGGTTTGAGTAAACCCATAATTGTTTTGAGTAAGGTTGTTTTACCTACGCCATTGCGTCCAATTAGGCATACCATTTGCCCATTTGGTACATTCAAATCTACGTTGCGCAGAATATGGCTTTCACCGTAGTAAACGTTAATGTTAGAGATGTTTAGCATTGGTCAACAAACTAGGGGTGTAAGGGTATAAGGGTGTAAAGGTGTAGGGGATCCCATCAATGAATTGAGGGGTTTACCCTGAGCGCAGTCGAGGGGCTTGAATCAAGGATACAGATCTTCTATTTCTCCATGAAGAAATTAAGGGGTTCACCCTCTTCCTCCTATACCCCAACACCCTTAGTTCCAGTCAATAGTCATTGGTTTTCGCCTTGTCCCCCCTATCTATTTTTGCTGTTGTCCTAGATATACTTCAACAACACGGGGGTCATTTTGGACTTCTCCTAAATTGCCTTCGCAGAGTACCGAACCTTCATGTAGGACTGTGACTTTGTTGGCAATTTGACGGACAAATTCCATATCATGTTCAATCACTAAAATTGAATGATTCTGAGCTAATGTTAAAATTAGTTCGCCGATGTTATAGGTTTCTTCATCGGTTAAACCTGCAACTGGTTCATCTACAAGTAATAAGTCTGGAGATTGTCCTACTAACATCCCAATTTCTAAACGTTGCTTTTCTCCGTGGGATAATAAAGCGGCGGGGATGTCTGCTTTAGAAGTTAAGCCAATGGTTTCTAATAAACCTTTTATAGTATTTTTTTCAGTACTATGAGAACGCCCAAACAATGTAAAAAAAACATTTTTCTTGCGGTTGCTGGTAATTTCTAAATTTTCCCGTGGTGTTAGGTTGAGATAAACTCTAGGTGTTTGGAATTTGCGCCCAATTCCCCGCCGTGCAATTTGATGTTCAGGCAGAGAACGTAGGTTTTTTCCTTTGAATAGTACTCGTCCTATAGTGGGTTGCACTTTACCTGTAATCACATCAAGAAATGTAGTCTTACCAGCACCATTTGGCCCAATTACTACTCGCAATTCACCCACTTCCATACTAAAATTTAGTTGGTTGAGTGCTTTAAAACCATCAAAACTAACAGTGACGTTTTCAGTTTCCAAGATTTTGGTGTTCATGTTGCACTTCTGTGTCTTCTTCCAAGCTGGGATATGTAGAAATTTGTTGAGGGCGTTTGAAAAGAGGAATGTTTTGACTACGCAACCATCCTACTAAGCCGTCAGGAAGGACTGTCACGACAATTAAAAATAGTGCGCCTTGGAAAAATAGCCAAATTTCGGCAAATTGTTCACTCAAAAAAGCACGGGCATAATTGACTAACAAAGTTCCCACAATTGCCCCGATTAATGTAGCACGTCCCCCCACGGCTACCCAAATTACCATTTCAATAGAAAAAGCAATATCCATTGCTCTGGGTGATACAGAACCACTTTGCAGGGTGTAAAATGCTCCTGCTACGCCTGCGATCGCACCCGATACTGTAAACACTAATGTTTTAAAATCTGTGGGGTCATAACCAGAAAATCTTACCCGATTTTCGTCATCCCGAATAGCTATCAAAAGTCGTCCAAAACGTCCACTTGTCAGGCAGCGACAAACTCCGTAGGTAGCGGCGAGAAACAATACTGTGAGAGTATAGAAAACAAATTTTGTTTTAGGATCACTGACGGTTGCACCAAACAAAGTTGTAAAATCTATCAGCCCATTAGTACCGTTGAAAAATTGTTGTTGACCATTAAAAAAATTGAAAAATACAATAGTTGCGGCTTGGGTCAAAATCGAAAAATAAACTCCCTTAATGCGATTGCGGAATACTAAATATCCCAATAATCCCGCCAGCAAACCTGGAAGTATCACCACAGCCGCTATTGCTATCGGGAAAGAATAAAAAGGTCGCCAAAACCAGGGAAGTTCGGTGATGCCATACAGCCCCATAAAATCAGGTAACTCACCAACAGGGACTTGCAGTTTCAGGTACATAGCGATCCCATATCCACCCAAACCAAAGAAAATACCATGTCCCAAACTTAGTAAGCCAGTATAACCCCAAATCAAATCAATAGCTAAAGCCACAATTGCCAGTGACAAAAATCGCCCCAACAAATTCAAGCGAAATTCTGATAGCACCACTGGCATAATTAAGATGAGGATGAGTGCAATCACCATCACCATCCCAACTTCAATTAATATTAACCTTCCTCCCTTCTTCATCCTCTGTGTCCTTCACGTCTATGTGTGAAATTAAACATCAACACTACGACCTTTTTGTGGAAAAATCCCCCCAGGCTTCCACTGTAAAAATAAAATAATCAGCATAAATACCATCACCTTGGCCATACTTGTGGTAGCAAAAAATGTCAATAAATCTGCCAAAGGCTTAATAGGAGTTAACAACAAAGCTAGAGTCCCAGAACCAATTAAAAAGTTAGCTGTGCCAATTCCCAAAGCAGCTACAATAGTACCTACTAAATTACCCACACCGCCAACAACCACAACCATAAAAGTGTCGATAATATAATTTTGTCCAGTATTTGGACCTACAGAACCGAGTAAACTAATCGCACAACCAGCCACCCCAGCTAAACCAGAACCCAAAGCAAAAGTGATTGCATCAACTTTTTGAGTTGGGATACCTAAACAAGCACTCATACTCCGGTTTTGTGTCACAGCCCGAATTCTTAATCCCCAGCTAGAACGTTGTAAGAATAGATAAATTCCTACTACACAAATTATTGTCAAAGCAATAATAAATAATCTGGCAAATGGTAATTGTACACCACCTAAAGATATGCCAGTTTGTAACCAAGTCGGTGCTGTTACATCTACATTTTGTGCGCCAAACCAAGGTTTAGTTACTGCTAGCTGATATGTTTGACTCAATAAATTACAAATTACTGTTGTTATCCCCAGCGATAGCAATAGTACTACCCACACAACCCAGTTACGAATTCTCTCTAAATTTGTGCGGGAATTTAAAAACCATAACCCACCAAAAAACAATAGAGAAAACAATACTAAGCCAATTACTAAGACCAAATTCGCACTACGGACAAACTGCTGAAAAATTAAACTTACTCCCCAAGTTGCTAGCAGAGTCTCTAGGGGTCGTCCATAGAGGTAACGAATCACACCTCTTTCAAGAATTAATCCGATAAATGCTGTGAAAATGAAAGCGATAATTAACGCCAAAAATATATAAATTTCAAACCAAAAACCGCCTAATTGTTTACAGCCATTCTGCACAACAAATGTTGTATAAGCCCCAAACATCATCAATTCACCATGCGCCATATTAATGACACCCATCAAGCCAAATATAATGGCTAATCCCAAGGCGGCAATTAATAACACAGAACCGATGCTAATACCATTAAATACAGCATCTAAGAAACCTGTTAACACTTATTTTTCTCCACCAGCTATAAGCTTGTTTTCTAGTAATGGGTCAATAGTCAAGAGTTAAAATTTTAACTATTAACTATTAACTATTAACTATTGACTAATTAGGCTTTTTTGTACTTACCGCCCTTAGCTGGATCTGACCAATCACAAGCAAATCCCTTAGTCTCTTTCACAAATTGATTCCAAGGAACTGGCTCAACTGGTGCAGGTGTAGCATAGATAATATTAAATAAACCATCATCTCTAACTTGACCAATCCGCACAACTTTGGATATGTGATGATTAGCATTTACTGTCACTTTTCCTTCAGGTGCATCTATAGTTTGACCATAAGCCGCAGCACGAACTTTAGCTAAATCAGGACTACCCGCTTTTTCTACTGCTTGCTTCCACAAATAAACGGCGATATATGCGGCTTCCATTGGGTCATTTGTTACCCGGTCTGCACCATATTCTTGTTTAAATGCTGCGACAAATTTCTTATTAGCAGGAGTGTCTACAGTTTGGAAGTAATTCCAAGCAGCGTAGTGACCTTTGAGATACTCAACACCAATTGCCTTAACTTCTTCTTCGGCAATACTTACAGACATAGAAGGGTATTTGTCTGGTGTTAATCCAGCACCTTTTAACTGTTTGAATAAAGCTACATTACTATCACCATTTAAGGTGTTATAAATTACTCCACCGTTGGGCAAAACTTGCTTAATTTTAGTAATGATAGGTGTAACTTCGTTGTTACCTAATGGTAAGTAATCTTCACCAACTATTTTTCCGCCTAGAGCTTCTAATTGGGCTTTAATAATGGTGTTAGCAGTACGAGGAAAAACGTAGTCTGAGCCTACTAAAAAGAATTCTTTGCCTTTATTTTTTAACAACCAATCAACAGATGGTTCAATTTGTTGATTTGGCGCTGCACCTGTGTAAAAAATGTTTTTAGAACACTCTTGACCTTCATACTGCACGGGATACCACAGCATATGGTCTTTACTTTCAAAGACTGGTTTAACATTTTTACGGCTAGCTGAAGTCCAACAACCAAAAACTACAGCTACTTTATCTTGATCAATGAGCTTAGTTGCTTTTTCTCTAAAAGTATCCCAGTTAGAAGCACCATCTTCAACAATGGCTTCAATTGGTTTACCTAAGATACCACCAGCCGCGTTAATTTCTTTGATGGCTAATTTCTCAGCATCGACGACACTTTTTTCACTAATAGCCATTGTGCCACTAAGGGAGTGTAGAACACCTACCTTGATGGTTTCACTATTAGCCGCAGCTACAGGAGAAGCATTGCTAGAGGTGGCTGGACTGTTCGTAGCGGTTGGGGTGTTATTAGCGCAAGCCTTCACAAAGATGCTGCTACCAATAGTTGCAGAACTGTAAATCAAAAACCTACGTCGATTAAATCGTCTACTCATATCTTGGTTAATTTCCCCTCAACGAATCAGCTAGCTCCCTGAAAGTTCACAAGCTCAAGCTTCAAACTGTGATATTAGTTTAATGTTTAATATTTAATCATTAAATTGTTATTTATAAAATGACTTTTTGTAAAATATAAAGACGTAGCACGCTACGTCTCTACATTGCTTACAATTCAAAATCACCGTAAGCGCAGAGCGCACGCCAAGAGCGAACGCGCAGCTTGTCCGTAAGGACTTAGGGCATAGTTCTAATCGCCGGCTTCCGGCGATCAGACTTCTCTCAGACTCAAAATTAATAATGATTCCCCGACTTACGATGATGCACAGCAGTAATTCCCTTAGCGTCTAGTACTTTCCCATTATCCACGGTTGCATAAACAAGCCAATGGTCACCTACTTCCATCCGGTTTTTTACGGAGCATTCTAAATAAGCTAAGGCATCATTCAGAACAGGAGATCCATGTTCACCTTCTTCACTTGCGACACCGTCAAATCGGTTTTGTCCTGGACCAAAAGGTTTGAGGAAGTGCTTCATTAAGCCGATGTGATTTCCTTCTTTCAAGACATTTAAGGCAAATTTACTACCAGAGTGTGTCAGTGATTCCACTGCTCGATCTTTTGCTACAGCAATTGTTAAACCAGGAGGATTAAAGCTTGCCTGCGATACCCAAGAGGCTAACATTGCACTGGATATATCGCCTTGTTTTGCTGTGAGGATACACAGTGAACCAACAACGCGCCCGACTGCTTGTTCTGTAGTTGTGGCGCTTTGGCTTGGAGTGCGCACTTTTTTAGCTTTCTTGAGTGCTTGAGCAAAGTCGGTTCCTGCTTCTTCACACATTTGTAGGGTGGGGTCATCAGGTTTAAACTTTACCCTGATGGTATCAAAACCAAATCGATAGCCAGCGTCTTTGAGTTTACCCTCGATAATATCAACTGCTTCGCCACTCCAGCCGAAAGAACCAAAGACACCAGCAAGTTTGTTGTTCGTCGCAGTGGAAAGCACAATACCCAAAGCGACTTGCACGGGAGTCGGTGCATGACCTCCAAGTGTAGGAGAACCAATGATAAAGCCAGACGCTTTTTCAACAGCAGCGCGGATTTCTTCTGGTTCAGCAAATTCGCAGTTAATTGATTCTACAGCAACCCCCGCTTTTGTCATACCACGAGCGATCGCTTGGGCAAGAGTCGCCGTACTTCCATACGCAGAAGCATAAATCAAGGCGACAGATGTCTCTTGCGATGCTTGCTCCTGACACCATTGGCGATAAAATTCTGTTAGTTCGATTAAGCTGTAGCGTACCAGAGCTCCATGTCCAGTCGCATACATCCTCACGGATAAGTCGCTAAGTTTATCAAGTGCTGTTTCGACTTGACGAGCATGGGGAGCGATGATGCAATCAAAATAATAGCGTCTATCTTCGTTAAAGATTTCCCAGCCTTCATCAAAAACTTGGTCGCCACAGATATGTGCGGCAAAAAGTTTATCTGTGTAGAGAATTTCTGTTTGGGGATCGTAAGTGCAAAGTAGATCTGGGTATCGAGGATTAGGAGTGGGGATAAACTCTAGATCATGACCTTTGCCCAAATCTAAAGTTTCTTCCCCGCGCATCACCATCACTGATAATTCTGGGTTTTCCAGTACGCCACGCAAATTTTTTGCTCCTGGGTTAGAACAAACAAAGGTGATTTGCGGTGCAAGTTCCAGCAAAGCTTTGAGAGTTGCGGCGCGATTGGGATTAATGTGACCAAGAATGACGTAATCAATTTCTTTGACATCAAAGCGTTGCTGTAACGCTTCCAGGAAAATTTCTGTAAATGTTTCTCCTGGAGGGTCAATCAGAGCGATTTTATCTCCTTTGATGATATAAGAATTTGCTGTTGTCCCTTTTGCCAAAGCGTATTCTATTTCAAATCTTAGGCGTGTCCAACTGCGGGAACGAAGCACAGTTGTGCCTGTAGCTATGGGGTAAACTTGAACGTCACGAGGTTTAGTTTCTGGCATAGGTCATATTTAATAAGGTTTAATATTGAACTGTGTGCCTTATGTAGAGGCGACTTTAGCTAGCATACCGGCGAGCTGAACAGGATGAGATAACATTGGGCTATGCCCGCTTCGAGGTAACTCAATTGCATCAACTCCAAGACGTTTGCGTGCAGCGTATCGACACCATGCGGGAGAAAGGCAACGATCTTCACCGCAGACGATATATGTACACTTTACATCTGGCCAAGCTTGTAGAGGACTAACCTCACTCATATATAAAAACTGCTGATTGCGCAACTTTGGAAATGCCCAATGCGCCACATCTGAGGTGCAGTCGTGAAAGAGAAATTCTCTGGCGACAGCCTCGTCTTGTAAAGAGGTTATCCTCAGTGCTGCCGGATTGAACATCTCTGGCTCATCGCGGAACTGCTCGAACTTCTCAGCTTCTGGCAGCTCATAGCCTATTGTTTTGAGGACATTGGGATCTACCTCGTCATAAAACTGGTCGAAGAGACTTACACCGATATGCGGAATCAGCCCAGCAATGAAAACAAGCTGACGCACTGGACGCTGGCTGGCAACCAGAGGAATAGCTAAGCCTGCCATAGAGTGACCAACCAGCACCACATCGTCTTCAAATCCTAGCAGTGCCTTGTTCACGACTTCGGCATATTTAACAATCCCAGCGGTAGGGTCTTCAATTGGGAGATCCACTGCTACCGTCTGATGACCACGCGCCTCTATCTCTTGGGTGAGTAGTTCCCAACACCAAGCGCCCAGGGAAGCACCGTGAACTAAGCACAAAAGACTCATAAGCAGTTATCAGTTATCAGTAGAGTGGATTAGTGTTGTTAATAATGATTTCCGACTTTACGGTGGTGGGCTGCTGTTAGCGCTTCTGGCTTACTTACTCGTCCTGCGTATACGGTGCTGTACACAAGCCAGTGATCGCCGCCATCCATCCGACTCATAACTTCGCACTCCATATATGCTAGGGCGTCTCCAAGGATGGGTGCACCGTTTTCAGCTGCCTGGGTTTTGACTCCTTCAAAACGATCAGCACCTGGGGCGAAACGTTTGAGGAAGTGCTTCATCAATTTTTGATAGTTACCTTCTTCTAAGACGTTTAAGACAAATTTATCGCCCACTTGCATGAGTGATTCAATTGCCCTATCTTTAGCAACAGCGATGGATATTCCTATAGGTTTGAAGCTGGCTTGAGAAACCCAAGAGGCTAACATGGCGCTGGATACATCACCTTTTTTGGCGGTGATAATATACAACCCACCACTGATTCTACCTAGTGCTTTATCAACGTCAGCACCTAAGGATTTCATCTGCTTGACCGAGCGATCGCGTGTCACCCACTGTGCTATGTCTGTTCCGGATTCTTCACACTGCTTGTAAGTGTTTTCTGTGGGTGTTTGTTTGATCCGAATTCCTGGAAACGCTGGTATTAAGCCCGAATTCCGGAATTTACTCAGCAACGGGTCAATTGGTTCGTCATCACCACCGCCTGATTCAAAAATGCCCACTCCTTGTTTTTCATGAACTGAGCCTAAAATAGTGCTGATGGCAGCTTGGATATTGGCTGCACCAGAAGCTGGAGGCATTCCAACAACAATACCATTACAACGACCTACAAGTTCCCGCAATTCTTGTAAGTCAATGCCTGCACGCAAGTCTACCATTTCTGTAGCGACGCCAGTTTTGGTGATACCGGTGGCAATTGCTTGAGCTAGGCGAGTTCCATAGCCGTAATCTGAAACGTAAAAGACTCCTATGGTAGTTTCTGCCTTCGCTTGTGTTTTGCTCCAAGTGCGATAACGCTTGGTGAGTTCGTCAACGTTATGGGATAATAGAGGTCCATGACCTGTGGCTATTATGCTGATTTTTTCCAGTTCATCCATCCGCTTGAGAGCAGACAGAACTGAACGGGCATTGGGAGCCATCAGACATTCGTAGTAATATTGATAGTCTGCTTCTATAGCTTTTAAGTCTTCGTCAAAGGTGCTATCTGAGCAATAGTGCATCCCAAACGCATCGCAGGTAAACAAAGTTTGGGTTTTGTGGTCAAAGCTAAAGATGGTATCGGGCCAATGTAAATTTGGTGCGGTGACAAATTCTAGTTCGTGTCCGTTGCCTAAATCCAGGCGATCGCCATTCTTGACAATTTTCCGCTCAAACGGACGATGCACCATATTCTCCAGAAATTGGATAGCAACTTTAGAACCGACAACTGTTATATCCGGCGCAAGTTGCAAAACATCTTTGACTAAACCGCTGTGGTCTGGCTCAGTGTGGCTGATAATAAGATATTGAATATCTGCTGGATCAACAAGATCTTTAAGGGTATCTAAGTACAGCTGACGAAACTTTTCGTGGGAGGTGTCAACCAGCGCTATTTTCTCAGCGCGTATCAGAAATGAATTGTAGGTAGTACCGTTTTGCAGACCGAACTCGATATCAAAGCGATCGCGATCCCAATCCAAAGACCGAATTGCTGTCGTCTCGGAGGCAATCTCGTCAATTTGAATGGTTAGCTTTTTTTTGGTTTTTTCGGTGAGCGCTACCATAACTAGTCTCCTTAGCAATTGAGTATTTATTACTCTGTCCCTATTGTGACATGTTTATTTTGTAAATTTTGTTTAAAATTTTTATCCCTAGGTTAAAAAAAATAAAAGTATCAAATAGTGTTAGTATGTTGTTGCTTACAAGCCCAAACGTTGGCTTAGCAAACGAGGATGTCACTAGCTAATAGCTCTTTGTGGCTAGCTTTGATGATTGGAAATTCCCGACTGCATTGGGCGTACTTTACAGGCGATACGCTTATTTATGCTTGGGACACAGACTATCTTCCAGCAGATGTTATCCAGCGACTGTCTCAATCTCAAACGTTGAAGGATTTATTACTAGAGATTTTCCCAAACGATGAAGCAACTGGGAAAAAAAGTCCTCACTCCCTCTGTTCCTCCCCTCCTCCTGTAATCCTAGCGTCGGTTGTTCCCAGTCAAACCGCACTATGGCAAAGTTATCCTAATGTTCGTATCCTTACCTTAGACCAAGTTCCTATAAAGGGAATTTATCCCACACTCGGAATTGATCGTGCGTTAGCTTTATTGGGTGCTGGGCAGAATTGGGGTTTTCCTATACTGGTGATTGATGCGGGGACAGCACTAACCTTCACTGGTGCAGATGCTAACCAACATTTGGTTGGAGGCGCAATTCTTCCAGGACTCGGCTTGCAGCTTGCTACTCTTGCTGGAAAAACAGGACAATTACCAACAGTGGAGTTACCCCAGCAACTTCCTCACAGATATGCTCTAAATACGCCAGAAGCAATACAAAGCGGGGTTATTTACACTCTAGTTGCTGGGATCAAAGATTTTATAGAGGCTTGGTGGCGGGATTTTCCGCAAGGGAATGTTGTGATGACTGGGGGCGATCGCACTTTGCTAGTAAATTATATGCGATCGCCGCTGAAGGCTCCTAAAGGAGCATCGCAGTTTCCGGAAATTGTAGATAGTTTGAATGTTGAAGCGAATTTGATTTTTTGGGGAATGCAAAAAACACTTAAGAATTATCAGTAGTAAATTTCAGCATTATTTTTACTATTAATAAAATTGCGAATATCCCCAGCCACATCTGAGCTACAAGACTCTGGTAAATTATCCTCTGCGTTAGCGACTATTTTCAACTTTGCATGAGGGATATATTGAGCGTATAACTGACTCATGGCTATAGCTTCTTTGTTGTCTTTTTCACCTTGTAAAATTAAAACCGGGACTGTTATAAAGGATAATTCGTCGTGTAGCAATTCTGCTTGAATTTCTAGATGCTGACGTTGGAAGAGAAGCTCACAAGCTGTGGGATATTGCAGCATCACCTGATTAAACTGCCAATCCTGTTCAATTTGTTGATCCAAACCAAAGATTTTCATGATCGGACGAAATAGTCGCAACAATTGAAACACCAGTGGTGGACGGTTTACTATCCGCTGCATATTTTCCCAACGCTTTTTTTGCCCTTGTATTTCTACACCCTCTGGCGCTAGTAACACCAAACCGTTAATTTGTTCTGGATACTTCAAAGCATAACTAGCTGCAATCCAACCTCCAAGGGAATCTCCAACTAAGTATACCCTTTGTTGCTTTAAAGCCCGTTTTAAAGTGTGTAGGAGTTGTGCTAAACACTCCACTTGTAAATCAATGGAATAATGGACATTCGGAAAATCTGACTCGCCAAATCCCAGTAAATCTGGCGCGAAGCAATGGAAATCTTGTGCTAGCATCTCCATAGCGGATATCCACTGGCTGCTATCTTTCCAAGTACCATGTAAAAAAATAATCGGAGTTCCTTCTCCAATTTCACGCCAGAAAAGCATTCCTTGAGAAGTCTTTATCCGGGAGTTACGGAATATAGAATGCATATTTAAGAATTTAATGTAAGCGTTATATTAAATATATTTTGATTTGATATTGACAGTTATTGCTAATACAAGACTGCGGAAATAAAGTGAAAATTCAAACTTAGCTAAAAGCTTGCGAGATCAGCTATATTTTTGAATTTTAAGATAAGTAAGAGCCCCTGCTTCCAGCGCTCTGAACTCCGATGATTTTGAATTGCCAAAGCTGTACTAGATTGTTACTATAAATTCATTTTATTTTCAGCGAACTACTAACTCTTAACTATAGCTCAATACGGTTCGGTTAAAGCAAAAAACACCAAACCAATGTAGATCAAGTTTCACTTACATTTTTTCTACTTAATTATTAGTCTCAAAAAACACTCTTGAGGGAGCGAAGAAGTGAGGAAGGTGTTTGTGTCATTCATAACGAGTTGCAATCGCTCCCTGTGGGGCTGTCTTAACTGAAGCGTATGGAATCATCATGAAAGTAGGTACATCAACATTGAAAAATGTAAAATAGAGTTTTGGCGATTATAGCTGTCGCCAACTCTATTAGGACATATAGCAAGGAACGCTTAACGCTTAACGCTTAACGCTTAACAGGGAGCAGGGGTGTGAAAGTCTGGTGATGTCCGTGTTTTCTCATTAGTTCATGTGCTAATCTACCGATGTAAAGGAATGTCTAACTATTTGGTGATAGTTTCCAGCCCTTACCCGCTGCACGTTAGCCTTGTGGGCGTGGGCTTGCGCTAACGCTCGATTCGTGCGCTTTGCGCTTAGGTAATGACATTTTACGTTTAATTAAGTTGAGCTACTTATGATTACGCTAACGTTGTCAAGCCATCTAAATAGTCTTGCAACTGGCGACTATGATCATGAGACATCTGTCCCGGAGGTAACGAATCCAGTGGAAAAGCCTGGATTTCCATGACTTCCAAAGTATCTTGAATTTCCATTTTTCCTTGGACTATTGCTTCAGCTACAATACAAATTGAATGAATTCTAGGATCACGATCTGGTGCGGAGTAGACACCAACTAAACGTCGAATTGATAGCAGTTCTAGTCCTGTTTCTTCCATCAACTCTCGTCGGATAGCATTAGGAACATCCTCTCCCCAGTCCACTATACCTCCAGGTAATGCCCATAAACCGTTGTCGCGCCGCCGGATCAGCACAATTCGACCATCCGGTAAAATAGGGATTATGCTCGTACCAGTAATGGGATGACGGAAGATAATACCCAGTACGGTTTGCCCAATGCGCCATAAGTTACGTGTGGACTGAACAGCCACTGCAAAAAAAGCAAGAATGTTCAATTTTAAAATCTTTGGCTTGTAGTGTAGAGTTTCCCCACCATTCACATTTTTTCAACTGAAATGTTGAGTTGCGTACGATACAACAATGTTTGTGGTTTGGGATTTCATTCTAACGATTAACGTAGAATTAATGTAGATTCTAGCATTTACTTAAACTCAGAGTCCTGTACGTCTGAATACATAGATTTCTGACTCCAGCAAATTTTTAACTTCTAGCAAAAACACTATACTTGCTCTAATGACAAGTAATTCTCATAATTTTGATTTCTTCTATTCCTTGCCTGAATAAACCAAGAGTTTTGCAATACAAGGATTCTATAGTGTGCTTTACCAAGTGTAAGCATCGCTATGATTTTACATATTATTAGTTTGTCTTTTAACTTATAATATGCTACACTAGCGTACCGTCTAAAATTATTAAGTTGCAAAACTAGGCTAAATTTATATAAGTAATACCAATACCTGTTATTGCCTACAATCAGCCTAGAAGTAGCTTTTTTGTTGTTTATTAATGAGGTGAACATGGCTAAGCGCCGTAATCCCAAGAAAGAAAAGGCGCTACGGAACCAGGCGTATGCCCGAAAGTTTCGTAAACGGACTACAACGGGACGTTTCCAAAGAAGGTTCCAACAAAGACCGCCGAAGAATGAAGAGGATGAGGGCGCAGCATCAATTGCTGCTGCTGAATAAGTTCTCTGTGAGAATTTATTTTGCCTGATCGCTTTTTAAGGTGTGAGGGCGTACATTATGTACGCCTTTGTAGGTTATTTAGCAGTCATTTGGGCGCGGGCGCTAAGGAGTGCGCCTTTGACTTGTGCAAAGCCTGTGCCACCGTAGCTATTACGAGCTGCAACCACTTGCTGGGGTAAAATTGCCTGGTAAATGTCTTCTGCAAATACTGGATGAAGTTGTTGCCACTCCTCCAAGCTCAAATCTTTGAGGAGTTTTCCGGCAGCAATACTGGTTTTGACGACTTTTCCCACAAGATTGTATGCTTCTCGGAAAGGAACACCCCGTGCAGCAAGATAGTCTGCTACATCAGTAGCATTAGAAAAGTCTTCTGCGACAGCTTCTGCCAAGCGCTGAGTACGAAATTCTAAACCTTCTCGAAGTAAAACTGTCATTGCTTCTAAACAAGCTTTGAGTGTGACGACACTATCAAATAAACCTTCTTTGTCCTCTTGCAGGTCTTTGTTGTAAGCCAAGGGTAGCCCCTTCATCATGACCAACATTGCCTGAAGATGACCAAATACACGTCCAGTTTTCCCGCGCACCAATTCCGGTACGTCGGGGTTCTTTTTTTGGGGCATAATGCTGGAACCTGTCGCGCAGCTATCGTTAAGAGTCACAAAGCTAAATTCCTCTGATGCCCAAAGAATGACTTCTTCTGATAGACGACTGAGGTGAACCATAATCAGACTAGCAGCACAGAGAAATTCGATCGCAAAATCGCGATCGCTCACTCCATCAAGACTATTTGCATAAACTCCCTCAAAATCCAAAAGTTTTGCTGTATAGTGGCGGTCTATAGGGAAAGTCGTTCCTGCCAAAGCACCGCACCCCAATGGTGAAATATTAACTCGATGAGAAACATCTCCTAAACGTTCCCAGTCACGTTGCGCCATATGAAAATATGCCAGCAAATGATGAGCTAAACTCAAAGGTTGGGCACGTTGCAGGTGAGTATAACCAGGAATCAGCGTTTCAACGTTTTTTTCAGCGATATCAAGTAATACTTGTTGAAATTCTCGCAATTGGTTGCGGATTTGTTGAATTTGGTCGCGGAGATAGAGTCTAGTATCAGTACCTACTTGGTCATTGCGGGAGCGAGCAGTGTGTAACTTTTTACCTAAGTCGCCAACAATTTCCACAAGACGCCGCTCAACAGCAAAATGTACGTCTTCTGCTTCGATACCTGGGTGAAATTTGTCTTGGCGATATTCCTGACGAATTTGCTCTAAACCTGTAACGAGTTGCTCTCCTTCTTCCTGAGAAATGATACCGGTGTGAGCTAGCATTTTGGCATGAGCTTGAGAGCCAGTGAGGTCATACTCAATTAATTCAATGTCAAAATTAATACTTGCATTAAACAGAGCGATCGCAGGATGTAGTGCCGATTCAAACCGTTGACTCCAAGTTTGTTGTTTTGTCATGAGTGTGGGAAAATTGTGAAGTTAACTAAACTCTCCAATTATGGTTGCCATCGGTAGAAATAGTGAGAGTTCTTGATCTTGAAAAGGAATAAACTCATACTTGAGATAAAATTCCCTTGCCTGAAAATCAATAGCATCGACTCTCACAGCATATACCCCAATTTCTTGAGAAGCACGAACACCACGGTAGAGAGCATCGGTTAACAATTCCCCTCCCAAACCTTGTCCTTTCACTGGATGATCTACAGCTAATCTCCCAATTAGTATCGCTGGAATTGGATAGGCAGGCATTCCACGTTGATAAGATTCCGGTAAAGACTCGTACTCAATGACACTGGCGCTGACAGTATAATATCCATCAATTTTCAAACTTTCCGATGCCGGAATTGCCACAAATGTTTTGGCAACTCCCTTATTATGATTTTGCCGCGCATATTTTTTGAGATAATCATTCAAAATCGGATAACCGCAATCAAAAGAATCTCT
This sequence comes from Brasilonema angustatum HA4187-MV1, assembly GCA_019359695.1. Classification (GTDB taxonomy): domain Bacteria; phylum Cyanobacteriota; class Cyanobacteriia; order Cyanobacteriales; family Nostocaceae; genus Brasilonema; species Brasilonema angustatum. Next base: position 30,253 of record JAHHGV010000061.1, read on the forward strand.
CTGATGTTTTTTTTCAATTGGTACAAAAGTCCATCTCGCCTCCCTATCACTTGTCATACTTCTTTCTATATTTGTGGATAGCAGATTTGAGTTTTCCTTTGAGTTCTGGCGGATTTTCTATTACTGACATAAACAAATCTCTGTCACGATTAGACAGCACTAGCCTTTCATTAGTATCTATATCTTGTTTAGCGGCGGGCAAAACATGAAACAGTGTATAAGCACTCAAAGAAATTCCTTTGAGACTTGCAGCACGTTCTAATAGTTCTTTTTGTTCTTGGGTGACTCGTAAATCGATGCGACAATCTTTTGCAGATGATAGTTCTGACATGACTAATTCCTAGCTTCAGCTTAGTCTTTATTTACAGTATAAGTAATAGTGGCGGACAATGTACACACAAAACGTCCTACTTCCTTAATTTATAAGCTGTACGCACAATTTGCCCCGCCAAGACTGCTGCACCAAAACCATTATCAATATTCACTACACCCACACCTGCTGCACAAGAGTTGAGCATTGTCAACAGTGGCGCTAAACCTCCAAAACTTGCGCCGTAACCAATGCTAGTGGGAACAGCGACAACAGGACAATCTGCCAAACCTGCAACTACGCTAGGTAAAGCGCCTTCCATCCCCGCTACAACAATCAAGACTGACGCTGATTCAATAACATGGCGGTTATTTAGTAAACGATGAATTCCTGCAACTCCCACATCCCAAAGACGCTGTACATGGAAACCAGAAAGTTCTGCAGTGACAGCAGCTTCTTCTGCAACAGCTAAATCAGCAGTGCCAGCAGAAAGAATCCCAATTGTGCCAGGATACTGTGGTTCAATGGTAGGAGGAGTAATTGCACAAATTCGCGCCAAGTTGTAGTAGCGCAAACCTTGAACTTTTGTTTCCAGTGTGGCGAAAACATCTGGTTCTATGCGCGTCGCCATCACCACTGAGTTACGCTGGCGCATGACTTCCATAATTTGAGCAATTTGATCAGGAGTTTTGCCTAGTCCCCAAATCACTTCAGGAAATCCTGTTCTTAAGGCGCGATGATGGTCAACTTTGGCAAAATCGCCTACAGGTTCATAGGCTAAGTGTCTGAGTTTTTCTAGTGCTGTATCTGGAGTTACGTTACCATTGGCAACGGATTCTAAGAGCGATCGCAAAGATTTATCATCTGTCATTTGTCCTTTGTCCTTTGTCATTTGTTAGTTGTTATTTGCTTGTTAATGGTTATAGGAGTTTGTAAAATGCAAATGTTGGTATTTAATATATACAGTAGTTTCAAGTCAACAAAAATTTCTGTTATATCAGGAAACAGCTTAACGCTTACGTTAAATCGCAATTGTCCTGTTTTGCTGTTTTACATACCCTAAAATTATAGAAAATATAACTCCAAAACAAATTTTTATCAGCGTCTTAATACCTGATTACATTCTCCGGGCAACAAAAATGACCGAGGATGAATTAAAGTTGGAGATTGCTATCATGCTCTACAAGCAGGAAAAAATTAGTAGTGGCAAAGCCCGTGCTTGGACTGGACTGACAGTGATTGAATTTCAACATGAACTTGCTAAGCGCGGACTCTCTATCAACTATGATGTGCAGGATTTCCAGTCGGATGTCAGAACACTGCAATCGATGGGGTTGCTGTGATTGTTGTTAGCGATACATCGCCTATTACGAATCGCTGCGGACATACCTTGAAATTTTTACGCCGACTTACTTATGCTGTGAATAACTGAGACTTATTCTGCAACTTTAATTTCATATTTATTCCATAACGCTCCTCTTTGAGAACCGAGAGCAGAGAATTTGACATTTTGTAGGCGATCGCGCACTGCTGCTAATGATAAAGGATTGACCAAGTAAATGAAAGGTAGATATTCTTGCGAGATACGTTGCGTTTCGGCGTAAATCTCCTTACGCTTGTTTTGGTCAAACTCCTGCGCTGCTTTTATATAAAGACGACCAATTTCCGCTTCCCATTCCGGAACTTCCCTTCCAATCAGCGGTTCTCGTCCTGGTAGTGGTTTTTGGTTGAAGACGTGCAAGCCACCATCAGGTGTCCAGACATTTGCTCCATCATGTGGTTCTGCTCCTCCAATAAAGCTTCCAACGTAAGATTCCCAATCGAAGGTATTAGAAAGTTTGTCTGTGAGGGTATTAAAAGTCATTGGGTTAAAATCAACTTGAATACCAATTTTACTTAAGTCTTGCTTTATTTGTGCCCCCATTGTCACACGGGTTTTATTTTCAACATTAGTTAACAGAGTGAAGCGTACACGATTCCCGTCAGCATCTAACAATTGGTTTCTGGTATTATATTTGAAACCGGCATTTAAGAGTAATTCTTTCGCTTTTTCTGGATTGTCATCATAAATTTTTACATCTTTATTTGGAGGAGTATAAAAGGGGCTTTGAGGGTCAATGGGCGAATTATGTATTGTCCCAATTCCTCGATATACGTTGATCAGCATTGCTTTTCGGTCAATAGTATGAGCAATTGCTTGCCGAAATCCCAATGTATTAAACCAACGAGATTTTATAGGGTTAATAAGAGGCTGTCCGTTTCGCCGACCTTTATTTAAATTGAAGGAAATAAAATTGGTAGTAAATTCTGGACCACCATTGTAAATCGTAAACTTTCCTCTTTTTTCTTCTCGCTTCAACAAAGAAAAGTTTTCCGGAGTCACCGCAACTGTATCTAATCCACCAGAACGAAATTGTAGAATCATCGTATCGGAAGATTCAATAATTTGCCAAATAATTCGCTCGGTATAAGGCAATTGATTACCTTGGCTATCTTTACGCCAGTAGTGAGAATTACGCCTAAACACGACACGTTGACTAGGAACGTAACGTTCTATTTTATAAGGACCATTAACAATAATTTTGGCAGGTTCAGTACCTGTTCCCCAAGTCGAGAGAAATAGAGGATTTCCCTTGGCATCTTGAGATTGAAGAGATGCTTCTAAGGCATGTTTTGGCAAGATCCCAACTGAATTTGTTGATGATCCACTTGTTGTATAGAGAAAAGGTGAAAACGGTTCAGGAAATGTAAATTCAACTCGACGATTATCTATTTTTCTTATTTTGGGGAAAGCCGCACTGGAACCGATTTTAAGTCCATCTTTCCAATCAGTAGGAATTTTGGGATTAAAAATAATATCTTGATAGGTGAAGATGACATCATCAGCAGTCAGTGGTTCGCCATCAGACCATTTTAAATTCTCGCGCAGAGTAAAAGTAATCAGTTTTTTATCATCAGAAATTTTCCAAGATTCAGCTAAGGCTGGCTCAATTTTGCCCGTCATACCGTTAAGGGTTGTTAGTCCTTCAGCGGTAAACAAAAAAACGTGAGGATACTCTTGATTGAAGGCGTAGTTAAAGGTTTTTGGATCACCTAAAGTTGTAGTAACCCATTGGGATGCTTGCGCCGCCTGAGTTTTAAAATTGGCTGGGTTGCAGCTGGTGAAAATGAGCTGACAAGTCAGCCAGAGAGTTAATATCAGAAAAATTGAAAGCCAGCGACGCCGAAATGGAAAAAAGACAAACATCATGAAACAGATACTATAGGAATCCGGTTTGATTTGGTGAACAGCTCGTCAGGGCGCTTAACAGGGAAAAAGCAATACAGGTATACTGAGTTTTTTTCAAAAATCAAATAGGAGTCCTATATAATCTTCTGGCAATCATACACCTTATAAAGCTTCCGCTGGGTTGTTAGTCCTTCAGCGGTAAACAAAAATTGGTTGCTTTTATATTTTGCAGCCTGAATTTAGCCCAACCTATACACAACTAGTTTTCTGTAACTTTGATTTCATGAATGTTCCAGAATGGCCCGCCAAGAGCAGAGTATTTGATACCTTGGAAGCGATCGCGCACCGCCGCCAATGAATAGACATTAACCAGGTAAATAAATGGTAGATATTCCTGGGAAATCTGTTGAGTTTTGGCATAAATCGCTTTCACTTTAGCTTCGTCAAACTCTTGTGTAGCTTGGATATAAAGCTTCCCAATTTCTGCTTCCCAAGGAGCCACCTCCCAACCTTGAATGGGCTTTTGTCCTGGTTGGGGTTTCTGATTAAACATATGTAATCCGCCTTTAGGTGCCCAAATATTGGCACCATCATTTGGTTCTAGCCCGCCAGTGAGTCCCATCAGAGCAGCTTCCCAGTCCAAGGTGTTAGAAGTTTTGTCGGTGAAAGCACTCCATGCCAATGGGGTAAAATCAACTTGAATACCGATTTTGCTTAAGTCTTGTTTAATTTGCGATCCGAGTGCCTCACGGATTTTATTTCCTGCATTGGTGACCAAAGTGAAGCGGACGCGGTTCCCTTCAGAATCAAGTAGCTGACCTCTGTCGGTATACTTAAATCCTGCTTTCAGTAGCAGTTCCTTCGCCTTTTTTGGATTGTAGTTATAAACTTTCAGCCCTTCTTTCGCCGAAAGGTAATAGGGACTTTGCACGGAAATTGGAGAATTTTGCACTTCTCCCAAACCACGAAAAGTATTGTTAATCATCGTTTGGCGATCAATTGCATAAGCTATAGCCTGCCGAAATTCTACAGTATTGAACCAACGCGACTTTACTGGATTGACCAACGGCTTGCCGTTCCTTTTACCTTTATTTAGATTGAACCAAACAAAATTAGTACCAGCGGCTGGGCCACCATTGTAAATTGTGAATTTACCTTGTTTTTCTTGCCGCTTTAGCAAAGAAAAGAATTCTGGCGACACTCCTACAGAATCCAATCCTCCAGAACGAAATTGCACCAAGGAAGTATCTGTCGATTCCACAATTTGCCAAATCATGCGTTCAATATAAGGCTGGGCATTACCTTTATCATCCTTACGCCAATAGTAGGGGTTGCGTCGAAGCACCACACGTTGACTGGTTTCATAACGCTCTAGCTTATAAGGACCATTGACAATAATTTGGTCTGGAGGAGTATCAATGCGCCACTTTGATAAAAAAGTCGGTTTTCCCTCTGCATTTTTCGCTTTTACTGATTCTTGCAACGCATGGGCAGGCAAAATTGGATAACCTGTATTCGGCAGGAAAGGTCTAAAGGGTTCCGGTACGCTAAACTCAACGCGACGTTCATCTACTTTTCGCACAGTAGGTAGCTTACCACTTTCACCTATCCTCAAGGTGTCTCTGACATCCGTGGGAATCGCTTCATTGAGGTAAATATCGTTATAGGTAAAGACCACATCATCTACTGTGAGTGGCTGACCATCAGACCATTTCAAACCCTCACGCAGGGTAAAAACAATCCGTAGTTTGTCATCAGAAATTTGCCAAGATTCGGCTAGGGCTGGCTCGATTTTACCAGTGATTGAATTTTGGGTGATTAGCCCCTCAAAAGTTAATCCAAGAAGGGTTGCTGTTGATGCATCTTGATTGAGTGGGAAGTTAAAGGTTTGCGGATCACTGAGCATGCTGCGTACCAATTGCGGTACTTGAGCCGCTTGGCTTTTAAACTGACTGGGATTGCAGCCATTGAGGGCTAGTACTACGAATAGACCTAATGAGGCGAAAATCCAAGCACGTTGGAAAAGTTGTTTAAAAATGCCGGAATTCATATACTACTTTTTGTCTACTTCTTTCAACTCGTATATATTCCAAGCGTATCCTCTAGGAGAGGTCAAAACGGCAGAGTATTTTACGCCTTGAATAGTATTGCGTACCGCAACTAAAGCCAGCGTATTAACCAAGTGAACAAAAGGTACATATTCTTGTGCCAAACGTTGTGTTTCATTATAAATAGCTTTACGCTTCGCTTCATCAAATTCTCTTGCTCCTGCAATGAAGAGGTCTTCAATCTTCTTTTCCCAATCGGAAGCTTCCCAACCTTCTATAGGGGGTTGTCCTTTTTGGGGTTTCTGATTGAAAACGTGGAAGCTACCTTCTACAGTCCAAACGTTGTAACCATCATGTGGCTCAATACTGCCACTCATCCCTCCTAAATAACTCTCCCAGTCAAGGGTGTTAGAAATTTTGTCTCCCTGGACACTGAAGTCAACATATTGTAAATCAACTGTAATACCTATCTTGCTCAAATTCTGCTTGATCATAGGTGGGACTGAGGGTCTATTACTAGCAGGCGCTAACATTGTGTAGCGCACTTGATGACCATCGCTATCCAGTAACTGACCTTTGCTATCGTATTTAAATCCTGCTCCTAGTAAAAGTTGCTTAGCTTTTTCAGGATTGTACTCATAAGCTTTGAGACCTTGTTTGGGAGACAAGTAGTATGGACTGGGAGCAAAAACTGGTGAATCTTGGGTTTCACCCAATCCCCGCAGTTGGTTGTTAATTATGGTTCGACGATCAATAGCGTAAGCAACAGCTTGTCTAAAAGCAACGTTGTTAAACCAACGGGACTTAATCGGATCGACAAGAGGTTTGCCGTTGCGACGACCTTTGTTAAGGTTAAAAGCAATGAAACTTGTGCCAGTGTCAGGTCCTGCATTTTGGATGCTAAAGTTACCCCGTTTTTCTTCACGCTTGAGCAATTGGAAGGTTCCAGGACCAACTTCGAGTATATCTAAGCCTCCAGAACGAAACTGCATTAAACTAGTGTCGCCATTTTCTACGATTTGCCAGACAACACGCTCAATATATGGCTGCTGATTACCTTGTGCATCCTTACGCCAGTAGTATGGGTTACGCCGAAATACCAATCGTTGACTGGGTGCGTAGGTCTCAAGAGTATAAGGTCCATTCACAATTATTTTCTTGGGGTCTGTGTCTATTCCCCAAGTGGAGAAAAACACTGGTCTACCGTCGGCTCGATTGGTTTCTACTGCTTGGCGTAAGGCGTGTTCTGGTAAAATTGCTAGTTCTGCTGCAACTAATGCCAGAAAGGGTACATAGGGTTCTGGCATGACAAATTCTACTCGACGGTTGTCGAGTTTGCGGACTTTGGGAAAAGCCTTACTGATACCAATGCGGAGATTATCCTGAGAGTAGGTGGGAATGCGCTTGTTCATATAGATGTCGTTGAACGAGAAAACAACATCATCAGCTGTTAATGGCTTGCCATCCGACCACTTCAATCCCTCACGTAAGGTAAAGACATATCGCAGCTTATCCTCGGAAATTTCCCAAGACTGGGCTAAAGCAGGCTCAATCTTTTTCGTGACTCCGTTTAAAGCAGCTAAAGGCTCATAGGTAAAATTAAAGATATTGGGAGTCGTTTGGTTGAGAGCCGCGTTAAAGGTTTGAGGATTACTCCCAGTAGCGATAACCAGCTGTGGAACTTGTGCGGCTTGGGTTTTAAACTGACTAGGATTGCAGCCATTGAGGGCTACTACTACCAAAAGACCCAGTAAAGCGACAATCCAACTACGTTGGAAAAGTTGTTTAAAAATACTAAACTTCATAAATCTTAATGACTACTGTTACTTAATTTAGTAGTCCTTTCTAGGACTTTTAGTTCGTGAAGATTCCAGAGCAAGCCGTCTAAAATCGATATTCGGATACTGCTGCTTGGATTCTAAAATTTGCTGGATTACAAGGTACGACAGCCCGGAGCGCTAAACAATGCAAGCAATACTACCACCAACAATTGACGCAAGATAAGATAAAACATAAAGTTGTATTTCAAATACAGTCCGAAAACTGATATTGTATCTAAATTGAAGAATATTTTAATGCTGCTGTTGCAGTTATTTACGCCAATAAAGCCTGCTTATGCAGGCTTTTACGTAAAAAAGCAAGCCACAACAGACTTTGTTTAGCTATCGCCACAAACTTGTTGCAGTGTGGAAAAAAATTCTGGGTAAGATACCGCTGCTGCTTCTGCACGCTGGATAATCGTTTGACCAGAAGCTTTGAGAGATGCGATCGCCAAACTCATCGCAATCCGGTGATCTGTATGACTATCAACCTCAGCACCCGATAGAAAGGTTCCGCCAGTAATTTCCATACCATCAGGTAATTCTGTTACCTTTGCCCCCATTTTGTTGAGTTGCTGTGCTGTGACAGCAATGCGATCGCTCTCTTTGACCCTTAACTCAGCAGCGTCTTGAATGATTGTTGTTCCTTCAGCAAAAACCGCCGCCACTGCCAAAATTGGTATTTCATCAATCAACCTAGGGATAATATCACCAGAGATAGTGCAACTTTTCAAACGACTGGAACGCACTCGTAAATCAGCGACTGGTTCCCCAGCCACCTCCCGCTGATTTTCTTGTTGGATATCTGCCCCCATCATCGCCAAGGCTTCTAAAATGCCTGTGCGGGTTGGATTTACTCCAACATTTTCAATAACCAGTTCAGAATCTGGTACAATTGCCCCAGCGACTAACCAAAAAGCTGCGGAACTTATATCGCCTGGAACAATCACTGTTTGCCCGTAAAGTTGAGTAGGCCCAGTGATTGTCACACTGTTCGTTTGGTGGTCTGTAACTAAATTTGCCCCAAATGCCCGTAGCATGCGTTCGCTGTGATCGCGTGAAAGTGATGGTTCTGTGACAATCGTTTTTCCCTCTGTCGTCAAACCTGCAAGGAGAATGCAAGATTTTACTTGGGCAGAGGCGATGGGGGAATTGTAGTGAATAGGTTTGAGGGACTTTCCTTGAACTGCTAAGGGTGCAAGTGTATTACCTTTTCGTCCCCAAATTTGAGATCCCATTTCTTGTAATGGTTTGATAACACGGGACATGGGACGCGATCGCAAGGAACTATCACCTGTCACGGTAAAAAAGCGCCCAGCATGAGATGCCAAAAGTCCTAGCATCAGGCGTATCGTTGTTCCAGAGTTACCAGCATCTAAGACATCAACTGGTTCTTGTAAGTTTCCTAAACCGATGCCTTTAACCCGCACCAATTCCGTATTCAACTCCGAAATTTCTGCCCCCATAGCTTGGAAACAGCTAGCTGTGCTACGGGGATCTTCTCCCAAAAGTAGACCGGAAATCTGGGTTTCGCCTTCGGCTATTGCGCCCAGCATCAAAGCTCTATGGGAGATAGATTTATCACCTGGAACACGGATGCGACCTTGTAGAGATAGAGAAGCAGCAGGCTCAATAATTAAGTTTTGAGAAGCGTTCTCCCTCTTTTCTACGGTTATAACAGAAGCTGACATTAAGATAAACTGGCGTTGACTGCGCTAGTATCGTATCGCTTTCTTTGCTCCTCCTGCTCTACTAATCTTTATCAATTTCTTCTTGTAACTCATCTCATTGATTGGCTTTCTGCCCTTATCGCTGCCATGCTTACTCACCATCGCAAGCCCGTGTACCTATCACTTATTTCCACAGATCTACCAGTTTGGTCTGTTGTGGAAACTGCCGCGACACTCTACCAAAAAGATCGCGACAGATTCCACCTACTTTTGTCAGCACCACCTGTAAAAGACTCTCAAAACGTAGACGACTCTCTGCTGACAGACAACACACTTTGCCAAGAACAAAGTAGCACTCAAGTCCCTAGTGGTCCGCGAGTACTATGGCTGGAGATTTCCCCTTACAGAGTGACTATGACTATGCAAGGAAATGGTCAGTTAAGTTATCGTCACTTTTGGGAACAGGGAGTTTACGGCATTACTCGCTATTGGTTACCTGTTGAATCATTACAACCTAGCGAACCCATTCGTTTACGAAATTTCACCCGCAGCCTAACACTCGACGGACACCCCTTACCAAAGCATCTACGAGTGGAGTACGAATTGTGGGCAGGAAAAATTCAACTAGGATCTTACGTCCTTAGTTTAGAAATAAAACAGTAAAGGTAAATAATAAAAATCCTCCTTTGCAATTATTTCTCCTTTGTTAAGGAGGATTTTTATCAGTTATCAATTATCAATTATCAGTTATCAGTTATTACTGTTCACTGTTCTGTGTGAGGCTGTAAGTGTTCTTTAACCAAAATAACTAGGTTCATTTCCAGGTTTCCACTTAATATTACAACCAATACTGGGTATTTGGTTGGCTGTAACTCGTTGACCTGACAATACCGCGTCAATAGCTGCGCGTAGATCTCTACCTGTTACAGGTTTGCCATTACCAGGGCGACTATCATCTAATTGTCCTCGATAAACAAGTTGACGCCTGTCATCAAAGAGAAAGAAATCTGGTGTGCAAGCTGCTGTGTAAGCTTTTGCAGTTTTTTGGCTTTCGTCGTAACAAAAAGGAAATTTAAAATCAAGTTCTATCGCCATTGCCCTTAAAAATTCTGGATCATCATCTCGATAATTGTTGACATCATTGCTGCTGATGGCAACAATTCCTAAACCATTATGAACGTAATCTTTTCCCAACTGCGCCAATTCGACCTTCACGTGCCTTACAAACGGGCAATGCTGACAAATAAACATCACAAGTAAAGCTTGTTTATCAGCAAAAGTCGAAAGCGAAATCGTTTCTTGATGTACCACATCCGATAGATGAAAATCTGGCGCTTTAGTACCTAGGGGTAACATTGTTGAAGCAGTTAAAGCCATAATCCTAATATATTTTTCCGCAAGACTGAATCATATCGATTTCAATATACCAATTGTTTGTAATTAATAAAACCTTTTCACAGATGATAGTTTCTGTGTATTGTTAATATATTTTGATTTAAGAAACATTTTTTCAAGTTAACGGAAATGACGTGACTGTGGTTGATTTTGAAGCCTATATGGGGAACGAGGCGCATTACTTCGCAAAAGGAGCAAAGGAATACTGAGAATTCCAAAAATAATGACTACTCCAGCCATTACCCAAACAGTAAACTTACTAGGTTGATAGTTCCCTTCTTCAATTTGGGAAAAAACTTGGTTATATCGCCACACTGCTAAAAGTAAAGTAAGAATACCAAATATTACCAAACAAATACCCAAATTTTCTGAGGTGAAAAAAGGATGTGGTGCTGGTTCGTGTTGCTGTTGAGTCAGAGAGAAATTAAGCTGGCGTATAAATAGACCAAATCTAGCAATAGCAAAACCAAAGCCAATTAGTGATATGGAAGTGCGTAGCCAAGCTAAAAATGTCCGCTCGTTTGCTTGATGCTCCCTTTGACGATCAATTTTGGGCATTTTGCTCATAATCTACCAGTTTTTTCCTGTTTCACCCACAACAGAACACTACCGTATTATGTCCTCATAAATACTCCCTCTGACGGGTAGCTTTTACAGAGGTAGAGAAAACACAGCTGTTGGTAGAATCTGAGATCTTGCACCATTATCAATCACCGTAGGGTGGGCACTGCCCACAACGTAAAAATAAGGTTTTGAGCGAACTCTAGGCAGTGCCCACCTTACAAAAATTGCAATAACGCAACTGCTGCAAGATGTGAGCGCCCAAAGGGCGCGATTACACGCCCACAATAAATGAAAGAAACACAGTTAACAAGAGTTTTAGAGTCAATCACTTATACACTGAAAAAGTACCATGACAGTAAAAGCCGTTAT
>JAHHGV010000063.1 GCA_019359695.1 Brasilonema angustatum HA4187-MV1
GTGGGCATCTCTCGACAAATGTTTCCGGATTTGTAATTCTACATCCATTGCTCTGCTTACCTTCCAGAGTTTTCTATCCATGATTCTTTTATTCAGAATACCCGGAAAGTGACAGAAGAGGGATAATGAGAAAATACGGAATCACGAGATTTTCAACCCTGTTAAGCGTTCCTTGCTATATGTCCTAATAGAGTTGGCGACTGCTATAGATGAAAACTACATTGATGCTTACTATGAGCGAAGTATAGCCCGCTTTGCCCGCCAGAAATATGAGGATGCGATTAAAGATTGCGATCGCGTGATTAAGCGCGATCCTAACTATGCCCAAGCATACGAAAATAAAGGTAACGCTTTCTTGGCTTTGAAAAAGAAAGTAGAAGCAAAGCAGGCTTTTGAGCAAGCGGCTAAAATCTATTTTCAAAAACAGGAGAACACCAGCTTGCAACGAGTGCAGCAAATCATTGCTGGGATTGCCGTCGCAAAATAGAAATATGAATTAGGGGATTACGCAAAGCAAGGGACGCGACTAGCACGTATAGCCGTTACTAGGTAAATTAGGATATGAACTTATGAAAAAATACCCACATTACCAGACTTTTAAGCCTGTTAAAAGTTAAGAGTTCTTTGCTACATGTCCTAATAGAGTTGGCGACAGCTATAGATAGAGATTTTTTAATCAATGCAAGTTAGCATCCCAAATTGCAATGTAAATTTGGTCTTCTGAATTGCGTTCTATCGACCCTTTTAGTCCACCAACATTAAAAGAGTATTGATTCGTTTTCCGATTGTATACTTGTTGCAATCCTTGCTTAATATTACCAGAAGCACTACCCCCTAGCATTCCCTGTAGTGTGTTCTGCATCACCTCCGGTGCAACAGATTGGGCAAATGAGACTTCTGTTTGGCGTAGCGTTTTTGTTTGACGATCAAACAAATAACCAAGATCAAAGCGGTTTGGATCACGCTGGTAAAGGTAAGCACGAGTTCTCCCAAACGCACCTCTTGAAACCTTAGTTGGCTTTCCTAAAGCTGCTGTAACTGTATCTTCTGAAGAACCAACAGGAAATGCAGGAACATCACTACTACTGGTTTTTGGAATTGCAAGACTTTGTTTTTCCGGCTGTGGAGGTGGAGTGGAAGCCTCTGGAGTTGAGATCACATTAGGAGAAGTAGCTGGTTGTTCCGTTTTTTGTGGTGTAGATTGTTGTTGTGATTTTTGTGGTGTAGCTGGTTGTTCCGCTTTTTGTGGTGTAGATTGTTGTTGTGGTTTTTGCTGTTTAGCTGGTTGTTCCGCTTTTTGCGGTGTAAATTGTTGTTGTGGGATAGATTCTTGCGGTATGCTTTGTTGTGGTGGAGTAGAAGTAATTGGAGTTTGCAATTCTTCAGGGACTTGTTGTTCTGGTACAGGCTCAATTGTTGATAACTGTGATTTCGAGTCAGGAACAACTGAGGGTGAAGCAGATATATAAGCTTCTGGTTGTTGTTGCGATCGGCTGGGTGCAATCACAACTTGTTCTGGTGTAGTAACTCTCCTATGTCTACGTATCCTAGCTTGAGAAGTAGGAGTTGGGGACGGTGTCGCAGGGGTTGGATTTGTTTCGTTAGCTGCTGGAACCTCTGTAGAGGTGGGCGATGTTGCAACGGGAACTTCAGACGATTGACGATTTATATTGCCAATAGCTACTCCACCAATCAAACTACCTACAACCAAACTGCCTACAATCCAAGCAGGTTTTTGCCAGTTTGCTGGAGTGGAAGAAGTTGGAATCACAGCAGGTTTGCGAGTGGACGGTATTGCTGGTTGAGTATACTGTGATGAGTATGATCCACCAGAATTTGTAGTCCGTAGGGGTACTGTCGGTTGAGAGGCTGCTGTTGGTTCCACCGTAGGCACAGAAGTTGCAGATCTCAAAGCGTAAAGCATTTTGCTGGCAGTAGTGTAGCGATCGCCTGCAAGTGGCTTAATTGCCTGATTGAGTATCATCACCAAGTTTTGGGATACTTGAGGAGCTAGGTGGTGCCATGTTACTTGATCAGTTTGAGGATCTGTTTGTAGTTCACTTGGGTATTTACCAGTGAGCAAGTAAATTGCCGTCATACCTAAACTATAAATATCACTGGCGTAAACTGGGCGTCCAACAGCTTGCTCATTCGGCATATAGCCTGGTGTACCAATAATCAGTGATTGTACGGGATATCCTCCAGGACTCACCACTGAACGTATTGTTTCTTTGACAGCACCAAAATCAATTAAGACAGGTTTGCCATCCGAGGAGCGGATAATGATGTTGTCCGGTTTAATATCCCGATGAATAATCCCTTTACTGTGAACATAATCCAATACGGACAGCAAACTCAATAAGATTTGCCTAACAGTCGTTTCGCCCAGTGCCCCTTGTGACTTAACTACGTGTGCTAGAGTTTCACCTTGAATCCATTCTTGAACAAGGTAAAATTGCCCTGTTTCAGAAAAGTAGGCAAATAGTTTGGGAATTTGGTCACTACCTTCGCCCAGATACTCCAGGGTTGCAGCTTCTCGTTCAAATCGGTTTTGGATAACTTGATAAGTTTGCGGGTTGTTGATTACGGGTTTGAGTTGCTTAATGACACAGCGACGGCGAGAAGGCATATGAGTATCTTCCGCCAAAAAAGTTTCACCAAACCCACCGGCACCGAGTACCTGGAGAACTTGATAGCGATTGTTCAGCAGCTTAGTTGTCATGCTCCATTATCTCAGATCTCATTCGGATAGAATATAACGCAGCCCAACAGGACAGTGTACAGTTGCCTGAGGTCTTACGAGATAAAGGCAAGGATAATGGTTTACTAAATCCCTGGCAGGGACTTAAATCAACCAAGAAACTCTTACCTAAAATACTTCCCCTTTACAAATGTATACCAAATCCTAGACGATTACAGGAAGCGCATGTGTTCCACTTTGAGAACTGTGTTTTTGGGCAAAGCGACTTGGCATCAGTTTATTGTTCAAACCGCTGTATTTGTTTTCTCGTGTTGCCATATGGTTAATTTTGGACGATTTTTAAGCGATCAGCAACTTATGAAAAGATGATTGAGAAAAGCGACGAATTTACCTATTTTCGTTAAATTCGTCGGAGAAAGTTTGCCCCGACAGATTTAATTCACACGATGATCAATTTGTACAGCGCGTAAGTCTTATAATAGTGACTGTATGAATGTGCTGGGGAATCTGGTGTCCAGTTGGAGCAATTGATGCCATCAGTAGAGGATATTGAGAAGATCAAGACTAAGCTTGGGGTGACAAAGCTGACAGTTGTGGTTGACTTTGATCAGCTTAAAATTCAAATCCGTAAGGGTGGTAAAGTGACTTTTATCGATGCCTTGGAAAGTGCGATTCGCAGCTTTATTGAGGATGGAAATGACACTCAAAGTCCAGTTGGCGTTATTGAACTTGAACCGGAGACATTCGATTTACCTTCAGATGCCGATCGCGCCAAAGTCAGCGAAGCTATTCGTGGCTATATGAATCTACCCTCTGCCGAGATCACGTTGCTGCATAAAGACAGCGATTTTAAATATCCTCCTCAGCAGGGAGAAAGCATTGAGGAGAATTGGATCTTTTTGTTATCGCTGTCGGATCTCTGCTATAACTGGTTCTGGGCGATTGTTGACCGAAAGGGGATTAACAAGACCTATAATTATGGCTTTGGTTAAAAGCGCAGACTTCTTGCAAGTGCTGTGGCAGGTAAGTTATTGTGCATTAAAAATGCACAACAGTAGCGAACATTGTTTCTGGGCATCACGCACTTAGCCAATGTTTATCATGTTGTGGCAAACGATCACGAAACTGTCATATCTCAATTGGGTCACAATATTTTAGCCCACATTCCGCACCTGGTACTGTCACAATCGGTTATTTCGCAATTTTGAGAAAAATTTAGTTTTTTTTGATACTTTTTGTACTGAAATTTGTCTTCCTGTTCCCAGTTAAGCGTTAAGCGTTCCCTAAAAATCCATAATGTGACACTTGAGGGTGCGGAATGTAGGTTTTAGGCAATGGACTGTTATATAAATTTTTGCAAATTGCGACGCTATCGATTTTACTCTTAGCAGCCATAGGACTTACGCATGAAAACGAGAAATCAAGGGTTTAGGCAAGGGGTATAGGGGGGCAAGGGTGTAGGTGTTCAAACCCGTGATCCCCCAACAACACGCTTGTGCTAACTCCTGCACAGACGCTCTTGCAACAAGTCGGGAAACTCGCTTCTGAGCACTGGCTCCCCTTACCCCCTTACACCCTCCCATAACTCAGCATCTCGTTGCGTAAGTCCTGAGCCAATACGAGTTATGCAGACTTTCCCCGGCTTGCCTCTCTCTTAGCACGCGATGGATTTTTACCCCGGCAATTAGGTTGGGCGATCGCTTAGTCTTCTCCAATGGCATTATTTTGCTGGTGATGTTATTTCTAGCCATTAATCGTCAGTATAAATATGTTGCCAAACGCCTCAGTCTTGAGAATTTTGCACCTAGAAGTTCTCTTAGCAAACCGAAAACAGACATAATCAATCAACCAGCACTGGTGGTGGTTGGTCAACTCAATCAAGTCACAGTTTTCGCTCTCGATTATGTCCGTAGTATTACGGAACTTGTGATAGGTCATCTCTGGTATGATTGCCCAATTTTGAACTTTCAGAGTATTCCTTGAAATTTTTCAAGTGGCATTGCTGTCTCCGCGTCGATCCAGATATGTCATTTTCAAGTTGACAGACTACTAGGGCGTACTCGCTACGGCGCAGGTGTGGTCGAGCAACTCTTCCCCGCTTCCCCTGTCGCCATGCAGCAAGTTGGCTGTATCGGCTAAAAGGATAAACCCCTCGTTGCCATTCTCAAACTTTACCCCCACTATGACAAGCGTCATAGCGCTCATGTTGTTTTGCGCTTCATGCTCCTGCAAGAGAAGGAGAAACGGATTGACGTTTCTCAGATCCGTGGAGTAGATGCGTCGCGCCCGGTAGTTATGCCCGTTCAGCTTGACCGACAGCGCTGCCCAGTCCGTGCCGATGGTGCTTGAATGCAAAAGCAGCGCCGAGCGAGTTTTGGGCGAGATGCAGTCGATATGGATATGCAGCTGGTTCTGGCTGCGCCCGTAAGCCGAATTCACTGCCAGGGCTATCTCGTCGCGCCGCAGCTTGCGCCGCAGACGCTGTGATATAAGATCGCGTGCTTCCCAGGCATATCTCCAGTATTCGGGCACGTTTTTCAATAGTAGAGCCGGGCTCTCGATACCGGAAATGGCTGCGGTTGGGAGCAACAAATATTGCGCCACGCCTACCTTGTCTTTGAGAAGCGCGTAGCCGTTCTTGAGATCGACGCGGACACAAGGTGCGGGATTGCCGCTATGCTCCTGTTGGGGAACACAACGATCATGTACGATATGCCACAACGCATCGCTTTTAAGCCCTATCCCCGTGGAACTCGCACAGTCCGCAAGTAACCCCATAGATAGCGCTAGCGCGAGATTTCCTATCCAATGCTTAACCATTTTTGTTCTCTATTTTGGCTTATTCCCGATACCATTTTCGCTCTTGACCGCTTTTGTGCTTCGGTGGTTTAGCTTCTTCGCGCCCTCGCCCCGCACCATAGCTGTACTCAGCTTGGTGTCGGGATATAAGGCGGGGAATGACGAAAGCAACCGCAATCAAAGAAAATATAGAGTAAAAAAGAATACATTATTCTGAGAGTAGAAACGTCTTATGGCTGGTTTGGATCGGTGAGGGCAAGCCTGAATTATCTCCAATTTGGCGTCAGTATCTACTGCCTTTACCTTAATGATGTTTTCTCACTGGAGTTTAAATGCAGGTATTTTTAAAGCAGCAAGAAAGACTTGTTGGAGGAATTGGATCGAGAGGATGTTGAAGTACGATACCAGGCAGTCATCAGGGCGTTGTCATCACAAAATATAGATTCAACTCTCGATGTTTGAGTGTCAATTAAAGTAGTATTTAATACGATATATAGCAATCCTCAATCATTTATAAACAATCCCTGTTCCCTGTTAAGAGCCCTCATGAGACAATTTACAATCTCATTTAGGACTGCTATATTATCAATACCTTCGCCAATTTAGGAGCCTTGGGAATAGAGTTTAGCGAAGGTATTGCCTATAGGTTGGAATTTATTTTGGCACTCGTAGTTATGCTCTTATGGCTTCAGTCGTCTTGTAAGCTTTTGACTTAACCAAATCCTCCGCCTCCTGGCGTTTCAATCACAAAGACATCGCCTGGATGCATTTGAACCTCAGCTTTGCTAGGAAGGGGTTCGATTGTCCCATCACGGTGTTCTAGCCAATTGCGCCCGATCGCGCCAGGTTCGCCACCTTTTAACCCAAACGGTGGCTTTTCGCGATGACCTGATAAAATTGCAGCAGTCATCGCTTCACGGAATTTAATCCGACGAATGACTCCGTTTCCACCCCTGTGTTTTCCCTTTCCGCCACTATTAGGACGGATAACAAACTCTTCCACTAAAATCGGGAATCGCCACTCTAGCACCTCCGGATCGGTGAGGCGTGAGTTAGTCATGTGCGTCTGAACAGCATCAGTTCCGTTAAAGGTTGCCCCAGCACCAGAACCACCACAAATAGTTTCATAATACTGGTGTCGCTCATTGCCAAAGGTGAAATTGTTCATGGTGCCACAAGATGCTGCCATCATACCAAGCGCACCATACAGGGCATTTGCGATCGCTTGGGACGTTTCAACGTTACCTGCGACGACTGCGGCTGGATATTGCGGATTCAACAGACAGCCCTCTGGAATAATAATCTCTAAAGGTTTGAGGCATCCTGCATTCAGGGGAATGTCATCATCAACAAGTGTACGAAAAACATAAAGGACAACCGCTTTGCAAATAGCTATTGGGGCATTCAAATTTGTAGATTGCTGCCCAGAGGTGCCAGTAAAATCAATACGAGCAGTGCGTTCGCCTCGCTCAATCGTAATCTTGACTTTGATCTCACTTCCATCATCCATAGAATAAGTAAAGCTGCCATCTTTAAGCACATCAATCACGCGCCGCACTGATTCTTCAGCATTATCTTGGACATGCTGCATGTATGTTTGCACAGTTGCCAGTTCGTAATGCTCGATCATGCGGGAAAGTTCCTGCACGCCTCGCTCATTAGCGGCGATCTGTGCTTGGAGATCAGCTAAATTTTGAGCGGAATTGCGAACCGGACAGTTACCTGCGTTCAACAATTCTAGTAATTCTGCTTCTCGAAAACGTCCTTGCTCTACAAGCAAAACGTTATCAAGCAAGATGCCTTCTTGATTTATAGTGGTGCTGTGTGGTGGCATCGAACCCGGTGTAATTCCGCCGATGTCGGCATGGTGACCACGTGAGGCGACGTAGAACAAAGGAATTGCAGCCTGGGAGACAAAAACTGGAGTAATAACTGTGACATCTGGAAGATGCGTACCCCCGTTGTAGGGATTATTAGAAACATAGGCATCACCAGGTTTAATTGTATTGCCTTTGGCTTGGATTAAACTAGCCACGCTTTCGCTCATCGAACCAAGATGAACCGGGATATGCGGCGCATTGGCGACGAGTTGTCCGTGTTGATCAAAAATGGCGCACGAGAAATCGAGCCGTTCTTTAATGTTAACGGAGTAACTTGTGTTTTGCAGCGTGATGCCCATTTCCTCTGCGATCGCCCGCACTAAATTGTTGAAAATTTCTAACAGAACGGGGTCGGGGGTAGAAAAAGACTCTGAATGTAACTTACTTGAATTTTGTGCTAAGGTGAAGGATGGATTAGTAGTTTGATCCTTGATATTACCTTCATCCCTGCTCAAAATTAGGTGATTGCGTGCAGTTAATTCTGCACACCAACCAGGCTCAATCACGTTTGTTCCAGTGGGTTCGACGATCAAAGCGGCTCCTGTGATGCGATCGCCAGGTCTTAAATCCTCACGCTGATAAACGAGCGTGTCGTGCCAGTTACCTTTGGTGTAAATTTGTACTGTTGCGATTGCTTCAAGCGGTGTGCTTCTGCTAGATGTAAGCATCGGTTCTTCAAGGTCGATGGTCTGTCCAACCACTTCCACAGAAACCGCTTCCACCATCAGTACTTTATCAGGCATCGTGAAGCCGTAACGCTGGTAATAGGCTTGCAAAAACTGATCGCGCATGGAAACCACATTCCCAAAATCTACAACCAAAGCAGAATCCGTTCCTGCATAGCGTAGATGTACTTTAAGTAGAACGTGGATTTGAGACTCAGCGATCCCCTGTTGAATAATTTCAGTGCGACCTTGAGCACTGAGAGTGGCGAGCGTTTGTTTTAGCACAGGTAGTTCGGACTCGGTTAATTGAACTTCCACTGCCTTTTGTTTGAGAGTTCGCACATCCGCCAACCCAATGCCATAGGCAGATAACACCCCTGCATAGGGATGAATGAAAATTCGGGTCATGCCTAGCGCTTCTGCAATCAAACAAGCATGTTGTCCGCCAGCACCGCCGAAACAGCACAAGGTATATTCTGTGACATTATAGCCGCGTTGAATCGAGATTTTCTTAATTGCGTTCGCCATTTTGTTAATCGCGATCGCTAAAAATCCTTCTGCTACTTGTTCTGGCTTTTGTTGAAAACCAGTTTTTTCACTAATTTCTGCTGCCAATTCGGTAAACTTTTGCCGCACAATCTCAGTGTCTAGGGGCAAGTTACCTTCATTGCCAAATACAGACGGGAAGAAAGCGGCTTGAAGTTTGCCGATCATCACATTGCAATCAGTGACAGTTAACGAACCGCCTTGACGGTAACAAGCAGGACCAGGATATGCACCAGCCGATTCAGGACCTACTCGATAGCGAGATCCATCGAAGGAAAGAATCGACCCACCACCCGCCGCCACAGTATGAATCGACATCATTGGGGCACGCAGCCGCACTCCAGCAACTTCGCTTTCAAATGTGCGCTCGTATTCACCGTTGTAGTGAGAAACATCGGTGGATGTCCCGCCCATATCAAATCCGATGATTCGGTCAAAACCTGCCATTGCGCTCGTTTTCACAGCTCCAACGATTCCGCCAGCCGGACCTGATAGAATGCTGTCTTTTCCTTGAAATCGGTTAGCATCAATTAAACCGCCGTTGGATTGCATGAACATGAGTTGGGGCATCGCATCATTCAAGAGCGGACCTTGGAGTTCTGTGGCAACCTGATTTACATAGCGCCGCAAGATTGGAGATAGATAGGCATCAACCACAGTAGTATCGCCCCGGCTGACCAGCTTCATCAGTGGGCTGACTTCATGAGACACTGAGATTTGGGTAAAACCAATGTCACGGGCGATTGCGGCAACTTGTTGTTCGTGGTTGGGGTAACGGTAGCCGTGTAGAAACGCGATCGCACAAGCTCGAATGCCAGCGTTATATGCTGATTGTAGCGATTGCATGAGTTGAGGATTAATTTGAACGCTCAAAAGTTCTTCACCTTGAGCGCTATAACGTTCCTCAACTTCAATCACCCGTTCATAAAGTATTTCGGGCAAAACAATGTGACGCGCAAAGATGTTCGGACGATTTTGATAACCAATGCGTAACGCATCACGGAAGCCCTTTGTGATCAGTAAAAGAGTGCGATCGCCCTTACGCTCTAATAGTGCATTCGTCGCTACCGTAGTTCCCATTTTGACAACAGCAATTTGATCGGTTGGAATTGGCGCATCAGATGGAATTCCTAAGATATCTCGAATACCCTGAATTGCAGCATCTGTGTAACGTTGTGGATTTTCAGACAAAAGTTTGTGAACGATGACTCTACGATCTGGGCTTTGTGCCACTATATCGGTAAACGTACCGCCTCGATCAATCCAAAACTGCCAGCGTTCAGTAATAGGGTTATTCATGGAAAGATTATTCTGCATTGTCATTTCCTCTATTCGTTAAATACAGCCTACTAATAGAACTGAAAAAATCTCTACTTCAGATGTAGAAATAAGTCCTACATCTGTCGCTTTTACGGATTCATGTCAAAATTTGATCGGATTTTTAGAAGTGGTAGGAGATTTGAGATAGTTGCGTTGATTTCTCTGAATCGCCAATACCTTTCTCGGTTAATCGGATGCTGAAATAATTTAAGCGATTCAAATGCTAGCATTTTGCTAGCATAAAGGTAACGATCCGCTAGTAAACTAGCACTCTTCTAAGGAGACAGTATGGCAACAATTACGATTCGCAATATATCTGATGAATTAGTCGCTCGGATTAAACGCTTGGCAGGACAAAAGGGGATTTCGATGGAGCAAGAAGTCCGCGATTTATTGCAAAAACGCTATGGGCAACGTAATGAAGTGCTTGCTCGTATTCGTCAACGCGCGGAAGCGTTACCGATGGAACAAGAAAGTCGGGTGCAGTCTTGGAAATCAGAAGGACGACCTTGATGGTGATTGATACAATGGTTTTTGCCTATGCGCTCTTACACGTAGAGGACAAGTATGAGCAGGCGATCGCTGCTTTAGAAAGTGTAGATCGGATTGTGGTGCCTGATTCGTTGTTTGCCGAGCTGGGTAATGTCATTTGGCAATGGATACAATTTCGGGAACTACCGTTGCAAATAGGTTTAGATGCGCTGCAAGATGCTGAGGCATTGGTTGATATCATGATTTCTAGTTCTCAAATTCGGGATATTGCTCTAAAATTGGCAGTCGAGGCAAGTCATTCGTTCTACGATACGTTATTCGTGGCAGCAGCAATTCAATCTAATACTCAGGTGCTGACTTATGATCGGAAACTAGCGGCTAAGTTTGGTGAGCACGTTGAATTGCTGGAATAGGAATAAATATGTGCAAACCATCAAGTTATTCCTACATTGATCGTAAATGCGACCATTTCCATTTTTGTTGTTGAGGATTCCATTTCACAGTAACAATTTCTGATGGTGGTTCAATGCGATTGCCATTTTCATCAAATTTGATAGTTCCTGTTACTCCCTGCTCTGCGCTTTGCTGCCTTTTATAATATTGATCCATCTGTTCAATAAGAGAGTGGCTATTTAGTAACGGTTGATGGGCTTGATTGCGTGTGCGTTCTAAAACTCTTAGAATAATAAACACTGCATCAAACGCGGTTGCACTGCGCCATGTTAAATTTTCTTCTCTCCAAAGTTGAGCGCCAACGCGACAAAATTGCTGAGATATGATATTGGTACTATTACAGCCATTTTTATGACTGTTCCAATGCCAGGGAATACAGGCGATAATTTGATCTCGATTTGAATTGATTGAATTATCCTGATGGTGTTCATGCATCCAATGCAAAACATTCATTCGAGCAAGTAATTATTGATATAAATTAAAACTTCTGGATTACCCGTTTTATACTCTGACTGTTCTGTTTTCCAAGCTTTCAGAAAGCAATGTAATGATTGATAGTAAAGTCCTTGTTGAAAAAGTCCCGACCCCTGAGTCTGCGCCTGATATCGTGTTCGGTTAAAGACTTATCATTAAGACCGCAGAGGTGCAGAGGTGCAGAGGGCAGAGGGGAAGGGTTTTTAAGCTTAATGCATAGATTCGGGAATTATAACTAATTAGCCGAACTTGATATGAGCGATCGCGCCCTTAGAAGGGTCAAGAAAAATTTGCCTTCCAAAGCTCCCTTGAAAGTTATCGCTGTTTAATTGAGGAGCAGGATTTAACTTATAACTATTCTTTGGATTCAGTAATAAATTTAGAATTAAGACCCAGTTACCAGCGATCGCTTCTTGCTCAACTTGCATTAACTCTGCTATTTGAGAATAGATATAGCGAGACAATCGATCTCTAACGCTTTCAGCAGATAAACAAAGTTGAAGAGCAATGTATTTTCGAGAGTGTCCTAGTAAAGATTGACAAATAATCTCTTTATCGCACTCGCTAAGTTGTCCTCTACCTAAATCTGCTAGCTTTCTGAAAAAAAGCTCAATGTCAATTCCTAACTGTTCGATCACCTGTTGGCAATGTTTGCACATGTTAAGCCTCCAGCTTATCGCATGTTCATATTTTTTTTAGCAACGCCGCCTTTTTGCTCTCATTTCTGAAAATATCTGCGGTTGTAACGGTCTTGATATTGTGCAATATATTGTACATTCCACTGCTCTGTACTTGAGAGCAAGCTAGTTGGAAAATCTTTTGGTGAATACAGAGGTCGATACCACGGCTGTTTATCAAAATACTGTTGTAAGCCAGTAGTGTCAAAACGACGACCGTGACGTGCAAAAATGGAATTTCGCATAATATCAAGCTCAAAACCGCTTTTACCTTCTAAATCTGCATCTGTTACAGTTCTTTGAGAAAGCCAATAAGAATCATTTGGAGTTTGTTTTACCACTGGCTGTTGTGGAGACGGTTGAGAAGATTTTGTTAACACAAGACCAATAATTACAGATATACCGATTAACCCAGTTGCAATCGCACTTCCTATGACAATATTATTGTGACTATAATTGCGCTCTCTAGATAGTGTCGAGACAATAGTCTCAGGAGATGGTGTACGGACAGCGCTTTGAGTAGAAGGCGGTTGTGTCGGTAAAATTGTATTTGCTGTTCCTTGCAAAGCTTGCAACATTTCTCTAGCACTGGCAAACCTATCCCGTGGATGGTAAGCAATTGCTTTATCAATAACAGATGCGATCGTTGAGCTAATATTCAAAGCATAAGAGCGCCAAACAATTTCTCCAGTGTGTGGATCTGTTTCCAGTTCTTGCGGGTATCTCCCTGTTAGCAGATAAATAATAGTCATCCCTAAACTATACAAGTCACTAACATAAACTGGTTTACCGATTGCCTGCTCGCTAGGCATATATCCAAGAGTTCCAATGATAATTGAGCTAGCAAGACTCCCTTGAGAATTGATGAGTGTACCCATTGTTTCCCGTACAGCACCAAAATCAATCAGTACTGGTTTTTGATCTGATGAGCGCAAAATAATGTTATCTGGTTTGATATCACGGTGGACAATGCCCTTTGAGTGGATGTACTCCAGTACAGGTAATAAAGTTAGCAATAATTCCCGGACAGTATTTTCACCAAAGACTCCCTGCTGTCTGAGTTTAGTTGTCAGTGTATCGCCTTCAATATACTCTTGAACTAAGTAGAATAGCTCATCTGACTGAAAATAAGCGTATAAAGCCGGTATTTGGTCACTGCTTCCACCTAGCTGTTCTAATATCGCTGCTTCGCGTTGAAATCTCTGTTGTACTAGTTGATAAATCTGGGGGTTATTGTGAATCGGTTTGAGTTGCTTAATCACGCAGCGACGGCGAGAAGGCATATGTATATCTTCCGCCAAAAAAGTTTCACCAAATCCACCCGCACCTAGTACTTGGATAATTTGATAGCGATTGTTTAGCAGCTTGGTTGTCATGCTCCATTATCCCAGTTTTCACTCGGATAGAATATAACGCAGCCCAATAGGACATTGTACAGTTGCACTCAGGTTTTACTGCATAAAGGCAAGAATTGTGGTCTGTAAATCCCTGGCAGGGACTGAAATAAACTCTTACCTCAGATACTTGCCCTATTATAAATGTATACCAAATCTTAGACGACTGCACGGAGGAAATGTATCCCGCTTTCAGATCTGTATTTTTGGGCAAAGTGATTTGGCATCAGCTTATCGCTGAAACCGCTACAACTGAGTTCTAAAAGAGTTCGGTCTTCTTCAAAGATCAATATTATTCTTAATGGAGCAGGCATCTGTAATTACTTAATTGCTGCACTCTATAGCAATCCTAAATCATTCGTGAAAATGAATCGTACATAAAAATTTTGGGGAAATCAAAGATTTGATGGTGAGTTACAAGTTCAAATAATCTCTTAACCGCAGTAAAAGATTTACATAGATGATAAAACTCTCTGACAAAGTTTTTCGCGTGCAACCAAATATCTTCCACCGGATTTTGTGCGGGGTCATTTGGGGCAAACCGTTCCACAGTGCCGAAACGGGATCTGATTCAAGACTATTTTCCACTAGTTGCGGTCGAGCGGATCAAGTATTTATCATACCAAGCTAAATAACGTTCTAGGACATCACGTTGATAACTCGGTTTGCTGATCCCGTGGGACTGTCCGGGATAAACTACTAACTGGGTATCAATTCCGAGACTTTTCAGGGCTTGATACATCTGCTCAGAGTTGTGCAGTGGTACAGAACTATCCTTGTCACCTCCCAGAAATATTGTCGGTGTCACAATTCGGTCAGCGTGAAGAAATGGGAAAGAAATTCGCAGCCATGTATTAAGGTTCTTCCACGGTACGCCTAACTCTTGTTCTTCATCATAAATATACTCATCTGTACCGTAGGTCGCAAGAATATTTGATTCACTAGCCCCACTGACTGCGGCTTTGAAGCGAGTATCTTGAGCAATAGTATAGTTGGTCAACATTCCCCCATAACTCCACCCACCAATTCCTAAGCGCGATGGCGAAGCAATTCCGGTAGCGATCGCATAATCAGCACCGGCAATAATATCTTGAGCGTCTTTGTTTCCCCAGTCTGCATAAATCGCTTTAGAGAAAGCTTCACCTCTTCCTGAACTTCCACGTGGGTTAACACCGACAACGACATAACCTTTGGCCGCAAACAGTTGCCAATTAAACATAAACTGATTTGTGAACTGCCCTACAGATCCGCCGTGCAGCATCAGCAGTGTCGGGTATTTTTTCCCTGACTGAAAGTTAGGTGGCTTGACGAGAAAGCCGTGAATTTCTGTTCCATCTTTACTATGAAAGCTGATTTCATTTGTAGTTGCTAAATTTAGCTGAACTAGCAACTGATCATTTTGGCGCGACAATGAACGCAAATCTTTACCTTTGAAGGCGAAGACTTCATTTGGTTGTTGTGGCGTTGAAGAAAGTAAAGCGATTTTGTCATCGCCTCCTAAATCAAAGTTACTAATATTTCGCCTTCCTGCTAACAAGCGCTCAAATTTGCCACCAGCTACGGGTATCTTTGCAAGGTGAACGTTGCCATCGTCTTCAATTAAAAACAGTATTGATTTCCCATTTTTTGTAAAACGCGGTTTGACAACATTGCGATCAAGGCTTTTAGTCAGTAGACGCGGAGTGCCGCCAAGGGCAGGAATCACCGCTAGATGGTAAACTGCGTATTCAATGAGTTTGGGTGAACCTCCTTGAAGATAGGCAATTGACTTCCCATCTGGACTCCAAGCTGGACGGCTACCCCAATCAGGATCGCAGTCAGGTCCAGAAAAAGTGGTTAGCTGGCGGGCTTTTGCTCCAGGTTGGGCAGCGATGACATAAAGATCCCAATTATTGTTGCGCTCGCTATTTTCACCGCGTTTGCTCACAAAAGCAATATTTTTACTATCACTTGACCAAGCAGGTAAAGACTCATTAAATGAACCTGGGGTGAGAATCTCTGTTTTGCGAGTTGCTAAGTCCAATACATAAAGATGTTCTCGACTTTTGTCGATAAAACCGACACCATCTTCAAGGAAGTGAAACAGATCGATAACAATCGGTGGTGGGGTTTTGCCATTAAAGGGAGTTTCTGGAGCTGGTTGAGAGGCAATTACGGCTAGTCGTTTACTGTCACCAGACCAGACAAAATCGCTAACATCACCAGCAAAGTCCGATATTTTTTCGGCTTCACCACCTGCTAGGTTGAGCAACCAAATTTGCTGTTTTCCAGATTCACGGCTGGAGATGAAAGCTAGATACTTCCCATCTGGGCTGAACCGAGGGTTATATTCACTATCTTTACCGTTAGTTAAATGTAACGTTCGGGAAGCATCCCAAGAAGTCATGTAAATATGTTTATCTTGTGTATCATTTTTCAAATCCGTATTAGTTACTGTGTAAGCAATCCAGTCTCCAGTGGGAGAAAGTTGGGGATCGCTAATTTGGCGAAAGGCAAACTGATCCTCAAGCGTCAGCAGGCGTTTTTCTTGAGCTTGAGCCGGAATATTTATACCGAGTGTCATCATTAAAACAGCACTTATGAAAGCAATTTTTATTAGCTTTTTCATAACTAGAGGGTGTGGTCAA
The DNA here is from genome assembly GCA_019359695.1 of Brasilonema angustatum HA4187-MV1. GTDB lineage: Bacteria > Cyanobacteriota > Cyanobacteriia > Cyanobacteriales > Nostocaceae > Brasilonema > Brasilonema angustatum. Next base: position 16,029 of record JAHHGV010000063.1, read on the forward strand.
AAGTAGTTAGTGGATAAGCGATCGCATTTAAAGATCAGGAAGTATTCCCTTTCTAAAGAATATCCCTGTTCTGTGACTCTCCGAAAACATTTACCATTTTTGAATTCTAGAGCTTTTATTTGGTAAGGGATTGCGCGGAGCGCAGACGCCAAGGGCGTATCGCACAATTTTTTTCTAATAATAAAGACTACACCCATTTTTTTCTAATAGGATAGCTTGTATTGTTTGCCTGATAAGCCTTCCAGAGATTGCTCACCCGGAAAGTGACAGAAGAGGGCTATCTATCTTACGTTTTTTTTGTTGACCTACTTAACAGTTCAGGACAAAAGCAACTTCGACTGCTCAAAACTTTTCAAACACCCTCTTAGCTCGACTTTATCCAATTAAGCAGTGTAAACCTTAATTCTCTGGCAAAAGTTGTAGCTTTGTGGCAAAAACTTTTTCCTACATCACTAATTTTGCCAAGATAGAAAAAGTCAAAGTCTACATTCCATAAAGGTTTTAGCGTCAAGCCTCTGGCTTATCGCCTACGCTGAAACTTTTATGGAGTAATGCATTTGACTTTTTCTATATCGCCAACATCAGTGACAGTGGAAAAACCTTTTCCCTAAAATCTGGAATTGTTCCCAGATAGCAAAGTTACGTTCTCTGATTTGGATAAAGTCGAGAATTTTCGCTTATTCAGTCGCGTTTGGGCTCGTAATTAAGAACAACAATCCCGCAGTCAAATGATGTAGATTTTAATAATGTCAGATTTTGTTTGCTGTCAAGTTCTTTGAAAATTGTCATTCCGTTACCAATTGCAGTTGGATGTATAAATAAATGAAACTCGTCGATCAATCCTTGTTTGATTAGAGCCGATACAAAGGTCGCACCGCCATAAGCGATGATGTCTTTACCGTCTTGTTTTTTTAAGTTAGTGATTTCGTCAGCAAGGTTGCCTTTTGCTAAAACGGTATTGTCCCATTCTGACTTGTCAAGCGTGTTGGTAAAAACAACTTTGTGTGTGTCTGTAAATTTCTTACCAGCTGTAAATTCTGGATCATCCGGATTTGCAGCCACACTAGCCCAGTAAGGAATGAACCCTTCGGCAAGTTTTCGTCCAAGGATAATGCAGTCAACAGGTTCAGTTATATCTTTAACATATTGTTTTGATTTGTCATCCCAATTCCATACCATAAAGTCCATTTCGCCATTTAGCCCCGCAATATATCCGTCAACGGTCATTTGAACTTGAAGTTTTAATTTTCTCATTGTCGTGTTTTCCTTTGTCATAAAATTGTCTCAGTTTTAGTAATTTCAGCTTTAGGGAGATCCGTAAAAAAAAATCAAAGCGCCTGAGTCTTGAGCCTGCGGCACGGCTTCGCCCAAGCCGCGTGCGCAAAGCGCTCTGCAGAACGGACACGCTCTTGCAACGGCACTGCCCCTTGGGCAATCGCCAGCTTCAAAAACGATGGCTGAAACTCTTATTCTTTCGTCAACTTTCACTCATTTTTCGGCAAAGCCGAAAGTCGCTGACGGTTGAGTTCAAAAGAAATGCTTGCAGACATCTCCCAAGAATGATGGATCAAGCAGTCTTTTCACAGTTGACCATCCACGGAATGCCGAATTGGTCAACCAACATGCCAAACCGGAATGCCCAGAAGGTTTGCTCAAACGGCATCTTCACTTTTCCGTTTTCTGCCAAGGCATAAAAGACTCGCTCCGCTTTGACTGGGTCGTCAACGCTGATCTGCACGTAGAATCCTTGGGGTGTTTCAAAATATCCAGGCGGGCAGTCAGACCCCATCAAGAGGCGATCGCCCAAATCAAGGCAGGCATGCATAATTTTATCATGGCACTGAGCGGGCACATTCTCAGCTGAAGGCGCTTCAGAGTGGGGCAGCATCATAACGATTTTACCGCCGAGACATTGCTCATAGAACTTGAATGCTGCTTCACAATTGCCGTTGAACATGAGATAAGAATTGATTTTCATGATGTGCTCCTTGGATTGGCTCAGTTGCTTGGGCTATGGGTTAAGCGTGAATGCGGCTTGAGAGGTGTGTGGATCAAATGGAATCGAGAGGTGCTCGTGTAGGATCTGCCAGTTGCCTTGATTTTTGTGGCAGACAGCGGTGACACGCATCCACGTCTGCATTGCTGGATGGTCTTCTGTTCCTGTGAAGCGAAATAGCCAATGTGCAATTGCTAAGTCTTCACTGACAGTAATCTTGAGGTCTCGTGTTTCGATCTCAAAGGAGTTTGGGAAGCAAGGCAAACATTCTTCCCAGACTTGACGCCAAGCCACTTTCCCTTGGGTTTGGAACGGAGGTTTGACATCGAAGACGATGATCTCGGTGGCATAGCGGGACATGATTTGGTCAACATCCTTAGCACAGATGGCACGTTGTTGATCGGCGATCAATTGGCGAATCTGAACTTCATTGGATATTATTGTGCTTTCGGTTGTCATTGAAGTTTCTCCATTTGGTTTGAGGTTCAGTTTGGTTTGAAATTGAGCGCAAACCTTAATTCTCTGGTATGCCTGCAACTTCTATCACAGGGCGGATTTCGACAGTGCCGACCCGTGCTCCTGGAATCTGGGCAGCAATATTGATCGCCTCGTCAAGATCCTGGGCATTGATCAGGAAGAACCCACCCAATTGTTCGCGTGTTTCTGCAAACGGTCCGTCGGTCACCAGCGGTTTGCCGTTACGTACCCGGACACTGGTTGCAGTTGCTACAGAGTGGAGTGGGGCAGTCGCTAGATACTGTCCATTCGAGTTGAGTTGCTGTGCGAGCACAGCGGATTCTAAATAACAGTGCTCTCTCTCGGTTTCGCTCAGGGCATGTTCTTCCAGGTAAATCAGCAGCACATATTTCATTGGGTTGTCTCCGTGGTTTCCCTTTTTTCGTAAGTCGAACAGCAATTGCTCAAATCGACACCTCGTCAGAAAATTTTTTATCATTAGATACGTGGTTTACTTCCATTGTTTCTTTTGTGAGTAAGTCGAACGGCAATCTCCCAAATCGACACTTCGCCAAAAATTTTTATTGTTAGCTATGGTTCCAAATGCACTCATCAGATGTAACCCAAGTTATTGACTCTGTTTATCGCGCTGAGTGGGGTCGGATCATCGCCATCCTGATCCGTCTGGTTGGGGATTTCGATGTAGCTGAAGAAACGGCACAGGAAGCATTTACAGCCGCCTTTCATCAGTGGCAGTCCACGGGAGTTCCTGATCTGCCCCGTGCGTGGATTATCAAAACAGCCCGATACAAAGCCATTGATCGCCTCCGCCGCCGGACGCGGCTGACGGAAAAACTGGAATGGTATGCGGCATCCGGGTTAATCCCAGCTAGCGAGGAGCCAACCTACGACACCGACGAAATTCCAGATGATCGGCTACGGCTGATCTTCACTTGCTGCCACCCGGCGCTAGCGATGGAGGCTCAAGTCGCTTTGACACTGCGGATGCTAGGCGGACTTGAAACTGATGAGATTGCACGGGCGTTTCTCGTGCCCACGGCGACAATGGCACAGCGGCTTGTACGTGCCAAGCGTAAGATTCGTGACGCGGGTATTCCTTACAGAGTGCCGGATACAACTGATCTACCGATACGCTTGGAGGCGGTGCTGACGGTGATCTATCTCATTTTCAACGAAGGCTATGCGGCAACAACAGGTGAGACAATGGTCAGAGTTGACCTCTGTGCAGAAGCCATCCGGCTCGGTCGCCTTGTAAGGGCATTGATGACACCACAGCCGCCAGCAGAAGTGACTGCACTGGTGGCGCTTATGTTACTGCACGACTCACGACGCGATGCTCGCCTGGATGAGGCTGGTGATCTTGTTCTACTCGAAGATCAAGACCGTCGTCGCTGGAACTGGCGGCAAATCGCTGAAGCGCTACCGCTTGTTGAAGAAGCACTGCGCGGCGGAACTAGTCCTTTTGCCTTGCAAGCGGCGATCTCCGCATTACATTGTCAGGTGGTACGAGCGGAAGAAACCGACTGGGCACAGATCGTTCGGCTCTATGATGTGCTGGAACGTTTACAACCTTCGCCAATCGTGTCGCTAAATCGGGCGGTAGCGATCGCAATGGTAGACGGACATCAGGCGGCGCTTATACTGATCGATGGACTTACCACTGAACTCGATGGCTACCACCTGTTTCACGCCGCACGTGCCGATCTGCAGCGCCGCCTTGGAGACTCAGCGTCAGCCGCACAGAGCTACGCACGAGCGCTCGCGCTGGTCACCAACGACAGCGAACGCCGTTTCTTGGAGCGTCGGCTAAGCTCAGTTCAGCCTGCTAATTTTAGGTCAAGCGAGAGCAATCCTCCGGCAAGTTAGGTTGTATAACCGAGCGATCGCCTATAAAACTACTCAAGTACTTCCAGGTTTCGTACCGCGCCTTGATCCGCGCTAGTAGCTAGCATTGCATAAGCCTTGAGCGCTGCTGTCACCCGACGCTGCCGGGGCTGCGCGGGCTTCCAAGCATCTTTGCCCTTTGCTTCCATGGCAATACGACGGTTGGCTAATTCCTCCGTCGATAGATCCACATTGATACTGCGATTGGGGATGTCGATCAAGATCTGATCGCCGTCGCAAACCAGAGCAATGTTGCCGCCAGCCGCCGCCTCTGGAGAGGCATGACCAATCGAGAGGCCCGAAGTCCCGCCTGAGAAGCGTCCGTCGGTTAATAATGCACAAACCTTGCCCAGACCCTTGGATTTCAGGTAACTGGTCGGATAAAGCATTTCCTGCATGCCAGGTCCACCGCGTGGACCTTCATAGCGAATGATCACCACATCGCCCGCTTCCACTTCCGAATTGAGAATTCCTTTGACAGCAGCATCCTGACTTTCAAAAATACGTGCCCGACCTTCAAACACATGAATGCTTTCGTCTACGCCTGCTGTCTTAACAATACAACCGCGCTCAGCCAGGTTGCCGTATAGCACAGCCAGTCCGCCCTCGGAACTGTAAGCGTTTTCGACGCTGCGGATACAGCCGTTTTCCCGGTCCAGGTCGAGTGAGGGCCAACGGGTCGATTGACTGAAGGCTTGCTGAGTGGGAATACCCGCAGGACCAGCCTTGAAGAAGGTGTGGACGGCTTCGTCATCAGTTCGCATGATATCCCAGTGATCGAGTGCTTCTTTGAGCGTCTTGCTGTGAACCGTCGGCAAGTCCGTGTGGAGCAGTCCTGCACGGTCCAGCTCGCCGAGAATGCTGGGGATGCCGCCGGCACGGTGGACGTCCTCGATATGATACTTGGGTGTGTTAGGTGCTACCTTGCAGAATTGTGGAACCTGGCGCGAGAGGCGATCGATGTCAGTCAAGGTAAAGTTGACATCAGCTTCATGAGCTGCAGCCAGCAAGTGCAGAATGGTGTTGGTCGATCCGCCCATGGCGATGTCCAGCATCATGGCATTCTCAAACGCTTTGAAACTGGCGATAGAGCGTGGCAGTACCGATTCGTCGTCCTGCTCGTAGTAGCGGCGGGTAATGCTGACAATGGTTCGTGCGGCGTTGAGGAACAGATCCTTACGGTCGAAATGGGTTGCCAGGACGGTGCCATTGCCTGGTAAGGAGAGACCGATCGCCTCGGTGAGACAATTCATCGAGTTGGCGGTGAACATGCCAGAGCAGGAGCCACAGGTTGGGCACGCGGAACGCTCATATTCCTCGGCAACCTCGTCGCTGATACTGTCGTCCGCAGCAACCACCATGGCGTCCACCAAGTCCAGTTTATGCTCCGACAGCTTTGTCTTACCGGCTTCCATGGGACCGCCGGAGACGAATACTGCGGGAATGTTGAGACGTAGGGCTGCCATCAACATACCGGGGGTGATCTTGTCACAGTTGGAAATGCAGACCAGGGCATCGGCACAATGGGCGTTGACCATGTACTCGACCGAATCGGCGATGATCTCGCGTGAGGGCAGACTGTAAAGCATCCCGTCATGGCCCATAGCGATGCCATCATCCACTGCGATGGTGTTGAATTCCTTAGCTACACCACCAGCAGCTTCAATTTCACGGCACACCAATTGGCCCAGATCCTTCAGGTGAACGTGGCCGGGTACGAATTGGGTAAAAGAGTTGGCGACGGCAATGATTGGCTTCTCGAAATCTGCTGTGTGCATTCCGGTGGCGCGCCAGAGCGCGCGGGCACCGGCCATATTGCGTCCCTGGGTGGAGGTTTTGGATCGATAGGTCGGCATGGCGCATCCTATTCGTCTAGGGGTTTTTAATAGTCTAGACTTTATTGTGTTCCCCAAAGTAGTAGGTTGTGTCGCAAAAACTGCTCAGTGACAAACACTCTGTGTCGAAGGGCACTAAAAAAAGCCGAAACACTTGTATAGGACTTACGCATGGAAACGAAAAATCAAGGGTTTGGGCAAGGGGTATAGGGGTATAGGGGTGTAGGTGTTCAAACCCTTATACCCTCCCATAACTCAGGGTCTGGTTGCGTAAGTCCTGTTGTAGTTTAAGCAGTTTGCAAAGTTTGCAATTACTTGCGTAATTCGTGCCATTCATAGTGCTACAGCAGAAGGATTTTGTTGCCTCAAAAAGCTTTTCATACCTCAGATAGATTTATAGAACATATCTTTGTGAAACTGTTTTAGATTCGTTATATTTTATACAAATTCTCTTTTTGCACAACTTGTAATTGAAGACCAGGGTTTTTTTTGCGTCATAATTTGGTATGCCTTTTGTGTAAAGAAGGCAATTGAAACTGATAGCGAGCAATAGCAAAGATAATTAATATAGATATTCTTGCCCCGCCACCATGTCCACCGAACAGTTAACCAGAGAAAGCGATAATTTAGATTTAAAACAGCTCCTGAAAACGCTGGTAGCTGTTAAAAAAGGTGATTTTTCTGCCCGTATGCCAATAGACCAAACTGGTATGGCAGGAAAAATTGCCGATACGCTCAACGATATTATTGAACAAAATGAGCGGCTAACAACAGAACTACAAAGGATTAGTCATGTTGTTGGTAAAGAGGGCAAAATTAGTGAACGCGCCTCTTTAGGAAATGTTCGTGGTTCTTGGTCAGTGTGTGTTGATTCTGTCAACACCCTGGTGACAGATTTGGTTCAGCCGACAGAGGAAACGGCGCGTGTGATCCGGGCGGTGGCGAATGGTGACTTATCTCAAGCGATTGCACCAGAAATTGAAGGTAGACCCCTCAAGGGAGAATTTCTCCAAACTGCCCAAATGGTTAATACAATGGTGGATCAGTTGAATTCGTTTGCGAACGAGGTCACACGAGTTGCTAGAGAAGTTGGAACTGAAGGTAAGCTGGGAGTGAAAGCAGAAGTTCCTGGTGTAGCTGGAACTTGGAAGGACTTGACGGACAGTGTGAATTTAATGGCGGGAAACTTAACCGCACAAGTTCGTAATATCGCCGAAGTCACGACAGCGGTAGCAAACGGCAACCTCTCCAAAAAAATTACCGTTGATGTCAAAGGTGAAATTTTGGAGTTGAAAAATACTATCAACACGATGGTGGATCAACTCAATTCCTTTGCGTCGGAAGTGACGCGGGTTGCGAGGGAAGTGGGAACCGAAGGTAAACTCGGTGTGCAAGCAGAAGTACGCGGCGTTGCTGGGATTTGGAAAGACTTAACCGACAACGTGAATTTGATGGCGGGTTCTTTAACCGCGCAGGTACGAAACATTGCGGAAGTGACGACGGCGATCGCCAACGGTGATCTCTCGAAGAAAATTACTGTTGATGTTAGAGGTGAAATTCTAGAACTCAAGAACACCATCAATATTATGGTGGATCAACTCAGTTCCTTTGCCGGAGAAGTGACGCGGGTTGCAAGGGAAGTTGGTGCAGAAGGAAAACTGGGCGTACAAGCAGAAGTTCCAGGTGTGGCTGGAACTTGGAAAGATTTGACCGACAGCGTCAACTTCATGGCAGGTTCCTTGACAGCGCAGGTACGGAATATTGCTGAAGTGACTACGGCGGTTGCAACTGGTGATCTCTCGAAGAAAATCACTGTTGATGTCAAAGGCGAAATTTTAGAACTGAAAAATACGATCAACACAATGGTGGATCAACTCAGTTCCTTTGCCAGCGAGGTGACACGAGTTGCCAGGGAAGTGGGAACTGAAGGTAAGCTGGGTGTACTAGCGGATGTCAAAGGTGGTGCTGGTACATGGAAGGACTTGACCGACAGCGTGAATTTTATGGCGGGTTCCTTGACAGCGCAGGTACGGAATATTGCGGAAGTGACGACGGCGATCGCTAACGGTGACCTTTCTAAAAAAATCACTGTGGTGGTGAAAGGCGAAATTTTGGAGTTGAAAAACACTATTAATATTATGGTGGATCAACTCAACTCCTTTGCATCGGAAGTGACGCGGGTTGCAACAGAAGTGGGCAGTGAAGGTAAGCTGGGCGTGCAAGCAGATGTCAGAGGTGTTGCAGGCACTTGGAAAGATTTAACCGACAGTGTCAACTTCATGGCGAGTTCCTTGACAGGGCAGGTGCGAAACATCGCTGAAGTCACCACGGCGGTAGCAACTGGTGACCTCTCCAAGAAAATCACTGTGCAGGTCAAAGGTGAAATTCTGGAGTTAAAAAACACCGTGAACACGATGGTGGATCAACTCAATTCCTTTGCGTCGGAAGTGACGCGGGTTGCGCGAGAGGTGGGAACCGAAGGTAAGCTGGGCGTGCAAGCTGAAGTACGAGGCGTTGCTGGCACTTGGAAGGATTTGACTGATAGTGTGAATTCGATGGCAGGTTCTTTAACTGCACAGGTGCGGAACATTGCCGAAGTCACTACAGCAGTAGCAACTGGTGACCTCTCCAAGAAAATTACTGTTGACGTTAAAGGTGAAATTCTGGAATTAAAAAACACCATCAATACGATGGTGGATCAACTCAACTCCTTTGCATCGGAAGTGACGCGGGTTGCGCGGGAAGTGGGAACCGAAGGTAAGCTGGGTGTACAAGCTAATGTCAGAGGTGTAGGAGGCACTTGGAAAGATTTGACCGACAACTTCAACTTGATGGCAGGTAACTTGACGGCACAAGTGCGGAATATTGCCGAAGTCACGAAGGCGGTGGCAAATGGTGACCTCTCGAAAAAAATCACTGTTGATGTTAGAGGAGAAATTTTGGAGTTGAAAAATACTATCAACACGATGGTGGATCAGCTTTCGTCTTTCGCCTCAGAGGTGACGCGAGTTGCGAGGGAAGTCGGCACTGAAGGGAAATTGGGCGGTCAAGCGCACGTTGTTGGGGTGGCAGGTACCTGGAAAGATTTGACCGATAATGTCAACTCGATGGCGGGTAACTTGACCGCACAAGTGCGGGGTATAGCCAAAGTTGTGACGGCGGTTGCTAATGGTAACTTGAAACAGAAACTCACACTAGATGCCAAGGGAGAAATTGAAACTTTGGCAGAAACGATTAATGAGATGATTGGTACTCTAGCGACGTTTGCCAACCAAGTCACAACAGTCGCACGTGAGGTGGGGATTGAAGGTAAGTTGGGTGGACAAGCCAAAGTGCCGGGGGCTGCGGGAACTTGGAAAGATTTGACCGACAACGTGAATGAACTGGCTGCTACCCTCACCACTCAATTACGGGCGATCGCCGAAGTCGCAACTGCTGTCACCAAAGGCGACTTAACGCGCTCAATTTCTGTGGAGGCGCAAGGTGAAGTCGCCATGCTGAAAGACTACATCAACCAAATGATTGCTAACCTGCGGGAGACAACCCAGAAAAACACTGAACAAGACTGGTTGAAAACTAACTTAGCGAAGTTTACTCGCATGCTTCAAGGTCAGCGTGACCTTGAAACGGTGTCTAAACTGATTCTCTCGGAGTTAGCACCGCTGGTTGGGGCTTCGCAGGGTGTCTTTTTTATCATGGATATTACAGTAGACATTAAGTACTTAAAATTACTCAGCAGCTACGCTTACCGTGAACGCAAGCATCTTGCAAACCGCTTCCAGTTGGGTGAAGGTTTGGTCGGACAATGCGCTTTGGAAAAAGAACGCATTCTGCTGACAGAGGTACCGCACGACTATATCAAGATTAGTTCTGGCTTAGGTGAAGCGACTCCGCTGAATGTTGTTGTGTTACCTGTCCTGTTTGAAGGACAAGTCACCGCAGTGATTGAACTCGCCTCATTCCGACGCTTTAGTGAAATTCATCTGTCATTCTTTGACCAACTTACTGAAAGCATAGCGATTGTATTGAACACCATCGCTGCCAGTATGCGTACTGAAGAGTTACTCAAACAGTCCCAGTCTTTAGCACAGGAGTTACAAAGTCAGCAAAGCGAACTCAGGGAAACAAACAAGCGCCTAGAAGAACAAGCAAAATCGCTCCAAGCCTCCGAGGATTTACTGAAAAAACAGCAAGAAGAATTACAAGAGACGAACGCTGAACTAGAAGAAAGATCGGAATTATTAGCTTTGCAAAACAAGGAAGTTGAGCGCAAAAATAATGAAATTGAACAGACAAGCCGAGAATTAGAAGAGAAAGCAGAACAACTAGCACTCTCGTCAAAATATAAGTCTGAGTTTCTGGCGAACATGTCCCATGAACTACGGACACCGCTAAATAGCTTGTTGATTTTGGCGAAATTGCTCGCAGATAACGTGGACAAAAATCTCACAGCTAAACAAGTCGAGTATAGTCGTACGATCTACTCGTCAGGAAACGACCTTTTGACGCTGATCAATGACATTTTGGATTTGGCAAAAATTGAATCTGGAACAATGTCAATTGACATTGAGCAAATGCTGCTTGCAGAATTGCAAGAGAACATTGAGCGAACTTTTCGACAAATCGCGATTGATAAAGCGCTGAATTTCACCATACAATTCGCCCCCGAACTGCCAAGAAGTATCTACAGCGATACAAAGCGTTTACAACAAGTCTTGAAAAATCTCCTCGCCAATGCTTTTAAATTTACAGATCATGGAGAAGTCGGCTTGCAGGTGTTTGTGACAACACAAGGGTGGAGTCATGACCAGGAAAGTTTGAATCGCGCTCAAACTGTGATAGCATTTGCAGTCAGCGATACGGGCATTGGCATTGCTGTAGATAACCAAAAAATAATTTTCGAGGCGTTTCAACAAGCTGATGGCACCACTAGTCGCAGATATGGCGGTACGGGGTTAGGCTTATCGGTGAGTCGCGAAATCACCCGTCTTCTTGGTGGAGAAATTAAACTTCACAGTCGTGTTGGGGAAGGTAGTACTTTTACACTGTACTTACCCCAGGAAGGAGAACAAATCAATTCAAAATTAGAAGTCTCTCCCTCACTTCCTTTGCTTCCTTCTTCACTCCCTCCCTCCCAGCCTACGGCTCGCTTCGCTAACACTCCTTCACTCACTCCGTCATTCCCTCACTCCCTGACTCCCCTCACCGACGACAGAGGCAATATTGAAGAAGGTGAACGCATACTTCTTATAATTGAAGATGACATCAATTTTGCCCGTATCCTTTTAGACATGGCACGCCAACAAGAATTTAAAGTTATTGTTGGCCATAATGGTAGCGGGGGTTTAGCACTGGCACAACAATTTCAACCTTCAGCGATCATTTTGGATATCCGTCTACCAGGAATGGATGGTTGGACGGTACTGGATCGCCTCAAGCATGATCCAAGCACCCGTCATATTCCAGTACATATCATGACTGTTGAGGAAGGGCGACAGCGCGGGTTGCAACTAGGTGCCATTGCTTATATACAAAAGCCAGTCAGCACTGAGGTGTTGTCTCAAGCACTGAGCAATATTAAAGGTTTTGTTGAACGCCCAGTCAAGAATCTGCTGATTGTGGAAGACGACGATAATCAACGCCATAGTATTATGGAATTGATTGGTGACACAGATGTTGCAATCACTGGTGTGAAAACTGCTGGCCAGGCGCTAGAAGCGATAGAAAACCAGTATTATGATTGTGTCGTTCTCGATTTGGGTCTGCCTGACATGAGCGGGTTTGAACTGATCACAAGAATCAAACAGCATCCCAATGGTCAAGCACTACCAATTATTGTTTATACAGCAAGAGAATTGAGTCGGGCAGAAGACACTCAACTGAGGCGCTTGACAGAGACGATTATTATAAAAGATGTGCGATCGCCTGAACGTCTCCTTGATGAAACAGCATTATTCCTGCATCGAGTTCAAGCAAATTTGCCTGCGCCCAAGCGACAAATGTTAGAACAGTTGCATTCCAATGATCCTGTACTTGCGGGTAAAAAAGTTCTTATCGTAGATGACGATATGCGTAATATCTTTGCCCTCACGAGTATGCTAGAGCGTTATCAAATGCAGGTCTTATATGCCGAAAATGGTAGAGATGGCATTGAAGTTTTGCAAAACACACCAGACATTGATGTTGTTTTGATGGATATTATGATGCCACAAATAGATGGTTACGAAACAACGCGCCTAATTCGGCAGAACAATCAGTTTAAATCCCTGCCAATCATCGCACTCACAGCAAAGGCAATGCAAGGTGACAGAGAAAAGTGTATTGAAGCAGGCGCATCAGATTATGTTAGCAAACCTGTAGACATTGAACAGTTGCTTTCGCTGTTGCGTGTTTGGTTATATCGATAATTGACATCCCACAGCTACAGGTGATATCAAATCCGGTAGCATCTGAATGATTAAAAAACCGCAGAGGCGCAGAGGACGCAGAGGGAGAGGAAGGAGAAATAATTCCGATACAAACGGATTTGATATGAGACACCGCTGTAAGCGCTTCAGGCTTGCGGGGGCTTCGAGATCCCCGTGAAGCGCTATATTTATCAGGCAAAGGAAAATTCCAACGCCTGAATATCGGCTTTGTCACCGCTTACACCAGAAACTATGTCTCCTGTGGCCCCAAATCCACCGCTGCCCGTGATATCGCCAATCAAGTTATAGCCATCGCTAATGAAGTTACCTGCTACATCCGGGTTGACACCACCTGAACTGGCGAGGTTGGCGGCAATAATCGTGTTTCGCACTCTAGCTGTACCAGAAGTATTATTGAACACCCCACCACCATTTGCGGCTTGGTTGAGGGTGAGGGTACTGAACAGTAGTGTCAGATAAGTATTGTTATATATACCACCACCGTTATTTTCTGACGTGTTACCACTAAGGGTGGTATTGCTCACTGTTAGAGTGCTACCACTAAAGTTAGTGATACCGCCACCCTCAAAGCGTGCTCTGTTATTACTCAAGCTGCTGTTACTCACCGTCAGAGTGTTGCCGTTCCAGATGCCACCACCGCTGACTAATGCTTCGTTTGCCGTAACGGTAGTGTTGCTTACATTCACAGTACCACTGTTAAAGATACCACCGCCTATATTGCCTACTTTGTTGCCACTGAGAATGCTGTTACTCACTTCAACACTGCTGTTGGGATTGCTGGAGATACCACCGCCATCTCTTGCCGAATTGTTGCTGATGCTGCTGTTGCTCACACCAACTGTGCCACTACTATCAAAGATGCCGCCACCGTTTCCTCCCGAGTTACCACTGATACTGCTGCTGCTGACCTCAATGGTGCCGCTGAAGTTGGCGATACCGCCGCCATTGTTGGTTGCCGAGTTGTTGTCTATGGCGCTGTTGGTAACTGTTACAGTAGATTTTTTGGCTCTACCGTCGTTAAAGATACCGCCGCCGTCTTGGCTTGTCGAGTTCCCGGAAATGGTGCTGTTGCTCACCTCAAGAGTGCCGCCAATGTTAGAAATCCCACCACCACCACCACTCGGGCCGAAGATGCCGCTGCCGCTTACCGAATTGCCACTGAGATTGCTGTAGCTCACCTTAACAGTGCCAGTGTTATAGATGCCACCGCCACTGGGGGAGAATAACCCGCCTCCGCTTACCAAGTTATCGCTGATGCTGCTGTAGCTGACCTCAAGAGTGCCGCTGTTAGAGATACCGCCGCCATGAGGGAAGTAAGTGTTCTGAATTGCTGAGTTACCGCTGATGGTGCTGTTGCTCACATTCATAGTGCCGCCGTTAAAGATACCGCCACCATCGCTTGCTTTGTTAACACTGATGGTACTGTTGCTCACATTCATAGTGCCGCTGCTGTTATAGATGCCGCCACCAGCACCGCTGTCCCTGAAGCCCTGTACAGAGTTGCCATTCAAAGTGCTGTAGTTAACCGTCACAGTACCGCTTTCGTTATATATGCCACCGCCACTGGGATCGGGAGCACTGCTGCTTGCCAAGTTGCCACTTATGGTACTGTAGCTGACCTCAAGAGTACCGCCGCCGTTATAGATGCCGCCGCCACTGGTCTTGTTAAAGCTGTTTACCTTGTTATTGGTGATGGTGCTGTTGTTCAGCCTCAGAGTGCCGTCGTTATAGATGCCGCCGCCATTGGTGGCTGAGTTGCCACTCAGGTTGCTGTTGGTTACCGTTAGCGTACCGCCGAAATTAGCAATGCCGCCGCCGTTCTGTGCTGAGTTACCAGTCAGGCTACTATTGCTCACCGTCACCGTACCGAAGTTCTCAATGCCGCCAACAAAATATCCTGGGTTGTCGCTGATGGTGCTGTTGCTCACCTCTAGAGTACCGGTGTTCGATATGCCGCCTGTCAAGCCTAAATTTTTGCTGATGGTGCTGTTGCTCACATTCATAGTGCCGCCGTTTGAGATGCCGCCGGTGGTGCCACCATCAGCAGTGCTGTTGTTGCTGATGGTGCTGTTGCTCACATTCATAGTGCCGCCATTCGAGATACTAGTACCTTTATTTCCGACGATGGTGCTGTTAGTCATCCCAACAGTGCCGCCGGTGAAGTTATAAATGCCGCTTCCCGCAAAGCGTGCCAAGTTGTCGCTTATAGTACTGTTGTTTACCTCAACAGTGCCCGTGTTTGAAATACCGCCACCGACGACCTCGCCTAAACCGCCGTTAGCTATGGAGAATACCTGGTTGTCGCTTATAGTACTGTTGTTCACCGTCAGGATACCCGTGTTGTAAATGCCGCCGCCAGAGCCAATGGCAGACAGGTTATCAACCACGGTGTTATTGCGAACAATACTATTGTCTAAGGTGAGAGTGCCACTGTTCTTAATACCACCACCGTTGTCACCCGTCACACTGCCATTGGCAATAATCAACCCAGAGAAGTTGACTGTTGCTCCGGTTCCAATCTCAAACACCCGTGAAGCATTGTTGGCACTCACACTCAATAAGTCTGCACCTGTGAACGGATCAACTGGGGCATTGATGCTCAAGCTGTCGGTAATACTCAGTTGTCCCAGACTGAGGGTAATTGTCTGTGCAGAGCCAAATAGCGAAGAGTCAAACACAATTGAGTCTTTTCCACCGATCGCGTTTGCAAAGTTGATCGCTTCACGCAACGTCATCACCCCATCACTATCATCCACCACATCGGCAATGCTGTTGACTGTAAAGATGGAACTACCGCTTCCTTCGAAGTTTGCGCCACCGATAATGTCTTGTGGAGTACCAAAGTTGAAGTTAGATGTGGCGGATGGGTTGAATGTAGATTGGGAAGCTTGAAGATTGTCTAAGGCAGATTCAGATAAGAGATCCATAGATTTAAGTTCCTTTTTTTTCTTATATGTAGAGTATTTTCCACATTCTGTAGATTGAATTGTCGCATAGGATAATTATTTATCAACAATGATTTTTTAGTAATTTAGTTATGCCTTTATATCAAAATAAATGTGGTTTACACTACATCTTCTCAATCACTACAGTATTTTATGTAACATTCTTATTGACGACATTCCACTGGTTAACACTTTAAGGTAAGGTATTTTCAGGATGTCTTTCTTTTTATAAGTTGGAGATCTAAACGAAGCTGACAAAAGCAGATAAGACACATAGTGCGTAAATCAATCTCCAGCTGCTTTAAAACGAATCACCAGCTACGTCCACGATCAACCATACTCGGCAAAGCCCTTCTCCTGTGGACTGAGGCTAGAGATTTATTTTTTTGAATCTCTCTAAAACAAGAAATGCAAAAAACGCCCCCCTTTAAGGAGAACGCTTTTACTTATCTAAATCTTAGCTATTAACCCCAGCACATCATAAAAATAGCCCCCATGCAAATACTGTGTGCCGATTGTTATGTGGCGTCTACAACACTCAGTACTACTGAAAATGACTTATTCTTGAGATCACTCTACCTCAAGTTGCGCTGCCGTCATTGCATCAAAAGCAAAAGCTAAAACCAGAGGTATTGGACATTTTAATAAGTAAGTAGAAACGACGGCTACAACTGTCCCAAATACTGCTGACACCGACCAAAGTTTTTCCTGAGATGTCAGTCCCTTTTGAGTTTTTATCAATCTCAACGTATGGGTAGGAATTGGCTCAGGCATAACTGCACCTGGAGGAAATGCCCAATAGTTATTACACCGCTCTTCAAATAAATCTGTCCAGCCATTTTCTTGGCACCATTCTTCAATCCATTCATTACAATAATGTTTCATGTTTGGGCTGGGAAGTGGAATCAGCATAAGGTTTAGAAACTGAATCTAATTTTCTAGGGTTTTTGGCGAGAAGTTTACTAATGGGTATAAAACTAAAGATTATTCAAGAACTATTTGGCTTGGCTAAGAATCTAAAAATACCTGTAATTAGAACTAAATTTGATGCTATTCTTCATTCACAGGCTAACAGTATTTAGTTTCTTCTTGGATGAAATGAAAATAAACTTTACTTGAAACTTTGATTTTTAACAATTCTCAACATAATCGTGATTTGTTGGCTCTAAAAACAGATATTTACTCAATCTATATGTAAAGTTGTGTTACACAGCTTCAACGCATAAATACCCTAAAAATCAATATGTTTTAGTTAGAACTAAATGGAAAAAAAAAGATGTTAGGACTTACGCACTCGCGACGAAAAATAAGGCTTTGCGATTGCTTCCCTATGCCTAACGGCACGCGCAAGGGACGATCGCAATCATACAATAGCGTTATTTTTGCGTAAGTCCTGGATCTATTTCGAGACGCAAAGCGCTAGAAATGCAGCCTCCGCAAGTAATACCGTTTCACTTTAAGGTTGATACAAATAGGCAGCAGAGGAGCAGAGGAGCAGAGGAGCAGGGGAGAAAGAATTAGAGACTAATCATTTGTATCAAGGATTTCGTGAAATGGTATAAGACTCCTAGCTTTAGTTATGGGAACCCCTACACCCTTATACCCCTACACCCTTATACCCCTATGCCTTGCGGGCATTGACTGTGAGATTATTCAGAGCGTAGGGCTTTGACTGGATCGATTTGGCTTGCTCGCAGGGCGGGGGTCAAACTGGCTCCTACCCCCACTACGAGTGCTGAACCCAACGCTAGTGTGGCAATAGAACCGTCAAACTCATAGGGCAAGTTAAAAGTATTCGTGACTACAATTGTCAATCCATGTACCACCCCAAGACCGATAGTTCCTCCAATAAGACTTAAAAGCGTAGCCTCCAGAATAAATTGCAGCATGATTTCTTGCTGGGTTGCTCCTATTGCCCGTCTCAAACCAATTTCAGCGGTTCGTTCCGCCACTGAGGCAATCATGATATTCGCAATCCCAACACCGCCGACCAACAGCGCGATCACTCCTACTACTGCAAGTCCTTGGGACGCCATCTCAAGAGTTTTCTGCTGCTCTAGGATGTCTGATACATTGTTCCAAGACTTAAATTTTTGACTGGGGAATCGCTGCTTTAGCAGTTCCTCAGCTTGGTTGCTCAAGTTTTCCACATCTTGGAGTTTGTAAGGACGCATTTGGATGCTACCAATGTCGCGGCTACCAGTCAAAGCGTTATAAACAGACATTGGTACATAAAGTTGACCCGTTGGAGGTGCATTTTCATCCAGAGTTGTCGCCACTACCCCCACAACTACATAAGGTCTGTCCCCAGCGTAAATCATCTGACCCAGAGGTTTCTGCCCACCGAAAAGTTGTTCTGCCAACAGTTGATCCATAACGACCACTGGTCGGTAGCTGGCAAAATCTTCAGCGCTAAAGAATCGTCCTGAGACCAGTGCTTTTCCTGAAGTCAGCAAAAAACCTTGGGAAACAGGTGACATGGGTGGAGTTAATTCCTTATCCTGAAATATGGTTGGCATAGAACCCGCCCAATTAAAAGCACTGATTGCCCGCAAACCTGCTAGCCGTTGTCGTAAGAATTCCATGTCTTCCAACTTTAGTGGGGTGGTTCTACCACCAGAACCCCACTCTGGATAGACTGAAGCTTGAGGTGCGCCTCGTTTTTCTAGTTGTTGACCAATAACTGCCCGACTGATGTTACCCACTTGAAGCGTAGCACTAACAGCAGCCACACCCATAAACACTCCCAAAGCCGTTAGGGCAGAACGCAAAGGGTTTTTGCCTAAGGAGCGAAAGGTAATATTCAGTAAGTCTAGAGATGAAAGACTCATAACGGTAGATTTGCACAAATTTTAAATTCGGAATAAAAAATTAGGACAGTGAAACTTGGTAGTCAAGTTTCTAAACTCGTTTAAGCAAAAATTTTTTATTACCCCTGGTTTTTGTTTGTCCAAGTAATTTCCCATAATACCGCGTTGATTTCTTCTCAATGAAAAAAAGGCAGCAGCCCACACCAAACTGGTTACTGGACTGCTGCCTTTTCGTAATTAAGAATTACAAACTATGAACTACTTGACAGTTGCCTTACCGCCAGCATCTTCCAACTGCTTCTTAGCTTGTTCAGCAGCTTCCTTGGCGATCGCTTCCTTAACTGGCTTAGGCGCAGATTCTACCAAGTCTTTGGCTTCCTTGAGACCCAAGCCTGTCAATTCCCGTACAATCTTGAGTACAGCTATCTTCTTATCAGCTGGGACTGATTCCAGAATGACGTTAAACTCGGTCTGCTCTTCTACTGGTTCAGCTGCAGCAGGTGCAGCACCACCGGGAGCAGCCATAAAGGCTCCAACTGGTGCTGCAGCACTGACGCCAAAGGCTTCTTCAATTTGCTTCACTAACTCAGATGCTTCCAGCAAGCTCAAGGTTTTTAGTTTTTCCAAAATTTCATCAGTTGCAGTAGACATGGATATAACTCCTGTAATGTTGATAAATTATTTGTTAGTTGTTCTGCCTAGCACTAAAACTAACTAGGAAGCACTTTCTTCGGATTCGCCGCCTTTTTCCTGATCAGCGTCAGAAGCGCTTTCTGATTCGCCGCCTTTTTCCTGATCAGCGACAGCCTGCAAAGCACGAGCCAGCGAACCGGGAACCTCGTTGATACCCACAGCAATCTTGGTAGCCAAGGCGTTGATCGCTCCGGCAATTTGTGCCATGAGTTGTTCTTTGGATGGCAAATCTCCTAGAGCTTTGACATCAGGCTCTTGCAGCAGGCGACCTTCCATAACGCCGCCGCGAATTTCTGTTTTCTTGCTGGCTTTTTGGAAATCTTGGTAAGCCTTAATTGCTGCAGAGAAATCATCTTTAACCAGCAAAAAGGCAGAAGAGCCTTTGAGCAATTCTGACAACACTTGCCATTTTTCGTCGTCTTGAATGGCAATGCCCATCAGGGTGTTTTTAGTCACCTTACAAACAGTACCAGAGGGACGCAGGCGTCTCCGCAGGTCTGTGATTTCAGCAACTGTTAGTCCTTGGTAGTCAATCACCAGTGCTAGTTGAGACTGACTCAAAGTTTCTTTGAGTTCAGTAACTATAGCTTTTTTGTTTTCTAACGTTCTAGGCATCCATCTCACCTCCTTAACAAATCAGCTTTCAGGTATTGGCTGTTAGGTTTTTGCCAACTGCTGACCACCATGACAGTGATCGCTTAAAAACAATAAACCCCAGCTCTCGCAGCCGGGGTTTAGTGGTATTGACACCTTATACAGTGCGTCTATACCTTATCATCCTTATGCTATGGTACTCACGCTTATCATGCGTGGTACTGGTAGCAATTGGGGCGAAAACCTCGGCAGGACATTAAGCCAATGGCACCTGCTGTCTTGGGCTGTTGCCTATTTTATTTTGTTAGCAACCTTCAGTTGTTTGCCGTTTGTCATGTACTAATCGATGACATAACGATATTATGCTGCTTCTGTGAGTTTCAAATCGCGTAGGGCGTTAATATCTACGCTAATTGATGGCCCCATTGTGGCAGAGACATACACTGTGCGCCAGTAACGACCTTTAGCTCCTGAAGGACGGTTACGGTCGATTGTTTCTTGCAACGCCTTCAAGTTTACTAGTAAATCTTCTGGTGAGAACGAGACCTTACCAAACATAACATGGACAATGCCAGTCCGATCAGCCCGGAACTCTAATTTACCTGCTTTGAATTCTGCGATCGCACTGCCTAAGTCAAATGTTACTGTTCCACCTTTTGGTGACGGCATCAAACCACGCGGACCAAGTAACTTACCAAGCTTCGCGACCTGAGGCATAATATCAGGTGTGGCAATAAGCTTGTCAAAATCCATTCTACCTTTTTGAATTTCGTCAATTAGTTCTTCTGAACCAACGACATCAGCTCCCGCATTGGTTGCTTCTGTAACCTTTTCCCCTCTTGCAATCACTGCTACTCGCACTGTTTGTCCTGTGCCTTTGGGCAGTACGACAGTTGTTCGCAACTGTTGATCAGTATATTTCGGATCAATGCCTAGGCGGATATGCGCTTCTGCGGCTTCGGGAAACTTTGCCGTTGCTGTTTCTTTAAGAAGGGATAACGCCTCTATGGGTATATAATCCCTCTCTTCAACTTTTTCTATTAACGCCTGCATTCGGCGTGATAGTTTTTTTGCCATTTTTCTCTCTCCTGGGGTCAATTGCGAGGCTTTACCTCTCCCCCGAATAATTTTTCTTTTGTCCTAAGTCAATTGTCTAAAGCTAATGACTAATCTGTAACTGTTACGCCCATATTTTTTGCAGTGCCTTCGATGATGTTCATCGCTGCTTCTACATCATTAGCGTTAAGGTCAGGCAGTTTGGTTTGGGCAATTTGCCTCAATTGCTCTCTACTAATTGACCCAACTTTTCTTTTGTTAGGTTCGCTGGAGCCTTTGTCAATTTTAGCTGCCTTAGTAATGAGTACTGATGCAGGTGGAGTCTTGAGGACAAATGTAAAACTCCGGTCTTCAAACACCGAAATTTCTACAGGAATTACCGTTCCAACTTGGTCAGATGTCTTGGCGTTGTACTCCTTGCAGAACATCATGATATTAACGCCGTGTTGACCCAAAGCGGGACCCACTGGCGGTGCTGGGTTGGCTTTACCAGCATTTAGGGCCAATTTAATGACCGCTACGATTTTCTTCGCCATTCTTATTTAGCTCTGTTTTTGAACCTGATTAAATTCCAATTCTACTGGTGTATCCCGTCCAAAAATAGAAAGCAAGGCTTTTAGTTTACTCCGTTCTGGACTGACTTCAATCACCTCGCCTTCAAAGTCTTTAAACGGACCAGAAAGCACGACTATCTTATCACCTGTAGCCATGTCAATTTTGACCACTGGCTCCTGTTCGCTGGTCTGTTTGAAGATCCTTTCTACTTCTGTATGACTCAGGGGCATAGGTTTTACGTGACCCCGACCTTTGCCAGTGCCACGTTTTTGTTCTGCTCCCACGAAATTGATCACATGAGTAGTGTTTCTTACTACTTGCCAGCTGTCGTCATCCATCATCATCCTTACCAGCACATAGCCAGGGAAGACTTTCTCTTCTGTATGCTGGCGACTACCGTCTTTACGGATTTTTACTGCTGGTGTATGTGGGATTTCCACCTGGACGATTTTCTCAGCTAAATCGAAGGTCTGAATGCGCTGCTCTAAGTTTGTCTTGACACGCTTTTCACAGCCAGAGGCTACTTGCACTGCATACCAGCGGGCTTCGTGAGAAGCTTCTGACGCTGTATCTGCGGCTTCCTCTGACTGCAGCGTCGCATTGTAATCTCCGTCTGTTGCAAAACTCATCCGAACACCTGTTGTGCTGCCCAAGTAAATAATCTATCTACCAAAAATATCAAAGATGCGGAGAGAGTCACCATTAACAGTACAGCCGCTGATTCACTCACTAGCTGCTTGCGACTGGGCCAAACCACTTTTTCGAACTCTTCTTTTATTCCATTTACAAAGTTCGTTATGCCAGACCCATTGCTTGCCTCTGTTATTTCTGCTTCGTTTTTTTTAGTCACGTCGCTTCTCTCCCCTCATTCCTGATACAAACAACTGTTAAGCGTTAATTTTCACCTTTTGTTAAGATTTAGCATTCAAACTTAACTTATCCGACAAACCAATAAGCTGTATGCACAAAAATTACACCCAAAATTTTCAATCATACTGCTATCTTAGCAGATGTTGCATAATTTTCGGGCATTTTTTTAGTGACAGCGCGCCCTGGAGGACTTGAACCCCCGACATCAGGTTTTGGAGACCTGCGTTCTACCAACTGAACTAAGAGCGCACAGGCTGGCTTTTACTCAGTTATTGCACTTAATATAACCCATTTTAACACAAGTTGGCAATTTTTTTCTTTGGCTTTGATTTAGGGAACAAATGAGCGGCGGGAGCCGCCTTTTGTTAAACCCTTCTCCCACATCTTGCTCTGTAGAACTATAAAGCGCGGTCAAAACGCTGCTTTATTCGGGTAGCTTTACCAACACGATTACGTAGATAATAAAGTTTAGCACGCCTTACCTTACCACGACGCAATATTTTGATGTTGTCTATGCGAGGAGAATGCACGAGGAACACTCGTTCAACTCCCACACCTTGGAAAACACGACGAACAGTAATCGTTTGATTAATACCGCCATTGCGCTTACCAATCACGACTCCTTCATAGGGTTGTATGCGGTATTTGTCGCCTTCCTTAATTTTGACTCCGACTTTGACAGTGTCGCCCACAAATATTTCGGGCAAATTAGATTTTAGTTGTTCCGCTTCAATAGAGCGGATGATCTCTTGAGTATTCATAGTCCCGGAAAAAACCCACAATCAACAATCATAAATCCATAACTACCTTATAGTCTAGTCATTTGAAATAGAGAATTTTTTAACCACAACGTCATTAAGAACACAAATGCATTACATATGGCTGTGCTAAAAAGTGTTAAATGTATTAAATTTAGCGTCGATCTTATGATCGACTACTGCTTGAAGTTACTACAACGATTGATTGTAAAGGCTTAAACAATATCCAGTAATGGATAACCATAGCTTTGGGCTAAATTATCAGTAGCGACTGTCTATAGTAACTTGACTAGAGTCAAGTTACTATAACAACAGGCAGGGGAATTGCTTGGATGAGTCATGCATTTGTGCGCTTAGTTTCCAGAGGTGGAGTAAACCACAACCACCAGTAACCCAAACTCTAGGGGCTGCAATTGCGAAAGCGGGTGGTTTGTCACCAACGCGATACGCGTTTGCGTTTGCGTTTGCGTTTGCGAAGCACTCCCAAAGGGAGCTCGCGCTCCCTATGCCTGCGGCACGGCTACGCCTATCGGGGCTAGCGTCAAGCCTCCGGCTTATCGCAAAATTTTGCCACGCGGTTTGATTAAATTTTTCAAGTTAGGAGGGGCTATAAGCCCTACGGGCACGCTACGCGTAAGCCTGCAGCATGCTCTGCGCTTACGTGAACAACAAGATTCCCGATAACTTCTGCGAAGTCGGGAATCTGAACATGCGCGATTTTCAGTTCCACAGTCTATCCCTCTTCTGTCACTTTCCGGGTATTCTGAATAAAAGAATCATGGATAGAAAACTCTGGAAGGTAAGCAGAGCAATGGATGTAGAATTACAAATCCGGAAACATTTGTCGAGAGATGCCCACC
>JAHHGV010000064.1 GCA_019359695.1 Brasilonema angustatum HA4187-MV1
CTCGATTCCGAAAAGCATCAATAATTTTTTGACGTAGGTCTCGGTCGTAAGCCTTCATAAAGATCTGATTGATATACCCTTGTCTAATTTTACCAGACTGTATTGGACTCAACCGAAAACTGCTATATTTTTGAAATCTCACATTCAGCACCCTCAACTATCACAACCGCATCATGAATAATGTTGTTGGTCAATTCGTGTGGGGTGATATCCCTGATAAACTCGTTTCCAGCCTGAGGCTGGAAATGCCAGCAACGAGGCTCTGCTCAACTAAAATTTGTCATTTTTTAGACTTTTTTGTACTTTTTTTTAAACGTAAAGCCGCTGTTTGAAAGATAAAAGCCAATAAAAGTAATGTAACTTTATTGCGCTGCTTTTGACTAAGCCCAGGGCTATACGGAGAAGTGCAAAATCTAAATAGCGGAGGCTCCGCCTCCTAGTAGCGCATTCCCTGGCGAGAGCCAGGGAACGAGAAGCAAGATTCTTCTTATTTCCTTGCTCCCAGCATAATTTGATTAAACTAAATATCTAGTATTAGGTACAATCGGGAAAAATGCATACTCATACCACGTTGTCCAAATAAAACTGCGAATCCATCGCTGACGCTTTTCGGTATTTAACTGATAGTTAAACGCTCCCAGTGACATATCAATAGAAGATAAGTGGGATTCACAACCACAACCGTGCTGATATGTCAAACCGTATTTAGAAGCAATACTTTGTATCTTCATCTGCACAGCGAACACTTTTCCCGCATGAAGTACAGCATCCCAACCGCGCTTGTGTTCTGTATCACGGGGATCAAATCGTAAAGCTCGTTCTTCAAAAACAGTCTCTCGGTAAATAGGAGCAAGATGTACTAGGTAAAAGCTGGCGGGAAGTTCATAATCGAACTCATTAAACAGTTCCAGACAAATGCGAGCAACCTTAACTTCGTTAGAAAACTCTGCTCCCTTTGACTCACATTCACGCAAAATTGCTTCAAAATTTGGATATTTCTCAACCTTAAAGTCTTGCCCGTAGAACTCAAGTGTCTCCCGCGCCAACAATCCAAACAACTCTTTAAAGCATGGTTTGAGGTGAGCGAGTTGTGGGCGTTCGTTGAATAAGTCAACATCTCCCTGCTGCAACTTGTATTGAAACAACTGCGCCATCTCAACATAACTCTGTGGATTTGCCAATCCAACACCAGCCTTTCCTTGTGCAATATCTTGCCATACTTTCGGCAGTTGAGAAATATGAACCGCATTTTCTCCAACGATGACTTCAACTTGAGGAGCATCGAGAATAAGCATATGCAGACTCCAGATTAATATCCGCAGTTGAGTTTACCGTAAGTGAGTAAGTTGCTGTATGGTGGGTGACACCCATCACCGGCTTAGAGTCTATTAGTTGACTGATAATTCCAGGGTACAAGCTCCCAGATTCATGTGATCGAACCAATCTAAAATCTAAAATCCAAAATCTAAAATCCAAAATTGAATGACTATATGGCTGCTTCCTTATTCGGGAAACAGCAGACGCAAAGGAACCATATCAGAAAGCGTGAAACCATGTCGCTGGTAGAAACGAATCGCTGACTCGTTAAGGCGATCGCTTAGCAAAGTGATACGTGAACAACCAGATGCTTGTGCAAGCGCGATCGCTTCCTTCAGAAGAGTCGAGCCAGCACCACCGCCACGCCAGTCTGGATGAACAATCATATCCTCCAGGATTGCAACACGTGTTCCAAGAGCGGTACTGATAGTGAACAGAAGGTTAACCATACCGATTACAGTCGAACCATCGTGGAGAACAAGGATACGTCCGACTTCTGGGTGTTCAATGATTTGGCGTAATCCCTGTGATTGCTTAGCGCTGTCTGGTTGAAAGTCTGCTTCCTGAGTAAACAAAATAGTCAGCAAATCACAAAGCTGTGGGATGTTATCTAATGTAGCTTCTGAAACCCGGGGCATTATCTTATTTCAAATATTTGCAGAATCTCAATGTACTAATATAAGTAATCAGAAATGACTCCTAATAGTTGTAATTATTACTACAATTTAACTGCATAGCAGTTATGCTTATACATATGAAAGCAACTGTATAAGTAGTAGCAATGTCTAAGAGTAAGTAATCGTGTGTTTTGACACACAAATTGGACTTGCTTCAACTATTCTAAGAATGACTTAGTTCTTGGTCTCAATTGTCTGGTGATTAATCGACAAAGCATTGATTGCATTTGCCGCGATTTGCCAGTACTGATTTTGAATAGCTAAAAATTATTTGATTTCGTGTGAAAAAAACATCCTACAGCTAAAGCCGCTATCTTTCAAAAATCAGCATAATATTGTAAATTTATCAAGTAACCGTATATTTAAGTTATCAAATCAAAATATCTCACAAACGACCGTAAAAAGCAAGTAAACGATTGTTACAAAATAACCGTCTATCTGGCTTGCCTATTTCAGCAATCTATGTCATTATCAACCGATATAAGTCTTAAATACTGTAAATGGATTAACTTACAGTAATTAATGTGAACTAAAGTAAAAATAAGACAATTTAGACCTCAATTGAAAAATAAAATTTGAGTAGAAGTTTTCATTAGCGAGAATGAAGTAAAACATTACACTATGTATAGAATACTTTCAGTGTATGGACTTAAGAAGATAGTGTTATCAGCAGTCAGACTTTTCCATAAATCCTTTATTACATGCATTTATGTTGATTCAACTCTTAAAAACTAAGATCTTAGCTATTTGTAATATTTTATACGTAAAAGTTATGCAACGGAGAACCCGTTCCTTTTCTCTGTTGTTTGCCGTGGGGCTGGGCTTAAGCCTAGTTGTGTCTGCCTGTTTTTCCAATGCCACCAAACCAGAGGCAGTCACTTCACCTAGTAGCAAGCAAAATGCGACTGGCAATATTACAGTTAATATTGGCTTTCAAAAGGCGGCAACTCTGCTCAATGCCCTAAAGAGCAAAAGCAGCCTAGACCAAGCAATAGCGGCTTCTGGTGGAACTGTAAAGTGGACTGAATTCCCTGCAGGTCCACCCATGCTAGAAGCCATGAACGTGGGTAGTATTGACTTTGGTTACACAGGTGAATCACCGCCCATCTTTGCCCAGGCTGCGGGTAATCCTTTAGTTTACGTCGCCTATGATCCTTGGGGAGCGAAAGCAGAAGCAATTATCGTACAGAAAAATTCACCAATAAAAACTGTGGCTGAACTTAAAGGCAAAAAAGTTGCCTTTGCCAAAGGTTCAAATGCCAACTATCTCGTTGTCAAAGCCTTAGAATCTGCCGGATTAAAGTACAGTGACATCAAGCCAGCCTTTCTCACACCAGCAGATGCTCGTGCTGCCTTTGAAGGTGGTAACATTGATGCCTGGGCAATTTGGGATCCTTATCTAGCAGCAGCCCAAGAAGCAACGGGGGCTAGAACCATAACAGATGCAACAAATTTAGCACCAAATCGCGGTTATTACCTTGCCCGCAAATCATTTGTGGAAGAACATCCTGATGTTTTGAAAAGAATTTTAGATGAAGTCAGTAAAGTAGATAAATGGGCAGCAAGTAATCCAGCAGAAGTTGCGAAGTTTTTAGAACCACAATTAGGCATCAAAGCGGCGGCGCTGGAAGTTGCAGAAAAACGGCGAAAGTATGGTGTTTTACCTTTGACAGAAGAAGTCGTTGCCAAACAACAAGAGGTTGCTGATACTTTCCAAAAAATCAAGCTGCTTCCTAAGCAAATCCAGGTAAAGGAAATCGTTTGGAAAGGCAATAAGTAAAGGATAAAAAATCGTTTTTAATTTCATACTGTTTTGTATTGGGACTTTTAAACGTTATGGTAATGAATGCGACTACCCAGTGGATAAAAACCGATGTGCTTGTCATCGGTGGCGGGACAGCAGGTACGATGGCTGCCATTAAAGCTAAACAAGCGAATGCCGATGCTGAGGTGCTGATTTTAGAAAAGGCTAACATTCGTCGGAGTGGGGCGATCGCAATGGGTATGGATGGCGTAAATACTGCTGTCATTCCCGGACATTCCACTCCAGAAAAATACGTCAGTGAAGTCACCCTTGCCAATGATGGTATTCTCAATCAAAAAGCCGTTTATCAAACGGGCAAATTAGGCTACGAAGTCATCCAAGAACTAGAAAGCTGGGGTGTGAAATTTCAGAAAGATGCTCAAGGCGACTACGACTTAAAGCAAGTGC
Source organism: Brasilonema angustatum HA4187-MV1 (assembly GCA_019359695.1). Lineage (GTDB taxonomy): Bacteria > Cyanobacteriota > Cyanobacteriia > Cyanobacteriales > Nostocaceae > Brasilonema > Brasilonema angustatum. The sequence goes on from JAHHGV010000064.1 coordinate 4,207, forward strand.
ATCGTGTTGGGAAATACGTTTTGCCCATGCCAGAAGGCAAAGACCTCAAGCCAATTTTAACCCGACAAGTCAAACGCCACAAAGTCAAAGTTACCAATCGCGTCATGGCAACCCGCGTTTTAGTAGGAGAAGGACGTGCTATTGGTGCTGTGGGATTTGATGTTAGAAACGGGGATTTTATTATCATTCAAGCTAAAGCAGTCATCCTATGTACAGGAGCATGTGGACGTTTAGGATTACCTGCTTCTGGTTATCTGTACGGCACTTATGAAAATCCTACTAATGCCGGAGATGGCTACTCAATGGCTTATCATGCTGGAGCAGAACTCAGTAACATTGAGTGCTTTCAAATTAACCCTTTAATTAAAGATTACAACGGTCCTGCTTGCGCCTATGTTGCTGGACCTTTCGGTGCCCATACTGCTAACGCCGAAGGAAATCGCTTCATCAGTTGCGACTATTGGAGTGGTCAAATGATGCTGGAAATCTGGAAAGAATTAAACTCCGGTAAAGGACCAATCCAACTCAAAATGACCCATCTTGATGAAGATACGATTTCTGAAATTGAATCCATACTTTGGTCGAATGAACGACCAAGCCGCGAACGCTTTCATCAAGGTAGAGGCGAAGACTATCGCACCCACGGCGTTGAAATGAATATATCAGAAATTGGCTTGTGTAGCGGTCATAGTGCTTCTGGTGTTTGGGTGAATGAAAAAGCCCAAACAACTGTCCCTGGTTTGTATGCAGCCGGAGACATGGCAAGCGTTCCTCATAATTATATGATTGGGGCATTTGTATTTGGTCGTATAGCAGGAACTCATGCCATTGAGTATATCCAAAACTTAGATCATGTCGAGCCAGAGAAAGATTTTTTAGAAACAGAAAAATTACGAATTTATGCGCATTTAACTCGACCAAATGGTATTCCTCACACCCAGGTGGAATATAAATTACGGCGCTTAGTGAATGATTATCTACAACCACCCAAAGTAGGAAACAAAATAGAAATTGGTTTGAAAAATTTTGTCCACTATCAAGAAACATTAGATTTAATGGGTGCTCGCGATCCCCATGAATTGATGCGCTGTATGGAAGTTCATTTTATTCGGGACTGTGCAGAAATGGCAGCCAGAGCATCATTATATCGTCGAGAAAGTCGTTGGGGTCTTTATCATTACCGATTAGATTATCCAGACAAGAATGATGATGAGTGGTTTTGTCATGTCAATTTAAAGAAAGATGAATCAGGGGAAATGGTGCTGTTTAAGCGTCCTGTTGAACCTTATGTAGTGGAGGTTGATTCAGCAAAAGAAGTTTATGATGTCGCTGTGAGGTAGGATATTCAGAATGAATCCGAAACAAGTCTTACAGAAAGTGAGACAATTCTCACACAAATTCTAAATCAAGACTCTTTATGCTATAGCTTTCATCTCGGACAAAGAAGGCTTGCAGCTGGTAGAGAATCATTTGACGATCGCACTTACGTTCGCCTTGAGTTGAAAAAGAACTGATTTGCAGTGGAGCCAGTTGGAAGTACGTGCTGGAATATAGCAATCCTATTTGAGTTGTAAAAAGATCGAACCGCCAAGACGCCTTAGACGCGCAGCGGCGTGCCGCAGGCTAGAACGCCAAGAAAAGAGAAAAAAGAGAAAAGAGAATTTTACAAATGATTTAGGATTGCTATATCATCTTTCGCTTTGGCTGAACTGAACTTAGTCAACCAAGGAGTGAAATTACTCGCAGCAGATTTAAGTAGTGGAGAATGGGATACAAAGTATGGTGATATTGACAATTTAACAGAAATTGATGTGGGTTCTTGTTTTATCCGTGCCACGCTTGATAACTAAAAGACGAAAGAGTAAAACAGAGTTAGATATTATGGCTTTAATAAATCAAAGAATTGATGTCCCTGTTATCGTCGATGAATCAAAATGCTTAGAAAAATGTACAGCCTGTATTGAAGTTTGTCCCCTTGATGTACTCGCAAAAAACCCAGAGACAGGCAAAGCCTACATGAAATATGACGAGTGCTGGTTCTGTCTGCCTTGCGAAAAAGAATGTCCAACAAATGCCATTACTGTCCAGATTCCATTTTTGTTGCGCTAACTTTAGCAATGATAGATGATTTCTGGAATTATATCTTTCTTGATTGGCTTTTTGTTGGTGTAGTTAGTAGCCAAAGAAGAATAAAAAATTTAGAAAAATAATGAATACTGAGACTGAGTCTGAATTAAACCAATGGCTAGAAATGTTGCGATCGCCAGAAGTTGATGACCGCTTAGTTGCTGTCAAATCTTTACAACATCTTGGTGATAAAGAGGCAATAGAACCCCTAATTTATGCTCTACAAGATGAAAACTTAAATGTTCAAAAAATAGCCATCTCTGCTCTTTGGGAAATTGCAAACCCTGTTGCTGTACCAGATTTACTAAAATGCCTTGGTTCACCCGATGCAGAAATTCGCACTGAAGCATTGTCAGGGTTAAATGACTTAGTTTCACCTACAGATTTATCATTGTTGCTAAATCATCTCACTCACAACAATATCTACTTACAATTAAATATCCTAATTCTTCTCCGCAAAATTCATGATATTCGATCTTTTCCATATATTATACAATTTTTCAATTCCGAAAATGCGGATTTAAGAGAAGCCGCAATCACAACACTCCGCTATCTTAATCAAGTTGAAAAATGTCCCCAAGCTTTAGCGTTAATATCCGATCCTAATGCGACTGTGCGCCGCGCTACTGCTTTAACTTTAGGGTATTTACAAGACGTAGAAGTTATTTCAGTACTTAGTCAAGCACTCACAAGTGACAGCGACTGGCAAGTCCGTCGTAATGCAGCAAAATCTCTTGCAATTCATGAAAATGATCAAGCAATTTCAGCATTAGAAATAGCTTTAGGTGATGAGCATTGGCAAGTGCGGAAATCAGCAGCACAGACTTTACAAAAAATACCACATATAAAAGTTCTGCCAGTGTTAATTCAAGCATTAACAGATGAATATGCAGATGTACGAAAAGAAGTTGCGATCGCTCTTGGTAATTTAGGCAGTCCTGATGCTATTAATTCACTCCAGCAAGCGTTAGATGATCCTGATCGAGAAGTTAGTATTCAAGCTCAACGAGCGATTCAGAAAATTCAGCAGTCATATAGTTAACAAAGGAAGTTTTGGTGTATTTAATCAATCATGCTACAAAACTGACCGTCGCAACTCTGGAAAAACCTTAGACACCTTACTCAACACATAATCGCCATACGTTCCGCGAAAATCATGAACGCTAGCACCATCCCAGCGTTCTTTGTGATCATCATTTACCAACCCGCCTAATTGAATCGGTTTCACTTCAACATTGAAATTGGGATCAAAGAAAAACGGGAACGAAAGGCGATGTCTGGCGACAAGCCGCTTTGTGTCTACACGTCCCGACAAATTCTGGACCCCATGAGGTGTAGAACGATACAAACCCCCGGTCATTTTATCTAGCATATCGCCAATATTGCACACCAAGGAACCGAGAACAGGAGGTGCAGCCACCCAGCCTGATTTTGATTTCACCTGTAATCCGCCTGAATCATCCTGCTTGAGAATAGTTAGGATACCATAGTCGGTGTGTTCGCCAACTCCCCATTTATCTTCAGCATCTGATAATGATGAATAGGGAGGGTAGTTAAAAATACGGAATAATATGAGTGGGTCTGCTGTGTATCGGTCAGTAAAGTAGGACTCTTCTAGTCCCAAACTCAGAGCAATACCAGCCATGAGTACGTGTCCAAGTTTCGTCATTGCCTGCATATATTCAAGCACTGTCTCGCGAAACAGTGGAATATTGGATGGGAAAAGATTAGAACCATGCATAGGAGTGTCAGCTTGCACTAATGGGTGTTCCTCTCCCAGTTCTGCACCAAAGTAAATTCCTTCTTTTTGATCGGGTTTACCAGATGTCAGTTCGCTTCCCACCGGAAAATACCCCCGCCATGCTTTACCACCCAAAGCCATGCGCATTTTTAGTTTAGTTTCTAAATCTTGCGCGAAAAACTGCCGACTGAGTTCTTCTAACCGTTGTTGTAAATTTTCATCTACACCATGTCCAACTATATAGAAAAACCCCCACTCGCGACACGCTTCCCCAATTTGAGAGGCTACTATATAGCGTTCATCAGTTCCAGAAACCAAGGCGCTAATATCAATAATAGGAAACTGTGAAAACTCTTCATTCACAACTGGTGAGACTTTCATGTTATTATCCTCCTCATTGTGCGTGGTGTGACGCTCATCTAAAAAGAATTATGGCGCACACATCAGTTGAATATAGCATTCCTAAATCACTCGTAAGATTTTCTCCTCTCTTTCTTGGCGTTCTAGCCTGCGGCATGCCGCTGCGCGTCTAAGGCGACTTGGCGGTTCGATTAATTCTCACAACTCATATAGGATTGCTATAGTAAGCACTTGATGACTAATAACTGGTAACTGATAGAAAACAAGATGCAACAAAATCCCGATTCTCGTCAGCAAGAAGTCATCCAACTCCTCAAACAAGTCATCGAACCTACTCTCAAAAATGACATCGTAAGTTTGGGAATGGTGCGAAATCTACGTATAGTTGATGACTACATTTATCTACGTTTCTACATCGGTTCCCATCAACATCAATTACACAAAGAAATTCAATCTGTATTATCATCCCTATCTTGGTGCAAAAAAACTTACATTCAACTCTGCACAATTCCCGGTGTCAAAATAACTCTAGCTGTTTCCAGTGGTAAAGGTGGTGTAGGTAAATCTACAACAGCTGTGAATATAGCCGCAGCTTTGAGATTGCAAGGTGCAAAAGTTGGTTTGCTAGATGCTGATGTCTATGGTCCGAATATACCGCAAATGTTGGGTTTAGGACAAGCAGATATTCAAGTTATTCATACTCCCACAGGTGAAAAGTTTTTACCCCTAGAAATCCAGGGAATTAAACTCATGTCAGTGGGTTTACTCGCAGAAGCAGATCGTCCTCTAGCATGGCGAGGACCAGTATTGCATAAGATTATCACTCAATTTCTGCAAGATGTAGAATGGGGCGAATTGGATTATTTATTGATTGATTTACCGCCAGGAACAGGGGATGCTCAAATTACAATTGTCCAAGAAAGCCCAATATGTGGAGTTATTTTGGTGACGACTCCCCAACAGGTTGCTATTTCCGATGTGCGCCGTAACATACATATGTTTCGTCAAGTGGGTGTTCCTGTTCTTGGGATTGTGGAAAATATGAGTTATTTAATCTGTAGTGATTGTGGCTCACGCACACCAATTTTTGGGAGTGGTGGTGGTGAACTACTTGCAGCAGAATTGCAAGCACCTTTACTGGGACAAATTCCCATAGATCCTTGTATCTGTAACGGTGGTGATACAGGACATCCGATTGCAGTCACCAATTCCACCTCTGGTGCTGGTGAGGTTTTTGTGCAAATCGCAACTGCATTAAATGCAACTTTTACGAGTCGTGAAGCGTAAAGCCCCTTCCCCTCTTTTCCCCACCCGAAGGGTTAGTGCATAAGTTCAATCCGCTGACAACTATTAAAAATAAAGCAGAAAAAGCCAGAATTTTCATGCGTAACTCGGTTTGCGGTTCAAGAGGACTGTAAAGTCAAAAAAAGGGGGGCCACGAGGGTAAGGAAATAAAGATGTAGGGGAAATTAATTTAGTAGCGTCTTGAAGCCAAATGGCGCAGGCATAGGGTTTACAAAAAATGCGCATTTTTTCGTCCCCCCCCTACACCCTTACATCCCTACACCCCCACACCCCTAATTTTGGTCAAAAAACACCGTCATCTGAGCCTGTTAATTGAGACGTGATAGTTTTAGGAGACAAAAATAACATGATTCGTCATTTCTATGCTTTGTTAGTTGGTATTGACAATTATCCCAATCCAAATCACTGTTTACAAGGCTGCGTTAATGACATTACGGCAATAGAAGAGTATATAAAAGAACGTTTTGATAAGCAACAATACCAACTCCATTTACAAACGCTGAAAGATGAACAAGCAACCCGTAAGGGAGTTATTGATGGCTTCCGTTCGCATTTGAATCAAGCAGGGCAAGATGATATAGTTCTGTTTTATTACAGTGGTCATGGTTCCCAAGAGTTAGCACCAAAAGAATTTTGGCAACTAGAACCAGACCATCTTGATGAAACTTTGGTCTGTTATGACAGTCGTACTGAAGGCGGTTGGGATTTGGCAGATAAAGAATTGGCAAAATTGATTGCGGAAGTATCACAAAAGAATCCGCATATGACTATTATTATGGACTGCTGCCATTCTGGTTCCGGCACAAGAGACCCAATGCAACAGACAAAGGAACGTCGTTTCCCCACAGACAAGCGAGAACGCCCACTTGATAGTTTTATTTTTAAGCTGGACGATTTAACTCAACTTTCAGATACTCGTGAGGTTAAACCTGAAGATAACCCCACAGGCTGGAACATACCCAAAGGTCGTCACGTTCTGCTAGCAGCTTGTCAAGACTACCAAACAGCAAAGGAATATAAACAGCGAGGTGGTTTCTCTTATTTTTTGATGGATACACTTTCCAAAACCAATGGAAAGAAGCTGACTTATCGGGATTTGTTTGGACGAACAAGTGCCTTAGTCCGCAGTCAAATCACAGATCAGTCTCCTCAGTTGGAAGTGAATAATCCAGAAGATGACAACAAATTTTTTCTAGATGGTGCGATCGCCGAACTTGAACCTTATTTTATTGTTAAAAATGACAAAAGCTATGGTTGGGTGATTGAAGGCGGTGCTGTCCACGGCGTTCAACCACCACATGATGCCGAAACAACTTTACTTGCACTATTTCCCTTTGATGCCAATATCGACGATTTGCGTGATCCCTCAAAGTCTGTGGGCACTGCAAAAGTCACTCAGGTATTACCAACCAAGAGCAAGATAAATATTGAGGGCGTGCAAAACCTCACTGCTGATCGCACTTTTAAAGCAGTTGTTACCAGTTTACCGCTACCCCCTTTAGGAGTATATTTTGAGGGAGATCAAGCGGGAGTCACTCAAGCCCGTGACGCACTCAAAATAGCTGGATCTAATAATAACCAACCCTCACCCTATATCCGCGAAGAGCAAGAACTTACCAAAGCCCAATTTCGTCTGTTGTGTCGCAACGAACAATATTTGATAGCCAGATCTACAGATGACCGACCCCTTGTAGAGCAAATTGATGGTTATACAAAAGATAACGCAGACAAAGCAATTAAACGTCTAGAACATATTGCCCGTTGGACAACAATTACTCAACTCTCAAACACTGCAGCAACTCAGATTAAAGCTGGTGATGTGAAGATGGAGCTCATCTTTAGGAGTCAAGAATCATCTCAATCAAAGCAGATGCGTTTGCAGTACAAATATAATGATGGTGAGTGGCAAGCACCAGAATTTAAACTCAAACTCACCAATAATAGTCAAAACCCACTTTACTTTGCCTTGGTCAATCTTTCAGATAATTTCGCTATTAGTGCCCCATTTTTTGAAGCAGGTAGCCTCAGGCTGAAACCAGGAGAAGAAGCTTGGGCTTTAGATGGACAAGAGTTGATACTTGAAGTCCCAGACGAGTTATGGCAACAAGGAATTACCGAGTACAAAGACATTATTAAATTGATAGTTAGCAACGAAGAATTTGACGCCAGATTGCTAACTCAGGAGAAACTTGATGCTCCTCGACCGCCTGTATCAAGAGATATCGATTCCTCAAATCAAAGCAGTCTTGATCGTTTGATGAATCGCACTCAAAATCGTGATATCAAAGCGAAAAGCGCCGCAGTTAAGTTTGATGATTGGTATGCTGAGGAAATCACAATCACTACAGTTCGCCCCTTAGATTCTACCCCAGTTTCTCAAGAACAAGAACAACAATTGGATGCAGGGATCAAATTACAGCCGCATAAGAGTTTGGTCGCGAATGCTCGCCTCACAACTACACCGCAAGTCAGCCGAGATTTGGGGAATAAAATTGTCCCTCCAATTCTGCGGGAAAACTCAGAAGTGAATCAACCTTTTCTATTTACTAACAGCCGGGGTACTGACCCTGGATTAAGTGTACTGGAACTGACTGATGTTGAAGATCACAAAGTTGTGACTCCAGATGAACCTCTGAAATTATTAGTTGATATTCCCCTAGCAGATAATGAATACCTTCTTCCTATCGGCTATGACGGTGAGTTTTATTTGCCCTTAGGTCGTGCTACAACAACTCAAGACGGCAAAACAGAAATCAGTCTAGAACAATTACCAGCACCAGTTAGTCAGGGAGAGCGCAGTCTGCAAGGATCTATTCGCATCTTCTTTGAAAAAGTCATCAGCCAGAATTTCGGGCGGGAATTTAAGTATCCCATTTTAGCTGTGGCTGAAGTGGGAGACGATAAGAAAGTACACTATAGACGTGATACGGCTGATGTTCAGCAGCAAGTGGCGCAAGCAAAACGAATTGTCCTCTACATCCACGGGATTACTGGCGATACTGAAAGTTTAGTACAAAGCACAAAAAAAACCGTATTGCAAGCGGATGGACAAAAGCTTTCTATCAGCGAACTTTACGACGTGGTTCTCACCTTTGACTACGAAAACTTGAATACTTCCATTGAGCAGAATGCTCAGTCTTTAAAACGACGACTAGTAGAAGTTGGTTTGGGAGAAAATCACGGTAAAGAACTGCACATCATCGCTCACTCAATGGGGGGTTTGGTATCTCGTTGGTTTATTGAGCGAGAAGGAGGGAATAAAATCGTCCAACACCTGTTTCTGGTGGGTACACCAAATGCAGGTTCTCCTTGGTCAGTTGTTGAAGATTGGGTAAGACTTACTCTGGCTATTGGACTCAATGGTCTTTCTGTAGTAGCTTGGCCTGCAAAAGTGGTAGCTATGCTGATGGGCGCTTTAGAAAAAAATATTAGGGTAGCTTTAGCCGAGATGAACCCTGCTTCTGATGTTATCAAATCTCTCGCCGTAAGTGACGACCCTGGCATTCCCTACTCAATTATCGCTGGCAATACATCTATTATTCCGGCAGCATTGGAGGAAGAAGCACGGCAAAAATCAAGTGCCCTAGAACGGTTACAACAAAGTTTATTTAAGAAAGTTGTAGCTTTGCCTTTCTTTGGTGTACCGAATGATATTGCGGTGACTGTGGATAGTATTACGAGTATTCCATTTGGGCGATCGCATCCTCCTAAGATTACAGAAGTCGCTTGCGACCACATGAGTTATTTCGGTACTGAATTCACCGAAGTTGGGTTAGAGGCTTTGATTGCAGCTTTGGGACAACAGAAGTAAACAGCAAAAAGGCAAAAGTAGACATTCTCTTGTGTCACTTTTGCCTTTATCACCTTTGTATTTATACGCTTGGGAGGTGCATTTATGTCCAAATATAAATTTAACCGTAGTTTCGCCATTATTCTCGGTATTAATAATTATGAAAATGGCATCCCAGCGCTAGAAACAGCAGCTCCAGATGCTCTCAAACTCGCTAAAATTATCCAAGAGCAACATACACATCTCAAAGAGCAATATCAAGCGCAAAATAAGTATGAAGTCCAGTTGCTATTGAATCAACGCGTTACCCTCAAAAAGCTTAGGGAATTAATTGAAGATTTTAAAAAAGGACAGATATTTCTGGACAACGAAAAAGTTACGGTTACTAAAGACGATCGCGTCCTCTTTTACTTTGCCGGACATGGAATAGCTGACAATGCTATGGATAATGAAGATGGACCAGTAGGTTATCTCATCCCTCAAGATGCCACTGATGATAAAAGCACCTACTTGCCGATGCAAGAGTTACATGATGCTTTGAACGCACTTCCGTGTCGGCATATGTTAGCAATTCTAGATTGCTGTTTTGCAGGAGCTTTCCGTTGGGCAAGCCTCAAGCGAGATATTGTGCCCAAAGTCACAGTTTATAAAGAACGCTACGACCGTTTCATCAGTGATGCAGCTTGGCAAGTCATTACTTCGGCGGCTGACAATCAAAAAGCCTTGGATTCTTTAGGACAGCGCGGGAAAGTTATGGACGGAGACGAAGTTCACTCTCCTTTTGCGAAAGCTCTTTTTGATGCCCTACGCGGGAAAGCTGATGAAGCTGCCGACTCTAATAAAGATGGTATCATCACCGCCACCGAACTTTACTCATATCTGCGCGATAAGATTGAAATCTTCACACAAAACCAACACAAGCGACAAACCCCTGGTTTCTGTCCGCTCAAAAAACATGATAAAGGGGAATTCATTTTTTTGCTGCCTAATTTTGACCGAGATAAATTGCAGGATGCACCACCACTAAACGTAGAAAATAATCCCTACCGAGGATTGGAATCCTATGATGAAAAAGACAGTCACTTATTCTTTGGCAGAGAGAATTTGATTGAAAAGCTTTATCACAAAGCAGTTGACAACAAGCAAGCATTAACAGTGGTGTTGGGTGCTTCTGGAACGGGAAAATCGAGTCTAGCGAAAGCTGGACTTATCCCTAAACTGCGACAATGCAAGAATGGCAACACTTGGTTTATCCTACCCCCTTTCCGACCAGGAGAGTATCCCTTCAAGTCATTGAATAACGCACTGGCATCGGTCAATCAGCCTATGATACGCTCTGCGTCAAGCCTCCAGATTATCACCACTTCCCATGACGCAACATCTTCTGGTTTACTCACCCCAGCCGAAAGCCTTGCAAATTGGTTCAAGGAGCATCCCAAAGCAAATCTACTGCTAGTTGTCGATCAGTTTGAGGAATTAATAACTTTGTGTAAGAGCGATCAACAACGAGAGAAGTTTCAAGAACTGATCAAAGATGCAATTACCAAATATCCAGACAACATCCATGTAGTGATCACCCTGCGACTTGACTTTGAGGCTCAGTTTCAAACCTCTCTACTCAAAGACTTTTGGAATGATGCTCGGTTTGTTGTACCACTCATGACTCAGGATGAATTCCGCGAAGCAATTGAGAAACCCGCATCAGAGAAAGTTGTGTACTTCGAGCCTCCCAATTTGGTGGATGACTTGATCAATGAAGTCGTACAAATGCCAGGTGCTTTACCTTTGCTTTCTTTCACTCTCAGCGAATTGTACTTGAAGTATTTGGAAAAACGAAGGGATAACCGTGCCTTAACAAAGGAAGATTACGAAGAATTGGGAAGAGTCGTTGGTTCTATAACCAAGCGTGCTAACCAAGAATACGACAAGTTAGTACAAGAAGACCCCGCTTACAAAGATACAATCCGTCGGGTGATGCTGCGGATGATTTCATTACAAGGTGGTGAGTTAGCACGGCGACAGGTTCCTAAGTCTGAACTGGTGTACCCAGACCAAAAAGAAAACAAGCGAGTACAAACAGTCATCAAAAGTTTTTCTGATGCTCGCTTAATTGTTGAAGGTTCTGATTCTCAAGGTGAACCCTACGTGGAACCAGCCCATGATGCTTTAGTTCAAGGTTGGGATAAGTTACTAGTGTGGAAACGAAAAAACCAATCAACCATAGTTCTACAACGGCTACTAACGCCTGCGTCTGTTGATTGGAAAAATGAACAATCGAGACAGTTTCTTTGGAATACTAACCCCCGTCTTAATGTATTAAAAGACGTAGTTGATTCTAATGACAACTGGCTTAACACAGTAGAGACTGAGTTTATACAACGAAGCATTAGACAAAGAAATAAAGACACCCGTTCGCGTTGGGGCATTGGGATCACTGTCTCAATTATTCTCTTAACATTTATTGCATCTGCAACGACGTTAGTGGCGACAGTACTGTCTAAGTTGAAAAATAAACCAAATGTCATATTTGCTTCTCCTGGGCAGGAGATTCACGGTCATACAGGTTATAGATACCTTTACACTCCTAAAACTCCAAGAGCTTATTCAGGTGTAATTAACCTAATTGTGATGGGTATTCCAAAAAATACACCAGCATGTATAGAGGTTGGTCAGCTTGGGGGAAAGGGGGAAAGAATTGGGAAGAAACAAGATTTCAAGATAAATGCACCAAAAGAGGCAGGCGTATATTATGTTAAATTTAGATCTGCTTTAGAATATGGTTGTAAAGACCAAGGTCAACATAAAGGTGCTATAAATAAGTGGTTATCTGGAGAATATCAAATTCCTAAACAATCAAAGATAGGGATTATTATTGTAGGAAATGTATTTGAGTTTTCTATTTATAAAAAAATTTGGTTAGCTTACTCTGATGATGTACCTAGAACTGACAGTACTGGTGATGAAAATTCTAATACAGATGTGTATGTTTCTTTAAGAAACTTTGAGTTTGAAAAAAATAGCGTTCGTACTTCCCAATAATTTGCCAGATTTGAAGAGAAAAGATTGCTAACTCAGTTTATCTTGGTTGAGAAGTAGTACGCTCATCATTGTGTTGTGTTTTGTTAGCTGGTACCGAAAGAAATTTGCCACAAATACCTTTGGAATACACAATCTGAACAGACTGGAAAAATCAGTATGAGCGACAAAATCCACTCGCCAACCGCCGCAAATCCCGACAAGTAGCTTGCAGCAGGTGCGATCGCCTTTTATTCAAGAAGTCGCTTGCGACCACATGAGTTACTTCGGTACTGAATTCACCAAAGTTGTTTTAGAGGCTTTGATTGCAGATCTCAGACAGCAGCATCACCACCTAAGGAATACCAAACCACCCTCCCGTATCACCTCCTGCCCAACAGTCTCCCTGACAAACGGAGAAATTTTCGTCTGCCAGTCGCTTAAACTCCTCTATAGCACTGATATCTTGTTTCTCATAGTCTGCAGGGTGAAAAATTCTGCCAATGTATTTTCCTTGTAAACGAATTTGTCCAATGACATAAATGCCGTCTCCAACGCTGTAAACACCCTGACTAGGATTGCGGGAGTAAATTGCAATATAACCTCCATCATTGCCTTGATAGCGATTAACCGTTGGCAAAATGCGCTCTTGGTAGCCCGGTGCGGGATGATTGATCACACTCCCCTCACCTACATATACTCGGAAATCTTCATAAAGCATCGGGTTTTCCATACAGTTTTCCCAATCTAATGTTGTTTTTTATCCTAGCCTAGTAACGCACAGCAAGCCTAATTACCCAATTTGATACCTACACAATGTTACAGTCTATTCTGTTTCAACTACCCTGACTTTCTTCTTAAAAATTGGCGATTGTTTCTAGGGCTTTCAACTTGAACGCAACACAAAGCGATTGTTTAGGGGTTGCACAGGTCTGGCATCAATGGATATTAAGTCGGCAAATCGTTGGATCTGATTTTGTGAGATTTCAATAGGCTGCTGCATCACAATCCAGTTCACTCCTTGGGAGCAGGGTGGCGTCGTCAGAGAGCCAAAGTAACGGTAAACCTTTCGGTCTTTTGGTAAAAATTGCTCTGCATTTACCTTCACTGTCTTCACTACTTGCTCTGGTTCGTTACGATTTGGGAATGCGTCCCAGATCGGTTGCAGGGCAGCATTGTGTTGTCCCTGCTTCAATAACACTCCAATCACAGCTAGGGCACCAGCCTCACTGCGATGCACTAGATGCAGTTCCATGTCAAATGGTTTTTTATCAATGGTGTGTTCACTGGGGTCATGGAAGTGAAATTGCACCAGATTATAGGTCTGATCGTCCAGCTTAATTGAGCTTCCTTTGGCATAGTTCACTTGGATGGTATGACCGTTATTGACGATGCGTAGAGGAGTTTCCTTATAATCAATTTTAATCGGTGACAGTTGGGCTGCGACCCCTCCGTGCAAATCAATTGGCGATTGCTGGATTCCCGTTTTGCACAGTTGAAATTCGGGAGACAGGTTCCCCCAATTCTGGGTGCCGCTTTCTCCGATATAGCCCCAGTTAACTTCCTTTCCAACAGCCGCAGACGCCAACGATGGGAAACTGACACCTAAAGAAGTTTCCAGCACCCCAAATCCAAAGAGTTTAAGTAAGGTTCGTCTATCCATTATTGTTAACCTAAAGTTCTAAACAGCATTTTTAACTAATAAGCGTGAATGAGTGCAACACAACCGTTTTGACTGCTTGGACTGTTCACCAAATACAACCGTCAATTCAAATCTTACTTTAAGTGCAACTACTGAATCAACTTCACAGCAAGCCGTGTTTCAATGTCCCTCTAATGAGCGATACGCCGACTTCTAGAGGCGAGCTAGCGCTGCTGCTTTGCTACAGATCGCCAGCCTTCTCGAAAATATCGCGCTGATGCACAAGTCAATGACACCTTGTCAAACATTAAAATTTTCTCAAAAAACGCACTGTAAAGGATTGTTGCAATACCATACAAGGGAACCCAATACGGTTCGGTTAGCTTGTTTTTCTCAAGGGAGATCCCCCCAACCCCCTTAAAAAGGGGGCTTATAACCCTCTTTTACCCCCTTTTTAAGGGGGTCGCCGCAGGCGGGGGGATCTTATCCGAACTGTATTGCAAGGGAACCTATCCGTAAATTTTGGCTGATTATAGGGGGTAGCTTGTGGAATTTTTGTCGGATTCAGTTGTGCTATCACGTATGCAGTTTGCCCTAACTGCATTATTCCATATGCTCTGGCCCGTCCTAACCACAGGTATGGGAATTTATCTGGTTATTGTTGAGGGAGTGTGGCTGAAGACTCGTAATCCTGACTACTACCTTCATGCTCGCTTTTGGGCTAAATTCTACGTCCTGAACTTTGGTATTGGTGTTGCAACGGGCATCCCAATGGAGTTTCAGTTTGGCACCAATTGGTCACGCTTTTCGGAAGCAGCTGGTAACTTTTTTGGCAGTGTCATTGGGTTTGAAGCTTCCTGGGCATTTATGCTGGAAGCCGCTTTCTTGGGTATTATGCTGTTTGGTTGGGAACGTGTCAATCCTATAATTCACTATGTTTCCACCATCCTGGTTGCAGTTGGCGCAAACTTATCAACCCTGTGGATTTTAACTGCAAATTCTTGGATGCAAACCCCATCGGGTGGGGAACTTGTTAATGGCAAGTTTATTGTTCATGATTACTTTCAGGCGATCGCCAACCCGTTCATGAAAAACAGTGTCCTCCATATGTTCTTTGCCACATTGGAGACTTCTTTGTTTGTCATTGGTGGAATTAGCGCTTGGTATATTCTCAATCGTCGTCACGAAGCTTTCTTTTCTAAGTCTTTAAAAATTGCTTTAGCTGCGGCGATCGCCGTTGCACCATTGCAGATTTACATTGGGCATTTGAGTGGTGAACAAGTCTATCACTACCAACCTTCAAAACTTGCTGCAATGGAGGCGCAGTGGGAAACGACACCCGCTGGACAATCTGCAGATTGGAGTTTGCTCGCTATACCCAACGACAAAGCACAGAAAAATGACTGGGAAATCACCGTTCCCAATGCTCTTGGATATATTCTGGAATTTAAGCAAAAACTCACATACCCAGTACGCGGATTGAGTGAGTGGAAACCAGAAGACCGTCCTCACATGATTGGTCTAATTTACTACGCTTTCCGCATCATGATTGGGATTGGGTTTTTCTTCGCCGGATTAATGCTATTGAGTGTCTTGCAGTGGTTACGTGGTAAACTCTCTGCTGAGAATATTATTCAACAGCGTTGGTTGATGCGTGCGTGGGTTTTTGCGGCTCCTTTAGGATACATCGCCGTAGACTCCGGCTGGATTGTGCGTTGTGTTGGACGACAGCCGTGGATTGTTTACGGGCAGATTCGCACGGTTGATGGGGCATCCAATATACCTGCTAGCAATGTCTTAGCCTCACTCACTAGCTTTGCTGTTGTCTACAGCATTTTGTTTGTTGCGGTTTTGTACTTTGGTAGCCGCATTATTCGCAGAGGCCCAAATTTAGAACTCCCTCTCCCAGGTCTAGAACCCGATGAACCTGCTGTGGATACGACTCCAGCAGAGTTTGTGCCAGACGAACGTCCTGTTGAAGCAGAACAATAAACAAAATTCAAAATTCAAAATTCAAAGTTCAAAATTCAAATCATAAATTCTTTGAATTTTTGAATTTGAGAATTAACACATTTAAGATGCTCTCAACAATACATAACATCCCCTAAAGATTGTATGGAAACGCTAACATATTTTTTGCCGCAAGTATGGTTTGTGGTTTTAGCTCTATTCTTGTTGCTGTATGTCACGCTAGATGGATTTGACTTAGGGGTAGGAATCTTATCTCTAACTTCAAAAGATCAAGAACGTCGTGGCATTTTAATGACAAGTTTGAGCAACATTTGGGATGCTAATGAAACTTGGCTGGTTCTTATGGGAGGAGGTCTTTTTGGAGCATTCCCGCTTGCTTATGGCACAATTCTCAATGCGCTGTACATCCCAATTTTTGTTATGGTGTTTGGGTTCATCTTTCGGGCTGTAGCGTTTGAGTTTCGGGAGCTATCAAACCGAAAACTCTTTTGGGATTTTGCCTTTGGTGCAGGGAGTTTTGTTGCAGCCCTCGGTCAAGGTTTCGCCCTTGGTGCTGTGCTAAAAGGGATTGCTGTTGATGAGGCTGGTCACTTCATCGGGACATCTTGGGATTGGCTGAGTTGGCAGTCTGTACTGGTAGCTCTGACTTTAATTCAAGCATATGTCCTTATTGGCTCAACTTATCTGGTTTGGAAAACGACAGAGGAGTTGCAAACAAATCACTACAGAACTGCTAAAATTGCAGCTTGGACAACATTAATTGGTGCCATTTTCATCACAATTTCAACACCAATATTTTATGAAAGTGTAAGGATGCGCTTGTTTCAGCAGCCACTCGTTTACATCTTTGCCGTTATTCCAATATTAGGAGTTCTACTCATTTGGCAACTTCTCCAAAGCTTAAACCGTAAAGAAGAAAGAGCGCCTTTTATCTGGACAATTCTTCTTTTCGTTCTCACATTTTTCGGACTGGGGTTGATTGTTTTCCCCTATATCATTCCAGTGAAGATTACCATCTATGAAGCATCTGCTGACCCCAGTTCGCTTGTTATTATGATTATCTTCATTGGCTTCCTAATCCCCATCATGCTGTTCTATAACCTTTACCAGTACATTGTTTTTCGGGGAAAAGTGACTGGCGGTCATTACGAAGGTTAATCCCCGTCATATCATGTTCGGTATATCGCTTACGATATAAAATTCCCAAAGTTTTTATGTTTAAAAATTTCAGCGTTCATTTTATCGTAAGTATTTAAGCGAACATGATATCACTCGCTAGCCCCTAACAGGGGCGCTGCGCAAACGCTAACAAATTCAAAATTCAAAATTCAAAATTAAAGACAATTAGTGGGAACGCGTGTACCGCCACGCTATTGTTGACCACCCTTACGAATTCACCAGTCGCCTACCGAGGAGCCAGTACTGCGGGAGGGTTTCCCTCCGCAGGTATCTGGTATTGGAGACCCTCCTGTAGCGCTGGTTCACCAAAAACCTCCTCTTCTAATAAAATCAGGTTGTGCGATTCTTTACGTCGCTATCCACAGCAATCTTCTGAAGCAACTGCACTTACAACGAATAACGAATAACACTATGTTTTATTTGTTATTCGTATTGTGAATATCGAGTATCAAGGCGAGCGATGTCTGACGACAAGCCGCTCCGCGTCTATTACCACTATTAAAGGTTAGATGAGATGAACCTGGACAATTTATTGCTAGTCTAGTTCCCGGTGCAAAACTAAATTTCCAAAAAATAAGGGTACGAATTTAAGATGTTTCCAGGAACCAAAACCTTGGTTTTTATGCTTGATAGAATCAGCCTTCTGAGTTTCGCACCGGGAACTAGTCTAAAATCTCAACGCTATTATGAAAATGATTATCATAATAGCCATACTCGCATGGAAACTCCTCCACCATCCCTTCCCAGTAAAATTGACCTAGCAATTATTGGTGCTGGACCTCACGCTCTTACTTTAATCACCCATCTGCTGTAAAAACGGCAGACTATGCGGGGTAGATTTATGGTATTTGACCCCAGTGGCAGGTGGATGAGCAGATGGCAAGATCAATTTGCAGCTTTTGAAATTCCTCACTTGCGTTCCCCTGCAGTTCATCATCCTGATCCAAATCCGTTTGCTTTGCGGAAATTTGCCGAATCGCGTTCTCATGAGTTGTTTGCTCCCTACGATTTGCCAGGAACTGAGTTATTTGAGGATTTTTGCTTTGATGTTATTCGCCGCTTCCAATTAGAAAATCAAGTTTATACCAGTGCAGTGACTCGTATTGAACCTTTGCCTCATCTGATTCATCCCCAATTTCGCCTCTGGTTGCAAGACGGACAAACAGTGACTGCGCGGCGAGTAGTGCTGGCAACTGGTAATGGGAAATTTCAAATACCAGATTGGGTAAAAGAGATTCCATCAGGGTATCCTCAAGATAAACTTTGCCATTCACAGACAGTGGATTTACGTAAGTTGGAATTGACAGGTGAAAGAGTATTGATTGTAGGTGGTGGGTTGACAAGTGGACATTTGGCAGTCGGTGCGATTTCTCGTGGTGCGAAAGTCCATCTGATGATACGGCGACAGTTGCAAGAAAAATATTTTGACGCCGAACCGGGTTGGTTAGGACCAAAGTATCTCAAAGGGTTTTTTGAAGAATTGGATTTTGAAAAGCGCTTTTCTATGATTCAGCAAGCGCGTAACGGTGGTTCTATGACGCCTGCGATGGTGTTTCAACTACGCCGAGAAATGCGTAGTGGGAACTTGAGAGTTGATCAAAATTGCCAGGTAGTAAAAGCTGAGTGGTTGGGTAAGACTTGGATAGTGAAGTGTGGTGATGGTAGCGAATATGAGTGCAGTAGAATTTGGTTATCAACAGGAACCCGCTTCGATACAACTGCAGAACCACTGCTAACTGAAATCTTACAAGCTTACCCAATTCCCATAGTTAATGGTTTGCCCGTTTTGGATACTCATCTGCGTTGGCAAGGTTGCGAATTATTTCTGATGGGTGGGTTAGCTGCTTTGCAAGTAGGACCAACAGCGCGGAATCTATCAGGTGCAAGAATGACGAGTGAGAAAATTGTGCCAGCGATTATCAAACCACGTCTTGCGCTTTCTTATCCAGAAGTGCTTGATACTTTACTGTATATTACGGAGCATCCCAAACCCAGCGACTAAACTAATTTATCGCCACGCCTTACGGCTATCGGGAAGCCGCCCTCCGGGCGTCTACAAGTCGGGAAACCCGGACGCCCTATGGCTAATACCATTTCACGAAATCCCTGATACAAATGATTGATTTCTAATTCTTTACCCCTGCTAAGAGCCCCCCATTTATATCAACCTTAAAGTGAAACGGTATAACGCCACGCCTTACGGTGAGTCCAGCGCTGCGGGAGAGAGACCCTCCTGTAGCGCTGGTCTCACCAGATACCTACGGAGGGAAACCCTCATCAAGTACTGGCTCCCCAACGCAGTGGCGAACTTCGTTCCGCTCCGCTAACGGGAACCCCCGCACGGAAGTGTCCTCCCCAACCTACTAGCTTGTTAAATTTAGTTGAGGTAATTGTCGCCATTTACTCCAGAGAATTGACATCTAACAACCAGGGCGTGAGATTCTAGTAGACAGTCAAGACAACGGAGTGTGAATAAAATGGAACAACATCAAAAGTCAACGGTTGTGATCACGGGTGCATCATCAGGAGTCGGTTTGCAAGCGGCGAGAGCACTTGCCCAAAAGGGATGGTATGTGATTATGGCTTGTCGAAATATCGCGAAGACAGAAAACGCGGCTCAAAGCTTAGGAATGTCGCCCGACAGCTATACAATCATACATCTGGATCTAGCTAGCTTAGACAGTGTTCGCCAGTTTGTGAACAGCTTTAGGGAAAGCGGTAGATCCTTGGATGCTTTGGTGTGCAATGCTGCAGTTTATCTGCCTTTATTAAAAGAACCTTTGTACAGCCCAGACGGATATGAATTGAGCGTTGCTACGAATCACCTCGGACATTTCCTTTTGTGTAACCTTATGCTAGAGGATCTGAAAAACTCAGGCGCTAAAGAGCCAAGACTCGTCATTTTAGGCACTGTGACAGCTAATCCGAAGGAGTTGGGAGGTAAGATTCCGATTCCAGCACCTCCAGACTTAGGCGATCTCCAAGGCTTTGAAGCAGGTTTCAAAGCGCCGATTTCGATGATTAACGGCAAGAAGTTTAAATCCGGCAAAGCTTACAAGGATAGCAAACTCTGCAATGTGTTGACGATGCGCGAGTTGCATCGGCGCTACAATGAGTCAACGGGTATCATATTCAGTTCTCTGTATCCCGGATGTGTGGCAACAACAGCCCTGTTCCGCAACCACTTTCCCCTGTTCCAGAAACTCTTCCCACTCTTCCAGAAGAACATCACAGGGGGATTTGTGTCCGAAGAGTTGGCGGGCGATCGCGTCGCCGAAGTCGTAGCTGATAGTGAATACAACAAATCTGGTTCCTATTGGAGTTGGGGGAATCGACAAAAGCCCAATCGCAAGTCTTTTGAGCAAGAAATGTCTAATGAAGCGCTAGACGATAAAAAAGCTCAAAAACTTTGGAATTTAAGCGCCAAGTTGGTTGGACTCGCGTGACGAAGACGGTGCATTTTCCTTTGTGGCGATGCTCTTAAACAGAGCCGCCCAAGGCGCGATCGCCTTCACCCTTGGAAAATTACAGTAAATGAAGTCATTACAAAAGCCACCCGAATCTCCACCATTAGTATCAAAAGCTTTAAAACCAGGTAAAAGTCCAAAGTCATAAAATTTGTAAGTTCGGTGAAATAACCCACTGGTATTTAGACTAAGCAACTAGTCTAAATACCAGTTATTCTAAAAAACAGTAAAAACCGATTGTGACAGTCGAAGATGGGGAATGTAGGGTAAAGACGCTCTGCCTTGCGCCAAGTGGGGTATCCGCCGAGATAGGGTTAAGCGTTCTATTCGTGAATGACGGCAGGCAGTGTGTCCGTCTCTCCCCGGTTCACGCGATCATCAAAGTTTTCAAGCGTACTCTGCGGATAGTAGGCTGTGCAATCCATAAGCCGCCGTGCCGTTCGGCTAAAACCCAAATACTCAAACTTTACGAAGGGCGCTTCGTTCATTGGGTGAGCCTTTACCTTGGTAGGA
The DNA here is from genome assembly GCA_019359695.1 of Brasilonema angustatum HA4187-MV1. Classification (GTDB taxonomy): domain Bacteria; phylum Cyanobacteriota; class Cyanobacteriia; order Cyanobacteriales; family Nostocaceae; genus Brasilonema; species Brasilonema angustatum. Next base: position 25,317 of record JAHHGV010000064.1, read on the forward strand.
GTGATACCTGAAGGATGTCCAATCCTCAACACATCTCCTGTTCGGCTCACTACCTTTTGGACAACGGAATCTTTAACGCACGAAGCTGCTGCTAAACACACCGAAGCAGTCCCAGCGATACTCTCATGGAGGCGGTTCATGAAGATGAGGCGCACCCTAAGATCCATGTCTTTCTCAGCTATCTCCATGCCACTTAGGGTCTTATAGTCCTTAGATGGAGACACCAGACCAACCATTGGCAACCCCGGCGACTCTTCGTCCACCCGTTTCCACTCCTTGCAGAAGCCGAACAGGACTCCAGCCTTGCCTCGCACCTCCCGAACCATATCGATCAATTTAGTGTTATCATTGATTTGATCGACAAGTTCACTGCCATCAATACCGAAGTCGGAAGCCAAAACCCATACACATGGGTTCGCTGCGTCACATAAGGTAGCGTTGATGCTTTTACCGTCTTCGAGCGTGATTTCGTCTCTCGGCTTTCCCGTCGGCAGGAGATGTCCCGTCTTAGCTCCAACGGTGTTCATCCAGTTCATGGCGATCTCAGCGCCCGTTCCCGGCACTCCAGGAACAGCGAAACTGCCTTCAACCTTGGCTTTGCCGTTCTTGACAGGAACGTCGGCAATGATGATTCTCTCAGTGTTTGTGTTGTAAATTCGGACGCGCGTATTATCTTCCTCGACGTTAATGAGACCTTCATCGATCGCGAAAGGACCGACTCCGGACGAGATATTTCCACAGTTGCCAGTGTATACGACAAGATTGCGTTCGATCTCGACTTGTGCAAATGTGTAGTTGATATCAGCATCCTCACGCTGAGATTTGGAAATTATGGCAACTTTGGACGTGATCGGTCGCGAACCTCCTAAGCCGTCGATCTGTAGAACGTCCGGCGATCCCATTACCCGCTGCAGAAGCTTGTCGCGTTTGGGACCTGGGCTCGGGAGATCGTGTTCGTGAAAATAGAGTCCCTTGCTAGTTCCTCCGCGCATAATGACGCAACGGAGCGTTGCTTGTTCAGATGTCAAGTCAGTCATTGTGTACTCCTTTCAATAGTTCGGACATTTTTTTGAACTGTTTCACAAGGCTTTCAGGGGTATTATCACTTAACCCAAAGAATTTAAGAATGCTTCTGGCTCAAGTTGACAATACCGGTGTGCGGGTCAGAAATGGGGCGCTCTTGAGAACCATTCACTCACCGCTCTGGAGCGGCAGGAGCTTGATGATGCTGCGCACAGAGTCTTCCGCGTCGAAAGCCATGATGCGATCCGCGATCCGCGCGGCGAGCTCATTGCCGTAGGTTTGACTGGACAACAGCATGAACTTCTCGCGCAGCTTGGCAGCACCGATCCAGTTCTCCGGCTCGCCGAGCGGAACGTTAACCCTCTCGGTGTCCTTCTTGCCATCAACCTCGACGGTCACGATTCCGCCGCCGTCGGGCACGTCGTCGTTCTTTTTGACGGTGACGCGCTTGGTGAGTTGAACGAGATCGGGCGCGGTGATCCGGTCGTAAGACTTCCAGTTGACTTGCCCATCCAGGAAGGCGGCGGCAACCTGGAAGTAAACGCTGAATTGCGCGTCTACTGTGTTCTTGGGGGTAATCTTGTCCGGGGAGGTTTCGCCGACGATGTCGTAGGCAGTAGAGGAGATTTCGACGGTCAGATTTGCCTTGGCGCGGTCCTCTACGGGCACGGAGTCTCTGAGCTTGATCGCGGCATCAATCGACCCGTGCGTCAGACGGCACGAGGGATAGGGCTTGATCGCCGTGTCCAGCAGGAGCCAGTTTTCGCCGAGGCGATCCAGCAGGAAGGCTGGGCGCGGCTCCTCGGTGTACGCTACCAGCAGACCGCGCTCTCCTTCAAAAGCAGAGGATGCCCCTTTAAGTCCGGCTTCCGCCAGCGCCGCACATTGCAGCGCATCATGAGCAGCGAAGCCAGGGTGCAGGCGCTTGTTGAAAGCGCCATTCTCCAGGTACTGCATCGAACCTGCGGCCTTGCTGAGTGCCAATCCCCAGGCATTTTCAATGGTGTGGCTATCAAACTTGCGGATCTTGGCGACGGCCGCCACTGCGCCGAAGATCCCGGCAACCGAGGTCATGTGAAACCCGCGCTTCCAGCATCCTGGTCCTAGGGCAGCACCAACGCGGCAGGCAATCTCATAACCGACCGCCGCCGCTTCAAAAAAAACTCGGCCGCTTGTGTCCAGCCGCTCGCTGTCGGCAAACAAGGCTGCGAAGACCGGTGCGCTAGGGTGACCATGCTGAATCCTGTTGGTGTCGTCGAAGTCAAGCGAGTGTGCATGACAGCCGTTGAGCAGAGCGGCATAAAGCCACGAAAAACCGCGTTTCTCACCGACGACGGTGGCGGGACCGACTTCGGGGTCCAGGCGCTTGACGGCAACCCTGATATCGGCGCTGCTTTCCGCGTGGCCGCTGGCAAAGGCCGCGATGCCAGTCCAATCTAGGAAAAAATCGCGCAACCGCGAAATTGCCTTGTCTGGCAGTTGATCGTAGGTAGTTTGCGCAACCCATATCGCCAAAGCTTGGGTAGCCCCCTTGCTCGTCGAAGAAGGCTGTACGTCATTTTGGGTCGCCTGGTTAATCATATTATTGTTTGTCCTTGAATTGATAGTTCAAACTTGAAAATAGTTAGGTTCTCCGGAGAAGAATGGTGATAAATCGCATCAGAAAGCATAGTGGACATCCTGACTCACCTCCTTCCCATAAACCTTGCTCGTGAACAACTTTAAGCCGCCGTCGAATAGAGTATTCAGCCGTACAAGAGTCGCTTGTTTTGTGACTTTTTTAACCCTTTTTAGTCACTCTGGGAAAAGAAAAATAATAGCCAATTTTTCAACTGTAGATAGAGCGAGCATTTAAGCGTTTATTTTCTAACAGAATGCCTGAAATCAAGATTTTTGATAAAAGTCATATGTTGTAAGGATTCTAGATTCTTATCCTCAGAAAGTGATAAAAAAGGGTTAAGAGTAATGCCTTTAAAAGAATCGCATTGACTAGATAGTTCCGTTAAGCCGCAACTTAAAATGCACTTCAACATATGCGCCCACCCAGCAGTAGCTCAACCGCAGTAACGAGATAGGTTATGTTGCAAAAAGTGATAGGCTTAAAAGCCTGTTGAGAAAAAAGTAGAGAGAGTTGCTTGCAAATCTGCGTTAAGCGTAGCTCTCCGTAGGAATCCCTTTAATCTAGCCTAACATTCTGAGGACTCATTCCACAAGCGCCTCCACAATCTCGCTCGACTGACGAACACGACCCATCAAGCCGAAGATGTGCTGCACTGCAAAGCGGTGCATCTCGGTAGTAAAGCTGCTCATCGCATCTTCAGCAAAGACAACTTCATACCCCATATCAAAAGCTGCTCGTGCAGTAGATTCGACTCCAGCATTCGTAGCAACGCCTCCTAGGACGATCGTCTTGATGCCGTGCCGCCGAAGCTGCTGATCCAGTTCAGTTCCGTAAAAGGCGCCCCATTGCCGCTTTGTGATCAGCAAGTCACTCTCCTGGTAACCACATTCTGGCACTAGCTCAGAGGCACTGGCTGGCAGTATTGGCGCATTTGGATCACCGGTCGAACGATCAGTTGGGAGATGCAGCATATCTTGAAGATCCACTCGAAGGTAAGCGACCAAAGCTCTCTGTGCGCGAAAGGAAGCAGCAAGACTGGCGCATCGCTTCACAACATCATTTGCTGAATAGGGAGCAAGTTGTCCTCTGAGCGTTCCAAGCTGTAGATCGATGAGGACAAGCGAGGTGGTCTCTGGAGCAAGTTTGAAGTCAACCATAAGTATTGCCTAATCGAGGGAATAAAAATTAGGGTTAGCGATTTCTGAAGTTCCTGTTTAGCAGACTATTCTGAAGATGCTTACCCTGAGATTAAGCTGTGGTACTGCACTGATCCTAAGTCAGTCATTGTGTACTCCTTTGCGTAATAGTGCGTGTGGTCTCGAAGACAAATTCAATTAGCGGCATTGGATAGCCGAGAGCGATTGCCGGAAAGCAACGAGCGCCGCTGCCACCGGTTCGGGTTGCTCCATGACCATCATATGGGTTCCTGGATCGATAAGTTTGTACTCGGCGTCCGGCAGTCGGCGCGCGGTGTCCTCCATCATCGCCGGCGTGGATGAAAAGTCTTGCTTGCCGGATAAAACCAGCGTGGGAACCTTGATTTCCTTCAAACGGTCAAGCACGTCTCGACGTGCCATCGCACGCCAGGCCGCCGCCCAATCCTCGACCCGCGCGCGCTCGACGCACTGGCGGGCGTAGCGCACTTCCCAGGTGTTGTTGGCGATGGTCGCCGGCAAGAACCAGCGGATGAGTGATTCGGCAAGCTGCGCTTGCATCCCGTGCTGCTCGGCGTTGACCGCCCGTCCTTCGAGGGCTTCGCGCGGGGATTTGCCCGCAGTGGCGAGCAAGGCGAGCGAGCGGAGGCGTTCGGGATGGTTCAGGGCGAAATACTGCGCGACGGCACCGCCGTACGAAGCTCCGTACACATCCGCCTTTTTGATGTTCAGCAGATCCAGCAACGTGCGCGTATCGTCGGCGAGCTGATCGAGAGAAGTCGTCGCTGGCGCGCCTCTTCCCCTGCCGTGTCCACGCAGATCGTAGGCGATCACCCGGCCGAGACGAGCCAAACTCGGGTACACGACCCGCCAGAAGCGGTGGTCCATGTCAAGCGCGTGGATCAGCACGATGGGGGTGCCTTCGCCGCCGTTGTCCCACACCGCGCTCTCGTAATCACCGATGCGAATGGTCTTCTCGACTACGCCGGGCAGGCGTTGCTGGCGTTCGCCCGTGAAAAACCCCGCGAGATGGCGAGCGGCGTTCACGGCGCGAGGTGCGCCGGCGTACAAACAGGCATGGTTGACGACCGACAAGATTTCGTCGTCGGTGGCCCCGTGCTGAACGGCGGCTTTGAGGTAAACCTGCAACTGGTCGCCGGTGTCACCAAACGCGATCAGGCTTGCCAAGGTGATCAGCGCCCAGTTGCGGTATTCCATGATGGAGTCGGCAAACAGGCTGCCGAAACCATCCTCCAAGAGAAAACGGCTCAGAGGATGACTCACATGCTCTAGTTCATCCAGTAGGCCGAGCATGTTCGCGCCCGCTAAGCCTTCGGCCTCGCGTCGGTCCATGATGGTTTTGGTGTCTTCTGTGTCAGGCATAAACGTTGTTCCGTATGGTTGAAGTTGAACGGCAAGTAATCGCAGGGCTCAGAGTTGCATCGGTCCAACGGCTCCGTAGAACAGCTGGATTTTTTGGGGGTCATCCTTGGACATCTCAAGGATATGGACAAAAACGGGGATGCTCGTTTTGTGGGGGGTCTCGTGCGCGGTCATGATAACCCGGCCTCGTGCCAGCTTCGTGGCACCGCCATCCCAAAATTCGAGCACTTCGTGTTTAGTATCCATCTTGGAGTCGAATTTTTTCAAGTGCGTCTTGATCTGCTCCAACCCATGGAGATGCCCCACGCCGAATTCGTCTTCGGCGTCCGGCGAGAAGGCGGCATCGAAGCCGCTGCCAAAGCTTTTGTCATCAATTTCGGCAAACATCTAGGACTTACGCACTGTACAAATTAACCATAATATGTAGTACGAGATTGGGTAGTTTCAGGCGCTTCGTATAACCCTAATTTACTTGCTCTGTTGCGATACGCCTCTGGTGTCTGCGCGCAGCGCAATCGCTAGCTGCTCAACATAGCTGAAATACCCATATTGCGTGTAGTACTTATGTACGATGCGTAAGTCCTACCTTCTTTACGCTAAGCGAAGTACCAACAATATGACCGAAAATTCCGACTTTGGCACGTTTGGTCGGTTTGAGGAAACTCCCGTTGAGTCAGATGCCTGCCGACATGAAAGAAGCGTATCCAACCAAGTCAGGGTTGTACTCAGCGCCTGAAACCTCCATTTTGCGTCATTCATATTATGGTTAATTTGTACAGTGCGTAACTCCTAGAAGGGTTAACGGTGGAACGCTTTATGCTGGGAGCATAAACTATTGTTGCGACTCGTTACTACATTCACGGTCATACAATCAATTCTTTCAGTCGTAACTCCTTTAACTGAAGTCGTGCTTCCTGAGCAGTACTTCCGTTTACCCCAGGAACCACTTCTGGCTGCATCTGTCGCCAGCGACGCACGCGCACCAACTCAAACACCCCAGCTTTGTGAAACGGTTCGTTGTCGATGAAAGTACGCGCCTCAGCAGCATTTGCGACGTTGACGATCATCAGCGTCGCAAATGCTGCCGCCCTCTGCGTTCTCGAATGGTTCACCAATGTGGATTTTGGTGGCGTTTTCCTTGAAATATTGGAGATGGTGATCGTGAGTCTGTTCACGCAATTCTCCAATGATTTAATCGACTTGCGATGTCATCTAACGTCGGTTGTTCCTGCTTCGATGACCTTAGTGACCAAGGCTGAGTCTAAGTAAGCACGGACTTCGACAATCTGCTCATCGCGGAATTGGCAGATCCAACAGTATTCGTTATTGAACTGAACACCACTCTTGGCAGTCGCTTGGGTGTAAAGTTCTACGATCGCAGTGTCTCCATCAACGAAGACATCGCGTGTGAACAATTTCAAACCCCCGCTGAACAAAGGATTAAGCCGTGAGAAGGTCGCTTGCTGGAACGCAGTTTTCGATTTATAATTGCCTGCAAGGGGTTGTGTACCCAACACAGTCCATTTCACATCATCTGCAACAGAGTCAAAAAATTTTTCGGGCGTGTCGCTTTCTAAATACTTGAATATGTTGCGAACAGTCTTATAGGTAATCATAACGCCACTTCGTCCTTTTCACTTTAATGATTTTGAAAGAGTCTGCATTGACCAGATCGTTTAGATTGTTCCTTTAACCTACTTCCAGAGAAAGGCTGAATACAATGACTATAAACGACAAAAGATTGACCTAAAATGTCAGTGAGAGTACTAACGCAGGCGGTTCGGAAAGGATGGGATTGCACGCTGTCTCAATTAAACTAGTGCAGGGCATTTTAAGTGCCGCCCTTGCTGCTGACTCAGACTTAGAGGCGGAACAAATGTTGGCTGCCATCGGGCTTTACCCAGAAATCTTAAAAGATGCTGATGTGTACATTTCCCATGAAAAGTTCATTGCCCTTTGGGTAGAATTAGTTCGTTGTTCTGGCAATCCTAGCATTGGTCTAAGGATGGCGGAGTTCGCACAGCCTAGTTGCTGGGATGTGGTAGGTTATGCCGTTGAGAGTAGTCCTAATTTGAATGAGGCAATGCGGCGTATTGTTCGCTCAGTAAGAGTTCTGCACGAAGAGGCAGAGATGACTTTTGAGGTTAAAGGGAAGGTTGCACGCCTAACTCATACCGTCCCAAGTTTCCCTATCTCTCCATACCGTGCTAACTGTGATTGGGTTGTAGCAGGTATCTTCTTGCTGATTCGGAGAATAACAGGAGTAGATTTTGTGCCCCTCAAAGTGGGGTTTCAGTACAGCTTACCTGAGGATATTTCTGCCTATCATCGATTATTTCGCGCTCCCCTAAAGTTTGGGCAGCCCGTTAATGAAATTGCTTTTGATTCTACTTTTCTCTCTTCACCGCTCTTGAAATCATATCCTGGACTTGGAAGAGTGCTAGATCGCTATATTGAGGATTTACTGGCGAAGTTGCCTCATTCAGAAAGTTTTATCGACAGCGTTCGTCGGGAAATCAGTATAGAACTACGCGGAGGGAATTTGGGAGTTGAGGTGATCGCCAAACGCTTAGGATTTGTTCCCCGCACCCTCCAGCGCAAGCTTAAGGAAGCTGGTAGTTCTTATCAAGAACTTCTCGACGAGATGCGGCGATCGCTCTCAATTCATTATCTTCAAGAACAACACATGGCTGTGTCTGAAGTGGCATTTCTCTTGGGTTTTTCGGAAGCTAGTGCTTTCTATCGGGCATTTAAACGTTGGACAGGCACAACACCAAGTGAGTTCCGTCGTACTTTGAAACTCACCAATGATAAATAACTAGCACGTTTGAGAATTGTTGGAGAACATATCAATCGTCGGTTAAAGATTTTCTGAATTATACAACAGCGCTACTGTAATCGCAGAAAGCGATTCGGTCTACGATTGAATCTGATAGCTGGACTTCTCAACAATGAATTGTCTCTCCTTTCATGATTCATGCAAGAGGTCTAGTCAGCAATCCCTCACTTTACACTCCATTCTGCTTAAACCAGGCTTGGAGGCGCTGCCAGCCTTCTTTAGCTTCTTTCTCACGGTAGGAGGGGCGATAATCGGCAAAAAAGGCATGGGGTGCATCTGGGTAAACAATAATTTCCGATTTGCTGCTGCCTGACTTGAGGCGATCGCGCATCTGTTCCACGGTATCTAGGGGAATACCTGTATCCTTGCCACCATAAAGTCCGAGAATGGGGACTTTCAACGTAGAGGCAATATCAATAGGATGCTTGGGTGTTAATTGGGTTACATCACCTACCAGTTTCCCATACCAAGCGACACCTGCCTTAACTTGAGGATTGTGTGCCGCATACAGCCAGGTAATACGACCACCCCAGCAGAAGCCTGTAATTCCCAACTTATTGCTATTGCCCTTTGATGATTTCACAGTCCAGTCTACTGTGGCATCAAGGTCGGATAACACTTGAGCATCTGGTACTTTAGCTACTATCGGGCGAATTTCTTCTATATTGCTTAACTTCGAGACATCGCCTTGACGCACAAACAATTCGGGGGCAACTGCCACATACCCTAATTTAGCAAAGCGACGGCAGATATCCTGAATGTGTTCGTGTACACCAAATATTTCCTGAATTACTAGGACAATCGGGAAATTTCCACCTTTTGCAGGCATCGCTCTGTAAGCCGGAATTTCGCCATCTTGAACGGGAATTTTCACCGCACCCGCGACTAATCCCTTGCTATCGGTGGTGATGACTTTGGCAGAAACGGGTTGCACTGCTAGGGCAAAACCTGTTGCTATTGTAGCTGTTGCAATAAATTTACGGCGCGTTGTCTGTTTCATTATTCTCTTGAGTTATGCGATAAGCGGAGCAATAAGCCAAAGGCTTATCGCTTTTGCTGGAAATGACCTGTCATCAAGTCGCTATCGGGTTAATAGAATAGTTAGATAATCTAACTATTAAATTCATATCATGAATAATTGTAAATCGAGTTGCCAACCTTAGTTGAGATCCCCGACTTGTCACTAGAAGTCGGGGATCTTGTTTTCGCGCATCACTGTTAAGTAGCTCACCCACTTACTTAAGGTTTGCTGTGATATAGCAATCCTAAATGATTTATGAAAAATCTTAAGTATTGTAGGGTGGGCAGTGCTTTTCGTATTTTGCTGACAACATCCAGGTTTTGCTAAGCACTGCCCACCCTACGTGTCGTTCAAAAATCAAATAGGAGTCCTATATTGTTTGAAATTGTTAAATCCGGTTATACTATCAGAATAGTGTACTTTAAAAGAGAACTCAATCACTTAAACTTAAATTAGTTTGTTAGTTATAAGCTGAAAATTAAGTAAAGCTTTTCATGCAGATTCAAACTGTTGGTATTTTAAGTCCGGGTGACATGGGGCAGGCGATCGCCTCCGTACTCAATCAACACGGATTGAGTACAGTGGCTGCTTTGGACGGACGAAGCGATCGCACGATCACATTGGCAAAAGCAGCAAACATCCAGGATGTGGGTTCTCTCAAACAACTGGTTATTGCATCCGATGTGATATTGTCAGTTCTAGTTCCCGCAGCAGCAGAAGAAGCGGCAAAGCAAGTAGCCGAGACAATAGGCAACGTTGGCAAAAGCGTATTGTATATTGACTGTAATGCTATTTCACCCCAGAAAGTGAAAAGTGTTGCCCAAATCATCGAATCAGCCGGGGGACAATTCGTGGATGCATCAATTATTGGTCCGCCACCACGAGTTCCCAATCGCACCCGAATTTATGCTTCTGGAAAACAAGCTAGTGAATTTCAACAGTTGCAAAATTATGGCTTAGATGTGCGAGTAATTGGTGATGAAATTGGTCAAGCTTCCGGGTTGAAGATGTGCTATGCAGCTTTAACGAAAGGACTGACAGCGATCGGCACACAATTACTGATTGCGGCTCATCGCTTAAACTTGGATCAGCAGCTGTGGGATGAATTGTCTAATAGCCAACAGGAACTAGCTAATATACTAACCCGTTCCATTCCCTCCATGACACCTAAAGCTCATCGCTGGGTGGGGGAAATGGAAGAGATTGCCGAAACCTTTCAAGCGTTGGGTTTGACTGAGCGGACTTTCCAAGGAGCAGCCGATATTTACGACTTGGTGAAAGAAACCTCATTGGGGAAGGAAACACCAGAAGAACGTAAAGACACACGTAACTTTAGCGAAATTATTACTATTCTTTCTCAAGAAACTACATCTGATAACTTTCAAACTCATTCAGGAGATTTTCAACATGAGTAAAATACGTGCCGTTGTTGTCGATCCCAATGTATCAGGACGTTTGGCACTGCGTGAGGTTGATGCACCGACACCTGCTGCTAATGAGGCGGTGATTCGGGTAGCAGCAATTTCTCTCAACCGTGGTGAAATCAGACGTTCCACTACTGCTGAAGCGCTTTGGCGACCTGGTTGGGACTTAGCGGGAACAGTTGAAACCCCTGCGGCTGATAATTCCGGACCAACTCAAGGAACGCGGGTAGTTGGTTTTCTTCGTTCTGGTGCTTGGGGAGAATTGGTGTCTGTACCCACCCACTCTCTAGCGGAATTACCACCCTCAGTATCCTTTGGCCAAGCTGCTACATTACCTGTAGCAGGTTTAACGGCTTACCATGCTTTACTCAAAGGTGGTTCGCTTCTAAATCGTCCAGTCTTAATTACAGGTGCATCCGGTGGTGTTGGTAACTTTGCCATCCAGTTAGCGCGGTTGAGTGGGGCGCAAGTTGTCGCACACATTCGCCGTCCAGAATACGAAGCTTTTGTCAAAGATGCTGGGGCGCATTCTGTTGTCATTGGTGAAGATGTTTCAACAGTCAGTGAGTACGGTCCATATCATTTGATTTTGGAGTCTGTGGGTGGGAATGTCCTGGGAACAGCCCTCGGTTTGTTAGCACAGGATGGGGCGATCGTTCTGTTTGGCACCTCAGGGGGAAATGAAGTGACATTCAACGCTCAACGCTTCTATGGTACTGGTGGTGCAAGTTTATACGGCTTTATCTTGTTTCATGAACTACAACGAGAATCGGCAGCAGTTGGGTTGAAACGGCTGGCAAATTTAGTAGAATCAGCACAATTGCGTCCGCACATCGATTTAGAAGCTGATTGGACACAAATAGCTGATGTAGCACAAAAACTACTTGATAGACACTTTCCAGGTAAGGCTGTACTGCACGTCAGGAATTGAAGACATCACAACTAAATTACGTTTTTGTGTGTAAATTGCTGTAAGCAACCCCCAAATTGAATTTGGGGGCTTCAGCAAACGTTGAAGCCCTAGCTTACCAGACTGAGTACTTCGTGTACTACGTTCAGAACAAGCGTTAAAGTTCCTACCTACAAATGCGCAGCTAGTTTGTAGCTCTAGAACCAAAAGATTAAACATCTGTATGGGTTAAGGAAGTGTCTTTTGGATAGTACCGATTCTGAACATTGTCAAAGCTCACATTACCCGAAAGGCTTGCCTTGAGCGTAGTCGAAAGGAGGGACATAAAATGTCCAAAGTTTTTGTAATAGATTCAGATAAACGACCACTAGATTCAATTCACGCAGCAACAGCAAGGCAGCTTTTAAGGAACAAGAAAGCAGCGATATTTAGACGCTTTCCTTTTACGCTAATACTTAAAGAATCACGTCCTCGCGCACCTGTTTACCCACTTAGAATAAAATAGACCCTGGCGCACAATGTGTTGGGAAATCTACGCCAATTCTCAATGTCAAGAATGTAAAACCCTTGCTGATCGCAGCAAACGGGCACGGAACCCATCAATTATGCCGTACTGACAAATATGGTTTCCCTAGTTGTCATTGCTCAAGAACTAAATTCCATTTTGGTTTTCAGACTGGAGACATTGTAAAAGCTGTTGTTACTTCTGGGAAAAAGATTGGTCAATATGTTGGAAGAATTGCAACTCGTGCAACAGGCAGTTTTAATATTTCAACCAAAAACGGATTAGTTCAAGGTATTTCGTACAAGCATTGCAAACACATTCACAAAAAGGACGGTTACTCATATGCCTAGTTTGAAGACTTTGACGGTTGATAAATCAACCGTGTCGTGTTTCCTCCGTGGCTTGAAAGCGCACGGTTTCCACACTCCCGGGAGGTCAGTATGAGTTTAGATCTACAACTATCAGGTAAAACGGCAATTGTTACCGGTGGTAGTGCCGGAATTGGACTAGCTATTGCCAAAGCCCTCTATAGTGAAGGTGTGAATGTGGCGATCGCCGCCCGGAATCCCGAAAGATTAGAGCAAGCAGTCAGCACTATCGAATCACTTCCTAGTAGTGGTGCTACAATCATCTCTATCAGTGCCGATCTCAGTCAAGCGGAGGGTGTAGAGAAAGTTGTTTCCACCGCACTAGAACAATTAGGTCAGATTGATATCGTCATTAATAACGCTGGTTCAGCCCGCGCAGGAGCATTTATTGACCTTGGTGATGATGCATTTTTGGATGCTTGGAACTTAAAATTATTGGGCTACATTCGCCTGGTAAGAGCCATTTTGCCCCATCTGCAAAGTCGGCGTGATGGGCGGATTGTGAATATTATTGGCGGTGCAGGACGCACACCCCGTCCTAGTTTTCTCCCTGGTGGTACAACGAATGCTGCGCTGTTAAATTTTACGCGGGGGATTTCTAAAGAGTTAGCTCAACACAATATTCGTATTAACGCCATTTCACCAGGTTTGACAGCAACTGAACGTGCAGAAAGTTTAGCACAGCAAAATGCTCAGAGTCAGGGTGTGAGTGTGGAAGAAGTTAAGGCAGAATCTTTAAAAGCAATTCCTTTAGGGAAAATCGTCAAGCCCGAAGAAATCGCAGCGCTAGCTTTATCCCTCTTCTGTCACTTTCCGGAGTAAGCAAGTAGTAAATAAGTTAAATTATCCAGAAGCATAACAGGGTTTGAAGTGATTCATTGTACTAATTAATTGATTGAATCCCAGCAATAAATTAGAA